>NZ_JANFQP010000001.1 GCF_024436175.1 Kaistella montana | reverse complement strand
TGTTCCCATTCCGAACACAGAAGTTAAGCCCTCTAGCGCCGATGGTACTGCGAAAGCGGGAGAGTAGGTCGCCGCCAGTTTTTTTTAAAAGCTCATCAACCATGTTGATGAGCTTTTTTTGTTATATCTTCTCTATTAATCCTTTTGTGCTTAATTATTTTGCATGCATCGGAGGAGGAGGGGACGAATATTCCTTTTTGGGAGCAACCGAAATTTCTTTTTCAATTTTTTGAGCTAGTTCCATGCCCCATGTTCTCCCAATTTCCATACTTTCTTGGAGGATTACGGGCATTTTATCAATCATCTTTTTACCTATAGTTGTACGATAGAAAGCAATGAGATCTTCTATTTCCTGCTCAGTAAAATGTTTGGAATATAAAGGAACCAGTTTTTTGATTAAATCTTCATAGTTTACTAGTGTAGCCGCCTTATCCCAATATTCTGGCGAGATTTGCGGATTATTTTGTTTGTAATAGCTTATCATATATTCATATGATGTTTTCATCGCTTGTGTACTGCCCATCGTCTCTAGTAATTCGGAAATTTTTACATCTTTACTAGTTTGAGCACTTGCAAAAACTCCGAACATCAAAAATGTGATTGCAATAATATTTTTTTTCATCCTTTTTAATTTACTTCAAATTTTCTCTCACGAATTAATTGCGCAATGACCAACATATCTTCACCAATTAATCTGTCGTCTTCTAATTTCGCTACTTTTGTACGGATGAGATTATAGGCGTTTTCTACATATTTCGAGCATTTTGCTGGTCTTCGGAATTCTAATCCTTGAGCGGCAAACATGAGTTCTACCGCGAGAATATTTTCTAAATTTCCTAAAACTTGATTGAATTTCCTTCCTGAAATACTTCCCATCGAAACATGATCTTCTTGTCCCAAACTCGTCGGAATGGAATCTGCCGATGCCGGAAAACACAATGTTTTATTTTCTGTAACTAATGCAGCGGTGGTGTATTGTGGAATCATAAAACCAGAATTTAATCCTGAACTTTCTGTTAATAATCTTGGTAATCCAAATTTACCTTCAAGTAGTAGATAGCTTCTTCTGTCGGAAATATTTCCGAGTTCCGCAGCGGCCAAAGTGCAATAATCTAAAGGTAGAGCGAGCAATTGACCATGAAAATTCCCTCCAGAAATTGATTCTTCAGCGCTTAAAACAATTGGATTATCGGTAACGGAATTAAGCTCTATTTCCGCCAAATTTTTCAAGTGTTCAAAGGCATTTCTGCTCGCACCATGAACTTGCGGCACGCATCGCATCGAATATGGATCTTGAACTCGATCACAAAATTCGTGGGCGTGAAGATTTTCAGAATTTTTCAAGAATTTCAGCATTCTTGCGGCTACTTTTTTGCTTCCGGAAAATGGGCGAATATCGTGAAGTTCTTTTTTAAAAGGACTTGCGCTTCCTCGATACGCTTCCAAGCTCAAAGCTGCTGTTAAATCGGCCAAATCGAGAAGATATTCGAATTTATTTAAACCTAAAATTGCATGAGCCAGAATAAATTGAGTTCCGTTGATCAATCCTAAACCTTCTTTTGGTCCCAAAATCCAAGGTTTAATCTCTTTTTCAGCCAAAACTTCGGCGGTATTTCGGATTTCATCATTTTGCCAAACTTTTCCTAATCCTAAAAGCGGTAAAACCAAATGAGCTAAAGGCGCCAAATCTCCAGAAGCTCCTACGGATCCTTGCTCCGGAACAACCGGAATGATGTCTTCTTCCAGCATGAAAATCAATCGCTCAATTACTTCCAATGAAACTCCCGAAAAACCCTTTGAAAGGGCATGAATTTTTGAAATCATCATCACTTTTGAGAGTTCTTTCGAGATTGGTTTTCCTACGCCAACTGCGTGAGAAATAATTAAATTATGTTGAAGTTGCGCAGTTTCTTCCTCCGAAATTTTCACATCGCACAAAGGTCCAAAACCTGTATTAATCCCATAAACAGTACGATCTGAAGCGACAATCTTTTGCACATTTTGCTGAGATTGCAGGATTTTTTGTTTGGATTCTTTGGTGAGTTTTGCTTTTTTGGGATCATCAAGGATCGCCATGATATCAGAAATTGTAAAAGTATCGATGCCGTAAATCATTAGTTTAAAATTTGCTTAAAAATACAATTATTTAGAGAAAATCCTAAAACTAATTCCGGCTTCTAAAATGAAACTTTTGAAATCATAATTGATGGCCAAATCAAAAATCAATTCCTTATTTTTGTGGAATGAATCCCGCACTTGATCTTCAACTGAAAACTTTGCCTTCGGAACCCGGCGTTTATCGATATTATGACAAAAATGACCAACTTTTGTACGTTGGAAAGGCAAAACATTTGAAGAAAAGAGTACTTTCTTATTTCAATAAAAATCTTTCAGGTTACCGAACTCGAATAATGGTTGGGAAAATTCACCGGTTGGAAACTACGATTGTTCCGAGTGAATATGACGCGCTTTTGCTTGAAAATAGCCTTATCAAAGAACATCAACCGTTTTATAATGTGATGCTGAAAGACGACAAATCTTATCCGTGGATTTGCATTAAAAATGAAGATTTCCCTAGAATTTTTCTGACCAGAACGAAAATTAAAGATGGTTCGGAATATTTCGGACCTTACGCGAAAGTTCGTCCAGCAAAGGTTTTGCTTGATACCATTAAACATATTTATAAAATCCGAACTTGCAATTTGAATCTTTCACCGGAAAGAATTGAAGCTGGAAAATATAAAGTTTGCTTGGAATATCACATTAAAAATTGCGAAGGTCCGTGTGAAATGTTGGAACTCAAGGAAGAATATGACCAAAAAATCAATGCAATTCGTGGGATTATCAAAGGTGATTTCCGTTTGGCGAAGGAATATTTGATCAATCAAATGATGAAATACGCGGAAAATTTGGAGTTTGAAAATGCCCAATTCATCAAGGAAAGAATTGATATGTTGGAAGATTATCAGCACAAACACACCGTTGTAAACCCAAATATTGATGATGTGGATGTTTTCGGGATGACGAGCGACGAAACCGCGGCTTATGTCAACTATTTTAAAATTCAGAATGGAAGTATCATCCAGAGTTTTACCACAGAAATTAAAAAGGTTCTCGAAGAAACCGACGAAGATATTTTAGAAGAGGCGATGATCGAAATTCGACAAAAATTTAATTCCTATTCAAAAGAAATCTTGATTCCATTTCATTTGAGTTTGGAAATTCCGAATGTGAAATTGATCGTTCCGAAAGTTGGTGACAAAAAAAGAATCGTAGAATTATCCGAAAAAAACGCGAAAGAATACCGCATTGAAAAACTAAAAGCCGTACAAATCGTCGATCCAGAGCGACACACGAACCGAATCATGGCGGAAATGCAAAAATTGCTGCGAATGCCGACAGAACCGCGCCACATTGAAGGTTTCGATAACTCAAATATTCAAGGAACGAACCCTGTTTCGGCGTGTGTGGTTTTCAAAGATGGTAAACCGAGCAAAGCCGATTATCGAATTTTTCATCCAAAAACGGTGGAAGGAGCGAACGATTTTGCCACGATGGAAGAAGTGATTTATCGCCGCTACAAACGGCTTCTTGACGAAAACGAACCGCTTCCGCAACTGATTTTGATCGATGGTGGAAAAGGTCAACTTTCTTCGGCCGTGAAAAGTTTAAAATTACTCGGACTTTACGGAAAAATCACGATTATCGGCATTGCAAAACGGTTAGAAGAAATTTATTTTCCGGAAGATTCGATTCCGTTGTATTTGGATAAAAAATCGGAAACGTTGAAAATTTTGCAAAGAGTTCGTGACGAATCGCACCGTTTTGGAGTGAAACATCACCGAACGCGCAGAAAAAATTCGACCATAAAATCTGAACTCGAGGAAATTCCAGGAATTGGCGAAAAAGCGATCGAACTTTTGCTTTCTAAACTTAAATCGGTGAAGCGAGTGAAAGAATCTTCTCGTGAAACTTTAGAAGAAATTATCGGAAAAAGCCGTGGAACAAAGGTTTGGGAGTTTTTTAATCCTTCCGAAAACGGGTGATTTCCAGCCGAATTATTTCTTCAGAAACTCTTCTTTTTTATAATTTCCGTCGGAAGTAGGAATTTCAATCACGATTTTTCCGTTTTCAAAATAGCCCAAAGTGTGGCTTCCGTTTTCCAGTTGTACGTGGTAAACGTCTTTCTTCGTAGAAGCTTTAAAAATAGCAAAAGGAACCGAATTATTTGGATTTGCGAGGATGAATTGGTTTTGAGAAATGGTAATTTTGTTTAAATTTAAAAATCCGTTGCTGAAACTTTCCGCTTTATTTTCGGCAGGAGTTTCATTTTTCGTGGTAGAATGTTCCACTTTATTTTCTGTAATTTTTTCAGAAACTGGTTCAGATTTTTCCTTTAAAACGACCATTTCTGAACTTTTCGGCGCGGAAACTGCAACATTACTCATGGCGAATTGCAAAGCTTCCTTCATTCCGGGTTCGAATTCTTTGATGCTCGATTTCCCTTCGTAGTTGGCGATTTCTTTGTTGTTGCAATCTTTAAAACTAATCTGCACTTTATTTTTCATAAAATTGCTCGTATCCGCAACTTCCGCTTTCAGCATCTCGCAAGTCGAATTGGTTGGCTCTTCTACGATGATGTATTTTTTTGCTTTTAGTTTGCTTTTTAGTAAATCTTTCAAACCATATTTATTGGCCTTCGCATCCTGAAATTCTTTAGGAATATAAACATAAGCGTAATCAGAAATATTCTGGCTAAAGCCTGTTGCAAAAGCCATTAACAAAGAAAATAACAGAAGCTTTTTCATGAATAAAATTTTAATTAAAGATAGATTAATTCCTGAAATCTCCCATATCTAATTTTAGGGAAAAGAAATTGGAGAAAAAATTCGAACCTCCGATTCCGGAATTGGTAATCGCGTAATCCAAAGTTAAACCTTGATATTTAATCCCGATTCCGCCGCTTGGTTGAAAAGAAACTTTCCTTTTTAGATCTTCGATATCGGTGATGGTTTGAAAACGATTTACCCCTAAACGCACAAAAATCATATCCTGAAATTTCAGTTCAGCTCCAGCGTAAGGCGTTATACTCGCGAAATCTGTAGAAATTAAGGCTGCAGTTTTAGCGAAATCGATGTTCAGTCCAGCTTCAGGTTGCAGTTCCAAATCTCGATTGATTTCGAAATTTCTACTCATCCCCAAATTTAGTTTTGGCATGGTGATTTCCATTTTATCTTTTGGAGCAGGGTTGAATTCTTCACCATTTACCACCGCTGAAAGCTCTTTTTGGTTCACCGTCCAGAAATTCACTGTAGTAGTTGCATCACGCAACATCGCTCCGTAATTCCAGCCAGAATCGTCGTTATAAAGTAATCCTAAATCGAATCCGAAACCATAACCGCTTGCAAATTTTCCTACATTTCTGTAAACTAATTTTGCATTCACACCCATTGATAATTTTTGGTTTCCACCAGGTCTGAAAGCGTATGAAAGCAAAGCTGCATAATCCGATTGGGAAAAACTGGTGATTTTATCGTAATCAATATTTCCTTCAGAATCAATCATTTGGGTAGTGTTCAAAATATTATCAACACCAAGTCGAACCACGGAAATGGCAAAAACACCACCGTTATTATCTAAAGGTTTTGCATAAGCAAGATAATCATATTTCGCGATCGATTCGAAATATTCAGCGTGCATCGCTGCGCCTTGCCAATCTCTTTCGATTCCGATTAATCCAGCCGGATTCCACATCGGCGAATAGACATCGTTTTGATTGGCAATTACTGCACCGCCCATTGCAAGGCCCCTCGCGCCGGCTCCGATATTGAGAAATTCATTAGAATATTTTCTGATGATTTGCGCATCGGAAAATATTCCGTAAAAAATAAAAAGGGAAAAGAGTATTTTTTTCATCAAATTTCTATTTTTTTAGTGGCTCTTCTTGCTTTGATCACTCCATTTGCAACAATGGCCAAAATCATTACCGCAGAAGCGACGTAAAATATAGGGCTCATTTTTTCGGATTCTCCAAAGATAAAAAATGCAAGGATAATTCCGTACACCGGCTCCAAATTTACTGTAAGAATGAGGGTGAAAGGAGAAATGTATTTCATCAGTTTCACCGATTCCAACATCGGGAATGCCGTAAAAAGACTTGCCAATAATATGATTAACGCTAAATCGCGGTAACTTATTTCATTAAGTTGAGAAAGTTGGCCCGTAAAAAGATAAAATACAGAAAGAATCAGAAATCCTGAGAATATTTCGTAAAAAATGATATTTCCGGGACTCGTTTTTCCATAAATTTTTCCGTTGTAAACAGAAAAAATAGTTCCGAAAAGTGCTGTCAATACGCCAAAAAAGATTCCTTGTTTGTAGTGAAACTCTGTTTTGAAAATAAGGCCCATACAAATCACGATCACGATTCCCATGATGACTTCGGAAATGTCAATTTTTCGCCGGAAAATTATGGGTTCCAAAATCGCAGCAAACAAGGTAGAAAGCGACAGACAACTTAGTGCAATCGCCACATTGGAAACCTTGATGGAATAGAAAAAACACAACCAGTGAAACGCCATGAAACCTCCAATTGCAGCCAATTGTAAGAATAGCTTTTTGGAAACCTTTAAACGATCTTTTTTAACAAAACGAATGAAAATGTACAAAAAAAACGCTGCAAAAAACATCCTATAGAAAACCAAAATATGAGCATTTGCATGAATGAGTTTTCCTAAAATGGCGGTGAATCCCCACAAAAAAACAATAAGATGTAAACGAAATAGCGCAGAATTTTTGAACACAGATTTTTAGATTTTATTTCATGCAAATCTACAATTCCGTTTTAAATTATAGCCAAATTATGGCTTTAATTCCTGATTATTACATAAAAAACCCCAAAAATCTTTGCAACTTTTGGGGTCTTCAAATAATAAACTATTAAAAAAATAAACTAGGAACCGGTTTGCTCAAAACAAAACCGAGGAACTATTTTAGGATTTCAGTTTTATTAACGGAAAATCTGGAAATTTATTTTACATTAATTTTTTTTATTTTATTGAGGTTTTTATTTAAATTTTTGAAATACAATAGGTTAAAATTCAAAACTATTCTACAAGAAAGTATCCTCAAAAAACTTATCTTTAGACAAATTTTTTTCAACAATGGATATCGAATTTAATAAAAGAGAAGACCAAAATAAATTAAAACTCGCTGAAATCAACCGTTTGTTCGCGGAAATAAAGAAAGGCGGTGGTGAAAAACGTTTGCAAAAACAAAGAGAAGAAGGAAAATTAACTGCCCGAGAAAGAATTGAATATTTGCTCGACAAAAATTCTGAATCTATTGAAATTGGTGGTTTTGCAGGTTTTGAAATGTACCAAGAACAAGGTGGTTGTCCAAGTGGAGGCGTGGTAGTGGTGATGGGATATATTTCCGGAAAACAATGTTTGGTGGTTGCCAATGATGCTTCGGTGAAAGCCGGTGCGTGGTTTCCAATTACAGCCAAGAAAAACCTCAGAGCTCAGGAAATTTCGATGGAAAATAAACTACCGATCATTTATCTTGTGGATTCTGCCGGAGTTTTCCTGCCGATGCAAGATGAAATTTTCCCGGATAAGGAACATTTTGGGAGAATTTTCCGAAATAATGCCAAAATGAGTGCAATGGGAATTATCCAGATTTCTGCGGTGATGGGAAGTTGTGTTGCCGGTGGCGCATATCTTCCGATTATGAGTGATGAAGCGATGATTGTGGACAAAACCGGATCTATATTTTTGGCGGGAAGTTACTTGGTGAAAGCTGCAATTGGGGAAACCGTTGATAATGAAACTTTGGGCGGAGCAACAACTCATTGCGAAATTTCGGGCGTTACCGATTATAAGGCGAAAGATGATAAAGATGCACTCGATAGAATTAAAAATATCATGAAATCGATTGGAGATTACGAAAAAGCAGGATTCGATCGAATCGAAAGTGCACCTCCGAAAGAGAAAATTGAAGACATTTTCGGTCACATGCCGGTTTCACGAGCTGATCAATATGATACTTTTAACATCATTAAATGTTTGGTTGATAACTCCGAATTTGAAGAATACAAAGGCGATTACGGCAAATCGATTATTTGTGCAACCGCAAGAATTGATGGTTGGAGTGTAGGAATTGTTGCAAACCAAAGAAAATTGGTAAAAAACGGAAAAGGTGAAATGCAGTTTGGCGGCGTTATTTATTCGGATTCTGCGGATAAAGCAACAAGATTTATTGCGAACTGTAACCAAAGAAAAATCCCTTTAATTTTCTTGCAAGATGTGACTGGTTTTATGGTGGGATCGAAATCTGAACACGGCGGAATCATTAAAGATGGAGCGAAAATGGTGAATGCAGTTTCCAATTCTGTTGTTCCAAAATTCACGGTAATTACCGGAAATTCTTACGGCGCAGGAAATTACGCAATGTGCGGAAAAGCTTATGATCCGAGATTAATTGTAGCTTGGCCATGGGCGGAACTCGCGGTGATGGGCGGTGCGCAAGCGGCTAAAGTTCTTGCACAAATACAAACTTCAACCTTAAAAAAACAAGGCAAAGTGATCTCAGAAACCGAACATCAGGAAATTTTGGATTCTATTGCGAAAAAATATCAAAAGCAAACCGAGCCAACTTATGCAGCAGCAAGGTTGTGGACCGACGCGATTATCGATCCGGTTGATACAAGAAAATGGATTTCTATGGGAATTGAAGCCGCAAACCACGCTCCGATTACCGAAAAATTCAATCTGGGAGTTATTCAGGTTTAACAATTAAAAACACAAAACGATGAAAAAAATTTTACTTTCTTTAGCGATACTGAATTTCAGTATTTTGTTTTCGCAGTGTACCATCATCGGTGCTGATATCATTGAAGTCGGTGAAAAGCAGATTTATAAAGTTTCAAATCTAGGAGATGTTTGCGCTGATTGTTATCAGTGGATTTATCTTGATCAGAAAATTATTTTTGAAGGAGATACGAACAAAAATGAAGTTAAATTGAAAGGCTCGGTTCCCGGTGATGCTGTTTTTTCGGTAGAAATTAATTCAAAAAATAATCGATTGAAATGCAGCAAACAAATTAAAATCATTGAGCCAACAACAAATCTCAAAGCCGGCGAGCCCGACAAATGTGATATTCTGCTGCAGGTTTTTAATGAAAAAAGAAGTGGAGAAAAGAAAGTAGTTTTCGAGGCAGAAACTACCGAGAAAAATTACTCTTATCTCTGGACCGCCACTTACCGCGACGGAACGAAAAAGACATCATCCAATCAAAAAGGAGAATTTGAGGTAACCAATGATCATGTGATTGATCAAATGGAACTCCAGGTGAGTTTAAATGGCTGCACCAAGAAGATTTCGAAATCTTATCATTCCAATTTTTGGTATTTTTTCTAAAAAAAAGAGGCTGTCCCGAAAAGGCAACCTCTTTCTTTTTTATCCAATTCTCACACTGGTCATGCTCAAACTTCCGCCGATTAACTCGTCATTGAATAACGAAAGTGAATCTGAATTTTCTTTTAAACCTAAAGAATAAATCAAAGGTAAATAATGATCGGGAGTTGGTACCGCAGTTTGCAGCGCGATTCCTTGTTGTTGGTAATCAATTAAATTCTGAAAATTACCATCCAAAAGCCAATTGTTGGTTTTTTCGCGGGCTTCAATTGCCCAATCCCAACCGGCTCCAACAGTGTTGATGTTTTTCCAATCCACCATTCGGAGGTTGTGAACGATATTTCCGCTTCCGATGATTAGGATTCCTTTTTCTCGCAATTTTTGTAGCTTTTTAGCAAGATCAAAATGATATTGAGGTGGCTTTGTATAATCGATGCTCAACTGAATTACCGGAATTTCGGCATTGGGATAAAGATGTTTGATGACGCTCCAAGCGCCGTGATCCAATCCCCAATTGTGATCTTCTTCTACGGTTTCTGGGAGGAGAAGTGTAGCAGTTTCGCGAGCAAGTTCTGGACTTCCAGGAGCTGGATAATCAACCTCAAAAAGTTCTTTCGAAAAACCATAAAAATCGTGGATGGTTTTGGGCATATCCATCGCTGTTACAAAAGTTCCGTTCGTAAACCAATGCGCTGAAATACAAAGAATTGCGTTGGGTTTTGGAATTTCTTTAGAAATATTCCGGAAACCTTGTACAAATTGATTTTCTTCAATTGCATTCATCGGAGAACCGTGACCTAGAAAGAGAACCGGCATTTTTTCGGTATTTTGAAACTGACCGGAAATTTTGGTTAAGTCGTTGAGATTCATTTTTATTTATGTTTTTATTTTTAAAAAATCAAAGTTCATCACAGGAAATCCCGGATGAACTTTGAAAAAAAAATAAACTATGAAATTATTTATGCTTTTACATACTGCAGTTCACCTGCAATTTTTACGTCATCCGAAACCATTACGCCACCTGCTTCTAGTGCAGCATTCCAGTTCAATCCGAAGTCGCTTCTTTTAATTTTTCCTTCGAAAGAGAAACCTGCTTTTGTATTTCCCCAAGGATCTACATTGATTCCTCCGAATTCTACATCTAAAGTAATCGGTTTTGTAACACCATTCACGGTTAAGTTACCAGTGATTTCGTTGTTTAAAGAATTAGATTCAAAAGTAATCACAGGATGTGTAGCCGCGTTGAAGAATTCTTCACTTTTCAAGTGGTTATCACGATCGGTATTGTTAGTGTTTACAGAATCTGTTTGAATGGTAGCTTTTGCAGTTACGTTTTTAAAAGTATCATCTTCGCTTTCCAATTCTGAAGAGAAATTAGTGAAAGATCCTTTTACGTTAGAAATCATCATGTGTCTTACTTTGAAAGTAATTTCACTATGAGTTGGGTCTAAATTCCATTTTGTTGCCATTATTTTATTTTTTTTAATTAATTTTTAAATTTCTTGATGCAAAGATACTTCTACTTCCATACTCACTCCATTGATGTAGGTTAAGAAATGATTTTATTTTGAGTTATTAAAATTATTAATTAAAAAGGATTCCCATAGAAAATTAATATTCTTTAACACTGAATGGAGTTCTTTTTCTTAGATTTGACTTAAAATGGCGCTATGAGAAAATTGGTTTTATTATTGTTCGTTTTTAATTTTTTCTTTCTGAGCTTTTCGCAGCAAAAAGACAGTATTTCAGTTGATTATAAAAAATTCGACTTTAAGTATAAAAAGCTTTATGTTCCCTCAGGATTAATACTTTCTGGGATCATTACAAATGGAAATGGGCGCGAATCTCTGAAAAATGAAATCGTGGAGGAAAGAAACGAGCATCTTTTTGGTTTTAGCAATCATTTTGATGATTATGCACAATTTGCTCCCTTTGTTGCGATCTACGGTTTCGAATGGGCCGGAATGAAACCTCGAACCGACTGGAAAAACAGAACCGCAATATTACTAAAAGGCCAAATTTTCAACCTTGGAGTGGTTTATCTTCTAAAGAAAACTTTAAATCAAACTCGCCCCGACGGAACCGCATATTCATTTCCATCGGGTCATACTGCTAATGTTTTTGCGGGCGCTACGATGCTTTCAATAGAATACGGTGAGCAATACAAATGGGTTCCGTATGTTTCGTACAGTGTTGCCACAGGAATTGGAGTGATGCGAATGATGAACAATAAACACTATGTTTCAGATGTGCTTTTCGGTGCGGGTTTGGGAATTCTTTCTATGAAATTGGCTTATTGGACGCATCAATACCATTGGAACAAGCCTAAAACACAAAATGATCCTTTTGCCGGAATTATCTATTGATACTACAAAACACCTTAACGTTTTTTTAACAACTCGTTTTTATTTCTTACTTTTAGCCATCTAATTTTTAAGAAATGAAATTTTCAAAATTTTCTTTATTGTTCCTCGTTGCGGGAAGTTCTTTCTTTGCACAAAACCAGAAATTCACCATCGCAGAAGCAGTAAACGGATTGAGAAGCAATCTGGCGGTAAAAAATATTTCCCAATTCTCGTGGAGTGATGATAACAAGGCCTTTTATCAATCAACCAAAAATGCATATTTGGTAACTGAAGTTGCAGGGATGAAGCAGGATACGCTGGTTTCGCTCTATCAACTCAATAAAAATCTTGCGCCGGATCTTCAACTGAAATCTTTTCCAAGAATTACTTTTATTAATAATGATAAAGGATATTTCACCCAAAATTCAAAATATTTTTGGGTAGAACGCAACGGAAAAGAATGGAAAGTAAAAGACTGGATAACTTTGGATCAGTCGGCCGAAAATGTAGAATTATTAGGTAACAACCAAGGTTTTGTTTATACTATTAAAAATAATCTTTATTTAAATTTAAACGGAAAAACCACCGCGATTACCAAGGATGAAAATGAAGATATCGTCAACGGACAAGCCGTTCATCAACGTGAATTTGGAATAGAAAAAGGCATTTTCGTTTCGCCGGACAATTCCAAAATTGCTTTTTACCGAATGGATCAATCGATGGTAACTTCTTATCCAATTATCGATTGGAGCGTAACTCCTGCCGTGAATAAAAACATCAAATATCCAATGGCGGGAACGCCTTCTCATCATGTAACTTTGGGGATTTTTGATATCAAAACCGGAAAAACCAACTTCTTGAAAGTTGATGGTGATGCAGAACAATATTTGACCGCAATTACATGGAATCCCGATTCGAAATCTATTTTTGTGGGCATTCTCAATCGTGATCAGAACGATTTGAAAATGAATCAATATAGTACTGATTCAGGAGATTTAATGAAAACGATTTTCGAGGAAAAATCTGAGATTTATGTGGAACCGCAACACCCATTGTTGTTCTTCCCGAATTCTAAAACCGATTTTATTTGGCAAAGTCAACGCACCGGTTACAACCATCTTTTCCATTATAATTTGGAAAAAGGTTTGGTGGCGCAATTGACCAAAGGCGATTGGCTGGTGACGGATATTTTGGGTTTTAATGAAAAAAAGAAAGAAATTTATTATACTTCAACCCAAGAATCTCCATTGGAAAGACATCTTTACAAGATCAATTGGAGCAATTTCCGAACCCAAAAATTAGATAATTCTGCCGGAATGCACGCCGGAATTCTCAGCAAAGATGGTTCTTGGCTTTATGATTCTTTCAGCAATGCAAATTCACCAAGAGTTGTAAATTTAATCAACACGAACACCGCGAAATCTAAAAATATCCTGACTTCCGAGAATTCTTTGAAAAATTACCAGAGACCGGAAATCAAGAATGTGACCTTAAAAGCCGACGACGGAACGCCACTTTACGGAAAAATTATTCTACCAACCGATTTCGATCCCAACAAAAAATATCCGACGATCGTTTACCTTTACAACGGGCCACATTTGCAGTTGGTGACCAATAGTTTTCCGGCTTCAGGGAATCTTTGGTATGAATTTATGGCGCAAAAAGGATATGTAATTTTCACCATGGATGGTCGCGGTTCTTCCAATCGTGGGTTGAAATTTGAGCAAGCCGTTTTCCGTCATTTAGGTGAAGTGGAGATGAAAGATCAACTGAAAGGAGTGGAATATTTGAAATCTTTACCTTATGTAAATGCCGATAAACTGGGTATTCATGGTTGGAGTTTCGGTGGTTTTATGACGACGAGTTTTATGTTGAAATATCCGGATGTTTTCAAAGTTGGAGTTGCGGGCGGACCGGTAATCGACTGGAAAATGTATGAAATTATGTATACTGAAAGATATATGGATTCGCCACAGAATAATCCGGAAGGTTACAAACAAGCCAATCTTTTGGATAAAGTTCAGAATTTGAAAGGCAAACTTTTAATGATCCACGGCGCGCAAGATAATGTGGTGGTTTGGCAACATTCGGTGAAGTTCCTGAAATCCGCTGTTGACAATGGCGTTCAGCTCGATTATTTCGTTTATCCTGGACATGAACACAATGTTTTAGGGAAAGATCGAGTTCATTTGATGCAAAAAGTAACCGATTATTTTGATGAATATTTAAAGAAATAAAACGCAAAATCCGGAGAATTTCCTCCGGATTTTTTTATTGAATGATTGGCGAAATTCTGAATTTTAAATTACTCGCGCAATACTTTTACGCGGCCGTCTTTCCATAACCGAATCACCGAAGAACCCGAATATTCCGAGATTTTTTCGTGGTTTTCTTCCGCAACAGCATCTACAGAATTTATGATTTCTTGGTTAATGTCCGAAAATTTCAATGGTGATTTGTCGCCACTTAAATTCGCTGAGGTTGAAACCAACGGTTTGTTCAGTTTTCCGATCAATTTTTTCAGATAATTGTCTTTTATCAATCGAATTCCGATGCTTCCGTCGTCCGCGAGCAATTCTTTGGGCAAACCTTTCGGATTATCATAAACTATAGTAACTGGTTTTTCCGATAAATCCATAATTTCCCACGCCATTTCGGGAACTTCCACCAAATCTTGAAGTCGTTTTTCAGATTCCACCAAAATAATCATCGATTTGTTTTTCTCGCGTTTTTTGATTTCAAAGATTTTGTTGATAGCATCAATATTTGTTGCGTCGCAGCCGATTCCCCAAATGGTATCGGTTGGGTAAAGAATCGTTCCGCCAGATTTTAAAGTATCGATGAGATTTTGCATAATTGAAAGTTTGTTCTTTTGAAAGGCAAATTTAAAAATAAATGAACGAAAATTTCGGTTTTAAAATGGGCTCTAAGATTAATTTTTATTGCTAATTTTACCAATAATTATGGAAGAAAAATCTAAAGATCCTTTACACGGAAAACGTCTGGACGCAATTTTGGAAGAATTAGTCGAATATTACGACGGTTTTGAAAAACTCGGTGAGCAAATTAATATTAAATGTTTCACTGATAATCCGAGCATCAATTCCTCACTGAAATTTTTGCGAAAAACCGATTGGGCAAGAACGAAAGTTGAAAGTTTGTATTTGTATGTTTTAAGACAGAAAAAGAAGGCAGAAAATCAGAAAAAATAGTTGGTTTTCTAACTTAGAAATTCGCCGGAAACGTAATGCCAACGGTCATTTTCTTTTTGAAACAACGAAAATTCATGATGAATTTGTGGTTTTCCGTTTTCGTCATTGTAATAAGCTTTGAATTCAACTTGGTTTAAAGATGATTTCAAAATTTCCAATTTCGTCCACTCGTTGATTTCGCCCCATTCTTGTAAATCTTTTTTGTTGTGGAATTTTCTTTTCGTCGGAAGCGTGGTTTTCATCAAATATTCACCATTCGGAATCGCAAAAGCCGAAAATCTCGAACGCATCAAAGCTTCCGCAGTTGGAGCATGTTTTTCGCCCGTGTGAAAGGGTTTACAGCAATTTTCGTAAAGTTTTCCGGAACAGCAGGGACAGTTCATTTTTTTATTAAAATTTTGATAAATACCTTTCCTCAATAATATTCAAATGATGAATATTATGCCCAACAATCAGTTTCCCAATGGTTTCAACCGAAATTTCGTTTCCGTTGGCAATTCCTGTTTCCGAAAGTTGAATTGTATTTAAATTTTCAAAAAAAAGAGTAGAAGATTTTCTCACGATTTCAAATTCTTCAACAAGATTTTGTATTGATCTTTCAGCCGGAAAATAATGTTGTGCATACGCTTCTTCGTCCCAACCCGGAAGTTCGGTTCTGTCTTTTCTGGCAAAACGCAAAGCTCGGTAAGCGAAAATTCTTTCTGCATCAATTAAATGTTGCAAAAGTTCTTTCAGCGTCCATTTTCCTTCTGCGTAAGCGAAATTTGATTGTTCTTCTGCTAAAAATGAATAAAGTGAAATAGTTTTTTCACCCGATTTTTTCATTTCTTCCAACCAATTTTCAGATGGAATAAGATCTAAATATCGCTGAATGTATTTTTGAAATTCTGTCATGCTCAAAAGTATAAAAAACCTCCAAGCTTTTCGGAACTTGAAGGTTTATTTTTTAATATTTGTGGTTAAAAAATATTAATGTTAAGAAAAAGCTTTTTCCAAATCAGCAATCAAATCAGCTTCATCTTCAATTCCAACGCTCAATCGAACTAAATCGTCGGTAATGCCCAATTCTGCTCGTTTTTCTGCAGGAATAGAAGCGTGTGTCATCAAAGCTGGATGATTGGCCAAAGATTCCACGCCGCCCAAAGATTCAGCTAAAGTGAATACTTTTAGTTTTTCTAAAAACTTGATGGCATCTTCTTTTTTTCCGGATTTAAAAGTGAAAGAAACCATTCCACCGAAATCTCTCATTTGTTTTTTCGCCAAATCATGTTGAGGATGAGATTCTAAACCTGGATAAATTACTTTGTCCACGGCAGGATGAGATTCCAGATATTTCGCGACAGCCATTCCGTTTTCAGAATGTCTTTGAACTCTTAAAGCCAAAGTTTTAATTCCTCGAAGAACCAAATAAGAATCGTGTGGACCGAGAATTCCGCCACTTGCGAATTGAATGAAATGTAATTTTTCGCCCAATTCTGCGGTATTTGCAATCAAAGCACCGGCAATTACATCGGAATGTCCGCCGAGATATTTTGTCGCTGAATGCATCACGATATCTGCACCCAAATCGATCGGTCTTTGCAAATATGGAGTCGCAAAAGTGTTATCAACCGCAACCAAAATATCTTTTCCTTTTACTAAATCAGTCACTGCTTTGATATCAACCAATTTCATTAAAGGATTTGTTGGGGTTTCTATCCAGATTAATTTTGTTTGATCATTAATTAAATTTGAAATTTTCGAAACTTCATCAAAATTCACGAAGGTGAATTTCAACTGATATTTTTCAAAAAGTCGGGTGAACATTCGGTAAGTTCCGCCGTAAAGATCGTCTACCGCGATGACTTCATCGCCCGGATTTAATAATTTAAGAACACAATCGATCGCCGCCAAACCGGAACCGAAAGCCAAACCTCTCGCGCCGTTTTCAATGCTTGCTAAACTGTCTTCCAAAGCTTGTCTGGTAGGATTTGCCGCTCTGGAATATTCGTAACCGGAATGAATTCCCGGAGATTTTTGCGCAAAAGTTGAGGTTAAAAAAACGGGTACATTCACCGATCCAGTTGCGGATTCGTGATGTTGACCACCGTGGATTACTTTGGTATTAAAATTCATGATTTTTTTATTGCTTTAGGCTTTAAGCTTTAGGCAATAGGCTTTTACTGCTTTAAAACTTAAATATGATTAAAAAAAATATAAGCTACATGCAAAAAAGCTTAATGCTTATCGCATACCGCTTATTGCTTATTTACATTTTTATTGCTGATTTTTGTGCAAATTCTTCCGCCATTTCTTCCATCCAAGCGGCAACATCTTCTTCGCCGGTTGCTCTTTGGTAAGTGTGGCTCATCGAAATAAGAATTTGATGAAGAAACATTTTCATTTGATCAACCGGCATTTCTTTGGTCCAAAGATCAATTCGAAGCGCTTCCATTTTTTTGTCGTCCCAAACTGAAATCATGGTTGCTTTGGTTTCTTCTTTTTCTATTCCGCCGTCTTGTGCGTGCCACATCATTTTTTCGGGAACGTGGTTTTCATCAAGTTCTACATCTATGGTAATTTGAGTCTTTTTCATATGTTTTAAACTTTTTGAGTGCTTAATTTTTAGGTTTGTATTTACTTTGATTAAAGATTTCTTGGGCATCCATTTTAATGAAATCTGCCAGTTTCACTTGCGGGTTTTCCTTGAAATATTTTCTACAGATTTGCCAACCGGTAAAAATACCAATTTGTGGCGAAGAATCGTTATCGATTTCAGTGTAGAATTTCGAGAAAGGTCCAGGATTGATAAATCGTTCGTTCAATCGCAAATCATCACTGAAAACCAAGTTGTTTTCCACGAAATAATTCCAAATGTTCACTTCATTTTCCAGCGCCCATTCGTATTGTTTTTGGGTGTAATTCATTTTTAAATAATCTGGAAAATTAGGTAGAAAAGCATCTTGAAGTGTTAGAATTTTCCCGTTATAAATTAATTCATCAATAAATTTTTGATGACTTGCATTATGCGGAACAAAAAACTGTGCATAAGCTTCTGAAACTTTCGGAACTATGTTTTGCGGATTCATCGATTTCTGGAAATAAAGTTCTAAACCTTGATAATTAGGATTGTTTTCTCCCATAAATGCCGAGATGTCGATGAACAACATGTTTTCTTCAGGTTTATAGAAAATAGGTTCCATAATTCCTTGTAATGCCGATGAATAAAGATAAACTTTGGGTGCCACGAATTCCGGGAAATAATAATGAATATGTGAAAACAAATTCGATAATTCGTTGTTGAGTTTTGCTACATCAATTTTTGCAATGGCTTCTTTGTAAATTTTGGCTTCGTTGGCATCGGCTCTTCTGATCGCGTAATCTTCATCAGAAACCGTTCCCTGAAACCATGGAAATTTATTTTTAAAAACTTCTAAAGGAAGATTGGTATCATAAAATTCTTTGGAAATATCGATGATTTCTGTTTTTTTGGTGGGATCTTTAATCTCGATTTCCCAGAGGTTTTCAGGATTTTTTTTGCAGGCAACTGCTCCAAAAACGAAAATACCTGAAAACAATAAATATCTAAAAAACTTCATTATTTTTACATCAAAATTTAAGCTGTAAAATTAAGGAAAATTTTAGGGTTTATTTCATCTTAATCATCATAGTTTTTTTAAAGAAAATACATGCAAAAAGAAAAAATAACAGAAAAAATCGTAACCTGGCTGAAAGATTATGCCGAAAATGCTCATGTGAAAGGTTATGTAGTCGGAGTTTCCGGAGGTGTGGATTCCGGAGTGGTTTCTACACTTTGTGCGATGACGGGCCTGAAAACGCTCTTGTTGGAGATGCCGATTCACCAAAAAGAAGATCAGGTAAGTCGTGCGTTGGATCATATCGCTGATTTGAAATCGAGATTTCCGAATGTGGAAGCGATTTCGTTGAATTTAACTCCAAGTTTTGATGAGTTGTTTAAAGTTTTTAATGTAAATGATGAGGATTTTCCTGCCGAAAAACTTGCTTTTGCTAATACCAGAGCGCGTTTGCGAATGCTTACTTTGTATCATTTCGGGCAGCTGAATGGACTTTTGGTTTGTGGAACCGGGAACAAAGTCGAAGATTTCGGGATTGGTTTTTACACCAAATATGGCGATGGTGGAGTAGATGTTTCGCCGATTGCCGATCTTTATAAAACCGAAGTTTATGAACTCGCGAAGCATTTAAACCTGATAGAATCTATTCAAAATGCAATTCCAACCGATGGTTTATGGGATGTGGACCGAACTGATGAGCAACAAATTGGTGCAACGTATCCGGAGCTTGAAAAAATTCAGAAAGAGTGGGGAACCAAGACGGAAGTGGATTATTCGGGAAGAGATTTGGAGGTTTTTAAAATTTTCAGCAGAATGAATAAAGCGGCGCAACACAAAATGCAGCCGATTCCGGTTTGCGATATTCCGGAAGAATGGAGAAACTAAGTTTCGTAATATTTTAAACCATTAAAATGAATAAAAATAACGTAAAACTGGTTCTTTTTTTCATCATCGGAATGCTGAGTGCGTTTTTGGTGATGTATCTGATCAACAATTACAGAATCGAAAAGAAAAATCAAAATTCGGAAGTTGTTGAAAATTCCATCATTAAATCTGAAAAATCGAATAGCGATGAGAAAAATTCCTTTAATGAAAATTCTATTCAAGATTTAACCAATGAAGTTAAGGTCATTAATTATGTAAAAGCCAATCACGAATTGCCCGATTATTACATCACCAAAATTGAAGCGAGAAAGCAAGGTTGGGTAGCTTCTGAAGGGAATCTTTGCGATGTTTTGCCAGGAAAAGCAATTGGTGGTGACAAATTCAGCAACCGCGAAAAAACTTTACCTTCCGGAAAACAATATTTCGAAGCCGATGTCAATTACAATTGCGGAAACCGAAATGCCGATCGCATCGTTTTCACGAAAGATGGCGACGTTTATTTGACCAAAAATCATTACAAAAGTTTTGACAAACAGTAATTTCAAGAACTTAATTTACTGAAATAAAACAATTAACCATTAACACTGAAAAAACAATGAATACAGTATATATCGACTTCACGGAACTTGGCGATTATGATGATTTTTATGCGCAGTTAAAAGAAAAATTGCAGCTTCCGGAATTTTTCGGGGATAATTTGGATGCACTTTACGATTCGATCACAGGGTTTGTAAAGTTGCCACTTCATATTGAGTTTGTAAACATGAGTGTGGAACAACTCGAAATGTTTGAAGATTTGCTCGTAACCTTAGAAGATGCCGATGATGAACTGGATGATTTCACTTTTTCATATTATCTGGAACAATATGAAGATGAAGAATAAAAAAAACCTGACAGCGCGTCAGGTTTTTTTTATGAGTCAATCTGAAAATCTTATCTAGAAGCGATAAATACAGTAATCGGAAGAACATAAATTTTGTTCATTTTGGAACTGTCATCGAATCTATAAAGCAAATGTGTCATTAGATCTTGTAATTCTTTGCTTACATATTTGCAATCTCCGTTTACGGTAACGTGATCGATTTTTCCGTTTTCAGAAACTTCAAATTTTACTTCGCTATTGATTTTGCCTTCCGAAAGATTCGGATTGGTAAAATCGAAATTCTGTACAACGAGATTTCTTAGTTCGCCAAAACCGTCATTGGAGTTGATGTTTACTTCTTTAATGATGTTGTTTTGTTGTGCTTTAATGGTTGAAGTAAAACCTGCTGTAACTACTATTGCTAAAACGCCGAAGAGCTTAATTATATTTTTCATAATGCTTATTTGTTTGTGTTAATTGTATTGTTTGATCATTTATTGATACAAAGCAATGAAATTAATTTAAAATTAACAAATAATTCATATTAAATTCACATAAGAATCGTAAAATTTAATATTGGAGCATTAAAATTGATTAAAATACTTTAATTCAAATAGTTATAATGTGAACGAAATATTAACAAATAAAAATGCCACCGAAAATCGATGGCATTTGTTTGATATGAATAAAAAGTGAAGAATATTATAATCCTGCCCAAGTTGCAGCCCAAGTTGGAGTAGTAGTTCCGCTTCCAGCTCCAGTTGCAGTTGCGTTTACAGTATAAGTATTTGGTAATACAGGTACGCTAATTCCAGCAGAAGATTTAGCAGAAGCTTCTTTGGTAACGTTATCAAATTTCACGTTAGTGATTTTTCCACCTCCGTTAAAATAAGTTACAGTTGCATCGTGCTCTAGGTTAATACCTGTAGCCCAACCTGAAAGTACTACGTTGTCGATTGTAGCGTAAGTACCAACTCTTAATTTCATACCGTCAGATTCACCACCTGCAGCTCCAATGAATGTTGCGTTTTTGATGGTTGGGTTAGATCTTGGATTAGCATTGTTATCGTTAGAGTTGTTATCAGCTTCGATTCCTCTGTTCCCCATTCCTCCGCTTCTTCTTTTGGTATAAACGTTGGTTGCGGTTCCGTTCCATCCTTCTGTCCAATCTAATGCATCATCTTCGTTTCCTACGGAAATAAGATTAGAAACATTTACAGTACCACCGAAAAATTCGATTCCGTCATCAGAACCATTTAATACAGATACATTGCTGATTGTAGTTCCATTTCCAACTCCGAAAAGAGAAAGTCCGTTGAATTCTTTTTCTCCTGTAAAGATTGCTCCTGAATATTCAATTCTTACATAAGTTAAAGATCCTGAATTGTCATTAGCAACAGTACCACCATAAGTAGCGTTTCCAACTTCAGCAGAAGCAGAAGTTCCTTTGTTGATTGGTGCTTTTCCAGCGATTACGATTCCACCCCAGCTTCCTGGTGTAGCAGATGGAGAAGTGAATACTACTGGTGCAGATGCAGTTCCGTTTGCGAAGATTTTACCACCTTGTTCTACGGTTAGGTAAGCTGATGTTCCGCCAGTTGATTCGATTCTTGTTCCTGCAGGAATTACCAATTGTCCACCATCTTTCACGTGTACACCGCCGGTTAATTTATATACTTTAGTTGCATCTAAAGTTACCACCTCGCCAGATTTTACATCTCCTTTGAAATCGTTTGGATTAGCAGCAATCCCAACTGGTGTTACTGGAGTGATTGGATCGTCGTCTCCACTGTTGCAAGATTGTACAGCAAACGTAGCTGGTAATAAAAGCGATAATGCTAATACTTTTAAATGTTTCTTTTTCATAATTTTTACTTTTAGATTTATTTTATTTTTTTTTAAAATTCGTAGGAAACTCCTACTCCTATGTTGGTTCCTTTTTTATAATCTCTTACAGATACATCACCGTTTGTATTTTCTTGTACTCTTTTGAAATTAGGATTCAAAAGGTTTTTACCACTTACAGAAAATCCGATTCCGTTACCGAATTTTACTTTTGCAACAGCATCAAGTACGTTGATGGCTTTATCTACAAGGTTTCCTTTGTTCGCATATCCGATTGCATAGATGTTATCCGAAATATGAGAATAAGAAACTACTAAATCCAATGAGTTTTTGCTGCCCCATTTTTGTTCTAAACCTAGATTCACATTGGCAAGGAAATCAGATGCACCTTGCATTTTGTCGTTTGATTTTGATGGGTCGATAGAAATCGTATTGCTGTAAGAAGTTGTAGTTTCAGCAACAACTTTTTCTTTGTCAAGATCTTGGTTGGTGTTGAGGTAAGTACCGTTCAAGAAAGTGTAGATTCTGGTATTGTTGTTTTGGTAAAGATCTTTTCTGAATTCCATTTCTACTCCGAAAACGTGTCCTTTGTCACCGATATTTACAAATGAAACTGAATTAGATGAAGAGTTTACCGTAACTCTGGAAATTGGATTTTGAATGTATTTCCCAAATGCTGTAACTGAAATTACCTCGCCTCTTTTTGGGAACCATTCCCATTTAAGGTCAGCATTATAGTTATCTGAAGGATACAATGCCGGGTTACCGAAACTTAGTTCATCAACTTCTTCATATTCATAAGGAGCAACTTCCAAAAGAAGTGGAGTAGTATAAGTTTTAGAAGCTGAGAATCTTAAATTATTCGTATCGTTTACGCTGTATTTTAAGTTTAATGCAGGTAATATTTTGGAATAATTTTTCTCAACCTTACCTTCTTTAATTGATGTGCTGTACTCGATTTTTTGATCAAGATTATCATATCTCAAACCAACTTGCGCTGTCAAACGATCACTGAATTTATAATCTAAATTGGCGTAACCAGCGTTATTTAAGACTTCAGAGTTGTAGAATTGTGGAATTAGTGCAGTTTCTGGATTCCATTTGATGTCTCCACGGAAAGTTACAATATCAAAAAATCCTGAATTGTAATTAGTCGTATTGAAGAAGCTTCCGTAATCAGCTGGATTTAGGAAATAATTGCCTTGAGCAGCATTTACTCTAAAGTTGAACTGCGTAGCCCGGAAATCACTTTTCTTATATCTTCCGTTGTAACCAAAAGTTAGTTTTGCATTTTCGCTCAACTGATAATCAGCATGGATATCTCCAACATAATCGTTCTCGATCAGTTTGTCAAAATATCTGTGGTTCGCACCCGGATTACTCGCTCCGAAATAATTAGAATCGGTTGTTTGGTTATAGATCGAGATATTCTGCATTCTATCTGGTCTGCGGCTATCTAATCTGTTGAATCCAAGATTCCAATATAATTTCAATGGAGAAGAAATCTTATGTTCACCGGATAATTGGTTGATGAACAAATCATTGGTTTTATAATTTGCACGACGAAGTAAAGCCGTTTCCTCTGCTCTGTTTTCGTTCGTATCTCTTATGTAACCTGAGTAGTTTTCCAATTTTTGCTCCGTGGTGTGGATGTAATTAGAAACAAACTTCAAATTATGATTGCTATTGAGTTTGTAATTAAGGTTAATTAAACCTGTAGAATTTGTACTGTAAGAATATTCAGTTCCGAAAAGGTCTTTTGTAGGAATTCCTACATTGTCAACAGATCTTGTAACGCCTTCTTTGTAACCATAATTATTATCAAATGATCCAAATCCGAAAACACTCAGCTTTCCTTCTTCACCGATGTTGAAAGTTCTTCCGAAATCAATACCCAATGAAGAATTGATTGGTGTGAAAACCTCTTTGTTCGACCATGAAGTTTTGAAAACATATCCGTTGCTAACCAAAGATGCATTGCTTGGTTTGTTTATTTGTTTGAATCCGAAATAATCGGGACCGTTTTGCAAATAGAAATTCTTTTGATTAATTGCATTAGAATTAACCGAAGAACCAAGATTCACCTTAAAGTAAGGCTTTCCGGTGTATACTTTAGAAACAATATCCACATTTGCCCCCGACATATCGCCCCACATTTTTGGGTTGTAAACCTTTTCAAGGCCTACATAATCAATCATATCGGTTTTAATGATACTGAGGTCGATGTTTTTATAAATAGGATCATTAGAAGGGATTGGCAACCCATTCATCGTAGTTGCATTGTTTCTATCGCCTAATCCACGAATAAAAACTTGGCCGCTACCTTCTTGTTTTTGGGCTCCAGTGGCTTTGGTTACCGCCACAGAAACGTCGCCTACACCTTGTTTTTCTAATTGGTCCGTACCAACACGTTCGATTACTTCGACGGATTTTCTTTGGATACTGATGATGTTACTCTCCGAGCTTTTTTTCACGCTTCCTTTTATAGTAACTCCTTCAATCTTTTTCTCTGTCTTTACTGAGTCATTTTTAGTTTCCTGTGCAAATACTGCTACTGAACAGGTTAGAAAAAATACTGCAATACTTAATTTGCTCATTTTTATTGTAACTATTATTTTTTTCAGTGCAAAGGACGAAATTATACCCCGTTTCGGTGTTGCCTCAGTTTTAATTTTGCATTAAAGATTCTTGAACAAAAACAAACGAATATTAATTATTTGTAAATATTAGCCAACATTGCTTTTGCAACCTTATTTTTCATTAATTTTGAAAGGCTAAAACCTAAAAATGAAACAGAAAAAGATTCTTTTAATTGATGATGAACAGGATATTTTGGAAATTCTTTCCTATAATTTAGAAAAAGAAGGCTACGATGTTTCTACCGCTACGAACGGAATCGAGGGAATCGAAAAAGCCAAAGAAATCATTCCGGATCTCATCCTTCTAGATGTGATGATGCCCGAAAAAGACGGCATCGAAACTTGCCAAGATTTAAGAAAAATTAAAGAATTACAACAAACACTCATCGTTTTTCTTTCTGCCAGAAGCGAAGAATTTTCTCAGCTAGCAGGTTTTCAAGCTGGTGCCAACGATTATGTAGTGAAAATTATTAAACCAAAAATTCTTATTTCTAAAGTAAATGCCCTTTTGCAGCTTACTTCACGCGTTTCAGATTCTTCCAAAAATATAGAAATTGGCGATTTAATTATCGATAAAAATAACTTCCGCGTTTCCAAAGCTGGTCAGCAATTTTTACTTCCTAAAAAAGAATTCGACTTATTGTATTTGCTCGCTTCCAATACCGACAAAGTTTTCAAGAGAGAAGAAATCCTCGAAAAAGTTTGGGGAAATGACGTGATCGTAGGCGAGAGAACCATCGATGTACACATTCGAAGACTTCGCGAAAAACTTGGTTTGCGAACCATACAGACGCTCAAAGGAATTGGTTACAAATTAGTTGTGTAAATTTGTGAAATGAGGTTTCACAAGCTTACTTTAATCGCATCTATTTTTTTAACGATCGTAATGTCAATCGTTGCGATGATCTTTGATTATTCCAATGATGTGGTTTTCAATGAGAAAAACAATTTCTATCTCACCCTGTTTCTTTGCGTGATTTTTATTTTTGTCCTTAATTATTTGATTTTAGAATATCTATTTAATTATTACGGCAAAAAACAAATCAAAAAAATCTCTACCATTTTGCCCGGCGATTTTTTACCACAAGACGAAAATAATATGAATTTTAAGGAATTGGGAGAAAGAGTTTCCGAGTTCAGCCAGAAAAATGCCACCGAAATGGATACCATGAAGGAAATGGAAACCTATCGGAAAGAATACATCGGAAACGTTTCCCATGAACTTAAAACTCCACTTTTTTCCATCCAAGGTTATGTGGAAACTTTAATTGACGGTGGAGTAGAAAATCTCGCTATTCGCGATAAATACTTGGAGCGTATCGACAAATCTGTCGAAAGACTCCTAAATATCGTTAAAGATCTCGATATGATTAACCAATACGAATCAGGCGAAATTACTTTAAATATCAGCAGATTCGAACTCAATTCTTTAATCCGCGAAATCATCGATCTCCTCGATTTAGAAGCACAAAGAAAAACTTCCAACGTACAACTGCAAAGCTCTATGCCACAGATTTTCGTAAATGCTGATAAACAGAAAATTTCGCAAGTTCTCATCAATTTAATTTCCAATGCAATACATTACGCCAACCGCGAAAAAGCACAGATCGTTATTCGAACTAATGTGTTGAAAAACAAAGTTTTGGTAAATGTAGAAGACAACGGAATGGGAATAAAACCAGAACTTCTTTCCAGAATTTTCGAAAGATTCTACCGAGTAGAAACCAGCAGAAATCGTAACGAAGGCGGATCCGGACTTGGGTTGGCTATTGTGAAGCATATTTTGGAAGCTCACGGTGAGAATATTTCCGTAGAAAGTGTATATTTGGAAGGTACGAAATTCAGTTTTATGCTAGAAAAGAGCAATTAGAAAACGGCAAAATGTAAGCAAAACTTTTTAAATAAAAACGGACAATTTTTTTTTTGTCAAATTTCAATTGTTTTATATTTGCACCCTAATTCAAACAAAAACTCATCCTAAACTTTCAAACAAAAATGGTTTATAAAATCCGCATTATTTTAGATACCAAAGACGATATTTTCAGAGACGTCGAAATTAAAGATAAGCAGAATCTTTGGAATCTCCATTTGGGAATTAAAAGTGCATTCTCTCTTTTGGGCGAAGATTTATCGCTTTTCAATATTCTTGATGAAGACGGAACTATCATAAAATCTGTTCCACTGGAAGATATGAGCGATGATGGCGACGGAGAAATCATGTCTGATGTTTATATCAACGAAGCTTTCGAGAAAGTGGGCGACAAAATTCATTTTCAGTATGGTTTCATGGATTTGTGGGAATTTTTCTGCGAATTGGTTGAAATTATCGATGAAAAACCTGCTGTAAACTATCCAATTACTGTTTTCCGTTTCGGAAATATGCCACTAAAAGCTCCAAGCAAATCCGGAGGAAAAAAAGGAACGAAAAACAATGCAATTCCTTTGTTGGACGATGATTTTGAAAATTTTGACGATAACTTCACAACCGGAAACTTTGCCGATGAAGACGAAAGTTTTGATGATGATGAAGACGATGATTTCAACGATGATTTCTTCGAAGAAGATGATTCCGAAGAAATTTAAAATACACAACCCCGAAATTTCGGGGTTTTTTTATGCCCAGTTGTGAAATTTCATGATGCAAAATGGAGATTATAAATTTTGTTATTGAATGCTATTTTTTAACAAAATCTCGTTCGGAATTCCCATTTAAAAATAATACATTTGCTACAAATCATTAGAATGAAAAAACTGATCCTTTTAGCCATCATCGGTTTAGGAATTATCTCCTGTACTACCCAAAAATCTACAAAAATGAACGATTTGCCAAGCGAATGGAAGCATACGACCAATATTTACGAAGTTAATATCAGACAATATACTGAGGAAGGAACTTTCCGTGCGTTCGAAAAAGAAATGCCGCGATTGAAGGAAATGGGCGTGAAAACGCTTTGGTTTATGCCGATTACTCCGATTGCCCAGAAAAATAAAAAAGGACCACTCGGAAGTCAGTATGCAGCGCAAGATTATACCGCCATCAATCCGGAATTTGGAACGATGGAAGATTTCAAACACATAGTGGATGAAGCGCACAAAATGGGTTTCAAAGTTATCATCGATTGGGTGGCAAATCACACCGGTTGGGATCATGTTTGGACGAAAACCAATCCAGATTTTTACTTAAAAGATCCAAAAACAAACGATTTCCAAATCGCTTCCGGAATGGACGATATCATCGAACTCGATTATAAAAATCCAAAAATGCGTCTTGCCATGATTGATGCGATGAAATTTTGGGTTCGTGAAGCCAATATTGATGGGTTCCGTTGCGATTTAGCATCTTGGGTTGAAGTGGATTTCTGGCAACAAGCAAGACCGGAAGTTGAAAAATTGAAACCACTTTTCTGGCTCGGCGAATTCGATGAATTGGACAACCCTGATTACGGAAAAGTGTTCGACGCTAGTTATATTTGGAGCTGGATGCACAAAACCAAAGATTTCAACGAAGGAAAAGCATCTTTTACCGATTTGAAAGATCTTCTCGGGAAATATTCGGCGATTGGAAACGGTTCGATGAGAGCTTGGTTCACTTCTAACCACGACGAAAATACTTGGAACGGAACCGAATACGAAAAATATGGCGTTTTTGCTCAACCTTTAGCTGTGTTTTCCATCACTTGGAACGGTGTTCCGTTGATTTATAATGGGCAAGAACTTCCTTTAAAAACAAAAAGATTAGAATTTTTCCAGAAAGATCCAATTCCGTGGAATGGAAATAATGAATTGCACAATTTCTATAAAACGTTGCTTGAGCTGAAGTCGAAAAATCCTGCACTTCGAGGCGGTGATGATGCAGCAACAACGCAAATTCTGAAAACTTCTGCCGACGATAAAGTTTTGGCTTACCTAAGAAAAAATGGAAAAGATGAGGTTTTGGTGGTGTTGAATTTTTCTAAAGATAATGTTTCTTTTACCATCGATGATCCTAATGCTACAGGCGTTTTTCATAATGTTTTTACAGGTCCGGTGAAGGATTTTTCTTTGGATAAAAGTTTTTATTTGCCAGTCGGAGGTTACGCTGTAATGGAAAAATAAATTTCGATGAATAAATCTGAAATCCTGAAAATCATTCATCAAAAATTATCAGAAAAAATTGATCATTTAGAACATTTAATTGCTGAAACCCGCGCTGCCAACAACGAGACCAAAAGTTCGATGGGCGACAAATACGAAACTTCTCGCGAGATGGTTCAGCAAGAAATCAACAATCTGCAAATTCAGTTGAATGAAAATATTCGGGTGAAAAATTCTTTAAAATCAATCAACACAAATCCGTATCAGAACGTCGGTTTGGGAAGTTTGGTGGAAACGGATAAAGGATTTTTTTACATCGCCGTTTCTCTCGGAATGATGAATTTTGAACAAAAGAAAATATTTTTAATTTCCCCGGAAAGTCCATTAGCAAAAGCAATGAACGGAAAAACCGAAAATGAAGTGTTTTCAATGAATGGAACTCAACAAAAAATTGTAAAAATTTGGTAAATTTGAGAATTGTTTTTCTTTTGAAATTCAATTTCCAAGTTAGCAAATTATCACCTTCTCAAATTAATTTCAATGCAAAATTATTTAGATCTTCTTCAGCATATTTTAGACAAAGGAACCGATAAAACCGACCGAACCGGAACCGGAACCAGAAGCGTTTTCGGCTACCAATTGCGTTACGATTTATCCGAAGGTTTTCCGTTGGTAACGACAAAAAAAGTGCATTTGAAATCGATTATTTATGAATTGTTGTGGTTTCTAAAAGGTGATACCAATATTAAATATTTAACCGATAACGGCGTTTCCATTTGGGATGAATGGGCCGATGAAAACGGAAATTTAGGTCCGGTTTATGGTGCGCAATGGCGAAGCTGGACCGGCGCAAACGGGAAAGTGATTGATCAAATTACGGAAGTGATTGACCAAATTAAAAAAAATCCCGATTCCAGAAGGTTGATCGTTTCCGCTTGGAACGTTGCCGAAATCCCAAATATGGCTTTAGCGCCTTGTCACGCGATGTTTCAGTTTTATGTGGCGAACGGGAAATTGTCGCTTCAGTTGTACCAAAGAAGTGCCGATGTTTTCCTCGGAGTTCCGTTTAATATTGCGAGTTACGCGCTTTTGTTGATGATGGTTGCACAAGTTTGCGATCTGGAAGTGGGCGATTATGTGCATACTTTCGGCGATGTGCATATTTACAACAACCATTTTGAGCAAGTTCATAAGCAACTTTCCCGCACGCCAAAAGCTTTACCAAACATGAAATTGAACCCGGAAATCAAAGATATTTTCGATTTCGATTTTGAAGATTTTAAATTGGAAGATTACGAACCTTATCCGGGAATTAAGGCGCCGGTTGCGGTTTAGATTTTCTTATTTCGTTCTTTTTCAGTGATTTAAAAAAATAATTTTCTAACTTTGAATTAAAATTTAAACAACATGGAACTGACTATTCAATTAGAAGATCACGCGGATTTGGCTTTCATCAAAAAACTTTTGACACAAATTAAAGGCATCAAAAGCGTGCAAGTTTCAGAAGAAGATAAAACCTATTCCTGGGAAGAAATCGAAAATTCCGAATATTTCGGGAAAGTGATGGAGCAGAGTGAAGGGGATTATAAGAACGGGAATTATCAAGAATTAACAGATGATTTGCTAGATCAAATTTTTGATAAGAAATGAAATTTTTGATAACTTCAACGGCAATATTTTCATTAAACGAAATCTATGATTTTCTAAAAAGACGTTGGACAAAAAGGGAAATAGCAATACTTAAAAATGATATTAAGAAATTCAAACAAACTATCCGCGATGGAATAATTAAACATCAATCGGTAGAAAATTTTCCTCAAATAAAGGTCGCATTGATTGGGAAAAAGCAAGTGAAATTGTTTTATGAAATTAAAAGTGAAGAAGTAGTTGCCATTAAACTTTTCTTTCATTGCAAACAAGATCCAAGAATTATCAAAAATATTTTAAAAGATAATTAAAACATAATATCAAGTGAAGTTTCCTGCTTCACTTATTTTGTAACTTTTCCTGAAATTATAAGACTTATTACGCAATGAAATCATTAAAAGTACATCTTGATGAAAACGCCAGTTTCGAAAAATTGACGGAACTTTTGCTTCAAATTAAAGGCATTAAATCTGTAGAAATCATCGATGATGAAAATGCAGAAAGCGACCTGAAAAAAGCTTTTGCCAAAAGCAAAGAACAACTGAAAAAAGGAGAATATGAAAGTATCGTGAATGATGTTTTCGATATTTTTTTGAGTCCAAAAAAGAAGTAATTTTATGAATAAATTCAATTCTATTTTATTATCATTTTTTTTTACCATCATTGGTTGCAAGGAAAATATTTCAAATACAGATTCAAATCAAAATCTGCAAAGTTTAACTATGCAAAATAAAAAAGTTGAATATGGCCAAAAGTTTTTTGATTTTGACGAAGTAGATTATTATTCCATAGAAATTAGCGAAGAAGATGCAATGAAATTAATGGATGAAAATTCTACTAGACTTTCTCAGCAAAAATCTGATATAATTCTTAATGATGAATTTCCCAAAACCATTGCTGATATAGATTTTATAAAAGATTTTAATAAGTTCGGCTTCAAAAAATATCAGATAGCTCCTGCAAATTTCGAAGATTTAAATAAAATTTTTGTTGAAAAAACTGAACAGGAAAGAATAGATTTCGCTTGTATTCCTATTTTCAGAGATATTTTGGTTTTTAAAAAAGATAATAAGAATATTGGTTTCGCTAAGATTTGTTTCGATTGCCATCAATATCATATTGTGGGATCCATTGTAAACACAGAAAATTTTGGACAAGGGGATGATTTTGAAAAATTAGACAGTATTTTAAATAGAAATCATCATCAAATTAAAAAATAAATCAAAAAGTATAAAAATAATATGAAGAAAGTAATCATTTCCGTGTTGCTTTTGGCTGCGGTATTTAATTCAAATTTTGCTATAGCGCAAACCGAAACTTCCGGAAGAGCAAAAGTCTATCAACAAACCCACACCAAATCGACCGAACTGAAACATACGAAATTGAAAGTGAATTTCGATTATGCAAAAGAGCAAATGAACGGCGAAGAATGGTTGACCGCAAGTCCATATTTTTACCCGTCTGATTCTTTAGTTTTGGATGCGAAAGCAATGTTGATTCACGAAGTAGCTTTGGATAAAAACGGTTCGAAAACGCCTTTGAAATACGATTATCAAAACGATATTCTAAAAATTAATTTAGACAAAACCTATAACCGAAATCAGGATTACACCGTTTACATCAAATATACGGCTCGTCCGAACGAAGTTACCCAAAAAGGAAGCGCCGCAATTAGCGATGCAAAAGGACTTTACTTCGTGAATGCGCAAGGAAAAGATGCCGACAAACCTACACAAATCTGGACTCAAGGCGAAACGGAAGCCAGCTCAGCTTGGTTCCCAACCATCGATAAACCGAACCAAAAAACCACTCAGGAAATCTACATGACCGTTCCCGATAAATACGTGACTTTATCCAACGGGTTGATGAAATCTTCCACTAAAGAAAGCAACGGATTGCGCACCGATCATTGGGTGATGGACAAAAAACACGCCCCGTATTTATTCTTCATGGGAGTTGGCGATTACGCTGTGGTAAAGGATAAATGGAGAAATATTCCGGTTGATTATTACGTAGAAAAAGAATACGAACCGTACGCAAAACAAATTTTTGGAAATACGCCGGAAATGATCGAATTCTTTTCGAAAAAACTGAATTACGATTATCCTTGGTCTAAATATTCGCAAATTACCGCCCGAGATTATGTTTCCGGAGCGATGGAAAACACTACAGCGGTGCTTCATCAAGAATCTGCACAACAAAAACCTGGCGATTTAATCGATGAAAATAAATGGGAAGATGTGATTTCTCACGAGCTTTTCCACCATTGGTTTGGCGATTTGGTCACTGCCGAAAGCTGGAGCAATCTTACTGTTAATGAATCTTTCGCCAATTATTCCGAATATCTTTGGAATGAATACAAATACGGAAAAGATTTCGCCGATTATACTTTGATGAAAGCTGCTGAAGGCTATTTCCGCGATCCATCTAATGTTTCCAAAGATTTGGTGAGATTCGATTATCATTCGCGAGAAGATATGTTCGACGGAGTTTCTTACAACAAAGGAGGCTCAATTCTTCACATGCTCAGAAATTATTTGGGTGATGATGCGTTTTTTGCGGGATTAAATGATTATTTAAAAACCAATGAATACGGAACCGGAGAAGCGCAACAACTTCGACTTTCATTGGAAAAAGTTTCCGGGAAAGATCTCAATTGGTTCTTCAATCAGTGGTATTACGGAAGTAACCATCCGAAAATTTCTTACACTACATCGTTTGAACCAGTGAAAAAAATGGTGACGATTACGATTAACCAAAATCAATTGGGTGAAAATTTTCAGTTTCCATTGGCGATTGATGTGTATGAAAACGGAAAACCAACCCGAAAAAATGTTTGGGTTTCGGCGAAAGAAAAGAACGATTTCACTTTCCAAGTTTCCAAAAATCCTGATTTTGTAAACATTAATGCAGATGGAATTTTGTTGGCAGAATTTACCGAAACCAAAACCCCGGAACAATATTTTACGCAATATTCCAACTCTAAAGAATTTTTGAGCAGATATAAAGCAGTAGAAAATGCCGTGGAAAATAAAGGAGTAAACCCGGCTTCGCTAAAAACTTTGGTGGCTGCGTTGAAAGATTCCAACTTCAGAATTAGAATGAAAGCATTGAGCGGATTAGATCTTTCAAAACCTGACCAAGCAAAAGCTGCGCTTTCGGAAGTGGAAAAAATGGCTTCCAACAACCCGAAAACTTTGGTTCAAAGTGCTGCGATTTCAGCTTTAGCAAAAACAAAAGACAAAAAATATCTTCCACTTTTCGAAAAAGGAATGAATGCAGTTTCCAATTCTGTAAAAGGAAGTTCGCTCAGCGGAATTTCAGTAATCGATCCTGCGAAAGTGGCTTCTTTAGCTGAAAAAATCGATTTGGAAGGTGCAAGTGATGATTTAATTGCTGAACTTTTACCGGTGATCGTGAAAAACAAAATCGAGAAACAAATGCCTGCAATTGCTTCTACAGCTGCTTTCTACCCGTTCCTTAAATTTCAGAATCCGGAATTGGGAGCAGCAGCCGAAGATGGATTTAACTGGATTATGAGTTCCGATAATTTAAAAGCAACTCAGAATTTGACTAAGGTTTTAACTCAAGTGAAAAGCCAAATCGGTCAGAATCCTCAAGCGAAAATGATGATTGTGCAAATCTTGAAAGATGGTCTTGCCAAAAAAATGAATGTTTTAAAAGCAAATCCTTCAAGCCCAACCATCAATCAACAAGTTGATGCGCTCAATAAAACGATTGAAGCATACAAATAATTCCTATTTTACCCATAATTTTTTTGCCGGAGCTTATAGTTCTGGCTTTTTTATTTTTCAGTGGAAGATATTTTTCAGAAATTTGTTTAAAAATTAAGCAGTATGATTTATGGTATTGAGGCGGCAAGCTTCCACGTTCCTTCCCTTTATTTGGAAATCAAGGATTTAGCAGAAAAAAGAAATATTGAACCCGCAAAACTCGAGAAAGGACTCGGTTTACATAAAATGGCTTTTCCGGATGTCCACGAAGATGCTGCAACTTTCGCAGCTGAAGCTTTGCTAAAACTCATTAAAGATAATCAACTCAACCCGAAAGATATTTCCCGAATTTACCTTGGAACTGAAAGTGCGATCGATGCAGCAAAACCAACCGCAACCTTCGCGATGCAAATGGTAGAAACTGTTTTGGAAAAAGATTTCGGAAAACGTTGTTTCAAAAATTGTGATGTGGTTGATATGACTTTCGCTTGTGTAGGCGCGGTGGATGCGTTGCAAAATTGCATTGATTTTTGCAGAGCAAATCCCGGAAAAAAAGCAGTTGTTATCGCTTCCGATTATGCAAAATACGAATTGGCAAGTTCCGGAGAATATACTCAAGGCGGTGGTGCGGTGGCGCTTCTTTTGTCCGATAATCCTCGACTTTTAGAGATTGAAAATACTTACGGAGTTGCTACAGAAAGCGTTTTCGACTTTTTTAAACCAAGAAGAAATGCTTTAAAATCCGATTTAAGTTCAGCAACAGAATTTATGCCCGATAAAATCGAGATTTTTACCGATGAACCGGTTTTCGATGGACAATATTCCAACCAATGTTATCAGGACAGAATTCGCGAAGCTTACGAACATTACAAAGAACAAACAGGAATCGAAAAACCTTATGAAAACTGGCGTTACCTAATTTTTCATTTGCCGTATGCGTTTCATGGAAAAAGGGTTTTTACCGAAATTTACAGCTCGGAAAACGGACTTTCTTACCAAAGTCCTGAAGAGCAAAAAGCGGTTGCGAAATCCGAAGATTATTTGAAATTTATTAATGAAAAAATAGAACCTTCGCAGCGCGCTTCCTCGGAAGTTGGAAATATGTACACGGCTTCAATTTTCATGGCTTTGCTTTCTGCGATGCAAGTGAGCTACGATGAAAATGAAAATTTAGAAGATCAAAAAATCGGATTTTTAGCCTACGGAAGCGGTTCGAAAGCGAAAGTTTTTACCGGAAAAGTAGGGGAATCTTGGAAAGAAGCGGTGCAGAAATGGAACATTTTTGAAAGTTTAAAAAACAGAAAAGCCATTGATTTTGAAACCTACGAAAAACTCCACCGAAAACAATTGAAATCATCGGTAAATCCGAATTATAAAGGATTTGGACTAAAAAGTATCGAAACCGAAAATCCGCTTTCTTTGGGAGCAAGATTTTATGATTTTCAATAATTTTTAGTTTGAAAAAGACAAAAGCCGTTTCAGTTGAAGCGGCTTTTTAATTTGATGTTATTAGTTATTAAACAGTTGCATCGGTAGGCGATAATTTATTTTGTTTAAGTTTATATAGCCAATAAATTCCACCTAAAGGAATTCCAAATGTCCAAACAGAATCTAAATATCCCATCATTGAAAATCCGACTCCAAATAATATTTGAAAATTCAGTAGTTTAAATGAAATGCCATCTACTGCGGCATAAGAGATTGCGGGAACATTCAGAACAATTACAGCGATATATTTTAACCACTTTTTCGTCAAATTACTTTTTTTGATTTGGGTGATGACATAAATATTAAAAGCCAAAACAATTATAGGGAAAATACCAAATAACCAAAAGAGTGTCATATTAGGTTTGGGCTTTTTTATTTCAAGCGTGTTGATATTGAGTATTTTTTTTGATTTATCATCAAATAAAACTTGAAATACACCAAGGTCTTTTTCATTTGAAAATTCAACAAGAGCAAGAGTTGTATTAGGAGGAGTATTTTCACTTTTTATGGTAGAACGTTTTTTTTCAGATTTCATTAATGAATATTCAAAATTTTTATCTCCAAAATTACTTCCTATCAAAGCTCTAAATTGTTCTAAACCGAGTTTTAAAGAATCAATATTTGTGTTTTTTGCTGATTCATGATTCATCGCCATCATGTTAATACAATTATCGTAATCTTTGCTCATCAATGCTTCAACAAAATTTTTGGTTTTATCTTTATAAGTCATTGAATCATTGATGAAATCACAACTTATTAAAGAAAGAATGAATAGCGCACACAAAAAATAATTTTTTTTCATAAAGAAATGGTTATTGGTAAATTTTTGAATATTTATTGTATTTCAAATATGCGTATTTTTTTTTAGATTTTTAAAATGAGAATATCTATTTTCTTATTGAATTTTTAATTTAAACCGCAAATTCCTTTGGTTCTTGAAATTTTTCTCCGGAAATTTTGGTGACAAACATTGCGGCAACAGTGTCTCCGGTAGAATTGAGAACGGTAGCCAACGGATCAACCAAAGTTCCGATAATCATCACCGCCGGAATGGCTTCCACGGGAAGTTGGTACACCGAAATCATCAGCATTTCGCCGATGTAGCCACCATTCGGGATTCCGCCTGCAACAATGCTCACGAAAATCGTGATTCCTAAAGCCAAAAGCAAATTCATCGGATCGAAAAAATCACGCCCGATGATGAGAAATGCCACATAAATTTTAATAATGGAAGACATCGACGAACCGTTTTTGTGCAAAGTACTTCCAATCGGAATTACAATATTGGCGATGGCATCGGGAACGCCAATTCTTGCGGCTGCCTGAAGATTTGCGGGCATTGTAGCAAAACTACTGCAAGTGGAAATTGCTGTTAAACTCGGGTAAATATTGTTTTTCCAGAATATTTTTACGCCATCTTTTCCTTTTGCTGCGAACGCATAAATCGAGAAAAATACAAGAAAATAAACCACACCGGCTGCGTAATACAAACCAAGCGGTTTAGCATAAAATCCGAAAAGTTGAGGTCCGACCGTCGCAACCTGATAAGCGAAATATGCGCCTAAACCAATCGGAGCAGCCTTCATTACTAATAATAAAAGTTCTTTCATCACTTCGTAACCGGAAGCGAGAAAAAAGGTGAAATGTTTTCCTGCTTCGCCGGTTTTTCGGGCTGCAGTTCCTGTGAGAAATGCAAAAATCAATAAAGCAAGCATGTTTTTTCTTGAAAAAAGTTCGTTGAATTCGCCAACCGTGAAGAAACTCACAATTCGGTCGCCCCAAGTTGAATCGTTGCCGGTTTCCAGGATTTCTTTGGAAGTAGAAGGCAATGCTTCAGTTGGGAAAAAATAAACCGCGCAAATTGTAAAAAGCGCTGCAATAATGATGAACAGTAGAAATGTAAAAATCATTGAGAAAATAATTTTTCCAAATTTCGATTGCTCCTCGAGCGATGCGATGGAATTGGAAACCGCGAAAAAAACCAGCGGAACTACACTTACAAACAATAAATTAAGGAAAATATCGCCAAGTGGTTTAAGGTAATCAACAGCTTTTGGAAAGAAAATTCCGATAAAACTTCCGGCAGTAATTCCGATGATTAGAAGAATAATTCCCGAATAATTTTTTATTAATTGTTTCATAAGTACAAAATTTATCGTTGCAAATGTAATTGTTTAGAATGACATCAATTTGTAGAGATTCTTTATTTAGTCGTTATTTTTTTTTAATGAAATGAGTATTTAAACAGTTTTGACATTATATTATTTGTATTTCTCTAGTAAAATCCAATCCGTTTCAGCAATGAAGCGGATTTTTTTAATTTATTTTCAATTAATAATATCATGAGAAAGCCCATCATTAAAGTGATTTTTGAAGTTTATTAAATTTTTACAGAAAATATTTTTAAAAATTTCACTACTTTGTATTGCATATTACTAAACTTATTTTATATCTTTGCATTGTAAGAATGAGATTCTGAATAGAAGTTCTGAATGATTTTTACAAAAAAAACCAATTAATAACCTCAAATAATATGAACACAGAAAACACCAAAGCGCAAATGCGAAAAGGAATTCTGGAATTCTGTATTTTGAGCCTCATCGATCGAAAAGAAATGTACGTTTCCGACTTGATTGATGAACTCAAAAAAGGAAAACTGGATGTGGTGGAAGGTACCCTTTACCCTCTGCTAACAAGATTGAAAAACGGCGAATTCCTCTCGTACCGATGGGAAGAATCTACCGGCGGACCACCAAGAAAATACTATCAGATTACCGAAAAAGGCAAACTTTTTCTCGCGGAACTACTCAATACTTGGAATGAACTGACCGAATCTGTAAACCAAATTACTAAAAACAATAATCCGACGGGCGCACCTGAAAGCGCGTTCCAACCAAATACTTAATACCATGAACAAGACACTCTCAATAGGACTCGCCGGTTTCTCTTTCACCATTGAGGAACACGCATATATTAAATTAAGCGATTATTTATCAGCACTTCGCAGCTCTTTGGATGCCAACGAAGCAGATGAGGTAATGCACGATATCGAAATCAGAATGGTGGAAATCTTCAAAGATACTTTAGGAAAACGCGAAGTGATTAACGATGCTGATGTGGAAAAAGTAATCTCGCAAATCGGAAAACCTGAGCAAATCGAAGAGCAAGAAGAAGCTTACTTTTCTGAAAAAACTTCCAGAAATGAAAATAAATCTACCGGAACTAACGGGCAAAAACAACTTTTCCGTGACCCGGAGAAACAAAAAATCGCTGGAGTTTGTGCAGGTTTGGCTCATTATGTTGGAATGGATATCAGTGCGATGCGCGCAATTTGGCTTGGAATCGCAATTTTAGGAGTCTTCACTGCAGCAATTTCTACTTCATTAATCATTTTAATTTATGTAATCCTTTGGATCGTTTTGCCAAAAGCGGAAACTGCAACGGATTTTTTGAAAATGAAGGGAAAGCCGATGAACTTTGATAATTTAAAAAATGAATCCAACAAATTGGTGCAGTTTGCAAACGAATCTACCCAAAGAGTAGGCGAGATTTACAACGAAAATAAACCTTATATCAACAATGCAGGAAGCGGTTTATGGAACGTGTTCCGTTATATTTTAGGAAGTATTTTCGCTTTCATGGCAGTTGCTTGTATCATTGGCGCGTTTTTCATCTTCGGATTATTCGGTGGGGCCACAGATTTTTCGCCGATGAGAGAATTCAATTTCCTCTTTGAAGACGATGGAATGAGCAATGTTTTATACGGAATGATGCTGATTGGAACCCTGATTCCTGCATTATTGTTCAGCTTGCTTTCGATTAAATTAATTTCACCAAAAACCCAATTAAGAAACGTAGGATATGTAGTCGGAGCTTTATTTTTGATCCTTTTGGCATTCGGAACTTATTTCGGAATCAACATGGCGAAAAAAGATATGATTTATAAAGGTCATAAAGAAGATACTGAAAACGTAGCAATCAATACGACTTCCGACAGCTTATATGTCGATGTAAAACAGGTGGTGATTCCGCAAAACTTCATCGGATATGACGACGATATTTATTCCGACAAAAAAGAAGTGTTTGAAGAAGATTATCCTTACGTGAATGTAACCCGAAAAGCGGATGTGAAAGCGCCATATTTAATCATTAAAAAAGAAGGAAAAGGCTACAATGTTCCGATTCAAATGAATGTTCCGGTGGAAATTGAAAACAACAAAATCCTTTTACCAAATTTTGTGAAATATCCTTACGCACACCGTTTCCGCGATTATAATGTGAATTATGAATTGGTAGTTCCGATGTCGACAAAAGTTTTCAAACTAAAAGAAGACGGCGTAAACCTCGATGGCGACCTTGATGGCGACGGAAATGATAACGAAGACGACGACAATGGTGTGGTGATCGAAAAAGATAAAATCAAAATCAACGGTTCTACGATCCAGTATAATTCTAATGATGAAGACAGCGTAATCATCAACGGAAAGAAAATGCCAAAAGTAGAAGCTGACAAGGTGATCGATTCTATGAAAGTAAATTTCGATAAACTTCAGGATGTGAACATTTCCATCAAAGACGGAAAAAAAGAAATTTCCATTAAAACCAAATAATGAGAGTGGATAAGCAAAAGCGGAGGCTTTTATCACAAAAAAATCTGCTTTTCGCTTGTTCCTCTAATTAGTAAATTTAATAAAATTTAACATCGATATTTGTGATTTTATTAAAATAAATCTTAATTTCGTGCAGTTAATTTTCATCAATCACTATTAACATTTAAACAACAGCAAATCATGGTACAGTTCGTTATTGAAATCGCAATCAAAATCATCGATTTCGTCAGCAGTTTATTTTAGTTAAGAATATTAATTCAATATATTTGTAAAGTATAACCAATACATCTGGTTATACTTTTTTGTTTAAATACTACAAAATGAAAAAATTCCTCGGAAAACTGATCCTGAAACTCATCGGCTGGAAAATCGTTCTGGAAGGCGATGTCGATAATCTCAACCGCTGTATTCTCGTAGTGGCTCCGCATACTTCCAACGCCGAATATCTTTTGGGAAATTTGGCTTATTGGGCACTCGACAAACCATTGAAAATCATCATCAAAGATGCACATACTAAAGCTTGGTATGGCTTTATTGTAAAAGCTTTGGGCGGAATTGGAATCGATCGTTCACAGAAAAATGATTTGGTGAATTTCGTTGCAAATGAGTTCAAAAAAGAAGATTTCAGCCTTGTGATTACTCCGGAAGGAACTAGAAGTTGGGTGCCGAAATGGCGCAAAGGTTTTTATCACATGGCGATTGCTGCGAAAGTTCCAATTGTGGTTGCTGCAGGCGATTTCAAGCACAAAGAAATTCATCTTGGCTACAAAATTTCTGTAGAAGATTTGGAAACCCGAACTTTTGAAGACATCATGCAGGAAATGGAAGATTATTACAAAAATATCACGCCGAAATATCCTGAAAAATGGAATCCGAAAATCTATTAATTTGAAAAATTAAATATGGAAGACAGCAAAAAAAACGAAATATTACATCGATTAAATAACTGGGGTGGCGAAAATTTAGGGAAAACTTTGGGGATTATTTTCACCGATGTTACCGATGAAACCCTCACTGCGACGATGCCGGTTACGCCAAAAGTTCATCAACCTTTCGGAATTTTACATGGCGGTGCGAGTTGCGTTTTGGCCGAAACTTTGGGATCTTGCCTTTCAGTTTTACACGTCGATACCGAAAAAGTAGTTCCTGTGGGAACCAACATCAATTCGAATCATTTGAGAAGTAAAAAAGAAGGAACCGTAACTGGAACAGCGCGATTCATCAGAAAAGGAAATACAATGCAAGTTTCTGAAATCGAAATTCGCGACGAAAAAGGGGTGTTGATTAATCATACCACCATGACCAACAATATCATCCCAAGACCGCAGTAGATATGGTTTTTTTTAGATTTCCTTTCTCCGAAACTTTGTGGACTACTGAGCAAAATTCTGCGTCACAAAATGTTTCTTTTCATTCTTTTGATCAATCGGAAAGAATTGATTTTGATGGAGATATAAAGGAAATTTCGTTGGCTGATTTTCAAAATTTGAATTTTTTTAATTCAAATTTATCAGGCGAATTAATTGATTTTCAGGAAGAGAATCAAACTGAATATCAGCAAAAACTCGAAAATATAATTGATTTTATTAAAGAAAATCAGCTTTCTAAACTGGTAATTTCCAGAAGAAAACTAGTGAGTTTTGATCATTTTTCGGTTGATTTGAAACAAACTTTTCTGAATTTATGCAAATCTTATCCAAACGCATTCGTTTATTTTTTCATTAAAGATGAGCAATGTTGGATCGGCGCTTTTTCGGAAGTTCTCGGAAAATTCAACAAAAAAACTTCCGAATTTGAAACCATGAGTCTCGCCGGAACGCTTCGTGTCGAAGAATCTTGGACTTCAAAAGAGTTGGAAGAGCAAAAACCGGTCACCCTTTTTATTAAAAATATTCTTAAAAACTTCGCATCAGAAGTTGAAGAATCGGAAACTTACGATCATATTTCCGGAAATATCAAGCATTTAAGAACCGATTTTAAAGCTAAAATTGAAAAAGTCGAATTGGAAAATCTCATCGCAGAACTTCATCCAACGCCGGCTGTGTGCGGAATTCCGAAGGATTTGTGCCAAGATGCAATTGGAAATTTTGAGTCACATCCGCGAAAATTGTACGCTGGTTATATCCAAGTTGAAACTTTAGAAAATATTGAATATTTTGTGAATTTACGTTGTGCAGAATTTTTCAAAAACGCTGCTTTAATCTATGTTGGCGGTGGAATTACTGCGGATAGTTCGCCTGAAAAAGAGTGGCGCGAAACCGAACTAAAATCGCAAGCAATTTTGAAAAATTTGGAAATAAAAAAGTAAAAAAATGCACATTCATCACATCGCGATTATTTGTTCGAATTACGAAATTTCCAAAAAATTCTACACTGAAATTTTAGGACTTCAAATTTTACGAGAAGTTTATCGTTCCGAGCGGGATTCATATAAACTAGATCTTGGAATTGAAAATCAATACGTTATTGAATTGTTTTCTTTCCCAAATCCGCCAAAAAGACCTTCGCGGCCGGAAAGTTGCGGTTTGAGACATTTGGCTTTCGCAGTTGGAAATGTAGAAGAAAAACGAGACGAATTGGTTTCAAAAGGATTGATTTGCGAGGAAATTCGGGTGGATGAATTTACCGATAAAAAATTCTTTTTTACCCAAGATCCCGACGATTTGCCGCTGGAATTTTATGAAATGAATTAAATCGAAATAAATTATTTTTAAATAAAATTGAATCTATAAAAATGAAAATCGGAATTTTAGGAGGCGGTCAATTGGGCCGAATGTTTATTCAGGAAGCGTTGAAATACGACGATGAATTCTATGTTTTGGATCCAAATCCTGAATGTTCTTGTGCTACAATTTCACATTTTACAAAAGGAGATTTTAATGATTTTGATAAGGTTTTGGCTTTCGGAAAAGACAAAGATGTTGTAACCATCGAAATTGAACATGTTAATGTGGAAGCTTTGCAAACTCTTGAAAAACAAGGTGTCAAAGTGGTTCCGAATTCTGAAAGTATCAAAATTATTCAACAAAAAATACTTCAGAAATCGTTTTATCTCGAAAATGAAATTCCAAGTCCGGAATTTCAGGTGATTCAAAATGCTTCGGAAAGAAATTTTCCGCTTCCGTTTGTTCAAAAAATGAATACTGGCGGTTACGATGGAAAAGGCGTGCAAATCATTAAAACAGAAGAAGATTTGGCAAAAATGTGGGATGTTCCGTCGGTTTTGGAGCATTTGGTGGACATTGATAAAGAATTGTCGGTGATCATCGGAATCAACGAATCGGGGGAAAGCCAAACTTTTCCGGTGACCGAAATGGTGGCCGATCCGAAACTCAATCTTTTGGATTTCAACATTTGTCCCGCTGCGATTTCTGCTGAAGTTGAAGCTCAAATTATCGAAATTGCAAACCGATTTACGAAAGCAATTGCTTCACCCGGATTGTTTGCCATCGAACTTTTTTTAGATAAAAATGGAAAAGTTTGGGTGAATGAAACCGCACCGAGACTGCATAATTCCGGCCATCAAAGTCAGGAAGGAAACGCAAATTCTCAGTTTGAACAGTTTTATCGAGTGGTGAAAAATTTACCTTTAGCTGATACTACGAATTTTGGTTTTTCGGGAATGCTTAATTTGGTTGGGGAGGAAAATTTCACCGGAAAAGTGCAATATGAAGGCTTAGATGAAGTGTTGAAATTGCCACAAACTTACATTCATCTTTACGGAAAAAACGAAACAAAACCCGGCCGAAAAATGGGTCACATCAATGTTTTGGCCAATTCTAGAGAAGAACTTTTAGAAAAACTCACTCACATCAAATCCTTGGTAAGAGTGATTGCATAACTAAATTTCCTCATTTTTAAATGAGGATTTTTCTTTTTTGGAAAGGGTTTTTATACCTAAAGCTGAAATCAAACAAAGCAGAATTAATACGATCCACAAAGCATTATAGCTGAAAAGATCGGCAATATAAGCGCCACCTGCAGGAGCAATAATTCCGGAAAGCGACCACACGAAAGTATAAGCCGAAGCGTAGCTCGCGCGCGATTCTTCACCGGCACGGTTCACCACAAAAGCATTGATGAAAGGTAAAGCCAACATTTCACTGATCGTAAGGAAAATAATGGCAAGAATAGCTGAAATCAAAACCGAAAAAACGGGAAAAAGGATTAATGCAAAACTAATCGCAGCAATGAAAATGCCGACATAAATGTACTTAATGTCTTTGTTTCTGGTTTGAAGATGTTGCACCAAAACCATCTCAAAAATCGCAATAATGATTCCGTTAAGGCCCAAAATACTTCCAATTAAAGATTCGTCGATATGCTGAATGTCTTTCCAATAAACGGGAACCAATTTGAAAACCACTAGAAAACTCGAAATATAAATGAGAATTAGGAAAAGAAATTTCAGATACAAAGTGTCTTTCCAAGGCGATTTTGACTTGATTTCTTTGTTTTTCTCTTTCTTTTTAATTGTTTTCGAGATTTTTGGGAGAAGAATCATAATTAAAATTCCGACCAAAATATACGTGGAACCTTCCACATAAAATAGCAAATGATAATCGATAGACGCTAAAATTCCGCCAACAGCAGTTCCTAATCCCATTCCTAAATTCACCGCAAAACGGTTCAGTGAATAGGATTTGGTCATCATTTCTGGTTTAGAATAATAGGCAATCGCCGTGAAATTTGCCGGACGAAAAGCTTCGCTGAAAAACCCGATGAGTATCGAAACTAAACACAACAATTGGAAATCGGAGATTTTAGCAAAGAAAATGAACAACGCGCCACTGATGATGCTCGTCAAAATTTGTACTGCCCGAAAACCGATTTTTTTAATGAAAAATCCGCCGGATAAAGCTCCGAAAACCGCTCCTACACCAAATAACGTAATTACTAAACCGGCATCGGCCAAGCTTTTTCCTAAAATTCTGGTAACATAAACGCTCATAAAAACCGCAGCCATCGTGCCCATTCTGTTGATGAGCATGACGAAAGAAAGAATCCAACTTTCTTTGCTTAAACCGCTGAATGCCGCTTGATAAGTTTTAATGATTTTGGTGAACATGAACGAAATGGTTTGAAAAAATCCACTACAAAAATAGAAAAATTTGCGGTTGGAAAGCTTCTAGAATAAGTTCTCAGCGTAAGTTTTAGAGCATTCTTATGTTAATTTTTTCGGATTAAATCTTTATCTTTGGAATTCCAATAAAAATCGAGAAAAATGGTAGGAATTATAATGGGCAGCAAAAGCGATTTGCCGGTGATGCAACAAGCAGCAGATTTTTTGAAATCTCTTGAAATTCCTTATGAATTAACGGTGGTTTCGGCTCACAGAACGCCCGAGAGAATGTTCGAATATGCAAAATCTGCCAAAGATCGTGGTTTGAAAGTAATTATTGCTGGAGCAGGAGGAGCGGCGCATTTGCCCGGAATGGTTGCGAGTTGTACCACTTTGCCGGTAATTGGAGTGCCAATTTTGTCGTCAAATTCTATTGATGGTTGGGATTCTGTTTTATCAATTTTGCAGATGCCATCGGGGATTCCTGTGGCTACAGTTGCCTTGAACGGAGCTGCAAATGCTGGAATTTTAGCTGCAAAAATTATTGGAACCGCTGATGAAACAATCGCCATAAAATTGCAAAAATATCAGCATTATTTGAAAAATAAAGTCCTTGATACAGTTGATGAAATCAAAGAATTGCATCCGAATTCATTTGATTAAATAATAAAAAATCCGCCTCAGTTGTGAGGCGGATTTTTTTAGAAAACTCAATTACAAAATGCCTATTTGCTGCATGCATTTTTTCATTTTTTCATAGGTTCTCTGAATGTCATGATCTAAACCAACTGACATTCTAATCAAACCTGGTGAAAGTCCCATTTCTTTTTGCTCTGCTTCGGGGATTTCTGAGGAGGTAGAGCTTCCAGAGGCGGAGAACAACGTTTTATAAAACCCAAGACTTACTGCGAGGTAGCCCAGATTTTCCTGTTGCATCAATTCCATTAATTCGTTGGCTTTTTCTACTGTTTTTACGTCTAAAGTGAGCAAACCACCGAAACCATACTCTTCATTCATCATTTTTTTGAAAAGTTCGTGTTGTTTATGACTTTCTAGACCTGGATATTTCACAATTAAGCCGTCTTTCTCGAATCTTTCTGCCAAATATTGAGCATTTTCACTATGTTTTTTAATTCGAATGTGTAGTGTTCGAAGATTTTTCAGAATACTGGATGCTCGCAAACTGTCTAAAGTCGGTCCTAATAACATACACGCTCCGGAATTTACATCTTTCAAATCATTGATGAATGAAGAAGTGGCGCAAACTACACCGGCAACTGCATCGCTGCTTCCGTTGATAAATTTAGTTAAACTATGGATGACGATATCGGCGCCAAGCTGAATAGGAGCTATTGAGAGCGGCGAAAAGGTATTGTCAACTACGAGTTTCAGTTGGTATTTTTTTGCCAATTTTGCCAACGCTTGAAGGTCGGCAATTTCCAGAAGCGGATTGCTTACGGTTTCGCAGAATAGCACTTTTGTATTTTTGGTAATGGCGCTTTCAACTTTATCTAAATCCGTGATGTCTACAAAAGAAGTGTTTATTTGAAAGCCCGGCAGAAAGTTTTTCATAAATGCATAAGTTCCGCCATAGATCGTACGGCTCGAAATGATATGGTCGCCGCTTTTACAAAGCTGAAGCAGGGTAGAGGTAATCGCACCCATTCCCGATGCGGTTACGTTTGCGCTTTCCGTTCCTTCCATTTGTGCTAAAGCTTGACCAAGATAAAGGTTGCTTGGTGAGGAATGTCTCGAATAAAGATAGCAACCTTCGGTATTGCCTTCGAAGGTGTCGAACATGGTTTTCGCTGAGAGAAAAGTGTAGGTGGAACTGTCGGAAATCGAAGGGTTTACTCCTCCAAATTCTCCGAAATATTGCAAATCCTGAATATTGTTTGCTGCATTAAATTTTTCCATGATTTTTTTGTTTAAAAATCTTTATTATCTGATTTAAAAACAATGAATAAGATGAAATTTAGAAAATAAATTTATTTTAATGGTAAATCATAGAATTTAAATTTATATTTGATGAATAATAATAAGACTCACCGAAAATAATTCTATTAATGTTGGATTCTAAAGATAAAAAATTGCTGATTCTGCTCCAAACTGATGCGAAAAAAACAACCAAACAGCTCGCTCTGGAACTAGATTTATCGGTTACTGCGGTTTTCGAACGGATTAAAAAATTAGAGAAACAGAAAATCATTGCGCGATATGTTGCATTGCTCAACAACGAAAAAATACTGAAAAGCTTCGTGGTGTTGTGTCATGTAAAACTTATTCAGCACAAAAAGGAGTACATTTCCCAATTTGAAAAAGAAATCACACAGTTTCCGGAAGTTTTAGAATGTTTTCACGTATCTGGAGACTACGATTATATCCTCAAAATTTGTGTTCGAGACATTCAGGAATATCGTGAATTTATGGTAGGAAAACTTACGAATTTACAGCATATTGCGAGTACTCAAAGTTCTTTTATGATCAAAGAAGTGAAAAATTCTACAGTGATTGAACCATAGAAATAAGCGGAGATTACTGAGTTTTTTGTTGGATGTTTCTATTTTTTTTTGCTTTTTAGTTTTGATGTTTTAAAAAGCCATCTGTAAGCCTCTCTAAATTCTCCTTTCCAGTAATTTTCATTATGTTGACCGTAGGAATCTACTTTTACAAAGGTATTTCCGGGTTTCAGACCTTTCTTCTGCAGATTATTTTTCACAGTTTCCAGATCTTTTGTCATGGTCTTGCTTTCTCGGGAACCGGTAACGAAATAGATTCGCGTTGCAGATAAATTCATATTAGAATCCTTGACGTAATTGTTAAATTCCTGATTTACAATCCAATAAGCAGGACTGAAAGAACCGATTTTGGAAAAAACATTATGATATTTTATTCCAGCATAATTGGAAATTAATGCTCCTAAAGAACTTCCGATCAATGCGTTGTGCTTTTTTCCGGTTTTGGTTCTGTAATGACTGTCGATAAACGGTTTCAAAGTTTTTGCTAAAAAATCTGCGTACAAATCTCCTTCGCCGCCTCCGTATTCTGGGTTTTTCCATGGAGTGTATTCGTCAATTCGATGACTATCACCGTTGTCAATTCCAACAACGATAGCGCCGTAATCGCCTTCTGCGAAAAGCTGGTTCAGGGTTTCGTCGATTTCCCATTCTCCTGAAAACGAAGTAGCATTGTCGAAAAGATTTTGCCCGTCTTGCATGTAAATTACAGGATATTTTTTCTTGCTGGTTTCGTAATCCGGAGGAAGATAAATCCAGATTTTTCGGGTTCTTCCGAGTTCTGGAATGAGAAATGAATTACTGATCAAGTGAACGTTTTTGGCTGCAGTACTCACTTTTTCGGTGGCTTTTTCCCAAGAAAGAATCTGCGTTTCGATGGTTTGTGGTTTTCCCGTGAATACAGAATTTCGGTTAGAAATTGGATTTCCGGAAGCATTTCCTTCGGCGGTATTCCAGTTTCCGCGGGTGAATTTGTATTCAATTAAGCCATTTCCTTCGGGAATTGTAACTGTTTGATTTCCTTTTCCATCGGAAATTAATGGAGTAGAATTAGGGTTCCAGCCATTAAAATTTCCAGCAACGTAAATGGTTGCATTTTTCGGAGTGTTTTCAGGAATTTCGGTAACTTTTAAAGTAATTTGAGCTGAAAATTGTACCGAAACGCAAATCAGAAACAGCCAGCTTTTCATTATTTTTTAAAGAAATCCATTAAATCCATGTAGTTTTTCTGGTTCACGCCGTGTCCACTCATGTATTCTCGGAAAGAGAAATAACAGCTTAAATCGTACAACAAATCAGCTGCTTTTCGACCCCATTCCAACGGAATTACGGCATCTTCGGTTCCGTGAGAGATGAAAAATCTCAACCTTTCTAGTTTCTTTTTGTCCTTCACCATGTTTTCCATGAGTTTTTCTTCCGGATAACAGCTCATACAAGCCACTTTAGAGAACAATTGAGGGTTTTCTAGGGCTAAAGCATATGATAAGATTCCTCCTTGCGAAAATCCGCACAAATGAGTTTCGTTATCGGTTAAACCGTAATGATTGCCGATTTTTAAAATATTTTCTAAAATCCCGTTCAAAGATTCTTTGGCTTGCGGAATATCGATTCGGTTTTCCGTGTTCATCAAATCGATGTCGTACCAAGAATAGCCTTCATATTGCGAATTCATTGGCGCACGAAAACTTACCACCAACCAATCTTCGGGTAGAGTAGGAACAAAAGAAAATAGATCTTCTTCGTTGCTTCCGTAGCCGTGAAGTAAAATTAAAAGTGGAGTTTTCGAATTCAAGTTTTGTGGTTCGCGAACCAAATAATGTAAATCCATTGAACAAAGATATTCTATTTTTTAGGAGTTGCAAAGAAGAATTATTGATGAAATTTTTCATCATTTTTTCATTGTGATTTTTTCTTGCTCTGAAAATTCATGAAAATTTTACGATTTTTACCTTTAAATTTTTTATTTCAAGTTTAACTTTAGATAAATTTAATTTTAACATTTGAAAATTAATTAGATATGATTAAAATTTAAATTTTACTTTAAGTTATTACAAATAAAAATTTAGTCTAATTTATACCCATAATCATTCAATGATTAGAAAAGACTGAATTATTTTTCCAAAAATCTGATTGTTCTCGTCATTAATTTTTGCTTCCAAATGAGCTCCAGATTTATTCTAAATTTTAAGTTTTGAAAAAAGACTTAATGGAATTTTTAGTTTGAATTTCTGGATTGAAATTAAAGCCAAAAAAAATCCTGAACAAGAAATTCAGGATTTAGATTTTTAGGAAACTGGGGTTTTTGCAACCCGATCAATTTATAATTCTCTCGTAACTTTTGCTACTGGTTTCAGTTGGATGAGTTTCATTTTATCCAAAAGAATCATGATGTAATAGGTGACATCGATTTCGTGCCATCTTACGCCACCGAAATTGGCTCTTCCGCCATGTTTGTGGTGATTGTTATGGTAACCTTCACCCATCATCAACCAATCGAAATGAAAGAGGTTTTTGGAAGTATCTGAAACTTTAAAATTTACATATCCGTAAATATGTCCGAACCAATTGATAATCACGCCATGAATTGGAGCCATCATGTACGCAACCGGAAGCAAAATCCATTGCCACCAAGCGGTCGCGAAAAAATAGAAAAATGCAGTGTAACCAATTGCCCAACCAATTCTTGAACCCCACGAACTTGCAAACTTGTCGAAACCTTCCCATTGAGGAACGTTTTTGGTGAATTTTTCCTCGATTTTTACCTTTTGCTGGTTGATTTGTTGGTAAATCGATTTGGTGCGCCACATCATCGTGAAAAGATTGTGATCATATTTTGGTGAATGAGGATCTTTTTCGGTGTCGGCATAAGCATGATGCATGCGGTGCATTACTCCATAACCGTAAGCGGAAAGGTAGTTGGAACCTTGGGTAATCCAAGTCAGTACATAACATAATTTTTCGCCGAATCGCGACATCTTGTAGGTTTGATGCGCTGCGTACCGGTGAAGGAAAAAAGTCTGGAAAAACAGCCCTGAATACCATAGAACTGCGATAAAAATAAGAATAACCATTAAAAAAGGAATAAAAAATTAAAATATAAAAATTGTGGGGATTAACCCGAAGTTGAAATTGTTAAGAAAAAAAATCCGGATTTATATTCCGGATTTTCTTTCTGGTTATATTGTTTTTACGATGAAATAATTTTTCTTGCCTTTCTGCAGCAAGAGGAATTTTCCGTCGATGAGGTCTTTTTCTGAAACTGAAAAACTATCGTTTACTTTTTCTTTGTTGATGGAAATTGCGTTGCTTTGTAGCTCTCTTCTCGCTTCTCCTTTTGATTTTAAGAAACCTGTTTGCTCCGAAATCAAATCGATTACGTTGCTTCCTAAAACTTCATTTTTCGCAATTTCTTTTTGTGGAACGCCTTCAAAAACTTCCAAGAAAGTTGCTTCATCCAGATTTACTAAATCTTCCGCGGTCGATTTTCCGAAAAGAATTTCTGAAGCTTTCACTGCTTTCTCAAATTCTTCACGATTGTGAACCCAAACTGTCACTTCCTCAGCGAGTTTTTTCTGAAGTTTTCGTTCGTGTGGAGCGGTTTTGTGTTCAGCAATTAAGTTTTCGATTTCTTCTTTGCTTAAAAAAGTATAAAATTTAATGAATCTTTCCGCATCTTCGTCGGTTGCATTTACCCAAAATTGGTAAAATTTGTAAGGTGAAGTTTTCTTTGGATCGAGCCAATAATTCTCGCCACTTTCCGATTTTCCGAATTTGGAACCGTCGGATTTGGTGATTAATGGAACTGTTAAAGCAAACGCCTCTCCTTGCGCTTTTCTTCGGATCAATTCTGTTCCGGTGGTGATATTTCCCCATTGATCAGAACCGCCCATTTGCAATTTCACGTTTTTTTCACGGTACAAATGCAGGAAATCGTAACCTTGCAAAAGTTGGTAAGTAAATTCGGTGAAACTCATTCCTTCCGCACCTCCTTCGCCGGTAATTCTCTTTTTTACCGATTCTTTCGCCATCATGTAATTTACGGTGATGTTTTTCCCGATATCACGAATGAATTCTAGGAAAGAAAATTCCTTCATCCAATCGTAATTGTTCACCAATTCGGCTTTGTTGGCTTCATTGCCGTCGAATTTCAAGAATTTCGAAAGTTGGTTTTTTAGGCAATCTACATAGTGGTTTAAAGTCGCTTCATCCAAAAGATTTCTCTCATTGGATTTTCCCGAAGGATCGCCAATCATTCCGGTTGCGCCGCCTACCAATGCGATAGGTTTGTGTCCGTGTTGTTGAAAATGAGCCAGAATTTTGATCTGAATAAGACTTCCGATGTGCAAAGAATCTGCAGTTGGATCAAAACCGATATATGCGGTGGTGATCTCTTTGTTCAGTTGTTCTTCGGTTCCGGGCATCATGTCGGAAAAAAGGCCGCGCCATTTCAGTTCTTCAATAAAGGAATTCATTTTCTTAAAAATTTTTGAGTAGCAAAGATAAGATTTTTGTGTGGAAGTTGGGTGTGGTTTGGGCAGAGATGCGTGAATTCATGAAGAATAGATTAATTTTCTCATTATCAGAATACTTTATTGTTTTTATTAAAATTTAAATGCCTAATTTTGCACCCCGAAAATAGAAATACAAGTATGAAAAAAATTGGCGAGTACCGAAAATTGTTAGGAGTTGATAAATCTGCAACATTGAAAGAACTCAAAACAGTGTACAGAAACACCATGAAGGACGCACATCCCGATAAATTTGTGAACGACGAAGCCGGAAAATTAGATGCCGAAGAAAAAAGCAAATCGGTGATTGAAGCCTATCATTTTTTGGTGAGCATCAACTCGGAAACTCAGGAAAAATATAAAGAAGAATACACGGAAACCATTACACAATCGATTATTCAGGATTTTTATTTGGAGAAATCTATTTTGAAAGTTCAGCATTTTAACGGGAAAATGTATGAATACATCGGCGTTCCAAGAAATACCTACATCAAAATGGTGAATTCCGATTCGCCGAGCCGTTTTGCGAGAAGACACATCTACGGAAATTTTATTTATAGAAAGTCGGGCGAAGTGATGGCGGATTAATTTCCGTGATCTTTTTTTCTTTTCAAAACTCTTCCTCTCGGTTCATTGCCTTCGTACAAAGCAATTTCAGAATGTAGGAATTCTGCTGCCGCTGCGGAATCTGCGACTTTTATTGAGCTGCGTTCCAACATTTCAGATTCAAATTTTGTTAAAACCGTTTCCCGAATTCCGCTTTTTCGCCAATCGGAAGTGGAATTACAATTTTTGAAAATTTCCCGAGCCAATGATAATGCATCCAATAACGCCTGATTCGCGCCTTGACCTTTAAATGGACTCATCGGATGCGCCGCGTCGCCGATTAAGGTGATGTTTCCGGCGTTTTCTAAAAATTCTGAGGTTAATAATTCGCGGTCATAAACCGGATAACCTGAAACAAAAACTTCCGGAGTTGCCGATAAAATTTCCGGAATTGGAGAATGCCACGGAGTTCTGCGAATGGCTTCTTCCTTCAAAGCGACTGAGCCTTTTGCACTCAAAATTTTCGCTTCTTCTTCCTCCATCGGAAAACTGAGTTGCCACATCACCGTTTCCGAATCGTAGGGCATCATGTAAATTCTTTCGTGGCCATTTGCTGTTTGAAAAACCGTTGCGGAATCCAGTAAATCACTTTCTCGATTTTTCAACGAATTCAGCGGACAAATCCCGAGAATGACCAAACAATTCAAATATCTTAAAGGAAATTTTTCTTCATTAGCCACTAAATTTCTCACCGTACTGCGGATTCCATCTGCTCCTACAACCAAATCGGTGTGAATGGTTTTTAGTATTTCACCATTTTGAAACTGCAATTCCAATTTTCCATCTTCATTTTTTTTAATGTTTAAAAGTCGGTGATTCCAAACGATATTATTTTCATCATCGAGTTGTTCCAAAAGTGCTGCGCGCAAAGCTTGTCGGGCAATATGAACATTGGTTTTTCTGGTTGATTTTTGAGTTCCGTTTTCGAGCCATTTTCGCATTCCCCATTCGCCAACCACTTTTCCGTCGGGTTGATGAACCAAATGTCGAGTCGAAACCACAGATTTTTTTAAAGTAAAAACTCCAAATCCTTCAATCGCTTTACTCGCTTGCTGTAAAGTAAGTCCGTAACCTTGCGAACGAGAATCAAAGCTTAAATCCCGCTCAAAAAGGGTAAAAGGAATTCCACGATGCAAACAAGCTACAGCAAGTGCAACGCCGCCAATTCCGCCACCAATAATCGATACATGCGGAAATTTTTCGAAATCGGGAATGGGAAATTCTTCAGAAGAAATCAAACCGGAACCTGAACATTCCGGGCAAGAATACACATGCGGAATCGGCAAAACTGGTGGTTTTCCTTGTTTTCCGGACTTTTCATAGGTTTCTAAAGCAGAAATATAACGAAGTCGCACACTTTTTCGAACTCTTCGCTTTTTTTTGCCAAGTCCTAAACATTCCGGACATATTTTCCATTTTTTGCGCTCGTTTTCCTCCATTTTTTGCTTGACTCCGATAATTTTTAATCCTTAAAATTTAATTTTAAAAAGTTAAAAGATTAAATAAATTTAATGACGTTTTAACCGATGAATTCTACAAAAACCAATTGAAGTTATTTGTTTTTACTAATCCACCTTTGTTCGCGCCATTCTTGTTGTTTGGCTTTCGGAAGGTAACTCCAAGCGATAATTCGGGTGCTTTTGTTGCCGGTTCCCATCGGAATGGTTTTTATTTGAACAATTTCCATATCGTTCAATAGTTTGTAAATGCCTTTCAAATTGCTTTGTTTGGAAACCAAAGTGGAAAACCAAAATACATTTTCTCCAAAATTTTTGCTTTCGCGAATCAATTTATGGATAAAAGCGGCTTCACCACCTTCATAAATCAATTCATTACTGATTCCGGCGAAATTGAGCGTGGGTTTTTGGGATTTTTTTCCGGTAAGGTTTTTTATTTTTCTTTGAGTTCCTTTTTCGGCTTCTTCGGTTGAGGAATGAAACGGAGGATTACAGAAAGTGAGGTCTACACGTTCGTTTTCAGCGATAATTCCATCAAAAAAAGCATCGGGATTTTCTTGTAATTTAATCTCGATTTTGCCGGTTAAATTTTCATTGGCTTCTACAATTCTTTTAGCAGTTTCTACGGATTTCGGGTCGATGTCAGAACCGATAAAATTCCAGCCATATTCGGTCACACCGATGATTGGGTAAATGCAATTGGCTCCAACGCCGATGTCTAATGCTTTAATTTTATTTCCTTCGGGTAAATTTCCGAAGTTGGTTTGTGCCAAAAGGTCGGCGATATAATGAATGTAATCTGCTCTTCCTGGAATTGGCGGACAGAGATTTTCATCAGGGAAATCCCAGTTTTTGATCCCGTAATAGTGGTTAAGCAACGCTTGATTGAGCAATTTTACAGCTTCGGGTTTGGCAAAATCTACCGATTCGGTACCGTATTTATTGGGTTTAATATGTTGCCCAAGTTCAGGAACTGCTTTTATTAAAGCTTCCAAATCATAAGGTTCGCGGTTTTTGTTGCGAAGGTGCAGTCTTGTTTTTTCGGGAGTATTATTTTTAATGGTCATCGTGGTGGTTATTAGTGATAATTTTGAAGGGCATTATGCACTGACATATTTTTTTATGACCTCTTCGAATTGGTCGATATCGAATGGTTTTGCGAGATAATCATCAGCGCCGGCTTCTCGAGCCAAAGCATCGATATTGCTGTTTGCAGAGAAATAAAGTACCGGTATTTTTTTTAAAGTTTCATTCGATTTTAGCAGTTTTGTAGCTTCAATTCCGCTGATATCGGGGAGCCAATTATCCATGAAAATAAGGTCCGGCATATAATCCAACACTTGTTGTTCTACGTTGGTCGTTGTGGGTGATGTTTTCACTTCGCAGCCCAAATCTTCCAGAATTTCGGTGCACAGTTCCAGAATTTCCAGATTATCATCGAAAATAAATATTTTTTTTGCTGTGGTAGGATTCATTTTTTTGAGAGCTTATTTATATATGCAGCCATTTCTGAATCGTTCAAGACTGCATCGGGGTTTACGTGTTCTATTGCGAATTCGGGCATATACCTTACAATGGCCGAATTGGGGTTTTGAATGATCACTTTTCCACCTTTATTTTTTACTTTTTTTAGTCCTTCTGTGCCATCGTTATTGGCTCCGGAAAGCAATAAACTGACAAGATTGTTTTTAAAAACTTCCGCAGCACTTTCAAAAGTAACATCGATGGAAGGTCGTGAGAAATTCACTTTCTCGGAAGCATCGAGTGAAAAAGTTTGATCAGCCTCGATTAATGCGTGATAATTCGGAGGTGCAAGATAAATAGTGGCAGGTTTTATTTTTTCTTTTTCTTCAAGTTCTTTTACCCGCAGTTGTGTTTTGGTGGATAAAATATCGGTCAGGATATTGTCTTTCCCGGATTTTCTATGCAATACAATGACAATTGGGAAATCCAGAAAAGAATCAAGTCCGGGCAATACCTTCAGTAAAACCTCGATGCTTCCTGCTGATCCGCCAATGATTAAAGCGCTGCAATTTTCCATTTTTAATGTATTTTACGCCAAATTTTTTCTCCATTTAATCTTTCATAATTTCTAGAAATTGATGAAAAATCCAAAGTTTCTTTTGTTCCCAGTGCCAAATAACCACGCTTCTCCAAACTATTATCGAAAAGTTCAAAAACCGTATTTTGCAATGGCCTGTCGAAATAGATAATCACATTGCGACAAAGAATTAATTGAAATTCATTAAAAGAATTATCCGTCACCAAATTGTGGGTAGAAAAAATAATTTTTGATTTCAATTCATCTTTCAATTTTCCGAGGGAATAATTAGCGGTATAATAATCGGAGAATTGTTCGCTACCACCTGCCGCGATATAATTTTCGGTGTACAATTTTATTTTACTTAAAGGAATCATCGCTTGAGCAGCATTTTCTAGCACTGCACTGTTGATGTCGGTGGCATAAATCAAAGATTTGTGCAACAAGTTAAGTTCTTGCAAGAAAATCGCAATGGAATAAGCTTCTTCGCCTGTACTGCAACCGGCCACCCAAATTCTGATGAACGGATAAGTGCCAAGTTTTGGAAGAATTTCGGTCCGTAATGTCTTATAAAAAGAAGGATCTCGGAACATTTCCGTTACATTGATCGTTACTTCTTCCAGAAATCTTTTAAAATACCCAGGTTCTGTTCTTATTTTGTAGCGAAATTCAGCGAAACTCACAAAATGATCCAACTGATAAAGCCGCACAATTCGCCGCTTGAGCGATGCACGAGAATAGCCCGTGAAATCATAGCCATAGACTTCCAGGATATCGCCGAGGAGGGTTTCTAGATATTCGTCGCTGCGTTCGGAGTTCACTTTTTTTAATTAATTAAATGATTGAGCATTTTCACCAATTCGTCCACATTCACAGGTTTCGATAAATATCCATCGGCTCCTGCGTTCATGCATTTTTCTCGATCACCGGTCATCGCTTGTGCTGTGACGGCGATTACGGGGATTTTCTTCAAATCTTCATCGGTTTTCATTTTCATAATGGCTTCATAACCGTCCATTTCTGGCATCATCATATCCATCAAAACCACTCCGATTGAATCGTTTCCGGCGAGGAGTTGCAAACCTTCTTTGGCACTGAGTGCGGAAATGCATTGGTATTTTCGGGCCTTTAAAACAGCGTTCAGCGCGAAGATATTTTTGCTGTCATCATCGATGATGAGGATTTTTTTACTGCTATTCATTCTCAGTTTTTTTAAATTTTATCATAAAGCCAAACTCTTAGCAAAGAAACCAGCTGATCAACATCGACCGGTTTCGAAATATAATCGGAAGCGCCCGCTGCGATGCATTTTTCACGGTCGCCCATCATCGCTTTGGAAGTGACTGCCAAAACAGGCAAATTTTTGAATTTGTATGATGATCTAATCTCGCGGATGCTTTCGTAGCCGTCCATTTCTGGCATCATCATATCCATTAAAACTACGTCGATACTTGGATTCTCGTGTAAGGTTTTCAGCGCTTCTTTTCCGTCCATCGCGGGAAGTACTTTCATACCGTGCATTTCGAGAACTTTGGTGAGCGAGAAAATATTTCTCACATCATCATCGGCGATCAAAACGGTTTTGTCTTTTAAAATGTTTCTCAATTCGCCTTCGCTTTGGTAGCCGGAATTGGGATCTTGTTTTTTCTTATGTTTTTCTTCAACTAAATGAAGGAAAAGTCCCGCTTCATCCAGGATTCTTTGGTAAGAATAGGCGGTTTTCACCACGATAGAATCTGCGTATTTTTTGATGCGGTTTTCTTCGCCTTTTGAAAGGTTTTTCCCGGTAAATACAATGATTGGCAATTGTTCCAAACCTTTATTTTGTTTAATGGTTTCGAGAGTTTCGTAGGCAGAACGATCTGGAACTCCCATGTCGAGGATCACGCAGTCGATTTCTTTGTTGTGAAGAGATTCGATGCTGTCGGAAACATTGGTAGCAACATCGGTGGTAATATTATTAGCTTCCAAAAAGTAACTTAAAGCTTTCGCATGTTGCTCGTTTTCTTCTACAATCAGCACTTTTTTTGGTGAACGGTTCAGTGCATTTTCAAGTTTAATGAAAATTTCCTGCATTTGTTCTAAAGCAAAAGGTTTGTTGATGAAATCTACCGCACCGCGAAGAAGACTTTCCTGTTTGAATTTCATGGAAGACATGATGTGTACAGGAATTGGTTTGGTTTGCGGATTCGATTTCAGAGCTTCCATTACTTGCCAACCGTCCATCACTGGAAGTTGAATGTCGAGCAAAATAGCGAGTGGCTTGTAATGTTGCGCCATTTCTAAACCCAGATCACCTTGAACAGCTACCACCACTTTGTAGTTTTTGGTTCGGGAGAAATCACGGAGAATTTTTGCAAAAGCGGTATCGTCTTCAATAATTAGAATTACTTTATCGCCTTCCTCGATGTTATCGCGATCATCCTCAATTGGCTGCGGGATTTTTTGTGTTACAAACCTTTCAGGTTGATTGTTTTCTTGTTTTTTTTCAGTTTCCGGAGGTGTTAGAAGAACTTTTGGTTCTTCTACGATGGTCATTTCTTGGTTTTCAACCGTTTTTATTGGAACGACTAAAGTAAATTCGCTACCTTCTCCTTCGGTACTTTTTAGTAAAATTTCACCACCGAGGAGTCTTGCTAATTCACGGCTGATGGATAGACCAAGTCCGGTTCCTCCATATTTTCTTTGTGTAGATCCATCGGCTTGCTGAAAGGCTTCAAACACCATTCGCAGTTTGTCTTTGGCGATTCCGATTCCGGTATCGATTACTTTGAAAACTATTTTTTCTTTCGATTCGTCATTAGAAATTTTTAAACTAATGCTTCCTTCGGAGGTAAATTTGATGGCGTTTGAAAGTAAATTTTTCAGGATTTGCTCTAGTCGAAGCTTGTCGGTTTGCAATAGTGGAGTAGTTTCCGGCAGTGTTTCGATGTTTAAAGCAAGATTTTTTTCTTTAGCAATCGCTCCGAACATCATTTTCATATCGGTAGCAATTTCTTCTAAAGGAACTTCTTGTATTTCCAAAGTCATTTTCCCCGATTCAATTTTCGAAAGGTCGAGAATTTCATCAATCAGCGTTAGGAGTCCTTGTCCGGAGCTCTGCATCACTTCAGCGTATTCCACATATTGTTCGTCGAGATCATCGCTTTCTGTCATTAATTTTGAAAGCAATAAAATCGAATTGAGCGGTGTGCGCAACTCGTGAGACATATTGGCGAGAAACTCCGATTTGTATTTGGTGCTTTGTTCCAGTTCGATGGATTTTTGTTGAATTTCAATATTATGCTGCTCAATAAGCATATTTTTTTCTTCCAAAAGACTCGTTCTTTCCTCGAGTTCTTGGTTGCTTTGCATCAATTCTTCTTGTTGCACCCGAAGTTCTTCTTCGGAAGCAAGAAGTTTTTGCGATTGCGCTTCTAATTCTGCGTTAATATTCTCAAGTTCAGAATGTTGCGTTTGTAATTCTTCGGATTGCGCTTGAGTTTCTTCCAAAAGTTCCTGCATTTTAATTCTGCTTTGGGCGCTGAAAAAAGCAAGACCGATATTGGCGGCAACTGCATCCAAAAACTCAAGTTGATGAGGGAAATAGTTGTGCATCGCTCCCAATTCAATCACACCAAGCGGAAGATTATAGCGCGTAATAGGTACTGCTACGATGTTTTTCGGTTTGGTATTTCCGGTTGCAAAACTTATTGTGAGGTTGTCATCAGGAATATCTTGAACCACAATGTGTTTTTCGGAACGGAAAGCTTCCCCGGCAATTCCTTCACCAATTTGCAATTGTTTTTTACAGTGCTGATCTGCCAAAGCGTAACTTCCTGCAAGATGCAAACGGTTATCCTCACCTTGAAGATAAATAGCAGCTACAGAACTTTCTGTACTTTCGGTAAGCTGATTCAGAATGTCAGAGGCGAGTTTTTCAATGCTTTTGTCGCCCATCATTTTCTCGTTAAGTTGCGCAATTGAAGTGCTAAGCCATTCTCTTTCCTGAAGTGCATTAAATGAAGATTGAAGGGACTGCGCCATTTTATTTAATGGTACTGCTACGTTTCCAAGGTTTTGTACTGCAAAGGAATCCGAAATAATATCATAATTGCCCGCAGAAATTTTTGCTGCAACATTTTCTATGGCAATCAGGCGGTTTTGCGTTTCTTCATTTTTTTGTTCTAATTCCTCGGTAAGTCTTGTTTTTTCGCTGAAGTCATTAGATACTTTTCTGAAGAAAAACAAGGTAATGGAAATCGCGAGCAGCGCGGAAAGGACAATGAGAATTGGCGTGTATGAAGCAAACTTCTTCATGGTTTCGGTTCGGGATGCAAGAACGATTTGTTCCTCTTCTTGCATTTTGAGCACTGTTGCCCGAACATTATCCATATATTGTTTACCTAGATCCAAGAATTTTGGATCAATATAATTTTTCGTGGTTTTGCTCTTCAGATTAATGTCCAGAATCTGCAAACGCAAATAGGTATATTTCTTAAGGTTTTCAAAATTACCTTTTTGAGTGGGCGTTGTAGAAATCTGCTTAGAAACTTTATCGATTTGTACTTCAATATTTTTTCTAGCTTCAAGATAAGGATTCAGGAACTGTTCTTTGTCTGTCAAAAGATATCCTCTTTGACCAGTTTCGGCGTCTTTAAGCAGAGAAAGGGTATTGTCTAGATTTTTGATCACCCGATTGCTGCTTCGAACCATTTCAGAGCTTTCGATGAGGTTATGGATGCTGATGTACGACGCGAGTGAACTTATAAATAACAGCAAAAGTGATAATCCAAGTCCGAAAAATAGATTTTTTTTAAAACTCATTGTTTTCAATTTTAATTTCTTCCTTTTCAGGATTTAGGGGAATTGTGAAATGAAACTCCGAACCTTCACCAAGAACGCTGTTGACTCCGATGATTCCGTTGTGTCGCTCGATAATTTCCTGGCAAATATATAAGCCGATTCCCAAACCTTGGAAACGTGCTGATGTTTCTTCGATTCGGTAAAATTTATCAAATATTTTTTGTTGATGTTCCGGCGACATTCCGATTCCAAAATCCTTCACCGAGAAGCAAAGATTGTTCCCTTTCAGTTCTGAACTGATGTGGATTTCTTCAGAATCAGGCGCATATTTAATAGCATTGGTCATGAAGTTGATGATCACTTGTTCGATCCGCATTTCGTCTGCATAGATTTGGGCTTCAACTTTGTTTTTTATAATGATTTTAACCTGAGGATTCGATTGCTGCATGATTTCAGCAATGTGAGAAACCAAACCTTCGAATTCGAAATATTTCTTGTTGAATTTCAGTTTTCCGCTTTCAATTTTCGAAATATCAAGCAAATCTGCGATCAATAAATGGAGTTTTTCTACTTGATTCTGGACTTTATGAAGTCGGGTTCGCACTGTTTCGATGTCGTTTTTGTCCAAGCTTCTTTCCAAAAGTTGAATGTATCCTTTGATACTCGTCATCGGTGTTTTCAGTTCGTGACTTGCGATACTGATGAATTCGTCTTTTTTTCTTTCGGCTTCTTTCCGAAATTCGATCTCTTCGCGAAGTGCGGTTTGCATTTCGTTCAGTGCGCGGCTTTGCTCATAAATCCGATAAAAAGTTTTCACTTTAAGCAAAAGAATATTGATGTCCACCGGCTTGCTGATGTAATCGAGACCACCGGAAGAGTATCCTTTAGTAATTAAATTTAGATTTGCGCTCGCTGCAGAAAGAAATATGATAGCAGTTTCTTTGGCTCGGCTGTAACCGGAAATGGCTTCCGCTACTTCAAAGCCATCCATTCCAGGCATTTGAACGTCCAGAATGATTAGGACGTAGGATTTTTTTAGAATTTTTTTTAATGCTTCCTCGCCTGAAGATGCGGTATCAACCTCAAAATCATTTTTCTCGAGTACCTTTTTCAAAGATATGATATTCTCAGGAGCATCATCTACAATTAGAATCATTTTCAAAAATAAATTTAAGGTAAAAATGGGTTAAGTTTCCAAAGGTAATAATTTAGTCCTTAAGAAAAAACTTAGCGGTTATTGTCTAAATAGTGGTTTATGTATTATGTAGGCCTATTTAATTAGTGTTACCCGTTCATTTCGAGAACTTTCTTCTGCTGCTTCGATCAGTTTCATGTTGATGATAATTTCGGCGCCGGGCGAGGGCAATGGTTGCTGGAAAACGATGTGTTCGTATATTTGATGATAGTAGTTCATGTAATTTCCAGGTTCGCTTTTAGTCAATATTCTTTCAGATTCTGAGTTTTCATTTAAATAATTCAAAATCCCATCATTTTCTGTTAAAGGTTTTGTCCAATCTTCCTCGAAAACAGGAATTGCTCCTGCAGCCAATTCACTTTCCTGTTCATCGGTTCTTTCTTGTAAGAAACTTCCTTTGTCACCATGTATTGCGTAAGCATAATGAGCTTCTTTGCTAAAAACTGAGGATTTCAATCGTACTCGTAAATCATTCTTATAATAGAGTAAAATCTCGAAATAGTCATTGGCAAATGTTTTTCCTTTCATCGAAAATACATCCGCAAAAAGCTTCTCAGGAACACCAAAAAGTTGCACCGCCTGATCGATGAGGTGAGCGCCCAGATCATGTAAGCTCCCGGAACCCGGTTTTGCGGGATCTTCTTTGTGAGCTTTTGCGCCGGGAATAGTACGGAAGCGGTCAAACCGGATTTCTACTTCTTTGATGTTTCCTAAATAGCCTTCAGATAAAATTTTCTGAACCTGCTGATAATCTCGATCGAATCTGCGGTTTTGGAAAACGCTTAAGAACAGTTTCTTTTCTTCGGCAAGTTCCACTAATTCTTGCGCTTCAGCAACATTGACGGTAAAAGGTTTTTCTATAATCACATTTTTACCGGCATTCAGAGCCATTTTTGCATATTCATAATGGGTTTGAACGGGCGTATTCACCACCACCACATCGACATCAGATTGCAACATTTCTTCAACAGAACGGTATAATGTGGATTCGGGATATTGTATTCTTGATTCTTGTTTGTTTCTTTCGACCACCGCGGATAAAATAAATCCGGAATGTTCTTTTATAAATGGCGCGTGAAAAACTTTTCCACTCATTCCAAAAGCGCACAAACCTACTTTTACTACTTGCATTGTCTGCTATTTTTTTACAAATATATTTAAATCTTTAAGGTAAATACTGAACAAACGGAAGTTTTGATGTAACAAAATCTAGGTTGAGCGAATTTTTAATTAACTGATTTTTAATTACATATTTGATGCAAACGACTACAAACGATATTAAATAGTTTGTTACCGACTAAATTTTGTCAACCGGTGAAACTTTGCAACAGAGATTCGGGGAAGATCAGTGAGACCCGTTTCTAATGTTTAATTAAAAATTTTAAAGTCATGTCACTAAGAAACAAAGTTACCTTGATCGGTAGAACAGGAAAAGAAGTTGAATTCGTAAAATTCGAAAACGGAAGAATTGGTAAAGTAAGTCTCGCAACCAGCGATTTTTACACCAACGCACTCGGCGAAAAAGTGGAAGAAACCCAATGGCACAATTTGGTTTTTAACGGAAAATTGGTCGATATCGTCGAAAAATATGTAGAAAAAGGAAAGGAAATCGCGGTAGAAGGCAAAATCGTGTACAGAAGTTGGGACGACAAAGAAGGAATCAAACATTACATTACCGAAATAAGAGCAGATGAGTTGGTGCTTCTCGGCGGTAAATAATCAATGCTGCCAAAGTCTTTTGGATTATTGATTTTGGCAGCAATTTTTTTCATTTTAAAATTCACAAATCATGAAAGTAAAAGTTTTAAAAGTAAGATTGTCCGATGAGTTTATCGGTAGAGATCAGGCCGCACTGGATCGCTTTTTGCGCGAAAATAATGTGGTGAAATTCGAATCGGCTTTTGTTCAAGAAGATGAAGCTTATTGGTCGGTAATTTTATATTACGAAGAACCTAAAATCGTATTAAATGATTCCCAACTAGAAAAATATACTTTAGAAGACGGCGCGGAACTCAACTCTGATGAAATAAAAATTCTCGATTCACTAAAACTTTGGCGTACCGAAAAAGCAAAAAACCAGAAACTTCCGGTGTATTTCATTGCGACCAATCAGGAATTGCGTTCCATCGCTAAATACAAACCTGGAAAAAAAGAACAATTGCTTGAAATAAAAGGGTTTGGTAAACATAAAATCGAAAATTATGGTGAAGAAATCATTGAGATTGTAGAATCGGTTTGAGTACTAAAATCTTGTTTAATTCCGCTTTAATACCACAAAAACACAAATTCCTATATATTTTATTAAAGCCGTAGAGTGCATTCTTCGGCTTTATGTGATGAAAAATCCTTTCCAATTCCTTAATTTTGCGACTCAAAAGCAAACCGATTTTGCTTATTAATCATTACGTATTACAAACCAGCATGAAGCCAAGCTTAGCAAAAGGAACTCGCGATTTTACCGCAAAGGAAATTATCAACAGAAGGTTGATCATCAATACATTACAAAATAATTTCGAACTATTTGGTTTTCAGCCATTGGAAACGCCCAGCTTTGAAAATCTTTCTACTTTAACTGGAAAATATGGGGAAGAAGGCGACCGACTTATATTTAAAATATTGAATTCTGGCGATTATGCAGCGAAAACCAAAGACGAAGATTGGAATGCCAAAAACTCTCAGAAACTGATCTCGCAAATCTCTGAAAAAGCGCTTCGATACGATCTCACGGTACCTTTCGCAAGGTTTGTAGCGATGAATCACGGGCAAATGGTTTTTCCTTTTAAGCGTTATCAGATTCAGCCGGTTTGGCGCGCTGATCGTCCACAAAAAGGGAGGTTCAGAGAATTTTATCAATGCGACGCCGATGTGGTAGGAAGCGAAAGTTTGTGGCAGGAAGTGGAGCTGGTTCAGCTTTATTTGAAATCGTTTAGTGAATTGAAAATCCCGGTAACCATTCATTTGAATAATAGGAAAATACTTTCAGGATTGGCAGAATTTGCGGGAATTTCCGAACAGTTAATCGACTTCACCGTTGCGCTAGATAAACTCGATAAAATCGGAAAAGAAGGAGTAGTAAAAGAACTTTTAGAGAAAAATATTTCCCAAAAATCCGTCGATCAACTGGATTTTCTCTTTAGCCAAAGTGATGATGCTTTGGAAAATGTTCTGCAATTGAAAGAGAAGTTTACAGGAAACGAAATTGGTCTTCAAGGTGTTGAAGAATTGGAATTTGTGCTTACTAAATGTCTGGATTTGGGGATTTCTCCGGAGAACTTAAAATTCGATATCACTCTCGCTCGCGGACTGGATTATTACACCGGAGCAATTTTTGAGGTGAAAGCCAATGATGTTGCAATGGGTTCCATCGGTGGTGGTGGAAGATACAACAACCTTACCGAGGTTTTTGGGGTGAAAAATATTCCGGGTATCGGAATTTCTTTTGGTCTCGACCGAATTTATTTGGTGATGGAAGAGTTGGGGCTTTTCCCTGAAAATGCCGAAAATACGGTGAAGTTTTTGTTCGCTAATTATGGTGAAAATGAAGCAGTGGAAGCTTTGAAAATCATTGCTAAATTGAGAGAAAAAGGAATTTCTGCGGAGCTTTATCCAGAATCAGCCAAACTCAAAAAACAGTTTGCGTACGCTGAAAAGAAAGGAATTCCGAATCTTGTTTTCTTCGGTGAACAGGAAATTTCTGATGGAAATATTACGGTGAAAAACCTTATGAACAGCGAACAGGAAACGATTTCTATCGAACAATTCTTGCAAAACTAATGAGATTCAGGGAGTAAAAAGAGCGAGGATTGAAAGAGAATAAAAATTCTTACCTTTATTCATTATTCACCTGCTAAAATTATTACCATGTCTTTTGTAATGCTTCCTGCCATTCTTACGGTTGTTCTTGTTGTTTATCTGATTTATCTCTATTTCTGGAAGAAAGATGCTGCCACATTCAAGGCGGTGCTTTATCCGGGGCTGTTTTTTGTCCTAGCTTGGGTAATTTTGTATTGGTTTATTTTCAAATAAATATTCAACACACCAATCATGGAAAATTACCTCGATATCAACCGAAAATCATGGAACGCTAAAGTGGAGCCGCATCTGAAATCGGATTTTTATTTTGTGGATGAATTTCTTGAAGGTAGAACTTCTTTAAATTCCATAGAACTAGATATTTTAGGTGATGTAGCTGGGAAAGAAATCCTTCATCTTCAGTGTCATTTTGGGCAAGATTCCATTTCGCTATCAAGGATGGGAGCGAAGGTTACAGGTATCGATTTATCAGATAAAGCCATTGAAGCAGCAAGAGATTTAGCCAAGAAATGTAACACAGATACCCAATTTCTTGTTTCTGATGTCTATGAATTACCGAAAGTTTTAGACCAAAAATTCGACATCGTGTACACCAGTTACGGAACCATCGGTTGGCTTCCCGATTTGGAGAAATGGGCGCAAGTGATTTCTCATTTTCTAAAACCCGGCGGGAAATTGGTTTTTGTGGAATTTCATCCGGTGGTGTGGATGTTTAACGATGATTTCACCCATGTAAAATACAATTATTTCAACGAAAAACCAATCGTAGAAACCTACGAAGGAACTTATGCAGACCAATCTGCCGATTTGGTGCAGCAATATGTGATGTGGAATCACCCGACTTCAGAAGTTCTCGGAAGTTTGCTGAAGGAAAACCTTTTGCTGGAGGATTTTCAGGAGTATGATTGGTCGCCGTATGCTTGTTTCCGACACAACGAAGAATTCGAGAAAGGGAAGTACAGAATACCGCAATTTGGTAACAAAGCTCCTCATATTTTCTCTTTGGTAGCCAAAAAGAATACTGATAAATCGTGATTTCTCCCATAAAAATATTAAGGAAGCTTCAGAATTCAATATAAAAATTTGTATTATTGCAATCTAAATTTTGGAATCTGAAATCTATAATTTAGAATCTAAAATTTAAGAAAAGGGGGATTAGCTCATCTGGCTAGAGCGTTAGACTGGCAGTCTAAAGGTGGTCGGTTCGATCCCGATATCCTCCACAACAAAAGGGTTACAGTGTTCTGTAGCTCTTTTTTTATGTTTCTAGAAGAAAATAAGATTCAGTATCAAAACTTGGAGGAGATTGATATATTGGACTTTATCCTATGTGATGGTGTCATGGATCTTTTGGAATAGCCCCTATCTGAAATAAAGGATTTACATTTTGCTTGAGAGCAAATGAGGTTTAATTTGTTATTACATTACAATAAAATAGTTGAGTCCACTGTTTACTTTAAAAAAGCTTTAGCGACTGATCATTATTTATTTTTAAGTTTTTTAATGATTTTCAGTAATGCATCTCTGTTTTTGGCTTCATGATAAAATTTGGGAAGTTTCTCCAGCAAAGTAAAATGTGAGCGGTCTTTATGTTCGCGAAGCGTGGCAGAAATATATTGCTCCAAATAAGCTAAATGTTCATAATTATAACTCCAAAATACTTCATTTTTAAAAGGGAATTGCAGCCATAATTCGGCACCGAAGTAGTGGTGAGCTGCCATTATCCAATCTCCGGTAATACCAAAAAGAGTAGCTTCGGCAGCAATTTCTTTATTATAGCCACAGTTTTCACAATACATCCGTACTTTTTTCGCTTCAGTATCGGCTTTGGAAACGGCTTTTTTTGTACATACAGGACATACTACCAAAACCTCGTTTTGATAGTAGGTAAGCCTTTTATTCTCATCCTGAAAACGGTTGTTTTGCATAATATAAGAGTTAGGTTCATGGGTATTTTTAGCACGTACCAAAAGAGAAAAATTATGGTTTTTCTCTTTTGGTAACTTAAAATTAGAAAAATATTTTTAGAACCTCAGATTTTAAATAAGAATTCTTGTATGTTCTATACTGTTTTAAATTTTTTTTTATTCTTACTTCGCCGACCCCACCAAACCAGAAATCCGGTTATAGGAAGTGATGCACAGATTAAGCTCACAACTAATGCAAGAATTTTCCCAGGTAAACCTAAAATTGCACCTACATGAATATCGTAATTGGCAGCTACATATTTCTCACCCAAATTTCGTTTGTCGTAAGGTCGATTAAGCAATAATTTTCCAGAGTTTTCATCGAAAATCATTTCGCTGTATTTCCAATAGCGATCGTCGAAATGACGGATGTAAATGGTGAAATTCTCATGTTCATGATCATCCATGTGAGGATGGCCAAGATCAATAGAATAGGCGCTTGCATTGGGATAATGTTGTTCTACTAGAATTGCCATTTTATCTAAAGTACTTTCGTTGCGCATCGTTGCGGGGGCAGTAGTTGCATATTTTGACAGATCGGGCAGCGCGGTTTCTCCCCCTGAAAAAACAAAATACATAAAGGTTTGGATGCATAAAAACGAGTAAAATAATCCGGTAATTGCAACAATTAAAGCCACAAACGAGCTGTAAAATCCCAAGATACTGTGCAGGTCATAATTTTTGCGCTTCCAATTTTTGATGTTTTTCCAACGGAACCAAATGCGTTGTTTTCTGGCAGATTTGTTTTTAGGCCACCAAAGGATAATTCCGGATACAAGCATGAACAAAAAGATCAGCACCGGAATTCCCACCACATAAGTTCCCCATTCGCTTTTAAGCAGAAAGCTCCAGTGAATAGATTTTACAATCGTGAAGAACTCTATTTTTTCGTCCTGAATTTTCAGTACCTTTCCTGTGAATGGATTGGTATAAACTGATTTATAAACCGGATATTCATCAAAAAAGTTCCATGCTTTTGGATCGTGTTCGTAGTAATAAAATTTATAGGATTTGGATTTGTCCAGCGGAATTTCCACCCAGTGAATAGGGTATTTCTCCGAAGTTTGTGCTTCTACCTTTTCCTCCAATACCTTTAGAGAAAGCACTTTTTTGTTTTGGATGTTGGGTTCGTTATGATAGATAAAATCTTTGCGAAGAGCGTATTGAATATCTTCTTTAAAAACGTGTAAAGCACCTGTAATGCTCACAATAAAAACAATCAATCCAATTCCCAAGCCCAACCATAGGTGCAGCTTGCCAATCCATTTCTTGAGTTTTGAGGTTCCTTTTTCCTGACGGCGGCTATGAAGTTTCTTCATCATGTTTTTATATGCTAAAAAAGCCGGCAGTGCGAAACTGCCAACTTTTGAATGAAAATTAAAATTAAGAATAGGAATAATTGCAAAATAATTCTAAAACTTGTAGGTGAAACTTGCTACTGCGTTGAGTAATTTCTGTGCATTTGCGGTAGTGTAGCCGATCCAGTAATGTTCGTTGGTAAAATTATCTACATTTACTGCAATTCTATATTTTGGAGTGTCATAAAATGCATTTCCGTTCAAAACGAAATATTTCGGCAATTCAAACACATCGGTTGTTGTATTGAAAATTCGATTGGCACTCGCATAGTTTCCACCGAAACCAAATCCTAATCCTTTTAATGTTCCGTCAAGGAACTGGTAATTGGCATTGAAATTAGCCAACCATGGAGAAGAAGCCGTGTTCGGTCTTCTGTTCAATACTGAAGCGTCAGAAGTTTCGGTGTATTTGCTATCATTATAGCTAAGACCTGCAATGACAGAGAATCCTTTTACTAAATAAGCGTTTACTTCCAATTCAACACCTTTGCTTTTCAGTTCACCAGCTTGGTTTTGTATAGCAAGCGATGAGGTGGTATACCCAATGGTTTGTAGTGTATTTTTTACTTTAATGTCATAATAGCTAATAGTAGCATTTAAGCGGCTGTTAAGAAGATTAGTTTTGAAACCTACTTCGTACTGGTTAGCGGTTTCAGGATCAGAAAGAGATACATTTTCTGAAGCATCAGATAGATAATACCCATTGCTTTTGAAGCTATTTTGGTAATTTCCAAATGCTGAGAACTTGTTTTTTACAATTTCATACACTAAACCAAATTTTGGTGAGAAAGCAGATTGTTGATAAGGCTGAATTTCGTTGGCTCCTTTTTTTCCACCTTGAAAATCGTTGCTTTCATATCGTATAGAAGCCATCACATTCAGTCCGTCTGCAATAGTTAAAACATCAGAAACATAAGCACTGTAAGTGTTTTTCTCTCCTATGTCGGGATAGTTTCCAGCGGCTTCCGAATTGTAGAAATCTCCTACAGTTTGCCCGTTGAATCCTGTGTAATCATAGTTTCTGGTGAAGGGTACGAAATCGAGTATTCCAAAAATAAACAATTGGTTGCTTTTATTTTTAAGGTAATCGGCACCAGCCAAAAGGCGGTTTCTCATTGTTCCGATATTGAAATCAAAATTAAAGTTTTGCTGTAATTGAAGGTAGGTTTGCTTGCTGTCGCGGGTAGATTGATCGCCGCGGTAAAGTCCAAGCGGTGTCCCATCTGGAGCATAGCTGGCTGTGGTTAAATAAAAATAAGGGTTGAAACCGTTGGAGTAGCTATAGGAGCTGCTTACCAATGTGGTAGATTTTATTTTGTCGTTGATTCTATAATTCAATTGTCCGAATAAGTTTCTGTTTCTACCGGTATTGTAGAGGTCTTTTCCTACATAAGATTCTTTATAGTTTAAACCTGCATTTTCCAAATCCTGCATGTCCTTGAAGCCATATTTGGATGGTGAGAAAATAAAGAATAATCCTTGTTCGCCTTGGTTACGGTTTTCAAAAGCTTCATATTCTACATTCAAATCTACATTATCGGATATTTTCCAAGTTAAACTTGGAATGAAAGCAAAATAAGTATTATGTACATCCTTATTCTGGAAGTTTCCTTCTGTAGTATATGCCGTATTGATACGGAACAACAGCGATTTTGATTTATTCAGTGGTGCGTTGATGTCTGCTTGTGCACGATAATAATCGTAGCTTCCACCTGCAACTGTTGCGCTTCCTTTAAAATAATCAAAAGGTTTCTTAGTCACCCTGTTCACAATTCCGCCGTAAGAAGAAACATTACTCCCGAATATCGTTCCGGATGGGCCTTTCAAAACTTCTAATTTCTCAATATTTATTGCGTCAATGGTTCCCGAAACAGGAGAAACCATTCCGTTTCTCATTCCGTTGGATGCGATAAATCCTCTCAAATTAATATAGGCACCGCCATCTCCGGATCGGTTGGTGGCGTTCCACATTTTCTGCAATCCTGTGACATTTCGGAATGCCTCGTCTACCGTAAAAATGTTCTGGTGTTCCAAAACGCTTTTATCTACAGAAGAATAAACTTGTGAATTCTCGATAAATTTGATTGGCATTTTGTTGCTGGATTCGGTATCTTTCTTTGAAATTCTGTTCAAAATGATTTCATCGATATTTTTCTCGTTTACTGAATCTAGTTCTTGGGCATTCAAGGAAAAAACAGACATCGTGCCTGCAAAAATGATTATTTTCTTCATGGGTTATTTAGAATTATTATTGATAATGAGGCAAAGGTAAAAATTATTTTTAATTATTCTAAATAAAGAAACAGACAAATATCATAATATGATTCAAAAAAATGAGATAAGAGTATTAAAATCGAACCATTTATTAACCCAATTGTCTTTATTCATAATGTTTTTCGATGATTGAGAAAAAACTAATTTTCTTTCCTAGACATTCATCAATGAGCTGATTATTCAATTCCAGAATTTTACACTCTTCTTTTCCATTGATATCTTATCCTTTTTTTTGTTTATCGTTTTATGTAATACTTCTTCAGCTTTTTGCAGGTTTTTTATCTCATGCTAAAACCTTTGCTACTAATGATTGATTATGTAATGCACTACGATTATATCAGTCAGGAATTATGCGCGAATAAAAGAAAACCGGTACTTCACTACAACGGAAATTGCTATCTCACAAAAGAATTGACTAAAATATCCAAGATCATTCCCATTCAAGAACACCAAAATCAGTAGCTCTTTTAGATTTTTTCTTGGCAAATGATGTGTTTTCTTTAAAGCAACATGCCGTTTTTCTTAGCGATAAATTCGTTATCGAACAGCTTTCATCAAACTTTATTTTTCATTGGAACTTAAAATCAGGGTTTAGTTTTTTTTGTAATGTTTTTTATATGAAGAGTACTTAGACATAGATTGTTAGATAAATATTTAAAAAACTATAGTGTAAGTTATGACTTGTTTTTTTTGTATATTTACAGAGAAAGCATTTGTGGTTAAAAACTCTGGAAACTTATGAGATTAAGTTCTGAATTATTGTTAGATCAACAATTCCAATGCTTATTAATTTTTAAATAACCCATGTAATTAAGTTTAATTATTATGCCAGAATATCAAATTCCTAATAATGAAGAAGAAAGATTAAAAAAGTTGCAATTCCTAAATTTATTGAATTTAGAAAAAGATCCTGAATTGGATATTTTCGCAGAAGGCGCATGTTTAGTCGCGGATTGTCCACTATCCCTTATTGCTACGATGACAGAACAAGCCCAGAGTATACAGAGTTGTGTAGGAATTGAGCTTGATACAGTGGATCGTAAGAACACAATATGTCAATATGTAATCGCAACGAATGAAATACTGATAATTAATGACACTTTGTTGGATTCGAGGTCTATGGATATTGTTATTGAAAGTGGAATTAGGTTTTATGCGGGATTTCCGCTTGTTGACGATGAGGGTTTTGTGCTAGGGACTCTTTGTGTTATGGATTATAAGCCCAATATTTTATCAGAAAAACAAATGGAGTTTCTTAAAAAGATAGGAAAGACTATTACTAGGATATTAATAAATAAGAAACAAAATTTGCACGCGGAATATTTCGAAAATATATTCAATATTACCAATAATCTGATTTGTGTTCTGGACAATAATTTTAAATTTAAAAATCTCAATCAAGTTTTTTTAAATACTTTTAAATTAAAGAAAAATCAAGAGATTGGTCGAAGTTTTATCGATCTTTTAAATGTTGAGCAAGCAGTTTCACTGACGAATAAAAAACTGGATCAAATAGATGAATTCTTATTTACAACCAATACCAAAATTGCTGAAGATGAAGAAGTAATTATCGAGTGGCAATTAAAACGCAATCATCTACACAATGAGTTTTTTTGTTTTGGGAAGAATATTACTCAATTGGTAGAAGAAAACTTAAAGCTAGAGAGTTCTGAAAGGAGGTTCAAGAGTTTTTTCAATAATGCCATCGGTCTAATGAGTATCCATGATATGGAGGGCAATATTCTTGCGGTGAATAAGAGGGGCTGTGAAGTGCTGAATTATTCCAATGAAGAATTAAAAAAACTTAATTTAAAAGACCTTATCCCACAGGAGCACTGGCCATTTTTGGAACAGTATTTGGAACGGATGATGGTGAATAAAGAAGATAAGGGCAATATGCTACTGCTTACAAAAGAAGGTAAAGAAATCATTTGGATGTATCATAATATGATGGAGGAAGATGAAAAAGGCAATCCTTATGTGTTGAGTACTGCGCTGAATGTCACGGATAGAATGTCACTGGAAAAAGATTTAATCTACACCCGGAAAATTCTGGAACAGACAAGTGCGGTTGCTCAAGTAGGAGGATGGGAGATTAATCTTAAAAAAAATTCCATTTTTTGGTCTCGCTATACTAGGGAGATCCACAAAGTTGATCAGGATTATGTGCCTGATTTGGAAAGAGCAATAGACTTTTATGTAGATGAAGATAAGGATCGCATTACTTATCTGTTCAATAAAGTAGTCAATGAAGGGATGGCTTATGATGAAGAACTCCGGCTAAAACAAGCAGACGGAAATGTAATATGGGTAAGAGTAAAAGGAATTCCCGAATTCGAAAATGGAGTGTGTACAAAAGTGTTTGGGATTATTCAGGATATAGACAATTTCAAAAGAACCTATTTTGAACTTGCGAAAAAAGAAGCCATGCTTCAGTCTTTTGTGAATGATGTTCCCACCGCTGTAGCCATGTTTGATAAAGACCTGAACTTTTTGGTGATAAGCAATACCTGGGCCGAAGAGTTTCAAATGTCTGGTAAGGAAATTATCGGGAAACATATCTTCGATCTTTATCCCAATATACCTGAGGAAAGAAAAAAAATATATTATGAAGCATTAGAAGGTAAAGCCCATAAAGATGCAGATTTTTACTTTCAACTATACGAGGCATCCGAACCTCAACATTATAATTTCGAAGCCTCCCCTTGGTATATTTCTAACGGGGTTACAGGCGGAGTAATAGTTACCGTACAGAATATTACAGCAACGATAAAGGCCAATGAAGAACTTAAAAAAGCCAAAGAATTAGCAGATCTTGCCAATAAGGCCAAGTCTGAGTTTCTGGCAAACATGAGCCACGAAATACGTACTCCACTCAATGGAGTGATTGGATTCTCGGATCTTTTGCTCAAAACGCCACTTAATGAGATGCAAACTCAGTATCTTAATTATATAAACGAATCTGGGGAAACCTTACTCAGCATTATTTCCGATATTCTCGATTTTTCAAAAATAGAATCTGGAAAATTGGAACTGTTTATTGAAAAATGTAATATTTATAAGTTGCTGAATCAAGTGATGAACGTGATTCTCTATCAATCTCAACAGAAAAAGATAGAACTGCTTCTCAATGTTGAGCAAGGGCTTCCGAAAATGTTGTTTATGGATGAGCCACGCATTAAGCAAGTGCTTATTAATTTATTGGGCAACGCCAATAAATTTACAGAAAAGGGAGAGATAGAGCTAAAAGTTGAAAAACTACACTTGGATGATCAGAATATTACGCTTCGTTTTGCAGTAAGAGATACAGGAATAGGAATCCCGGAAGATAAACAACAGAGAATTTTCGATGCATTTACTCAAGAAGACAGCTCTGTGAGCAAACGCTTTGGTGGTACAGGATTGGGACTTACTATATCCAACAATTTACTAAAATATATGGGCAGTAAACTCAACCTGATTAGTGAATTGGGAAAAGGTTCGGTATTTTATTTTGATATAGAACTTCCCTATGAAAAAGCCGATTTTGAAAATGCTGTAGAGGAGAATGAAGGTTTGCCTTTGCAAAGTGTATTGGTGGTAGATGATAATGAAAATAACAGAAAAATCATTCAGCACATGCTGAATTACAAAAAGATCAATACAAAATTAGCTTCCAACGGATTCGAAGCACTCGATATATTAAGTAAAGGAGAAAGATTTGATATTATTTTAATGGATTATCACATGCCGTTTATTTCTGGCTTGGAAACCATCGATAAAATCAAACAACTCTTCAAAGAGCAAGAGGAGTCAGCACCTCTAGTGATACTTCATACCTCCTCCGAAGAATCTGAGGTGTTGGAGTATTTTCAAGAAGATCCCAATTCCTTCCGCTTGCTAAAACCTGTGAAATGTGAAGAGCTATATGACACCCTGAAACGGGCTATCAAAAATTCAAAAAACATTACCGTACATCATACTGTGGCAAAAGAAACTGGACATTCAGCATTGTTCCCTTCCCATCTCAATGTATTACTGGTTGATGATAATCCGGTAAATATGGTGCTGAATCGTAAAATGTTAGAGACCATCGTGCCAGATGCTCAACTTACCGAAAAGGTTGATGGTTTGCAGGCGTTGGAAGCTTGTAAGTTAGAAGAGTTTGACCTCATTTTGATGGATGTTCAAATGCCTATTATGGATGGAATTCAGGCAACGAAAGAGATTCGTTTATTGCCTGGTTATTCAACGGTTTTAATTATTGGGGTTACTGCAGGGAATGTTTCTGGTGAAAAAGAAAAATGCTTAGAAGCAGGAATGGACGACTTTTTGCCTAAGCCTTTAAGACAGATTGATCTGTTAGAAATGTTAAAGAAACATCTTGTAAAAAATAAAATAGAAAATGAAAACCAGCAGAAACCAATGCTTGACGAACATTGGAATCTCGATATTCTTGAGGAACAAGTAGGTGGAGATGAAGAATTCAAAAAGATATTTTTAAATATCTTGTTACAAGAGTTAATGGCCTCTGAAGAAAATTTGAAAATAGCGGAAAGTAATCATCCTTCAGAGGAACTCAAAAAAATAATTCATAAACTCAAGGGTACAGCTGGTACAGCTGGATTATTCAAATTATCGGAAATGTCTTTACAATGGGAAGATAATTTGAAAAAACATGCAGAAGCTCCTGATTTTCCTAAAGAAATCCTTCAGGAAATCAAAGTGGCGCTTGATTTAATTAAAGAAATGATAAAATAAAGATAATATGCTAATTTTAATTGCTGAAGACGACGAACTTATTCTGAAAACAATTGAACACAAACTAAAAAAAGAAGGCCACGAAGTTATTATAACCCATAACGGGAAAGAGGCGATTGAGACCTTTCAAAATACAGATGTAGATCTAATCATAACCGATATTATGATGCCATTTGCTTCTGGTATTGAGATTCTTTCTGCTGTGAAGTCGTCAGGAAAAAACATTCCTGTTATTATGCTTTCCAGCATGGGGCAAGAGGAGGTCGTAATTAATGCTTTCGGAATGGGAGCGGCAGATTTTATTGTGAAGCCGTTCAGCCCAAATGAATTGCTGCTTAGGATTAAAAGAATAGCTGTAAAATAAAACAATGGTAATTTTTAATATTACGATTCACGAACTTTTCATCGCTTTTGTTGTATTGCTGGTTATAGTTATCATACTGATTATCGCAGTGCTCATTTATAGTTTTAGCCAATACAGATCACTGAAAAATCTCTCCGAATGGTCTCGATTAATAGATGAGAAAGTATCTGAAGCCATCGTATATGGTAAAGAGGAGGAAACTGATAGTGAGGAGTTCTTGAAGGTTTCTCATGGATCTGCATTCAGAGAGCTTTTCCTAGAAAAATTGGTAAGTACTGAAAAAAAGTTTTCGGGTATTGCACAAGAAGAAATCAAGGATTTGTTTGAAACTTATAACCTTAGCAAAGAAGCCTACAGCAAACTCAGTCAGAAAAAACCGCATCTCATAGCAGGTGGTATCCAGGAACTGACGGCGATGAAAGTGGATGCTGCTCTTCCGAAAATAGAGTCGTTTCTAAAACATCCATCTACTATGGTTTATCAAGAATCTCAATATGCAATGTTAGCTTTCAAGGGATTCAAAGGGCTAAGCTTTCTTAATAATATCTCTCATGATATTTCTGATTGGCAACAGCTTCGCTTACTTATTTCGCTCACTAGCATTCCTGAAGAGGATCAAGTAGAGATTAATAATTGGTTACAGAGTTCCAATAACTCAGTCGTTATTTTTGCCCTTAGTTTACTGAGGAAATTCCAAATGCTGTCCTTTTATCCTGCAGTATGGGATCTATTGCAACATTCAGATGTTGAGGTGAGAGTAAATGCGGTGAGAACACTATTGTCATTAGAGAATGAAAAAACAATTTCTGCTCTTGCCGAGGTTTTCCCCGATCAACCTTTGGAAGCGCAGTACGAAATTTTGAAAAAAATGGAGGTTTCCAACGATCAGGGCTCAGTCGGTTTTCTAAAAACACAACTGCTGGAGCATCCCAATACGGGCATCAGAATTCATGCTGCCGAAGCACTTTTTGCATTAGGACATCAGGAGTATTTAAATTTGTTTATCCAAGATCCTACTGCTTCCGAAGAATTAATTCATATCATTAAACACGCACTCCAGAAAAAAATATGATAACATTTTCTCATTTTATTTACGAACTCGTTATTTGGATTTTCCTAATTTACGGTGCCGCAGTTGTATTCGTTTACGGATGGATTGCTGTTTACGCACTTGGTGCCGTGATTCTCTATAAAAGGCAAAATACTTTTACCGATTATAGCATTATTGCTGGTGATCCCAATGCTTCAACATTTAGTCTTATTGCCCCAGCATATAACGAAGGGATTACTGTTGTGGAAAATGTAAGGTCTCTACTCTCACTTTATTATCATAATTTAGAAATTATCATTGTGAATGATGGTAGTAAAGACGATTCGATGCAGAAATTGATTAATGCTTATGAATTGGAATCCACCGATTTTTTTGTCCAAGGAGACATTGAAACCAATCAAATCAAAGGGATTTACAAAAGCAAAAATCCAGCTTTCAGCAAACTTATTGTGGTAGACAAAGAAAACGGAGGCAAAGCAGACGCATTAAATGTAGGGGTGAATATTTCTTCCGGTGATTATTTGGTATGTATAGATGTAGATTGTATATTAGAACAAGATTCTATCCTGAAACTTGCTAAACCATTTTTGGAACAAACAAATAAAAAGGTCATCGCATGTGGAGGGATTATCAGACTTGCCAATAATTGTAAGATTATAGATGGTAAAATAGTAGATATTAATATCCCCAAAACCTTATTGGGACGAAGCCAAGCCTTGGAGTATATCCGGGCTTTCGTCCTTGGACGTATGGCTTGGTCCCGGGCTTCTGGATTAATTCTTATCTCAGGTGCTTTCGGGGTTTTCGATCGGAAGATTGTGCTTGCGTGTGGCGGATATGATCGCAATACGGTGGGTGAAGATATGGAACTTGTGGTAAGAATGCGCAAGTATATGGAAGAGCTGAAGGAGCCGTATGAAGTAATAACAATTCCTGACCCTTTATGTTGGACCGAAGCACCAGAAACCAAAGATGTTCTCAAAAAACAACGAAATAGATGGATGCGGGGAACCATGGAAACACTGTGGAAGCATCGTAAGCTCATGTTCAACCCTAATTATGGCAAACTCGGAATGGTGAGTCTGCCTTATTGGTTCTTTTTTGAGTTCCTTGGTCCTTTAATAGAGTTTTTTGGGTATGTTGTTTTTGTTATATTCTTAATATTGGGGATTATCAGCTGGCCTTTCTTTTGGGCACTTTTTGCATTAGTCATTTGCACAGGAATTTTATTTTCTATTTATGCAGTGCTTGTAGATTTGGTGAGCCATCAGGTATATAACAAAAGAAAAGATTTCACAGGACTAATCAGTTCTGCTTTTTTAGAGCCTTTTTATTTCCATCCTATCGTCGTTTGGTCAGGAGTCAGGGGGTTCTTTGATTATTTTAGGAAAACGCATCATTGGGGCGAAATGACCAGGCAAGGTTTTAATCAGGCAGATAAAAATCTACCACTAAAAGATCGTATTTGGAAAATTCTTAAAGTGGCCCTCAGAAACTGGGGGGTATTCGCACCTGTATTTTCAGTACTTTTTTTAATAGGTGTTTCTGCCGAATGGGGATGGTACCGTTACAACTTTAATGACGATAATTACAGGGCTATAGCAGAGAATCTTTTCTTTGAAAACCTGCTCTTTGTTTTCAAATTTGTTTCCGGTATGGGGATGCTTTATTTGTTATTATCTTTTATAAAAGAGAGTTGGGCAAAAACGTTGACCATTCTTATCGGGGCAGTGGTTATTATCAGTCAATATTTCCTTTTCTTCTATTTCTCGGAATCCAAAAATTTATTGGGAGCGGATTTTCTCTACTATAGCAAAGCAGAAATGAAGCAGATTCTGCAGGCTAGTGGCATCCTCAATGTCAAAAACATAGTATTAACAGTGATTTTGGTTGCGGCAGCGATTATTCCTTTGTGGCTGGCTTTCAAATCTACTTTCAAGTCATGGTATGTTGGGGTGATCATGTTGGCAATTAGCATATTGGCCTTTTTTATCCCATCAAATGGCATTCAAGTGAAGTTCAAAAATGAATTTGAACAAACAGCTGCAAAAAGCAAATGGGCCTATTTTTTCGATTCTAATATTGATAATATGATAAGTAAATATCCTGGAATAGCTCGTTTATTGAATGCGAAAGAGGAAATAGAAATGGATCCCGATGCGATAAATCCAAACTATCCTTTCTGGAGAAAAGAAAAAACCCGAGATTTTTTAGGATCTTATATGAACCATTCTCAAAAAACACCAAACTTGGTTTTCGTTGTGCTGGAAGGAATGGGACATGCTTACAGTTCACCGAACGGATATATCGGAAACTTCACGCCTTTCCTTGATTCATTAGCATCAAAAAGTCTTTATTGGGAAAATAGTTTGAGTTCTTCTGGTAGAACATTCTCTGTTCTGCCTACAATTACCGGATCACTGCCATATGGAAGGAATGGGTTTATGGAGATGGAGAAAATACCCGCTCACTTCAACCTGTATAATATTCTGAAAAAAAATGGCTTTGATACCGGATTCTTTTATGGAGGAAATGCTGATTTTGACCAAACTAGAAAGTTTTTAGATTTTTCAGGAGTAAGTCACATTGTTGATCAGTCTTCCTATGATGCTCCATACAAAAAATTGCCGGCAAGCCATGGCGGAGAGAGTTGGGGATATGAAGATCAAGCAGTATTTTCGAAAATGCTTCAAGTGCAGCAACCTCAGGCAGGTCCTTATTTCAATATTATATTAACTTTATCTACCCACAATCCGTTCTTAATTAATAATAGTACTTATTACGAAAAATTATTTGCACATAGATTAAAGTCGGGGGGGCTTTCTCCCGAGCAACAAAAATGGGCAGCAATGCACAAGAAACAACTGGTGTCTGTGTTGAATGCAGACGATGCTCTAAAACATTTTTTTGATAATTACCGTAAGCGACCGGATTTCGCCAATACTATTTTTGTGATTACTGGTGATCACAGTATGCCTGAAATTACGATGCAATCTAAAATAGACCGATACCATGTACCTTTGGTGATCTATTCGCCCCTGCTGAAAGGAGCGAAGTCTTTCAAAAAAGTAGTGAGTCATTTTGATGTGGCACCGTCTCTTGTTGCGTATTATAAGAACAATTATAAGCTCATCACTCCATCCACGGTTACTTGGGTAGGAAAGGGGTTGCAATCAGATTTGGATTTGCAGGCTCATGGTTATCCTATGATGAGAAGTAAAAGTGAGCTTATTGATTATCATTATGGGTCTTATCATCTTGAAAGCGAGATGCTGATGAAACTTAATGACATGAAAGAATCCGCGGTAGATAATCAGTCTGAATTCACCAAAATAAATAATCAGTTCGCTAACTTTAAAAAAATGAATGCCCAATTTTATTCCTCCGGTAAAATAATGCCCGATTCAGTGATGGTCAATTATAGGAATAAAAAATAAGAACCTGTTAAGGCTTAGAATTTTCTAGTGTATCCCAAGGTGATATCAAATTGGTTGCCTTTTACATTCGGGCGAAACTCTTGGTTGAAATACATCGCAGAAACAGAAAAAAGGTTGGTCTTTTTCACCGAAAAGTTATACTCGGCACCAACCTTATAAGTCTTTAGTTTATAGGTGGTAGTATCTAAAAGATTGTTTCGGTTTTCTTCCGGACTAATTCCTGTTCCGGCTTGGAAGGCAATATAATCCTGAGCTCCTTTTAGGTAATACCTTACCGTTCCCGTATAGGAATGAGAAATGTTTTCGCGATCCGGAGTGATATAAGTACGGAGATTGAACCAGAAGTTTTTGTAATATTTTCCTACAGATGCGGTATACATCCAAAGGTTTTCGCTAAAATAAAGCTGTCGATACCCAATTTCTGCCTCAAAGCTTTTAGGGAGGTTTGCGTTCAGGGAAACACCCGTTCTGTATTTCGGGAAAATGCCTACATCACCGGAATAACCTGCGCCAACGTACAGATAGAAGGTTTTAGAGAGTCTTGGGTAGGCTTCGATTTCAAACTGAGTTCCACTGGTGGCAAATTTATTGGCATAATTCCCTTTTAGGATTACCGAGCCTATGGGAGTGACCCTTTTATAACTGATTCCCACTATATGCCAGTCATCATCAAATTGTTGATCAAAGTGGGAGAAATTATAGGTAATACCCACGGCATTCTTCGCACTCAAGTCATTGATTTTAGTGGCGAGTTCCCGGCCTTCAGTGTTTTGCGGATTAATAGCCAGCAAAGTTTCTACCGATTTTTCAGCTTCAGAGTACTTCTTAGAAGAGGAAAGAGCTCTTGCTTTTAGCGTCCATAATTCTTCGGACTGAGGATGAGATAGGAGGCCCTTATCTAAAATTTCCACAGCTTTGTCATTCTGGTCATTCCAATATTCCAGCGAAGCATAGGCAAGGAAGAAATCTTCGTCCTGAACATCTTTCTGAAAAAGTTCTGTAAATACGTTTCGGGCTGCAGCCTCATCTCCATTCCAAGTGTATAATCTTCCTAAAAACACAGCAATATCGGTATAATTAGGCGATTTTTCTAAAGCTTGTTTAGCAAGGGCGATAGAGGTGGGGTAGTCTTTCTTATCAAATGCAGCGGTTCGTGCTTCTTGGAACAATTCATCAGCACTCTGGTTTTGCTGTCCATAGAAAGATAGTGAAAACAAAAGCAAAAGTAGAAATCCAAGTCGTTGTTTCATAGCAATTAAAGTAAATGTCATTAATAGTTGTAAACATCAGGAAACAAAAAAATTGAAAGCCTAAATGTTTCCGTAAAATTAAGAATTTGGAAATACATTTCATGCTATTTTTATAAAATAAAAAAATCGCTACAATAAGTTCTTATTCATGGGAAACGGTGGTGTTTTGTTTTTGTTTGATTGTAGTCGGCACATTCTAGCTTATTACTCCTCTTAATACCTTAATGGTCAAGTGAAAATTTAACATTTAAATCCCCTCAATCAGCCCAATCCGCCCAATCCGACCAATCCGCAAGAAACTATTAATATTCTCACAAATTCTGCAGATTTACCACCATCCCTTAGCTAAGCGAAGCACCTTTGCGCCCAAATAACATACCCCAATAAAAATCCTCCTTGCGCCATAGCGTTACGCAAGCTCATCTTTTTTTAATGCCTCTCAAGGCAAAGTCTTTTTCTAGTTCGTTTCTATTTACTACAAACGCCACCAAGTAGCGCATCACTCAAATATATCCATATTATCTGAAATCTAAAAATTTTTAACCCAAAAAGACAAATCATCCAATCCAATTTAAATCTTTCCTCATTTTTCTTTCCTCTTTTCTCTAAAACTTCCAGAAACCACCTCTTTCAAATTGCGTATTGTCTAAGCCTATTGCCTAAAGCGTATTGCCTAAAGCCTATCCCATAATGCGCCGTCCCCATTTTCAAATTCCAATCTTTCCTCTTTCCTCTAAAAAAAAGAAGCAGACCTCTCAGCCCGCTCCTTCTATAAAATAAACCCCAATCTACACAATATGCACCAGCTTCAGCGCATTCATCTTGTCGCTTCGCAAAGGATACAACTCCGCATTGATCATTTGGTAAAACGCGATGAATACATAGAACATTTTTATCCCCGGATCAGTAGGAAGTGAATCCAAAGTCACCGTCAAGGTTTGTACCTCTTCATTAATAACCATAGGATTCGGAGTAGCGTACACCGTTTGCGAATGGTCATTCTCAGCATCTAGACTTGCGCAAGCCAAACCAATACTTACATGGGTTGCATATTCGGGAACACTCAGGTTTTCTTTAGGCTTGAAATCCGCAATGGTTAAGCTGCCTGCTGTGGGGTCCAACACAAAATCCTTATTCAGAATTTGGCTCAAAGGAGCATACTTGTTGAAATCAAATCCCAGCAATTGTGCCTGTCCTTCGGGGGTTGCAAATCCAATCGCAAACTTTCGGTGTCCACGTGGTGAAACACTGTCTAGGTTTTTGACTTTCGAGATAGCGCTTACCAATCGGCTGCTGGCTCGTATATCCTTTGCGCGTTTTAGGTATTCGCTCACACTGTTGCGGATCAGTTTGCCTGCTCCGTTGATATTGCCGAACTCGTTCATGTTTTCACGGGTTCTTGCAAAATTAGCATCGTTCATGATGCGTTCTCTCTCTATTCCGCCTTTTGCACGTACATAGTGTCCTTCGGAATTCTTGTAAAAGCTCATGCCATCGAGCACGCCTTTTAACTTTAAAATTGATGTTTCTTTTGCCATTTTTTTGACTTTTTAAAAGATTAATAATTTTTCTTTTTGTGCTACAATGGATAACTTTGGAGCCAGTGGTTGTTTTTTATTTTCCGTTTCGAACCGGGTTTTCAAAACTGCCATCTTCTTCCTTGTGTAATCTCATTCAGCACGGTGTAATTCCGTTGCAACTAGTTTTACAGGACAAATATAGAATGGTTTTAATACACTCACAAACAGGATGTTACATTTGGTTTTTCTTGTAACTTTTGATATTGTTTTGATTGAAAAATTCCATCTAGGTGCATTTTGTTACACCATGTTTTTTTAATCCCGTTTTATTAAGTTGGAATAAGAGGGGCAAAGGAATGTCAAAGGAATGTCAAAGGAATGTCAAAGGAAAGGGTAAAGAAAGGGTAGCCTTTGTAATAGTAAATAAAATGCAATAAGTAACAAAACGAACATTTTGTTACATTATTATGTTTTATTTAGGGCTAGTGTTGATAATAATAAGATTAATTTTTATATTTGTGAGTAAGAATGTTATTTGAATATTCTGCGAATCGTTCATTAAGGTGTCGGAAAAAGCGAAGAATTTCCTCGGAGATTTACTACATTACATGAACGCAACACTAGCACGTTGAGTGAGTCAACCGCTGCACCGTATCCTTTGTGATACTTTAGCATTGCTGCATACTTCTGCAGTAGCTTAAATAATACATACTCAGATCGTCTCGGTACCATGATGCGGGTACTTTATAATACGAATAGATGATGATTCCGCCAGATTCTTGCGGTAATAAAAAGAATCAAACACTTAAAAAATCCAATTATGACAAACCTAAAACACCATTCTTTAGGTTATTCTTCCTCTTTTTCCACACTTTTTTAGCCTTTTGCAGCATGGGATGTAACATGAGTTTTTTTAAATGAATGTTAAACAAAATCTTCAGCAAAATGAAGCAAAAAAAAATTTTTAATCGTGAAACAAAAGTTAATTATGGACGCCGTGGACGTTCATGTCGTTACCCGCTACAGCCTCGGCCACTGTAGAAGAATCATTAGAAAAATCAAAGACATCAATCACAAACTCAAACATCAGAAGGTCACCGTAGAAGAGGTCTCTGATTATTTGGGTCTAAAACCGGAAGAAATTAGAGAATTATTCCAAAAAACCGGTTGATTCATCTCCATGGTATGACGTGGTAGTTTTTGGGTGCAAAAAAAAGGCTGCAAATACATGCAGCCTTTTTTCATTTATTTCGTTATCAACTTATTTTGTTGCAACAACATGAAGCTCTAAATCTACTTCCTGAGAGATCATCCAGTCTTTCGGATCTCCTTCTGCTCCGTACGCTAATCCCCAATCTTGTCTGTTGATGGTGAATTTAGAAGTAACTTCTGCTTTTCCATTCGCTACAGCTACTTTTGCTGGGAAGGTTACGTTTACAGTTTTGTCTTTGATGGTAAGGTTACCACTTACAGTTTTGTTAGCTCCTTCAGTTTTGCTTTCAGTTCCTGCAGCTAAATCTTCAATCTTAGTGATTTCGAATTTCACAGTTGGGTATTTTGCTGCGTCAAAGAAGTCAGCACTTTTCAAGTGTCCATCTAAGTCTGCAGAAGTTTTTCCTTCGCTTTGTGCAGGATCTACAGATGCAGGGTCGGTTACCAAGGTGTTAACGTCAGAGCTTAAACTTCCTGAAGTTAAGTTGTCACCATCTAAAGAAAGAGTTCCCGAAGTTTTCATGGTTCCGAATCTTGGGTTAAGACCTCCTTTGTGGTATCCTGTCCATTTTACAGAGCTGCTGTCTGCGTTTACGGTATAGGCTTCACCTTGTTGTTCAGCTACAGCTTGTTCAGTAGCAGTTGATGCATTGTCGGTTTTAGACTCTTTACAAGATACTGCAAACAAAAATGCAGATAATGCGAGGATTGATAGTTTTTTCATTGAGAATTGATTATTGATTAAAATTGATTTGCAAAAGTAAATACTTTCATCAATCAATTTATTGATGTATGATAAGAATTATCAATAAACATCATCATAAAAATAATTATTTAGGTTAAAAATCACGTACACAGGCCTTCATGAACCTTCATTTCTTAATGGTTTTTAAAATTTTATCTAAAAAGAAAAGCTCCACAAGCCGATGATAAAACATTAAATAGTCGAACATTACCTGATCTTACCCTTTAGATTCTTGAATCTTGTCTCTTGAATCTTACCTCTTTTCATTCACAATCCTTCATGCGAAATGCCATAAAATTTCCGTATTTTTGCCCATTCCGAATTTGCTAATTTCGGAGCATTAAAATGAAAGATTCTAAAGAATATATTGAAGTTTACGGAGCACGAGAGCACAACCTGAAAAACATTTCTGTGAAAATACCACGCAACGAACTCGTGGTCATCACTGGACTTTCAGGTAGTGGAAAATCCTCTCTTGCCTTTGATACCATTTTCGCCGAAGGGCAACGCCGCTATATCGAAACCTTCTCCGCGTACGCAAGACAGTTTCTCGGCGGCCTCGAAAGACCCGACGTGGATAAAATAGATGGTTTATCTCCAGTAATCGCTATAGAACAGAAAACGACCAACAAAAATCCTAGATCTACCGTAGGTACTGTTACCGAACTTTACGACTTCCTGAGGTTATTGTTTGCAAGGGTTTCTGATGCTTACTCATTAAACTCCGGTAAAAAACTCGTTAGCTACACCGAAGAACAAATCATCGACGTCATCAAAGAAAATTACAAAGGCGAAAAGGTAATGTTAATGGCTCCCGTAGTTCGTTCCAGAAAAGGACATTATCATGAACTTTTCATTCAGATGTCCAAAAAAGGTTACGGACAAGCGAGAATTGACGGGGAACTACAGGATATTGAAGCTGATTTAAAACTCGACCGTTATAAAACCCACGACATCGATATCGTAATCGACCGATGGATTATTGGGGAAAATGCTTCCGAAAACCGAATGGAAAAATCCCTGCGAACAGCGATGCAAATGGGCGAAGGAACCATTGGTATTCAAAAATTAAATAGCGAGGAAATAGAATATTTCTCAAAAAACCTCATGGATGCCGAAAGCGGCTATTCAATGGCTTTACCTGAACCTAATACGTTTTCATTTAACTCTCCGAAAGGCAGTTGCCCACATTGTAAAGGTTTGGGTACCATCAAAAAGGTAAACACCGATTATTTTATCGAAAACCCTAAGCTTTCTATCAATCAGGGGGCTTTATTGCCTTTGGAAGATATTAAATCCAACAAATGGATTCTCGGACAAATCAAAAATATTCTCGAAATATTCGGGCTTAGTTTGATGACGCCGTTCAAAGATATTCCAGAAGAGACTTTGGATTATATTTACCATGGTTGCCACAAAGAGTTTAATAAAGATTTAAAATACGCAGGTATCACCAAGAAAATCAAAGTGAACTTTGATGGTTTGGTAGCTATCATTAATGAGATGATTGAGGATAAAGAAAGCTATGACGCTGTACTCCTCGAAAGACATTTTACCACTGAAGAGATTTGCCCGGAGTGTAAAGGTACACGCTTGCAACCTTCAAGTCTTAGTTTTAAGATTGATGGGAAAAATATTGCAGAAATCAATGCACTTTCTCTTCTTGATCTAAAAACTTGGCTGAATGAAGTAGAAGATACTTTCAGTGAAAAAAATAAAGTAATCGCCCACGAAATCCTAAAGGAAATCAAAACAAGGTTGCAGTTTCTACTCGATGTAGGACTTGATTATTTGAGTTTAAGCAGAAGTTCCCGAACGCTTTCTGGTGGAGAATCCCAACGAATTCGTCTAGCAACTCAGATAGGCTCGCAATTGGTGAATGTACTTTATATTCTGGATGAACCTTCCATCGGACTCCACCAAAGGGATAACGAAAGACTCATCAATTCATTGAAAAACCTAAGAGATATCGGAAACTCTGTTATCGTTGTAGAACATGATAAAGACATGATTCTGGAAGCTGATGAAGTACTCGATATAGGTCCAAGAGCAGGAAAGTACGGAGGAGAAATCCTATGGCAGGGAAAACCTAAAGACCTCCTGAAAGCGGATACCGTAACCGCCGATTATATGACAGGAAAACGCAAAATACAAATTCCTGAAACAAGAAGAGCGGGCAACGGAAAATCAATTGTACTGAAAGGTGCTACAGGGAACAACCTGAAAAATGTAACATTAGAAATCCCTCTAGGGAAATTGGTGGTGGTTTCCGGTATTTCAGGAAGCGGAAAATCTTCACTGATTAACGGAACATTGTACCCAATTCTCAACCGCCATTTCTACAGAAGCGTGCAGGAGCCATTGCCTTACAAGAAAATAGAAGGCATTGAACATATTGATAAAATTGTTGATGTTGATCAAACTCCGATCGGCAGAACTCCTCGATCTAATCCTGCTACTTATACCGGGATGTTCACGGATATCAGAAACCTATTTGCAGAACTTCCCGAATCAAAAATCAGGGCTTATAAACCCGGAAGATTCTCTTTCAATGTGAAAGGTGGAAGATGCGAAACTTGCCAAGGTGGTGGTTTAAAGGTAATAGAAATGAACTTTCTTCCAGATGTTTATGTGCATTGCGAAACCTGCAACGGAAAACGCTTCAACCGTGAAACACTCGAGGTTCGTTACAAAGGAAAATCCATCTCTGATGTCTTGGAAATGACCATCGATGAAGCCACTGAATTCTTCCAACCGATTCCAAAGATTTTTACGAAAGTGAAAACCTTGCAGGATGTTGGATTGGGCTACATCACGCTCGGACAGCAATCTACAACACTTTCGGGTGGCGAAGCACAAAGAATAAAACTTGCTACGGAATTGGCAAAAAGACAAACCGGAAATACCCTCTATATCTTGGATGAGCCTACAACAGGACTTCATTTTGAAGATGTGAAAGTCTTAATGGATGCCATCAATAAACTGGTGGATCTAGGGAATTCATTTATCATCATCGAGCATAATTTAGACGTAATCAAAATGGCCGATCACCTTATCGATGTAGGAATGGAAGGTGGTAACAAAGGTGGCGAGATCATCGCAAAAGGCACGCCTGAAGAAGTAGTGAAATCTAGAAAATCTTTAACGGCAAAATATCTCAAAAAAGAATTGGAAGCGTAGAATTTTTCAATACAATTCTAGAAAAAATCACCTTGTTGGGTTTCCGATAAGGTTTTTTTTTTGTCTTTATCATGCATGATTTTTACTTTTTTGTAGATGAAAATCTTCAAAACAGATGGGTAATTTTATTTTTTATTTATCTTTAATAAAATTTTCAATGGAAGATCTGCTCAATATTGTACTGCGTTCGCTCTGCGTTTATCTTTTTATGGTGGCAGGAATCCGTATTTTTGGGAAAAACCAACTCTCGCAGCTCAATGCAGGAGATGTGGTGCTGCTTCTTTTGATCTCGAATGCGGTGCAAAATGCAATGGTTGGCGAAAATACTTCATTGGAAGGTGGTCTTATTGCTGCTTTAGTGCTATTTGCTGCCAATTTTTTATTGAAGAAAATCATGTTTAAAAATCCAAAAGTGAAAAGCTTTTTAGAGTCTGATCCTGTCATCTTAATCCGCAACGGAAAGGTGTTGGAAGATAATTTAAGAAAAGTAGAAATATCGATGGATGAACTCGAAGAATCGGTGCGAGAACATGGGGTAGAAAAAATTGAAGAAGTGAAACTCTCGATTATGGAAGTGGACGGAAACATTAGTGTAATTTCAGAAAATGAAACAGATAAGCAAATCCATTATTCCAGAATTAAAAGAAGAATTAAGAAAAAATATCATTAAATAATGAACTACGAAATACGAGAATTGCAACCCGAGGATGGCGCAAAAGTAATCGAAATTTTTGAAGAAGGCATCGCAGGAGGCAATGCAACTTTTGACCAGACAGCACAGAGTTGGGAAGCTTGGGATCAGAAATATTTTAAAATTTGTCGCCTTGTTTTAGAGGACGAAAACCAGAATATCATGGGTTGGGCAGCTCTGCAACCAATCAGTAACCGAGATTGTTACAAAGGAGTTGCCGAGGTGAGCATTTATCTTTCAAATGCCGCGCAAGGAAAAGGTTTGGGATCGATGTTGCTTCAGAAATTAATTTTAGCCAGTGAGGAACATGGTTTTTGGATGCTTCAGGCAGGTATTTTCCCTGAGAATCAGCCGAGTCTCATCATTCACCAGAAATTTGGTTTTAGAATCGTAGGAAATCGTGAGAAAATCGCTGAAATGAAAGGCGTTTGGCGTGATGTGGTATTACTGGAAAGACGAAGCCGAATTGTGGGGCAATAATGGGTTTTAATTTTATTTTTAGAGTTTGGCACTAAGATTGGAATCTTGTAAAGACTTTAAAAAATTTAAAAATGAAAAATCTATTTAAAATTTTTGTAGCAGCAGGATTGGCATTTACAATGACTTCTTGTGGAACTGCAAATGATGTTTATGGCAATAACTATCCGAATAATTATCCCAATAACGGAACAGTATATAGAACATCTGATGGAACTGTTTACCGACAAGGTGATGTGTATCGGGATAGAAACGGAAATGTGTACCAAAACGGACGCATAATCAGAACCGGCGATATCTATGGAAGACCAGGTATATTAAGTCGAAATGGAACTTATGGTAATGCTAAAAGACTGCCACCAGGACAAGCCAAGAAAATCTATGGTGGAAGTGCTAAAGACTATGCCTACGGACAAACAAAGAAAAGAAATGGCTCTTGGAACAATAACCGAAACTGGCAAGATGACGACCGCTACGGTAAAGATGATTATGGAAAACACCAAAAAGGTAAACATAAAAAAGGAAAAAAATCTAAATAATTAACAAAAAACGCGGGAAACTTCCCGCGTTTTTGTTGTAAACACATTTGGTTTTACTTGTCGATAGAACCTAAAACCTTTTGTGCAAATCCGTTCAGTGCATCTTTTTCACTCATGCCGTTTTTTACGCTTTTGTGAACCTCCAATGCTCCAAAGATATTGGTAATCAGTTCTCCCGCTACATTGATGTCTTCTTCTGTAGCACCTCTGAATTCGCAGAAAGCTTCCAAAACCTCGGCGGTTTTTTCTAGATTTTCTGGAGTTTGAGTTTGATAAAACTGTCTAATTATAGGTAGCTTCATGAGTTTGCTTCGTTAAAAAGGTTAATAAGACTTTCTGCCTGATTGGTTTGTACTTGGTTGAATAATTCTCCTTTTTTGAATACCGCAAAGGTTGGTAAATTATCCACTTTTGCCAATTTTCGGCTTTCTGGTAATTTCTCCGCATCTACGTAGTAGAAAGGAATATTTTCGTTTTCTGCAGCCAATTTCTTGAATTTTGGTTTCATGATTCTGCAGTTTCCGCACCAGGATGCACCGTATTGTACCACAACCTGCTCATGGTCCGCAACGATTTGTTGCAAAGTGTCTTCTGTTAATTCTGTGTACATATCGGTTGTTTTTTTTTAATTAATTTTTGTGATTAGCAAGATATTCAGCTGTTGAATTTCTATCAGCTTTCATCGCATCTTTACCTTCTTCCCAGTTTGCAGGGCACACTTCGCCGTGTTTTTGTACGTGAGTATAAGCATCGATTAATCTTAAGAATTCTTTTACGTTTCTTCCTAAAGGCATATCGTTTACAGATTCGTGGAAGATTTTTCCGGTTTCATCGATAAGATAAGTAGCTCTGTAAGTAACGTTAGAACCTGTGTAGAATTCATTTCCTTCTTCATCAAATTCGAAATCTTGATCTACGATTCCAAGGATGTTAGCCAATTGTCTGTGAGTATCCGCAAGAATTGGGTAAGTTACTCCTTCGATTCCTCCGTTATCTTTTGCGGTGTTCAACCAAGCAAAGTGTACTTCGTTGGTATCGCAAGAAGCGCCGATTACTTTGGTGTTTCTTTTTTCAAATTCTGGTAAAGCCTCTTGGAAAGCGTGAAGTTCAGTTGGGCAAACAAAAGTGAAATCTTTTGGATACCAGAAAAGAACAATTTTTTGTTGATTTTTGGTCGCTTCTTCAAAAATGTTGATTTTCAAATCGTCACCCATTTCGCTCATTGCGTCGATTGCTACATTGGGGAATTTTTTTCCTACTAATGACATATTAATTTGTTTTTAAATTGATGTTACAAAAGTACAAAGTTTTTATCAATTGAAAAATGTTTATTGATTTATAATATCTATCGCGATTAAAGATTTGATATAAAGGTTAAATAAATTAATAGTCTTCTAGATTTTTTTTGAAGTATTTAAAAAATATTGCTGTAAATTCACATTTTAAATTTTAAAATTATGAAAAAAATCCTCGTTATTTTATTGGTAGCCTTTGTATTGATTCAGTTTTTCCCGATTGATAAAAGCAATCCTGCTCCTACACCACAAATGGATTTTCTTACCATCAAAAATACGCCTGAAAGTACCGCGAACTTGATTAGAAACGGTTGCTACGATTGTCACAGCAACGAATCTAAATATCCATGGTACAGCAACGTACAACCAATTGCATGGTTTCTGAAAGATCACATTGATGAAGGCCGAAAAGAGTTGAATTTTTCAACTTTCGCTACTTACGAACCGAAAAGACAGGCGCATAAATTACATGAAGTTGTTGAAATGATCGAAAAAGGAGAAATGCCTTTGGATTCTTATGTTTTGATTCATTCCGAAGCGAAATATTCCGAAGCGCAAAAGCAAGAATTGATTCAGTATTTTAGTAAAGTGGAGAATGATATTCGATTAACTCATAATCTGCCTGCAGAACCGAAAAAATAAACGTGGTTAACTCATTAAAATATTATGTTTTTTATGATGGAGATTGCGGATTTTGCAATCAATGGATTCAGTGGATTCTGAAAAATGATGCGCGGGATAAGTTTCTTTTTTCGTCTTTACAATCCGATTTTGGACAGCATTTTTTAAAGGAAAGAGGTCTGGAAACTCAAGAATTGAATACGATTTATCTTTGGAAACCTCATTCTTTTTATCTTGATAAATCTCAGGCAATATTTAAAATCGCTGAAGTTTTGGGAGGAAAATATCGTATTTTGAGTTATTTGAAATATTTGCCACAATCTCTTACCGATTTTATTTACAATAAAATTGCTGCAAATCGTCATCGTTTGGCTCCAGATCACTGCATGGTTCTTTCACCGAATCAGAAAGAGAAATTTATCTCTAACATTGATTAAAACAAGGAATTTTCGATAACAAAAACGCTCTAAAATTAAAGTAACGACCGATTTTTTACCTAAAACTAATTCTTATATTTGCAAAATGGAATATAATACCAATAGAACGCATCTGCACATGCCTGAATACGGCAGAATTATACAGCAGCTTGTAGAGCGTTGCAAAGAACTGGAAACTAAAGAACAGCGCAACGAAATGGCTGTAGCCATCGTAGATTTTATGGGACAGCGCAACCCGCAATTGAGAGACGAAGAAAACTATAAACATAAACTTTGGGATCACCTTTTTATCTTAGCTAATTACGATTTAGACGTAGATTCACCGTATCCTTTTCCAACGATGGAAGAGCTTCAGGTTAAGCCAAAAAGAATGGAATATCCTAAACTTCAAGGCGATTTTAAATTTTACGGGAAAAGCATTTTGCAATTGATTGACAAAGCCATCGAATTGGAAGACGGCGACGAAAAAGATGCTTTAATCCAAGTAATTGCCAATAATATGAAGAAGTCCTATAATGTTTATAACAAAGAACATGTTCAGGATGAAGTGATTTTTAGGCATTTAAAAGATCTTTCCGAAAACAGATTAGATTTAACTGGTTTGGACTCTCTTGAAAAAAGCAAAATTTACTACGCAACCAACCGAAACGGGAAATCCAACGGAAAACACCAGAACCAGAATAACCAAAACAAAAGAAGAAACTTTCAACACAATAAAAACCGAAAATAAGCATGAGCGGATCATTTAAGATAAAAGGAGGAAAAAGATTACAGGGTGAAATTACTCCGCAAGGTGCCAAAAACGAGGCGCTACAGATTTTGTGTGCGGTATTGCTTACCGAAGACGAAGTGCGAATCAATAACATTCCCGATATTCATGACGTCAACCGATTGATTGAAATTTTGGGAGATTTCGGAGTGAAAGTTACCAAAAACGGTCATGGTGATTATACTTTCAAATCTGATTCTGTAAATTTTGATTATATAAAATCACCGGAATTCAAAAAAGACGGTTCCCGACTAAGGGGTTCCATTATGCTTTTAGGCCCGATGTTGGCGAGATTTGGTGAAGCTTATATGCCGACTCCAGGTGGCGATAAAATTGGAAGAAGACGTCTTGATACGCATTTTCAAGGGTTTGTAGAATTGGGTGCAGAATTTCATTATGACGAAAACGAATATCTTTATTCACTAAAAGCAACCGAACTTCGCGGAAAATTTATCCTTTTGGAAGAAGCTTCCGTTACCGGAACGGCGAATATTGTGATGGCAGCCGTTTTAGCGAAAGGAAAAACCAGAATTTACAATGCTGCTTGCGAACCGTATTTGCAACAACTTTGTAAAATGTTGAACAGAATGGGTGCGAATATTTCCGGAATTGGGTCCAATTTATTGACCATTGAAGGAGTAGATAAGCTCCACGGAACTGAGCATACAATGCTTCCGGATATGGTGGAAATCGGTTCGTGGATCGGACTCGCTGCGATGACCAAATCTGAAATCACTATTAAAAATGTTCATTGGAACGAGTTGGGTGTAATTCCGAATACTTTCCGAAAATTAGGAATTCAATTGGAAAGACTTGGTGATGATATTTATATTCCTGCTCAGGAAAATTATAAGATTCAAAAGTTCATCGATGGTTCTATTCTTACTGTTTCCGATGCGCCTTGGCCGGGATTTACGCCGGATTTGCTTTCCATTATTTTGGTCGTAGCAACTCAAGCAAAAGGTACGGTATTGGTTCACCAAAAAATGTTCGAATCCCGATTGTTTTTCGTTGATAAATTAATCGATATGGGAGCGCAAATTATCTTGTGTGATCCGCACCGCGCAACCGTTGTTGGTTTGAATCACGAATATCCTTTGCGTGGAACAACGATGGTTTCACCAGACATCAGAGCTGGAAACGCTTTGTTGATTGCTGCGCTTTCAGCGGAAGGAAATTCTACCATTCACAATATTGAGCAAATCGACCGTGGTTATGAGAATATCGACGTAAGATTACGCGCTTTAGGTGCAGATATCGAAAGAATTTAAAAACATGAATCCAATTCAATTTTAAATAAAATAAATCCGCTTTTTTTGCGGATTTTTTATTTCTAAATTTTAAAACCTATCTTTGCAAAAATTTTTGGGCTTCAAAAGTTGAAGTAACCCATTAATAATTCATTTATTAAACAAAATTTAATGAGCAATATTGTTGCAATTGTTGGGCGTCCCAACGTAGGAAAATCAACCCTGTTTAACCGTTTTTTAGAGAGAAGAGAAGCGATCGTAGATTCTACTTCCGGGGTTACAAGAGACCGTCATTACGGAAAATCTGACTGGAATGGTGTGGAATTTACCGTGATTGATACCGGTGGTTATGAAGTAAATACAGAAGATGTTTTCCAAGAAGAAATCATCAAACAAGTTGAATTGGCGGTAGATGAAGCAACTTCAATCATCTTCATGCTGAATGTGGAAGAAGGTTTGACTGATACCGATCAGGAGATTTATGAAATGCTTCGCCGATCCAACAAACCGATTTATATTACCGTAAATAAAGTAGATTCTGCAACCGAAGAATTGGCTGCAACCGAATTTTATCAACTAGGAATCGAAAAATATTACACTTTATCTTCAGCTACAGGCTCCGGAACCGGTGAATTGCTCGATGATATCGTAAAAGAATTTCCAACAACCGAATATAAAGATCCTTTCGAAGGTTTGCCAAAAATTACCATCGCAGGAAGACCAAATGTTGGAAAATCTACCTTGACCAATGCTTTGCTCGATGTTGAACGAAATATTGTAACCGATATTGCAGGAACAACGAGAGATTCAATTCAGACCTTATACAACAAATTCGGACATGAATTTGTCTTGGTCGATACCGCTGGAATGCGTCGTAAAGCTAAAGTGAAAGAGGATTTGGAGTTTTATTCTGTGATGAGATCCATCCGTTCTATCGAATATTCCGATGTGGTAATTATCATGGTGGATGCAACTTTAGGTTGGGAATCTCAGGATATGAATATCTTCGGATTAGCTCAGAAAAACAGAAAAGGAATCGTGATTTTGGTGAATAAATGGGATCTTGTGGAAGATAAAAGTACCAATTCAACCCGCGATTTCGAGAATCAAATTAAAGAAAGAATTGGTCAATTTACTGATATTCCAATCTTGTTTATTTCAGCTTTAACCAAACAAAGAATCTTGAAAGCGGTAGAAGTAGCGATGGAAGTGTATGAAAATCGAGCTAAAAAAATTAAAACTTCAAAATTAAATGAGGTAATGTTACCGGTTTTCGAACAAACGCCACCGCCAGCTATCAAAGGAAAATACGTGAAAATCAAATATTGCGTACAACTTCCAACGCCGAGTCCGCAGTTTGTATTTTTCTGTAATCTTCCGCAATATGTGAAGGAAGCTTACAAAAGATTCACCGAAAACCAATTGAGAAAACATTTTGGTTTTACCGGAGTTCCAATCGAAATTTATTTCCGTCAAAAATAAAAACTTTAAGCCTTTCAGAATTTTTTCTGAAAGGTTTTTTATTAATTGAATTTTTCCCGAACTTTACCCACATAATTAATATCTATGATTACTGTTTTATCCGATCAATTCTCGCTTGTTAATACCTGGATTAATGAATTACGAAATGTAGAAGTGCAAAACGACCGCATGAAATTCCGTAGAAATATGGAGCGAATTGGCGAAATTGCCGCATTTGAAATTAGTAAAGGTTTAGAACAGAAAGAAATAGAAGTTACCACGCCTTTAGACAAACTTAAAGTGAAAGAAATCGCAGTTCAGCCGGTAATTACAACGATTTTAAGAGCGGGTGTTCCTTTGTTTCAGGGGATTTTAAATTATCTTGACAAAGCAGATTGTGGTTTCGTTGCAGCTTACCGAAAACACGATGCCAATGATTATTTTTCTATAAAACAAGATTATTTGACATGTCCAAATATCGATGGAAGACCTTTAATCGTTGCAGATCCGATGTTAGCAACCGGCGCGAGTTTAATAGAAGCCATCAAAGATTTGTTGAATCATGGTAAACCTACACAACTTCATATTGTGGCGGCAATTGCTTCTAGGCAAGGTGTTGAAACAATTCAAAAAGAATATCCCAACGCTAAAATTTGGGTAGGGGTTATTGATGAAAAACTTACCTCCAAAGGTTATATTACTCCTGGTTTGGGAGATGCAGGGGATTTGTCTTATGGCGAAAAACTTCAAAGATAAACGGCTTCAACATAAAATTTAAATCCTTCCTTTCTTCAGTGAAGGATTTTTTTTTCGTTTAATCTGTCGCGATCATTAAAACAGAAACAGTGTTATTAGGATATTTTAGGATTTCCCACGCTATCGAACTTATCGTGTTTCCAGTCGTGAAAACATCATCAATCAATAAAATATGTTTCCCGGAAATTTCTTTCGTGATGCTGAAAAGATTTTGCGTTGCTTCACGTTCTTTTCGGCTCCTTTTCGCCTGCGCTTTTTTGTGAAAATTTCGTCGAATTAAAGTGTGGTCAAAAGGGATTCTTAATTCTTTAGAAAGAGTTTCGGCGTAGAGATGAAGCTGGTTGTAGCCTCGCTTTCTCAACTTTTTTGGATGTAGTGGAACGGTGACCAAAACATCGAAAATTAAGTTTTTTACATCGGTTTTTTCTAAAGTCCAATTGGCTAAAATTTTCCCGATTTTTTCCCGATTTCCATATTTGAGTTGATGTACGATTTTTCTGCTGAGATTTTCTTTTTCAAATTGTAGCAAAGCCACCGCATTCTCTACTGGGAAAAGTAATGAACATTTTTCTTTAAGTAAATTATTTTCCGATAAATGATTGTGTGTAAAATGAATTTGGTCATAACACAATCCGCAAACCACTTCTTCCGAAGATATTATTCGGTTACACTCGAGACATCGATTCGGGAAAAGAAGTTGCAGAGGATTCAAATACAATCATTTATGTTCTAAAATTACAAAATTAAACCATTCGATTTACAACAAATTTTTCCTGATTTTTTCAATGGATTTTTTCATTTCTTCGTTGAAAAGTTCTTTCTCCAAACGGATTGGTGGCGCTTGTCGTACTTCGCAATCGGAAATGCTGCAGGTTTCGCAGGTTACACCGACGTTGATGGTTTTTATTCGGTCGCTTTTGGCAAATTTTATTTTCTTTAAAGAATTGGTGTTGAGTAAAATTCCCAAACAATAACTGCGGTTTGTGCCGTCAGAAAAAGGGTTTTTCTGCGAAGTTGAAATCACCAAATATGAAAGTCCACTGTCTTTGTAATGCGAAATTTGCGCATCGGTAAGTTTTTCATTTTCCTTTAAACTTACTAAATTTTTCACAGCAATCCATCTTCGACAATAATGTTCGTTGGTAGCGTTGGCGTGTGGAGCTTGTTGTTGATTGAGGTGTAACTCTTTAAAAATCTGTATTTTATCTGAATTTTTCTTTTTGGTAAAACAAAGATAAAAGAGATCTTTAATCCCTAATTCCGGCGGAAGAATGTTCGTTAATCGATAATAAAAAGTTTCCGGTGAGTTGGTAAATTCTTGAATTAATTGATCGAAAACTTCGGGTTCCCATTCTTTCGATTGAAAAAAATCGTTCAATTTTTCAGTTACAGCATCTTTTGGAATCAATAAACATCCGGCAAAATAGGCCGCATGAAAATTATTTAACAAACTTTCAAAGCTGGTAAAATCCAACCAAGAATAAGTATTCGGACGCGGATTAAGATTTAAAACATTAAAACCAATTTCCTTAGCAAAAATGAAGGTTCGTTGGTCTTCGCTGAGCATTTCGTTCAGTAAAAGAAGTTTTTTTTCTGGAATAAAAAGCGACCGCAATTTCCCGGAAGCTCCGAAATTTTCAAAATTCATCGTTCTGATTTCGTAACCAAAAGATTGAATTAAAAGTTGTTCAAAATCTTCAGCTTTCGGTTTTGCATTTAGTTGATTTTCAATAAAATAACTTTGTGCTTTTTCCTCAATTTCCGGGAAGTAATTGTCATAAAGTTCCTGAAAACTTCGCAAAACAGCAAAATAAAATCGTTCTTTTCCTAAATTGTAATTCTGCGAAATTTCGATCAACGTGTTGATAAAAGCGGTCACTTTTTTCGGCGCATCACTGATGATGCTGATGAGGTTGCTCTTGTTAATTCCAAAAAGTTCGAGCGGAATTTCCTTAAAAAAATCCGATTGCAAAATTTCGGTGAATGGGGCGAGGCTTTTATCAAGTTTTGTGGACACCAAATCGTCGTAACTGCAACCTAATTTTTCGGAAATGTGAATGATTTTATCGTGTTTCGGGAATTTTTTTCCGTTTTCGATCTCGTTCAAATAAGATTTCGACATGCCGGTTTCATTGGCCAAATCTTGTAGCGACCAATTTTTTTTTTGCCGCTGCTGCTTGAGTTTCAGGCCGAAAACTGTTTTGATAAAATTGCCGTCGTTTGTCATTTTTTTTTCTATTGAATACAATTTATAATCTTTCTAAAGATTTACTTGAAAATCCGATTGATACAAAGTTAATAAAAAAAATATTATTTGTTCGCAAATTTATTTTCTAGCGAACGTTCGCTAATTAAAATATTTTGTATAAGTTTGTACAACCAATCCCGATAAATATTTCATTATGGAAACAGCCACCCAATTTAGAATTCATGCAAAAGAGCAGTACGACGAAATTTTTACACCGGAACTTGTTGATTTCTTAACCGAACTTCATAGTGTTTTCGAGGAAGAAAGAGACCGTCTTTTAATTGCCCGAAAGATGCGTCAAATTGAATTTGATCATCATCAATTGCCCAATTTTCTTCCTGAAACTGAAGACATAAGATCCGGAAATTGGGTTTGCAATCCGCTTCCGAAAGATTTGTTGGATCGTCGTGTGGAAATTACCGGTCCGGTTGAGCGAAAAATGATTATTAATGCTCTTAATTCCGGTGCTTCTGCTTTTATGGCCGATTTTGAAGACAGCAATTCGCCAACTTGGGAAAATTGTATGGAAGGACAAATCAACCTTTCCGAAGCGGTGAACAAAACCATCAGTTTTGAAAATGAAAATGGTAAACAATACACACTTAATCAAGAATTAGCGACACTTTTGGTTCGTCCGAGAGGGCTTCATTTGGAAGAAAAAAACATTGAAATTAATGGTAAAAAAGCTTCAGGTTCTTTAATCGATTTCGGAATTTTCTTCTTTCGAAATGCGCAAAAATTGATCGAAAACGGAAGTGGGCCTTATTTTTATCTTCCAAAATTGGAGCATTACAAAGAAGCAAAATGGTGGAATGAAGTGTTTAATTTTTCTCAAGATTACCTGAAAATTTCGCGAGGAACGATCAAAGCAACGGTTTTGATTGAGACGATTACAGCGGCTTTTCAAATGCACGAAATTTTATTTGAATTGAAAGAGCACAGTTCCGGATTGAATTGCGGAAGATGGGATTATATTTTTTCTTACATCAAAAAATTCAGAAATCTTCCGGAGTTTTTGGTTCCCGATCGCGATCAGGTGACGATGACTTCGCCTTTCATGAGCGCTTATTCGAAGTTGGTGATTAAAGTTTGTCATCAAAGAAATGTGCACGCGATGGGCGGAATGGCAGCTCAAATTCCAGTAAAAAATAACGAATCGGAAAACGAGATTGCTTTTGCAAAAGTGCGTGCCGACAAAGAAAGAGAAGTGAAAAACGGGCACGACGGAACTTGGGTGGCGCATCCCGGTTTGGTGAAAGTGGCGAAAGATATTTTTGATGAATTCATGCCTTCGCCGAATCAAATTGACAAGAAATTTGAAGAATATCAGATTTCGGAAGCGGATTTATTGGAAATTCCAAAAGGCACAATCACCGAAAAGGGAGTTCAAAAAAATATCAATGTCGGAATTCTTTACATCGAATCTTGGTTGATGGGCGTTGGAGCCGCCGCACTTTATAACTTGATGGAAGATGCCGCAACAGCCGAAATTTCGAGAACACAAATTTGGCAATGGCTGAAAAATGAAGCAAAATTAGACGATGGAAGAATATTGCTTCCGGAAATGATCCTCGAATGGCAAACCGAAGAACTTCAAAAAATTAAAGAATATGTCGGTGAAGAGCGGTTTGCTTCCGGAAAGTTTGAACTCGCTACCGAAATTTTTGACGGAATTGTTTTAAACGACCATTTTGTGGAGTTTTTAACCTTGGAAGCTTATCAATATTTATAAAAGAATTCAAAAAGTAAAATTTAATTAAAAAATCAAATCCAAAATATTATGAAAAATCACGAACAAATCCAGAAAATGGAAAAAGATTGGTTAGAAAACCCAAGATGGAACGGGATTAAAAGACCTTATTCTGCAGAAGAAGTGCTAAAATTAAGAGGTTCTTATCAACTCGATTATACGGTTGCGAGACTCATGTCTGAAAAATTATGGGAAAAACTCAACAGCCAAGATTTTGTGGCGGCTTTGGGTGCACTTACCGGAAATCAGGCGGTTCAAGAAGTTGATGCAGGTTTAGAAGCGATTTATCTTTCCGGTTGGCAAGTGGCTGCAGATGCCAATTTGAGCGGGGAAATGTATCCTGATCAAAGTCTTTATCCAGCGAATTCGGTTCCGAGTGTAGTGAAAAGAATCAATAATGCGTTGTTGAGAGCAGATCAAATTCAATCGGTAAATGAAGTGGATGAAGTGAACAGAAAAAATTATCTGGTTCCGATTGTTGCCGATGCAGAAGCTGGTTTCGGAGGAAATTTGAATGCTTTTGAACTGATGAAACAAATGATTGAAGCCGGAGCGGCGGGTGTTCATTTTGAAGATCAATTATCATCTGCCAAAAAATGCGGACATCTCGGTGGGAAAGTTTTGGTTCCTACGCAAGAAGCTGTAAATAAATTGATTGCAGCTCGTTTGGCAGCCGATGTTTGTGGCGTTCCGACACTTTTGGTGGCAAGGACCGATGCTGATGCTGCGGATTTGTTGACTTCGGATATCGACGATAGAGACAAAAAATTTGTTACAGGAACTCGTACAACTGAAGGCTTTTTTGAAGTGAAAAATGGAGTAGAACAGGGCATCGACAGAGGTTTGTCGTACGCGCCTTACGCGGATTTGATTTGGATGGAAACTTCAAATCCGGATTTGGATTATGCCAGAAAATTTGCGGAAGGAATCCATGCGAAATTTCCTGGAAAAATGCTTGCTTACAATTGTTCGCCGTCTTTCAACTGGGCAGCAAAACTTTCAGTGGAGGAAATGGAAACGTTCCGTGAAGAGCTTGCAAAAATGGGTTACAAATTCCAATTCATCACTTTGGCAGGTTTCCATGCTTTGAATACTTCGATGTTTGAATTGGCTTTAGCTTATAAAAAACGAGGAATGGCGGGCTATTCCGAACTTCAGGAAAGAGAATTTGCTTTGCAAAAAGAAGGGTTCCGCGCGGTAAAACATCAAAGTTTTGTAGGAACCGGCTATTTCGATGCACTACAAACCGTCATTACTGCGGGGAATTCTTCTGTAGTTGCGATGAAAGATTCTACCGAATCGGCACAGTTTCATTAATTATATTCTTTAATAATTGTTATTTTAAAGTCCTTCTGCTTTTTTTGCAGAGGGATTTTTTAGCTTTGAATTTGAGAATTATTCTATCTTAATAAAGTTTTTTCAATACCATTGCGATCTTTTAACTTTCTTTATCTTTGCAAAATGATACGTATTACCAAAATTTTCACTTTCGAAACCGCTCATGTTCTGTACAATTACGACGGAAAATGCAAAAATATGCACGGGCACTCCTACAAACTTTTTGTTACGGTAAAAGGAAGACCTATCAATGATTTAAATGATCCAAAAAACGGAATGGTGGTAGATTTTGGCGATATAAAAAAAATCGTCAATTCCGAGATTATCGATGTTTGGGATCATGCAGTTTTGGTAAATGGCGCTTCCCCGCACAAAGATTTAGGACAAGATTTGGAGGGAAAAGGGCACAAAGTGATTTTATGTAATTACCAGCCGACATGCGAAAATATGTTGTATGATATCGCCGAAAAGATTAAAAATAAACTTCCGAAAGAGGTGCAACTCGCTTACCTGAAACTTCACGAAACCGAAAATTCTTACGGAGAATGGTTTGCTGAAGACAATAATTCATAGTTTTTAGGTCATTCTACTAAAATTAAGAAATCAAGAAATCTGCACTTCGAAATTCATCCATGAAAATAAAATTAGAACATAATAAAAAAATATATTTCGCTTCGGACCAGCATTTTGGCGCACCAACACCAAAAGCAAGCAAATTGCGGGAAGAGAAATTTATCCGTTGGTTGGATGAAATAAAATCTGATGCGCAAGTGCTCTTTTTGATGGGGGATTTATTCGATTTTTGGCATGAATGGAATCATGTAATTCCGAAAGGATATGTTCGTGTTTTGGGCAAATTGGCTGAATTGAAAGATTCCGGAGTTGAACTTTTCATGTTTGTGGGAAATCACGATTTGTGGATGAAAAACTACTTCGAGGAAGAAATTGGATGCACGGTTTTTTTCGAAAAACAATACTTTGAAATTAACGGGAAAAATTTTCTTTTGGCTCATGGCGACGGGTTAGGACCGGGCGACAAAGGCTATAAAAGAATGAAGAAATTATTCACCAATCCGCTTGCTCAATGGGCTTTCAAGTGGCTTCATCCGGATATTGCGATGAAGGTAGCAATTTATTTCTCAACAAAAAATAAAATGATTTCCGGCGAGGAAGACAAAGAATTTTTGGGAGAAGACAAAGAATTTTTGATTGTATATTCCAAGGAAAAACTCAAAACAGAGAATATCGATTATTTTGTTTATGGTCATCGTCATTTGCCGATGGTTTTAGATTTAAAATCAAACGAAAACGAAGCAAAATATGTCAATCTCGGCGATTGGATTTCATATTTTACTTATGGTGAATTCCAGCAGGATTTTGAATTGAAAATTTGGGAGTGATGAAATTTTAATTTTAAACACAAAGCCACAAAGGTTTCACGAAGAATATTGTGTTAAAAAAAGTATTAAAAAAATAGATTTGAAAAATATCTTCAACATAAAAACAGAAGCCGATTTTCGTGAGAAATGTTTGGAAACTTTTCGTTATCAATATGAAAATGTGGAAGTTTACCGAAAATTTTGTGACTATCTTCGGGTGAATCCGAGTGAAATACAAGAAGTTGATGATATTCCTTTTCTGCCAATAGAAATGTTCAAAAATCATTTGGTTTTAGATGAAAATTTTTCTGTCGAACAGTATTTTCAAAGTTCGGGTACCACGCAAATGAACCGTTCGAAGCATTTCATCGCCGATTTTGGTTTGTATGAAGAAAGCATTTATAACAGCTTTGAAAAATTTATCGGAAAGCCGGAAGATTTTATATTCCTTGGATTATTACCTAATTATTCCGAAAATCCACATTCGTCATTGATTTATATGGTCGATTTTCTGATGAAAAAATCCGGAAAACCTGAAAACGGATATTTTCTTTATAATCACCAGGAATTGTTTGAACTTTTACAAAATTTAAAGGAGAAAAAAGTAATTCTCTTCGGAGTTTCTTTCGCGCTTTTAGATTTTTTGGATTCATTTTCCGAGAACCTCAATTTTTCGGATTTATTCATCATCGAAACTGGCGGAATGAAAGGAAGAAAAGAAGAAATGACGAAAGATGAATTGCTGAAAATTTTGCAAAAAGGTTTCGGAACCGATCGGATTTTTTCCGAATATTCAATGACCGAATTGCTTTCCCAAGCGTATTCATTAGGCAAAAACATTTACGAAACGCCCAGTTGGATGCGGATTCTCGTTAGAAATACCGAAGATCCGTTTTCGTATGTAGAAAAGGGCAGAACTGGCGCAATCAATATCATCGATTTAGCAAATGTTCATTCTTGCAGTTTCATTGCAACCCAGGATTTAGGAAAAATTGTTGAAAATTCTCAAGTGTCATCGTCTTTAGAAAATGAAATTTCAAGTCCAAGATTTCAGGTTCTGGGAAGGATTGATCATTCAGATATTCGTGGTTGCAGTTTGTTGGTTTCTTAGAAAACTTTTTTACGATCCCTTAAAATAGATTCCGATTTTTTCAGCATTTTTTAAATAAAGATTTGCATTATTGAAATTTTTATGACTTTTAAATGAGAATTTGTAGAGAATGTTTTTTTTTGATTACATTTTCTTACTTTTACACTCATTAAAATTTATAATGCTATGAAATATTTTTATACGCTGATGTTGGCTTTTTTGCTGCCTTATCTAGCTATCGCACAACAAACCGTTTCGTATTCGGTGAGTCCGCCGACTTTCAACGAAACCGAAGCGATTACAATTACTTTTACCGTAAATGAAACTAATTTCGGAGTTGCAACTTCGCATGCGCTTTATTTATGGGCATGGTCGATTGATTCGAGCAACACCAGCGCCGATTCTCCAACCAACGGAACTTGGACCGCCTCAAGTGCTGCTAACAAATTGACTTATGTTTCCAGTTCAGGTTCTACGGGAACTTACACTTTTACCATGAACACCGTGAAATCTTTCTACGGAAACCGCCCAAACCCGCTTACTAAAATCGGTTTTTTGGTAAAAACAATAAACGGATCTGTTCAATCTCAGGATATTTTTGTCAATGTTGGGAAATTCCAATTTAATTTAACCAATCCTATTGAAGGAAGCACCAATGTGGTGAATTCCGGAACAGTGATAAATGTTACCGGAACTTCCTCGCAGCCTGCAAATTATGTGGTGAAAGCCAATGGAAATACTGTTTATACAAGTTCTTCGGCTTCTACTTCTTTAAATTTTCCTTATACCGTAACCCAAGATGCGAATATGGAAGTGGTGGCGACGAATGCAGCAGATGGAACTGTGGTAACGAAAACATTCACCGTTTCTCTTGCGATTCCGGTTCAATCGGCTGCGATTCCAGCTTATATGAGACAAGGAATTAATTATGATCCAGCCGATCCAACAAAAGTAGGATTGGCGCTTTACGCACCTGGAAAAGCGTATGTGCACGTGATCGGAAGCTTCAATAATTGGACGGTGAGTGCAAATTATCTGATGAAAAAAGATACCACAAATCCTAATCTTTATTGGATTGAAATTACGGGTTTAACGCCTCAGCAAATTTATACTTTCCAATATAGAACCGCGGACGGAATTAAGGTTGCGGATCCTTATTCGCCTTTGGTTTTATCGCCTTATGATGATCAGTATATTAACCAAAACGGGGTGGTTGTTTATCCAAATCTTCCAGCTTATCCGACTGGTCAGGATTTCGAAGTTTCTGTAATTCAAACTGCAAAACCAGCTTATAACTGGACGGTAACCAACTTTGCTAAACCAGCAAAAGAGAATTTAATTATATATGAATTGTTGGTAAGAGATTTTACAACTCAAAAAACTTGGCAATCTTTAATTGATAAAATTTCATATCTGAAATCATTAAAAATCAATGCAGTTGAATTAATGCCGGTGATGGAATTTGATGGAAACAGTTCTTGGGGTTACAATACTGGATTCCATTATGCATTAGATAAAGCTTACGGAACTCCTGAAAAATTCAAAGAATTCATCGATTTATGCCACCAAAATGGAATTGCAGTGATTTTGGATATTGCCTTAAACCACGCAACCGGAAGAAGTCCAATCGAAAGAATGTGGATGGTAGATCCTGATGGTAACGGTTTCGGAGATCCTTCTGCGGATAATCCTTATTTCAACCAAGTAGCGAAACATTCTTATAGTGTATTTAATGATTTCAACCATTCAAAAGCGGAGACAAAATATTACGTAAACCGCGTTTTGGAACAATGGATTAAAGAATACAAAGTTGACGGATTCCGTTGGGATTTAACTAAAGGGTTTACGCAAAACTGTACCGCCGGAGATGATGCGTGTACCAATGCTTATCAGCAGGACAGAGTGAATATTTTGAAAGGTTATGCCGACAATCAATGGAGTTATGATCCTACTTCTTATATTATTTTTGAACATTTGGGCACCGATTCTGAAGAGCAACAATGGGCAAACTATAAAGTTTCCGAAGGAAAAGGAGTAATGATGTGGGATAAACAAACCAATCCTTATAACCAAAACACCATGGGATTTGCTGAAAGCAGCAACTTCAACAGAGTGAAATACACAACACATGGTTTCTCAGAAAGAAGAGCTGATAGCTACGGAGAAAGTCATGATGAAGAAAGAATCATGTATAAAAACATCAATTTCGGCGCTATCGGAACTGGCTACAGTACGAGAGATTTGGCTACAGCTTTAGAAAGACAAAAAGCTTATGGCGCAGTATTTCTTACCGTTCCTGGTCCGAAAATGATTTGGCAGTTTGCTGAACTTGGTTTTGACAAAAGTATTTACACCTGCGAAGATGGAATCACTGTAAACACTGAGATAGATGCAGCTCCTGGAGATTGTAAATTGAGTGAAAAACCATCTGCTTTTGGTTTGAATTATGACACTGATGCCGCCAGAAAATCTATTTATGATACTTGGGCAAAAATTTTAGAACTAAGACTTTCTCATGATGTTTTCAACACGAAAACATTCGTTGTAGAGTCAGGGAATTTGATGCCGAGACTTTATATTTATAACAATTCAACAGCAAGTGCATTGAAAAATGTTGTGATTTTAGCGAATTTTACGCTTACTTCACAAAACATTGTTCCGAATTTCCCTTATGTCGGAAATTGGTATAATTTAATGGATAACACTTCGATGTCGGTTACAGATACTGCCGCGCCAATCACCATCGAACCGGGAGGATTTAGAATTTTTGGGAATGCATCTGCTTTAGCAACCGATGAGGTGGGCTCTTCTAAAAATGCAGTTTCGCTCGTTCTTACTCAAAACCCAGTGAGCAACGGAAATGCTACCATTCGCTACGCCAACGCGAAAAACGGATCACTTGCAATCTATGATTTGACAGGATCTTTGGTAAAAACCGTGAAGGTAACGAAAGATAATGGCGATGAAACTATTTCTGTAAACGGATTAAAATCAGGAATGTATTTACTTCAGCTAAAATCTGATAAAGGAGTTGCAGTAGCGAAATTGATCGTGAAATAACTTTAAATTTTTATATAAATAAAAACGGTTTGCAAAAAATGCAGACCGTTTTTTATTTTAATGAAAAAGATAAAATACTAAATAATCGCCAATTCCAAAGCTTTTCGGATGAGGTCTTTGGAGTTCTTAGCTTGAAGTTTTTTCAAAATATTTTTTCGGTGAGATTTTACAGTGTGTTCTGAAATATTCAGGATTTGCGAAATTTCGTTCCCAGAGCTTCCCTTGGCGATGTGGTTTAGAATTTCTAATTCACGAGGAGTGAGTTTTTCAAAAATAGTTGAAAATGGTAAATAGGAGCTTTTTTCAAGTTTTATTTGATGAAAATCATTGCGAGAACCAATTCCTGAAACCAAAATTGTATAAGGATTATTTTCCGTAAGATGTTGGATATTGGTATGAATATTAATCGATTGAATGATTCTTCTATCCTCGGAAAGCTCTGTGTGCAAAGCCTGATGATGAAATAATTCGTAATTTCCATTGGCAGTAAGCATTCGGAAACAATAAGAGGCTTTTAGTTCCAAGGCGTGAGAAAGACCGATAGATTTTACTTTTTCATAAGATTTGCTTTCGGCTTCTATCACGAAAGGGAGATCTTCCGGATGGATAAGATTGATAATTTCTGAGACTTTCTTCGGATATTCTTGAAGTGGATGCATTTCCAGAATATTTGGATGATGGTTGGTAATGGAGCCATTGGGAATATTAAGTACATAATAATAATATTTTCCGGCAGCGAAGAAATCTGCAAAAATCTTTTCTACTTCAGGAGGATTTGTTGGCTGAATTTCGGGTGAAATGCTGCCAAACTCTTTGTCCCAAACTTTTTTTAATACATGATGGTCTTCCGAATTTTCTTTTTCTTTAGCCATATCCTTGAAATTTATGGTTAAATATAATAAAAATTTAATGAAAAATCCCCCAAAAGGGGGATTTTTTAATCAATATTAAAAATATACTTTTGCATTAATACAAATGATGAAGAAAATGCAGGAAATTTTAATTTTGAAAAAAACCTTCCAATATTATTGGAAGGTTTTGATTCGTATGAAGGTATTGTTTCTTATAAAGAAGCAGAATGTACCAACATATCTACTAATTTATTAGAGTATCCCATTTCGTTATCGTACCAAGATACCAGTTTCACGAAGTTTGGTGAAAGCATGATTCCCGCATCTTTATCGAATACAGAAGTTCTTTTTTCTCCTACGAAATCCTGAGAAACTACAGCATCTTCGGTATAACCAAGAATTCCTTTTAATTCCCCTTCTGAAGCCGTTTTGATTGCAGCGCAAATTTCGTCATAAGAAGTAGCTTTTTCTAATCTTACTGTTAAATCTACTACAGAAACGTCAGCAGTTGGAACTCTGAAAGACATTCCGGTCAATTTTCCGTTCAATGAAGGAATTACTTTTCCTACAGCTTTCGCAGCTCCGGTAGAAGATGGGATGATGTTGTTCAATGCAGAACGGCCACCTCTCCAATCTTTCATTGAAGGACCGTCAACAGTTTTCTGAGTTGCAGTAGTTGCGTGTACAGTAGTCATCAAACCTTCTACAATTCCGAAGTTATCGTGAATTACTTTTGCTAAAGGAGCAAGACAGTTGGTAGTACAAGATGCGTTAGAAAGAATTTTGATATCGTCGGTTAATTCTTTGTGGTTTACACCCATTACGAACATTGGCGTATCATCTTTTGGTGGAGCAGAAAGGATTACTTTTTTCGCACCAGCATTGATATGCGCTTGAGCTGAATCTGTTGATAAAAATAAACCGGTAGATTCTACGATGTATTCAGCGCCTACTTCGTTCCATTTTAGGTTGTTAGGATCTTTTTCAGCAGTTACTCTGATTTTTTTACCATTTACGATAAGGTCATTTCCTTCTACAGAAACTTCTCCTTTGAATTCGCCGTGTACAGAATCATACTTTAGCATATAAGCCATATATTCGGCATTGATAAGGTCGTTGATTCCTACTACCTCGATGTTTTCTCTCTCGGTCATTGCTCTGAAAACTAGACGACCAATTCTACCGAATCCGTTGATTCCTACTTTGATTGTTGACATAATATTTTGTTTATTAATTATTATTTGTTCTATTAATTTTGTTTTTATTCTTGAGGCTTAAATGGCTAAAATTTCGGATAGTAACATCAATTCCTGATTGATTTCGTTGTGTTTTTTGATTGCTTCTTCAAACGGAGTGAATACCAAAGTATTCGATTGTAAACCAGCCATTACATTGGTTTTTCCTTCCATTAAACCTGTTACAGCGCCAAAACCTAATCTGCTCGCTAGAACTCTGTCGGCACAACTTGGTGAACCGCCTCTTTGGATGTGTCCCAAAATTGCTACTCGAATATCATAATCTGGGAAACCTGCTTTTGTGGCTTTCGCTAAATCGTAGATACTGCCTAGTTTTTCACCTTCCGCTACTACAACAATACTGGATGATTTTCCTGCTTTTTCTGCTCTCTCGAAAGTAGCAAAAAGATCTTCAATACTGTCTTTTTTCTCAGGAATCAAAATATCTACTGCGCCGGTTGCTAATCCACTGTTTAGGGCGATAAATCCAGCATCGCGACCCATCACTTCTACGAAAAAAACGCGGTTGTGGGAAGTTGCAGTATCACGGATTTTATCAATGGCTTCCATTGCAGTATTCAGAGCGGTATCGTAGCCAATCGTATTGTCGGTCCCGAAAATATCGTTGTCGATAGTTCCTGGAACTCCGATTACTTTAATGCCAAATTCTTCATTGAAAATTTTTGCTCCGGTAAAAGTACCGTCACCGCCGATGCAAACGAGCCCGTCGATGCCGTGTTTTAAGCAGTTGTCGTAGGCTTTTTGTCGGCCTTCTTTGGTTTTGAATTCCAAGGATCGGGCAGAACGCAAAATAGTACCACCTGCGCCGATGATGTTTTTTACGGATCGAGGACCCATCTTCGTAAAATCGTCATGGATCAGACCGTTATAGCCTTCTCTCACCCCAAAACATTCAATATTATAATGGTTAGCAGTTCTTACAACTGCTCTCAGTGCGGCATTCATACCGGGCGCATCGCCACCGGAAGTGAGAACCGCAATCTTTTTTACAGCGCTTTCGTTCATACATAATAATTTCTTTACAAATTTACGAAAACAAGTTTAAAGTATAAAGTTTTGCTTGATAACATTTGGTAAAATTCGCTAGATTTGCAAAATGTTGATGAAAGAACATCTGCGACGATTTTTGGCGACACTTTTTACTGGGGTCTATCTTTTCGTGGCTTTGTTTTCGCAAAACTTTCACAACCATGGCAGTGGCGAAGTTTTCAAGGATTTTCACTTTAAGAAATCCGAAAAAACATTTTCTGAAAGTTCTTTTTCAAAAAATTTCACCGACTGTCTATCTTGTCATCTTCTTCATGATGGCCATACTTTAATCCCAGAGGTTTTCGAATTATCTACAACGAAACTCATCGATTTTCGTCAGCAGATTTTCGCCTACAAACAGAGATTTTCTTCTCTGGAATTCCTCAATATTCAACTTCGGGGTCCACCTGCTTATTTTATTTAATTAAGTTCATTTTTCCGAAAATGAAATGCTAAAGATTTGATTGGTAAATCTTTACGGCTTTATGTATTTACTTAATACTTAAATTAATTTAATGAAATTCTTATTCAATTTCTTGTTGGTCTTTTTTGGACTAACAATCGTCAATGCGCAAAATACGTTCAAAGTTCAAGGAAAAATTATTGATTTCCATGATAAAATCCCTTTGAAAAACGCCACTATTAAAATCGGAAATAATACTGAAACTTCCGATGAAAATGGCAATTTTAACTTTAAATCTATTAAAAAAGGAACATACACTTTGTTGGCTTCTCATCCGGATTGTCAGTCTTTCTCTGAAGAAATCATCGTAGATAAAAACTTGGAAATTACCTTGAATCTGGAACATCATATCTCCGACATCGAAACGGTGAATATTCATGCGATGCATAAAAAAGAAGGTTCCGTACTGATTAAAACTTTAAGCAAAGAGCAAATTGATCAGAATTCTACGGAAAATCTTGGAAACTTACTCACTGGAATTTCAGGAGTTACAGCTTTGAAAACGGGAAATAACATTTCAAAACCTGTTATTCATGGGTTGTACGGAACTCGTGTTTCCATTATGAACAATGGGGTGAAAATGGCAGAACAGGAATGGGGAGTGGAGCACGCACCGAATGTGGATGTGAATATGTTTGAACATATTGATGTGGTGAAAGGTGCATCAGCATTGAAATACGGCAACGAAAGTGTGGGTGGAGTTGTGGTTTTAGAACCGGCAATCACTCCGAAAAAAGATACCATTTTAGGGCGTTTGAAACTCTCTGGAATATCCAACGGAAAAGGAGGCGAAGTTGCTATAGATGTCGCTAAAACTTGGGAAAACCAATGGTTTGTAAAGTCAGGCGGATCTTATAAAAAGTTGGGCGATCAATACATTCCACATCATACGTTGCAAAACACGGGAGCGGAAATCGGTTCGTTTGATTTTTCTTTCGGTAATCATGCTTTCAAGCAAGGTTTTGATGTTTTGTACAGTGGAATTCAGCAGGAATTCGGGATTTTCAAAGGAGCGCATCTCGGTGGTCCGGAAGATTTTTATAAAGCCATCAATTTGGGACAGCCTTATTTTTTAGATCAATTCAGCTACGATATCGAAAATCCAAAACAGGAAGTGAGCCATCATTTGGCGAAAATTTCTGCTTATAAAAGGTTTTTGAATATAGGGAAAATCTCTTTTCAGTACAGTTTTCAGTTGAATAACAGAAAAGAATACGACATCAGAAAAGGTGATTTGAGCGAAACTCCTTCAATGGATTTGCGATTGATTACACATAACGCAAGTTTGACGCATCTTTTGGAAAGAGGAAAATGGAGCATCGAAAGCGGGATTTCCGGTGGTGTGCAAGACAATTTCCCGAACCCTGCAACCAAAGCAAGACGTTTGATTCCTGATTATTACCGTTACGATGCCGGAATTTTTTCGGTTTTCAAATATCAAATCAATGATCAGCTGAATGCGGAAGCCGGTGCAAGATATGATTTCAACCGATATGATGCTTATAAATATTATGACGCATCCGTTTGGGAAAAATATGCGGATGCCTTTCCGGAATTCTTCGTTAAAGAAAGCGATAGCCGAGTTTTGACGCATCCGGTTTTGGATTATCATAACTTTTCGGGAAATGTGGGATTCAATTACCTTTTAAATAAAAATTGGAATTTCAAATTGAATTTTTCCCGAGCAGAACGTGCGCCAAATGCTGCGGAATTATTTGCTGATGGATTGCATCATTCTGCAGCGATTATGGAAGAAGGCGCTTTGAACATGAAGAAAGAAAGCATCAATCATTTTAATTTTTCTACCATCGCAAAAGTGGACTTTTTGAAGGGATTGTCTTTCGAAGTTAATCCTTATCTCATGTTTTCAGATTCGTTTATCAACCAGATTCCAACTGGGGTGAAATCTACCAACAGAGGTGTTTTTGTGGTGTGGAGTTATCAACAAATCAAAGCGAGAATCTTCGGAGTTGCTGCTGATGCGGAACTTAAATTTACCGATCACTTGAAGTTGAATTCTTCATTCAGCACCTTGCGTGGTGATGATTTGGGAAATGAGGAACCTTTGATTTTAATGATGCCTACAAGCTGGAGAAATGCAATAGAATGGAAATCTGAAAAATTGCCCAACCTTTTTGTAAAATTGGAAAATGAAACCGTATTTCAGCAGAAAAGATATCCGATCCGGAATCAAAATGTAGATTTCATCGAGAACGGAACTTTGGTCACCCGAGAAATCGACTACAGCTCTACGCCAGCTTCATATTCAATTTTCAATGCGACTTTTGGCTTTGATGTTTTAAAAAACATGAATGTCAATTTTAAAGTCAACAATATTTTTAATACCAACTACAAAGAATATCTCAACAGATTGAGATACTTCATGCCAGAACCGGGACGAAATTTCGTGGCAACGATTCAATTCAAATTTTAATAAAAATCTTATTTGAAAAATAATAAGAACAATTAACCTTCAAAAATTTAAAAAAATGAAAAATTTATTCAATATCACTTTAGTTTTATTTGCAGCTTTTATCTTATTTTCTTGTAGAAATAATGATGAAATCCCTGAAGATATTCATGAACATGAAGAAATCGAGAAATTGGTCGTAACTGCAACTAATAAAAATAATGCTTCGGATGTTCAAGTAGTCAATTATATCGGTGGAGCTGCTGACGTTCCTTTACATTTGGAACAAGGTGCAACTTATGCTGTGAAATTAGACTTTCAGGTGAAACATGATGGCCACTATGAAAGTGCTAATGATGAAATTATTGATGAGAAAGACGAGCATTTCATTACTTTCCAGTTTTCAGATTCTGATGTTAACGTGAGCCGCGCTTCGGATGATGTGGTAAGAACTGATGGAAAAAAATTGGGATTAAGCACTGAATGGAAAATTAATGCAGTTTCAGCAACAGCGAAAGCCAACATCAAATTGGTGCATACACCGACTTCTGTAAACCAAAATTATCCTACAGCAGACAACCAACAAGGCCAAACTTCCGGTGGCGAAACCGATGTGAATGCACTTATAAATCTTCACTAAAATTTTTTCAGCTGCAAATGCGCGATTAATCTTCAAAAATCGTGTATTTGTGGAGTTTTCAAGGAATAAATCATCTGTTTAATCGCAGGTGATTTTTTTTAGTATTTTTTATGATTTTTTAGCAAGAATCTTTTAATAAATTTTTACTATTTTTGCAACCTAAATTTTCAAAACATAACAATGAACGTTACAGCGACAAACCACGATGAAGTAAGCGCGTTACTTACAGTTACATTAGATAAATCAGATTACAAAGATAAAGTTGAAAAACAACTTATCAATTATGCAAAAAATGCACAAGTACCAGGTTTCAGAAAGGGAAAAGTGCCATTGAGCATGGTAAGAAAACAATATGAAGCAGGGATTGCCTTCGAAGAAATCAACAAACAGGTTTCTGAAGCGCTTAATAATTATGTAAACGAAAATAACCTAAGATTGGTTGGTCAACCAGTTCCACAGCCGGTTGAAGAGCTTAACCACAATGCAGATCAAGTTACTGTAGCTTTCGAAGTGGGTTACGAACCAGATTTCAAAATTGATTTGGCAAAATACGAAGCTCCTCACTACAAAGTAGAAGCTTCTGACAAAGAAATCAACCAAAGCATCGAAAACATGCAAAAAAGATTTGCAGAAAAAGTAGTACAAGAAAACATCGCTGATGATTCTCATGTTGCTTTGCAAATTAGCCAAATCGTAGAAGAAGATGCAGAAGGAGAACACCACCATCACCCAAAAAATGTGGTAATCGATGCTGAGAAAAAAGAAGCTTTCAAATTGGTGAAAGATTTGAAAATGGACGGTTCTGTGAAAATTTCTAAAGAAGATTTACAGAAAAACGAAGATTTAGCAAATGAATTAGGCTTCAGCAAAGAAGAGCTTGAACATTTACACCACGACCAACAAGAAGTTACTGTGAAAGATTTCTACGGATTGAATTTGGCAGAACTTAACCAAGAATTATTCGACAAAGTTTACGGTGAAGGAACCATTAAATCTGAAGAAGAACTTAAAGCTAAAGTAAAATCTGAACTTGACGAATACTTCCAACAAAACGCGGATGTACATTTCGTGAACAAAATTTTGGAACAAATCAACGAGAAAGAAGAAGTGAAACTTCCTGAAACTTTCTTGGTGAAATGGTTATTATTCAGCAACCCAAATATTCAGTCTGAAGAACAAGCAAAAGAAATCCTTGAAGCAGAGAAAAATCAATTGAAATACCAAATTTTGGAAGGTAAATTGATGAACGATAACGAAATCAAATTAGATTATAGCGACGTTTTAGGACAAGCTGAGCAATTGGTAAGAAATCAATTAGCAATCTACGGAATTCACCATTTAAGCGACGAAGAAATTCAGAAATACGCTGTAGAAATGTTGAAAGACCAAGAGCAAGTTCGTCAAATTTCTGCTGAAGTAGGAATGGCAAAACTAAAAGATGTAATCTTGGAAAAAGCTTCTAAAAAAGAAACCAAAATCTCTCACGATGAGTTTTTGGAAGAATTGAAGAAATAATTTTTCTAGAAATAAATAAAGAAAACCGCCTCATTTATTGAAGCGGTTTTTTTGTGATTTAAGTTTAAAAATAAAAGCTGAAATTGGTAGATTTAAGAACCAAACTCGGCTTTCCATTCATCAGCAGCGTCGCAAAGCGTGGTGTAGAATTCTTCGCCGTATTTTCTAATGAGCGGGGTTTTTAGGAATTTATACACCGGAACTTTCAATTCTTTGCCCAAAACACAAGCATCATTGCAGATTTCCCATTCGTGGTAGTTCATCGCTGTAAAAGTAGAGTATTCGGTCACACGGATCGGGTAGAGGTGACAGGAAATCGGTTTTTGCCAATCTACAGCACCGTCTTCGTAGGCTTTTTCAATTCCGCATTTGGTAATTCCTTTTTCGTCGAAAATTACGTATGCACATTCTTCGCCATTCACCATTGGAGTCACATAATCGCCGTCGTGCGGATCAATGGTCCAGGTTCCTTGCTCTTCAAGGGCTTTTACGCCTTTCGGGCGAAGATATGGTTTTACTTTATCGAAAATTTTATCAAGAATTTCTGTTTCATATTTTTCTAAAGGTGCACCTACATCGCCAGCAACACAACAAGCGCCTTTGCATTTGCTGAGGTTACACACGAATTCTTCTTCAAAAATGTCTTCAGAAATCAGTTTGTTGTCTATTTGTATCATGATTTTTTAAATATTAAAATTGTAAATAATTGGTAATTTTAAAAATTACCAAACAGATGATGATCACCCAAAGTCCGGTTTCTTTCATCCAATATTTGGGTAAAAACTTTAACATTCTGCTGAGAATGATAGATGCAGGAAGCGCCAAAAGCAGTAAATATTCGTAAGTATTGCCCATGTATAGAACAATGGTAATGAGCTGCGCCAATGAATAAATCAGCAAAAATGTGTATTTAAACTTACTGGTCGGACTTTTTTTATTGAAATGCCGGAAATGATCGATCACCGAATGAATCAGCATGAGAGCAACCGGCAAAAGCCACAATAGTTTATCAGCGTTTCTTGATGCTTCAAAGTTTTTGAATGGAAAATAAACTTCGTTCCAAGAATTCATTCCAAGAAAATAAGCAATGCTAAAATATGAAATTCCTACCAATAAAATCCCAAAAAATAACCTGAAAATATGAAGTCCAACCCGATCGGAAGTTCCGATGAGGTGGAAAATTACAAAAATAGACATTGGCCAAGTTGTTGGCAAAAATATAAAATTAAAAGCCAAAATAGCGCCTACAAGAATGACGGAATTCCTACGAACCGCCAAATCATTATCGGTAAGTAACAAAAGTATGATTGAATTGGTGAAAAGCGAAACCGCGATTCCAATATCCAAATCCCCCGGATAAAGTGCAAAAATAAATGCAGTATAAAGAAACAAAGGCAAATGCGTTTGATAATTCAGCGCGATTGTATTAAAACAAAAATATCCCAATGCAACACCTGCAAAAGTTATTATAGCGGAAATAATGCCTAATGAATTGAAATCAAGGAAGTTAAACCCTATTACGATTAAAAGAAGAATAACAATGTAAACAGGTATTGAAAAAATATTGCTTTCTTTTGAAAGTAATCGAAACATTTTTATTAATTTTGTGCAAAGTTAATTTAAAAAAGGAAAATAATGACGTCTTTCTTTCTCTTCTTAAGCAGTGCATTCAAATGGTCTTTCGGCTTTTTCGATTTTGCAGGTAATTTTCTTAATTGGGTATTATTCTTCGTAGCTTCGGCTCTGTTTACCTATTGGTGCTATGTGTTGATTACTACTTTGGGAAATAACAAAGACAAAGAGTATTTTTCACCAACTGAAGGGCATCATCCTTACTACGATCCCAAAATCCACTCTAAGAAAACTAAATAATTGATACTTATATTATTTATAGAAATCCCGTAATTCTAAGAATTACGGGATTTTTTTTTAGTAAGTTTCTTAATGAATTAATGAACTGGAATTACCAATACAGGAATTGGTGAGCGGCGCGTAAGTTCTTTGGTGAGACTCCCTACGAATACATCATAAATACCGCTTCTGCCGTGAGAACCCATTACCATATAGGCTGCATTTTTTTCTTTAGCATAATCTAAAATAATGTCGCCTGCAACACCTTGTTTCAAAAGATGTTCGCACTCGAGACCTTCCGAAAGCACACGTTGTTGAATATTATTCAAACGAAGCAGTTCTTCTTTAATCTCATTTTGCTCCACTTCCGGAAAATACTGAAATCCCATATCGCCAATCGCAAAACCGATATCTGCAGGTGCGACATGTATTAAGCAAAGTTTTCCGCCAATTTCTTTCGCAAATTTTATTGCTCCATTTATCAATTGATCTGTAGAATCACTGAAATCTACAGGTAATACAATATTTACCATAACTTTAAATTTTGTTCCTTAAAGTTACGAATTTTTACTGAATCCTCAAATCCAGAATTTTTTTATCTTCAAGATAAGCTTCCAGAATATCGTTTTCAGCGACTTTTCCAACACCTTTCGGAGTTCCGGTGAAAATAAAATCTCCGGTTTTTAGGGTGAAATACTGCGAAACAAATGCGATGATTTTTTCCGGAGAGAACATCATTAATGAAGTATTTCCGTTCTGCACTTCCTCTTTATTTTTAAGCAAAGAAAATTGGAGGTTTTTCAGATCATAATTGTCCTTTTTATAGAAATCTGAAATCACAGCGGAACCATCGAAACCTTTTGCAAGTTCCCACGGAAGGCCTTTTTCTTTCAATTTGCTTTGCAAATCTCTCGCGGTGAAATCAATTCCCAAAGCGATTTCTTCATAGTAATTTCCGGCTTTTTCTTCCTGAATGTATTTTCCGCCTTTTGAAATTTTCAAAACCACTTCCAGTTCGTAGTGAATATCTTCCGAAAATTCCGGGATATAAAAATCCGAACCTTTCTTCAAAACCGCCGTGTCGGGTTTCATGAAAATCACTGGATTTTCAGGTATTTCATTGCCGAGTTCCTTGGCGTGTTCGGCGTAATTTCTACCGATGCAAATTATTTTCATAATTAAATTGTTACAAAATGAAATGATATAACCACAAACGTTTTTCTTAATTTTTAACTTTTGTCTTTTTTTTTTGAAAAACTTATATTAAATTAATCTTTTGTGACTTTTATGGTTTAAAAATTAAAACTTAGATCTCAACTGAATCCCCGTCAAAATTTTCTTGGTATATAATGGGAAATCAGCGCTTTGAATCCAACCGTAATAACCCAAATCTTTCTGGAAGACCTCTTTCACGCGTTGTCCTTTGTATTTCCCGAAAGCGAAAATTTCTTGTTGTTCTTCATCAAAATGAATCATTCCCGCCAAATCAGCAAATTTGGTGTGAAACGAAAACTCGCTCAATGCTGCAATATCGTTTGTAAGTTCTTTGTAATGACCGACTTGTGCATCCAAAACTTCAAAAGTTGCCAAAACATCAGCTTCCGCAGAATGCGCGTTTTCCAAGTCTTTTTTGCAGTAAAATTTATATGCTGCCGTCAAATTTCTTGGTTCCATTTTATGGAAAATCGTTTGTGCATCCACCAATTTGAATTTGCTTAAATCGAAATCAATTCCGGCTCTCAGAAGTTCTTCAGCCAAAAGTGGAACATCAAATCGGTTAGAATTGAAGCCAGCCAAATCTGAACCGGCGATTATTTCCATGATTTTCGGAGCGATTTCTTTAAATTTTGGAGCATCTTTCACGTCCTCATCACTGATTCCGTGTACCGCGGTGGTTTCTTTCGGAATCGGAATTTCGGGATTCACGAGCCAGGTTTTGCTTTCTCGGGAAGCGTCTGGATTCACTTTCAAGATGCAGATTTCCACAATTCGGTCTTTCGCTACATTGGTTCCGGTGGTTTCCAGATCGAAGATACAGAGCGGTTTATAGAGTTTTAAATTCATTTAATTTTTTTAATTTGAAATTTGGTAATGCGCTAATTTGAAAATTTATTTCAATTGCTTTTGAAAAATAAGCGAAATCAAAATATAATATAAAATCACCAACGGAATTCCAACGATCCCGAAAATGATTAAAATCAATACAGCGCCAATTAACAAAGCGATTTTCGGATAATTATCTTCAAGTTTCATCGATTTGAATTTCATCGCGATCATTTTAATTGGACTCACCAAAATCCATGATGAAATTGCGGTAAGGATGATCAATAATAAAGGGTTTTCAAGGAGTAATTGAAAGTATCCGTTTTCTTTAAAAGCATAATAAAGCCCGAAAATTAAAATGGTATTTGAAGGCGTGTTCAATCCTTTGAAATAATACGTTTGTTCTTCATCCAAATTGAAAATCGCCAACCTTAAACAGGAAAATAAAGTGATGAAAAGTGCAAAGTATTTAATTTCAAAAGGCAATTCCATCCCAAAAACCTGATTACCGAAAGGTTCCAACGCCTTGTACATCACGATTCCCGGCAACAAACCAAAACTCACCATATCGGCAAGCGAATCGAGTTGCGCACCCAAATTTGAGTTGGATTTCATGGCTCTTGCGATAAATCCGTCGAAAAAATCGAGAACCAAAGAAACGATAATGCAAATCGCAGTGACTTGGTAATTGCCCGCTAGCAACTGAATGACACCGATACTTCCGGAAAATAAATTGGCCAAAGTAAAGGAGTTTGCCAAATTGTTTTTAATAAAGTTCATAGGAGCAAAAATAGGGTTTTTCTTAAAATTTATGAGCTCATTTTCTTTAAAAAACTATTTATTAACGAAAAGTGAATTTAATGTAACTTTGCACAGTTTTTTTAGAATTTTTGGATGAAAGATATAAGATTACAAGAGGTTTTTGCTCTTTTTTATAGATTGTTTTTGGCGTTTTTCTTTTATCAGATTGCGCGCTTTCTCTTTTGGTTTTTTAATCGGGAACTTATTCCGATTGATTCCTTATCGGATTATTTCAGTATTTCTTATCACGGAACAGCGTTCGATACCACAGCGATTTTGTATGTGAATTCGCTTTTTATTTTGCTCAGTTTGCTACCGCTGGTCATTAACACGAAAAAATATTACCAGAAATTTCTGTTTTATCTTTATTTTATTACCAACGGAATCGCGTATGGAATGAATTTCGGCGATTTTATTTATTACCGATTTTCGCAGGCTAGGCTTACCACGGCAGCTTTGAATGTGGCAAAACATGAGGATAATATCGGAAAGGTCTTCATGGTTTCGGTCTTGGAACATCCATTTGTAATCTTATGGTTCATTATTTTGATGATTTTCTGGATTTTTCTTTATAAAAAAGTGAAAGTTCAAGAACAAAAACCGGTAATAAAATGGAAGTATTTTGTTTTCTCAGTTTTGAATTTATGCATTGTTGCGGCGCTTGTTGTAGGCGGGATTCGTGGTGATTTTAAACATTCTACAAGACCGATTAATTTGGTAGATGCCAATCGACATGTGAAAAATCCGTTGCAAGCAAATGTGGTTTTAAATAGTGTTTTTTCGTTTTTCAGGACGATGAACACGAATAATTTTAAGGAAGTTCATTTCGTCAACGAGAAATTCATTGAGGTAAATATTAAACCTTATAAAATTTATCCACGCGAAAATATAGAGCCTAAACCCAATGTGGTGATCTTCATTATTGAAAGTTTTGGGAAAGAATATTCTGGAGCATTTAATAAAAGCACAAAAATCAAGGATTTCGTTTCCTACACGCCGTTTTTCGATAGTTTGGCGACTCATAGTTTGATTGCGACCAATGCTTTTGCGAACGGCAGACAATCCATTCACGGGATGAGTTCGGTTTTGGCAGGAATTCCGAGTTTGAAAGATGCGTTCACAAGTTCGCCATATTCCAACCAGAAAATTCAGTCGATTGTTTCGGTTTCCAATGAAATGGGTTACGATACTTCCTTTTTTCACGGAGCACCGAATGGTTCGATGGGATTTCTAGGTTTTGGGAATATTTTGGGTTTCAAACATTATTATGGGAAAACGGAATATAATAACGACGCTGATTTCGACGGAATGTGGGGAATTTGGGATGAGCCATTTTTCCAATATTTTGCGAAAACATTAAATACCAAAAAATCTCCTTTCATGGCAACGATGTTTTCCGTCTCTTCGCATCATCCTTTTAAAATTCCGGAAAAATACAAAGGGAAGTTCAAAAAAGGTCCGCTGGAAATCCATGAACCAATTGGTTACACCGATTTTGCATTGAAAAAATTCTTCGAAACGGCTAAAAAAATGCCTTGGTATCAAAATACCATTTTCGTTGTGGTAGCCGATCACACCAACCAAATAGCTTATCCAGAATATGAAAAAGCGATGAACCGTTTTGCGATTCCGATTTTGTTTTATTCGCCCAATCCGAAATACCAATTGAAAGGTGAAATTACTGAACCTGCGCAGCAAATGGATATTTACCCAACTTTAGCCGACTTGATGGGCTATAACAAAAAAATCAGAAGTTGGGGGAGAAGTTTAGTTTCTGAGAAAAAAGAAGATTATTTAATCGTAAATTCCAGTGGAGTAGAGCAATTTATGATTGGGAATTATATTTATTTGTTTGACGGAAAAGACTTCACCGGAATTTATGATATTAAAGATTTAGGTTATGAAAATAACCTTCTTGGAAAGGTGAAAACGCCTGAAATTACATTTGGTGAACAAAAAAGTAAAGCTTGGTATCAAGATTATATGGATCGGGTGATCAACCGCAAACTTAATTAATCATTGGGTTCATTGGTGTTTAGTGGTTGAAATTTCAGGAAAAATTTATTCTTTAGTATGTTGCGAATAATTAAAAATTTGGTGTTTAACTTTTTTTAATTACATTTATCAAACTAAATAATTAAAATAATTTATAAAATGAAAAAAATAATTTTCGCTTTCGTTGCCTTATTTTTCGCAACGCTTTCTTACGCACAAATCGAAGGTAAATGGAAAACCATCGATGATGAAACTGGTAAGGCAAAATCCATTGTAGAAATTTACAAAAAATCTGACGGGAAGTATTACGGAAAAATCTTGCAACTTCTAATAAAACCGGCTCATGCAACTTGTGTAGATTGTAAAGACGATAGAAAAAACAAACCACTTTTAGGAATGGAAATCGTAAGAGGAATGAAAAAAGAAGGAAATGAATTCACTGGCGGAACCATCACTGATCCTAAAACCGGAAAAACTTACAAATGCAACATCTCCAGAGAAGGCGACAAACTGAATGTAAGAGGATATATAGGATTCTCACTCATCGGAAGAAGCCAAACTTGGCAAGCTGTTAAATAACAAGAAATTTAGTTTTTGATAAGCAATTCGAAAGAGTTGCTTTTTTTTGTGTCTGAACGCCCGAAAATTTGCGAAAAAAACTTTACTTTTGTACTCTAATTTTTCAAAGACTATGGCAGAATATACTTTCAGAGAAGTAATAGCACAAGCAATGAGCGAGGAGATGCGCAAAGACGAATCCATCTATTTAATGGGTGAGGAAGTTGCTGAATATAACGGAGCTTACAAGGCATCAAAAGGAATGCTTGCAGAATTCGGTCCTAAAAGAGTGATTGATACGCCGATTGCTGAGTTGGGTTTTACCGGTATTGCAGTTGGATCTGCAATGAACGGTAACCGTCCGATTGTAGAATATATGACTTTCAATTTTGCATTGGTTGGGATTGATCAAATCATCAACAATGCTGCAAAGATCCGCCAAATGAGTGGTGGTCAATGGAATTGCCCAATCGTTTTCCGTGGTCCTACTGCTTCAGCAGGTCAGTTGGGAGCAACGCACTCTCAAGCTTTGGAAAGTTGGTTCGCCAACACACCTGGTTTAAAAGTAATTGTTCCTTCCAATCCTTATGATGCGAAAGGTTTATTGAAATCTGCAATTCAAGATAATGATCCGGTAATCTTCATGGAATCTGAGCAGATGTATGGTGATAAAATGGAAGTTCCTGAAGAAGAATATTATATCCCAATCGGGAAAGCCGATATCAAAAAAGAAGGTAAAGATGTAACTTTGGTTTCTTTCGGTAAAATCATGAAATTGGCAATGCAAGCTGCAGAAGATATGGAGAAAGAAGGTATTTCGGTAGAAGTAATCGACCTTAGAACTGTGCGTCCGTTAGATTTTGATACCGTAATTAATTCAGTGAAGAAGACCAATCGTTTGGTGATTTTGGAAGAAGCTTGGCCTTTTGGATCTGTATCTTCAGAAATTACTTATATGGTACAGCAAAAAGCTTTTGATTATCTTGATGCACCAATTAAGAGAATTACTACTCCTGATGCACCGGCTCCTTACTCGGCTGCATTATTTGCTGAATGGTTCCCGAAACTTGAGAAAGTAAAAGAGGAAATAAAGAAAGCAATGTACATAAAAGCATAAACTAAGCTCCCGAAAGGGAGTTTTTTTAGTTTATATATTCATTTAACGACTCAAAATCATTTCTGAATTACTTTTTAATCTAAATTTGCGAAATAAATAATACTGAAAAATGGCAGAAGTAACTGAAGGTGGTCATCATTTTGATACCAAAAAACTTACCGCAATGGGAGTGCTGGTTTCCCTAGGAATTGTTTTCGGAGATATTGGTACATCTCCGCTTTATGTAATGAAAGCGATTGTGAATGCAAGAAAAGATGGTGGTAATCTTCCTTTTGATGAATACATTGAGGGCGCACTTTCGTGCATCATCTGGACACTGACCTTGCAAACTACCATTAAATATGTTGTAATCGCACTTCGGGCGGATAACAAAGGGGAAGGTGGAATTCTTTCGCTTTATTCCCTTGTGAAAAGACTTAAGAAAAAGTGGCTGTACGTAGTGGCGATTATTGGTGCATCTACTTTGGTGGCAGATAGCGTGATAACGCCTTCTCTTACTGTAATGTCGGCTGTGGAAGGGCTGAAAATTTATAGTCCCCATACTCCTGTGGTAGCCATTACCCTGATTATCTTGGCAATTGTGTTTTTCATTCAACAATTTGGTACCGCATTTATTGGAAAATTTTTTGGACCGGTGATGGTGCTTTGGTTTTTGGTTTTAGGGATTTTCGGGTCTTTACATATTTTCGATCATCTTGAAATCTTCCGTGCATTCAACCCTTATTATGCATATAATCTGATTACTCATTCGCCCAGTGCAATTGTGATTATGGGAGCAGTTTTCCTGTGTACTACAGGTGCGGAAGCTCTTTATTCAGATCTTGGGCATTGTGGAATTAAAAATATACGTGTGAGTTGGGTATTTGTAAAAACAATGCTGGTTTTGAATTATTTAGGACAAGGCGCATGGTTGCTGGATAATTATCATAAAGTAGCAGAGGGAATCAACCCGATGTTTGGTATCATGCCGACTTGGGCTATTTTACCTGGGGTTATTTTGGCTACAGCTGCAGCTATTATTGCCAGTCAATCCGTTATTACAGGCTCGTTTACGATGTTTTCAGAAGCGATGTCGATTTCCTTTTGGCCTAATCAACAAATCGATTACCCTTCCGGAGTTAAAGGACAAATGTATATCCCGAGAATTAATTGGGGATTGATGGTACTTTGTTTCATTGTCGTGATTTATTTCCAACATTCAGAACTGATGGAAGCTGCGTATGGTTTAACCATTACCATTACGATGATTATGACCACGATGTTACTATTTTATTGGCTTAGCAGAACTCGTGTGAACAAACTCTTTGCAATAGGGTTCATTATCATGTATCTTTTTATTGAACTCGGTTTCTTTTATGCGAACGTGATTAAATTCTTCGATGGTGGTTGGCTTACCGTAGTTCTTGGTGGATTTATTGCGATGTGCATGTATGCTTGGTATAACGGAAGATTGATTAAAGCCAAATTTATCAAATTTGTAAAACTGGAGAAATATGTTTCCATCATTAAAGATTTAAAACTTGATGAAACTATTCCTAAATACGCTACCAACCTTGCTTTTCTGAGCCGGGCTAAAAGAGAAGATGAAATCGAAGCCAAGATTATCTATTCCATTCTTCGTAAACAACCCAAAAGAGCAGATCATTATTTCATTCTGAATATTGTGAATCAAGAAGATCCTTTTACCTTTAAATATACCATTGATGAAATCATGCCGGGAACTATATACAGGATCAATTTCCTTCTTGGTTTTAAAATAGACCGCCGTATCAACGATTATTTCGATCAGGTTTTAGCGGATATGATGGAGGAGGGCAGTATTCCTTCCAGAAGTAGCCATCCTTCACTCCGAAGCCACAATATTCCGCCGGATTTGAAATATGTAATCATCGATAATACCTATATCAACGATACTTTATTGACGGTGAAAGAAAAATTAACCCTCAGTATCTACAATTTTGTGAAATATATCGGTAGCGACGATTTCAAAGCTTGGGGGGTATCGCCGCATAATGTTGTAGTGGAATCCGCACCACTAATGGATCAAACCATTGTTACCAACAAAATTAAGCAGGTAGACTTTAGGCATTACCGCTCTTAGAATATAATTTCCCGGATCTTGTTCCGGGATTTTTTTTATCACTATGTGGCAATTTTCATTTAGAATAAAATCAATAAATTTGTACATAATTTTTTAAATGGACACTAAACAGAAAGAACTCAATATAACAACCATAAAAGAGGTATTAAGACAATATCTACAGGAGAAAGGTTTCAGAAACACTCCTGAACGATACACCATTTTGGAAGAAATATACAACATGGAGCATCACTTCAACGTGGACGATCTGTATCTACTCATGATGCAGAAAAAATACCATGTTTCCAAAGCTACTATTTACAATACCATCGAAATTTTCCTCGATGCGGGCCTTATCCGCAAACATCAGTTTGGCGAGAAAACCCTTACTTCGTCCTCTTACGAAAAATCGTATTTCGATAAGCAACACGATCATTTGGTGATTTATAAGAAAGATTCCGACAAGGAAATTGAAGAAATCATCGAGTTCTGTGACCCGAGAATTCAGGGAATCAAAGAAGCCATAGAAAGTGCATTTGGCGTAACTATTGATTCTCACTCACTTTATTTCTACGGTACCAAAAAAGATTAATGAAGAACTTTTTCGTTTTATTTCTGTTAATCAGTGCGAATGTTTTCTCGCAGATTACCACCAAGCCAAAGGATCCTTTGGTGAAAGATCCATATTTTAATATTGCCCAAAACGCTCCACAAGGGGAAAAGGTGCGTCTTATTCATTCAGATTTCTTTCAGAAAACTCCTGAGAAGTATAGTGGAAATCCCTACTTTTCAGGCAATGTTCAATTCGAGCATCAAGGTTCTTTGCTTAGTGCAAACGAAGTAATTTTCTATGAAGAACAGAATTTTGTGAAAGCCATAGGCAACGTAAAACTACAAAACGCCGATGGATCGGTGATTACAGCCGGAGAAATGGAGTACGACGGTAATTCCCAGAAAGGAATTGCTAAGAAAAATGTAGTTCTTACAGACCCGAAACAAACCATCAAAACCGAAACACTCTACTACGACCGACTTTCCAATAAAGCCTATTTCAATACGGGAGGTACTATTTCGGACGCTACGAATGTGATGTACACCAAATCGGCTACCTACGATCTCAACTCCAAAATGATCGATTTTACCGGTAATGTGAAGATCAAAAACCCTGAATATACGGTGGAAGGCACCAACATTAAACAAAACCAAAACACCAATACCGCAGATTTCTTTGGCCCAACTACCATTACCAACAAACAAAATCCGGCAAATATGGTGTACACCGAAAGAGGTTCGTATAACATGAATTCGAAAGAGGTCTATCTCAAGAAGAATTCCCGCATCCACTATAATGGTAAAATCCTTACCGGAGAGGATATGTACTTCAATCAAATCACTGGTTTTGGTACAGCCAAAGTCAATGTTACCCTGCGCGACCCTAAAGAAAGACGCTATATGAAAGGTGGTTATGGCGAGATTTTCGAGAAAAAGGATTCAGCCATGATGACCGATCGCCCGTATGCAGTGAAGATTTTAGAGAAAGATTCCATGTATTTCTCTGCAGAAAAGATCCTTGCTTATCAAAAGACCGACGCAGCCGACCCGCTGAAAAAGAAAAGTTTCCTTCGTGCATATCGAAAATCGAGAATGTTCAAATCCAATATTCAGGTGCGTGCAGATTCTTTAAGTTTTAATGAAACCGACGGAATCATGCATCTCTTCGGGAAACCTATCGCGTGGAGTGGTGAAAAACAGATAACAGGAGATAAAATAGAGGCCTATTTCGATACTCAAAATGAGTATATTGATTCCCTGAAAGTAGTGGGAAATGCCTTCGCCATCAGCAAAGCCGATTCTTTAAATTTAAAGGACGAGTTCAACCAAGTGAAAGGAAAACTGATGACGGTTTATTATAAAGAAAACAAAGTTCAACTTGCAAAAGTGATCGGGAATGCCCAAGCAATTACTTATGCCGATGATCAGAACGAGAAAACCAAAGAAACCGAAAGAATTGGTGTAGCCCTATCAACCTGCGGAACCATCGAAGCTGAATTTGATGAAAATAAGGTGCAGATCATCTCTTGCAACGTAGGAGCCAATACCAACATCTATCCGATGAGCCAAATCTCTCGGGAGAAACGCTTCTTTCCCGACTTCAATTGGAATACCAAAGACCGGCTAAGGAAGTGGGAGGACATCTTCCTCGACTCGCCTGGCTACGAAGAAATAAAGTACGAGTCTGATGATTCTTTGTATAATGCAGCACAGAAAGCCATAAATGATGCAAAACAAAAAGAAGAAGCCAAGAAACCAAAAAGGGTAAGGAAATAATATTTTCGCCTTTAAAACAAGATAAAAAGCACTGATTCTCGGTGCTTTTTTTTATGCTGATATGATAAATATAAAAAATATAAATTTGTATTAAACTTAAAATAATGGAAGAGCATTTAATCTCAAAGCCTAATCCGAATTTTGCAAGAGACCATTTGGCTAACGAACGTACATTTCTCTCTTGGATTCGTACGGCAATCGCGTTGATGGGATTTGGTTTCGTGGTGGTGAAATTCGCAGTTTTTTTGCGCCAGATTTCAGCTGGTTTGGGTGGTAATTCTATCCCTTTACCGAAAACATATTCCGCGGAAATAGGTCTTGTAATGATTATTTTCGGAGGAATTACTGCTTTTTTAGGTTACGTTTCATTTGAAAAAACTAAAAGGGCAATCAATGCTAATCATTATCAAACGAACTCATCGCTATTGATTATCATTACGGTGTTTATTGTTTTAGCAAGTGCTGTAATGACTTATTTTCTCGTTCCGAGTTTAGGAATTTGATGTTGTTGAAAAAAGGGGTTTTATTATTGGCATAAAAAAAGACTTACAATTCATTGTAAGTCTTTGTTTTCAAAAGTGAGCGCGTCAGGATTCGAACCTGAGACCGTCTGCTTAGAAGGCAGATGCTCTATCCAGCTGAGCTACGCACCCTAAAGTGAAAATAAAAAATTCCCGAAGGAATTTGTGAGAAAAAAGTCGGGGCGGCAGGATTCGAACCTGCGACCTCCTGGTCCCAAACCAGGCGCGATGACCGGACTACGCTACGCCCCGAATAAATTTGTGCAAAGGTTGCGGAGGGTGTGGGATTCGAACCCACGCGACCCTTTCGGGTCGACAGTTTAGCAAACTGCTCCGTTAACCACTCCGGCAACCCTCCTTTGCAATATTTTTTAAGAACTTCTTTTCTGTAATTGCGAGTGCAAATATAGGATAGTTTTTGATACTAACCAAAATTTTTTGCTTAATTTTTTTTGTATTTTTGAAAAATTAATCAATTAAAAAAAATGAAAATGCGTAATTCCTTATATTTCATAGGATTAAGTTTTGTACTTTTTTCTTGTGGTTCACAAAAAAATATTCAAAAAAATTCCACTGCACCTCAAACTGCGGTGCAGAACGTAAAAACAACGGTAAAAAAGCCGACTCCGGTACAGTCTAATTCGGAGATAAAAAAGGAAGGTGGATATGATTTTTATAAAATAAATATTGCAGATGCCTCCAAAAACGATAATACCATCAGTTATGGTTCTATTGTTTCTGCCAATCCTTCCGGATATAAAATAGTGAAGACTTTTTTCCCTGCAGTAGCACAAAATTTCCGTCAGAAATACATTATTCTACATTATACAGCTTTGGATGATGATAAATCGGTGACCGTACTTACTCAGCAATCGGTAAGTGCACATTATCTGGTGAACAATTTGGGTGATAAAGAAATCTATCAATTGGTAGATGAAAACAAAAGATCATACCACGCAGGAATCAGCGCATGGAGAAACGATAAAATGCTTAATGATACTTCGATTGGAATTGAAATCGTAAATGCAGGATACAAAACGGATGCTTCTGGAAATAGAGTTTTCCCTGAGTTTGATGATGCCCAAATGAAAAAAGTGGCAGCTTTGGTTAAAGATATTGCGGATCGATATATGATCCCACCAACCAATATTTTGGCCCATTCGGATATTGCGCCTACCAGAAAACAAGATCCTGGTCCTAAATTTCCTTGGAAAAAACTCTACGATGAATATCAGATTGGAATGTGGTATGATGAGGCCGTAAAACAAGGTTTTTATGACGAAATCGTGCCGGAAACCTTCGCTGCTAGTCTTGCAGATGCTCAGTTTATTTTCAAATACCAAACTGCGTTGAAAACGTTAGGCTATGGTTTGGAACCTTCAGGTATGGTAGATGATGCCACCAAAAAAACGATAGAAGCTTTTCAGTTCCATTTCAGACCGGAAAATTATGACGGAATGATGGACGCGGAAACATGGGCGATTTTACAAGCTTTAAACTCCAAATATCCAAATAAGTAGAACTTAATTTAATATGGAAAAATCTTTCGGGCGGTAATCTATCGCCCGATTTTATTGGGAAAATCTCAAATCTATTTTTAAAATTGAACATTTTACCTTAACTTTTCATCAAATTATTTTTATGGAAAATTTCAGAAATGAAAGCGATTTGTTAGGTACTTTGCAAGTGCCAAAAAATGCTTACTATGGTGTTCAGACTCAGCGTGCTATTGAAAATTTTAAAATCTCTGGTCAGTATCTTTCTTCCTATCCGCATTTTATCAAAGCTTTAGCGATGGTGAAAAAAGCAGCAGCAAAAACCAATTACGAGTTGGGTTTACTGGAAGAAAATCTTTATCGCAACATTGCAGAAACTTGTGATGAAATAATGGAAGGTCAACTTCATGATCAGTTTCCTATCGATATGATTCAGGGTGGTGCTGGAACTTCGGTCAACATGAATGCCAATGAAGTAATCGCCAACCGTGTATTGGAAAAATTAGGAAAAGAAAAAGGGGATTATCAGTTTTGTTCGCCCAATGATCATATCAATCTCTCTCAATCTACCAACGATGCATACCCAACTGCAATAAAAATGGCACTCATTCAAATGAATGACCTGTTGGTGGAAAAACTCCAAAAAACCATTGCCGCTTTTAGAGCAAAAGGACAGGAATTTAGCAAAGTAATCAAAATGGGGCGTACCCAACTTCAAGATGCGGTTCCGATGACTTTAGGTCAGGAATTTGAAGCGTTTGCAGCAACTTTGGAGGAAGATATTTCTAAATTGAACAGCAATGCGAACCTTTTTGTGGAAATCAATATGGGAGCTACCGCGATTGGTACGGGAATTAACGCACCGGTTGGTTACGCGCTGCTTTGTGCCAAAAACCTTTCTCAGATTTCAGGATATCAGATAGTTTCTGCGCCTAATTTGGTCGAAGCTACGCCGGATACAGGTTCTTATGTGATTTATTCTTCTGCAATGAAAAGACTTGCGGTGAAGCTTTCTAAAATTTGTAATGATTTAAGATTACTTTCATCGGGTCCGCGCGCAGGTTTTTTTGAAATCAATCTACCGCCGATGCAGCCTGGTTCCTCAATTATGCCCGGAAAAGTGAATCCTGTAATCCCAGAAGTGGTAAATCAGGTCTGCTACAAAGTGATTGGAAACGATTTGACGGTGACTTTTGCTGCAGAAGCTGGACAATTACAACTCAATGTGATGGAACCGGTTCTTTCGCATGCGATCATGGAAAGCATCAATTTCTTGGGAAATGCGTTGGATACTTTAAGAGAAAAATGCATCACCGGAATTACTGCCAACAAAGAAATTTGCCTCAATATGGTGAAACACAGCATAGGAATTGTAACGGCGCTAAATCCATATATCGGCTACAAAAATTCTACTGAAATCGCTAAAGAAGCCCTTGAAACCGGAAATAGCGTTTATAATCTAGTTCTGGAAAAAGGCATTCTTTCTCAAGAGAAATTAGATGAAATCCTCGATCCTGAAAACATGCTGAAACCTCACCAATTTTAAAACTATCAATTTAAACAGAGTATTACATGAAAAAAATCCTCACTACATTAACCATAATAGGAGCGTTAACAATGATGAATGCACAACAATTTGAAACAAAAAAATTGACCGACAAAGCCGGATATTCGTATGAAACGGTAGTCAACGATAAAAGTGGAGTAAGAGTTTATACCTTAAAAAATGGGTTGAAAGTTTATCTTGCCCAAAATTTTGATGCCCCAAGAATCCAAACCTATATTCCTGTAAGAACAGGAAGTAATAATGATCCTTCTGATAATACAGGTTTAGCGCACTATTTGGAGCACATGATGTTCAAAGGAACCTCAAAATTGGCTTCAGCGAATTGGGCAAAGGAAAAACCACTTTTGGACCAAATTTCAGCGCTTTACGAACAACATAAAGCCGAACAAAATCCTGAAAAGAAAAAGGAACTCTATAAAAAAATCGATGAGGTTTCTCAAGAAGCTAGTAAATATGCGATTGCAAATGAATACGACAAAGCGATTTCTTCTTTGGGAGCAACAGGAACCAACGCGCACACTTGGCTCGACGAAACAGTTTATAAAAACAACATTCCAAGCAACGAATTGGAAAAATGGTTAAAAGTAGAGAAAGAAAGATTCTCTGAACTTGTTTTAAGGTTGTTCCACACCGAATTAGAGGCGGTTTACGAAGAGTACAACCGTGCACAGGACAACGATTCTCGTTTGGTGAATTATGAACTGATGGACGCTTTGTTCCCGAAACATCCGAACGGTCAGCAAACCACTATCGGGAAATCTGAGCACTTGAAAAACCCTTCAATGGTAGCGATTCACAAGTATTTTGATACTTATTACGTTCCGAATAATTATGCAATGGTTTTGGTGGGCGATTTAGATTTTGATAAAACCATCAAACTCGTGGATCAATATTTCGGTTCTTTTGCATACAAAGAATTGCCGATGAAGAAAATGGTTTCGGAGGATCCAATGACCAAAATCGTAGAAAGAACCGTAAAAAGCCCTTCAGCAGAGCGTTTGCAAATTGCTTGGAGAACAGATTCTTACGGAACTAAAGACGCAAGACTTGCGGAAATTGTAGCCAACTTACTTTCCAATTCTGGGGAAACTGGTTTAATTGATTTAAACATTAATCAAAGCCAGAAAGCGTTGCGTGCGATGTCTTATTCATCTCCGTTCAAAACCTACGGAAGTTTCTCAATGATGATTGTTCCGAAAAACGGACAAACTTTAGACGAAGCTCAAAAATTATTGCTCGATCAAATCGAACTCATCAAAAAAGGAGAATTCCAAGATTGGCAAATTCCGGCAATCATTAATGATATGAAAATTCAGCAGATGAAATCTCTGGAAACTGCTGATGGTTTAGCAACTGCTTTGTACGGAAGCTATATCAATAATCAAAATTGGGATCAGGAACTCAACCAAATTAATGAGTACGAGAAAATTACCAAAGAAGATGTGGTAAAATTTGCCAATGAATTCTTCAAGGATAATTATGTAGTCATTAAAAAAGAAAAAGGAGTAAACGATAAATTGGTTCGCGTTGAAAATCCGGGAATCACACCGATTAAACTTAACAAAGTAGATCAATCACCTTTCTTGAAAGAAATCATCAGTGAAAAATCTTCTGAAATTAAACCGGAATTTATTGATTATTCAAAAGCCATTAAAACCGATAAAATTGCAGGCAAAAAAGTAAGTTTCGTAAATAATAAATACAACGATATTGCGCAAACCTATTTCATTTTCCCATTCGGTAGCGATAACGATAAAGAACTAGGATTAGCGACACAAGTGTTGCAATATTTGGGAACCGACAAGATTTCTGCGGAAGATTTGAAAAAAGAATTCTTCAAACTAGGAATTTCAAACGATTTCCGTACCTCTCCGGACCAGTTGATTATTTCTTTAAGCGGTTTGGAAGAAAATATGCCAAGAGGAATCGAGTTGCTTAAAAATTGGTTGGAAAATGCAAAACCAGACCAAAAAGTATATGAAGAGAACATAAAAACCATCCTTGAAGGTCGTGAAGTTGCCAAAAAAGATAAAGCGAGAATTATGGCTGCACTTTCCAACTATGCGAAATATGGGAAAGTTTCGAGATTTTCGGATGTAGTTTCTGCGGAAAGATTGAAATCCATCAAGTCTGAAGAAATGACCGCTAAAATCAAAAATCTATTGAATATGCCTTATGAAATCTTCTTTTACGGAAATGATTTCAATGCGTTCAAAAAATACGCGAAACCTTTCGTAGAAAAAGAAACCATCAAAGCTCCGGAAAAGAAAATCTATCCAGAACCGGCTACTGAAGGCAAAGTATTCTTTACCAATTACGATATGGTACAAACCGAAATGAGCAAAGTAGGAAAGGGAAGCAATGTGAACCTGAAAAACTTTGGGAAAATCAATGTATTCAATGAATATTTCGGACGTGGATTGTCTTCTATCGTATTCCAAGAAATTCGTGAGAGCAAGAGTTTAGCGTATTCTGCGTATGTTTCTTATGCTGCTAATGGCGAGTTGAATCACCCAGATTATGTAACGACTTACATCGGAACTCAAGCGAATAAATTGCCACAAGCGGTAAATGCAATGGATGAATTGATGGCGAATTTGCCACAAGTTCCGGCACAATTTGAAAATGCTAAAAATGCGGCATTAAAACAAATCGCTTCAGGAAGAATCAACAGAACCAATATTTTCTTTAATCAAATGAACCTCAAAAAACTGGGAATCGACTATGATTTAAGAAAAGATATCTATGCAGAAATTGAAAAACTGACCTTGGCGGATGTAACCAATTTCTACAATAACGAAGTAAAACCAATGAAATACAACACTGCCATCATCGGGAAAAAAGAAAACCTAGATATGTCAGCCATCAACAAAATGGGAACCTTCCAAGAAGTATCTCTGGAAGAGATTTTCGGATATTAATCTGTTTTTCTAAACATTCCAAAAAAAAAGGTGAAACCGAAATTTCACCTTTTTTATTTTTTTTCAGTTATTTTATTTATGAAAGGAAACTTTATCGCGTAAAGTATTTTCACAGAATCACCAATCTTATAGTTTTCGTTATAACTTGGATTTTTGTAAACATTATCGTCTACATTGAATTCATAATAATAACCAAAAGAACCAGTTAGATGCGAACCTCTCATTCCTTCTTTTTCAGAAATAATTACGGCTTTTGTGGATTTTGTTTCTAAAAAACCTATTACATTCCTGTAAATTAGAGAATTACGATTTAAATAAATCATAAGAATGAAAATAAATACCAAAAGACTAATTCTTTGATATTTCTTGAGTTTATTAGATTGCATTATCTTCGAACATTTCCTCAACATTATTTAATACCTCACAATCACAATAAGCTCCATTTTCTTGAAGCCAGCTTTCAATTTTTTCAATTTTTTCAATTTTGTTTTCTTGTAAAAATTCCACCGTTAGTGTTAATGAATCATCACAATCATATTCGCTAAGTTTTTCATCTAAAAAATCAAATAATTGAGTGAATTTTTCTCTTGAAATTGGAAGTGAATTTTCAAATTCAAGTTTAGCTTTTTCTCTCAATTCTTTTTTTATTTGTTTTCTTCTTTCTATTTCGTTTTTATCTGGCATTTTCTATTGGATAAAGGTTTTTATAATTGTTGCTAACATCCCGTTTGCTTTTTGTAATCCCCTCTCCGAGTTTACCCACAAGAAAGAATTTTTCAAATCCACCACACTATTCAAATATATTCATATTCTCCGAGATACAATAACACTTACGCCAGAAAAATAAAAACCTCCATCAAACAAACGCAAAAAAAAAAGAACGCACCACAAGGGCGCGTCCTTTACTTAACTACTAAAAAAAACTACTTTACTATTTTCATCTCATTGATAAGCCATTTTGCATCGGCATATTTATCAATCACGAAAAGAATGTATTTGGTGTCCACCATAATATTTCGGCTGAATCGCGGGTCATAATTGATGTCGCTCATCGTGCCTTCCCATTGTCTGTCAAAGTTCAGTCCCACAAGATTTCCGTAAGCATCCAGCGCCGGACTTCCGGAATTTCCGCCGGTCGTGTGGTTGGTTGCAGTGAAGTTCACAGGTACATCGCCGGTTTTGTCTTTGTAAATTCCGTAATCTTTGGTATTGTACAATTGGATCAGTTTTTTAGGAACATCAAATTCATAATCTCCAGGAACATATTTCTCCATAATTCCTGCGATATGCGTTTGGTAGCCGTAAGAAACCGCGTCTCTCGGGTTAGAACCTTTTACCTGTCCGTAAGTTACACGAAGGGTAGAATTGGCATCCGGGAAGAATTTGCGGGCTTTGTCGGTTTCCATTTGCTGCGCCATGAATTTCTTCTGTAGCACATCAATTTGCTGTTGGTACGCGGTAACTTTCGCATCGGTACTTGCTATATAATGTTCTCTAAAAGCGGTTAAAAGCTTCATGAGCGGATCATTTTTAAGGTTTTGAACCAAGGCGTTCTGATCTGCAAATACTTTATTAATGTCGGAATAAGTCGTTGCGCCATTCAAAGTTCCTCGTCCTGTAATGATTGAATTCTTCGAAAGTTCTTCGATGGATTTCAGGTTTTGGTTTTCGTCTTTGTATTGCTCGAAACCTGCCGGTAGAAATTGTTTCGGAGTTTTATTGGCGTAAAGTGCGAGCAATTTCGCAGTTACTTTAGCATCCAAAACTGCATCGTAGTCTTTGTAAATACTCGATAATCTGGCTTTGAAACTTTCAGCAGTTTTCGCATCCATTTTCCCGGCTTCTACAGCTTTTACGAAATTGTAATAATTGTTGGTTAAGGTTAACGTTTCTGCATTTCTTAACACTTCAGAATAATAAGCTTTGTTCAGGTTATATGGCGCTTGCTCGGTATAAAGTTGGTTCAACTCATCGATGGTCGGTTTTATTTGAGCATTTTTAGCGATTAAAGTTTGTTCATAATTCTTCTTTTTACTCACCGCATCAGATTTCTTCAAACCTTCCACTTCGCCAATCCATTTTTTCCAATAATTCGCTACAGAAGTGTATTTTGAAGCATATTTAATTCTGGTTGCCGCGTCGGTTCGCATTTTTTCATCTAAAGTTTTCAACGCTACTTCACGCACCGAAATCATCGCAGGATCGGTTTCGTTCATGATTTTTTCAACCGCAATAGCCGGTAGATATTCCGTAGTTCTTCCCGGAAATCCAAACACGAAAGTGAAGTCATTTTCCTGCTTGTCTTTAATGGAAACGGGTAAAAAATATTTCGGTTTGTAAGGGATATTGTCTTTGGAGTATTCCGCAGGTTTATTGTTCTTATCAGCATAGATTCTGAACATTGAGAAATCTCCGGTATGTCTTGGCCAAACCCAGTTGTCGGTATCAGAACCGAATTTTCCGATGCTTTGTGGTGGTGCACCAACCAAACGGATGTCTTTGTAGGTTTCGATGATATAAGCGTAATATTTATTGCCGTAATACATCGGTTTGATGACTACTTTTTGCCAAGATTCTAGCTTGAATCCTGCTTTTACGGTTTCTAAATTCTTGTTAATCAATTCCTGAGCAGCTTTAGCATCCAGATTTTGGGTTCCGGCTAAAACTTCATTTGTTACTTCTTTGATATCTGCAATGAAATCAACGGTAACGCCGGGATTTGGCAATTCGCCATTCATATCTTTCGCCCAGAAACCATTGGTCAGCAAATCATTTTCTACGGTAGAATGATTTTGGATATTGTCATAACCGCAATGGTGATTGGTGAGAAGCAAACCTTGAGGAGAGATGATTTCAGCGGTACAGCCTCCATCAAATTGTACTACTGCATCTTTAATACTCGGTTTGGAAGGGTCAAAAATCTGTTTTGCTGAGATTTTCATTCCCAAATCTTTCATTTCCTTTTCGTTGAGTTCTGTGGGGATCCACATACCGCCGTATTGCTGTGCGAAAGCCATTGCTGCGGGAAAAAGTATTGCGGAAAGCAATAAGTTTCTTCTTTTCATTTTTTAAAATTTGCCTTAAAAGTAAGGAATTTTTAGGAAACAAATATTGGAAGCAAGTAGAATCACCCGAAACAAGCTTTGAATCCTATCGAATCAATGAAATTAAAAAATGCTTGTAAACACTTCATCTTTAAATGAAAACTGAAGCGAATTCGGCTTGTTTAGAAACTTATTTTGTTTGAAAATCTATTATTTTTTAGAGAAATTCATATTCTGAATCCGAACGGCATTGAGAATGGCCAAAAGTGCTACGCCAACATCCGCAAAAACCGCTTCCCACATCGTGGCCAAACCTCCAGCTCCAAGAATGAGAACTACTGCTTTTACGCTAAATGCAAGTATTATATTTTGCCAAACGATTTTTTTTGTTTCTTTTCCAATTCTTATTGCCATCGGAATTTTCGAGGGTTTATCATCCTGAATCACAACATCGGCAGTTTCTACGGTGGCATCGCTTCCGAGTCCGCCCATCGCCATTCCCACATCGCTCAAAGCGACTACAGGAGCGTCATTTACGCCATCACCAACAAATGCCACGCTTTCATTTCGGGCTTTCATTTCTTTCATCTTGTTGACTTTATCTTCTGGGAGAAGGTCTCCGAAAGCATTGGTAATTCCAAGTTTTTTGGCAACTTCCATTACTACAGAAGATTTGTCACCGCTTAACATTGTGGTTTTAATTCCTAATTTTTTCAGTTCAGCCACTGTTTGTGCAGCGTCTTCTTTAATTTGGTCTGAAATGGTGAGATATCCAGCGAATTTACCATCATAAGCCATCGCAATTACGGTGTCGGAAACCGCAGTATGATTGATTTGATGCTGAATATTAAACTTTTCCATCAGTTTGAAGTTTCCGGCGAGAAATTCTTTTCCATTAATGTTTCCTTTCAGTCCATGACCGGCAATTTCTTCGAGATTTTCAACAACAATAGCATGGTCGATTTCACCTACGAATTCATGAACTGCAATAGCAATTGGATGGGTAGATTTGCTTTCCAAAACATTCAAATATTGAAGAATTTCCTGCTGATTAAAATCTTTTTCAATAAATGCTTCCTGAACTTTAAAAACACCTTCAGTCATCGTTCCGGTTTTATCCATCACCAGATTTTGAATATTGGCTAAAATATCCAGAAAGTTGCTTCCTTTAAATAAAATTCCGTTTTTGCTTCCGGCTCCAATTCCACCAAAATAACCAAGCGGAATAGAAATCACCAAAGCACAAGGACAAGAAATTACCAGAAACACCAAAGCGCGATAAAGCCAGTCGCGGAACTCATAATTTGCAACAAAAAAGTAGGGAAGAAGGCAAATTCCAATAGCCAGAAAAACTACAATCGGCGTGTAGATTTTAGCAAATTTTCGGATGAAAAGTTCGGTTTTTGCTTTTTGGGAACTTGCGTTTTGAACCAACTGAAGAATTTTCGACAATTTAGAATCCTGATAAAGCGTGTTGATTTTCACAAGGGAAATGGTGTTCAAATTGATCATTCCTGCCAAAACAGGATCGCCTTTTTTCAGGGAATCTGGTTTGCTTTCTCCGGTTAAAGCTGCGGTGTTGAAAGCTGCGGTTTCCGAAATAAGTTCGCCATCCAGCGCAAGTTTTTCGCCTGGTTTTAGCTGAATTATTTGTCCGATTTCTGCTTTTTCGGCCTTTAAAATTGTGGGAATATTGTTTTCCAATATCGTGATTTCATCGGGTCGCTGATCGAGCAAAGTTTTAATGTTGAGTTGCGCTTTTTGCACCGCCATCGTCTGGAAAACTTCACCTACGGAATAAAAAAGCATTACCGCAACGCCTTCCGGATATTCTCCGATCGCAAATGCGCCCACCGTTGCAATCGTCATCAGAAGAAATTCTGAGAAAAAATCACCGTTTTTAATGCTTAAAAAAGCTTCTTTTATCACTGGAAATCCTACAGGAATATAGGCTAAAAGATAAAGTGCAAAACGAGGCCATCCACTAAACCATGAAGGTTTGATAAGATAATCAAATGCAATTCCGATAAGCAACAATGCAAAAGAAATCAATGCGGGAAGAAACATCTGAAAGGTCGTTCTTTCATCATTTTCGTGGGAATGGCTATGATTGTGTCCTTCGTTTTCGTGATGTTCATGATCTGATGAAACATGCTTTGTTTTTGACGGTTTTTTGTCAGTACTGCAACATTCTTTAGACATATTTTATAGAATTATCTTTTCAAATATACAAATTCAGCACCAATACTTTCGCTGGCATTACTTTTGAAGTTGATATTGAAAATAATAAATTCATGATGGCACTTGCAGAGCAGCTGTTTAGGTTATTCATTGTAGCAATACCGGTTGCGTGTATTGCATGGACGGTCACTCACGAGGAAATTTTCAGGGAACCACGGGAATTTTGTGTTGAGAAATCCAAAAATTGCAGCAAGTTGTACCAACGGAAGTTCTTTTATCTTTTTACCTGTGAATACTGTTTCAGCCATTATGTGACGCTTTTTTTTCTGTGGCTTACCGGTTTCAGCATGTTTTTTGAGGATTGGCGAGGATATTTGGTGGCATTTTTCATCATCGTTTTTATTGCCAATGTTTACATGAGTTTGTTCGCTTATTTAAGACAAAGCTTGAAAGTAGAAAGAATAGAAGCTAAATTGAAAGATAATGAATGGCAGGAAGTAAAAGAAGAATCAAAATAATTCAATAAATCATAAAAAAATAAACAATGGAAAATACAGAAAGACTTCAAGAATACCAGTATGAAAATTACATAGTAGTAACCAATTTTGAAACCTATCAAGACGTGGTTGATTATGCATCAGCCAATAATGGTGAATTGATCGAAGTAGGATTTACCGATGGTTCAGATAATCCAATGCCCAATACTACCGGAAACCTAATCGCCGAAAAGAAAACCTTTAAAGTAGGTCTCGATCCTGAATATCAGGTATTATATTCCTACGATGAACGTTTCCAAGAATTGGCCGAAACGATTTTGGAGGATATGAAAGAAAAAGAAAATGATGTGGCTCCCGAAGATTGGCTTGCTGACCAGAATATCGCTCAAGGCGACCGAATCATCATCATGAAAAACGGAGAAGTGAACACCGTGACCACTAGAGAAAGAATCAAGTTTCTCATGCGTGGAAACCTTTATGAACTTGCGGTGAAAGTACCTTCTGCGAAAGAAGATTAACCTATAATTTAAATTGTTTAAATTCCCGTTTACACTGTTGAAAATGCAGAATAAACGGGATTTTTTGTGCAGAAAATACTGAAGTTTCTATTTGTAAAATTGTTGATGTGTTTTTATTTAAGATTTAACACATTTTTCCCTGAATTTTAAATATATTTGGTGAGACAATAGGCTATGATTAAAAGGCCTTTAAAATAACCATTCAGAAAATTCCGTCACCATGGAAAAAGTCATTCCTTATTCGCTGTTTACAGACGACGATATCTACCTTTTCCGCGAAGGAAAACATTACCAACTCTACGATAAATTCGGCTCCCACACTGTGGAAGTTGAAGGAAAAAAAGGCGTTTACTTTGCCGTTTGGGCTCCTCATGCGAAAGAAGTTTCCGTGGTGGGGAATTTCAATAATTGGCATTCCGAATCACATAAACTCTACCCGAGATGGGACGAATCCGGGATTTGGGAAGGTTTTATTTCAGGGTTAAATTGGGGAAATATTTACAAATATGCCATCCGAACCAATACCGGAGTGCTGCTGGAAAAAGGCGATCCTTTTGCCTTGAGTTGGGAGCAAAATGTACAAGCAAGTTCGGTGATTTCAACCACTTGGTACGAATGGAACGACAAAAACTGGATGAAAGAACGCTTCAAAAAGAACAGTTTGGAGGCTCCAATGTCTGTTTACGAGGTGCATTTGGGTTCCTGGATGCGCGGCGTGGACTATCCTGATCGGTTTTTCAGTTACCGCGAAATTGCCGAACGATTAGTTCCTTATTTAAAAGAAATGAATTTCACTCATGTGGAATTTATGCCGGTGATGGAATATCCTTATGATCCGAGTTGGGGGTATCAAGTGACCGGATTTTTCGCTGCTACATCACGTTTCGGAGCGCCACAGGATTTAATGTTTCTTATTGATGAACTTCACCAAAACGGAATTGGTGTCATCCTCGATTGGGTGCCGTCGCATTTTCCGGGTGATGCCAACGGATTGCATTTTTTCGATGGAACTTATCTTTATGAGCATGAAGATCCGAGAAAAGGATTTCACCCTGACTGGAAATCGCATATTTTCAACTACGGAAGACCGGAAGTGCGCTCTTTTTTGATTTCAAATGCAATGTTTTGGCTCGATCGATATCATGCAGATGGGTTGCGCGTAGATGCTGTAACTTCTATGCTTCATTTGGATTATTCCCGAAACGAAGGCGAATGGGAACCGAATATTTATGGTGGAAATGTGAATTTAGAAGCCAAGCAGTTTTTGCAGGAATTTAATACCGCAGTGTACAAACATTTTCCAGATATCATCACCATCGCTGAAGAAAGTTCAGATTTCCCGATGCTTACCAAACCTGTACACGATGGTGGAGTAGGATTCGGAATGAAATGGATGATGGGCTGGATGCACGATACCTTGAAATATTTCAAAGAAGATCCAATCGGCAGAAAATATCATCATCACAAACTCACATTTGCATCGATGTATATGTATAACGAAAATTATATGATGCCGCTTTCGCATGATGAGGTTGTACACGGAAAATCGAGTTTAATCTTCAAAATGCCGGGCGACGAATGGCAGAAATTTGCCAATCTGCGCGCGCTTTATACTTACATGTTTACCCATCCGGGAACCAAACTCTTGTTCATGGGAGACGAATTTGCACAAACCAATGAATGGAATTTCAAACAAAGTCTAGACTGGCATTTATTGCAATATCCGATTCATAAAGGATTGCAAACTTTTGTGAGCGATCTGAATTATTTATACACCAGTGAGCCTTCTTTTTATGAAAATCAGTTCAATTGCCACGGCTTTGAATGGGTAGAAGCCAATGATGATGCAAACTCCATTTACATTTATCTAAGAAAAGGTAAAGATGAAAACGAAGTGACGATGACGGTTTTAAACCTTACACCAAGGGTTTTCGATTATAAGATTGGCGTTAATGAAGGCACAAATTGGGAAGTGATTTTCAATTCTGATGATAAAAAATACGGCGGAAGCGGTGTCATTGCTGAAATTGTAGATGAAGAAGATGATGAATGGATGTACCGACCAAATGCTATTATTCTGAAATTACCGCCACTTGCAGGCGTAGTGCTGAAACAGAAAAAAACGGTCAAAAGAAAATCGAAGAAAAATATCGAAACCAAAGACGTTTTACCGACAAAAGATTAATTCAATTTTAAATTTCATCCCAAACTGCAATCCTTTAGAATGAAAATTTTCAACCTTTCCATCGAATGTTATCCTGTTGCAAAAGTCGGCGGTCTTGCTGATGTGGTGGGAGCTTTACCGAAATATCTCAATAAAATTGAAGGCGTCGAAGCCAGCGTGATTATGCCTTGGTACAACAAACCTTTTGTGCATGAACACAGTTTCGAAATTGTTTTTGATGGTTGGATTCACCAAAGCCGCCAAATGTTTCAGGTTCAGGTGATGAAAGAGCGCTCGAAAGTTTTGGGCTTCGATTTGTATTTGGTGAAGATTCCTGGGCTTTTAGATCGCGATAATCCGTACGGATATTGGGATGAAAGTCAGCAGTTTTTGGCGTTTCAACATGGTGTTTTGCATTGGCTTACTGCGATGGAAATTCGTCCAGATATTTTGCATTGCCACGATTATCACACCGGTTTAGTGCCGTTTATGATTGAACATTGCCCGGAATTCAGTTTCTTGAAAGGCGTGAAAACGGTAGGAACCATCCATAATGGCGAATATCAAGGGCAAATGAGTTGGGAAATGACCAGCTATATGCCTTGGTTTTATGGTGAAAACTGGGGCCTTCTCGATTGGGACGGCTACATCAATCCTTTGGCATCGATGATCAAATGTTGTCACGCTTTCAATGCCGTTTCTGAAGGGTATTTAAATGAATTGCTCCAAAGTTTCCGTGGTTTGGAAGGCCTTGTGAATCATGAAAGAAACAAAGCTTACGGAATTATCAACGGAATTGATGCTGAAGTTTGGGATCCTGCCACCGATCCTTTCCTGGATTTTCATTATCATAAAAAAACGGCTCAAAAAGGAAAACTTAAAAATAAAAAAGAGATTTGCAAAGAATACGGCTTGAATGAAGATTTGCCTTTGTTTAGTTTTATTGGTCGTTTTGCTGGGGAGAAGGGTGCTGATTTGCTCCCGGAAATTGTTTGGAAAAGCATCCAACAAACTTATGGAGCCATCAACATTATGGTTTTGGGTTCTGGCGATCCGCATATCGAACATGAATTGAGTCATCTCAATGCTTCTTTCTCCAATTTCGCACTCGATTTGGGGTACAAAGAATATCTTTCTCATAAAATTTATGCTTCTTCCGATTTCTTGCTGATGCCTTCACGAGTGGAACCTTGCGGACTCAACCAAATGTATGCAATGCGCTACGGAACCATTCCAATTGTGAGATATACAGGTGGTTTGCGCGATACAGTGGAGGATTTATCAACACGTGGAAGCGGAATTAATTTTGGCGCTGCAACAGCTGATGATGCGGTTCATGCGATGCATCGGGCGCTGTTTGTTTACCGACAAGAAGAGCTGATGGAAAGTCTGGTTCAATCGAATATGAGTTTCAATTTCTCTTGGGAAAAATCTGCCGAGAAATATATGGAAATGTATCGCGGGTAGTTGTACTGAAGATTTTCATTGATTAAAGTTTTGTAAAGTTCTTGAAATGCTTTATTTGTGGTATTATTCTTGCAAAGTTCATTGGAAACGAAAAAAATATGTCCGCAGAAAAAATGAAGAATTTACCCTTATTTGGAATCGCTTTAGCCGCTTTGATGATGGCAGTTCTTGTTCAATGCAAAAAAGACAATGAAATTTCTGGTCAATCCGCTGACCAACATCTTCTTCAAAAAAAAGATTCAGTAATTAAAGCAGAAGCTCCGAAACCTGTCATTAAATATACCTCAATGATTTTCCCTGCGAAGAAAAAAGATTCGGCGATGTCATTTTTCAATAAGCAGTTTTCCGAAGAGGAACGTTATACTATTTTGGCTTTAAACCGCCTTGATTCTAAAAATAAATGGCGCGCTGATACCCTCGCTATTCCCGATAAATTTGATCGAACTTTGATGATGTATTCGCCATTTCCAGCTCAATTGGATGTGCTGAAAGATGTGAAAAAAATGGTGCTTTTCTCTTATCCTATTCAGGCGTATGCGTTGTACGAAAATGGTAAAATAATCAAATGGGGACCAACAAGTATGGGGAAAAAAGCGGCTCAAACCAAACGCGGACTCATGTTTGCCAACTGGAAAAAAGAACTTGCTATTTCTACTATCGACAGTGATTGGAAATTGCCTTATAACGTTAATGTTCACAATACTTTGGGAATTGGATGGCATCAATATGATTTGCCGGGATTCCCCGCCTCACATTCTTGTTTAAGACTGTTGATGGACGATGCGAAATATCTTTATAGCTGGGTGGATACTTGGATTCTCAATAAAGGTGGAGCTACAGTAAAAGCTAACGGAACACCGGTTATCGTTTTCGGTGATTACCAATGGGGAGGCAAAAAACCTTGGAAAAAGCTCATTGAAGATTCTAAAGCCAACGACATTTCGGTGGAAGAACTCAATTCCATTATCAATCCGCATCTTGAAAAAATTCTAGAAGAGCAGAAAAAAAGAGATGAAGTTGTAGCATCAACTTCTACGGAAGTAAAACCTGCGGCTTAATTTTCTTGTTTTTCAAATTGGAGAATAGATTTCTCAGCGAAATCACGAAGTTTTCGCATTTCTTCTCTTGCTTGGTATTGCCCGATTTTAGTGGCGAAATAAGTTAATGCCAATAAAAATAAAGTGGCAAATGATGCCGTGAGCGCCCAGGGAAAATCGTTGCTTTTGATTTGTTTTTCTACAAACCAGATCGTGATAAAAACCATCCACAGAATGCTTCCGATGAAATAAAGGAACATGAAGAAAGTCCACACTGCGCTTGTCGGTCCGAAAATTCCGCGGATTACCGTTTTGTTTTCCTCGGAATCGTGTTCGGTTCGTAGGGATAAGCAGGGTTTCCAAAAGTTGTTGTGCTCACTTTTAACCATAATCGTTGCCGTTTCGGAGTTGATATTTCCAGTATAATATTCCGATTGGCTGTTGAGGAATTCTTTCACGATTTCTGCATATTTTTCACGACTGATTTCAGTGTACATTTTGAATCTCGGCCTCGAACGAATCTGGTCTAAAACGGTTTCTTCAATTTTCATCTTGGTAAGGAATTGGATCTTTTAATATCATTTGAAACATTATTTTTTTACCCGCTCTTTCGATTTCAAAATTAACTTTTGTGCCATCATCATCTTTCATCAAATCATTGATTCTCTGCAAGGTATAATCACCTGCTTTTTTCTTGTTAATACTGATGATATTGTCATCTTTCCTGATTCCTGCGATGTAGCACGGCGCGTCTTTTCGGCAACCAGAAACCGAATATTTGGGTTTCAAAACAAAATGATATCGAAAGGTATCTCTCGCGGTATAAACATTGTCTCCTTCGCTTACTCGGTTGCTTTTTGTAGTTTCCACGGTGACCAAATCTTTGTCCCAAGTCATTCCATCGTGGCGAATGTCTAAACCACTTTTGTTAAAGAGAAAAGGATCGTTGAAGTGTTTATTTTTCTTCAAGTAAATTTTATTTTCAGTATAATTAAAAACCACTTCAAAACGTCTTAAAATATCGCTTCCCACCGAACCTTTTCGGTTGGGAACCAACTTTAAATTTTGAATGGAATATTCGTCGGGCATCGCTGTTAAAGGTTTCTCGAATGCGAAATCGCCAATGTAAAGACGGTGAATTCTGCTTCTTTTTCCAAAAATATCTCCATTAAAACCTTGTCCTAAATAATCATCAATATTCGGCCGATTATACACAAAATCTTTGATGAGTTTCGGGAAAAGCCATACTGCATCGCTGTTTCCTAGATCGATCAACATCTTCGATTCCACTCGGGTTGAAGTCATTTCAACTCCCGCCATCAAGTAAGGTTTGTTGCTTTCAACGGTGATGGGAAATTCGCTATGTCTTTTCACTTTTTTTTCAAAAAGCGTTTTGTCTTGGTAAACGATGATTTTTTTAGTGATATAATTAATTGAAATCGGATGATTTTTAAAGAAATGATAACCGATAATTCCGTTCACCGGAATCCCAACATGTGAAGAAAAATTGATGCTTTCATCCAAAATAATAAACACCGTATGATTAAAATCTTTGAAATCTTTCCCAATCTTGACAATGTTATTCTCCGATCGTAAACCTTCGATATCGCGGCTTTCTCCCAACCCGGAAAACTTTATTTTTTCGATGTCGTTAAAATTAATTTCCTTGCTGTCGAGGCTAAAAAGAATGGTTTCATTCACACCCGAATCCAGCAGAAAAGTAAGATCAACCCCATTAATATTTAGCGGAACAAATATTAAATTATTAATCAGCTGAAATGGGATTACTGTTTTCTTGTCATCTGCAATTTCGAATCCCTTTTGCCCGAAAGAAAAAGTGAATACAAAAAGCAGAAAAAGCAAGCAGCGTTTCATTGATTGAAGATACAATATTTTCATCAATTTCATTAAAAATCATCAAAATAAGTACATTAAAAATCCTAAATTTGTTCTATGCAAAACGAAGCGAAAACAGAAAGATTCCGACAAATCGTCGAAAACAAATTCCAGATCTACAATTCATTATTCATGAGTTTGCCTTATGATAAAATGACCAACATCGGGATGTTGCTCCCTTTTTTATACGAAGAAAGCAGAATTGGCTACGAAAAAGGCCAAAGTCCGGAAGATATTGTGGAAGAATTTTTCACCAAACACACCGATTTGGTAACCGAAGAGCAGAAAACCGAACTTTTGTTCAAGATTATCCAATATATTGAAAGACAAGTGGTGCTTTTTGACAGTATTGAAGATGCCGCTTTCCCGCAATTGCATTCCCAAAACGAAGCAGGTATGCTAGCAAATCTTCACGATCGTGCGGTGCAGGAACATCAGTTGGACGCAACCCGAAAAAAACTTCAGGATTTTGCAGTAAAAGTTGTTTTCACAGCGCATCCAACACAATTTTACCCGAATTCGGTGCAACGGATTTTGCATGATCTCCGTTCAGCGATTATGAAAGATTCCGTGACGGAAATCGATATGCTTTTGCAACAATTGGGTAAAACACCTTTCCTTAATCGAGAAAAACCCACACCGCTCGATGAGGCGATGAGCATTATTTTTTACCTCAGATATGTGTATTACGATTCAATCGGCGAGCTTTATCGAACGATTAAAAACACTTTTGGGAATCAGCATTTTGTGCCGCATCAAGATATCTTTCAGCTGGGATTTTGGCCAGGTGGAGACCGCGACGGAAATCCTTTCGTCACCGCAGAAATCACTCAGAAAGTCGCGCAGGAACTCAATTCTTCCATCCTGAAATCGTATTATGCGCATTTGAAAAACTTGCGAAGAAGACTGAGTTTCCGTGGAGTTTCAGAAGTTTTGGAAACTTTGAGCCATGAAATTTATGATGCGATTTTTAAAGATCAAAACATCAGTACTGAACAAATTTTAAAAAGAACAAAAGAGGCCGAAAAAATACTGAAAGAACAACACAACGGGCTTTTTAATAATATTTTGGAAGATTTCCAAGATCGGGTGAAGATTTTCGGAACTCATTTTGCAACCCTTGATATTCGTCAAGACAGCCGTGTTCATCAACAGGTTATTGATGATATTATTGCAAAAAAGGCGGGCTTTATTTCTGAAAATATTTCTACAAAAGATAAGTTACAATGGCTTCTGGAAACCGATGTCGTTGTAGATCCCAATGATTTTGAAGGTATTACCAAAGATACTTTGGAGAATATTTTTAACATCAAAAAAATTCAACAGAAAAACGACGAAAGAGGACTCAGCCGTTACATTATTTCCAATTCTGATGAGGTAAAAGATGTGCTGAATGTATTCGGAATGTTCAGGCTTTGTGGTTATCGTGAGGAGGAAATCCATATCGATATTGTTCCGCTTTTTGAAACGATGGAAGGTTTGGATGCCGGAGAAAAAGTGATGAAAGAACTCTACGAACTTCCGGTGTACCGAAAACATTTGGAAAGACGCGGAAATGCGCAAACAATTATGCTCGGTTTCTCCGACGGAACCAAAGATGGTGGTTATTTAAAAGCCAATTGGGAAATTTATGAAACCAAAGAACAGCTGACGAAAATTTCGGATGAAAACAATATTAAAGTCATTTTCTTCGACGGACGGGGCGGTCCACCAGCAAGAGGTGGCGGGAAAACCCACGATTTCTACGCTTCTCAAGGGAAAACCATTGCCAATAATAAAATTGAATTGACCATTCAAGGGCAAACCATTACCAGTGTTTTTGGAAATAAAGATCAAGCGAAATATAATTTCGAACAACTGTTAACTGCCGGAATTGAGAATGATGTTTTTAAAAATTCAAAAAAAGATTTAACGGAAAAAGAAAGAAAGCTTATTGAGGAATTGGCAGAAATCAGCTTCCAAAAATACTCTGATTTGAAGGCGCACCCAATGTTTGTGCCGTATTTGCAAGAAATGAGCACGCTGGAATATTACGGGCGAACCAATATCGGCAGCCGACCAAGCAAAAGAGGTGGAACAAATGAACTTAAATTTGAAGATTTGCGCGCGATTCCGTTTGTAGGTTCATGGAGCCAATTGAAACAAAATGTTCCTGGGTTTTTCGGGTTTGGTTTTGCTTTAAATGAACTTAAAAATCAAGGGAGATTTGATGAGGTTCATGCGCTTTACAAAGGTTCAGATTTCTTTAAAACTCTGGTTTTAAATTCCATGATGAGTATGAATAAATCGTATTTTCCCCTTACATATTACATGAAAAACAATTCGAAATTTGGTGGTTTTTGGAATATTTTATTTGACGAATACGAACTTTCAAAATCAATGATGTTGGAACTTACCGGTTTCAAAATGTTGATGGAAGAAGATCCAATTTCAAGAAAATCAGTTAAAATCCGCGAGAAAATTGTGCTTCCGTTGTTGAGCATTCAGCAATATGCTTTGATGAAAATTCAGAAAGAAGAAGGAAATCGCGAAGCTTACGAAAAACTCGTGATGCGTTCGTTGTTCGGAAACATCAATGCAAGTAGAAATTCAGCGTAAATTATTTGAACATGAATGCCAATAACACCCGCGTTTATCGAATGTCTTTTGCCAGTGTTTATCCACATTATATCACAAAAGCAGAAAAAAAAGGGCGGACAAAAGCTGAAGTGGATGAGATTGTTTTCTGGCTCACCGGCTACGATGAAAAAATGCTACAAAAAATCATCGATGATAAAGTCGATTTCGAAAATTTCTTTAATCAAGCTCCGAAAATGAATCCGAATGTTTCGAAAATTACCGGCGTCATCTGTGGTTACCGAGTAGAAGAAATTGAAGATCCAATCATGCAAAAGGTCCGTTATCTGGATAAACTAATCGAAGAATTAGCAAAAGGAAAAGTGATGGAAAAGATTTTGAGAAAATGAATGTAGTTATACACTAGGTAATTCAAATAGATCTGGTTTTTATGTTTTGAATAATAAAAAGTGTAATTTTTAACGGAAGTTTAACATTAAATGACATTAAATCATTTTATTCGGTAAGATAAAATCAATATTTTCACAAGAAAAATAAATTATGAAGAAAATGTTAGCTTCTTTGGTGGTTATCTTCTTGATGACTACAAATGGATTTGCTCAGAATATCCCGACAGATCCTTCTGTGAGAATAGGAACTCTTTCCAACGGAATGAAGTACTATATTAAAAAGAACACACTTCCTGAGAAAAAGGTGGATTTCAGATTGGCAATCAATGCAGGTTCTATACTTGAAGATGAAAATCAAAGAGGATTAGCCCATTTTATGGAGCATATGAACTTCAATGGAACTAAAAACTTTCCGGATAATAAATTAGTTGACTTCCTACAGTCTATAGGAGTGAAATTCGGACAACACCTTAATGCTTATACCAGTTTTGATGAAACCGTTTACATGCTTCCTGTTCCTTTAGATAAACCGGGAAATCTTGATGCAGGTCTAAAAGTAATGGAGGATTGGGCTTTTAATGCTACACTTTCTGATGAGCAAATTAATAAAGAAAGAGGAGTAGTCTTAGAAGAATTAAGATTAGGATTAGGAGCTGATAAAAGGATGTCAGATAAATATTTACCTAAATTATTATACAATTCTCAGTATGCTAACAGACTTCCAATTGGAAAAAAAGAAGTGTTGGAAAACTTTAAACCAGATGTGATTAGAAAATTCCATCAGGATTGGTACAGACCAGATTTGATGGCAATTGCAGTGGTGGGTGATATCAATGTAGATGAAATTGAAAAAAAGATAAAAGATAATTTCAGTAAATATAAAAATCCGGCTAAACCAAAAGAAAGAAAAGTTTTTGATCTGCCTAATCATAAAGAAACATTGGTTGCGATAGAAACAGATCCTGATGCAACAAACTCAATGGTTCAGTTTATCATGAAAGATTCGGAAGCATATAAACCGAATGTGACAGTGGAACAATACAATCAGAGTTTGATTAAAAATTTAGCAACTACAATGTTGAATAATAGATTAAGAGAACTGATCAATTCCAATAATCCACCTTTCACTTTTGGATCTGTATATCATGGTGGCACCTATGCAAGAACAAAAGAAGCTTTCCAAGGATTTGCATTGACCAAAGAAGGAGATCAATTGAAAGCATTATCGGTACTTTTAACAGAAGTAGAAAGAGCTAAAAAATTCGGATTTACTCAATCTGAACTTGATAGAGCAAAATCTCAAGTTTTATCGAACCTTGAAAGATCTTATAACAACAGAGATAAGACTGAAAGTGGTATGCTTGTGGATGAATACGTAAGAAGCTTTTTGGAGCAGGAACCAATGCCAGGAATTGCTTGGGAATATGAAGATACAAAAAACTTCTTGCCAAGTGTGACCTTAGCACAGACCAATGATATTATCAAGAAATTTGTGAAAGATGACAGCCGAGTTATCGTGATTACCGGACCAAAAAAGGATAATGTTACAATGCCTACAGAAGCAATGGTGCTTAATACATTTGAATCTGTAAAGATGGCAGATATTAAACCTTATGAAGAAAAAGCATCAATCAATAATTTGGTTAAACCATTTAAATCCGAAGGTAAAATTGTAAAAACTGAAACAGATGCAAAACTGGGTACAACGACCTGGACGCTTAGCAATGGTGCAAAAGTTACCTTTAAGAAAACCGATTTTAAAGATGATGAAATTATATTTTCAGCAAGAAGTTTAGGAGGAAACTCTATCATTAACGATACCGATTTCAAAAAAACACAATTTGCATTTGCTGCTCTAACTGAAGCTGGAGTAGGTGGTTTTTCAAAGACTGATCTCACCAATTATCTTACTGGAAAGCAAGTTTCTGTAAATCCTAATATTAGTGTTCTCACCGAAGGAATAAACGGTAAAACTACACAGAAAGATCTCTCGGTAGCTATGGAATTGATGTATGCTTATTTTACAAGTTTAAATTACAATCCAGATGCATTCAACGCCTTTAAAACGAAGCAGTCGGCCATGTTGGATAATTTGCTTTCAAATCCGCAGTTTTATTTTTCTAGTGAGCATGCTAAATTTTTAAATCAGAAAAACCCAAGGTTTGTAGGAATTATTCCTACGGAAAAAGATTGGGCAATAACGGATTATAAACTAGCATACGATATTTATAAAGAAAAGTTTGCGAATGCAGGGAATTTCCACTTCTATTTTACGGGAAATATTGATGAAAATAATTTAAAAAATGAAATCTTAAAATATGTAGCAAGTTTGCCAAGTACAGGGAAGGCGACTACCTTTAAAGATACCGGTTATAGATCAATTGGTGGAGATTTTACTAAAGTTTATAAAAAAGGTAAAGATCCTAAGAGTATGGTTCAAATCGTTTACTCAGGCGAAACTCCTTATAACGAAAAAGAAGCTTTGGCACTTTCTGCCTTAGGTGAAGTAGCTACTATAAAAGTTATTGAAAAATTGAGAGAAGAAGAGAGCGGCATCTACGGTGGTGGAGCAAGAGGCACCATGACCAAAGTTCCGTTTGGTAATTATACTTTCAGTATAAGTTTCCCATGTGGTCCTGAAAATGCCGATAAACTGACAAAAAGTGCAATTGCAGAACTCCAAAAATTAATTGATAATGGTCCGGAACAAAAAGATTTAGATAAGTATAAAGAAGGGGAAATAAACGACTATAATACTAATCTTAAAGATAATAATTACTGGATCAATGCGCTATCAAAGAGTCAATTAGACGGTAGTGATAAATATGAAATTCTTAATTATCCAGAGAAAATAAAAGAACTTACCGTAAAAGATTTGCAGAATGTGGCAAAAAAATATCTGACAAAAAACAGAGGGATTGCTACTTTAATGCCTGAAGATGGTTGGGAAAATGTGAAGAAAGAAGAAGTAAAGACTGCTGTTGCGAAATAAAAAGACACAGATTAAAATAACCAAAAAATAATGAATCCGTCTCGCTTAAAAGTGTGAGACGGATTTTTTTATTATCTCTTCGATAGTGATTTATATAACCAAGTCTAAATAATGACTAATAGACCTACTTGATAATGTAATAACGTGAAAAACTTTGGTTAATTACAGTCAGTCTTCTACTGCTTAATGAGTTTCTCGACGAACTCATTTTTGTCGATTTTTATTTTTAAAAAGTAAACTCCTTTGGTTAGTTTCTCGATGTTCTGTATTTTTTCATTGGAAAGGTTTTGGGATTTTCTGCCTAAAACATCATACAATTCTACCGAAACAATTTTTTCAGAAGTATTGATCGTAAAGCTTGTGCTTACCGGATTCGGGTAGATTTTAATTGAAGATTTAGTAACGTTTGCAGTTGCCATTTGCACTTCCGTAAGTGATGCTCCGAAATTCAGAATTCCATATCCCATTGGGTCTGTGTGGTTCGGGAAAAGAGAAGCTTTTTGTCTAAGAATATCTTTCAGTTCATCCAAAGGTTTTGTAAGAACAGCTTGCAACAAACAAGCTACACCGCCCGCCGCAAGTGGAGTAGCGAAAGAAGTTCCGTTGCTGGTAGTTGCGCTGTTGTTGTAAGCTATTGCGGTATTGGTTCCTCTTGCACTTGCATCGGGTTTTACGAGTCCTAAAGCATTTGGTCCGTAAGAAGAAAAAGAAGAACTCGTACCACTTGAAGTTACAGCACCCACGGTGAAAACTTTTTCGTTATCGGCAGGTGTGATGATGTAATGCCAAGAATTTTGAGCTTCGTTTCCGGCGGCTGCAAGTACGAAAATTCCTTTCTCAGCAGCGATTTGTGCAGCTCTTGCGATGAAAGAATTACTTCCGTCCATATCCGAGTATAACATGTTGTAGCGACTGTCATCAAAATCGTAATATCCAAGGGAGGTTGTAATGATATCAACACCTTTTCTGTCGGCTTCTTCGGCGGCCTCTGCCCAATAAATCATTTCTTCAGGTTTTTCGTTTACGGCATCTTCGGATGCATAAAGATAAAAATCTGCATCTGGAGCGGACCCTACATAAGAATTATCGATATAACCAGCGATTACTCCTAAACAATAAGAACCATGATTGTTTAGAGAAGTATTGTAAATATCAGTGCTTTTGTTTACGAAATTATAACCGCCTTTTATTTGTCCATTGTTTCGGATTCTTGCGTACGCAGATCCTGTATTCACTGTCGGAAATCCGGTATCGATAACGGCAATCGTAACTCCAGTACCGGTGTAACCTGCAACGTGTAGCGGACGAAGATTGATTTGGTCAATTTGGGATAAACCTGTTCCATAGTTGAAATTGGTTTTTCCGATGGTATTGTCGAAAACTTTGAATTTATCCGACTTTTTTATGCTTTGTTTTCCACCTGCAGGATGTTTGATAAAGCTTTCAACGGATTGAACGTAGCTTTGAGCTTGCAAGGTAGCAATTTGAGCAGTTGTAGCGTTTACTGCAACTCCATTCATCCATTTCGAATAATCGGTTACGGTGAAGCCTAAATTTTTGATGTTTTGAATATAGGAAGCTTCCAATGGAGCGTCTTGATCATTCAAAGGGATATTGAGTCTGGCTCTTCGGTCGAGTGATTTCTGGGAAATTTCGGAAAGTGGATTAGCATAAAATGCTGCTTTATTCGGCTTGTCCTTAAAAAATACAAAAACCAATTCGGTTTGTGCGCTGACAAAAGCATAAAGAAAAATGATAAGAACGGATAATGTTTTTTTCATAGAGGGTGAGTATGGTAAATTTCAACGAAATTAACAAAAAGTTAAAATGTACGCGTAAATTAATCGGTTATGTTTGTTTTGTTTTTATTTTTTTTTTAATAACAATCCATAAAAATTGATGATTAATTGTGTTTTCTACTTTTTTCAATTTCATTAAAATAACCAACCGAAATGCTCTTGATTTTCCTTTTTATTGATGAATCATGAAAACAATAGGAGTTTTAATTTTCCTGAAAATTTAATTTTCTTAAATTTGAGCAAATATTTTTTAAGAAACCCAACCGAAGAGGAAAGGTAACCGATTAAAAAAAATAAAAATAGAAAAATCTATGAAAAAAATTCAGATGGTTGACCTACAAAGTCAATATTATAAGATAAAAGCTGATGTCGATAATGCTGTTTTGAATGTATTGGATTCTGCTGCATTCATCAATGGTCCAGAAGTGAAATCTTTCCAAAATGAATTGGAACAATACCTCGACGTAAAACACGTAATTCCTTGTGCCAACGGAACCGATGCGCTTCAAATTGCATTAATGGCACTTGATTTAAAAGAAGGAGATGAGGTGATCACCGCTGATTTTACCTTCGCAGCAACGGTAGAAGTTATTCACTTGCTGAAACTGAAATCGGTTTTGGTGGATGTGAATTATGATACTTTCACCATCGACCCAGAGAAAGTGAAAGCTGCGATTACGCCAAGAACAAAAGCAATTATTCCGGTTCATCTTTTCGGGCAATGTGCCAATATGGAAGAAATTCTGAAGATTGCCAAAGAACACAACCTTGCGGTGATTGAAGATAATGCACAAGCGATTGGAGCTGATTTTACCTTCTCCGACGGAACTGTGAAGAAATCTGGAACAATGGGCGTGATGGGAACTACTTCTTTCTTTCCTTCTAAAAATCTCGGTTGCTACGGTGATGGCGGTGCTATTTTTACCAATGATGATGAATTAGCACACAAGCTTCGCGGAATCGTGAACCACGGAATGTACGAAAGATATTACCACGATGAAGTGGGTGTGAACTCGCGTTTAGACAGTATTCAGGCGACCGTTCTTAGAAAAAAACTTCCGCTTTTGGATGGGTATAATGACGCGAGAAGAAAAGCTGCCGATTATTATGATGAAGCTTTCGCAAACCATCCGAATATTTTAATTCCAACAAGAGCCGAAAACTCAACCCATGTTTTTCATCAATATACATTGAGAATCCTGAACGGAAAACGCAACGAATTGCAGGCGTTTTTAACCGAAAAAGAGATTCCGGCGATGATTTATTATCCAGTGGCTTTAAGAAAACAAAAAGCGTATTTCCAAGAAAGCGATCCAAAAGATTTCGTGAATACAGATCAACTTCTGGATCAGGTGATTTCTTTGCCGATGCACACCGAATTGGATGATGAGCAACTGAAGTATATTACCGATGCCGTTTTGGAGTTTTTTAAATAGCATTTAAATTACTCCCCAAACGTTTTAAAAATAATTAAAAACACAACATGACCATACTTGTAACAGGAGGATTGGGCTATATCGGTTCACACACCGTGGTAGAACTCTTAAACAACAATTTTGATGTCGTTATCGTGGATGATTTATCCAATTCTGAAAGATTTATTTTAGAAAATATCGAGAAAGTGGCAGGGAAAAAGCCTGTGTTTTATCCTTTCGATTTAAAGAGAAAAGAATTGCTTGCACAGGTTTTCGATGCACATGATATTGGTGGATGTATCAATTTTGCTGCGTTCAAAGCGGTGGGAGAGAGCCAGGAAAAACCGGTGGATTACTACGAAAACAATTTGTTTTCATTGATTAATATTCTTCAGGAATTTAAAACAAGAAATATTTCCAATTTTATTTTCAGTTCGAGTTGTACGGTTTACGGACAAGCGGATGAAATGCCGATTGACGAAGACACTCCTCTGAAATTGCCGGAATCTTCCTACGGAAAAACCAAACAAATGGGCGAGGAAATCCTGAAAGATTTTGCAACTGCACACCGAAGAAAGATTTCGTTGTTGAGATATTTTAATCCAATTGGGGCGCACCCAACAGCTCTGTTGGGCGAGTTACCGATCGGAGTTCCCAATAATTTGGTTCCGTATGTTACGCAAACCGCTTCTGGAATTCGGGAGAAACTGAATATTTGGGGAAATGATTACCCAACGGAAGATGGCACTGCGATTCGCGATTATATTTATGTGGTAGATTTGGCAAAAGCCCATGTGAAAGCTTTGCAAAAACTGATTGCTTCCGATGAGGCAACGGTGATCGATATCTACAACCTCGGTACGGGGAAAGGTTCGTCGGTTTTGGAAGTAGTGAAAGCATATGAAACTGCAAATAATGTGGCGGTTCCTTATCAAATTTGCGACCGAAGAGCGGGCGATATCACGATTGCTTATGCCAACGCTGATAAAGCGGAAAGAGAATTGGGTTGGAAAGCAAATACAAGTTTGGAAGAAGCCTTGCGTACGACTTGGGAATGGCAGAAATATTTGGAGTCTAGAGTTTAAATAAAAATTTTTAAATAAAAAAAATCCCGTTCATGACGAACGGGATTTTTTATTTTATTGTAATAGATTACATCGGCACTTGTTCTTCATCGCCGGCAGTGTTGCTGTTGATGTCTTTTTTGCGTTTCGGCTGTTCCACTTTGTCACCTTGTTTGAAACGGTAGCTCAATGAAATGCTGAACTGGCGCGGTTGCCACTGCATGAAGCTGTATTGTGAATACGATGGAGTGGTAACGAAGTTTTCTCTAGCTCTGGTATTGAAAATATCCTGAATGTTGAAAGAGATGGTTCCGTTGCCTTTCCAGATGGTTTGGCTGGCTCCTAAATTCACGGCGTACATTGCTTTACTTTGGGTAGAAACCGTGTTTTGGGCACCACGATAGAATCCTTGGATTTGGAAGCTTGTGGTTTTGGTTGGTTTGAAGGTATTGGTCAAACGGAATCTGGAAGAGAAACCGTCTCCGGAGAAATCGAAATCTCCATAAGAACCTTCATTTTTGTATCCGAAAACATTAGCGCTTGCCATGATTTTCCACCATTTGAATGGGTCATAGCTTGCGTTAAGGTCTAAACCATATTGGGTTTCAGTTCCTGCATTTACCGGCATGGTGTAGATGACGGTGTTTCCTTGGTCGTTTACACCACTGTATTGGTACATATTCACTTCATCTTCCGATTTTTTGTAATATAAAGTCGGATTAAAGGTCACTTTGCTTTTCGATAAACTGTAGCCTAATTCGAAAGAGTTTTCATAAGTAGGATTCAGATCCGGGTTTCCGCTGAAAAGGTTTCTGTTGTTGTTATACGACATAAACGGAATCAGGAAGAAAGAACGCGGACGGTTGATTCTTCTGGAATAATTCAATAATAATTGATTGTTTTTACCTAAATCGTAACTTAAGAAAACAGAAGGGAAAAACTTCAGATAGTTTTTAGGAACGCTAATTTGTTCGGCGTCAGTCATTCTTTTAAAATCAACATTGATGTCGGTGTTTTCAGCTCTTAAACCAACTTGATACCCGAAATTATTGATTTTGCTTTTGAATTGCGCATAACCAGCAAGAATGTTTTCGTTGTAGAAAGTAGTACTGGTAAAGTTGGGTAAAATGCTTATTGGGCCGTTGTTTTGGCTTTGATCTACATAATAATCGTAGTCGTTTTTGTTGGAATCAAATCTTGCACCGGCTTCCAATTTTGAAGCTTCACCGATAGGCAATTCGTAATCAGCTTTCGCGAGGAAGGTGGTGTTTACGGAATTGGTAAGGATGTTGTTTAAAGTTTTGGTAGCCACATCAAATTCGTTGTCGTAGCCATTTTCGGTGATTATAGAAGTTCCGTCGCTTTTATTTTTTTGGTAGCTGGTCGCTAAAGAGAGCAACTGGCCTTTATCTCCAATTTTTTGTTCAAAACCTAAATCTGCCTGGAAAGAATTATTGGTATTGGTTCCAGAATTCAATCGGTTGGTGTATTGATCTTGAAGGATATAAGGTACATTCGGATAGCCGATAGCGTTTCTGTCTTTGATGATGACATTGTCAAAATAATCGGTTTGTCCTGTAGATTCATTATTGAAGTTTCTGAACATTACCGATGCGTTCAAAGAAGATTTTTCGGTAACATCTACCACAAAACCGGTCGTTACGTTGTAGTTTTTGTTTTCGCCTTCGTTGATTCCGTTTTGGATGGATTTCATAGAGAAACCATCATTCAAATTCTTAGGATCGAGGTAAGAGTTGAATTCCGAATTGTTCTTGGATTTGTTTCTGTTGTAGCCACCGCCACCGTTGATGTAGTAAGTCCAAGCGCCTTTTCTCCAGCTGAGGTTGGTGTTCAAACGGGTATTCGGTAAATATCCCAAAGTACCTTCTACACTTCCGTTGAAACCTACTTTTTTAGATTTCTTAAGGATGATGTTCAAGATTCCCGCGGTTCCGCTGGCTTCGTATTTAGAAGAAGGATTGGTGATCACTTCAATTCTTTCGATTTGGTCTGCAGGGATCGATTGTAATGCATTCGCACCATCATCAATTCCAAGCATGGAAGAAGGTTTCCCGTTGATTAAAAATTTAACGTTAGAATTACCTCTCATCGATACCGTACCGTCGGTATCTACATCCACAGAAGGCACATTGGCCAAAACATCCTGAAGGTTTCCACCTTTTGCCACGATGTCGAGGGAAGGATCATATACTTTTTTATCGATTTCCACTCGGTAAGGTTTTACAGCTTGCGCGGTAATTACCACCCCTTGGATATCTTGTGTTTTGGTATTGGTAGCAGCAGCTTCAGCTTCAACCGAGAAACTTCCTAAGTTGCCTGCTGCGGTAATCTGTCTGTTAAGGGTTGATTTTTTGAAATCGATGGCCTCGATGGTGATGTCGTAGTTTCCTGGCGCCAAATCGAGGTTATAATCGCCTTTTTCATCGGTAAGTGTAGCGTCGCTGAAGAGTTTATCGGCTTTGTTGCTGAAACTTACAGATGCGTATGGAACCGGTTGGTTTTGTTTGTTAACGATTTTTCCGGAGACGTTTACTTTCTGTTGTGCGAAAGCTAAACTTGCAGCTCCGAGGACGAATAAGAGTCCTAAAGTTCTTTTTCTGATAATTGATGAAATCTCAATTTTGTCTGTCATATCTTTAGTTTATACTTCTATTGATGATTTTAATGGAAGCGGGTTAAATAAACAATTGTTTAATTAGTGTTAAATATTTATTAAATTAAAAAAGCTTGAAAGTTCTTATTTGATGTTTTTAGAATTCAGCCAATCCTGATAATCTTTTGCGTTTTTGGCGTGTTCAGCATCGCTTGCGGTGAAACGATGGTAGCCGAAACGATTTGGATCTGCTGCCATGAAAATGTAGTTGTTCTTTTCAGCGTTCAATACCGCGTCCACAGAACTTTTATCGGTCACGCAAATCGGTCCCGGTGGGATTCCTGCATTCGCATACGTGTTGTATGGTGACGGATGTTTCAAGTGTTTATAAAGCACTCTTTTGATCGGTGTGGTGAAGTTGGAATCTTTATTAATGGCATAAATTACCGTTGGATCACTTTGTAGTTTCATGCCTTTTCTGTAGCGATTCAGGTAGAGGCCTGCGATGGTTTTCTGCTCATCGGGTTTCCCTCCGGATTCTTTGTAAACGATGGAGGCGAGGGCATAAATTTGATCTCTGGTCAATCCGCTTTGGGCTTCTTTGGCTTTTCTTTCGGCAGTCCAGAACTCTTGATAATCGTCTTCAAATTTCTTGAAGAATTCCTTTGGAGTGACGGTCCAGAAGAAATTATAAGTATCGATAAAGAAATATTTTTTTAAGTCTTCGGCGTTGTTGTAGCCTTTCTGAACCGCAATTTCATTAAGATCTTTCACAAATCTCAGCGAGTCGAGTTCTGTTTTTTTGGTTACTCGACCTACCATTTGATAAACATCCCCGAAATCACCGATACGGTAGGTGTTTTCAGTTTGGTTTCCGGCTTTAATCATGTTCACCAAATGCGTGTTGCTGGTTCCCGATACGATGCGGTAACGCCCGGCTTTGAAGTAGTGGTCCATGTTTTTATTTTTCGCCACTTCCACAAATTGGTCTTTGTTTTTCAAGTAAGGCGAAATAGAGTCCACAATAGCGTTGAAATTGGCGGTATGAGGAATCAGGATATATCCTTCTTTTTCCACGTTGTTGCCGTAATATTTGCTGTAATATCGGTAGCCGAAAAAACCACCGATGAGAATAATAATCAGGGCGATGATTGCAAAAACGGAAGAACCTTTTTTCATAGTCTTGTTTGCTGTTTTTTTAATGCTTTGGGAAATGGTTAAAGTTTTATTTTCCCTTTAAATACTTGTTTTGCGGGGCCTTCGAGCCATACATTTCGGTAGGAATCTTGGTCTTTTTCAGCGTAAACTTTCAGCTTTCCACCTAAAACTTTCACTTGCACAGCGCTTTGATTTTTATCTTTCAAAAACACCAATGCAGCTGCTGTAGCGCCGGTTCCGCAACTGAAGGTTTCGTCTTCTACGCCGCGTTCGTAAGTTCGCACGAAGATTTCATTCTCGGAAATTTGTTCTACAAAATTCACATTGATTCCTTCCTTCTGGTAAGTCGAAGAATTTCTTATTTCGTTACCGTGTTGATAAACTTTATAGTGATCTAAATCTTCTACAAACTGAACGAAATGCGGCGAACCAGTATTTAATACAGAGTTTTCACCATCTTTGCTGATGTTTTCTACATCAATCATTTTTAGTTTTACGATGCCGTTGTGGATCTCCGCTTCATGCAATCCGTCGATGGCTTGGAAGTGGGTTCTATCTTCGAAAACATCGAGAAAATGGGCAAAAGCAACGATACATCTGCCACCATTTCCGCACATGGTACTTTCGTTTCCGTCGGAATTGTAGTACACCATTTTGAAGTCGGCGTGTTCGTCCGTTTCTAGGAGGATGAGGCCATCGCCGCCGATTCCGAAGCGTCGGTCGCAGAGTTTTTCGATCAGGTCTTTCTCTTTAGGGAACTGCAGGTCTCGGTTGTCGATCATTACGAAATCGTTTCCGGTGCCTTGGTATTTATAGAATTCCATGTCATGATAATTTGAGGAGGCAAAATTACGATAATTTTACATCAAATTCTGTGTATAGGTTTTCGTAAAAAAAGAGAGCGAATTCTTGTTGAATTCACTCACTTGGTTTTATTTATCTATTGCCTCTAAATCCCGAGTTGTTCGAGTTGCTTCTCAATGGAGTAGCTGGAGTGGCGGCAGGTTGGGCAGCTTGTGTATTCCCTGTTCTGAAACCTCCTTGATTCGTTGACGTTCTCGGAGCTGCAGGAGTTGTTGTACGAACGGTTTTGGTCGCAGTTCCGCTGTTTTGGTTGGTATTGTTTCGGAAACCGCTGTTGGAGCTGTTGCCGGTTCTGGTCGTGGTGGTTCCAGTTCGGTTGGTATTCCGAAGGGTGGATTGATTGTTGTTTCGGAAGGTTGCGGTGTTGGTATTGGTGCTTCCGGTGGCGCTGTTATTTTGTCTTACTACATAGATTCTTCGGTTGTTTTGCCCTACATAGTAAGGTACGCCGTTGTCATAGTAGTAATTCATATTTTCGCGATAGTAGTAACCATCGTTTCCGTAATATCCGCCGTATCCGTAGTAAGATTGAGGCGCATAGTAATACCCGTTGTTATAATAACCATCGTAATATGGGCTATTGTTGTTTGCATAACCATCAGTGTATGCAACACAAGAGGTTAAGCCTGCAAAGAGGATTAGGGCTGCGAAGTATTTTATTGTATTTTTCATTGTTTTAATGGGTGTTGATGTTCTTATTTTTTTTTCCATTCTATATAGCCAATGATGGCCATACCTGTAAAAACCAAATATTGTACCGAAGTAATTCCTAAACCTTTGTAAATCATCATCGGGATACAAATAAAGTCGCCAATAATCCAGAAAACCCAGTTTTCTATTTTTCGTTTTGCCATGAGCCACATTCCGACAAGGAAAATTGCGGTGGTTAAAACATCCAGCCAGTTCGCCCAATCGAGGTGATCGAGACCGAGCGTCACATTGTTCATCGAAAAATGATTGTCGATAAAAGGTTTGTAATAATACACCACTGTAACGAGTAGTAAGCTCAATATAAAAAGCAACGATGCATAAAGCCATTCCTTTTTGGTAGCCCAAGAAACATCGACGTGCACCTGATCTTCCGAACTTTTTGCCCAAAGAATCCAGCCGTAAATGCTCATTACCGTGTAGTAGAAATTAATCATCATATCTCCTAACAGCCCAAATTTGAACAGAATATAAACATACAATGCCGTAGAGATAATCCCGGTCGGATACACCCAAATGTTTTTTTTGATGGAGAAATACACACTCAGCAGACCAAAAATGGCCGCCACCGCCTCCAGAACGATTTGGTAGGTTTCGTAGGATTCATAAGGACGTAAGAAGAGTTCGTAGAAATTCATGTTTTCAAAGGTAAATATTTTATTTTCTATGGGTGAAAAGCATTGTTATTTATTATTTCTCTATGAAAATCAGAAAACTAAAGGGGTTTATTGATGTTTTGAAAAAGAAAAGTGACGAAAAATAGTTAATCATTACCAAATTTTTATATTTTTGGAAATCTTAAAAAAAATAAACATGTCGAATATTTGGATTAAAAAACCCATGGAAGCTTACGAAGCTGACGTAAAAAAAAGTGAGCTGAAACGGGTGCTTGGAAAATGGAGCCTTACCGCAATTGGAATCGGGGCAATTATTGGAGGAGGAATTTTTGTACTTACCGGTACTGGTGCTTACTACAATGCGGGGCCGGCTTTGGCGCTTTCTTTTGTAGTGGCGGGTATCGCCTGTGTTTTCGCTGCGTTGTGTTATGCGGAGTTTGCCTCTATTCTTCCGGTGGAAGGATCGGCGTATGCTTATGCTTACGGAACGGTGGGTGAAATTTTCGCTTGGATTATCGGGTGGGGGCTTATCCTCGAATATGCGATGGGATCGATGACCGTAGCGGTTTCTTGGTCGGGATATTTTGCCAAATTGCTCAAAATGTTCGGGCTTCATTTGCCTTATTGGATGACCACTGATCCGGCGACTGCTAAAAAAGCTTTTGGTGAAGCCACCAATCAAATTGCCAACGGAAATCTTTCTGTTGATAAGTTGAAAACTTTTCAAGAAACCATCAGCAATTTCAATGCAGCTCCGGAACTGTTCGATATGAAGATTTTCCTTAATCTTCCAGCATTGTTAATTGTTTTATTCGTGATTTCAATCTTAATCAGAGGAACCAAAGGTGCAGCGAAAGCCAATAATTTAATTGTAATCATGAAGGTTTCGGCCATTATTTTCGTGATTATCGCCGGACTTTTCTTTATCGATGTTCAGAACTGGACTCCATTTATTCCAGAAGCGACTACCATTACTGAAAATGGGGTTTCTCACTCAGCTTACGGTATTGGCGGGATTATAGCAGGAGCTTCTGCGATTTTCTTTGCTTATGTTGGCTTCGATGCCGTTTCTACTCAAGCGGGAGAAGCGATCAATCCGAAGAAGGATGTTCCTTTTGCGATTATCACTTCCTTGGTGGTTTGTACAGTTTTATATATCCTTGTTTCCTTGGTCCTTACCGGAATGATGCATTATACCGACTTTAATCCTTTGGGTAAATATCCGGATGCGATTAAGGCTCCGGTAGCTTATGCATTCGATGTTGCGGGGCAAGCTTGGGCAGGTTATATCATTACCATTGCAGCTACGGTTGGTTTAATTTCAGTATTAATGGTGATGATTATGGGACAATCTCGTATTTTCTTGGGAATGTCGAAAGACGGACTTATTCCTAAAACCTTTGCTAAAGTGAATCCTACCACGGGAGTTCCTACCAAAAACTTATTGATTTTAGGAGCGATTATCGCTGTTATAGCGTCTCTTACCCCGATTAATGATTTGGCGCACATGACCAGTTTCGGTACTTTGTTTGCCTTTACGATGGTGTGTGTAGCGGTTTGGGTGCTTCGTGTGAAACAACCTAATGTAGAAAGAAGTTTCAGAGTTCCTGCCTTACCGGTGATTGCAACTTTGGGAATTTTAATTAATGTTTACCTGATTTATAACCTCAGTAGAGAGGCTAAAATCTATTCATTTGCTTGGTTGCTGATCGGATTTATCATTTATTTCCTTTATAGCAAGCGAAATTCAAAACTACAAAACGGAGGTTACGGCGAAACCTTTAAAGCAGAAAAAATCCCATTGCAAGATGTGGATATCGATATCGACAACAAAAAATAGGACTCAAAATAAACTATTGAAATTTCCCGTCATTTTTGGCGGGATTTTTTATATTTTTGAACAAACAAAATTATGATGAGAAAAATGTCCTATCTACTCGTTTTAATGAGTATACACTTAGTCTTTGCTCAAAAGGAAGAATTCCAAACCCTTCTAAAAGATAAAATCTCTATTCGCGCGTTGCATATCTGGGATGGCAAAGTATGGTATTCAGGAACGGATTCTAAATTTGGGTATGTTAGTTTAAAAGATACTGCGGATAAAAAACAGCTCAGACTTTCCGATGAAAAGCTGGAATTTCGAACCCTGGCGCAGACTGAAGATGCGTTTTATGCCCTCAATATCGGTACCCCTGCAAAATGGTTTACCATTCAAAAAAAAGATCTGAAAGTCAAATTAAACATGATCGATACGACCAAAACCGTTTTTTATGACGCTTTTGTTTTTGATCAAGCTAAAAATCGAGGCATTGCGATCAGCGATCCCAATAAAGATGGAAGCAGCAGGAATCTCATTTTCACCTGTGATACATTTAATAATCCTAAGACAGACTTTCCTAAATATTTCTCGGGAGAAGCCCATTTCGCGGCAAGCAATTCCAATATTGCACTGAAGGGAAAGTGGGGGTGGATTGCCACTGGCGGTACGAAAGCCAGGGTTTTCAAATTCAATTGGAATCATCCTTTCACATGGAAAGTCTATGAAACCCCATTTACTCAGGGCACAGCTTCAAAGGGAATTTATTCCATTGATTTCTATGACAAAAACTTCGGTATCGCTGTTGGAGGAGATTATACCAAACAAGCCGAAAATATCGACAATATCGCCACTACCCACGATGGTGGAGAAACTTGGCAAATCCAGGCTTCCGGAAAGAATGGAGGCTATAAAACCTGTGTGAAATTTCGCCCAGAATCTAAAGGAAAAGATATTATCGCTGTGGGAGATCAAAATATTGAATTCTCCACTGATTATGGGAAAACCTGGACGACCATTTCAGAAGAAAAAGGGCTCTATGTTTGCGAATGGATGGATGCCAACACCTTGGTTCTTGCCGGCAAAAACAGAGTCGTGAAAATGACGCTGCTTTAACCGAATGATTATTTTATACAAATCTGGTATAGGGAAGAAGTGTTTTTCCTTATTCCGGATTTCTTTTACCCCGTAAGTTTCTGACGGTTCCTGAGATGCTTGGTGTTTTCGGAAAATGTAATAAATGCGTCAATGAAAAAACATGCCTACAATTCAATAGTATCATGCCTATGACACTCCATTATCATGCCCATGATACTCCAGTTTCATCCTTATGATAATTTAGTTTCATTCCTATGACATTCTTGTGTCTCCAACATCTTCTTGCGGAATTGTTCGGGAATCCTTGCGGGTTGTTGCCGAAAAAAGGCATTTTTGGCAAGGATTCCGCAAGGAGTCTGCAAGGAGTCTGCAAGGAAACGGAAGGAAGACCTGTCTCAGAATAACGATAGAGGTTAATCAATCAATCCTGGAATAACGATATCTATTTTTTTGAAATGCGTTGTTTTTTGGGTGAAAATTTCTTGTATTTCTGGGAAGATGTGTATATTTGAGGGAAGTGGGGGATTTGTGGAATTCACTTACGTGAGTGGGTACATAGTGGAGACTTCGAAAAGCCGAGCAGTTGTTAATGAACATTATGAACTGAATATTGTATAAATGAAAACAAAGAAAACTAATCGGAATAGAGACAAAGATGCAATTGATATGATTGATTTATCAAATGAGAACAACCTTCCCCAATTCTTAAAATCTTTAAATAATGATTTCAACTGTAAAAAGTAGCATAGAATGAATTTGTTGTTTAATACAATTTTAGCAGATGGTTATACAAGTAATTCTCAAATCGCAAGATTATTGACAGAGAATTGGGTATTAAATAATTCATATTGCCCAAGCTGTGGAGAAAGACCATTAAATGAATTTGAAAATAATCGACCTGTCGCTGATTTTTATTGTAACAAATGTAATGAAGAATTTGAGTTAAAAAGTAAAAGTGGTAAATTATCAAATACAATTACTGATGGAGCTTACTTTACAATGATAGAAAGAATTAATTCAGAAAATAACCCAAATTTCTTTTTTCTTACATATACAAAACAATGGACAGTTAATGATTTTCTCATATATAAATATCGTAATATTGCAATATAATTATATATAACGTTATGGGAGTTACCAAAAAAGAGCATTTTACCACAGAACAGAACGAAATGGCAGTGTTGCTAAAGGCAATGGCACACCCGGCTAGAATTGCGATTATAGAATATTTGCTCACCACCAATACCTGCATCTGCAATGATATTGTGGACGTGTTACCTCTGGCTCAGCCCACGGTATCTCAACATTTGAGAGAGCTGAAGAACGCCGGAATTATCCAAGGAAATATTGATGGAAAGGCCATTAATTATTGTATCAACAAAGAAACAATCCAGAAATTCGATTCATTTATCGAGCATATTTTCTATAAAATGAATACGCTGGAAAACCCATCCTGTAAAAAATAAAAACGATTAAATTCATTCATCATGAAACTTTCAGAAATTAAAAACATCCTTACCCATCTTCAAGAATTGCATTTTGTTTTAGAAAACGGAGAGCAGGTTCCCGATCATTTCCATGTCACCGAAATTGGTCAAATCAACAAACGCTTCATCGATTGCGGAGGGGTAACGCGGGACGAGATTGCTATCAATTTTCAGTTATGGTTTTCCACGGATAACGATCACCGCCTGGAAGTTGATAAACTCAGAAAAATCATTGCGCTTTCTGAAGAAAAGTTAGGTTTGGAAGATGCAGAAATTGAAGTGGAATACCAACAGTCTACCATCGGAAAATTCGGTTTAGATTTCAACGGAAAAGAGTTAGTACTCACCACAAAAACCACTACTTGTCTCGCACAGGATGCTTGTGTAATTCCTCAGGAGAAACCCAAAGTGAAACTATCGGAGTTGAAGGCTAGCAGTTGTGCACCAGGTTCCGGATGCTGCTAATCAAGATAAATGTTGCTATTAGTTCTTTAAAAATATAAATAAAACTAAGGTATGTTTGAAAATTTAAAAAAAACCATTGAGGTCATTGCCATGATGCCGGTGTCTGAAGAGAGAAAGGAAATTTTGAAATCCCTTGTCGCTTTCATTCAAAAAAAAGCAGATGAAGGAGAACGAATTAACTTAAATTTCATTTGCACCCACAATTCCCGAAGAAGTCATCTTTCGCAAGTCTGGGCACAAGTAATGTCAGAGTATTTCAACATAAAAAATGTGTTCTGCTATTCCGGAGGCACCGAGTCTACCGCAATGTTCTCGAAAGTAGCTGAAACCCTTCGCAATCAGGGAATGGAATTCCAACAGCTTACACATACCGATAATCCTGTTTATACAGTAAAGTATGCACAAAATGCACACCCGATAATCTGTTTTTCCAAGAAGTATGATGATGCATTCAATCCGGTATCGGATTTTGCGGCCATCATGACCTGTTCCAATGCAGACGCTGGATGCCCATTCATCGCAGGAGCAGCGCAACGCATCGCTGTGAAGTTTGATGACCCCAAATCCAGTGACGGTACACAGGAAATGAACAACGTCTATGCTGAGAGGAGTCTTGAAATCGCTGCAGAGATGTATTATGTAATGAAATCTGTTCAATAGTTTTTGAAAGAAAATGATAGAACATTCATTCTAACTAAAAAACTAGTATTATATGTCTGCAAACAACTGCGCACCACACGAAAGAAAAAAGCTCTCTTTCTTAGACAAAAATCTGACGCTCTGGATCTTTTTTGCCATGTTCCTAGGAGTTGCTATCGGTTATTTCTATCCGAATTCTGCCAACTTTATCAATCGTTTCTCCTATGGAACTACCAATATTCCGCTGGCCATCGGACTCATTCTTATGATGTATCCGCCCTTTACGAAAGTTCGGTACAGGGAACTTCCGACGGTATTTAAAAACACCAAAATTCTTGGGATTTCTCTGCTCCTGAATTGGGTGATAGGCCCCATTCTCATGTTTGTTTTGGCTGTTGTATTTCTGCACGACCAACCAGAGTATATGATTGGCTTGATCCTGATAGGTCTTGCCCGCTGTATTGCCATGGTCATGGTATGGAATGAACTTGCGGAAGGAAACCGCGAATACGCAGCCGGATTGGTGGCCATCAATAGTATTTTTCAGGTGCTTTTCTATAGTGTTTACGCGTTCTTATTCATCAAGGTGTTGCCTCCATTATTTGGTATTACTGGTTCTGAAGTGGATATCACCATTGCGCAAATCGCTGAAAGTGTAGCCATTTATCTGGGGATCCCCTTTGTACTCGGTTTTTTAACAAGATATTTTTTGTTGAAAGCCAAGGGTGAAGAATGGTATCATACGGTTTTCATCCCGAAGGTTTCTCCGATTACTTTAATCGCCCTTTTATTGACCATTGTGATGATGTTCAGCCTAAAAGGGGAAATGATTGTACAGATTCCTTTTGATGTACTGCGCATTGCGGTACCCTTGGTTATTTATTTTGCACTGATGTTCCTTGTGGGTTTTTTTGTAGGGAAAAAGCTGGGTGCCGACTATTCTCAAAATGCGGCAATATCCTTTACCGCTGCCGGTAATAATTTTGAACTTGCTATCGCAGTAGCGATTGGCGTGTATGGGATCAGCTCAGGTCAGGCATTTGCCGGTGTAGTAGGGTCTTTGGTGGAAGTTCCAGCACTGATTGCTTTGGTCAATGTGGCTTTCTGGCTTAAGAGAAAGTGGTATCCGTAAAAAAAAACACTTGATATTTGTCAGCCGAGCAAAGGAAATAAATTCGCTATTTTTGCATTATGAAAACTTCTCTGATCAATAAATATAATATTCCCGGGCCACGTTATACTTCTTATCCTACCGTTCCTTTTTGGGACGAATCGGCTTTTACTGCTGATTTGTGGCAACAATCGGTCATCAGATCTTTCAATGAAAGCAATGATGCTGAAGGGATTTCAATCTATATTCATTTGCCTTTTTGTGAGCAACTTTGCACGTTTTGCGCGTGTCATAAACGCATCACGAAGCAACATTCCGTGGAAACACCTTATCTGGAAAGTGTGTTGAAAGAATGGCAATTATACCTTCAATTGTTTGGTAAAAAACCGAAGATTAAAGAACTTCATTTGGGTGGCGGAACCCCAACATTTTTCTCGCCTGAAAACCTTAGAATCTTATTGGAAGGAATTTTCGCACACGCTGAAATTGCCGAAAATCCGGAGTTTTCTTTTGAAGGTCATCCGAATAATACCACGAAAGCACATTTGCAAACGTTGTATGATTTAGGTTTCCGAAGATGCAGTTTTGGGGTTCAGGATTATGATCCACAGGTTCAGAAAGCCATCAACCGAATTCAGCCCTTCGAAAATGTGGAAAGAGTGACGAATTGGGCCAGAGAAATAGGCTACAAAAGCGTTTCCCACGATTTGGTTTTCGGACTTCCTTTTCATAATTGGGAGAAAATGGAATACACCATCCGCAAAACTTTGCAGTTAAAACCCGATCGTTTGGCGTTTTATTCTTACGCTCACGTTCCATGGATTAAAGGTGTTGGACAAAGAGGTTTTGATGAAAACGATTTGCCAAGTGGCGAAGAGAAAAGAAAACTCTACGAAAACGGAAAAAAACTCCTCGAAGAATTGGGCTACATCGAAGTGGGAATGGATCATTTCGCTTTGGAGCATGACGACCTTTATCAATCGATGGTTTCGGGAGATATTCACCGAAATTTCATGGGCTATTCGTCCAGCAAAACCCAGTTGATGATTGGTTTGGGAATGAGCGCGATCTCGGATTCTTGGTACGCATTTGCACAAAACGAAAAAACCGTTGAGGAATATCAGAAAAGAGTAGAAGAAGGGGTAATTCCTGTTTTCCGTGGTCATATTTTAAATGAAGAAGATCTTTTGATCAGAAAACATATTCTGAATATCATGTGCCGCCTCGAAACTTCTTGGGATGCTACAAACGTCTTTCCGGAGCTTGAAAATGCATTAGAAACTTTAAAGGAAATGGAAGACGATGGTTTGGTGGAGATTTCAGAAAACTCACTCAAAATCACTGATAAAGGTCGCGCTTTCACCCGAAATGTCGCGATGACTTTCGACTTGAGAATGATGCGCAACAAACCCGAAACCCGCATTTTCTCGATGACGATTTAATTTTGGAAATGATTTGATTTTTCAAATAATAATCACCTATTTATATTTTTTCTGAATTCAATAAAAGCGTGCGTATATTGTGATTTCATCACGATTTACGGACGTTTTTGTGGTTTTTTCTACTTAAAAAAATCAAAGCAAATTCTTTTGTTAAAATATTCTTAATTCTGCTGAAAATCATTATATTTGCCGACTATAATTTTAATGTTGTAAACTATTAACAATGCAAGGAAAAGGACTTATTACGCTGGTTGCGGTTATTTTGGGACTTATTTGTCTTAATGAATTGTTGCCAACTTGGTATGCTGGTAAAATTGAAAAGCAGGCAACTGAACTTGCTGGAGACAACCCGGCAAAGTATCAGAAAGAAATGGCCAGACTTTCTCAAGACACCCTAAATCTCGGTTTCACAAAGCTTTATTATACCAAAGCAAAGGAAAAAGAAATGAAGCTTGGTCTGGATTTGAAAGGAGGGATCAACGTTTTACTAGAAATCAACCAAAGAGATTTAGTGAACGGGTTAACCAACTATTCGCCCAACCCAATTCTTTTGGAAGCTTTGAACAGAACTGATGCTGTTCAGAAAAACTCTACCAAAACTTATATTGAGAATTTCTTCGTTCAATTCGATTTGGTGAACAAAGAAAAAAATACCAACCTAAAACTTGCAGATCCTGAAATCTTCGGGAATACCAATCTGTCTGAAATTAAATACAACTCCTCTGATGATGAAGTGAAAAATATCATCAGAAGAAAAATTGAAGCTTCTGAAGGTTCTGCATATGAAGTTATCAGAACCCGTATTGATAAAATGGGGGTAACCCAACCGAACGTACAAAGAGTACCGGGAACTGGAAGAATTTCTGTAGAAATGCCGGGGATTAAAGACATCGACCGTGTAAAGAAAATGCTTCAAACTTCTGCGAAACTTCAGTTCTGGGAAGTGCAGCAAGTACAAGAAGTAGCTCCTTATTTCCAACAATTAACTACCGTAATCGCTGCAAACGGAGATTCTATCGGAGTGCCTAAAAGCACTAATTTGATGAACTTGCTTCAGTTGAATACGCTAAGAGCTAATGGTGTTGCTAACATCAAACTTTCTGATACAGCGATTGTTAATAAAATTCTGAATTCAGAAATTGCTAAAAAACAACGTCCAGCAAACATTAAATACACCCAATTTATGTGGGGGTACAAACCGGAAGCTACCGATCCAAATAATTTGGTATTGTACGCCATCCGTGGAAATATCACCCAAAAAGCTCCAGTGGACGGTGCAGTAGAATCTGCAAGAGTAAACTATGACGAACTTGGAAGAGTAGTGGTAGATATGCAAATGGATTCTAAAGGATCTAAAGACTGGAAAACCCTTACCGGTAAAAACGTAAACAAACCGGTTGCTGTAACTTTGGATAACGTGGTTTATACCGCTCCAAACGTAGTGAACGAAATTCCAAACGGAAGAACTCAGATTTCAGGAAACTTCTCTCAACAGGAAGCTCAAGATTTAGTGGACGTGTTAGGTGCTGGTAAATTGCCTGCAAGTGCTAAAATCGTTCAAGCAGATGTTGTTGGACCTTCATTAGGACAAGAATCCATCAGTGCTGGAATGCTTTCTTTCGGTATCGCATTCTTAATTATCATTGCATATATCATTTTCTATTATGGTGGAGCAGGTGTTTATGCGGTAATCGCAATGATCATCAACCTTTTCTATATTTTCGGAATTATGGATTCGGTGGATGCAACTTTAACACTTCCTGGGATCGCGGGTATCGTATTATCAATGGCGATGGCGGTGGATACCAACGTAATTATTTATGAAAGAACCAAAGAAGAACTTTTCGCTGGTAAAAGTATCTTAGAAGCATATAAAGATGGTTTCAAACATGCACTTTCTGCGATCGTCGATGGTCACCTTACCACGATTCTTACCGCAGTAGTGTTGTACATCTTCGGAACCGGACCAATCAAAGGTTTCGCGGTAACATTAATCATCGGTATCTTAATGACTTTCTTTACCTCGGTATTGCTTTCGAGAGTAATGATTTTCTCAAGATTACACAAAGGAAAAGGTCTTTCAGTATGGACTGCTCCAACCAAAAATCTATTCAGAAATATCTGGATCGATTTTATCGGGAAAAGAAAATACGCTTATATCATTTCAGCAATTCTTACCATTGCAAGTTTAATTTCAATCTTCACGAACGGATTTAAATACGGAATCGATTTCACAGGTGGTAGAAACTATGTGGTGAGATTCGAAAAACCAGTTGACGGAAATGTAATTGAAGAAAAATTGCTACAAATCTTCAAAACTGCCGATAACAAAAACTCATCAGTAGAAGCGAAAACTTTTGGTAGCGATAACCAACTGAAAATTTCGACCGATTACTTGATCGACGACGAATCTTTGAAAGCGGATCAAACGATTGAAGAGAAATTATTTGAAGGCTTGAAAGCTGACCTTCCGGCGAATATGACTTTGCAGGATTTCAAATCAGCTGACAAAGACCACGCAGGTATTGTATCTTCAACCAAAGTAGGTCCTACCGTAGCGGATGATATCAAAACCGGTGGTACACTTGCACTCATTGCTGCTTTGGCGGGTATTTTCCTCTACATCTTATTGAGATTCCGCAAATGGCAATTCTCTTTAGGTGCTGTAGCTGGTCTTGCTCACGATGCGATCATCATTTTGGGGGTATATTCGTTCTTACACAAATACATGCCGTTCAATATGGAGATTAACCAAGATTTCATCGCGGCGATTCTTACCGTTCTCGGATATTCAATTAACGATACGGTAATTGTATTCGACAGAATCCGTGAGTATTTGAGAGAGAAAAAATCCATAACTTTAGCAGGTTTGTTTGATGATTCAATCTCCAGTACTTTGGGTAGAACGTTCAACACCTCATTCACCACAATTCTTGTGATTTTGGCCATCTTCATTTTCGGTGGAGATAACTTGAGAGGATTTATGTTCGCCTTGTTATTGGGTATTGGATTTGGTACTTATTCATCCATCTTTATCGCTTCCGCAATCGCTTACGACTTCCTGAGAGGGAAAGGAAAAGAAGAAGCAGTTCACGGTAAAACTTCCGTAGATAAAGAAATTGTTTCAAAACCTAAAAAAGCTTAAAAAACTTTTATTACTATACAATGTCCTTCGAAAGAAGGACATTTTTTATTTTAAAAAAATTGAGAAAGTTATTTTCACAAAAACTATCTTTGTAATACATGAAAAAGAATCAGAAATCCGCGGCGATAGGTTTTATATTTATTACCCTCCTCATCGATATTACCGGTTGGGGAATTGTAATTCCGGTGGTTCCTAAACTTATTCAGGAACTTATTCACAATCCTGATCTCAGTGTTGCATCGCAATATGGTGGTTGGTTGAGTTTCGTGTATGCGGGAATGCAGTTTGTGTTTGCTTCTGTTTTAGGAGGTTTAAGCGATCGTTATGGTCGTCGTCCGATTATCCTGTTTTCGCTTTTGGGTTTCTCTCTTAATTTTATGATTCAGGCGCTCGCTCCGACGATTTTCTGGCTTTTTGTAGGTAGAATATTTTCCGGAGTTACCGGCGCGAGTATTACTACCGCAAGTGCTTATATCGCTGATATTTCAACCGACGAAGACCGTTCGAAGAATTTCGGAATGATTGGAGCTGCTTTCGGTTTAGGTTTTATCATTGGACCAGTCATTGGTGGAGTTTTAGGTCAGTATGGAGCGCGAATTCCTTTTTATGCTGCCTCTGCTTTATGTTTGGTGAATTTCTTTTATGGCTTGTTGATCCTTCCTGAAAGTTTAGACAAAGAGCACCGCCGTCCGTTCAACTGGAAACGTGCGAATCCTGTAGGATCGTTGCTTCAATTGCGTAAATACCCACAGATTCTAGGACTTATTGCCGCCCTTATTTTCGTTTATATTGCAGGTCATGCAGTACAAACCAACTGGACTTTCTTCACCATGTATAAATTCAACTGGACTGAAACTTTAGTTGGAATTTCACTCGGTGTTTCGGGTTTTATGGCTGCTTTGGTTCAGGGATATTTAATACGTTTTATTCAACCTAAATTAGGCAACGAAAAAAGTATTTTCTACGGCTTATCCCTTTATGCGGTCGGAATGTTGCTTTTTGCATTCGCCAGCGAAAGTTGGATGATGTTCGCCTTCCTCATACCTTATGGATTGGGAGGAATTGCCGGTCCGGCTTTGCAATCGGTGATTTCTTCAGAAGTTCCGAAGAATGAACAAGGAGAATTACAAGGCGCTTTGGCGAGTTTGGTGAGTTTAACCGCGATCGTCGGTCCACCTTTGATGACCAATATTTTCTATTATTTCACCCACGATGATGCACCCTTTAAATTTCCAGGAGCACCATTTTTTCTTGGATTTTTATTAATGGCCATCAGTACGGTGATTGTTTATCGTGTCTTTCGGAAGAAGCAAATTTAATTTTAGGATTAAGTTACAAATCACTTATGGATTCATTTTTTTGCTTGAAGATTTAAAGCAAGCAAAAATTTTTACCGAACTTTGACGAATTTAAAATCTTTCACATTATTTTTATGCAAACCGATTTCTTTAAATACCAAGCACAAACCACTCAATTCGCTGCAGGCTTCGAAGTAGAAAAAGCTGAAGGAAGCTATATTTATGGCAAAGACGGCAGAAGATATCTCGATTTCGTTGCCGGAGTTTCTGCCAATACTTTGGGCCATTCGCATCCGAAAATTGTAGAAGCCATAAAGACTCAAGCTGAAAAATACCTGCACGTAATGGTTTACGGAGAGTATGCACAGGAAATGCCGGTAGCAATCTGCAAACTGCTTGCTGAGACAACCCCGGAACCTTTGGAGGTAACTTATTTGGTAAACAGCGGTGCCGAAGCCATCGATGGTAGTTTGAAATTGGCTAAAAGATATACGGGAAGAGAGGAAATTATTTCTTTCAAAAACTCCTATCACGGGAATACTCATGGCGCTTTATCGGTTTCCGGTAACGAATATCACAAGCGGGAATTTCGTCCGCTCTTGCCAATGGTAAGTTTTATAGAGTTTAATAATGAAAAAGATTTAGACAAAATTACCGAGAAGACCGCAGGTGTGATCCTAGAGACGATACAAGGTGCTGCAGGATTCTTACTCCCTGAAAAAGATTATTTAAAGAAACTCAAAGCCCGATGCGAAGAAGTGGGCGCTTTGCTTATTCTCGATGAGATACAACCCGGGTTCGGACGTACCGGAAAACTCTTTGCATTCGAACATTACGGTATTGTTCCCGATATTCTTGCCATAGGCAAAGGAATGGGAGGGGGCGTTCCAGTAGGTGCTTTCATGAGTTCCAGAAAGATTATGGAAAGCTTGTCTCATTCCCCTAAGCTAGGGCATATTACTACTTTTGGCGGAAATCCTTTGATTGCGGCAGCGAGTTTTGCAACATTGAAAGAGGTCTTGGAAAGTGGTTTAATGAACGAAGTGGATGAAAAAGAGAAGCTATTCCGTGAACTTCTGGTACACCCGAAAATTGTAAACATTAACGGACGCGGATTAATGCTTGCTGTAAATCTCGGTTCTCCCGAATATACCCTTCAAGTTGCTAAGCGCTGTATGGAGAAAGGGCTTGTGGTTTTCTGGCAACTCTACCGGAACGAATACTTGAGAATTTCGCCTCCTCTTACGATTTCACTCGAAGAAATCCGTGAAGGTTGCAACATCATTCTGGATGTTTTAAAAGAGGACTAACCGCATCGTTATAAGCTATTTATAAGGAAGAATAGCACCCGAAGCACCATCAGCAAACGACTTGTCGATCGCTACCTGTATCGCCGAAAGATGCGCTACGGGATTTTGTATTGGTAGCGATATGATATTTCGCATTTTTCGGGTATAATTTTGCAAAGATTAGAAATTAATTTATATATTGCGACACATTAAAAAATAGGGAACAATATGGCTAAAACGAAAGTGCAGTATGAATTTCCAATGCACTGTCAGTCGGAGATTTTATATGAATATATGGCAAGTGCAGAAGGACTTTCTGAATGGTTTGCTGATGAGGTAGTGGAAAAAGGAGACGATTTTTTCTTCAGCTGGAATAATGGGCCGGAAGAAAAAGCTACGCTTATTCGTTATAAGCCGGAAAGTTTCGTGCGTTTTCGTTGGGAAGAAGACGAAGGAACCAAAAATTTCTTCGAAATGACTATTGCAATCGATGATATCACCGATGATTTGTCCCTCAATGTCACCGATTTTTGTGAACCGGGCGACGAGGATGAAAACCAACTTTACTGGGAAAATCTTATCGAAAACCTGAAAATAAAATTAGGAGCTTCCTAATTTCTTTTATACAACCCATAAATTTGATGAACGAACTTTCGTTCATTATTTTTTTAATCTAAATTCATATTTGTTTTGGAGCCAATCATTTTTACTTCCGAAAATTTTCAACCGCTGAACCGCGCATTTCTTTTTGGTGATGCCGTGAAAGTTTCGTTTTTTGTACGCAATTCTCAACTGATCATTGGCGAGGAATCTTATTTTTTTCTGATGGCTTCGATGCGAAAGATGCGAATGAAAATTCCGTTGTCTTTTACCCTCGATTATTTTGAAGAGCTTTTAAAGACAAATGTTATTGATAAAGGTATTGCAAATGGTGTTGTTCATCTTTTAATGTACCGGAACCACGGCACGGACTTCCTGGAGAAAGCTGAAGTTTCGTTTTATGCAACAGTAGAAAACCGCAATGATGTTTTGGCAATTCAAGGCGATTATGAAATGGATTTGATTAAAGAAATCAACGTGAATATCAATCTTCTCAGCAATATTCGAGTACATTGTCCGGAAAATACCTATGCGGAGATTTATGCCAAAGAAAACGATTTGGATGACCTTATTTTGCTGAATCCAAATAAAAGAATTGCAAGAAGTATTTTCGGGAATCTATTGTTTCTGGAAGCGAATGTTATTAAAATTCCAAAGCAAACGGAAGGCGCTTATATTTCGCCTTTGATGGAAAATTTCGTGACTTTTGTTCATAAAAACAATTTAGCCGAAATTCAAGAGACCGAGATGATTGCTTTCGAATCTCAAAAAGCAGAAGAAATTCTCATGATTTCTGATGAAAAAGGGATTTTTGCAGTTAGTAAAATCAGAAATAAAACATTTGAGAAAAACCGTTTTGAAGAAATGGTGAATCAATGGAAAAACAGTTTCCAATAAAATTGACAAACCCGGGAAACAACCTTTAAAGAAAGTCATTTACCGGGTTTTGGTTAATTGAAGTTGTTTAAGAAACGGATGTTTCTGGATAAAATTATCCTTGTGATTATTAAAGTTTTGTTAAAGTTCTGAATGCTTTCAATTCATCGAAATATTCTCCGGAGTATTGGCCCAAAGCAAAAATTCGCCTCCGAGATTTTGCATGATATTTTTCCATAAATGATGATCGTTGGGCAAGGTAAAGTCTAGATTATAGACATCAACCACAGTCCAGACTTTCTGTCGAACTTCTTGCTCCAATTGTTGCGCAGACCAACCCGAATATCCGGAAAAAACTTTGATATCTTCCGTGGTAATTTTCTCGTCAATAATTCCTGAAACAACTTTTTCAACGTCTTCCGTCAGGTAATAATTGTCGCCAATTTCGGTGAAGTTTTCAGTGATTTTTTTTCCTTTATTGATAAAGAAAATTTTGTCATTTTCTACAGGACCCCCTTCATAAACATCTACAGGAAATCCAAAAATAACGCGCAATCTTGCACTCATGTTGGTGTTTTTTTTATTCAGAATCAATCCGAAAGCGCCTTCTTCACTGTGTTCAATGATGAGTACAACAGAACGTGAAAAGATATCACTGGAAATATCCGGAGTGGAAATTAAAATTTTACCTTTGTAAGAAGAATTCATCTGAAATGCCAAGTTAAATAAACTACCTATATTCAAAAGTAATAAAAAAACTGAATGGAAAACTTACACGATAAAAGAAAAGTCTACGAAAAATCTCAACTTCTTGAAAATCAAATAAAAGAAAATCCGATGGAGCAGTTCCGGAACTGGTTTTTGGAAGCCAACGAGAATCCGGATGTTTCGGAAGCCAATGCGATGGCAATTTCTACATTGGAAAACGATGGCTGTCCGCGCACGAGAATGGTGCTGCTGAAATCTTATACTTGGGAAGGTTTTATCTTTTATACCAACTACAACAGCCGCAAAGGAAAAGCGATTGAGAGTAATCACAAAGCTTGTCTGCACTTCTTTTGGCCTACTTTGGAAAGGCAAATCATCATTAAAGCGAATTTGGAAAGGCTTCCAGAAAATCTTAGTGACGGATATTTTCAGTCGCGACCAAAGGGAAGTCAGCTTGGAGCGGTAGTTTCTCCGCAAAGTCAGGTGATTCCGGATCGTGATTTTCTGGAAAATAAATTGCGAGATTTAGAAATAGAATTTGAAAATAAAGAAATTCCAAGACCGGAAAATTGGGGTGGATATTTGGCGAAACCGTATGAAATAGAATTCTGGCAAGGGCGACCAAACCGTTTACACGACCGAATTATTTATGAACTTCAGGAAGATTATAACTGGAAAATCTCCCGACTTGCACCTTAGAATGTTTTATAATTCCAATAAAAAAAGCCTCATCTGCAGATGAGGCTTAAATTTTTTCTATAATCTAATGATTATTTTTTCTTTCCGCCCATTACAGCATCCGCTAAGTCAGCACCAGCTTTGAATTTAGCAACTTTTTTAGCAGCGATTTTGATTGGTTTTTTAGTAGCAGGGTTAATACCTTGTCTAGCAGCTCTTTCAGCTACAGAGAAAGTACCGAATCCAACTAAAGAAACTTTTCCGTCTTTTTGCTTCAAAGTAGAAGTTACGTTAGAAATGAAAGACTCTAATGCAGCTTTAGCAGCTACTTTTGTGATGTTTGCATCTTTTGCGATTGCGTCGATTAATTCAGACTTGTTCATAATAATTATTATTAAGGTTAGTTTTATTGTTAAAGCAAATATAATACAATTTTCAAATTGTGCAAATTTTTAGGATATATTTAATTAAAAATTGATTAAAATCTTCAATTTAACAAAAACTCATAAATAAGACAATAAGCAATTAATCAGCGTTGCCGAGTTCTAATATTATGCCAAACCCTTTGTCTGTGCATAGTTTGTCTTTTTTTATTTGTGATTTTCACAATTGCGAATTATTGAATTGAATGTCAATTTTTCACTTATTTGATTATAATAATGCGATATGGGTGTGAAATGCCAATTCAAGCCATTATTCATCCTTCTTTTTTAAATATAAATCAATTAATAAAAATTAAATAATTCTGTTTGTTTTGATTTAAATATTTAAATTTGCGCCATGTTAATTGAAGTTTTTAAATCTAAAATCCACAGAGTTCGGGTTACCGAATCTGATCTTAATTATATAGGAAGCATCACCATTGATGAAGATCTTTTGGAAGCATCCGGAATCGTAGTAGGAGAGCGGGTTTACATCGTGAATGTCAACAATGGCGAACGGTTTGATACCTACGCGATTAAAGGAAAAAGAAAATCTGGAGAGATTTGTCTCAATGGCCCTGCTGCGCGTCGTGTACAGAAAGGTGATATTATCATCATCATTTCTTATGCGCAAATGACGTTTGAGGAAGCTAAAGATTTCCAGCCTAAAATCATTTTCCCAGACGAGAAAACCAACCTTCTTACTTAGTTTTCCCTATATAATTCCCCTTAGTTTTGGAAGAAACCACAAAATCGAATCCACTTAAATCTTTTATCACGATTGCTATTTCCATAGCAATTGCAGCGCTTTTTATGTGGTTGGCTCTTAAAGGCATTGAGTTTAAAAAAATTGCAGGATATTTCGCAAAAGCCAATTATTTTTGGGTATTTGCTGCTTCTGTTTTTGGAATTTTGGCATATTGGTTTCGGGCGATTCGCTGGAATCTGCTTTTGGAACCTTTGGGATACAAAATCTCCAACGCAAATGCTTTGTGGACGATTTCTTTTGGGTATTTAATGAACCTTACCATTCCCAGAAGTGGTGAAGTAGCGCGTTCTACCGCTCTTTTTGGGGTTGAAAAAGTCCCAGTCGATAAATCCTTCGGAACGATTATTTTGGAAAGAGTTGTGGATCTCGTATGTATGGGCTTTTTCTTGCTTTTGACTTTGATTTTTAAGTACGACGCAATTTTATCTTTTTATCAATACGTTACCGCACAAAATGGCAATGCGCCAAAAACAGATTCAGGGAATCGGATCTATTTGTTAGCGGGAATTTTCATTGGTCTAGGAATCTTATTTCTTGCTTTTAGAAAGCATCTTGAAAAATATCCAGTTTATCAAAAAGCTGTAAATTTTGCGAAAGGGATTTTCCACGGTTTGACATCTATTTTTAAGTTGAAACAAAAACTGAAGTTTATTTTGCTTTCTCTAGCAATTTGGATATGCTATTATTTCGCAGCTTATTTGGTATGTTTTGCTTTGTCAGAAACTTCGGGATTCACTTTTGCTGATGGATTTTTCATCATTGTGGTGGGAACTTTGGGTATGATGGTTCCGGCTTCCGGTGGAATCGGCGCTTTTCATTTTGCCCTAAAACTTGGCGTGATGGCGTTATTTCTTTCCATGGGTAAAAATCCAGAAGAAGGTGGAGAAGTGGGACTTTCCTATGCATTCATTTCTCATACCATGCAATTGGTAATCATGGTTGTTATGGGAATTATTTCAATTCCGATGTTGGCGAAATCGAGAAATGAAGCTGTAAAATCAAACATTCTAAAATAAGAAACAACAAAAATGTTGTTGCATAATTTATTTCAAAACTTTCATTAAAATTTCTTCCATTTTTGCATAACCCAATTTTGTAGGGTGAATTCCGTCTTCTGCAATTTCTGTTGGTAATCCGTTTTTGTTGTCTTTCAACGGAGTGTGATAATCCACATATATTAAGTGATTTTTTTGTGCGAAATCTTTCAGCATTTTATTCAAAGCAATAACTTTATTAGCAGGTTCTAAACCTTTTCTCCAAGGAAATTCATACGCTGGAAGTAAAGAACAAATCACTACTTTTATTCGATTCGCTTTTGCTAATTCGGCCATAGAAACGATATTCCCAAAGACTTTTTCTAAAGAAATAGGGCCGTTATTTTCTGCAATATCATTGGTTCCTGCAAGAATAATGACCTTTTTAGGTTTTAAATTAATCACATCTTCTCTGAATCTCAACAACATCTGTGAAGTAGTTTGACCAGAAATTCCTCGTCCAACAAAATGATTATCGGTAAAGAATTTAGGATCGTTAGAAAACCAACCTTCTGTAATAGAATCTCCCATAAAAACAGCAGTTGGAGCGATATTTCCAGATTTTAAAATTGCATTTTCTTTTTCATATTTAGCGTAATTGGCAAAATCTTGGGCGAAAAATAATGTTGACATTAATGTTAAAGCTGAAGTGAGAATTGATTTTTTCATGGAACTAGATTATATTCAAAGATAAGCAATAAGTTTTGGTGAAAACTCTGTTTTTCATCATCAATTCATGTTCAATTCTCAACTTTCAATTATCCAAATGCTCTTTTTAGCAAACTTTCAATTTTCGGTTCACTTCCTCTGAAATTTTTATACAATTCCATAGGATCTTTTGTTCCTCCTGAAGAAAGCAAAACTTTGTATTTTGTGGCAATTTCTGGATTGAAGATCCCATTTTCTTTGAAGTACTGAAAAGCATCCGCATCCAAAACTTCGGCCCATTTGTAAGAATAATAACCTGCCGAATAACCACCCTGAAAAATATGTGAAAAGCTTGTGCTCATCACGGTTTCCGGATTGCTTGGATATAAATTGGTGGCTTTGGTTTCTTCCACTTCAAAAGTTTTGATGTCGCCTATTTTTTGAGATTCAGTATGATAAGCCATATCCAAAAGCCCGAAACCGATTTGTCTTAAAGTTTGATAGCCTTCCAAGAAATTTTTTGAAGCAGCGATTTTTTCTATTTTTTCGTCAGGCAAAGTTTCGCCGGTTTTATAATGTTTGGCAAATGTTTTAAGGAATTCCGGTTCGTAGCAGAAGTTTTCCAAGAATTGCGAAGGAAGTTCCACAAAATCCCATTTCACCGACGTTCCCGAAAGATTTGGGTAGGTTGTATCCGCTAAAACTCCATGCAAAGCGTGACCAAATTCATGGAAAAGCGTCGTAACTTCCTGAAAAGTAAGCAAACTCGGCGTGTCAGAAGTTGGTTTCGAGAAATTACAAACAACCGAAATATGCGGTCTCGAATTTTCACCATTTTTCTTGAATTGATTTTTAAAACTTGTCATCCACGCACCGGCTCTTTTTCCTTTTCTCGGGAAATAATCGGCGTAAAGAAGTGCTTTGAACTCACCGTTTTCGTAGATTTCATAGGTTTTTACTTCTTCGTGGTATTTCTGGATTTTATCGGTTTCCTTGAACTCGAGTTGAAATAATTTCGAAGCCAAACCAAAAACCGCTTCCTGAACTTTTTCCAATTGAAAATAAGGTTTCAACTCTTCATCATCGATATCGAATTTCTGTTTGCGGAGTTTTTCGGCGTAATAAGCGTGATCATAGCTTTCCATTTCTTCGATTCCGTCGGCTTTTGCCAAAGATTTCAATTCTTCGATTTCTTTTTCGGCAAATGGTTTTGCTTTTTCGAGAAGTTCATTCAAAAAAGTAGTTACTTTCTCCGGAGATTTCGCCATTCTTTCCTCCAAAACATAATCTGCGTAGTTTTTATAGCCCAAAAGCGCGGCTTTTTCTTGTTTTAAAGCGACGATTTCTTTAATTAAATTCTGATTGTCGAATTCATTATTATTAAAAGATTTCTTTCCATTAGCTAATGCAAGTTCCTTTCTCAATTCTCGATTTTCAGCATACGTCATTAGCGGAAGATAGCTCGGATATTGCAAAGTAATTACGAATCCTTCGAGGTTTCTTTCTTTCGCTTCTTCACGATATTGCTCCAAAATTGGTGTGGGAATTCCGGCAAGGTCCTTTTCATCAGTGATGTGTTTGAAATAATTATTGGTTTCCGCTAAAACATTTTGCCCAAATTGAAGTGATTTTTTCGATAACTCAATGCTGATATTTTTGAATTTTTCTTTGTCAGATTCGTTCAAAAGTGCGCCGCTTCTCACAAAACCTTTGTAAGTTTCGTTCAGCAACATTTCTTGCTCTTCATTGAGTCGGTATTTTCCTTTTTCGTCGTAAACTTTCTTTATTTTCTCAAAAAGTTTTTCGTTTTGTGAAATTTTTGCCGAATATTCCGTTAAAAGTGACGAAACTTCTTGCGCGATTTTCTGGATTTCATCGTTGGTTTCCGCAGAATTAAGGTTGAAGAAAATACCGGAAACCACATCCAGTCTTTCTCCCGAAAAAGCCAACGCTTCAATTACATTTTCGAAAGTCGGAACTTCAGGATTGTTTACGAGATCATCAATTTCTTTCTCTGAAATTTTGATGAGTTCCTGAAAAGCCGGAAGAAAATGTTCTTCTTTAATTTCATTAAAAGGAGCTGATTGATATGGAGTTTGGAAGTTTTTTAATAAGGGATTTTGCATATTAAATGTTTTTAATCGCCGATAAAAGCGATGAATTTTAAAAGACAAATTTACTCAAAAATAATTTTTACATTTGTTTTATTGAACAACTAATTATTTCACCATGAAAACTTTCTTTAAAATCGTTTTAGCCGTTTTGGCTATTTTGCTCATCGCAATGTTCGTTATCGGAAAACCTTATCATTACGAAAAATCGATTGTCATCAATGCGCCTTTGGAAAAAGTATATGCTCAGGCGAGTTCTATGAAAGCCTTTAATCAATGGAATCCGTGGATGAATTTGGATCCGAATTTGAAGGTGACTTATACCGGAAATTCCGGACAAGCAGGAGATCGCTATTGCTGGGTTGGAAACGACGAAGTTGGCGAAGGTTGCCACGAAATTACCGCTTTGGTTCCAAACCAAAAAGTAGCGACCAAAATGCTTTTCAAAAAGCCTTTTGAAAGTGATGCTACTTCCGATCTTTTATTTTCAACTGAAGGAAATGCCACAAAAGTTACCTGGAATATGGATTGTGAGCTGGATTATCCGATGAATCTGATGAAACTTTTCATGGACGGTCAAATGGATAAATCCTATGGCGACGGTTTGCAGAAGTTGAAAGAAATTTCTGAGAAATAATGTCACATCACTTGCTTTTAATTTTCCATTTAATGGGCGCTGCGATTTGGGTTGGTGGTCATTTGGTATTGGCAACCAGTATTTTACCAGAAGTTTTAAAGAAAAAAGATCCCGAAATTTTACTCAATTTCGAAAGAAAATTTGAGAAAATTGGCATTCCCGCTTTGTTGGTGATGGTAATTACCGGCGTTTGGATGGCTTACCAATTTGGAATCGGCGTTTCGGCGTGGTTTCGGTTTTCAAATCCGATCGAAACAGTGGTTTCTTTGAAGCTGATTTTGCTTTTCATAACGGTGATTTTTGCGATAAGTGCCAATTTTTTTGTCCTTCCAAAACTTTCCGCGAAAACACTTCCTTTAATGGCTTTTCATATCATTTCGGTCACATTCATCGGGGTTTTAATGCTTATTCTTGGGAGTTTCGTGCGATACGGTGGAATTTCTTTTTAATGAATGAAAAGTTTTGCACTTTTAGCGCTTAATTTTTACCTATTTTTTGTTGATTTTTCAATTTTTTCTTGAGGATTCAAATGCTCTTAAAATAATTACCTTAAATTTGTCGGTGCGATCAGAAAAAGGTAAGCTTTTTGATGGTTGCAACAGATTTATCAATCCGAAAATTATTTTAATGAAAAAAATTACAGCCATTGCGCTTATTTCAATAGCCTTAATTTCTTGTAAAAAAGAAACTCAAACCATCACTAAAGTTGATCCTAAAACCGGAAAAACCGTTACGGTAGAAGTTCCGGTGAGCGATTCTGCAACTGCTGAAAAAGCGGTTTCAAACGTAGCAATCAAAGATTCGATGGGAGTTTATAAGCAATCTTTTCAATTGGAAAAAGGGAAAACTTATCCATTGGTTACCTATCAAAAAGATGTGCAAACGATGACTGCTCCGGATGGGAAAACCCAAAGCGGAACCAGCGAAACAACCGACGAAATGTCTTTTTTAGTCAATAATTTCGAGAACGGAATTTATGATATCACCATTAATCTTTTAGGAAAAAGAAATTCTCAATCAGCTAACGGAAAATCAATTATTGTGGACACCAAATTGGCTGAACCAAAAGAAGAGCAATTGAAAATGATGTGGAAAGTGAATAAAGCTTTGGTTGGGAATAAACTGAACCTTAAAATGGATCAAAACGGGAAAGTAATTTCGATTACCGGTTTTGACCCGATTTATACAAAAGTGGCGAGTTCTATGGGAAGTGTGATTAAAGATGCAAAACAGAAAACAGCTTTTGTAAACAGTTTTAAAGAAAGCTTTAATGAAAAAGTGTTGAAAGAGCAATTTTCTAAAAACTTAATTTTAATTCCGGCAAAAGGTGCTAAAATTGGTGAAAAATGGAGCGAAAGTGAAAACGCAACTCCTGATGGAAAAATAAAATTAACCACCAACTATATCTTGAAAAGTGTTGATAATGGAGTAGCTACGATTGCTGTAGCCGGCGGAATTCCTAAGAAATCTGACAAAAAAACACAAGAAGGAATTACCAGAAGCATGAGTTCTGAACTTTCGCAAAACGGAATTATTACTTTGGATCAAAATACCGGCTGGATCAAGAACCAAACGATTTCAGTGAAAACCACTCAAACAGAAACTCTTTCGGATGGCAAACAATCTCAAAGTATGAAAAGTGTTTCTAATTCTACGGTTACTGTGAATCCAGCGAAGTAAATTGTTGCAGAAAAGTTATCATTAATTATTTTTAAAAAATGAAATATCTTTTAGAATTAATTCTTACCACCATAATTATTTTTTTCCTCTGGAATATTTTAAAAAGAATGTTTTTTTCGACTTTTTATAAATTCCCGAGATCACAAGAACGGCAAAATCCTTCTGAACAGAAGACCAACAAAAATGTAGATTCCAAAATACATTGGGACGCCGAAACTGTAGATTACGAAGAGATAAAAGAAAACAAACACACTGAAAATTAAATCTGAACCCTTTTGAATATAAAATTTTGAAAGGGTTTTTATTCATCAAAACGAGACATGGCAAAAAATAAAAAACTCATTTTCATCATCGGGAGCATTGTAGCTTTCATTATTTTGGCTCTAGTATATGCGAATCCCGTTTTGACAGGGAAACAGCTTTTTCAGCACGATATCGTTCAATATAAAGGCGGCGCAAAAGAGCTTTTAGATTACCGTGCACAAAACGGAGAGGAAACTTATTGGAGCGACTCGATGTTTGGTGGAATGCCAACTTATCAAATGGGATCGCAGTTTCGTGGAGATATCATTAAAAATATTGACGATGTTTTGAGCTTTTTGCCCAAACCGGCGAATTATATTTTCCTGCTTTTTGCTGGGTTTTTCCTCCTCGGAATGGTGGCGGTGAGAAATTGGAAATATGCACTTTTAGGGGCGACTTTCTTTGGACTTTCAACTTATTTCTACATCGCGATCGGAGCGGGACATAACGGAAAAATCCATACAGTTGCTTATTTTGCACCTCTTTTGGCGGGAGTTCTTCTGGTTTATATTCGAAAAAAATACATTCTCGGTTTCATCATAACGGCTTTGTTTATGGGATTGCAAATTGCTGCAAACCATCCACAAATGACATATTATCTTTTTATTGCGCTCGGATTTTTATTCTTGTCTGAATTCATCCGTGCGGTTCAAGGAAAAACCGAGTGGAAGCATTTCGGGATTTCCACAGGTGTTTTGGCTTTGGCTTTTTTACTCGGCGTTGGGATGAATTCACAACGAATAATGGCCAATTCCGAATACATCACAGAAACCGTTCGTGGCAAGCAAATTTTAGACAATGGCATTCATTCTTCCGAAAAATCGGGGATGGATAATGAAAGTATTTTGATGTGGAGCTACGGAAAATTGGAAACTTTAAACCTCTTTATTCCACGATTAATGGGCGGATCCAGCAACGAAGAAGGTTCTGAAAAAATGATGCAGAAAGTTCAGGAAATGGTTCAAAGCAATGTTTCATCTCAGGAAGAAATGAATCAAATTTCCAAAGGTTTTGGTTCGTTGACGTATTGGGGCGAGCAACCGATAACTTCCGGACCGGCTTATCAAGGAGCAATTGTTTGTTTTCTGGCGATTCTTGGTTTTTTCTTTGGTTGGAAAAAATACCGTTATTGGATTTTAGGAGCATCGATTCTTACCGTTCTTTTAGCTTGGGGAAGCAATTTCATGCCACTTTCCGATTTCTTCATTGATTATGTTCCTTTTTACAACAAATTCCGCGCGCCAAGCTCCATTTTGGTAGTCGTTGAATTATTGTTTCCTTTAATCGCTATTCTTGGATTATACCGTTTTTTTAACTCCAATGAAAATACAGAAACTTCCACTGAAAATATTTTGACAGACGATTACAAAAAGAAAATTTTGACTTATGTAACCGGTGCAGTTCTGGGCTTTACTTTCATTTTGTTGATTTTCGGGAAGTCACTTTTAGGATTTTATACGCCGACTGAAAAAACATATTTGCCTCCCTATCTTTTGGATTTTTTGGTGGATGAAAGGTTCAATATGTTCAGAATTGATGCCATCAAAGCCATTATTTATGTTGGAATTGCAGCCGTTGTTTTATTCTTGAGTTTAAAGCAGAAAATCAGTCAGAATGTAGCCATTATCGTTATCGGTTTGGTAAGTTTATTCGATTTGTGGAGCGTGAACAAGCGTTATTTAAACAACGATAATTTCATCGATAAAACGTTTACTGAAAATCCTTTTCAAACTGAAAATTCCGAATTGCTGATGCAGAAAGTAGGGGATAATGCGAATCTGCAATCCTTGCTTGCCAATGTAAATGTGAACAAAACCTTAGAAACCATTGCCGAAAAGGACAAAACCCATTATCGAATTTACAACCAAGTTCTGGGGACGTTCGGCGAGACGAATACTTCCTATTTCAAATCTTCTATTGGAGGTTATCATGCCGTGAAATTGCGTCGTTATGATGATTTAATCAATGAATATTTCGGGAAAATGGACACCGTAAAAGTTCCGAGAATTCTGAATATGCTCAACGCTAAATACATGATTTTTGGTGACACCGAAAAGCCGGAATCGGTTGTAAATCCAAATGCCAACGGAAATGCATGGTTTGTTTCTGAAGTTAAGTTTGTGGATTCTCCGAACGAAGAAATCAAGCAAATAGGAGAGGTGGATACGAAGAAAATTGCGATTGTTACGAATAACGACAAAAAATATTTCGAAGGAAAAACTTTGCAAGCCGATTCCACAGCTTTCCTAAATTTAACAAAATATCAAGCCAACGAATTGGAATTTAAAACCCAATCGAAAACGCCACAACTGGCTGTTTTCTCTGAAATTTATTACCCAAAAGGTTGGAAAATTTCGATTGATAACAAAGAGGTTCCTTACATCAAAGCTGATTATTTGTTGAGAGCAGTTCACGTTCCTGCGGGAAATCACACGGTGAAAATGGTTTTCGCTCCAGATGTTATCGCCAAAGGAAAATTAATTTCCATGATTTGCTTCGGATTGTTTTTATTGCTGAGTTTGGGAGGAATTTATTTTCTTTACCGTAAGTCCACAGAAAAATCAAGTGATTTATCATAAATTAATTTTGCAGTCTTTTGCGTTAAAAAAAATGAACAACAAAAAAATCTTAATCATCTCGTATTATTGGCCGCCTTCCGGTGGACCAGGTGTTCAGCGATGGTTGAAATTTGTGAAATATTTACCCGAATTTGGTTGGGAACCTACCGTTTTTATTCCCGAAAATCCAAGTTATCCAATTATTGATGAATCGCTGGAAAATGAGGTTTCTAAAGATTTAAAAATCATTAAAACCAAAATCTGGGAACCTTATCAAATCGCAGAATTCTTCGGAAAAGACAACAAAAAATTCAAAGCCGGACAGTTTGATGTTGGCGAAAATCAAAGTTTGAAATCCAAGCTTTCAATTTGGGTTCGTGGGAACTTTTTTATTCCCGATGCGCGGGTTTTTTGGGTCAATCCTTCGGTAAAATTTCTTAGAAAATATTTAAAAGAAAATCATTTTGATGCGTTGGTTACGACGGGTCCGCCACATTCGATGCATTTAATTGGTTTGAATTTAAAGAAAGAATTTCCTAACCTGAAATGGATTGCTGATTTCCGCGATCCATGGACGGAAATTTCCTATTACCAACATTTGAAACTGACAAAATCTGCAGATCAAAAGCACCGAAATCTTGAACAAGAAGTCTTTGAAAATGCGGATGTCACTTTGGCAACAAGCTATTCCGATGCTGAAAATTTCAAGAAAAAAGGAGCGAATGCGATTTGTATTACCAATGGTTTTGATGTCGAGAACCAAGAACCAAGAACCGAGAATCTAGAACCATCTATCAAATTTACTTTAAGTTATATCGGAGTTTTAGAACAACTGAGAAATCCTGATGTGTTATGGATGGTTTTGAATGATTTAATTAAAGAAAACAAAGATTTTAGAAAAGATTTTGAACTGAAATTTGTTGGAAGAACTGACGATAAAATTTTAGAGAAAATAGAAAATTCGGAGCTGAAAAATTCAGTTAGAAATCTCGGTTATCTTTCTCATTCGGAAGCGAATTTGGAAATGCAAAATTCGGACTTGCTATTGATTACCAATTTCCCTGAAGATAAATCAAAAGGAATTATTCCCGGGAAAATTTTCGAGTATTTGGCAACGAAAAAACAAATTATTTCCTTCGGTCCAAAAGACAGCGATGTGAAGAAAATTTTAGAAGAAACCAACGCCGGAAAACATTTCTCTTACGATGATTCGGAACTGGTGAAATCTTTTATTTTGGAGAAATTTAAAGAGTGGAAATCCGGAAATCTTTCTTCAAAAACCCAAAATATCGATCAATTTTCGAGAAAGAATTTAACGAAAAAGTTGGCGGAAATTCTTTAGTTTTCAATAGATTTTCATGTAAGTTTAAAAAAAAATAAATCGGAGAAATTTCCCCGATTTATTTTTTTTATCTTGAATGTAATTCTACAGCCAACCTTGCTCTTTCATCCAATCGTCATTGTAGATTTTTCCAACATATCTGGAGCCGTGATCGTGAAGCAAAACCACAATCACATCATCTTTGGTAAATTGATCTTTCATTTGAACCAACGCTGAAATTGCGCTTCCTGCAGAATATCCACAGAAAATTCCTTCTTCTTTCGCGAGTTTTCTGGCGTAGATGGCGCCGTCTTTATCGGTTACTTTTTCGAAGTGATCGATCACTGACATGTCGAAGTTTTCTGGAAGAATATCTTCGCCAATACCTTCTGTGATATAGGTGTAAGCATTTTCTAAATGAACTTCCCCGGTTTCATGAATTTCTTTCAAAATCGAACCGTAAGTATCCACCGCGATCACTTTAATGTCGGTACTTTTCTCTTTGAAAAACTTTCCACAACCTGTAATGGTTCCGCCCGTTCCTGCTCCAGCCACGAAATGGGTCAATTTGCCTTCGGTTTGTTCCCAAATTTCAGGAGCGGTTTGTTCGTAATGCGCGGTTCTGTTCGACAAATTATCGTATTGATTCACGTACCAACCGTTTTCGGTTTCCTTTGCTAATCTTTTAGAAACGGAGTAGTACGAACGTGGATCGGTCGGTTTCACATCCGTCGGACAAACGATTACTTCTGCACCAACAGCACGTAAAATATCACATTTTTCTTTCGATTGTTTGGAATTGGTTACGAAAATACATTTGTAACCTTTGATAATTGCCGCCAAAGCCAAACCCATTCCGGTGTTGCCGGAAGTCCCTTCAATAATGGTTCCGCCGGGTTTCAATCTGCCATCTTTTTCGGCGTCTTCGATCATTTTCAGCGCCATTCTGTCTTTCACAGAATTTCCTGGGTTGAAGGTTTCTACTTTCGCCAAAACCAATGCCGGAAAATTGTCACCCAAAACTTTGTTGAGCTTTACCAATGGTGTATTTCCGATGGTTTCGAGGATATTTTGTGCGTATTTCATATAAATTTTAATTTCTTTTATAAATTGAATTTTTCGTAAAAATATTTTATTTAATTACGAATTTGCAAAGATATAATTTTAAAAATTAATTGTATTTAATAGCTTTTACCGGAGAAATTTTACTGATTAAATAGCTTGGTAAAATAAGTGAAATAGCCGACACAATAAGCATTCCTAGTGAAATGGAAAGGATGTAAATAATATTGAGATCAACCGGAACTACGCTTAAATAATAGTTTTCGGGATTTAATTTAATAATGCCAAAATATTTTTGTAAAAGCAAAAATCCTAATCCAATGAAATTCCCGACAATCAATCCTGGAATCATGATCAACAAAGTATAATTAATAAAAATTGTACGAATCTGCCCATTGCTCGCTCCCAAAGTTTTCAGCATTCCGATAGAATTGGTGCGTTCGATAATCAATATTAATAGTACCATCACGATATTGATGATGACTACAACGAGCATGATGATAATGATTAAAGCAATATTGGTATCGAAAATCGCTATGAAATCCATAATTTGAGGATACTCGTCGGTCGCTTTTACCGTGTAATTTTTGTAGCCTGCGAGTTCGTCGATTCTTGGTGCATCATCATCAATATTGTTAATGTTTTTTAGGAAAACGTCTACGCCGCCGACTTCGTTGTTTTTCATCCCCTGAATTCTTCGAGCATGATTAATCCCACCGATGACGAATAAATCATCAATCATTTTAATATCGGTTTTGTAAATTCCTACCACTTCAAATTTTCGGTAAAGCGGACTTTGATTTTCTTTGGAAAAAATCGCTACGATACTGTCTTTCACGTTCAGATGCAAATCATTGGCGATTTTTTGAGAGATGCAAATTCCGTTGTTAAAACCTTTTTCGGTGACTTTCGGAGTGGTTCCGGTGATCAAAAATTTTTGAAATCTTTCGGCATCAAAATCTTTTCCGATTCCTTTGAAAATAATTCCTGCAAAATTATGTTCGTTCCTTAAAATTCCACTTACTGAAACATAACTTTGGGTAGAAGCTACATCGGGTAAAGCCTTTATTTTATTAAGCTGAAGCCCTTCCGTATTCAGAATTGAAGAATTATAAGAATTGTTGGATTGTTCGGATTTGATGGAAATATGCCCGGAAAAATCGGCCATTCTTTCTTTAATTGCTTTTTTGGAACCCAAACCGGTGGAAACCGTGATTAAGGAAACAATAACGCCTAACGCAACGGAAAGCCGACCAATAAAGACAATAACCCGTGAAAGATTATTTTTGTTATCTTTGGAAAAAGCTATTTTTTTAGAAAAATATAATGGAAATTTCAAGCAGATGAATTTAAAACTCAAATTTAAAGATTTACTTCTACTTGTGCTAATTTATTTTGGGTTTTGCCCTTTAAATTTTGCACAAAATTCAGCAGATAATTGCTTCAAAACCGGTGCTGATCGACCTGAACTTTACCTTCCGTTACTGAAAGATAAAACGATTGCCGTGGTTACCAACCAAACCGGATTGTTGCAGGATAAAACTTTTTTGGTGGATTTTTTAGTGAAAAATAAGGTCAAAATAAAATCCATTTTCGCACCGGAACATGGCTTTCGTGGTGATGCTGATGCTGGTGAACACGTAAAAAACGGTGTTGATACCAAAACCGGAATCCCAATTGTGTCACTTTACGGTAGCAATAAAAAACCGAAACCGGAACAATTGAAAGATATTGATGTGGTTTTATTTGATATTCAGGATGTTGGAGTTCGTTTTTACACTTATATTTCTACCTTAACTTATGTGATGGAAGCTGCGGCAGAAAATAACGTGGAAGTAATCGTTCTCGATCGTCCGAATCCACATGATGGTTACATCGATGGTCCACTGATGAAAAACGAATGGAAAAGTTTTATAGGAATGCACAATATTCCCGTGGTGTATGGTTTAACGATTGGTGAATATGGTAAAATGGTAAACGGTGAACAATGGCTGAATAACAAAGTTCAGGCGAAATACACGTTAATTCCGATGTTGAATTACCACAAAAAGCAGCGTTATGGGGTTTCAGACAAACCATCACCAAACTTGCCAAATGATACTGCCATTAACTTATATCCAAGTCTTTGCTTCTTCGAAGGTACGCAAGTTTCCGTTGGTCGCGGTACCGATTTGCCTTTCCAGATTTACGGAAGTCCATGGACGAAAAATATGCCTTATCAGTTTACTCCAAGACCTAATTTTGGTGCGAAAGATCCTTTCTTAAACGGAAAATTATGTTACGGAGAAAATCTTTCAACAACAAATCCCGATTGGCGAGAATTGAATATAGATTGGTTGTTATCTGCCTACAAAAATTATAAAAACAAAGATCAAAATTTCTTTTTAAAGAATCTGTTCTTTGATAAATTAGCAGGTTCGGATGAATTGAGAAAGCAGATCATAGCAGGAAAAACTGCCGAAGAAATCAAGGATTCTTGGAAAAACGATCTTGCCAACTTTCAGAAAATCAGAAGCAAATATGTGATTTATGAGGACTAATTTTCGTTTCCTCTTAAAAACTCGCCTTCACCTGAACAGATCCAATATGAATGGTTCGTTCCCCAGAATTTCTACCTTCGTAGTTGACGTTGAGTTGAATCAATGAATTCACCGCTTGTTGCAAAAATACCGACCAAACCTGGTTTTTTCCTGGTTTTAAGCCATCAAGCATTTGGTTTCCGACGATCGTGAAATTATTCCCCGTGAAATCATTATTAATAAAAGAAAAATTCCCCCGAACCGATGTTTTTCTCCAATCCCACTGCAAACTTCCGGTTAAATCAAGGGTTTTTAGGAGCTCTTCACCGTCTTTTCGGGTTTTTTGTCGCCATGCGGAGGAAATTTCAGCTTGCAGTTTTTCGGTGAATTTATAAGTTGCTTTCGGTTTTGTTTCGAAATTATTCAAAAGATAATCTCTCGAATTGAAAAGCTGCGACACATTTCCTATTTGATGCGCCGAGTTTTCCCAATCTATACGGAAATTTTTATTGAACCAATAACCCAAATTCAGGAAATGTGAAGTCTGTGACCTTTCCTCATTACTGAAATTCGCATTGATCAGATTATCGTTGGCAATAAAACGGTAATTCCCATTCCAGCCGGACTTTTCCGTAGGATTGAATTGTACAGAAGCGAGTAGATTTTGATTTTTAAGAATCTGATCTTCATTTTTTTCAAAAGGATTGAGCACAAAAACCCGATCTCTTTTATAAAATGAATTTTGAGAATTGAGGGAAATATTAAAATTCCACCGTTTCAAAAACCGGTTTTCCGAGTTGAAAACCACCGACGGATTCACAAATAAAGCCAGTTGCAATTTATTTTTATTAGAAGGTAAATAATTCACCGTATTGGTGTAAACCCTTATGTACTGTGCCAAATCAGCATATTCAGCGGTTTCAAATTCGTCCAGTTGTTGTATCCCGTCGCCGTTATAATCGGTCCATTTGTACACGCCTTGTCCGTCGGTTACTTTGATATACTGAAACTCGCGCTGAGCTTCCTGTCCATTTCCTAATTCATAAAAAGCCTGCAAACGCATCCCATTTCGAAACAATTGTTGGTTGTACATCAAGTTTCCGACCACAAAATCTTGGTTGAAATTTTCGGCGACTTCCTCGTTCTGATAATAGAATTTTCGGTAATGAATTAAAGCGTTGAGCGTAGTTTTTTCGGTTTTAATGATTTGACTTTCCGCTACAATTCCCAAAATGTGATTCATGTTTTCTAATGAATTTTTCCGTACCGAATCATTGTCTCGAAAATAAGCTTTCGCGAGCAATTTCGTACGTGTCGAATCACCGATTTTTTTCTGAATAAATGCTTCTTTCCACCGGAAACTGCTCACATCCAAAAGCTGAGTTTCGTTGAACTTTTTCACATTGTTTTCCATATTCGCACCGATTCCCCAACTTCCTTTTTCGGTGGAATACTCAGTAATAATGCCACTTCGCAAATATTGTGTATTCTGAAAAGTCGCTTTCGTATCGAGGTAAGAAAAGTTTCCTTTCATGCTTGTTTTTCCTTTTTTAAAGCCAAAATCAAGATCGTTTTTTATCCCGCGATAATTTTCCTTTTCATCGAGGTAGTTGATTTTATAATTTAAATAGGATTGGTTTTTCCATTGGTTTAAAAAACTGAAAATCAATCGATTCTGTGTGATTTGATTAAATTCTTGATTCAAATTGAAATCCCGCGAAAATTCAACATCATTAATTCTATCTAAAATATGAAATTGCGAATTAATGTGCTGAAATTCAAAACTTGGCGTTCCTTTCCAGTTGTTTTTAGTGAAAGTTTTAAAACCGAAAACTCTTCCGGCATAACCGACGTTTTGATGTGCATCTTTCGACGAAAAAAGGTTCACATCGTAATTACTGAGCGAGAAATCGGCGCCCACTTTTCCATCTTTTAATAAAAATTCGGTATTTCCTGAGAAAACCTGAGTTTTTTGTGGAGCCGGTAATTTTCGAACGGCTTTGTAATCGCCCAAATTATTGCCCACATATTCGAAAACTCGCCCATTGTTGGTGGTTTGTTTGATGCGATAATCGCCGGAATTTGCACCAAAATAAGTGAAAGAAACTTGATACAAAGTCTGCGTTTGATCGGTCGAAAATTCATAATAATTTCCGTTCGGATTTTCGATGATTTGGTAAAGAACTTTGTTCACATCATATTCCGAAACCGTTCCGGAAGGCGCATACATTTGGTTGGAATCGTTACCCGCATTGGCGAGAATTAGCTCGTCTTCTTTGCTTAAATTTAATGAAAGTGGTGCGTTTTTATTGTCGTTTTCCACGAACCAATTGAAACCATATTTCGCTTTTTCCCGTTGATGTTGAATGCTTCCCGTAACCAAAAATCGGATGTAATTTCGGTTGGCGTAATTGTATGAAATCGTAATAAAATTCTGCTTAAAAATCGGCCGGAAACTGGTAAATGTGATTTCTCCGGTGTTGTAATTGATCACATAATCCTGATTTTCACCACGTTTCATCAAAATTCCGTCGATGAAAACCTGCTCCGATCCGGAAATGATGGTAATGAATTGCTCGCCATTTTTCCCATTCAATCGGTATGGACCTTGATTTCCTTCAACGCCTTGAAAACGAATTCGGTGAAATTCGCTTCGGGCAAATCCCGCTGAAACATCTACAAAAGTTTTGTTTTCTTTCCCGAAATTAGTCTGAAACTGCATTCCCATACTTCGCCTTTGATAACGTCCGAAATAGGTGTTTTCATCGAGCAAATCTAAATGTCCGGCACGCAAAATTGAGCGATCTTTGATGTTGAGTTGCATGTAGATTTTGTCGAATTCTTCTAAAGTTTGCGTGTATCCATCGGCTTGAATGGGCAAATTGTGATCGGAAATCGACGCCAAAACCGAAACGTCTTTGGATAATTTCCCTGAAATCTGCAAATCCATCGAACTTTGAACGCTTTGTCCTTGGTTGTTGCCAAACGTAATTCCACGGATGATAGAACCTTTGGAATTGAGATCTTCCAAGATTTGAGAACGCGTATTTTTAACCAAAATTCCTTCGTCAAGAATGAATTTATCAGGCGTTCGAATGAAATCGAGCGTGTCTTTGGTGAAGAAATCCAGGTCGATTTTTGCAGCTATTACGGAATCTTTTTTGGTGGAATCTTTCGGAAAATTGGGATTTTTCCATGTGAAAATCTGAGCATTTGTAAGACAAAATGCAGCAACCATGAAAATAAATAAAAGTAATTTTCTCGCCAAAATTTCTTAAAAATAAGGTGTGTAAAAGTAACGAAAAACTGCCTTTAAAATTGTTTTTGTTTTTGGGTTGAGAAATTTGAAATAAAAGGAATAAATTAGGATGTTATTTAAACGAATTATTTCTCAAGCATAATGATAATTAACTTTCTGTTAATTTATGCAAGTATTCATTGCTGATATCATTTTTTTTGTAAATTTGACTAAATTAACTTTTAAATTTTTATTATGAAAAAAATCTTTACAATTTTAGGAATTACAGCCGTTGCAGCGGTATCTGCACAAAATTTAATGCCAAATCCAGGATTTGAGGCTTGGACTGGTACGGCTCCAGATGGTTGGTTCGTTACAGGTACTACAATTGTTCAGGGTACTGGTGCAAATGCACATAGTGGAACTTTTGCAGTTGGAATTACTGCTCCAGCTTCTGCATCAGGTAACAGAACAATCAGTCCAACTACCGATATTCCGGTAGATCTTACTAAAACTTACGTGTTTTCAGGATGGTATTTAGACAATACTCCAAATGCGAAATTTAAGTACTGGAATCAATTTAGAAATACAGCAGATACAGGTGCAAACGCTATGCAGGCTGCAGATTTTTCTGTAGACTCTCCAGAGTGGAAATTTTTCACTGCGGAAGCTATGCCAAATGCAGGAGCAACCGTTGCAAGACCAGGTTTAAGAGTTTATGGTGAAAGCGCAACTAACAATGGTGGAGTGATTTATGTTGATGATGTACTTTTTGCAGACAAATCTACTATGGCTGTTACTGATGTAAAGTCGTTCGACAAAGCCGTAAAAATGAACACGATCGTTGGTAATGAGTTGAGAGTAATGCTTCCAGAAAGAGCTACGGTAAATATTTATTCAGCTGAAGGAAGATTGGTAAGCTCAAACAGAGTGAGCAATGGTGAAGCAATCAACACTTCTTCAATGGCGAAAGGAACTTATATCGTTACTGTAGATAACGGTTCTGCGAAAATGAGCAGAAAAGTAATCAAAAACTAATATTTTTTATAAATATTTTGAAAGCCGCTTTAGAAAAAAGCGGCTTTTTTGTTGATATTTGCATGCATCACCCAACATCAAGCTTCTCAAAACCATCCTCTCCTGAAATAATTGGTTACGGCAGAGAAATTCAGTACCAAAGTAAAACGTATTCTCTTCCCATAATCTTTAAACGAAGGCTCAAAACCAAGCGAACTCTGCACCGGAAAATAAACTTCCAGAAAATCCGGAATCACCTTCACCTTTACCCCGGAATCCCAAATGAATTGCGGATCTTGCAACCGGTTTTTGTAAACTCCCGCATCCGCATACACATTAAACCATCGCCAAACGTGAGAATCTACATTCACCGAAGTAATCCACTGATTGGCGGTGTTGCCGAGATAAGATTTGAAACCGCCTTCTGCCAAAATCAACTGCTGTGAAAGCAATCCGCTCGTTGCACTTTGGCCCAAAAGTCCGTAAGAAAACGCATAATTCGAAACCTTCGAAATTCCGTAATCAAACAAATTGTTCTTGGTTTTATTGGTGATAAAGTAACCTCCGAAAAACCGGAAACTCACTTTTTTGTCCTTGGCAAATTCCCAACGGTAGAAAGCTTCTCCCGAAATTTTCTGAAAATCTTCCATCCATTGAAGGTTTCCGCTCAGGTATTTTTCATGAATGAGTCTTCTGTCCGAATATCCGTAACCCAGATTCCAAAGGTTGTATTTGCCGTATTCATTAGCTGCAACCATCGCAGGAGTGAGTTCTTTTTCGAAAAAATTATAGGAAAGCCCTAAACTTCTGCCGATGTCGCTTCGAGGGTTTTTGCTGAAATTAAAATTGGCGAAAGCTGAAAATTTTCGATAAGTCAAATCATAATCATAATGAAAATAAGAACCCGAAACGCCCACATCCAAACTTCTGTAGAAACTCTCAGCAGGCTGAAAAGAATATGAAACTCCGCCGGAACCGGTAAGTTTCCCCGTTCCTGAACTGAAATAAGGGGTGAATGAATAATTAAATTTACGCTCGAAAAGAGAGGTGTTCTTAAAATTTAATCCTACCAAAACCCTGTCGTAAACATTGAAATTAACTCTCGGATTCAGATAAACTTCATTAAACTCAGGATTCGGAATGTCTTTAAAAACTTTAAGCCGTATTTTTTTGGTATTTGCAAATACACCTTTTGTATAAAGATAATTGTCGCGGAAGTTTTTCTCAGGGAAAATATAGCCGCTGTTAATCACAATTTTTTCGGCATCAGCTTGAGGAATATTATAAACCTTCGATGCTTTGGAATCATCAGTATCAAACCAAAATTCGGATTTTTCACCTTCTTTTTTCTCAGTTTCTATTTTGAAAGGAATGGTGTGTTCGGTATTTTTGGCCACTTTTACTTGGAAATCATTGTCGATTCTTTTGAAACGCTTTAATTGGAAATTCACCCGGTTTTTATGTTGTATAAATTCCTCTAAAAAATCTGAAGAATATCCGGAAGCGAGCGTCAATTCATCCAAAAAAACTTTTTTATCGATTGGCTTTCCTGCATTTTTGTGTAAAAAAGAAATCACAAAATCATCAAATTTCTCTTTTCCCATTTTTTCCGCAATAAAAGAAAACAGACTTCCGGTTTCGAAATGGCTGATCGCTGTAGCATTGAAATTACTTAGTGATTCATAGTTTTCGCCAATGCGTTGATCCAGGTTTTGCGTCATAATGTATTGGTACGCAAGTCCGTATCTTTCAGAAAGCTTCAATTTTGAGGCATGAAATATTTTTAAAGGTTTAAGTCCGAAAACCGACATGTTTTCCGGTAAATCACCCAATAATTTTCGGTCTTTGTAATACCTTTCGATGTACTGTATTTCGAGATAGGTTTTCAAGCCATTCATCAACCAGTGATCGGAATTTTTTTCGAAAATGGCAGATTGTTCGACCACTTTTTTCGACAAAATACTGAAGTAATTAAGATCGATTTTTTCAGCTTCGGTAAAGAGTGGATAACGGAATTTCCAGAATTTGATGTCATCCAAACCTGTGAAGTTTTCCGATTCGCGGAATTTCTCACTGATAAAGACTTTCGAGGGCAGAAAACCGGTTTTTACTTTGATGAAATTAAGCTGTAGCGGAAGATAAAATTCCAGATTTTGCTTTTCGGTTTCCGTCAAATGATATCCGAATTGAACCAATATTTTTTGTCCATTAATTAAAGTAGTAATCGTCGGAAAGTTGTTTTCTGAAATCAAAAATTCGGGATCATTCACCAAATTACCTTCGAAATAATTGGGCTGAATTTCCTGAAGATTGCTTTGTGAATAATGGTTTACGGGAATGTCGAAGTTTACTTTCCAGTGATTTCCAGGGTTTTGATTTTCTTCAATATCAATGAAGTTTTTCTGATTTTGGTTTTCTTGGTCGAAGCCATCGGGAACCAGAAAAAAATATTTCAAAGCCACTTTTTTTCCGTCGCTTCCGTATCCGGTAAATTTCTGCGAAGGCAAGTTCAGCTGATAATTTAAGGTGATTTTTACTTTTTTTCCGGGCGCTAGTTTAGTAGAAAGCGGAACGAAAATATTTTCCAATGAAGCGTCAATTCCCGCAACAGGTTTCCCTTCAATCTCGATGTTAAGGTTTTCTACACTGCCTAATTCTTCGGGTTTTGCAAAGTGCAAATCGCTTTTTCGATCTTCCAATTTGCGGTAAACTAGCGATGTGTTTCGGGTTTTGTAGGCAGAAATCCAGTTTAGAAGTTTAATTTGCTCTAAATCATTTTCAGTATTGTTATAGTAAGTAATCTTCTGATGTACAGTAATTTGCTTTTTGTTTTCAGGGATTTTGGCTTCAATGTAGATGCTGTCTTGTTGCGCAGAAATCGCAACAATATTCGTAATCAGCATAAAACCGCAAAAAAATATTTTCATCGTTTAAATTCGATCAAATATAATGATGTTTTTTTAAATGAAATGCTATTGTTTATCTGTTTTTTGTTGGTTTTTGACTTTGATAACGATTTTTTTTGATATTTTGTGTAACACGGTATTTCACAAAATACCGTGCTCTGTAATCATCGTAGGAATAGCGCAAAATTGCACTGAAAAAAGACTTTATCTTTTGGAGAAAAGCTTCATGCTTGTAAAATATATTTTTAAGCCGACTTCTATTAAAAGATTTATAAGTTTACCATAAAAAAACGGGAACTCAGTTTCCCGAATTTCCGTTTCCACTATAAAAACTATTAACTATTATTCTGCTGTTAATTCAAAATCTCCTTTGATTCTTACCAAATCATTAATCATTGTTGCTGGAAATTTAGCTCCGATGTTGAAATCTGATCTTTTCAAAGTTCCCAAAACTTGGTAACCATAAGTGGTTTTTTTGTTCATTGCGTTGACGGTAGAACCTCTGTAAACCAAGGTCAAAGTAACTGGTTTTGTAACGCCATGCATTGTAAGATTACCTTTCAAAGTGTAGTAATTCTTTTTAGTTTTGGTCAAAGAAGTGCTGGTGAAATCTAATGTTGGGAATTTTTCTGCCTCAAAAAAATCTGCACTTTTCAAGTGGTTGTCTCTGGCTTCAACATGAGTGTTGATAGAGTTGGTGTCCGCAGAAAAAGATAGGGTAGAGTTCACAAAGTTTTTTTCATCGGCATTAATGGTTAATGCTGCTTTGTCAAAGTTTCCTGTGATATCGTTGATTCCAAGGTGCATTACTGCAAATTGAATTCTAGAGTGTGCCGGATCGCTTTTTAAAACCAATTGTGCAAAGGTGGAAACCGAAAATAATAAAACGGTAAGGATGGATAAGATTTTTTTCATGATACTTTTTTTATTGTTAAAATTAATAGTGCAAAGGTAGTTCGTTGAATTCTGTGGAGCATTGATGTAAGATAAGAAATCAATCACAATTTCCGTTGATGTCGCATTGGTCGCCACTGTTGATGATTTTCAAACCTTGGTCTCCTGCGGAATATTCGGAAAAAGATTTTTCCAAAATTTCTAGAAAAAGTTCGGGTTGTTGCGCACCGGAAACTCCATATTTGTCATTAAATACGAAAAAAGGAACCGCATTAATGCCTAATTGTCGAGCCAATAATCCGTCTTGTGAAACGGCGTGTGCGGTATTATCAGAATGTAAAGCGTCCTGAATTTCATCTTTTGTAAGACCTACCGATTGTCCAATTTCCAAAAGGGCAGCTTCATCATCAATGTTTTTTCCATCGATAAATTGGGCTTTAAACATCGCTTCTTCCATCTCATTTCCAATGTTTTTCTTATTGGCAAGTTGGATGAGCAGATGTCCTCGATGCGAATTGGCTACTTTAGAATCATCAAAATTAAAATCAATTCCCGCTTCTTTGCCTGCATTTTTCACATGTTCGTGCATCGCTTTGGCTTGTTCCATCGAAATTCCTTTCATTTCGGTGAAATATTCATAAGGATTTTTATCAGGCTGCGAAACCAAATTAGGATCCAGCTGAAAACTATGCCACTGAACTTCTATTTGGTCTGAATTGGGAAATTGTTCGAGTGCTTTTTCAAACTTTTTCTTCCCGACATAGCAAAACGGACAGCGAATATCGCTCCAAATATCTACTTTCATGTTGTTAAATTTAATAAATCAAAGTTACAAACCTTCTTCCCAATTATCGTTGATGTAAGGTAAGAAACAATTCCTACTTAAATACAAAAATGAAGAACCAAATACCAGAAAGCCAACGTAATAAACGACAACGGAATTCCTACACCGATCATCAAATTGCAGAGTTTGGGCTCTAATTTGTGCGAAGCAGCGATAATTCCCGCAGTAATCATCGGAGCCATCGCAGATTCCAGAAATGAGATTTCAATTATTTCTCCTCGTTGTTTTAAAAGGATAAAATAGAAAACAAAAATAAACGCCGGAAAAAGCATTAACTTAAATAAAAGTCCCCAAAATAGTGGTTTGGTGTCGGAATCCAATTTCTGCCATTGAAGCTGACTTCCCACAGAAACCAATGCCAACGGAACCGTTGTATCACCCAGCTTTCTGAAAACTTCATCGAGATCGTGTGGGATCTCAATTTGTAAAATATTCAGAATTACCGCTACCGAAAATGCCAAGAAAGGAGGAAAACGAATGATTTTTCCTAAGATTTCCACTACCGAACTTTTGCCTCCAGAATAGAAGTTGGCCACAGCAATTCCAACGGTGGACAATGCTACAAAAGAGCCGGGTTGATCCGCAAGCATCACGGTTTTCAGCCCGCTTTCTCCGAATATAGATTGGATAACTGGAATGCCAACAAAGGAAGTATTTCCGAAACCGGCACACATAATCAATGCGCCGATTACCGCTTTCGACCAGCCCATTTTTTTTCCAAGAATACTGAAAAATACCATAGCCAGAAAGATATTCAACCACGCAATAGCCACCGGAAAAATCACTTCGTAACTGATGATGATTTTCGGGATATAATACAGCGAAAGCGCAGCAAGCGATATATTAATGACAAAGGAATTCAGCGCTAAATGACCATTTTCAGGGAAAAGTTTGGCCTTTCTGAGAAAAAATCCCAGAAACAAACAGAGAAAGAGGAGAATTAAATTTGACAAGAATGAATCTTTTAGGTTTACAAACTCTCCAAATAGGCGTTCCAGCCTGCAATTTTGTATCGAAGTGCTGCTTTTTCGACATCATCAGCTCTGTAAATTCCACGACCTACAATCATGAAATCGGTTTGTAAATTCCTGAAAACATGTTCTGGAGTGTTGTATTGCTGTCCTTTTCCATCACCAGAATCCGATAGATTCACACCGGGAGTGAAGAGTAAAAGCTCTTCCGGCAATTGTTTTTGGGAAACTCCACCAATTACATTCGGGTGAGATTGGGCTACTTTCAGCGCTTCTTCTTGGTAATTTTTATCGGTCAAAGTTCCTTTGGATGACATTCCTAAAATCGCTACAACGCCTACATTCAGGAAGCAATCCAATGAATCGTAACCGCCAATAACATGGGAAGTGACAAAATCTGCCCAATTTGAAATTTTATAAATTCCGTAAGAAAACTGCAATTCCTGAGTGTTCCCGATGTCGGCAAATTTGCGGTCTTCCATCAAAAGGAAATTGTATTTCGTTGCCAAATCTTTCAGCGGAAGAATGGTTTTGTCCGGATCGAAATCGGTGATAATATCAATATGAGTTTTGAGTGCAACGATGTGTGGACCAACTTTTTCGGCAAAATCTAAAAGTTCTTGGGTCGTGATTACATCGGCAGAAGCAATAAGGTTTGATTTTTTTTCAATAGAAATTTCCAAAAGTTTTTTGGCGACAGAATGTTCTGCACTTTCGAGTTTCTGTTCATAAGTTGGGCGTTTTTTCTCTTCGAATTTCACTTCATTTCCTTCAAGAAAGTCATGAATTCTCGCCACTTCATCATCTGATAAATGACCTTCTTCCTTCAAAATTGTACAAACTTCTGAAATCGTAAACAAGGTATGAACTCGGTAACCTTTGCTTTCGAGCATTTCTTTGCCTCCTTGTTGACGGTCCAAAACCACCACAATATCGGAAACCGAAATTCCTTCATTCTCAATTTCCGGAATGGTTTCCAAAAGTGATTTTCCACTCGTGATGACATCTTCTACCAATAGACAGTTTTGCCCTTTTTGGAAGATGCCTTCAAGCATTTTCTTCGTGCCGTATTCTTTAGCTTCTTTTCTTTTGATAATTAATGGAAGAAAACTTTCCAGCGACATCGCCGTTGCCATTGGAAGCGCAGCGTATGGAACACCACAAATGAGGTCGAAATTATCCAGCGGAAGCATATCGAGCAGGTAATTAGCGAGTCGTTTTAAAATTTTCGGATCAGAAGCCAATGGCCGAAGATCTACATAGAACGGACTTTCAATACCGCTTTTTAGGGTGAAACGTCCGAATTTGATAATGCCGAGTTGGTAGCATTCGAGAAAGAAATCCTTTTTATTTTCCATTTACTTTTTACTTTAGCACAAAGTTAGGGTTTTCAGAGAAATTTTACAGAAACTTAAAAGGTTAAAAAGTATTAAATATCACGGATGAATAAAAGATTAAAACATTAAATGATTATTATATAACTAAAAAAAATCTTTTCTCTTTCTTCTTTTTTCTTTCCTCTAAAAAACTAATCTCTCGGTTTCCCAATCCTTTTCCACAATTTAAATCCTTCAAACCAAATCACAGAAGCAAACGCCACCAACGCAGCAAACCCAATTTCCGATGCGGAAAGCGAAGTCACCTTGAAAAAACGAGTCACCGGTTCAATGAAAAGGATCGCTGCTAAAACCAAAAGTGTAATGGTGGTTACCCCAAACAAAAGTAGATTTCGGTTTTTGAAAGTTTCCAAAACGCTGTAGTAGAAAGAACGGTTCACATAACTGAGGAGGATGTTTGAGAAAATTAATGTAGTGAAAACCACTGCACGGGTTTTTTCCTCGGAACCTCCCATTTGTACCGTGTACTGATACGCACCCAAAACGCCTAAAGTAATGATTAAACCTTGAACAATACTGATGGAAAGTTCTTTTCCATTGAGGAAGGTATCGGTCATTTTCCTTGGTTTTTGTTGCATCGCGTTTTTCTCTAAAGGCTCATTTTCGTACACAATAGAGCAGGTGGGACCCATAATCAGTTCTAGAAAAATCACATGAACCGGCGTGAAAATCTGCGGATAAATCCAACCTAAAAATAGAGGCAAAGAAACCGTAAGAATAATCGGAATATGAATGGAAATAATATACTGAATGGCTTTTTTGATGTTCGCATAAATTCTTCGACCTGCTGCAATTCCGGTAATCAGTTTGCCCAAATCATCATTCGTAATCACCAGCGAAGCGGCAGCTTTGGCGATTTCGGTGCCTTTGTTTCCCATTGCAACGCCGATGTGGGCGGCTTTCAGTGCGGGAGCATCATTCACCCCATCTCCGAGCATGGCAACCACTTCGCCGTTTCTTTTTAAGGCATTAATCATGGCTAATTTAGCTTCCGGAAACATGCGGGTAAACAGAATGGTTTTCGCAGATAATTCTTGCAATTCACTTTCAGAGCATTCTACAATTTCGCTTCCGTTTACGGCATGTCCGGAATGGGCAATTCCAGCCTGTTGTGCGATAGCTTGGGTGGTATCTGCATGATCTCCGGTGATGATTTTTACTTTGATTCCGGCGTCATCAATCTTCTGGAAAACTTCTTTAATGTCTTTTTTAGGTGGATCATAAAATACCGTAAATCCTAGAAATTCAAAATTAAAATCCTGTTGTTTTTCGGGAAATTCATGGCCTTCAAAATGGCCTTTTGCAACACCCAATACACGCCAACCATTTTTCCCGAATTCCAGAATTTGCGCTCTCAATAAGGTTTTTTGCGCTTCCGGAAGATGAGAAACTTCCAAAATAACTTCGGGAGCACCTTTTGCGGCAATGATTCTTTCTCCTGAAGAATTTTCAAAAAGATGGGTCATCATCGGCGGTTTTCCGTCGAGTGGATATTCATGAATCATTTGGAAATTCGTCCTTTCGTCATTCGCATGGTTTTCCTGATAAATTCGATGAAGGGTCTTTTCCATAGGATCGAAAGGAACCGGCTCGCTGCTCCACATCGCATAAGCAATCAGCGACGAAACTTCAGGGAGTTTAAAATCTGTTTCATTGTAAACCCGATTGGTTTTAAAATCATACAAAGCTTGCAACTGCATGGAGTTTTCAGTAATGGTACCTGTTTTATCGGTACAGATAACCGAAGTGCTTCCTAAAGTTTCTACTACACTGCTACGTTTGATGATGATGCCTTCTCGCATCAGTTTCCAGGCTCCCAATGCCATAAAAGTGGTAAACGCCACCGGAATTTCCTCCGGCAAAACCGACATCGCCAAAGTAAGTCCGGCTAAAAGACTGTCGAGAATATTTGGGGTTTTTATATAGCTATATACGCAAACCATTAAGAAAATCAATAAACCGAAAATCGCCATATTCCGCACAAATTGGTTGATTTGAAGATAGAGTGGGGAACGTTCTTCATCGATGGAATGGATGGATTGCCCGATTTGGCCTAATTGGGTTTCTTGCCCGATTTTTTCTACTTCGAAAACAGCTAAACCTGAAACAGCAAGAGTCCCACTATACACCTTTGGATCTTCAGTAGTTGAGCTTTTAAATACCGAAAAACTTTCTCCGGTAAGCGAAGATTCATTTACAGAAAAATCATTGCTGTGAACGATTTTACCGTCGGCATTGATCATTTTTCCTTCTTCAATGATGCATAAATCCCCAACAGCCAATTCATGGGTGGGAATTTGAACTACTTTCCCATCCCGAATCACAGCACTTAGCGGTTCATTGAGTTTTTCTAATTCCTGTAACGCTTTTTTGCTGCGATTGTCCTGATAGAACGAGATGGCAGTAACTGCAACAATAGCGGCGATCATAAAAATGGCTTCCGCAGTATTGCCCACAATGATATAAATGATGGCAACCGCGATCAGCAGTAGTAACATCGGTTCTTTCAGGATGTCGAGGAGCAAATAATACCATTGATCTTTTTTCTGGTGATCGACTTCATTATACCCAAATTGATTTCGAGAGGCTTTTAATTGAGCTTCAGTAAGTCCTTTCAGGTGGTTGGGAATGTTGTAAGGCATGGCATTTAATTAAAATTAAACAAAAATCACCAGCAAAATGAGATTCGTACTCCTTTACAAAAATACCACTAATTAAAGTCGAAAAATAGTTTTTACGGAAAAATTAATGCCCTGAAATATTGTTTTTATAATCTTGAAGAACGCTTTGTTGTTCCTGGTTTCCGGTTTCGATTTGTTTTTCTCGGTTAAGGGTGATTTCATTCTTCAACCTCAATGCATTCGGTACAACTTTTTTCAACGGAACTGTAGGAATTTCCAAGCTTTTTTTGATGTGGTCATCCAAAAGATAATTGGCAATACTTTTATGAATGTAGCCCATGTTATTTTTTACGACCTCAAGTTTCAAAAGGTTGATCGCCGTGTTTTCATGAAGAAGCGAATCGGTAAGTATTAGCGAATCCTTGTCTGGAGCAGATTGGTATTGAGTCCAGAAATAGAAGAAATGCAACGCCTCGGTTTTGTTTTGGGAATGACCTCTTCCGGCACGCCCAACATCCAGGTCACATATTTCCATAAATGAAAAATACCTTCTTCCTCTTTTTCGGTGAAATCAAAATTCAGTTTTTGCAAACCGTAAAGATAATACACCGTAAAAGCGATGTTGGTGGCGATCATATCGGCATGATTGATCGGAACACCATATTGCTCCTGATTCCAATCAGGTTGTTTTTGCTCAATCATCAATCGGGAAACAGAATGAACAAGTCGGGTTCTCAAACAGGCATTAAGCCTCAATTCCTGAGCATTTGCTGAGGTGCGGGAAACGTTAACCCAAAAACTAAGGGTGTTGTAAAGCCGATGGACAGCGCCTTTTTCCAAAGATCCGGTCGCCACCAAAGGTTTGGTAAGATTGGCAAAATAATAACCACCCAAAAGCGCAAAATTTCGGAGAACCAGCAATCCGTTGAGCCCGCTGCGCTGAGAAAGTTCACTTGCTTCTCGGATGAGGTCGAAATTCACCCAATCAGGAACGGTCGCCATTTTGTTTTTCAGTGAAAGATAATCTTCCGGAAGTTCAATACTCGCAGAACTTCCGTGTAAGGATTGCATTATTTTTTTGAAGTCGCCGTTTTGGAGCCATTTTTTTGCCAACTCATCGACTTCTGAATCGTAGTGGTAAAACAGTTGGGTGTCGAAGTTTTGGGGAATTTTGCTTTCGGAAATTGCTGCCCATTCTCGAAAATCTTTGCCATTTCCAGTACTCCAGAAAGTTTGGTTGGATGGATTTTTAGTCATTACTGCGAAATTTTCAGTCGTTGTTAATCTTCAAAAATCGCTCCAATTTCTTAAGGTTGGTGGATGAAATGAGTTTTTTTTTCTTATCACAGAATAGTTTAGCAAAATATCATTGACTCTTAAAATCTTTATACTAAGGAAAGTCATCCGAAATCCCACCACTGCCGTGCATAACTGAAAAGTAAAAACAACAGATAGACATAAAACAGAATGATTGGCAAAGCATAATACCATTTTGTAGACAGTTTTTCTTCACGGTTAATTTTACTCTTGATATCGTCAAGTACGTCGTTTGGGATCAGCTGTAAGGTTGCTTTAATGAGCAACGCAACAATTATCAAATCATCCAGCAAACCTAAAATCGGAATGAAATCTGGGATTAAATCAATGGGACTCAATAAGTAAACAACCTTAAGTGCTGCTAATATCTTGGCTGACCAAGGTGTATGATGGTCGAATAGTGCATAGTAAATAGGAACGGTTTCTTGTTTTAATTTTTTTACCTGTTCTTTAAATTGGATCAACTTTTTTTTCATGCTAATCATTGAAGCTCAAGCGATGTTGTCGATGGGCAATCAAAAGCAAAACAATCATGATACCCATGGAGACAAGCGAGGAATTTAGTGTGCCGAGATTTAAACCACCTTTTTCAATGGGTTTGGTTAAGAAATCACCAAAAGTGGCACCGAAAGGACGGGTAAAAATGAAGGCTACCCAAAATAAAATAATATGATTGATTTTACTGAAGTAGTGAAGCAGAACCACGATAAGTATTACCCCTCCCGTCACGAAAGCTCCTTGCAGATAACTCAGTCCAAAATAATCACCAAGAAAATCTCCGAATGCCGTCCCTAAACTATTTGAAAAAAGAATAGCGGTCCAGTAATACAACTCTTTCTGGCGGTTGATAATGGGATATACTTCAAGGTTTTTAAATTTATTGAACCAAAGAAACAAGGTTAGAAGCAAACAGCAAACGAGTAAAAAACTTCCTAAAGGATACCCCAAATGTAAACTTCTGTCGATATAATCCGAGATTTCTGTTCCTAAAGTTGTGGTTCCGATAATGACGAGCCAATAAATAACTGGAATGTATTTCTTAACTGAAAGTTGGGTAAATAATACAACAAGGAAAAACGCAAGAGTAATGATAATCCCAACGGTGTATCCCAAATTTAATGTCATAGAAATAAAATCGCCAAGGGTTTCTCCGAGGGTAGTGGCGACAATTTTCATGAGCCAAAAAATCAACGTGATTTTCGCAACTTTATTCATTTGTATAGTGGTTTCTTGATTTTTCATATTTTTAATTTGTTTTCATTATCTTCTGTATATTCGATCATAAAAACGTCAATAAATAACCTAAATTTGCTGTGGCCGTGTGGAGATTACATTAAATTCAAGTGATAAGATACAGATCTGCCGGCACCGGTTTTTATTTGGCTCAAATATAATAAAAAAATGAGCAGATTATTTTTGCTAATCGGCTCAAGATCATTAAATAAGTCATCTTGGCTTGCTGTTCCCTTTCTGCGATTATTTTGCCTCAATGAGAATGAGTTAACCAAATCGTTGTATTGATAACACCAAGGAAATTTTGCCAATAAGAGTTGCGCGAAGCGGTACGGAATGCAACGTTTCTGCGGATGGCAGGTGCGTATAATTTCCATTATGTTATGGCGGGGGTTTTTAAGTATAGACTATAACTTTTAATTTCTTAAAAACCTTAGTTAATTGAATGGCTTTACTACCCAAGATATTACTTTTGTGATTTCTTTTCAATATTGTAAGCGTAATCGACTTCTTTCAGAAATTTTTCCTTCCAATCACTTCCGTATTTCAATGTTAAATTATTTTCCGCTTCTGTGTTGCTTCTTGCAATTTGATTAATTATTTCATTCGATATAACACAGCCATGACTTTCTAAATTAAATGTTCCTATTAAGTAGATGTAAATTAAGGTAGTTGTGGGAAGTGTGTGTTTTTGTTTGCTTTAAGATTTACTTAATTAATACATTTTTTTTGTGAAAAAAAATAAAAAAAGTTTTTTGCCAAAAAGTGGTTACGTTCCTTACTGCCATAAAACAAAGAAAAACGGAGCAACCTTCTATATTTCCAAAAACATACTCCAAACTTCATAATCCATACTCCCAAAAAAACATCCTCCATACATCATCCTCCATACTCCAAAAAAAACTTTTGCCTTTTATCCTGTAAAAATCTGAAATCTAACATCTAACATCTGCCACGACCACTCCTTGCAAAAACTTCTCGCCCCAAATAAAAAGCAACTCCGTGTATCCTTTCTTGCGCCTGAAGTTCAACTTCAATTCCACTATATTTTTGGGGCTTTCAATTGGAGCAGGATGCAAATGTTTACGCGAGTCTCCATTCTCAAGATTCACTTGCAATTCCGTAATTCCCAAAATCTTACTGCGACCAGGGGAAAGGTGCAATGCAGCATTGCCCTCTTGCCGTATCGCGCTATTCAACTTTGGGAAGCTCCCATATTTTTTGTGAAATGTGAAATCTCTTAGGATTGCCTGTCCTTGTGGGGTTTCCAAACCACCGATGGGCGTCTTCAATCCCTTTTCGGCAACATCGCACGCTTTCAAGTCCAGCATCAACTTATTCACCCTTTGGTAGAGGTAGCGGTCATTCATCCTTTCGCACTCTTCGGCCAGTGCATTCCGAAGATTTTTCCCTGCCGAAGCTGCCTTTGCAAATTCAGTATTATTAAGTTCATTATTTTTTTGAGCTTGTGTTTTCGGCCCTTTTCTTTTCGAGGCAACTTGGCGTACTATTTTTTGCCCATTCAGTAGATAATAGACTTCGTTGCCTACTTTGCCTTTGAATTTTTTAATAGAAGTTACCTTACCCATCAGTTTTTCAGTATTTTAGATCTATATCAAAATTAATAAAAATTCATTAAAATTTTCCTGTTCAATAATCTTTTTCGTAATTTTACAAAACAGGATGAAGCATTTCATTGTATTTCTTCTTTAAAGGTAAAAACACCTTTTTATTTCTTATTAAATTTTTCCAAACCCTTTATGGTAGATGTTTCACAGAGGCTGAGCCGTACTTGAGCCGTAGTTGAGCCGTACCAAAGCGCAGTATACTTAAGGGATACTTAATGTCTTCTTCATGTCAAAGCCATATCAACTTCGGTAAAAGGGTATCTTTTCCGAAGGTGACCCGAACTAATCTGCTATCTAACTGCTTCCCAACATTCCCGCTCCATTGATTAAAGAGGGGGTTCAACCACCATTTCCCAACTGGGCGTTCCCAATGCGCAAATGCACTGAAAAAATTTATATCTTCGTGGTCATTAAATATAAACTTCATGAAACGCAATTTTTCCTTCCTGTTCATCCTGATTTCTCTATGGGCTTTCTCACAAGTTGAAGAGAAAAAATTAGATGAATTGATACAGAATACCCTAAAAACTTTTGACGTACCCGGAATGTCGGTCGGCATCATCAAAGATGGAAATTTGGTCTATGCAAAGGGTTTTGGCGTAAGCTCATTGACCACTCAAAAGAAAATGGATCAAAATACCCTCGTTGGAATCGCTTCCAATTCTAAAGGATTTACCGCAACTGCATTAGCAATCCTGGCTGATGAAGGCAAACTGAATTTTGACGACAAAGTCACCCAGTACCTCCCGGAGTTTCAGATGTACGATCCTTATGTAACCCGAAATGTCACCATCAAGGATTTAATTACCCACCGTGCCGGTCTCGGTTTAGGACAGGGAGACTTAATGTTCTTCCCGGAAGGGGGCAGTCTTACCGTGAATGACATCATCCACAATGTTCGGTACCTAAAACCTGAAAATGATTTCCGCACAACTTTGGATTACAACAACATCATGTTCATCGTGGCAGGCGAAATTATCCACCGCGTTTCCGGCCTATCTTGGGCAGAATTTATTGAACAGAGAATCATGAAACCAGTCGGGATGAATTCCAGCTTCGGAAGTTATAACCGCGCGAAAGCAGCGAATGTATCCAACATCATCGATGCACACGCTCCAGTTGACGGAAAAGCCGTAGCAGTACCTCACGATTGGAACGAAACCGCCAACGCAGCCGGTGGAATTATCAGCAACATTACCGATATGACGACTTGGGCTAATTTTCTGATGAATGGTTTCACCACTAAAGATGGCAAAAAACTCGTTTCAGATAAACAAATTCAACAACTCTGGAATCTTCAAATATCGACTCCGGTAGCACTCAGAAATGCTTATGATTCCAATTTCGGAGGTTATGGTTTAGGTTGGTTTCTTACAGACGTGAAAGGACATAAACAGGTATACCACACCGGTGGATTAATCGGTACAGTGACCCAATTTACCTTGATCCCTGACATGAAATTAGGGATTATAGTTCTCACCAATCAGCAGAGTGGGGCGGCTTTCAATACCATCACCAATACCGTGAAAGATGCTTACCTCGGAGTGCAAGACCGCAATTGGCTGAAAACCTACGGAGACAGAATGGCAAAAGTAGATGCTGATTTTACCAAAGGAAAAAAAGAGATTTTTGCAAAAGCAACCGCTTTCCAAAAAGAGAAAAATTTACAACCAAAGCCTGAACAAGTAGTCGGTACCTACCGCGACGTATGGTTTGGAGAGGTAATCGTAGCGCAAGAAGGAAAAAATTACAGAATCTTCTGTAAAAATTCTCCTCGTCTAAAAGGTCAACTCTTGCCTTATAACAACAATACTTTTATTGCCAAATGGGACGACAGAAGTTATGATGCGGATACTTTCGTCATCTTTAATTATGATGAAAACGGCAAAGCCCAATCGGCTAAAATGAAACCGATTTCCGATATCACCGATTTCAGTTTCGACTTTGACGATTTGGATCTGCAAAGGAAAGATTAATTTCTCCTTTCAATTAAAATTAAAGAACCCCGAAAATCAGAATAAATCATGATTTTCGGGGTTTTCTATAGAATACGATAAAGGATTTTATCGGAATTGAGCTATTCTTACTTCAGTTTTTTAGGTTCGTAGGAGAACAGCACCTTCTTATCGGTACTTTCAAACTCCGACCACGAGTCGCAATCTAACGAAAAACCTACAACTCCACAGGTTGGAAACGAAAAAATCTGATCACCAATCATATTGGCAAAATTAGAAATCCCATTGTTATGCGAAAACATCGCCACAGAATTCACATCATCACTCAGGTCATAAATGACCGATTCAAAGCTGCTTTCGTTGGCATTGTACAGTTTCTTATTGGTTTCTACCTCAAGTTGATAGGTCTCGTTGAAAATATTGCAGGTACTCAGCGCTCGCAGGGCAGGACTGGAAACAAATTTATCAATGACGATATTATTTTCTTTAAGAAATTGGGCCATTTTTGTAGCGTCGTGGAGGCCTTGTTCCGCAAGTGGCCGGTCGAAGTCTTCTGTGTTTTCCGGCCAATCACTTTTAGCATGCCGAACGAGAATTAAGGTTTTCATCTGAAGTCTAATTTTTGGGAAATTAAAATTATACATTTTTTTCTCATTTTTATAAAAAAAAATAGAATAAGGGATAAAAAAAGGTTAAGTAAATTTTCTTAAATTTGCACACGATGGGACAAATCCTTGCGATAGATTACGGAAAAGCACGTTGCGGAATTGCAGCTACAGACGATTTTCAAATAATCGCTTCAGCATTGGATACCGTGGAAACCAAAAATATTTTTGTATTCTTGCAGCAATATTTGAAGGAAAATAACGTTGAAGGCATCGTCATAGGGCTTCCCACCGATTTAAAAGGAAATCTTTCCGCCATTGAAGAGGATATTTTAAAGACTATTGAAGAACTGAAATCCCAGTTTCCTACAATAGAAATTCATCGTATGGATGAAAGATATACCTCGAAAATGGCTTCTTTCTATATCTCCCAAAGTGGTAAAAGCAAGAAAAAACGGGAAGAAAAAGGGTTAATTGATAAAATAAGTGCAACATTGATATTGCAGAATTTTTTAGAACAGAAACAAAGATGATATTACCAATACGTGCATTCGGAGATGCAGTTTTAAGAAAACACTGTCATGAGATTGATCAGAACTATCCGGAACTGAAAGAACTGGTGCAGAATATGTTTGAAACAATGGAATCGGCACATGGCATAGGATTGGCTGCGCCACAAATAGGTCTTGATATCAGGCTTTTTGTTGTAGATGTTTCTCCATTGGCTGAAGATGAAGATTACGAAGATATCGCCGATGAACTGAAAGATTTTAGAAAAGTATTCATCAATGCGAAAATCTTAGAAGAATCCGGGGAAGAATGGAAATTCAACGAAGGATGCCTCTCCATACCCGATATTCGGGAAGATGTGAAACGTAAAGAAACCATCCTGATCGAATATTATGATGAAAATTTCGTTAAACATACCGAAACTTTTTCAGACATCCGCGCAAGAGTTATCCAACATGAATACGATCACATCGAAGGGGTACTTTTCACCGATCACCTGAGCTCTTTGAAGAAAAAGCTGGTAAAAGGCAAATTGGTAAAAATCTCTCAAGGCGATGTAGCCGTAAATTATAAAATGAGATTCCCAAAATAATTAAACCTTGGGAATGAGCTTTTTTCAGAAGAAAAAACAATAATTAATCAATTCAAACAAAAAAATAAGAAAATGCAGTTAGAAAAAATAATTTCAATCTCCGGAAAACCGGGACTTTACAAATTAATTTCACAGTTGAAAAGCGGTTTTATCATTGAAGATGTAGTAACTAAGAAAAAAGTGAGCATTGGTAATACTTCTCAGGTAAGTTTGCTCGATAATATCGCGATGTTCACCTTCGATAAAGAAGTTCCTTTGTTTGAAGTATTTGAAAATGTAGCAAAAAATTACGACTATAAAGAAACCATCTCTCATAAATCTTCAGATGCTGAACTTAGAGAATTCATGTTGAAATCTCTACCTGATTATGATACTGAAAGAGTTTACGTTTCTGATATTAAGAAATTGGCTCAATGGTACAACATCTTGAGCAAAGCAGGTTACATCACTCCTGAAAGTTTTGTGAAAGCTGAAGAAACAACTGCAGAAGTTGCTGAAGAAAAACCAGCTAAAACTGAAAAGAAAGAAACTAAAAAAGCGGCTCCAAAAGCTGATAAACCTGCAGCTCCAAAAGCAAAAGCAGCGACTTCAACCGCAAAAGCAGCTCCAAAAAGTACTCACAGAAAAATGGGATAATTCCTGTTTTCTTTTATATTAACCTTGTCTTTTAGGCAAGGTTTTTTAGTTTTAACGATGTAAATTTGTATTTCAAACTGAGATCTTCATCATCCTGAAAATCTTATAAATAAAAACTTTTTCCAATGAATACCAAAGAACAGAAACTCGAAGCTTTTTCCCGATTGTTAGACATCATGGACGATCTCCGAGAAAAATGCCCATGGGACAGAAAACAGGATTTGCAATCTCTGAGACACCTCACTTTGGAGGAAGTGTATGAGCTTTCGGACGCATTATTGCAAGAGGATTTAACGGAAATAAAAAAAGAACTCGGCGATGTGTTGCTGCATTTGGTTTTTTATGCCAAAATAGGTTCAGAAAAAGGCAGTTTCGATATTGCAGATGTCATCAATTCCCTCAATGAAAAACTCATTTTCCGTCATCCGCATATTTACGGCGATGTGGAGGTGAAAGATGAAGAAGAAGTAAAACAAAACTGGGAAAAACTGAAACTGAAAGAAGGCAACAAATCGGTGCTTTCCGGTGTTTCTAAAGGAACTCCGAGTATTGTGAAAGCTTATAGAATTCAGGAAAAAGTAAAAGGAATAGGTTTTGAATTTGCCAATGCCGAAGATGCTTGGAAAAAAGTGGATGAAGAACTGGCAGAATTCCATGCGGAAACCGATTTAATGAAGAAAGAAGAGGAATTGGGCGATGTTTTCTTCTCGCTGATTAATTATGCAAGAATATCGGGAATCAACCCGGATTCTGCGTTGGAAAGAACCAATATCAAGTTCATTTCAAGGTTTCAGAAAATGGAAGATTTGGCTTTCAACAAAAATCAAAAATTAGAAGATTTGTCTTTGGAAGAAATGGATCTGCTTTGGGAAGAAGCAAAACGATTGAAATAAGTAAGATTCATGAAATTCAAACACCGGCTCAACACGCATGTTCAAGCATTTGTAGAACTAAAAAAAACCGAAAGACTTTGGCATTTTCCTCTTTTGGCGGGACTTTGCGTGGGGTTGTGTCTTTGGGTGGGTTGGCTTTTTGATCGGCCGGCTTATGGCAATTTGTCGAGCATTGGTGCTTTGGTAATTCTTTATTTTACGCAGGCAACGCTTTCTAAAAGAATGGTTCACCTTTGTGTATGTGCATTTGGTTTCAGCATTTCGTTTGCGTTGGGATATGCGTTTAGTTTCAGTCACATACTCAGCGCAATAGCATTAGGATTGATCGCATTTTTGTCGCATTTGATTACTTCTTGGTTTGATGTTCCTCCACCTCGAAACTTCTTTTTTATCATGATCGGAGCGGTAGCTACGTCAATTCCTTTTCATCCAGAAGCCATTCCATTGAATGTAGGATTGGTTTCTATGGGCGCGATGCTGTCGGTTTTACTGGCACTTTTTTATTCGGTTTTTGTAGCTAAAAGGGTAGTGGAACCTAAAATAAAAAGCAGAATCAAGAAGAAAAGATATACCGAATTGGTCGCAAGTTTCATCATTGGATTTGCCATGTTTTTGGGATTGATGATTGGTCATTGGTTGGAATTGAAAAGCGCATATTGGATTCCTCTTTCTGCATTGGCCATTCTTCAGGGTAAAGATCTTTTCCATGCTTGGCAAAGAAATTTGCACCGAATTATAGGAACTTTCATTGGAATCGGAATTACTTGGGTGATGATGCTCTCTACGGCTCCTTCCGGATTAGAATTGGTGTTTCTCATCGCAGGATTGCAATTCATTGTGGAAATGCTGGTTGTGCGCAATTATGGTTTGGCCGTGATTTTCATTACTCCTTTAACCATTTTTTTAGCAGAAAACGCATCAGGATTACACACCAATGTAAATGAACTGATGGAAGCCCGCATTCTCGATACCGTGATCGGAAGTTTAATTGGTGTATTAACAGGTTGGTTTCTGCATCATGAATTCTTAATTGCAAAACTCGAAAAACAACTTCGCAGCGTCGAAATTCTTTTACACAGAAAATAATAAAAACTTCTCACATCGAGAAGTTTTTATTTTTTAAATACTTTCCTGCTTTTCCTTCTCCTGAATCATGTATTGATGATAAACCAACGGCTCATCGAGTGATTCGAGTTCTTGTTTGGAAAAAACTCGGTAATTGATTTTAAATGTCTTTTTCTTAGACGTTTCCAAGGAAAAACCGCCGGCTCCAAATCCATCGGTGACATCGAGTTCAAAATGGTTGTATTTCCAGTATTCAAACAAATCATGATCTACCCAAAAATAAAAACCAAGAACAGTACCGATGCACAAATCCTTTGTTCGCGGATAAAAGTGACCTTTGCGGAAACACTGGGGTTGGGTTCCCTCGCAACAGCCACCTGCTTGATAAAACATCAGATCGCCATATTCTTCGGAGAGTTCCTTGATCAGTTCCAGCGCTTTTGGAGTTGCGGAAAGTCGTTGTGCTTTTTCCATTTTTTTATTGAGGTTTTTGGGATAAAAGATTCTTTCATTAAAAAATAAAAAAAGGCGGATTTCTTAACAAATCCGCCCTTTAATAATTAGAAGAATCCTAATTTGTCTTTGCTGTAAGAAATAAGCATATTCTTGGTTTGACGGTAATGATCGAGCATCATTTTATGATTTTCTCTACCGATTCCCGACTGTTTGTAACCTCCAAATGGCGCTCCCGCAGGATAAGCATGATATTGGTTTACCCAAACTCTTCCTGCCTGAATCGCTCTTGGTACTTGGTACAATTGGTGAGCATCTCTGGTCCAAACTCCTGCACCGAGACCATACATGGTGTCGTTTCCAATGGCGATAGCGTCTGCTTCATCTTTGAAAGTAGTTACAGCAAGTACAGGTCCGAAGATTTCTTCTTGGAAAACTCTCATTTTGTTGTGTCCTTTAAGCAAGGTTGGCTGAATGTAGTAACCGTTTTTCAAATCGCCTTCCAAAGAATTGGCGTCACCTCCTGATAGAACTTCGCAACCTTCTTCTTTACCAAGATTGATGTAGCTAAGGATTTTATCATACTGAATTTTAGAAGCTTGTGCACCAATCATGGTAGAAGTATCCAATGGATTTCCTGCTTTAATGGCTTTTACACGTTCCAAAACTCTTTCGATAAATTTATCATAGATACTTTCTTGTACCAATAATCTCGATGGACAAGTACAGATTTCACCTTGGTTTAAGGCAAATAAAACTGCTCCTTCTAAAGCTTTATCGAAGAAAGCATCATCTTCATCCATCACGGATTCGAAGAAAATATTTGGAGATTTACCTCCCAACTCTAAAGTAACCGGAATGATGTTTTCAGTAGCGTATTGCATTACAAGTCTTCCTGTTGCGGTAGATCCGGTGAATGCTGCTTTTGCCACTTTTTTGTTGGTCACCAATGCATGACCTAATTCGCCACCGAAACCATTTACGATATTCACTACTCCTGGAGGTAGCAAATCACCGATGATTTCCATCAAAACAAGAATAGAAATTGGCGTGTTTTCAGCTGGTTTCAGCACAACACAGTTTCCTGCTGCCAAAGCCGGTGCAAGTTTCCAAACGGCCATCAGAATAGGGAAGTTCCATGGAATAATTTGAGCAATCACTCCCAAAGGTTCATTCACAATAAGGGAAACAGTATTGTTGTCCAATTCCATTAAAGAACCTTCTTCCGCACGAATCACGCCTGCAAAATATCTGAAATGGTCGATTGCCAATGGAATATCGGCATTCAGAGTTTCGCGTACCGGTTTTCCGTTGTCCATGGTTTCTACCACAGCAATTTTTTCCAGATTGGCTTCCATGCGGTCCGCAATCTTATTGAGGATAATGCTTCTTTCGGTAACGGAAGTTTTTCCCCAAGTTACGAAAGCGGCTTCTGCTGCATTCACGGCCAGTTCCAGATCTTTTTCGTTGGAATGTGCGGCTTGGCTCATCACGGTTCCATCTAATGGAGTGATGACGTCGAAATATTTTCCACTTGCAGGTGGAGTCCATTGTCCGTTAATGTAATTGTCGTACTTTTCTTTCAGTTGTACTCTGTCGTAAACTTTTGAGCTCATTATAGAATTGTTTTTATTTTAGAATTGTTTTAAAATTTTTATTAAAGTTAACAATTGTTACTTAAACATAAAAACTAAAATTTGTTAAATTTTTAAATTTCCTACTATTGAAGCCCCAATCGTAATTTTTTTGGAAAGACAAATTTTTAAACAACGAAAAGAAGTATTGGTTTTAGTTCGTTTTTCGGTACTTCAAAATAGCCCAAGTGATGACCACAATGCCCAACAGGATAATAAAACGAAAATGGGACAGTAGATCATTGAAACTGCTGTTCTTGAGGATAATTAAACGCATGCCGTCAACACCATAAGTCACAGGATTCAGATAGGCGATATATTTTGCCCAGTCGGCCATGCTGTCTGTCGGAGTGAAAAGGCCGCTCATCAATACGAAAATCATCATGAAGAAGAATACCACAAACATAGCTTGTTGCTGGGTTTCACTATAAACAGAAACCAAAAGACCCATTCCTAAAATGGTGATGAGATATACCGAAATGAAAGCGTAAAGAAGGAGCAAACTTCCCTGCATCTGAATGCCGTAGACAAAAATAGTAACCAAAAGACCAATACTGAAGGCGATCATCCCCAGAATCCAGAAGGGAATGAGTTTGCCGAGAATAAAGTCGGTTTTCCGGATAGGTGATACGTTGAGCTGTTCGATGGTGCCGGTTTCTTTTTCGGAAACGATGTTCAAAGCAGTTAAATAGCCTCCAATCAAAGTTACCAGAAATACCAAAATACCCGGAACAAGAGAAAGTCGGTAATTGTAGGCTTCATTAAACCAGAATTTCGGTATAGCTTCAATACCTGAGGTATTCTTTATGTTTTCCAGTTCGGGATTCATTTTGATCTGAACCTGTTCATTATAATCTTGTAGAATCTGAGCAAGATAACTGGCGGAAAGCCCCGCTTTGGTTCCATTTATGGCATTGATGGACAGCAGAATTTTCTGGCTGTTTTCCCTAATCAGATCTCTTTCGAAATGATTGGGAATTTCGAGGATTAAATCGCTCTTGTCTTTTTCAACTTCCTGATAGGCGCTGCGGTAACTTTCGTCATAGGAAGTGATGATAAAATATCCTGATGCCGTAATTTTCCGAATAAGCTCCCGTGATAAACCGGATTTATCATGGTCAACTACCGCTATTTTAATGTCTTTAATCTCGTAATTCGCTGCGAGTGGCAGTACGACCAACTGCACCACGGGCATCACGAAAATAATGGCCAGAATGGATTTGTTCCTGAAAATCTGCAGGAATTCTTTCTTGATTAATATACGGAGCGTTCTAAACATCGTCTAATTCATAAGTTAATATCCATTGCTGAATCATTCCAGCCGAATCCTGAATTTTTTTACAGCAATCACAAAAAGAACTGCCATCATTCCCAGAAGAACTGCTACTTGTTTCCAAATTACTTCTAGTCCGGTTCCCTTGATCATGATATTTTTTACGATTTCATAATACCATTTGGCTGGAATAATGTTGCCTGCAATCTGCAGTGGAACTGGCATATTCTCGACAGGAAACATAAATCCGCTCAGCATCAGAGTCGGGAGCATGGTACCGATCAGCGAGATGAGCATAGCCGTTTGCTGGGTATCGGTCAGAATGGAAATCACAATTCCTATCAAAAGGTTGGTGATGATAAAAATAATACTGATACCAAATAGTAAAAAAACATTGCCTTTAATCGGTAAATCGAGCACGGAAACACTTAATACAAGAATAGAAATCAGGATAATAACGGACAGTATAAAGTACGGAATGGCTTTGGCAAGAATGATGACATAGGGTTTCATCGGAGATACAAGCAACACTTCCATCGTTCCGGTTTCTTTTTCTCTTACAATGGCAATGGCCGTCATCAAAACACAAATGATGAGAAGAACCAATGCCATAACTCCCGGAACAAAATTGGGAGCACCTTTCAGCTGTGGATTGTAAAGCATACGAATTTCCGGCTGAATCCCGACGTGCGGCTGCAGGGTTTGTTGATTGTAAAAATCCATAGTGATATTGGACATGAAGCTATAAATCTGGTTCGCAAGATTGAGATCGGTGGCATCTGAAATGAGCTGAATCTGTGTTTTTTTTCCGTTGATAAGATTTTCAGAAAATCCGGAAGGAATTACCACAATCATTTTGATTCTGCCGCTTTTGAACGTATTTTCTGCCTCTTGAATTGATTTTAAATTCTCATCAAGGTCGAAATATTGATTCGCATTGATTTTTGCAACCAATTCAACAGAGCGTTGCGATCCGTCTTGGTCCAGAATCCCGATTTTCGTGTTCTTCACTTCGGTGCTTAAAGCAAAACCAAACAGCAGAATTTGAACCACAGGCATTCCGAATAGAACGAGCAAAGTCCTTTTATCACGCAGAACGTGTAAAAATTCTTTCCGGACAAAAGTGAATAACTGTTTCATTTTATTATTGATAACTAAAAAAGGAAAAAATCTTGTTGGGTTGTGGGCTAATCTGCACTGCGTTTTGCGCCTCTTGCCAGTTCATAAAAGACATCATCCATATTTTTTGAACTGAACTGTTTTTTCAGATTTGCTGGGGTGTCCAAAGCCGCAATTTTACCGTCAACCATTATGGAAACACGATCGCAGTATTCTGCTTCATCCATATAATGCGTCGTCACGAAAACCGTAATTCCTTGATCTGAAGCATCGTAAATCATATTCCAGAATTGCCGCCGTGTTACCGGATCCACGCCGCCGGTGGGCTCATCTAAAAATACAATTTGTGGTTGATGAAAAATCGCGACCGAGAAAGCGAGTTTCTGTTTCCAACCCAATGGCAGTTCCGAAACCAGCTTGTTTTTTTCTTCTTCCAGATTGAGTTTTTGCAGCAGTTCTACACTTTTCGTTTTAAGTTCTCGTCGGGAAATTCCATAAATTCCACCGAAGAAATCCAAGTTTTCTTTTACCGTTAAATTACCATACAGAGAAAATTTCTGGCTCATATAACCAATGCTTTTCTTAATTTTTTCGGTTTCCTTATACACATCGAATCCGGCTACAGTTGCTGTTCCTGAACTCGGCACCGAAAGTCCGCAGAACATGCGCATCGTCGTAGTTTTTCCGGCACCATTTGCTCCCAGAAAGCCAAATATTTCACCTTTTTTTACCTCAAAACTTATTTGATTCACCGCAGTAAAGTCCCCGAAAACCTTGGTAATATTCTCTGCTTTGATGGCGATATTTGGATTTTTAGTATTCATTTTTATGGGACAATAAGCGGATGAAACAATCTTCAATGCTGGCTTTTACAGGATTAATTTCGATATTGGTGAAACCTGATTTTTTCAAATATTCCTGAACTGATGAGGTGCTGAAATTTGCATTGCTCTCAGCGATCAGATGCACAAATTCGCCATAAGCATACACATTTTTCTTAGGTTCAAAATTTTCCAGAGCACGCAAAACGCTGGAAGTTCTTCCGGCTTTCACTTCGAAAATCAGGTCAGGATAAGCATCACTCATTCGATCTGGAGTATCGACGGAAAGAATTTTTCCGTGCTGCATCAAGGCGATGCGATCGCAAAGTGTGGCTTCATCCATATAAGGGGTTGCAACAACGATGGTGATTCCCTGTTTTTTTAGACGTTGCAGCATTTCCCAGAATTCCTTTCGCGAAACTGGATCTACTCCGGTGGTGGGTTCGTCCAGAAACAGAATGTTTGGTCGGTGAATCAGGGCACAACAAAGAGCAAGTTTCTGCTTCATTCCGCCCGATAAAGCGCCTGCTTTTCGGTCTTTGAAGGGTTCAATCTGAATATAAATATCCTTGATTAAATCATAATTTTCTTGAATACTCGTATTGAAAACACTGGCAAAAAAACTTAAATTTTCTTCGACCGTCAAATCCTGATAAAGGGAGAATTTTCCGGGCATATAACCAACGATTTGCCTGATTTTTTTATAATCATTTACCATGTCAAAGTTTTCAACCGAAGCTGAACCAGAATCGGGCAGCAGTACCGTGGTCAACATCCTGAAAATGGAAGTTTTTCCGGCTCCGTCAGGACCAATCAGCCCGAAAATCTCGCCATTATTTACATCAAAACTTACATCATCAACCGCTAGGATTTTTTCTTTTCCCTTGCCGTAGGTTTTGGTGAGACTGTTGGCGATGATTGATTTCATTTCGAGTAGATTATTTTGATTTAAGATTTTTTATGGCTTAGATGAATGATTATTTTTTCTTTTACAGACTTTTTTGATATTAATTTTGACGTATAGTTTTTGTGGTTAATTCAGAATCTATGGTTCATGTTTTAAAATTTCACATCGCCATACATGCCTATTTTTAGGAAACCATCATTTTTTACATGAATTTTTGTCGCATAAACAAGGTTTGCTCTTTCATTTTTGGTCTGAATGGTTTTGGGCGTGAATTCAGCTTTTGAACTGATCCAATAAAGGGTTCCGGGAATTTCCTTTGTTTTTCCGTCTCCCAAATCGATGAACACTTTTACTTGTTGACCGGTTTTTACCTGCGCTAACTGATCTCCGGTGATAAAGGTTTTCAAAGTCATTAGGTCTAAATTCGCCATCTTAAATACAGGTTTTCCGATCATGGCAAACTCACCTTGATTCATGTATTTGGTAAGAACCATCCCGGAAATCGGACTTTCGATGGTGTTGTTTTTCAGTTGTTCATCGATTTGTTCTACTTTTTTCTGGGTAGGTTTTCTTTCACTTAAAATAGCCTTATTCTGTATCGAAACATTTTCTTTCGCTGTGGAAATCTGTTGCTGTAGGATTGTTAGTTGGCGTTGTGCAGCGTTAATTTGTTTCTGAAGAACCAGAACTTGTCCGTTGGCGTCATCGAGCTGTTTTCTGGTCGCTGCATCTCTGGCAACCAAATTCGAAGTTCTGTTGCGTTCCCTCACCGCATTATCAAGTTGTTCCTGCAATACCGAAATATTGGCTGATTGTGCAGAAATCTGAGTCTGAAGAACCTGAATCTGCGGAAGTGGGGAATTGGTTTTCTGTCCCAATGCTTCAATGCTGGCAACAACTTGTTCTTTTTGAAGTTCTACATTTTTAGCATCTATTTCTCCCACTTTTTGGCCTGTTTTAAGTTGTTGACCTTCTTCCAGATTGAGCTGGAGTAGTGTTCCGGTAGCTTGAGCGATAACCATGATTTCATCGGCCTCAAACGTTCCGGAAGCATCATAGTTCTGTTCTGAGTTTTTGCACGAATTAAAGGCAAGAACGACTGCAAATAAAATGTATTTTTTCATCGGACAGGATTTCTTATTAAATGATTTTTTACTGATTCAGCTGTGCTTTCAGGTTATATTGGGTCAACAGATACTGAGTTTCATGAAGGATTTTTTGAATTCTTACCTGTTCTTCAGCATTCACTTCGCGAAGATAATCGCTGGTGGTGATGACGCCGTTTTCGAGCTGGGCAAGACTGGCTTTTTTAATGCTTTGGCGCAACGTGATGAGCTCAAGGTCTTTATCAATCAGTTTCTTCAGTTTTTCCAAATCACTGTTGGTTTGGATGGTGGAGAAATTTTGGTTAAATAGGAAGTTTTCTTTTCGGATTTCAAGATCTTGTTGCTGGCTATCGAGCAAAGCAAGGTCGTTTTTTTTCGTGTAAAATCCGCTAATCGGAATTTGTAACTTGATACCGCCAATATAGAAAATGTCGAATTCGTTTTTCAGCATATTAAAGCCAGGTTTACCATAACCGCCTTGGAAAAATGCTCCCAATTTCGGTAGATTTCTGGACTGAATGATTGATTTTTGAGTTTCTAAACTCTGTTGCTGCAAATCAAATACTTTCAGTTCGGGACGCTTGTTTTCGAAGGTGAGCAGTAATTTTTCAGGTCTTTGAAACTCTGAATGTTCATCGATATTTTTTTGAATGAACAGCGATAACATTTGAATAAAACTGGCACGAACCGACTGCAGTTCAATCTGCCGCTGATCCAGAGTGACGAGCTGTGCTTTCAATACATCCACTTGGCTCCTCAGAATAGTACCAAATTGAAACTGAGCTTCTGCTTTCAGCAAACCGTTTTCCAGATCTTTTTTGGTGATCACGGTCTGTTCAAGCTGTTCCTGACACTGGAGAATTCCGAAATAAATCTGGTTGATTCTTTCTTCCAATTGGTGAAGTTCAACTTCATTTTTCTGTGTTTCGGTTTCTGACTGGATGTTCGCAAGTTTTTTTTGGTGCGCAATCAGCCCGCCATCATAAACTGTTTGCTGAATATCTGCGTATATTTTGTATTGATCTTTGCTTAGCGGTTCCACCGACATATTGGGAAGGTTGAAAGGCAGTTGTGTAACCTCATTTTGGTAAGTTGCTTGACCAATAACGCTTATTTGAGGAAGCCATGCCTTTGAAGTATTTTCCAAAGTATAAGATTTGGTTTTTTCAATAAGACCATTTCTTTTGGTGAGTGGATAGTGCGATTTGGCGAGTTGTTGGCACTCCTGTAAAGTCAATATTTCTTGTGCATTCAGAGAAATATTCAGAAGCAGGGTAAGGCTTACAAAGTATTTTAAAATTTTCATTCTTTTAGTTTTAAATGAAATGAAAGTGATGTTAACTGTTAAGAATCATTTTGATCCATACCGGAACTAATGTCTTGCGTTCTTCCACAAACTTTTGAAATTCCTCATCGTTCAAAATGTTGAAATGCTTCAGAACCGGTTTCCCAATAAATGGAAACGCTGTCATACTCAGAAAATTAATAATAAAATGAAAAGGGTGGAGCGCAGGTTTTTTCTCCTGGATCTGCTTTACCAGTACAGAGGTTTTCATCAGCTTATCGACAGCAATCAGCGAGGTGATATTCGAAGGTTTTTTCTGGATTTCGCTCAGGATAAATAGTGGAAGATTAGGATTTTTAGATAAGATTTCGAAATACCGTTCACTTACAAGATCTATCTTTTCTTCGAGCGTAGTTTTTTCATTGATGACAATGGGAATAATCTTGCCGAATAGCAGTATAATTTTTACTTTCATCACCTGTTCAAAAAGTTTTTCCTTGCTTCGGAAATAGTAATTCAGCAGCGCCAGATTGATTCCTGCTTCTTCTGCAATATCGCGTGTCCGAGTTCCTGAAAACCCTTTTTCAGTAAAAACTTTCGATGCGGAAATAAGAATTTTCTCTTCCGTGGTAATATCACTTTCCTGATTCATATGAAAAATTATAAGACAAAGTTAAGATTAATATTTTGATTTAATCAAATGATTAAATTCATATTTTAAAAAAAACGCAACTCCGAAGAATTGCGTTTTAATATTTTTATGATTAATGTTTACAAACCAAATTGTTTAGCAAATAAGTCTGGGAAAATACCCATTGCTAAAAGTGCAATAATGATGAATACAGCAACGATATTGTAGGTTAAAGGTACTTTTTCTGAAGTTTTGAAACTGCTTTCTTTCGGGAAGAACATCACCATAATCAATCTTAAATAATAAGCAATGGATATTGCTGAACCTAAAACTGCGATCAGAACCATAAATGAACCCATTTTCGGATATTGAATGGCTTGTGCAAAGATGGAGAATTTCCCCATAAATCCTGCAGTAAGTGGAATCCCAGCCATAGAAAGCATTGAAACCGCCGCTGCTACCGCCATAATCGGCTCGGAATGTGACAATCCACGGAATGCATTGTAAGAAGTTTCGCGCTTGAGTTTTTCTACCCAAATCAAACACATCATAACGCCTACAGTTGCCAATGAATAAGCAAATAGATAAAAAGCTAAGTTGTAAGCGGATAAATTATTTAAACCAAAAAAGATCAATCCCAAATATCCTGCATGCGAAACAGAGGAGTAGGCCAACATTCTTTTAGCGTTACTTTGGGCAAGTCCCATCGCATTCGCAAGAAATAAAGTGATGATGATGAGAACACCCATAATATTGATCCATTCTCCGGTAATGCCTGCAAACGCAATGGTCATAACTCTAAAGAATGCAAAGAATGCTGAAATTTTCACTATCGACATCATAAATGCAGTGATAAGTGATGGCGATCCTTGATAAACATCGGGGCTCCACATGTGGAAAGGCGCTAAAGAAACCTTAAATGCCAATGCTACCAACATCAGTACTGCCCCCATTATGAATAGGGTATCCTTTGGATTTTCTATAGAAAACTGATGAATTTGGTAAAGATCAAAACTTCCGGAGCTGCCATAAATTAAGGCGATTCCAAATAATAGGAAACCGGTAGCAAATGCTCCCATCAGAAAATATTTGATCGAAGCTTCGTTAGATCGCAAATCGGTCTTGTTGCTTCCAGCCAAAACATATAACGGAATCGAAAGAATTTCAACACCAAGGAATAAGGTAACCAAGTTTTGGAAGCCAAAAAGAATAATACCACCCGATAGCGCAAACAAAAGAAGCGCATACAACTCCGACTGATGGCTACGGTGATTGCTGAAAGAAAAACCTCCTAAAAAGAAAAGCAACAGCGTGATGACAATAGAGATTTTGGTAAACAATGCCGCATTCGGACCAAATTTAAACATGGTTTTGTATTGGTTGAAAAAAGAACATTCCGGGAGAAAACTCACATAAAGTGCGACAAGAAGCCCCAAAATACTGAGATATCTTGAAAATTTCCCCTTTTCGAAAACTCCTGCAAACAGTGCGGCTACAGCGGTAAGGAATATAATTATAAAAACGCTCATTTAATTTAGATTTGAGATTGTAGAATCCGGATTCAAGCGTAATCGCTCTGGCCTTTTTCTTTTAATTTCTTTATTTATTAATTTCTTAATTCATCATTGAAGTAAAAATAAACTTCAACGAACTGTTTACCATTTCAATTAACGGTTGTGGGAAAACTCCCAGCAGGATTACAAAAACTGCTAAACTCGCCAATACTGAAAATTCTACTCCCGAAAGATCTTTAGCTGAAGCTAAAACAGCTTCATCACCTTCGCCAAACATCGCTTTTCCGTAAAATCTAAGAAGATAAACTGCAGAGAAAATTAGGGTAAGACCAGCAAATATGGCAGCGAGTACGCTATAATCGAATACAGATTTAAGCAAAATAAATTCACCAATGAAACCATTCGTTAAAGGTAAACCTACTGAACCCAACAAAATAAGCATAAACAATATGGCAAATTTCGGAGCTACTTTTGCTAAGCCACCCATTTGGCGAATATCTCTTGTTTTAAATCTTTTATAAAGAATATCAGCACAATAAAACAAACCTACTACGTTGATCCCGTGAGCAAAAGTTTGTACCATAGCGCCTTCAGCTCCTTCGATCATCAAACTTCCTTTTACTGTTAAAATCGCAGATGCCATAATTCCGGCAACCATCAATCCAACGTGAGAAAGGGAAGAGTAAGCGATAATTCTTTTAGAATCGTTTTGGATAATCGCAATCAAAGCTCCGTGTACAATTCCGATGATAGCAAGTACCATCACAATTTGTCCGGAAATCCCAAGAATTGGTTCTGGAGTGATCGGTAATAAATATCTTAAAAGACCATAAACTGCCATTTTCAACATAATTCCCGATAGAAGCATGGAGCCTTGGGTTGGTGAATAAGTATAAGTATCTGGTTGCCAAGAATGGAAAGGGAAAACCGGTAATTTCACTGCAAACGCAAAGAAAATGAACCAGAAAACCACAGTTTGTTCTGATGAATTCAGATTGGCGTTATACAAATCTGTCAATGCAAATGATGCGGAATGGGTATAAACGTAGATCAATCCGATCAACATAAACAACGATCCTACGAAAGTATAAACGAAGAATTTGGTGGTGAATGCGAGTTTCTTGTTTTCCTGCCCCCAGATTCCGGCGATTAACCAGATAGGAATAAGGGTAACTTCCCAGAAAATGTAAAATAACAAACCATCTAAAGAAGTGAAAACTCCTATTAAACCGAATTGCATCAAAAGAATTAATCCGTAGAAAGTATTTCTGTATCCTGGTTTTTCGTTAAATGAAGACAGAATAATCAGCGGTGTTAAAATATTGGTTAATAATAACAGCAGCATGCTCATTCCATCAACTCCGAAATGCAGATTACTCTTGATAAACTGCGACCAAGGATAATTGATTTCATACTGAAGAACTCCATCAACAGTTGGTTTGAAATCGAAATTTGATAGCATATAGAAGCTTAGAAACATTTGCACGAATGCAATTCCCAATGCTAAATACTTACTTGCGGGGTTTTTCCACGCGAACACCAATGCAGAACCTACGAGAGGTAATAGTAATAATGTTAATAATAGATACGACATTTACTATTGTAATAAAAAGTTAACAATTAAAATAATTCCGATTGCCAAAGACATGACGAGCACATAATTCTCCACGTTTCCGTTTTGAAGTCTTTTTGCTGCTCTACCAGAATCTTCAGCGCCAGTTCCGATGAATTCTACGAATCTATTCAGAATGCCTTTATCGAACATATTTCCTCCAATTCCTAAACCTTCCGTCATTTTCACGAAGGTTGCGTTATAAATTTCGTCCAAAAACAATTTCTTGTTCGAAAGTCTTTCCCAGCCAGTATATTTCTCTTCTGGTAAAGCCATTTTTTTCTTGTTGACGTAGATGTTTTTAACAATAAACCATACTGCGAAAAACATGACAACCGTTAACCCCAAAAGAATCATTTCGGTTCCGAATTTCACTTCAGGCAATTCTATATCATATACATAGATAGAATTCAACCAATGATCAAGTTTTGCATAATTGCCATGTCCAATGAAATGCGGAAGATTAATAAATCCACCAAGAACTGATAATACTGCAAGAATAATCAACGGAATAGTCATATTTGAAGGACTTTCGTGAAGGTGATGTTTTTGTTCTTCTGTTCCTCTGAATTCTCCGTGGAAAGTCAAGTAATACGCTCTGAACATATAAATCGCCGTCATCGCTGCTACAATGAATAATACGACCCAAAGTAGTGGGTTTTTCACATAAACATTGGTTAAAATTTCATCTTTAGAAATCATCCCAGAAAGGAATGGGAAACCTGAAATAGCCAAAGTTCCGATAAGGAAGGTAATATGGGTAACAGGAATTTTCTTTTTTAAACCACCCATTAATCTCATGTCTTGTTCGCCACTCATTGCGTGAATTACCGAACCTGAACCTAAGAATAGCAATGCTTTGAAGAATGCATGCGTCATCAAGTGGAACATTGCAGTGGTATAAGCGCCAACTCCAAGTGCAACGAACATAAATCCTAATTGCGAAACAGTAGAGTAAGCGAGAACTTTTTTAATATCATTTTGTCTTAAGCCGATAAACGCAGCCACCAAAGCGGTTAATAACCCGATGAAGAGGATTCCGTCCATCGTTGTAGGTGCTAATGAATAAAGGAAATTAGATCTAACTACCAAATAAATCCCTGCAGTAACCATCGTTGCGGCGTGGATCAATGCTGAAACAGGGGTTGGACCCGCCATCGCATCAGGTAACCAAGTAAATAAAGGAACCTGCGCTGATTTTCCCATTGCACCGATGAAAAGACTCGCTGTGATGAAAATAATCACTGGTGAATCAAGTTGGAATTTAGAAGAATTCTGAGCTACAGAAAGGAAATCTACCGCGTTGGTCTGATAAGCGATCATGAAAATCCCGATTATCATTCCAAGGTCTCCAATTCTGTTCATGATGAATGCTTTTCTTGCAGCTGCACCATATTCTTTGTTGGTGTACCAGAAACCGATCAACAAATAAGAACATAATCCTACTCCTTCCCAACCGATGAAAAGAATTAAATAATTACTTCCCATTACCAACAAAAGCATGGAGAAAATAAACAAATTCAAATAAGTGAAGAATTTATAGAAACCTTTGTCGTGGCTCATGTAGCCGATAGAGTAGAGGTGAATCAATGATCCGATTCCGGTGATGATCATAATCATCATCAATGATAATTGATCGATTTGGAAACCGAAATTCACCTGAATGCCATTCACTCGAAACCATTCAAAAGCTCTTACTATAACCGGTTGCGAATCTGCATTGAAATTTAAAAATAAACTGACAGCAATACAAAAAGATGCAAAAACTACCAGTGTTGCGATACTTCCCACAACGATTTTTGGAAGACTTTTCCCGAAAAGCCCATTGACCAAAAAACCGAATAAGGGTAAAAGTATAATTGCGTAAACTAAATTTTCCATCCTTTATTTATCCTCTTAATTTATTAAAAATACTGATGTCAACCGATTTGGTATTTCTGTACATCATTGCGATAATTGCTAATCCTACTGCTACTTCGGCTGCGGCAACCACCATGATGAAGAATACCAAGATTTGCCCGTTTCCGTCGCCTTTGTAGCTTGAAAAGGTGGCCAACAATAGATTTACAGAGTTGAGCATAAGCTCTACACACCCTAAAATAATGATGGCATTTTTTCGGATTAAAACTCCCAAAACTCCCAGACAGAACAATACAGAGCTCAGGATTATAAAATATTCCTGCGGTACTGCCTGTATTATTGAATTTACTTCTCCCATAATACTATAAATCTTTTTTACCTATTAATACTGCCCCTACAATCCCTGCAAGAATGAGAACTGATGCCAGTTCAAAAGGCAAAACATATTCGTTAAACAATAATCGACCAAGGTTTTTGGTTAATCCAATTGATGAATCTACATTTCCTGCAAAACTGTTTCCTTTAAGTCCTTTGAAAGCACCTAAAACTCCAATTAAAAGAATCCCTGCGGTGAAAACTCCGATGAATTTTGTGAGGTTCTGCTTTTTGCTTTCGTTACCTTTATTTAAATTCAACATCATCAGTACATAAAGGAATAAAACCATGATGGCTCCTGCATAAACAATCACTTGAACAATTCCTAAAAACTGTGCATTAAGCAAGATATACAATGCGGCGATAGAAAAGAAAGTGATGATCAAGGAAAGAATAGCGTAAAGTGGATTTCTAGCAAATACAAAATACACTGCACTTGCTACAGCCATCAATGCTACAATGAAAAATATAATCTGTTCCATTTATTTTACTGATTTTTTTTGTAACTCACTCTGTCTTTCAGAAATGTCAATTCTCGCATTGATTTTTTCTACCAATTTATCTTTTCCATACACGAAACTTCCGCGGTTGGTTTCTACATCAACCAATCTATCGGTAAGGTAAATCGCTGATTTCGGGCAGGCTTCTTCGCACATTCCGCAGAAAATACATCTCAGCATATTGATTTCATAAACTGATGCATATTTTTCTTCTCTGTAAAGATCTTTTTCCTCCTTGGTTCTTTCGGCAGCAGTCATGGTGATGGCTTCTGCAGGGCACGCAACGGCGCAAAGCCCACAAGCTGTACAGCGTTCTCTACCTTCTTCATCACGTTTCAAAACGTGTTGTCCGCGCCATACTTTTGCCCTTGGTTTTTGTACTTCTGGGTAAGAATATACTTTGCCTTTGCTACCGGCAAGCGCGTGTTTCATGGTAATCGCCATTCCCTTGAAGATTTCCGGGAGGTATATTTTTTCCATAAAAGTCATCTCTTTGTTCGAGACTACTTTAGATCTGTTGGTCAGTTTCATATTGTTTTTGTTTTAGCTATTGGCTTAAGCTTTTTAGCATGAAAACTTTATCTAATTTTAATTATTGGGCAAAAAACACAATTACAGCTGCTGTGATCAGTAAGTTCACCAACGCAAGCGGTATAAGGGTTTTCCAACCGAGATGCATCAGTTGATCGTATCGAAATCTTGGGATCGTCCAACGAATCCACATGAAAATGATGATTCCTAAGATTACTTTTGAAAGCATCGCAACGATACTTAAAATTCCTGCTACGTTTTCTCCCCAGTTTTCAGAGACCCAATTGATTCCTGGATAATTGAAACCTCCAAAGAATAAAGTAGCAATCAATGCATTCGAAATAAACATATTTACATATTCCCCAAACATATATTGCCCGAAGTTCATCGATGAATATTCGGTCATATATCCGTTCACCAATTCAGATTCACATTCCGGTAAATCGAAAGGGTGACGATTGGTTTCTGCTAAAGCAGCAACGAAGAAAATAATAAACGCCAATGGTTGATAGAAAATGTTCCAGTTCATTCCGTCCGCAGGAATAAAGCCCCAAATTTTTCCTGTTCCTTGTGATGAAGTAATGAAATGTAAATCTAAACTTCCTGACATCAAAATGATTGAAAGCAAAGAAAGTCCCATCGCCAATTCATAAGAAATCATCTGTGAAGATGCACGGATCGCTCCAATTAAGGAATATTTGTTGTTTGAAGCCCAACCACCGATCATCATTCCGTAAACTCCGATTGAAACCATTCCGATCAGGTAAAGTACGCCGATATCGATGTTGGCAACTTGAATATCAAATGAAGTTCCACCGATGTTCAAAGTTTTTCCCCACGGAATAACCGCTCCGGTAATCAATGAAACAAACATGGTGATTCCTGGTCCGAGATAGAAAAGGAATTTATCGGCATTTTGGGGAACAAATCCTTCTTTGAAGAAGAGTTTTCCACCATCTGCTAATGGCTGAAAAAGCCCGAAAGGTCCGGCTCTGTTAGGACCAATTCTATCCTGCAATACCGCAGCCAATTTTCGTTCGCCCCAAGTAGAGTAGGCTGCAACCCCCATCGATAGAGCGAAAAGGGCAAGAACTAGAATGATTTTAAAGGTAATTAATTCCATAGGTAATATCATTTGAAATTTAAATATGACAAAAACATATTCAAATTAAATCGTTTTCAAATTAAATTATTTCGTCTTTTTCGCCGATTTCTTTAGCATCAGGATTGTTCAAAAGACTGATCATATTTTTCGGCTTTTCATAATGGTTAAGAGAAATTACCGAATGTCTGTCGATATGTCTTGGTCCTTCGATGTTCCAGTATTTAAGGTCTTTTTTCTCAAAACGGCACTCGTTACAGATCCATTCTTCGACTTCATCATATTGGTCTTTTCTGGCAGTTACTCTGATGATCTCTTCACCTTTCATCCAAAGAACGGCTTTACCAGAACATTTTTCACATTTGCAAGTAGCATTCATCGGTTTTGTAAACCAAACTCTGCTCGCAAATCTCGCGGTTTTGTCGGTTAATGCTCCTACTGGACAAACATCAATCACGTTTCCGATGAAATCATTATCCAATGCCTTATTCAAATAAGTAGAAATTTCTGCATGTTCCCCTCTGAAAAGGATTCCGTGTTCGCGTTTTTCGGTTAATTGATTTGCGGTTAACACACATCTTGCACATAAAATACAACGGTTCATGTGTAATTTGATGTTCGGACCGATATCTTCAGGTTCGAAAGTTCTTCTTTCAAATTCGGTTCTGGTTCCTTCAACACCATGTTCGTAACCTAAATCTTGCAAATGACATTCACCGGCTTGGTCGCAAACAGGGCAATCAAGTGGGTGATTGATCAGCAAAAATTCGGTTACCGCTTTTCTGGCTTCCTGAGTTTTTTCCGAGGTCAGGTTTTTCACTTCCATTCCGTCCATCACACTGGTTCGGCAACTTGCAACGAGTTTCGGCATCGGTCGCGAATCAGCATCTGAACCTTTAGAAACTTCTACGAGGCAAGTTCTGCATCTACCACCGCTGGATTCCAACGGTTTGTAATAGCACATTGCAGGAGGTACAGATTTTCCGCCGATTTGTCGGGCTGCTTCCAGAATCGAAGTTCCGGGCAAAACTTCTGTAGTCTGTCCGTCAATAGTGATCTTAAATTTTTTAATTTCTTCGCTCATTATAGATGAATTCAAAAATGAATTAATTATTTTTTCGTGTTAAAGGTATATCCAATACCGAAATTCACTTGTGCAAATGCAAAATCTTGCATCGCTTTATCTGGTTTGTTATTCAGTGTCGTTTTTATATCGGGCATATTGATGTAGCCCACTTTTCCTTCTACTCTTGCCATCCAATGTTTCCAAAAGATAACATTGATGTTGGTTCTCGCATCAGCTCCGAAACCTGCAACGTGAAAACGGTCGCTTCTTTCGTTTCCGAATAGTTTCACATTACTTTTTGGCATCATCATTCCAACTCCGCCACCGTAACTCCATACGATATCAACATTTTTCTTGCTCGATAGCGATTTATATTTTTCTAAACCGATATTGATGTAATTCAACCCATCAGTATGCTCAAAAGTGAGAAACTGCTCATCGGTTAAATCAACTTGCCCGTTTTGTACCATTCCTGCATAAACCGGATCGGAAATATGACCTTTAAAATCAGCCACTTGATCCTGATCCATCACATATTTCATGTGATCTTGCGCAATAACTAAAGCTAAATGATCTTTAATAAAATATCCTAACCTAAAATTAAATTGCGGAATGGATAAACTCCCCGGATTCACATAATCTAAACTCAAAGGCGATGGTCGGTCGTGAGCCACTACATTTTCTAAAGTGAAATCGTAGTCAGCCCCTTTGAATCGGATATCAGAATTGGTAAATCCAGCTCTGTTCCATCCCCAAAAAACGAACATCTGTCCTTTTTTTGAAAGAGGTTTTACCTCCAAATCAAAGTTATCAGATATTTCCTGGGTTGAATGGGTTTCTTGGGCAAATCCCAAATTGCTTCCCAAAAAAACAAGTACAATTATTTTAAAGAACTTCTTCATCTTATTCTGCTTTCGCAGCTACAGGGATTGGATCGGCATAATTTGCCAGTCCATAATTTCTTGTTAAAGCTTCAGGATTATCAATGTGCCATTCGAATTCGTCGCGGAAATGACGGATTGCTGCTGCAACCGGCCACGCTGCGGCATCACCGAGTGGACAAATGGTATTTCCTTCTATTTTTCTCTGAATATCCCAAAGCAAATCGATATCTGCCATGGTTCCTTGTCCATTTTCAATTTTTTTCAATATTCTGTACATCCAACCGGTTCCTTCTCGGCAAGGCGTACATTGTCCACAACTTTCGTGCATGTAGAAATGCGCAAGAGTTAAGGTATGTTTTACCACACACTGGTCTTCATCTAAAACGATAAATCCGCCTGAACCCATCATCGTTCCGGTAGCAAATCCACCATCAGATAATGATTCGTAATTCATATATCTCGGTTCACCGTTGATGGTTTTCAATAATAAATTGGCTGGAACAATCGGCACAGAACTTCCTCCAGGAATACATGCTTTCAATTTTTTACCGTTTGGAATTCCACCACAATATTCATCAGAATAAATGAATTCTTCAACGGTAATCGTCATATCGATTTCATAAACTCCCGGTTTGTTGATATTTCCACAAGCGGAGATCAGTTTTGTTCCGGTAGAACGTCCAACACCGATTTTTGCATATTCGGCACCGGTAATATTGATGATCGGTACAACAGCTGCGATGGTTTCAACATTGTTCACAACGGTTGGAGATTCCCAAAGTCCTTTTACTGCAGGGAAAGGTGGTTTCAAACGAGGATTTCCTCTTTTTCCTTCCAAAGATTCCAAAAGTGCAGTTTCTTCACCACAAATATAAGCTCCAGCACCACGATGAACATAAATTTCTAAATCGTAGCCGGTTCCTAAAATATTTTTTCCTAAAAATCCTGCTTTTTTGGCTTCTTCAATAGCCTCTTCCAAGATATCGGGAATCCATGAATATTCACCACGGATATAGATATACGAAGTATTGGCACCTAATGCGAAAGATGAAATAATCATTCCTTCGATCAAAAGATGCGGAATGTATTCCATTAAGTATCGGTCTTTGAAAGTTCCCGGTTCAGATTCGTCGGCATTTACTACCAAATATCTTGCTACGCCTTCTGGTTTTGCGAGGAAACTCCACTTCATTCCGGTTGGGAAACCTGCTCCTCCACGACCTCTCAATCCGGAAGTTTTTACTTCTTCGGTGATTTCATCTGGAGTCATTTTCAGGGCCTTTTCCACAGCTTCATAACCGCCTTGTTTGCGGTAAACATCGAAGTAGCGGATTCCTTCTACATGGGCGTCTTTAAGTAAAAGTTTTTTACTCATTTTTTAATCGATATTAGTCTAAAGCGATGGCTCCCTGTCTGCAAAGTTCCAGGATTTCATCTACTTTTTCTTTTGTTAAATTTTCGTGATAAAACTTGCCCAATTGCATCATAGGTGCATAGCCGCAAGCTCCGAGGCATTCTGCCGGTTTCAGGGTGAAAAGTCCGTCGGCAGTAGTTTCTCCGTTTTTAATGTTTAGGGTTTGGCGAATATGGTTTAAGATATCGTCGCTTCCTTTCAACATACATGGTCCGGTTTGGCAAATTTCCAATACATATTTTCCTACCGGTTTCATATTGAACATGGTGTAGAAAGTTGCTACTTCGTACACTTCAATAGGTTTAATGCTTAGCAATGAAGCTACATAATCCATCACAGGAACATCTAGCCAGCCGCCAAATTCTTTTTGTGCAACATGCAGGATCGGAATTAGGGCAGATTTTTGCTTTCCTTCCGGATATCTTGCGATAATTTTATTTACCTGTTCTAGGGTTTCAGGTTTAAAAGCAATAGTTTCGCTCATATTTAAAGATTTTAGATTTTAGATTTTAGATTTTAGATGAAAATCGTAGTTCTAAAAATCCTATCATTTTTGATATTAATTTATATTTAAAGAGTTTAGATTAATTTAAAATTTATAATCTAAAATCAACAATTTCTTTTACGCATCGAGTTCTCCTGCGATTACGTTCATACTACACATCGTTACGATGGCATCGGAAATCATTCCGCCTTTGATCATCTCCGGATATGCTTGATAGTAGATGAAACAAGGTCTGCGGAAATGTAATCGGTAAGGCGTTCTACCACCGTCGCTCACAAGATAGAAACCTAATTCTCCGTTTCCGCCTTCAACAGCGTTGTATACTTCACCAACTGGAACTTCAGTTTCCCCCATCACGATTTTAAAGTGATAGATTAAAGCTTCCATTTTGTTATAAACATCCGCTTTTTCTGGAAGATAAAATTCAGGAACATCCGCATGGAAAGGTCCATCTGGTAAATTTTTGTAAGCTTGTTCGATGATTTTCAAACTTTCCCAAACTTCTTGTTGTCTTACCATAAATCGGTCATAAGTATCACCAGAAGTTCCTACTGGAATAATGAAATCGAAATCGTTGTAAGAGGAGTAAGGGCTTGCTACGCGAACATCATAATCTACACCAGTTGCGCGAAGGTTAGGTCCCGTGAAACCATAGCTCAATGCTCTTTCTGCGGAGATAGGTCCGGCTTTGATGGTTCTGTCCATGAAGATTCGGTTTCTTTCATTCAATGCACAGAATTCTCCCCAGATTTTCGGGAATTTCTTTAACCAGTTTTGTAGAAGCTCATGGAATTTCGGATTGAAATCTCTTTCAAAACCACCAATTCTTCCCATGTTTGTGGTCATTCTAGCTCCACAAATTTGCTCATACATTTCATATATTTTTTCTCTTTCTTGGAAAAGATAAGTAAGTCCTGTGATAGCACCAGCATCCATTGCGATTACTCCGTTGCAAATCATGTGGTCGGCAATTCTCGCCAATTCCATCATAATTACCCTCATGTAATCAACTCTTTTAGGAACTTCACAACCGATGAGTTTTTCAACGGTAAGATGCCATCCGATGTTATTAATTGGGGCAGAACAATAATTCATCCTGTCGGTAAGAGTAGTGATTTGGGCGAAATTTCTTCTTTCAGAAATCTTTTCAAAAGCACGGTGAATATAACCGATGGTTTGCTCGGAGTGGAGAATTCTTTCCCCGTCCATCGTAAGAACGTTTTGGAAAATACCGTGGGTAGCCGGGTGTGTAGGACCCAAATTCAGGGTATAAAGTTGCCCATCAATATGTTCTTTTGATTCTTGCTGGCTGAGTATATTGGATAGCGCGTTGTCTTTCATAATTGCTGGTGGCTTTTGGCTTTTGGCGGAATGTGGAATGTAATCTGCTAAAAGCGGTGTACATTTTTATCTTCCGAACATTTTGTCATCTTTATCGGTTCTGGTACCATCTTCTAGGCGATATTCCTTTAATAGTGGATGGTAGTCAATATCTTCCATATTGAGGATAACCCGAAGATCCGGATGACCTTTAAATTTAACTCCGTAGAATTCAAAAGTTTCTCTCTCCATCCAGTTTGCACCAGCATAAAGATCGGTCATTGAATCTACTTCAGCATTTTCTTTCGGCATAAATGTTTTGAGACGAATCCTAAAGTTGGTCATCATATTGTGGAGATGATACACGACTCCGATTTCTTTCGCCGGATTCTCAGGGTAGTGAATACCACAAATATCTGTAAGAAAATTAATTTCTAAAGAAGAATCTTTAAGGTAATGGATTACTTTTTTGATATCCTCTTTCTTTATTTCTATCGTGAGAAGACCATAAGGTTCCGAATGGGTAATCACCGATTCCGGAAATTCTCTTGTAATTGCTTCTAAAACGAATTCGTTTGTCATTTCAATTAATTTATGTCGTAGGATTCGAGTAAGTCTTTGTATTCTGGCATGTCTCTTCTGCGGATGCTTTCGCTTTCGCAAAGTGCTTGTACCTGCATTACACCTTCGATGATTTGCTCAGGTCTTGGTGGGCAACCGGGAACGTATACGTCTACCGGAATAATTTTATCAATTCCCTGCAAAACAGAATAGGTATCGAAAATACCACCACTGGAGGCACATGCACCAACGGCAATTACCCATTTAGGTTCTGCCATTTGGGTGTAAACCTGCTTCAATACAGGACCTAATTTTTTCGAAATGGTGCCACAAACCATCAACATATCTGCTTGTCTAGGTGAGAATGAGTTTCTCTCCATCCCGAATCGGGAAGCATCGTAAGTAGGGTTCAGTACGGCCATGAATTCAATACCGCAACAAGAAGTAGCAAATGGCAACGGCCAAAGAGAATATTTTCTGGCCATACCGATGACGCTGCTGAGTTTGGTGGCAAAGAAACCTTCACCCTCAAAACCTTCAGGCGGTTCAGCATCCATTCTAATGATTGGTTTAGTATCTGACATTTTTTTTGTTTTCTTTAGATTAATTAAAGTAAATGAAACAAGATTACCTGTCCCAGTCTAAGGCACCGCGTTTCCAAACATAAGTGAAAGCGATGAAGAATACTGCAATGAAAGTAAGTACAGCAAGAAATCCTTCAACCCCAAATTCACGGATGTTCACCGCATAAGGATAGAAGAACACGATTTCGATATCGAAAAGTACAAATAGAATTGCAGTAAGAAAATATTTTACAGAAAAAGGGTTTCTTGCATTTCCCTCTACTTCTACACCACACTCAAAACTTTCGTTTTTCTTTATAGTTGAAGCCTTTTGCCTTGGTCCTAAAAAGTGTGTTCCTAAAATACAAAGTACAACGAATCCAAAGCCTACAGCGATCTGTATAAGAATTGGAAGATAGTTTTCTGGGATATTCATGTCTACATTATTTTCTCAATATGCAAATTTAATGAATAATGTGAGAAAGAGGAAATTTAAGCCCGAAATTTATCTGCCAATAGGTGATTTAGTATAATTTAGAATCAATAAAAATAACTATTTCTTTCCCGAATTTTTTAGTCTCTTCAAAACCAAATAAGCAACATAACCAATATACAAAAACAAGAAACTAGCGAACAAAATATTGATCAACGTATTCAATCGCTCATCTGCAACTTGAAAAAACTGATTGTAGACGATGAAGGCAACAATCATCAATAAATAAAAGTACAGCTGCTTCTTCATTTTTAAATTTCTTTGGAGTAGGTTCTTCTTCTTTTATGATTCACCGGATTGTAATCTTGCCATAAAACTTGTACACTTTTATTTTCCTCAAGTTCCGGGTTGGTTTCAGCAAATTTAATCCCCATTTTATTGAATCTTACAAAAATTTCCTTGAAGATAATCGCTGTAACACCACGTCGTTGATATTCCGGATGAATGCCAATCAGATAGAAATTGGCACGATCGTTTTTCTTTCCTGCTTGCAAAAAATGCCACCATCCAAATGGCCAAAGTTTCCCTTTGGATTTCTGCAAAGCTCTAGAGTAGGAAGGCATCGTAATAGCAAATGCAACCAACTCGTGGTTTTCATCTTCTACACAAATCACATAATTTTTATCGATGAAAGGGAAATATTTTTCGCGATAGGTTTTTATCTGTTCATCAGAAATAGGAGTGTAGGTAGAGAGCGTGTTATAGGTTTGATCGAGCAATTTGAACATAGGTTCTACCAAAGGCAGAATTTCTTTTTTATTCTTGAAGTCAATTACTCTCAGTTTGTATTTTTGTGCAATGAGATTACTGAATTTTTCTACTTTTTCGGGTAAAATGGTAGGGAAATTCATCTCAAATTCTACCCATTCTTTTTCCTTTACGAAACCTAATTTTTCGATATGTTTCGGGTAATAATCGTAGTTGTAAAGCCCAATCATGGTTGCTAATTTATCAAACCCCATCGTCAACATTCCTGCTTTATCGAGGTTGGTAAAACCCATCGGACCTTCAATTTTTCCAATATTTTTTTCTTGAGCAAATTCTATTGCTTTATTTATCAAAGCTTTAGAAACTTCGAAATCATCAATGAAATCAAACCAACCAAATCGTACTTTCTTTATTCCTAGTTCTTTTTCTTCCTTGTGGTTGATCATTACCGCAATTCGTCCAACAATTTTCTCATTTTTTAAGGCGAGAAATTGCTTAGCCTCCGAATAGCTTAAGGCCGGATTTTCAGCTGGATTCCAAATATTTTTCTCATCATTTATTAAGGAAGGAACATAATTTTCATTATTTTTGTAAAGTTCCATTGGAAATTTGATGAAATTTTTTAGATCATTTTGAGTTTTTACTTCAATTATAGAGATTTTGGACATTGTTTTTTATTTGAAGAAACAAATATAATTGTTTAAAACAAATATCAAAACTTTGGCACATTTTTTACATCAATAAAGCGACTTCAAAATCTATTAAAATAAGATAAAATGACAGGATATTATTTAATTATTGGGCTTTCAATGCTCGTAAGTTGGTTGGTTTCTTCCAGACTAAAATCTAAATTTGAACATTACTCACAAGTGCACCTACGAAACGGGATGTCCGGGAAAGAAGTGGCTGAAAAAATGTTGAGAGATAATGGCATTAATGATGTTCAGGTGATTTCTGTTCCTGGTCAGTTGACCGATCATTATAATCCAGCGAATAAAACGGTAAACTTATCTGAAGCGGTTTATATGCAAAGAAATGCAGCTGCAGCAGCGGTTGCGGCTCACGAATGTGGTCACGCAGTTCAGCATGCGGTCGGATATTCGATGTTGCAACTCAGATCCAAATTGGTTCCGATTGTGAATATCAGCTCCAATTTAATGCAGTTTGTACTCATTGCCGGTATCGGTTTGATGGCCGCAACAAGATCCATCGAAAATCCGAATGGGAACACAACCGTTTTAACAATTGGCGTATTGATGTTTGCCGTAACTACTTTATTTGCATTCGTTACTTTGCCGGTTGAATACGACGCGAGCAACAGAGCAATGAAATGGTTGAAAGACACTGGAACCGTAACTGCAGAAGAATATTTTGGCGTTCAAGATTCATTGAAATGGGCTGCCAGAACGTATTTGGTAGCAGCTTTGGGATCATTGGCACAATTGCTTTATTGGGCTTCAATGCTGATGGGAAGAAGAGACTAAATTTATAGAAATTCGAAAGAAATATGTTGCATCTCGGACAATTGTTCCGAGATGTTTTCTTTTAAAGAAGTTTTAATTTTGGCTTTAATGGTACATTTTTCATTGGTCAAAAAGTCCGTTATTTTGCCATCGAATTTATTCAGCAAAGTGAATATCTGGTTTTGTTGATGAAATTCAAAATTGATTTCAATATCAGATTCCAATTCTTTGGTGATGATTTCCGCTTCTTCCAGAGCCAGTTTTGCGGATTCTTTGTATGCTTTCACCAATCCCGAAACACCCAATTTGGTTCCGCCGTAATATCGAACCACGATCACCAAAACATTGGTAATGTCGTGCGCTAACAATTGATTGTAAATCGGCAATCCTGCACTTCCAGATGGTTCGCCGTCATCATTGGCGCGGTAATTTTCACCTTTCATTCCATAGCGAAAAGCGTAGCAGTGGTGGGTTGCTTTCGGATGTTCTTCTCGGATTTTGTCTAAGAATTTTTTAATGTCATTTTCATCATTTAATGGAAATGCAAACCCCAGAAATTTACTTCCTTTCTCTTTTGAAAGGACGTTTTCTATTCCAGATTTTATTGTGTTAAAAGAGAATTCCAAGGATTAATAATTTTTGTAAAATTTCACTTTATTGTCTCTGAAATTTTCAGTTTTATAATTTTCAGCATGGAAATCCGGAGCTTTTGTTCCGTTTCCTAAAATCAGATTTTCATTTTTAATGACAATGGCTTCATCCCAAATTCCGGCGTCGATAAATTGTTGCAAAGTATAACTTCCACCTTCCACGAGCACAGATTGAATTTGTTGTTCGTAAAGAATTTTCATCAGACTTTCTATAAAATTATCTTTTTCTGTTTTAATGAATTGTATGTTTCCTTCCACCGAATTTTTCACGGTATTTAAAACCAAAGTTGGCGCTTCTTCATTATAAATACTGAAATTTTCAGGAACTTTTAATTCGAAATCAATCAGAATTCTTACCGGATTTCTTCCGGATAATTCGCGAGTTGTCAGCGAAGGATTATCATTCAAAGCGGTGTTGGTTCCGACCAAAATTGCGTGTTCTTCACTTCTTAAATGATGCACAAATTGCTTGGTCAATGGATTTCCGATTTGCGTAGGTTGAAAGTTTTGATCTAAAAATTTGTCTCCTGATTCGGCCCATTTTAAAAGGATAAAAGGTCTTTTTTTCTGATGAAAAGTGAAAAATCGTTTGTTAAGTTCTCTGCATTCCTGCTCTAGAATTCCTGAAACGACTTCAATTCCCGCATTTTCGATTAAATTTTTTCCTTTTCCATTCACTTTTTCGTGAGAATCTAATGTTCCGATGACCACTTTTTTAAATCCAATTTCAATAATTTTATTGGCACATGGCGGAGTTTTCCCGAAATGGGAACAAGGCTCCAAGGAAACATAAATTGTAGAATCTTTCAACAACTCCGGATTCTCAACCGAATTGATGGCGTTGATTTCTGCATGATTTTGACCGGCTTTTTCATGAAATCCTTCACCTATTATTTTTCCGTTATGCACAATCACGCTTCCTACCAAAGGATTTGGATAAGTTTTTCCGGTTGCTTTTTGGGCAAGCTCGATGCAGCGTTTGATGTAGATTTCGTCGGTCATTTTGGTTTAGATACTATTTTTTTAATGAAAAACACCCAACTTTTGCCGGGTGTTTGATGTGATTTTCTATTAAAATTATTTTCCGGATGAAGCTTCTATAACTTTTAATTGATCGAAATTCTCAATGCTTTCATCTCTAGGAATATATTGTTCCTGAAAAAGCGTTTTCGAACGTTGCTTCGATTGATTCAGAAAAAATTCGGTTCCGTCAACTTCCACCGGATTAGCAATCGACAAAATACTTGCAGCCACTTCTTGAGCTTTTGCAAAAGATAAAGTGCCAATTAGCATCAACAAAAAAAGCTTTTTAATCATGATTTTCCTTATTGATTTTCTCCGGATAAAATTTTGTGCAAACTCTGTTTCATCGCTTCCAATTGAGATTTTTTCTCGTCGATTTTCTCGAAAGTGTCTTTCAATAAAGGATTTTCGCGAGTCGAATTGCTGAAGAAACTTAGGTTGTTTTCCATTTTTACGATTTCAGCTTCCAAATCAGCAATTTGATTTTTGATTTTTCTTGCTTTATCGGTCAATTGATTTTCAGAAAGTCCTTCTTCTTTCAAATCAAATTCGAAGATTTTGTTGAGTTTCAGCTTTTCTCTCAGCGTTTTGTTGAATTCTGTATTGATGCCGATTTTTTCGCGAGGAACCTTTCCGATATTGTTCCAATTGGTTTTGATGGCTTCGATTTTTTCAATACTTCCGTCCTCGTTCGTGATTTCTTTCAACTGATCGAGAAGTTGTTTTTTATTTTTGAAATTTTCTTTCCAATTGTCGCTTACAGCATTGTTTTTCTCACGATAATTATTGAAAAATGTATTGCAAGCTTCGCGGAATTCGTCCCAAACTTTGTTGGTCATACTTCTTGGAACGTGACCGATTTTTTTCCAGTCTTCTTGAAGCTTTTTGAAAAGCGGAACAGTAATTTCCCAATCTTCGGAAAGACTGTTGTCTTTCGCAGTTTGGATGAGTTTTAGCTTTTCTTCTAAGTTGGTTTGCTGGTTGTTTTTTAAACCTTTATAAAATTCGTTTTTCTTGGTGTTGAAATTTCTAAGATTTACTTTGAAATCATTCCAGTTTTGGTTGGATTCTTTTCTCGGAACACTTCCCAATTTCAAAAATTCTGTTCTTAAATCCTCAATTTTTTTGATGGAATTTTGCCAGTAATTGTGGTTGGGTTCTTTTTCAGGATTACTGATTTTTATAATTTCCTCGATGATTTTATTTTTCTTCTCGAGGTTGGCTTGCTGTTCTTGCTCGATGTGTGCAGAAAGCTCAGATTTTCGTTCATGAATTTTATTGGATAATTCTTTGAATTCTTCCCAAGTTTTCTCTCTGAATTCCTCGGCAACTGGCTCTGCTTCTTCTTTCCAAAGTTTGTGCAGATATTGAAGTTCGTTCAGTGCTTTTTGCACAGTAGGTTCTTTTTCAAGTTCTTTTGCTCTTTCGATAATGTGCAACCTTTTCTCCAAATTATGCGCATATTCCTGCTCCATATATTCTTTGTTCATGTCCAACATTTGATAAAATTGATTCAAATGATGGAAATAATTATTGTTGAGCAGTTTGAATTCGGATTTTGCTACTTGTCCGGCATTTTTCCAAGCTTCTTTAATTTCGCGGATGGCTTTAAAAAGATTGGTTCCAGCTTCAGTATTGGTATAAAGATGCTTGAGTTGTTCGATGATATTTTGCCTTTCTTCCAGGTTTTTAGAATGATTTTCTTCCTGCTGTTTAGCGTATTTTTCATTCTTTTCACGGAAAATATGAATAAAGCTTGAAAGTTTTGCCTGCATCGGATGATGAAAAGTGAAATTTTCTTCCGGATTTCCTGCTGAAACAAATTCGCTTTTCTGATTCTCGGTTTCATCATGGATGAAATGGTTAGCTTGCTCTTTTAACTGATTGAATCTTCTGAAATAAGAACCCGCATTTTCTTTATTGATAAGGGTTTCCATTTCTTGTAAAACTTCCGGTAATGTCAAATGAGCTACATTTTCCAACTCATCATCTTGGTGCAAGTCGTGAGGTTCTCCGTCGTCTGCTTTTTCAGGATCGATTTCAGAAAGTACTTTTCCCTGAGGAATTTCTACCGATTTTTGAGTGTCCACATCTGCTTGATGTTCAGGAGCTTTCTGTAAGACTTCTGCCGAATTTTCCGGATTTTCTTCAGTAGTTTCTACCGGATTTTCAGCTTGTGCTTCTGTGCTTTTTTCTGCGGAAACCTCTTCGGTGATAGGTTTTTTCTCATTGTGGTCAGAGATTGAATCTTCTGTAATCATAGCAAACGTTTTATTAATATTAAAAAGGGCAAAATTTCTTTATCATCAATAGTATGGGTAACTAAAGCACTAAATTAACTTATTTTTATTAAAACTTCCAAATTTCCCAGTTTTTTTCTGCTTGTTGCTCAAGCATATAGAATCCATTCACTGTTTTTGCGCCTTTTTCAGCTGCCTTTTTGATGAAACTGGTGTAATTGGGATTATAAATCAGGTCGATAATTAAATGATTTTCGGTAATTCCTTCAAACGGAAATTTCAAACAATCATCCACATTCGGGAAAGTTCCGACGGGCGTACATTGGATAATTAACGGATGCTGTGCAACTATTTCGGAATTGAGATTTTCATAGTTAAGATCCGTGTTCCTGGAAACGGTTTGGTAAGGAATCTGATGTTTTTCCAAAACATATTGTACAGCTTTTGCAGCGCCGCCATTTCCTAAAACAATCGCGGAATGATGGATGTTTTTTCGGTGAAGCAACAACGTTTTTTCAAAACCGTAAACATCGGTATTAAAACCTTTTTTGATGCCGTTTTTTATTAAAATACAATTGACGGCTCCGGTTTTTTGTGCTTCATCGCTAAGTTCATCGAGATAAGGGATGATTTTCTCTTTGTAAGGAATCGTCACGTTTAGCCCCAATAAATCTGGTGTTTTGAGGATGTTTTCAATTCCGGAAAGGTCTTGTAAATCGTATACGTCGTAGGCGTAATTTTTCAGCATCAACCGCTGAAATTTGTCTTCAAAATATTTTTTAGAAAAGGAGTACGAAATATTTTTCCCGATGATTCCTAATTTTATTGATTCCATTCTTCAAAATTAAAAAAAAGACTGGTAAAAAAACCAGTCTTTGTATGAATTATAATAGGAATTAAAGATTATTCCACAATAAATTTCGCGGTGTTGTTTCCTGCTTTTAAAATGTAAACTCCTTTCGGTATGTTTTTCAAAGTGATTTTAGATGAATTTTTGAAAGGTTGAGCAATGCTCTGAACCATTCTTCCTGTGAAATCAAAGATTTGTGCAGTTTCTATGGTATTTAAATTTTTACCAGAAACATTTAATTCACCATTTTTTACCGGATTTGGGTAGATGGAAATCGCGTTTTTGTTGATTCCGTTTTCGTTTACTGCAGCCAAAGTGTAGCAAGTCCATTTCATATCATCAATGGCAACTCTGTTGGATGTATTGGCGTTTTGAAGGGTAATTTCAACCGTTCCCGCTACGTTGATTCCTGAAACCGTAGTCGTAGTTGTAGTTGCGCTGTAAGGAATAGTTTTTCCAGTATCAGTGCCGTTTACCAATACTTTAAAAGTACCTGCACTTCCATTGAATTTCAATTGGGTAGTCACTGTTAAATCACCAATTCCGTTAGGTACAGATAATGCAGTAAGGAAACCATTTCGGATAGTAATTGCTCTTCCGTTAATGGTTAAATCGGTTCTGGAATCTTCTGATGTCCAAGAAACTCCGTCGCTGGTCCAGTTATAAGTAGAGTAGTTAGAGGCACTCGTTGGAATGCTTTCGAAGTTTTCGTTACCACAATTTACGCCAACTGCAACAGTTGTAGCAGTTACGGAATTACTTTGTGGCGATACATTGTTTCCTCCATCTTTTGCAACTACATAAATCGTATAAGTTGTTAAAGGATTTAAGTTCGCAATATTCGTGGACGTAGCTGAAGTAGAACCCATCAATTCACCATTGACATAAATATCATAAGCAGTAATGTCGATATTATCAGTTGAAGCGGTCCATTGTACAGCGATATTGTTAGTTCCTACAGAAGTGATCGCTAAATTCGTTGGAGCTGTAGGAGCTTCGGTATCAATTAAAGTTGTTCCTGAAGCGGTGTTGCTTTGTGTAGATAAATTACCTGCTGCATCGACTGCAATTACATTGAAATTGTAAATAGTACCTTGACTAAGTCCAGATACATTTGCTGAATTGGTATTTGCATTGCTTTGGAAATTTCCGTTCACATAAATTTTGTAATATGCTACGGCGATATTATCGGTAGAAGCGGTCCAAGTTAAGTTAGCGTAATTGGTGGAAGTAGATACTACAGCTAAATCAGTTGGTGCAGTTGGAGCTTGGTTATCCACAACCTGAGTTCCCCAAACTTGCTGAACCCATTCTGGGTGGTCGATGAAAGGGTTTCTGTTTTTCTGGAATTCGAAAGATGCGTTATTTCTTTCAATTTCTGAGGGAGAAACAGGATCTTGCGCAGACCAAGTCATCAAAATATCTCTTTCCCAAGTTTGAAGTCCTGGATAAGGAGAACCTCCTAACATCCCTCCAGAAGAAAATCCAGAAAGTTGGCTTTCGTATCTTGTTACAAAATAGAAAATCATTCTTGCGATATCTCCTTTAAATTCATCGATTGGTTCGCAAACGGTTCCTGTGTAACCTGTTGCTGAACTTGGACCAACTTTAGTTCCGTTTTTTGAGGTGAATGAAGGGCTTGAAACCGTTCCAAAAGGATAATTGCTTCTCATCCCATTCACTTTTCCGTCAGTTGGGCGGATAAAGTTGATGTCAGAGACCATCGGAGCTTTTGAATTGAATAGACTTTGTGGAACTACGTGTTCTCTATTGTAGCAATCGCCTTCAGAACTGTAATTTCCACATTGTTTTATGCCGTGTTTGTAAGTATAAGGATCGGTTCCTGTCGGATTTTCTGAGTAAATATCTAATACTGAACCATCATTTTCATAATATTGATCAGAATCTGTGGTCATATAACCTGTATAAAGACCACCATAACCGTTATCTTGATGACCTGCAGTGATGATAGCGCTGAGTTTGGTCTTCAATGTTGCTCCGGTTAATCCTTCGGTGCCATTATAATAAGTGGCAGGAGCCTGTGCTAATACAATCGAAAACATAAAGCCAAGCAAAAGAGTAGTGAATTTTTTCATTAAATGATAAATAAAATTGGAGGGCAAAGTTAATAATAAAACGAAACTGAATATTTTATTTTTGAGGATTTCATAATTATTTAATCTTGTCTTATGCAAAAGCTTTTGTTGGAGGGGAAGTCAACAAAAAAATGTCTGTAATTTATCTTTAGTTTGAATTAAAATAAATGAAAACAAGATGAGATAAAAACCTGCTTTTAGAATTTAATTATCGGAAAAATAAGAGCGATTGATTTTAGAGAAAAACCAAGAAACTCCAAATCCGAACAGTGCAGCAGTTCCGCTTACAATCAGATAATTGATGAATTTAATCCGAACCGGAAAAGCCAAATCGGTATTGGCACCGGCTTTAAAGAAACCGGTGTTGATTTGGAAATAGCTGATTATAGTTCCTAAAATAAGTCCACTCAGGATTCCGAAAAACACAATTAAAATCCCGGTATAAAAGTAGATGTTTCTTAATGAGTTCAAATTCATACCCAAAGAAATCAGCGATTTTGCCTGTTCTTTTTTATCAAGTTGAAGAATGATAATTGCACCCGCTAAATTGAATGTCGTAATGAAAATAACCAGCCCAAAAATCAGGTAAATAAACATTTTTTCGGTGTTGATCATTTTCCAGAAAGCGGCATTTTCTTCAGCTTTCGTTTTCAGTTCGTAGCGGCTTCCCAATAGTTTTTGAAGATTTTGTTTGACCAAATCTGTATTTTCAGGGTTTTTAAGCTTAATAACGATCTGGTAAGCGGATTTTTTAGGTAAATCAAGCAATTCCTGGGCAAGTTCTATCGGCGAAATCAAAGTATTATCAAGCTGGTCATTTCCTGGAAAAACACCGGAAACAAAGATGTCTCTTTTATTGAAAATGTCAGTCTCTTTACTGATCATTCCGGTTCCAGGTTTGGGCATCATGAGGTTTGCAGATTCCGAACCTTCGCCTATAGGAATGGCAAGGCGATTATCGAGTTTGTTTTCCAATAAAACTTCATTAGAATATTTAAAGCTCGGATAGGAACCATAAAAAATATTTTTATGAATGGGATTCACAAAAATATATGCCGAATCTACTCCTCTTAAATTAGCAATATCACCGTTTTCACGGAAATTGATGTATACCTTTTCTTCAATTACCTTCGAAAAATGGGCGATCTCTTTCTCAGATTTCAGTATTTTGGTAGCCTTATCTATCTCAGGTAATGTTTTGCCTTGTTTGCTTGTCAGCGTAAGGTCTGCATGAAGGTTGGCAATAAGATCCTGATTAAGATCTTCTAACCCCGAAAAAACCGAAATAATGATAAACATCGCCGTCACCGCAACCATCATTGCCAGCGCAGCAAGCCAAGTGATAAAGGTTACCGCTGTGCTTCCTTTTTTAGCAAGAAGGTATCGTGTAGCAATGAAGAGGGCCGTGTTTTTCAAGAACTGAAGTTTAGCAGAAAATTTATTTTAAAGTATAGGATTGTCGCCTTCGCCACGCAATTCTTTTTCTATTTTTTCTACATCATCCAGCGTGGTATCCAGATAGAAATTGATTTCAGGGATGATTCTCACCTGTTTTCCCATTTTCTGACCCATGAAGTTGCGGTATTGCGCCTTGTTTTCATTGATTTCCTTCATAATCTGCGTACGGAATTCCTGAGGGAAAATGCTTAAATAAATTTTCGCAATACTCAAATCAGGGGTGATTTTTACATCCGATACGGTTACCAGAAACGTTTGTTTGCTTTCTGATGCTTGCTTGCGGAAAAATTCTGCGAAATCTTCCTGTATAATCTGTGCTACTTTTCTTTGTCTGTTGCTTTCGTTCATGGCGCAAATTTACTATTTTTGTTTGAATTAAAAACCCAAGTATGAAGACCTTATCTGGAATATTTGAAAGGTTTTTATTTAAATTCAGTAAATAATATTCATTAATCCTTAATATGAAAATAGAACACCTCGGTATCGCTGTAAAATCACTCCAAACCTCCGATGATCTCTTTGCTCGGCTTTTAGGTAAAGAAAATTACAAAAAAGAATCGGTAGAAAGAGAGGGCGTTACTACTTCTTTCTATGAATTGGGCGATAGCAAAATAGAACTTCTAGAAGCCACCAATCCCGAAAGTCCTATTGCGAAATTCATTGATAAAAAAGGCGAAGGCATTCATCACATAGCGTTCGGGGTGGAAAATATCTTTGATGAAATCGAAAGATTAAAGAAAGAAGGCTTCGTTTTCATTTCCGAAGAACCGAAAGAAGGCGCCGACAATAAGCTGGTAGTTTTCCTACATCCCAAGTCCACCAACGGGGTTTTGGTCGAATTATGTCAAGAAAAACCCTGAAAATTTTTGATTGTATAGAAAAAAGTTTATTTTTGCACCTCGTAAAAACGCAGGAAATTCGTTTCCGAAGTTTTTGGCCTTGTAACTCAGTTGGTTAGAGTAGCTGACTCATAATCAGCAAGTCCTTGGTTCGAGCCCAAGCTGGGCCACTTTAAAATGAAGCACTTACAAATTTGTAGGTGCTTTTTTTGTCTGTTACAACAAATGTATTGAACTCAACAAAAAATTTGAACTTTATCTTTTCTTTTAATGAGATTTTCAGATGAATTGAAGATTTCTTATTTTAGAGAAAAATTTTTAAGAATAATGTGGTTCAGAAATTTGATGGGTTTCGAGGAAATTAATCCTTCACAAGTACAAGAAAATATTGCAATTGATGGCGAGGTAATGACTTCGCTGGTTAATGGAAAGTCTTACCAACACGGAGTTTTAGAAGTTCCGACTCTCAAAGAATTAAAAAAAAGAATCGATTTATCTGTGTTTGATGGAAGCATTAAAATCACAGAAATCGTAGAAAATGTTCGCGCACTTCATTGTTTGAAAGAGAACGAAAATGCAATGTTTCAAGCGGCTTCTCAATTCAATATGTTAGAAATGATCAGTCCGTCTGTAACTCCGGAAATGGGGGTTGGCCGCTATGAAAACGACCATACTCAAGGCCCGGCTTGTGCTATCGCATGTGGTGCGGGAACAATTTATCGAAATTATTTTGCGCCAATCAATGGGAAAAAAGGACAAACTTCAGGGAACCAAATAGATGGTTTGGAAGAAATTGGAAAGTTTTTTGGCAATACAAAATCAGTATTGTGGAAGATGCAGAACGGCTATTGTTTTCCCACGGAAAAGGGTTTGAAAACGATTTCTGAATCCATTAGAAAAATGAAATCCGAAGATTATGAATCTCTAAAAAGTCTCCTGAAAACCGGAATTCAGTGGAATACTGAAGTGACCAATTGCGCGCAAAGACACATCGTTTCTCAAATATATTGTTCGGCGTTACCGATTGGGTATTCAAGTATTTATTCCGGCGATTGGAAGGAATTTGCTTCATTGGTTTTGGATGCAACTTACGAATCTGCCTTTTACGCTGCAACCGAAAATTACCAAAAAACAGGATGTCCAATCCTTTATCTCACTTTGGTGGGAGGCGGTGTTTTTCAAAATGACTTATCTTGGATTTCAAGCGCTATAAAATCATCTTTAGAAAAATTCAGGAATGTTCCATTGGATGTCCGAATTGTAAGTTACGGGAAAAGCGATCCGGTAATAGCGGATTTTGTGAAAGGATTTCGAGGATGATTTTTAATAAAGATTATTCATAAAAAAGGCATCGAAATCCGATGCCTTGTAAAAATTGAAGTGATATGAATGAATTTAGTAATAGTAACCAATATCATCAAGATAGACATCATTGCTATCTCCATTTGCATTATTAAAAGTAAGATTCATAGTATCTGGTGCAGCGCTTAAACCAAATTGAGAAAAAGGAATTTCTACATATTCGTAGGAGGTTCCTGCACTAATGGTGGGTGTTGCTGCCCAACTGTAATTTAAAATTATTTTGATGCCTTGGTTGATTGTTGCATTGGATTTAATGTGAAATCGAATTCCTTTTGCATTTGAAGGAATTGAAGGGCTATTGTCGATTTGGAAAGCTGACCATGCTTTTGTGGACCATTTTATTGCTTTTGTACCTTGCCAAATGTTGGCAGGATCTTCAGCATAGGCAATATCATACACATCGCCTGACCAAGTAGAGTTGGTAACTGCACCATAGAAAGCATCATCATAAATGGAGGTTCCAATCTGTGAAGGATAGGTGAGGGATCCGGAAAGGGTGGATACACTCACTTTTTTTCCTTGCGAACCTGCTGGTAAAGTGGCAATAATTTCTGTTAAGGTATAAGAAACGATGGTTGCTTGTTGATCGCCAACAGTAACAGTCGGATTTACAAAATAATTCCCTTTGATCGTAATAGTGCTTCCGTCTGGAGCGTTAATGGGTTGGAATCCATTAAAAACTGGCGCGGGTGGTGCAATCACAAAATCATATTCTGCAGTACCATAAGTGGTTACAACTTCTAATTTGTTGGTATTGCTGGTGTAAGGTGTATTTTGGTCGATCGTGATAATAATTGTTCCATCGGTTACGAAATTAGAGTTGAAAGTAGATTCGTAACTATTGAAGTATACATGCTTCACCGATTGAAGGTTTTTGCCTTTAATGATGTAAGTATTGTTTGCATAACCTACGTGGGTTGCTTCTAAAGGGTTTACCGGCTGTCCATCAGCGTTTACTGATGCAGAAACGAGTTCTATGACAGGGGTTAAATCACTTGCTCCACCGGAATCGTCTCTACAAGCGACTAAAATTCCTAGAAGTAATGCGATAATGAATACTTGGGAAAATTTAAAAATATTTTTCATTAGAATTCTTTTTAATTAATTAAAATACATAAGGTACGGGAGCCTCCAGCAATTTTGGATTTTTTGCGACATCATTCGCTGGATATGGAAGGGTGAAATCATTTTCACTTGGCGTGTAATGCTCAGCAGTCCACATATTTCCGCGGTTTTGTGCAGACATGATGGCAGTAGCTTGTGATCTAGGTATTCTTCCTAAATCGAACCAGAAATCTCCTTCGAAAGCGAGTTCTTTTCTTCTTTCGGTAAATAATTGTTCAAATGTAAATGAAGTTACTGCGGAAAGTCCGGCTCTATTTCTTACTGCATTGTATGATTGTAATGCGGCTGGATCGCTTGTTGAAGAAGCTCCGTTCATCACTGCTTCAGCATGAATCAAAAGAAGTTCTGCATATCGCATGATATAAGTGTTGTTATTCATCATCGCCCAAGAGTCTACAGGTCCAGTTTGGTTTCCATTGACCACTCCGATACAGTATTTTTTAATTGCTGCACCAGCTCCTTGTCCTCCGATTTCTTCCGCAGCAGGTACGGTAAATCCTACAGATCCATTTTTTATTTTAATATCATTGTAAACATTTCCTGGGAACATAATGGTTGCATTTCTTCTCAAATCTGTGGTGCTATACAGGTCAAGAATGTCTTGGGAAGGCGCAAATACACCACCGTAAGAGGCATTAGAAGTAGAAATGTTGGCAGTATGGATGCCAAATTGGGTGTTGCAATTGTTGGCTGATCCATAATTAGCATCGCTCTTCCATTGTAATGCGAAAATAGATTCCTCGTTGTTGTTGTTGGGATATTTAAATAAATCATCATAAGTTTTCCCAGAGAGCGAATACATCGAAGTACCACCATAAAGTTTAAATTCTCCACTGTTGATTACTTCTTCCGCAAGTTGTTTTGCTTTGGAATAATTCTTCAAATAAAGAGAAACTTTGGCCAACATTGCTTTTGCAGATCCTTTGGAAACTTTAGCATTGGAAGAGTATGCGGCTCCTCTTACTTTGTTGTCTAAAAGAGAGATGGCTTTTTCGTAATCCATGTTGATAAGGGTGTAAACATCAGCGACAGGATTAGTGTTGATCTGTGGATTGGTGACATGGTCTAAGTTATTCGTAATAATTGGAACATTTCCCCAAAGCCTTACCAAATAGAAGTACGCAGTAGCTCTCATAAAATAGGCTTCTCCTAATGCATTGTTTACTACGGCTGCACTTACGGATGGATCCACTCTTTGCTGAAGGTTATTGATCAGAAAGTTGGCTTGTGCAACATTCGCCCAAAGCGATTGCCATCCATTATGCAATTCGGGATCTGCTGCGGTGATCGAGAAATTTCGCATCGCATTTACATCAGAAGAATTGGTGTACATATTTCCCGAACCAACTTCTGAAATTGCCCAGAAAAATTTGTTATTAAACTGAAACCATGTTTTATAGTACAGTGCGTCTGTAGCTGTTCTTACCTGTTCATCAGTTTTATAATAATTGTCAACAGTGATAGATTCCTCGGAAGGTCTATCGGTAAAATCCCTGCTGCAAGAGGTGATAACACCGGTAAGGAGTGCTGCAGCGATAAGCTTTGATAAGTATGTTTTTTTTGACATGACAGTCTTTTTTTTAAAATTCGATATTAAAACCTAAAATATAAGTACGAGGGGATGGATAACGACCATTGTCAATCCCTGTGAGCAAAACATCCTGATTGAATGCCCCGATTTCAGGATCATAACCAGTATAATCGGTTAAGGTATAGAGGTTTTGTCCGGTTACATAAATTCGAAGTTTAGATAAACTCAGTTTTGATGCAAATTCTGAAGGCATATTGTAACCTAAAGTTACATTTTGCAAGCGTAAATAGTCTCCTTTTTCTATATACCGATCGGAAATCATAATGTTGGCATGCGAAGTACTATTGATCAATCTAGGATTGGCTGCATCTACATTGGTTGGGCTCCAGTAATCCATAGCTTCCACAAGTTGGTTTTGGTACATCATTGCAGTTTGGGTTCCGTTTCTTCTGGTTAAATTAAGAATTTCATTACCCACAGATCCTTGTACGAAAACAGAAAGGTCGAAAGCTTTATATCTAAAACTATTGGTAAATCCGAAAGTGAAATCTGGGTGTGGATTTCCGATCGTGGTTCTGTCTTTTAGATCAATCACCCCATCTCCGTTGACGTCCACATATCTTACATCTCCTAATTCTGGGGTTGCACCAAATGTTTCCAGCGCATTTGCAAGATCGGCTTCATTTCGGTACAAACCATTGGCTTTTAAACCATAAAACATTCCTATCGGTTGCCCAATAATGGTGTTTGTAGCGGTCATGGGTTGATATCCGTTTAAGTTAACGTCTCTTGTGATATCAGACATTCCATTGATCAACCCCATCAATTTATTGGTGTATTTTGAAAATACGAAATTGCTGCTCCACTCAAAATTATCATTTCTCAATACATAATTTGCTGAAATATCAATACCTCGGTTTTGCATACTTCCAATATTAGAATAAGGCGCATTGATACCACCATATTGTCCCAATCCTCCTGTTAAGTAATCTGGCAAAGGAAGTTGGAAAAGAAAGTTTGCGGATTCTTTATTATACCAGTCTGCGGAAATATTGAGTTTTTTGAGCAAGGTTAGATCCACTCCAATATTGGTTTGCTTCATGGTTTCCCAAGTTAGGTTGGGATTGTTGAGGTTGAGAGGGATGTTATAAGTTGAAAGTAAAGAAGAGTAGAGGTTATTAGGAATCTGTTGGTTTCCTGTTTCACCATAGCCTACACGGAATTTTAGGTTGCTAAAATAATTTTCCGGGATCCATTGCATGAATTTTTCCTTAGTAACTTTCCATGATACTGAAACAGCAGGGAAATAGCCGATTTGGTTTTTTCCGTCCTCATAAACAGGGTCGAATTTTGAAGATTGGTCTCTTCTTATCGATGCTGTTAAGCCATATCTTCCTCCGAAATCATAGAGCAAGCGGGCAAAATAAGAACTTAATGATTGGCTTCCGATGTAGCTTTGGGAGTTAGTTGTTTCGGCCATTGTCATGGTGTAAACATCGTTGGAAGGGAACCCGTGTCCGTCTGTATTGGTCGATTTCCAGTGGCTGTCCAAAGCTTCTTGACCAACCAATGCGGTAAATTTATGTTGACCAAATGAAAAATCATAGGTTAATAAATTTTTGATGTTCGTACTGTACCAATCGCCATTTCTTAACCATAAATCAGCATCGTCATTGAGCCTGTTTTTCGGGGCAAACTCGGTGTTTTCTGAAAATTCAGTATTGGCAGATAACTCAATTCGGTATTTTAAACCTTTTAAAAGATCTACTTCTGCATAAATGTTTCCAAGGAAATTTTTACGGATAAGCTTATTTACTTTCGTGGTAGCTTCTTCAATCGGGTTAAAATAACTTACAAGTTGATTGGCAGGTGGTAAGGAGAAAGTACCGTCGCTATTATATACCGCAAGATCGGGAGCTTGTAGCAGCGTATTCGAAATCAATCCTACATAACTTTGGTTTACCGTAAATCGCTCATTAGAAAAACCTCCAGAAAGATTGGTTCCAACCTTCAACCAAGGTTTAATCTTAGCATTTACATTAGCTCGAAGGGTGTATCTTTTCATTCCGGTGTTGATAATTATACCTTCCTGATCTAAATAACCTAAAGAAGTATAATAATTCAAGTTGTCGCTTCCTCCTGAAAAAGCAAGCTGATGGTTTTGTGAAAAAGCTGATCTGTAAATTTCTTCTTGCCAATTGGTTCCTTCTCCTAAAAGTTCAGGATGTGCGAACTCCGGACGAATTTGAGTTCCGAAAACTGGAGCCATAGCATTTTGAAGTTCAGCATATTCTCTAAGGTTAAGTACTTCAAGAAAATTGGATACTTGCGAAGCAGAGGTGTAGCCTTCATAACTTATTTTACCTAAGCCTTTTTTTCCAGATTTGGTGGTAATAAGAATTACGCCATTTGCTCCTCTTGAACCATAAATAGCGGTTGCAGAAGCATCTTTCAGTACATCAATCGATTCTATGTCGTTTGGGTTTAAAAATGAGATTGGAGAAACAGCTACGCTTCCTGATCCGCCAGTTGAAGAAAAGTCATTTCCAGCAATTGGTCGTCCCGTTGTAGATCTTCCAGTGGCGTCTCCAGACATCGGTACCCCATCTATGATATAGAGTGGTTCGTTAGTTCCGTTAATAGAAGTTGCCCCTCTTACTTTAATAGAAACAGCCGAGCCGGGCTGTCCGCTTGAGGTTGTTACGGTTACCCCAGAAAGTTTTCCTTGAATCATTTGATCTACCGAAACTTGCTTGACGTTCTCGATGTCTTTTGCTTTGATCGATGATACTGCAGAATTTACGTCTGTTTTCTTTTGCGTTCCGTACCCGATTACCACCACTTCTTCAATTTTTTTTTCCTTGATACTATCAGAAATGGATTGAGCACTTAATAACCCTGCTGGCAATACAGTGAGCGCAAAAAATAAGGCAGCTCTATTGCTGAAAAAGGGATTGAGTACATTGGTTGTTGTTTTTTTCATAACCATTTTTTTTTAATAGATTAACATTGAGTTAATATTTGGTTTGCTATTTTAGCAAATCTATACTCATTTAAGTTTCAATGTTAATATTATTTTGTCAATTATACATATTATTTTTAGCAAATGGTGGTGAAAAATAAAATATATTTTTATTTAATTATTTGATTGTTAGGTATTTGATAATGTTATTTAATAGTTTTTTTTTTATGTGTTAAAATGACAATTGTCATTCTATTTTTTTAATTCCAGTGAAACGATTTCGAAACTCGGTGGGTGTTGATCCTTTCAAGGATTTGAAAATTTTATTGAAGTTGGCGATATTGTTGAATCCGCATAGGTAAGCGATCTCCGAAATACTCATGTCTTTTTCTATAAGCCATCTTGATGCATAGCTTACGCGTATTTCGTTGAGGTAATTAATAAAGGTTTTTCCAGAGCGTTTCTTGATAAATCTGTTGAAAGTCACGATGCTCATATTGACGTGTTGTGCAATTTCTTCTAAAGTGATTTTCTTGTCAAAATTTTTGTGAATATAGTCGTAAACGAGCTTCATATGGTCATTGTCAACAAAGGTTTCGTTTTCGATACTATAAGAAGAGAGGTGGGTTTTGTTCTCTGCGATAGCCAGTTCGTTTAGGATTTCCATCATTGTAACGAAAGACTCGAAACCGGTTGTTGTGGATAGGCTTAATAATTTATCTTTTACTTTTTCAATAGTGGCTTCTGAAAACATAATCCCACGAATAGATTCTTTCATCATATCGTTAATAGGCTTTAATAGACGTTTTTTAAGGAAGGATTGATCGAAAAAATCAAGACTGAATTGTACAGTGATTTCATGGATTTTTTTTGATTTGCATTTGTAATCACTCCAGTAATGAGGCAGGTTTGGACCTATTAATACTAATTCAAGATGGCCGATTTCTCCCACGTGATCTCCTATAACACGTTTGATTCCTTTTCCTTTCGAAATGAAATTAAGTTCAACTTCCGGGTGGTAGTGAAGTGGAAAATCAAAATTTTTCTTTACTCGGTCAAACACCAGAAAGCTTTCTTCGGGAGAAAGTGGTGTTATCTCTCTCATTACTTCAATGGTTTTGCTCATATTGTATTAATTTTATTTGATTGAAAAACAGATGGTTGTCTATTTTATGTATTTATTTTTTGTAAAAATGACAAAATAATATTAGTCAGTTGCAAATTTAACGGATTATATTTGACATTAATATATTGTTAATAACTATAAAATTTAAGAATGGCTCGAATGTTTTCCAAATTAATGTTTGCATTGCTGGTGTTGATCTCATCAGGAATTTCAGCTCAGAAATTTGTTTCCGTGGAAAATGGGCAGTTTATATTGAACAATAAGCCTTATTATTTTGTAGGAACCAATTTTTGGTATGCATCGTATTTGGGGCTTCAAAGTGATGAAAAGCGAGGAATCAATCGTTTGAAAAGTGAATTAGCGTTCTTGAAATCGCAAAATGTTACCAATATCAGAGTATTGGTTGCGACAGAAGGCACCGGAAAAATAAATGGAAACAACCGAGTAGAACCCGCCTATCAATACGAAGCTGGGAAATTCAATGATGAAAATCTTAAAGGCCTCGATATTTTGATGGATGAAGCCGCTAAACTAGATATAAAGGTTGTTCTTTTCCTTTCAAATAATTGGGAATGGAGTGGCGGCTGGCTTCAATACTTGAACTGGAATAAAAAAATAGATGATGAAACCCTTCGGAATCCTTTTAATTGGGATGATTGGAGAGATTATACCTCTAAATTTTATAGCTGTGATGCTTGTCAGAAACAATATTTTAAACAAGTTAAAAGAATTATTAAAAGAAAAAATACCGTAAATGGTATAAAATACACGGAAGATAAAACCTTGATGGCTTGGGAAATAGCGAATGAACCTCGTCCCATGAGACCCATAGCAAACGAAGATTATAAAAAATTTCTTGCGAAAAGTTCGGCTTTAATTAAATCTTTAGATAAAAATCACTTGGTAACCACCGGAAGTGAGGGCGAAATGGGAACTGAAAATAGGGATTTGTTTAAGCAAACACATCAGGATGAAAATATAGACTATTTAACCATCCATATTTGGCCAAAAAATTGGGGTTGGCTTGACAAAAATAAGATGGAGGAAAGTTTTGAAAATGCGAGAAAAAAAAGTGTAGATTATATCCAAAAACATCTCGAAATTGCTGATGAAATAAACAAACCAATGGTTTTGGAAGAATTCGGTTTCCCGCGTGATCATCATTCTTTTGACATCAATTCTTCGACTAATTTGAGAGATCAGTATTTTGAAACTACTTTGAAATTATGGCAATCTTCCAAAAACAAGAATGGGAGATTTGCAGGTGTTGCTTTTTGGTCTTTTGGAGGTGAAGCAAAGCCAATTCCGGGGCAGGTTTTCTGGAAAAAAGGCGACGATTTTATGGGAGATCCACCAATGGAAGAGCAAGGTTTAAATTCGGTTTTTATTTCCGATCAATCGACTTGGAAAATCATCGAAAAATATTCAAAATCAGAATAAAAAATGGGCTATTTGATGAAGTTTTCTGTAATTTTTCTTTTAATGATGGGAGGTTTTGCTTTCGCACAATCTACTTTGGCGGATAGAAATGCAACTCCAGAAACCCAGAATCTTTACAAAAATCTTTGGAAGCTTTTGGATAAAGGGTTTATGTTCGGACATCAGGATGATCTGGCGTATGGTGTGAACTGGAGAATGCAAAAAGGAAGAAGTGATGTGAAGGAAGTTGTGGGCGATTATCCCGCAGTTTTCGGTTGGGACATCGGTGGAATAGAAAAAGATGCACTTGGAAGTATTGATATTTTCACCTTTAAAGAGCAAAAGAAATTGATAGAAGAGGTTTATAATAGTGGGGGAATTAATACAATTTCTTGGCATGCAAATAATCCTAAAACAGGAAAAGATGGATGGAATAAAGATCAAGTAGTAGGAACGGTAGCTTCTATCCTTCCGGGGAATGTAAATCACGAAAAATTTAAAACTTGGCTGGATAAAGTTGCTAAAAATTTACTTTCACCAAAGGGTAAAGATGGGAAAAATGTACCGATTTTATTCAGGCCTTATCATGAATTGACTGGAAGTTGGTTTTGGTGGGGAAAAGGTAATGTCACTCCAAAAGAGTTTCAAGAATTATGGAAATTCACTTTTAAGTATTTAACCCACGAAAAGAATGTTCACAATTTAATTTGGGTGTATAATACCTCAGACTTTTCTACCAAAGAAGAGTTTCTGGAAGCGTATCCAGGTGATGAGTTTGTGGATATGGTGAGTTTCGATATTTACGCAATGGAAAATCCGGTTAAGAATACTTCTTTTGTGGAAAATTCTAAAAAACAGTTTAAAATAATGGATGAAATTGCAAAAGAACACCACAAAATTCCAGCGTTGGCAGAAACTGGTTACGAAGAAATTCCTTACAACAAGTTTTGGACAAAAACGCTGATCGAGGCAATTGGGGACTATAAGATTTCATACGTTTTGGCTTGGAGAAATCATGGACTGACACAGGAAAATAAAATGCATTACTATACTCCTTTCAAAGGGCATCCGAATGAGCAAGATTTTATTGATTTTTTTAATCTAAAGAACACTCTTTTTCTAAAAGATATTCAAACACTAAATATTTATAAATAATAATATAAAAATGAGCAATTCTAAAGTTGGCATAAGTGAAAAAATAGGCTACGGTTTGGGCGATTTTGCATCGTCGATGTTTTGGAAAATTTTCAGCATGTATCTAATGCTTTTCTATACTGACGTTTTTGGACTCGCTCCTGCTGTGGTAGGTACTATGTTCTTGATTACCCGGATCTGGGATTCTTTTTTTGATCCAATCGTAGGAATTTTGGCAGATCGCACCAAAACCAAATGGGGAAAATTTAGACCGTACTTATTTTGGGTAGCCATTCCTTTCGCAATAATCGGAGTGTTAACCTTCTATGTTCCCGATTTCGACCAAAAAGGGAAAATTATTTATGCCTACATCACGTATTCCTTAATGATGATGGTGTATTCGCTGATTAATGTTCCGTATGCATCGCTTTTGGGGGTGATGTCTTCCGATCGAAAAGACAGGAATAGTTTGTCATCCTATCGAATGGTTTTCGCATTTGGTGGAAGTTTGCTCGCTCTTTGGCTTTTGGAACCATTAATTAAATATTTTGGGGGCAATATGAATTCCCCAGAAGGTTGGTTTTGGGCAATTACGATTTTCGGAGTTCTAACAACTTTGTTTTTCTGGGGTTGTTTCTTTTTAACCAAAGAAAGAATTCAACCGGTCAATGAACAGAGTAATTTGAAAGAAGATTTAAAAGATTTATGGAAAAATAAACCTTGGTGGATTTTGCTCGGAGCTGGGGTAGGAGCTCTGGTTTTCAATTCAATTAGAGATGGCGCCGCGGTTTATTATTTTAAATATTATTTTGAAAATCAGAATACTTTTAAACTTTTTGGAATCGAAAATACACCAACTTCTCTTTATCTTGTTTTAGGGCAAGCTGCAAACATTGTCGGAGTAATTCTAGCAACACCAATTGCGAACAAGATAGGTAAGAAAAACACTTTTCTTCTTGCGATGTTCACAGCGGCTGTTTTAAGCGTTTCCTTCTTTTATTTGGGTAAAGATGATGTTTTGCTCACGATGGTTTTACAGGCTTTGATCAGCATGTGTGCGGGTTGCATCTTCCCATTAATTTGGTCGATGTATGCCGATAGTGCTGATTATTCTGAATATACCCAAGGAAGAAGAGCAACCGGATTGGTGTTTTCCGCATCATCAATGTCACAAAAATTAGGTTGGACAATTGGTGGTTCACTTACAGGTTGGCTTCTCGCCTATTATGGCTTTCAAGCAAATATGGTTCAAGAACATGGAACTTTAAATGGAATTAAGCTGATGTTGAGCATTTTCCCCGGAATTGCAGCAATTATTTCGGTGGTCTTTATTTTCTTTTATCCTTTAAATGACAAAAAAATAACTGAAATGGAAGCAGAACTTAACGCACGAAGAGCAAATAATCCACAATAAAACTAAAACTGAAATGAATATGAATAGTTACGAACAAAGGTTAAAACAAATTAAAACTGAATTTGAGAGTTTAATATCAAGACCTAATCAACTAGTGGAGGAAGCGGGAAACGGTTTTGTTAGCCGATATCAGAATCCTGTAATTACTGCGGCTCATGCGCCTTTGGAATGGCGTTATGATTTCAACGCAGAAAATAACCCGTTTTTGATGGAACGCTTCGGAATTAATGCGGCTTTCAATGCCGGTGCAATGAAATGGAACGGAAAATATCTGCTTTCAGTTCGTGTTGAAGGATACGACAGAAAATCTTTTTTTGCCATCGCCGAATCACCAAATGGAGTAGACCATTTTAGATTCTGGGAAAAACCAATCGTAATTCCACAAATTGATGGAAATCCTGATACCAACGTTTACGATATGCGTTTGATTCACCATGAAGATGGTTTTATTTATGGTATTTTTTGTACCGAAAGAAAAGATCCCAAAGCTCCAAAAGGAGATACCTCAATGGCAATTGCCAACGCAGGAATCGTGAGAACGAAAGATTTAATCAATTGGGAAAGACTTCCGGATCTAATTTCAAATACAGGACAACAGCGAAATGTGGTGCTTCATCCGGAATTTGTTGATGGTAAATATGCTTTGTATACGCGCCCACAAGACGGCTTCATTGATGTTGGAAGTGGCGGCGGAATTGGTTTAGGTTATGTAACCGATATGAATAACCCTGTGGTAGAAAACGAACACATTATTTATGGTAAAACCTATCATACGGTTTATGAACTGAAAAATGGACTTGGGCCGGCTCCAATTAAAACCGAAAAAGGATGGTTGCATCTCGCGCATGGAGTTCGAAATACAGCTGCTGGTTTGCGTTACATTTTGTATATGTTTATGACAGATTTGAGTGATTTAGGAAAAGTAATTCACAAACCTGCCGGATATTTTATGGCACCGGAAGGTATTGAAAGAATTGGAGATGTGTCCAACGTTCTTTTTTCAAATGGATGGATCGCTGATGATGATGGAAAAGTGTTTATTTATTACGCTTCATCGGATACCAGAATGCACGTTGCGGTGTCTTCTATCGATCAGCTTTTAGATTATTGCATTAATACTCCGGAAGATCAATTTACCTCTTATGAATCGGTACAAACGATTATAAGTTTAGTTGATAAAAATTCCGAAGCTAAAAAATAACTGTAGTAGTTTCTCACGGCGTTGTCCGAAGTTTTCTTCGGGCTTCGCCTTTATTTCAAAAGAATTAAAAATGTCATACCAATATCTTTCGTCGGAAATAAAATTAGAACTCCACAATATTTTAAAGTATTGGAGCAATAATGCCATAGATGAAAAAAATGGAGGTTTCCTTGGCGAAATAGATTTCAACGAGAACAAAAATTACGATGCTGAAAAAGGTTCCGTTTTGTATGGAAGAATCTTATGGACTTTCGCAGCCGCATTTCCAGTTACCAAAAATCCTGAACATTTCCAATTGGCACAACTTGCATTTGAAGAAATAAAAACAAAATTCTATAATTCTGAAACAAAAGGAATTTTTTGGAGTATTCACGCAGATGGAACCCCAAAAGATCCTAAAAATCAGATTTATGCATTAGCTTTTGTGATATATGGCTTAAGTGAATTCTATAAAATTTCAAAAAATAAGGAAGCTCTGGATTTGGCAATTATTTTATTTAAAAGCATTCAGCATTATGCTTATGATAAAGTGAATAAAGGATATTTTGAAGCCCTCACTTCCGATTGGAAGCCAATTGAGGATATGCGGTTAAGTGAAAAAGACGCCAATGAAAAGAAAACGATGAACACCCATCTTCACATTGCAGAGGCTTTTGCAAATCTTTATCTGGTTTGGGAAGATAAGGATTTACGCGAATCCATCATCGATATTCTTAGGACGATTGACCAACATTTTATTGATAAAGAATCTTGGCATTTGAAGCTGTTTTTCGATGAAAATTGGAACGAAAGAAAAGATGTAATTTCTTATGGTCACGACATCGAAGCGGCTTGGTTGCTGCTTTGGTGCGCAGAAATTTCAAATGATGAAGAGTTAATCCAAAAATACCGAAATTATGCAGTGAAAATGGCAGATTCTACTCTAGAAGGTTTGGACGATGATGGCGGACTTTGGTACGAATATGATCCGCAAGAAAAACGTCTCATTGCCGAAAAACATTGGTGGCCACAAGCAGAATTGTGGATTGGTTTCATAAATGCCTTCCAAATTACAGATGATGAAAAATACCTTGATATTTTTGAGAAGAATTTGAGATTCACAAAAAAATACCTCATCGATGAAGAGAATGGTGAATGGTTTTGGGGAGTAAATGCAGATTATTCTAAAATTAAAAAAGACAAAGCTGGCTTCTGGAAATGTCCATATCATAACAGCAGAGCTTGTTTGGAAGTTATAAAAAGATTAAAATAATATGATATATAAAGTATTTTTGACAATTTTAGCTCTTACTAGTTTTGAAAGTTTTGCTCAAAATAATCTTATCAGAAATGGAGGGTTTGAATTCGATGGATCTGATTGGACGAGCGAGAATATACTTATTATAAATCCGTATGATAAACATTCAGGTGAAAAAAGCGGAAACATTATTGAATATACCTCGCCATCATGGAAGGGAATCGACCAAACATTTAGTATCCCTAAAAACACGGCCGCTTTACAAGTTTCAGCGTGGCTGAAAGTTGATGGCGTTGAAAAAGGGAAAAGCGAATGGAATAAAGCAGTTATGATTTTGGAAATTAATGGTAAAGGCGAAAGTATTGTATCGCTTGATGGTACAACGTCTTGGTCTGAGTACAAAAAAATTATTCCAATAAATAAAGATCGGTCAGCACGACTTATGTTTGCTTTGTCGGAGTGTACGGGAATTTTTTATTTTGATGATGTTAAAGTAAATGCCCTTTCGCAGAATGATTATAATAAACTGATAGAAGAAGAAAACAAAAAATATGAAGTTAAAGTCATTACAGATGCTACACCTTTGGAAATTTTGAAGCTTACCAATTCAGGATTTGAGACTGGATTGCAAGGATGGCGTGGAATTGCAGAAGTATCCTCAGAAGAGAAAAATTCCGGGACTTTTAGTTTAAAGCTTAATTCCAATCAGCCGGTGTGGTATGGTGTTGATCAAATTGCTGATATTCCCGCTGATGCTAAGACAATGGATGTTTCTGCGTTTGCAAAAACCAATAACCTGAAACCTGGGAAAAACGAATGGAATAAAGGGGTGATGATTGTAGAATTCACTAAGAATACAAGCTCGAAAACAGGAGAAGACCAGCCCGTATTTTTTATTTCCGATGTTAAAGATTGGCAGAAATTTTCGAAAACACTGTCTATTCCCGAGGGGGCTGAGAAATATAGAGTGATGTTGGCACTTTCCGAAGCTATCGGAACGATGTATGTGGATGACATCCAAGTAAAATTCAATAATTAATATTTACAATTCATTATTATTCATTATCATTAATAATTAAAACTTAAAATATGGAACATGATGTAAGACCTTGGGGGGAATATTGGGTATTAGAAGATGCCGATACTCATAAAGTGAAGAGAATACAGGTTAATCCTGGTGGCAGATTATCATTACAATATCATCACAAAAGAGGGGAGGTTTGGACCATCGTTTCCGGCGTGGGGACCATCACAATTAATGATTCTATCAAAGATTACAAACCAGGTGATGTCGCTGAAATTCCACAAGGAGCACATCATAGAATTGAAAACAAAAATACTGAACCTGTTGTTTTCGTGGAGGTTCAATACGGAACTTATTTTGGTGAAGATGATATTGTAAGAATTGAGGATGATTATAATAGAGCCTAAAATTAACTAAGGAATGAAATCGCTTTTCAAAAATCTTTCAATCATCATTTTTTCATTGGTAATGGGCTTTTCTAATGCTCAATACCAACTTTCTGATCCTGAAGCTACCCCGGAAACCGTTAAGCTCTACCAAAATTTAGCAACATTCCACAAAAAAGGCTATTTCGTGGGGCATCAGGATGATTTGGCGTATGGGGTGTATTGGAAATACCAAGAAGGAAGAAGCGATGTGAAAGAATCGGTGAACGATTTTCCGGCGGTTTATGGCTGGGAAATTGGCGATTTGGAACTCGGTCATCAGAAGAATTTGGATGAGGTTCCTTTCGATAAAATGAAGAAATATATCAAAGAAGCTCATCAAAGAGGCGGAATCATTACCATCAGTTGGCACACCAATAACCCGATGACTGGTAAAAATGCATGGGATGTTTCCAATAAATCAATTGCAGAGATTTTACCAGGCGGCTCAAAAAATGAGGTTTTTAAAACCTATCTTGACCAAGTTACCGATTTTTTGGATGATTTAAAAGATGCAAACGGAAAGCCAATTCCGATTTTATGGAGACCTTGGCACGAGCATACGGGAACATGGTTTTGGTGGGGCGTAAACTCAGCTTCTGATGAAGAATATAAGGAATTATTCCGATACACTTTGGATTACTTTCGGAAAACAAAAAATCTCCATAACCTGATCTCGGTATATAACACCGGTACGGAATTTAATTCTCCTGAAGAGTACTTGAAAAGATATCCAGGTGACGATTATGTGGATATGTTTTCATTTGATGCTTATCAGCGTGGCTCGGTTGAGGAAGGTCCGAAGTTCGCAAAACAGTTGGATGCTCTTCTGGAAAATATGAATGTAGCAGCAAAACAGCACCATAAATTTTCTGCGATTGGAGAAATTGGGTATAACCAAATTCCTGATGATCAATGGTTCACAAAAATTTTGAAACCGGTCTTCGATAAACATGAGTTTTCTTACGTTTTATTTTGGAGAAATGCAGGCTTCAAACCGTCGAATAACGAGGTAGAATATTATCTTCCTTTCAAAGGTCATCCTGCTGAAAAGGATTTTAAAAAATTCAAAAAAGATAAAAAAACTTGGTTTGAAAGGGACGCCAGAAAATTAAAAATTAATAAGTAATGAGAAATCTTTCAAAAGTAGTATCACTTTTATTCATCACTATTTTTACATTAGGAATAGCAAAAAATCCGGTTCAGGAAATCGGAAATTTGCAGGTGATTGGTACCCAACTTTCAGATCAACACGGGAAAGCAGTTCGCCTAATTGGTACCAGTTTCGGTTGGTCTAATTTTCATCCGAGATTTTATAATGCTAAAGCGGTAAAATGGCTTAAAAAAGATTGGAATGTTAATGTGGTTCGTGCTTCAATGGGAATTGAGCCAGAGAATGCTTATCTTCAGAACCCGAATACCAATAAAAAACTCATCGAAAAGGTGATTGATGGCGCCATCAAGGAAGGTATTTATGTAATTATTGATTGGCATGCGCATGTAATTCATACCAAAGAAGCTAAAGATTTTTTTGCAGAAATGGCTATAAAATACGGCAAACATCCCAATATCATTTATGAAATTTACAATGAACCGGTAAAAGATAGTTGGGAACAAGTAAAATCTTATTCGGAAGAAATTATTGCTGAAATTCGTAAAAATGATGATGATAATTTAATCTTAGTGGGTTGCCCGGAATGGGATCAACGAATCGATTGGGTGCAGCAAAATCCTATAAAAAATGCTAAAAATATAATGTACACGGTGCATTTTTATGCAGGAACGCACGGGCAATGGTTGAGAGACAGAACCGACGCCGCCCTGAAAGCCGGAATTCCAGTTTTTATTTCTGAATCTGCCGGAATGGAAGCTTCTGGCGATGGGAAAATTGATGATGCGGAATGGCAACGCTACATCGATTGGATGAATGAGAAAAAATTATCGTGGATTACTTGGTCGATTTCTGATAAAAAAGAAAGTTGCTCAATGCTTTTGCCATCCGCTGAATCCACTGGAAATTGGAAAATTTCTGATTTGAATGAATCTGGAATAAAAACCCGCGATTATTTGCGAAAGTATGATTATCGAGGTCATTTTGATCAAAATTTCATTTGGAAAGGGCGTTTTGAAAAATCGTCTGAAAATTCTGGAAAATTAATCGGTCCCGCTTCTTCTGTGGAATTTCAGTTTCAGGGAAATTCTGTGGAGTTCAATGTAAAGAATGTGCCGTATCAGGGATACTACAATTATATTTCAGTGGAAATTGATGGGAAATATGTTGGAAGATTTAAAGTAGATAACAACGATTTTAAAAAGTTTACGTTCGATGCATCCGATCTTTCCAGAAAAGTTCATTCAATCCGAATTTATAAAGCAACAGAAGCGGCAATGGGAGAGGTTTTCTTTGATGGAAAAGGGGTGTCAACAATTGCCTTTCAAAATGAACCCAAGAAAAAAATAGAATTTATCGGCGATTCCATCACTTGCGGTTTCGGAAATGACGAAACCGACAAAAAATGTGGCGAAGGACAGTGGTTTGATCAGCATAATGCCTATTTAGCGTATGGGCCGGTTCTTTCTAGGAAGTTGGACTCGGAGTTTCTTTTAAGTTCAGTTTCTGGTTTTGGGATGTATCGCAATTGGAATACCGAAAAATGGGAAGAAAATATACTTCCGGATGTTTATAATAATCTTTATTTAAGACCTTCTGGAACTGCGAAATTCGAAAATATTTTCCAACCAGATCTTGTGAGTATTTGCCTTGGAACAAACGATTTGTCGAGTGGAGATGGCAAAAAAGAGCGTCTGCCATTCAATAAACATAAATTCATTGGGAACTATATTGAATTTGTTCAGAATATTTACCGGAAATATCCCAATACCAAAATTGTTTTACTTAATAGTCCGATGGTTGCAGGGGAGCAGAACAAATTACTCATCGAATGTTTGCTAGAAGTGAAAAAATTCTTTAGCAATAATACCAAACATAGTCCTATTGAAATTTTTGAGTTTCAGGAAATGAAACCAGAAGGTTGCGGTTATCACCCAAGTTCAAAAGATGATCAAAAAATGGCAGATGAGCTTTTCCCGTTTTTTAGTAAATTACTGAATTGATTATGAAAAATTACCTAATTCTTTTCTCGCTTTTTGTTTCTGTTTTTATGATGGCTAATATTAACTTACCTGCAATTTTTACAGATAATATGGTACTTCAGCGTAATGCCGAGGTGGTAATTTGGGGGAGTGCTTCGCCGAAAGAAGAAATTACTCTTAAAGCAGATTTTCTTGACAAAGAATACAAAACTGTAGCAGGTAATGATGCCACTTTCAAATTCATCATTCCTACAGGAAAAGAAGGCGGACCTTATAAAATTTCCCTTAAAGGGTACAATGAAGTTGTTCTAAACAATGTGATGCTGGGCGAAGTTTGGCTACTTTCTGGGCAAAGCAATATGGAAATGAGCGCTTCGTGGGGAATTAAAGATGGTGATATGGAGGTTTCAAAAGCCAATCATCCGAATATTCGATTTTTCTCTGTACCGAAATTATCATCGGAATTTCCTCAAAATAATCTTTATGGAAACTGGCAAATTTGTACGCCAGAAACCATGAAAAACTTCAGTGCTATAGGGTACTTTTTTGCCCAAAAACTTCAGGAGAATTTAAAAAATGTTCCCATTGGTTTAATCGCTTCGGCATGGGGTGGTTCGGCAGCTGAATTATGGACTCCTAAAGAAGTGTTCGAAGCCAATCCTCTCATCTTGGATAATTATAAAAAGATTAAACCCTCTGAATATTATCCTTCTCAAATTGCAGGTGCCTATAATGCAATGATTTATCCTTTAAATGATTTTAAAATGAAAGGCATATTGTGGTATCAAGGGGAAACCAATACCGGAAATCCTGATGGCTATAAAGATTTATTGGCATCAATGATTGCTTCGTGGAGAAAAGCAAAAGCCGATAATCTTCCATTCTATATCATTCAAATTGCGGGATATACTGGATGGAGCGACACCACCGTGAGAATTAAAAATGCACAAAGAATAGTAGCACAAAGCACGGAAAATTCAGGGCTTGTGGTGACCAGCGATCTCGATAAAACTGATGATATTCATCCGAAAAATAAAAAACCGGTGGGTATTCGAATGGCAAATTTGGTGTTAAAAAATAACTATGGTTTTGTAAATGGCCTTGTGGAAAGTCCGGCGCATAAAAATGTAGATTTTAAAGAGAATAAAACGATTCTTCAATTCGATTTTGCAGAGGGACTTCATTTCAAAAACAAATCATCAGAACTCTTTGAAGTTGCAGGTAATGATGGAATATTTCACAAAGCAAAAGCTGTTTTAAAAGGAAACCAAATCATACTTCATACCGATGCTGTTGCAAAACCTGTGGAGGTGCGCTACGCATGGAGCAATGTGGCAATTCCTGATGTTTACAATAAAGCGGAACTTCCGCTTTCTAGCTTTACAACCGAAAATCTAAAATAAAAATTTAAAAAAATGAATTTTAAACATAAAATTACCATCGCAATAATGAGTATGCTTTCCTTTTCAAACCTCGATGCACAGCAAAAACTTAATCCATTAATCGAGAAAAAAATTGATGATTTGATGTCCAAAATGACTTTGGAAGAAAAAGTTGGGCAAATGAATCAATACAACGGTTTTTGGGATGTTACTGGTCCCGCTCCTGTAGGTGGAAGTGCCGAACAAAAATATGAAAATATTAAAAAAGGTTTGGTAGGTTCTATGCTTACAGTTCGCGGAGTGAAGGAAGTTCTTGCGGTACAGAAAATTGCGGTAGAACAGACTCGATTAGGCATTCCTTTAATCATCGGATTTGATGTCATTCACGGCTACAAAACTCTTAGTCCCATTCCAATGGCTGAAGCAGCAAGTTGGGATTTGGATGCCATTGAAAAATCGGCTCAAGTTGCTGCTTCCGAAGCTGCAGCTTCGGGAATTAACTGGACTTTCGGACCGATGATGGATATTTCCCGAGATGCAAGATGGGGCAGGGTAATGGAAGGTTCGGGTGAAGATCCTTTTTTAGGTTCAAAAGTTGCTGTTGCTCGGGTTAAAGGCTTTCAAGGAGATAATACCTTTTCTTCTCCGCTGAGGATCGCTGCCACAGCCAAGCATTTTGCAGCGTACGGATTTGTGGAAGCTGGTCTTGAATATCATTCCTCCGAAATTGGTAAAAACACACTTTATAACCAAGTTCTACCTCCTTTTGAAGCTGCTGTTGGAGCTGGCTTGAGAAGTGTGATGACTTCTTTCAATACGGTGAACGGAATTCCGGCAAGTGGAGATGCCGAACTATTAAGAGGGATTTTAAAGGATAAATGGAGTTTTTCTGGTTTTGTAGTTTCGGATTGGGCTTCAATTCGCGAAATGATTCCGTGGGGATATTCCGAAAACGATGCGGCGGCAGCGAAATCGGCAGTGGAAGCGGGAACTGATATGGATATGGAGGGTGGCATTTATTTGCCTCAACTTATTAATCTTGTTAAAGATGGAAAAGTAAAAGAATCATTCATTGATGATGCTTGCAGACGAATTTTGCGTGTGAAATACGAACTCGGTCTTTTTGATAATCCCTATAAATTCCTTAACGAAAAACGGGAATTAGAGCAGATTGGTAGTAAAGCTAATCACGATGCAGTTTTGGATATGGCGAAGAAATCAATTGTTCTTTTGAAGAATGAGAAAAGTCTTTTACCTTTAAAAAAATCCGGACAGAAAATTCTCTTATTGGGATCCCTTGCTGAAAGTAAGAATTCTCCACTAGGTAGCTGGAGAATTGCCGCAGAAAACAATTCCGCGGTCTCTGTTTTAGAAGGAATGAGAGCTTATAAAGGCAATAATTTACAATATGTAAAAGGACTTGATCTTACTACGAAAGAGCCCAGTTTCCTTACAGAAGTTGATTACAATCTTAATGATAAATCGGGTTTTGAGGAGGCGAAAAAAGCAGCGAAAGATGCCGATGTTGTGGTGATGGTTTTGGGGGAACATGCTTTCAGTTCAGGCGAGGCCAGAAGCCGTACCGATTTGGATTTGCCGGGACTTCAGCAAGAGTTTTTAGAAGAAATCTACAAAATCAACCCAAATATTGTTTTAGTATTGAACAATGGTCGACCGCTCACCATCAATTGGGCAAGTAAAAATATTCCGGCTATTGTGGAAGCATGGCATCTCGGTACGCAGTCTGGAAATGCAATTGCACAAGTGCTTTATGGAGATTACAATCCCAGCGGAAAATTACCAATGACTTTCCCAAGAAATGTGGGGCAAATACCGATTTATTACAATCATTACAGTACCGGAAGACCTGTAGATAAAGACAATAACGTTTTTTGGTCTCATTATTCTGATTCAGAAAAAACACCGCTTTACCCATTCGGATATGGTTTGAGTTATACCACTTTCCAGTATTCAGATTTGAAAATCAATAAGAATTCTTTCAAAAAAGGAGAAAAAGTTGAGGTTTCAATTACGTTAAAAAATACGGGAAAATATGAAGGAAAAGAAGTGGTACAATGCTATATTCATGACGCTTTTGCCTCTGTAGCGAGACCTGTCAAAGAATTGAAAGCCTTCGAATTGGTGAATTTAAAACCAGTAGAAACCAAAGTTGTTCAATTTACTTTAACCGACAAAGAACTTGGTTTTTACAATAACAATGGAGATTTCATCGTAGAACCAGGGAAATTTAAAATAATGGTCGGAGGAAATTCTGTAGATCTACTGTCAACTGAATTTAATCTAGTCGAGTAACCATAACCTCTTTACAAACTGAAAAAATCTAAAATAAAGGCTCGGATACTTCATCTGAGCCTTTATTTTTATTTTTTTGTAAATTTACAACCATTCCATATACCTATCCATAAAGGTATTAACTCAAAGTAGAAAAAGCATATTTTCTTCCTATTAAATTCTCCAAATCCACTTACAGAAAGCCAATCCCAGAGGTTGAGCCGTACTTCTGCCGTACTTGAGCCGTACCAAAGCCGTATCAACTTAAGGTATACTTCATGTAAGACTATAGTCTCCTTCATGTAATACCTTAGTCTCCTTTAAAAATACTTCTTACATAGTGATATCTTTAAAACTAAAAAACCAATTCTATTTAAGATTTATAAATGAATAGTGGCTATTATGCCAATTTGTACCTTCAATAATGTAGCGGGCGGATTGGAATAGATATTGACGGGACATAGCTATGAAAATGTTAGGTTTCATCGTCAATACGTATGGAAATACCACACATTTTTTATTGAAACTATCAACTTAAAAACAAAAGCAATGAACGTACTTTTTGTATTAACATCCCACGATAAATTGGGAAATACCGGTGAAAAAACTGGTTTCTGGATTGAAGAATTTGCAAGCCCATATTACTATCTCGCTGATAAAGGAGTGGAAGTCACCCTTGCCTCACCCGCAGGAGGACAGCCACCAATTGATCCAAGCAGTGATAAACCCGAAAATCAAACAGAAGCAACCATCCGTTTCAAAGGCGACCAAGCGTTGCAGGATAAATTGAGCAAAACCCACAAATTGGCAGAGGTAAAAGCAGAAAATTATGACGCTGTTTTCTATCCAGGAGGTCACGGACCATTGTGGGATTTAGCGGAAAGTAAGGACTCAGCGGCACTGATTGAAAGTTTTTATGGTCTGGAAAAACCTGTAGCTTTTGTATGCCACGCTCCAGGAGTTTTGAAAAATGTGAAGAATACAGACGGAGAACCTCTAGTGAAAGGTAAAAAAGTAACCGGATTTACCAATTCGGAAGAAGCATTGGTGCAACTTACTGATGTAGTGCCGTTTTTGGTAGAAGATATGCTGAAAGAAAACGGTGGAATTTATTCTAAAGCTGATGATTTCCAACCTTATGCGTTGGAAGATGGTTTGCTGATTACCGGACAAAACCCTGCCTCATCTGAAAAGGTGGCAGAAATCTTACTGAACAGACTTAATAAATAAGATTTTCTGTTAGGATATAGAACTAAAAAAGTTCCGGGTGGTTTTCATTCCGGAACTTTTTTTATAGGGATATTTTCAGTTTAATTTTTGTAGATTTTTTTAAATAATTCCTACAAAATCATACTCAGTTGCACTCTTTTTCTTGCTTCGTCTACTTCGGTTACGCGAACTTGTACGTGTTGGTGGAGTTTTACCACTTCGTTGACATCCGATACGAAACCTTCCTTAAGTTGCGAAATGTGAACCAAACCGCTTTCTTTGATGCCAAGATCCACAAAGCAACCGAATGCTGTAATGTTGTTCACGATTCCTGGGAGTATCATTCCGATTTTTAAATCTTTAATGCTTTTTACAGTGGGATCAAATTCAAACACCTTAGCGCTTTTTCTTGGATCCAAACCTGGCTTTTCGAGTTCTTTCAGAAGGTCTTTGATGCCTAAAATTCCGATGGTTTCGGTGGTGTATTTTTCAGGGTTGATGAGTGCGATTTTTTCTTTATTGGCGATGAGGTCGATGGTTTTTAGGCCTAAATCTTTCGCCATTTTTTCTACAACGGGATAAGCTTCGGGATGTACCGCGGAATTGTCGAGCGGATTTTTCCCATTGGCAATTCTTATGAACGCAGCTGCTTGTTGATACGCTTTTTCTCCTAATCGCGGGACTTTTTTCAGTTGTTTTCGGTCTTCATAAGCGCTGTTTTCTGCACGGTAATTCACGATGTTTTCCGCCATTTTTTCACCGATTCCGGAAACGTAGCTTAAAAGTGATTTGCTCGCCGTATTCAGGTTGATGCCTACGGAATTTACACATTTCATCACGGTGGAATCCAGTTCGTTTTTCAGTTGGGTTTGGTCTACATCATGTTGGTATTGTCCAACCCCGATAGATTTTGCATCAATTTTCACGAGTTCCGCCAGAGGATCGGAGAGTCTTCTGCCGATGGAAACCGCACCACGAACGGTTACATCATAATTCGGAAACTCATCTCTTGCGATTTTGCTCGCTGAATAGACTGATGCGCCCGCTTCGGAAACCACGAAAACCTGTGGCGGTGTATCGAAAGCGATTTTCTTGATGAAGAATTCGGTTTCGCGGCTTGCGGTGCCGTTTCCAATCGAGATGGCCTGAATATTATACGCATTCACCATCGATCTGATTTTCTTCATCGCCATTCCGGTCTCGTTTTGCGGAGCATGTGGAAAAATGGTTTCATTGTGCAATAAATCGCCTTTCTCATCGAGGCAAACGACTTTGCAGCCGCTTCTGTAACCCGGATCGATCGCTAGAATCCTTTTTTCTCCCAAAGGTGGCGCCAGAAGCAGCTGTCTGAGGTTTTCAGAGAAAATAGTGATGGCTTTTTCGTCGGCTTTTTGTTTGGCTTCCTGCAGGGTTTCATTTGAAATTGCGGGCTCCAGCAAACGTTTATAACTGTCGCTGATTGCGCTGATGATTTGCTCCGTGCATTCGTTATTGGATTTCAGGATGGCGTTTTCGATGAGGTCGAGGGCTTCGTCTTTATCGATTTCTATTTTGGTCTTCACGAAACCTTCTGTTTCCGCGCGGAGTATCGCCAAAAGCCGGTGCGAAGGAATTCTGCTCAAGCTTTCTTCCCAATCGAAATATTGAGTAAATTTCTGGGCGGCTTCTTCGTCTTTCTTGGTTTTTACCACTTTGGAGGAAATCACGGCTTTTCTTTGGAACAATCGGCGGAGGTTTTTGCGGACATAGCCGTTTTCGTTGATCCATTCTGCGATGATGTCTCTGGCTCCCTGAAGCGCTTCTTCTACGGACGTTATTTCCTGATTCAGGTATTTCGACGCCAACGAATGCAGGTCGTTGGGTTTCTGGCTCATGATCATTTTTGCCAAAGGTTCCAGGCCTTTTTCTTTGGCGGCGTCGGCTTTGGTTTTTCTGCGTTTTTTGTAGGGCAAATACAGATCTTCCAGCTCCTGAAGGTCGAAACTTTCCTCGATGCGCGTTTTCAATTCAGGCGAAAGAGCGTTTTGTTCTTCAATGGATTTCAGGATGCTTTCTTTCCTTTTGATGAGTTCTTCAAACTGGGCATTGAGTTTTGCGATTTGCTCGATTTGCACTTCATCGAGGTTTCCGGTGGCATCTTTCCGGTAGCGTGAAATAAATGGAATGGTGCAATCTTCACCCAAAAGTTTCAGGGTTGCATTGATGTTTTTATCGGAAATAGAAAGGGATTTTTGAATAAAACCGGTCGCCGTCATACATAATTTTTAAGACTGCTAAAATAGGGAGAATTCCACGAACGAATCAATAGGGAAGTGGGGAAAGGAAAATCTACCGCCGGACATTACTTATACTTTACTTTGACATTGCTTTGCCTTTCTTGTATTAAGGTATAAAAATCTGCTGACGAAGTTTTTCTAAGTATTCTTAATTTCTTAATGGTTTATGTTTTCTGCTCTTATAATTTTCATTGATAGAAACAACAATCTCTTTTAAATCGATTTAAAAGAGATAGAGTTTTAGGGAATTTTAAGAACAAATGCTTGAAAATTAGGGTTGTGGGATGGTTGCTTCAAATAGGTGATTTTTATTTCTCAATTTGAACATCCACATTTATTGAAGGTTCACCTGTTGAATACTTCTTCCATTCTCCAAAGTAATTACGATAATATGTGTTTTTTGAAAAAGCAAATATATTTCCACCAAAGTAAAGTTTCCCATTCAAACTTTCTTCAACTCGCACAAGAACAAAAAAATCTTCATTTGTCCAAATATTTTTGTCACTTATATCAAGTGAAACTTTATTATTTTTAATATCGTTCTTGTTTATAGTTAATTTTAAGGTTTCATTCGTTAAGGACTTTTTGTCATCAGGAAATCCATTTGAAGCATTTTGAATGTCAAAGATTAAGGTTGCAGAACCATTAACTTCAAAATTAACTATATTTACATTGATTGTCTTTACTTTTAAATGCTTTTTGTTTTCCACTTTTATTGCATATTCGTTAAACAATCGGTCTTTTTTTTCGGAATCATAACCGCAATAATTTGTTTTTGCATTTGAAGTTCCAAAGTTTTTATATTTATATTTCTTTGGATTAATGCTTACAGGTTCAATGTTTATTGCTCTTTCTCTCAAGATAATTTCTCTGTTAGATTTAATAAAATCATTGACTTTGATTTCATACAGAATAAATTCGCTAACATAAACCTTTAAATTGGCGTTTTTGTCAATATTTGAAAAATCAATTTGGAAATTCCCATTCTCATCTGTCAAATCACCAATTTCAGTATTTTCAATTCCAACTCTCGCGCTTTGTATTGGATTCTCAGCCTTATTTATAATTTTTCCCACAATTAATTGTGAAAAATTAATTGTGAAAATCGACAATGTCAATAGAACTAAAATTTTCTTCATTTTAGAGAGTGTTTTTTTTTAATGGCAGTCACACTCAAATATACAGATCTTCCTTAAATATCCCAAATATTTTCAAAAAAAATCAAAAACCAACGAACTATTATTCCTAATTTTCACCTCCAATAATCATATATTAATGCATTAAAAACTCAGCATTTTAAATAAAAAAAACACGGCCGAAACCGTGTTTTTATTGTTGTTGTTTAAGCCTCGTGGCCGTACATTTTGTTGTAGAGGTTGATGAATCTTTCTTTCACTGCTTTTCGTTTTAATTTGAGCGTTGGCGTGAGGATTCCGGTTTCAATCGACCAAACTTCCGGTGTGAGTTCGAAAAGTTTGATGCGCTCCCAATTGCCCAACTTGGTGTTCAGATAATCGATTTCTTTGGCGATTCTGGCTTTCAGTTCCGGGCTTTTCACGATTTTTTCAGGAGTTGTTCCTATTTTGATTTGCTTTCTTTCTGCCCAATGTTGCACGAAGTTGAAATCGGGCTGTATCAATGCACATGGCATTTTTTCACCGTCCCCAACGACCATGATTTGCTCGATGAATTTCGATGCTTTTGCTTGGTTTTCAATAACTTGTGGAGCGATGTATTTCCCGCCGGAAGTTTTGAACATTTCTTTCTTACGGTCGGTGATGTGCAGATAACCTTCTTCGTCGATGTGACCGATGTCGCCGGTTTTGAAGAAGCCATCTTCTGTGAAAACTTCTTTGGTCATTTCTTCATTTTTAAAATAACCTTTGAAAACAGAAGGTCCTTTCACGGTGATCTCACCATCTTCTTGGATTTTTACCTGAAGGTTTTCTAAAATGTGACCAACGGTTCCTACTTTGATTTTTCCGAAACTATTCACAGCAATTACCGGCGAAGTTTCCGTTAATCCGTAACCTTCCAGAATTGGGATTCCTGCGTTTTGGAACATTTTATTCAAACGAGGTTGAAGTGCCGCAGATCCAGAAACCAAGGTGATGATGTTACCACCCAAACCGTCTCTCCATTTTGAAAATACCAATTTGTCGGCGATAATTTCTTTCAAACCGGAAGGTTTTCCGATCTCTTTTTTCGCTTTGTTGACGCCGAGTGCCCAAAGGAAAATTTTAGTTTTTAATCCGCCTGCGCTGGTTCCTTTGTCATAAATTTTATCGTAAACTTTTTCAATCAATCGAGGTACAACCGTCATAATATGAGGTTTTACTTCCTTGATGTTGTCGCCCATTTTATCGATACTTTCTGCAAAATAAACTGAATATCCATTGTTTTGATACAGATAAAACAACATTCTCTCGAAAATATGGCAAATCGGCAAGAAACTCAAGATTCGAATGTCTTTATAATCGAGTCCTTTGATGCGTGGAATTCTTGGATCAGAAGCCAAAACATTCGAAACGATATTTTGGTGAGAAAGCATTACTCCTTTTGGTCTTCCCGTGGTTCCTGAGGTATAAATAATAGTCGCTAAATCCTCCGAATTGATACTGTTGGATAGATCGTCCACCTCATTTTGGGTAGCTTCATCATTACCAAGATCGAGAATTTCGTTCCAATTGGCAGCTCCTTCCACTTTATCAAAAGTGAATACTCCCTTCAAACTTGGTACATTGCTCTTGATTTGTTGTACTTTTTCAAGAAGTTCACGGTCGGAAACAAAACAGTATTGAACTTCCGCATTATTGAAAATAAAATCATAATCTTCCGGTGAAATAGTAGGGTAAACCGGTACGGAAACTGCGCCAATTTGAGCAATTCCCAAGTCCATTACTGCCCATTCAGTACGGCTTGCGGTGGTAATCAATGCTATTTTATCTCCCGGTTTGATGCCCAACTTCAATAATCCACGGGATATTTTATCACCAAGATTATTAAATTCTTTGGTTGAGGTTTTCTCCCATTCCCCGTGATATTTAGTGATGAACATATCATCTTGCGGGTATTTTTCCAAGGCTTGGTGGGCAAAATCAAAAATTCGTTTTATCGACATAGTATTTCTTATTAAAGGTATTCTAATGTAAACACAATTTAATATTGGGTTTTTGTAAAAATATAATTTTTATTTTAAACAGCAAAAACAAATTTTTTCTTCTCAATTTTGTTGAAATAATTAGTTATTCTATTCATAAAATCATTAGAAATTAGTTTTTTATGAATATTTTAAATCTAGATCATTTTAATTTTCAAAATTTTTAGAAAAATTGTAGATTTACGGACAAACAATTATTAAATTTTATGGACTTTAATTTATCTGAAGAACAATTGATGATTCAGCAGGCTGCAAGAGATTTTGCACAAAACGAACTTTTGCCCGGCGTAATAGAAAGAGACAAAGAACAGAAGTTTCCATACGAACAAGTGAAGAAGATGGGAGAATTGGGGTTTTTGGGAATGATGGTAGATCCTCAATATGGAGGTGCCGGAATGGACAGTGTTTCTTATGTTTTGGCAATGGAAGAAATTGCTAAAGTTGACGCTTCTGCTGCCGTTGTAATGTCGGTAAACAACTCTTTGGTATGCGCCGGACTTGAAAAATACTGTAACGAAGAACAGAAAATGAAATATCTGAAACCTTTGGCAAGTGGCGAAGTGATAGGTGCTTTTGCACTTTCGGAGCCAGAAGCCGGTTCGGATGCAACTTCCCAAAAAACAACTGCCGTAGATATGGGCGACCACTATCTCCTTAACGGTACCAAAAACTGGATTACCAACGGCGGAAACGCAACTTACTATGTCGTAATCGCACAAACAGATCCTGAGAAAAAACATAAAGGAATCAACGCTTTCATCGTCGAAAGAGGTTGGGAAGGTTTCGAAATCGGACCTAAAGAAGATAAATTGGGAATCCGCGGAAGTGATACGCATTCTTTATTGTTTACCGATGTGAAAGTACCTAAAGAAAACAGAATCGGGGAGGACGGATTCGGGTTCAATTTCGCAATGGCAGTTTTGAATGGCGGTAGAATCGGAATCGCTTCTCAAGCTTTAGGAATTGCTTCCGGAGCGTACGAATTGGCTTTAAAATATGCCAAAACCAGAAAAGCTTTCAAAACAGAAATCATCAATCACCAAGCGATTGCCTTTAAATTGGCAGATATGGCCACTCAAATCACCGCTGCGAGAATGCTTTGCTACAAAGCTGCAACTGAAAAAGATGAAGGAAAAGACATCTCGGAAATCGGTGCAATGGCAAAACTTTATGCTTCACAAGTTGCGATGGATACAACCATTGAAGCGGTACAAATTCACGGTGGTTACGGTTATGTAAAAGAATATCATGTGGAAAGAATGATGCGTGATGCAAAAATCACTCAGATTTACGAAGGAACTTCTGAAATTCAGAAAATCGTAATTTCCAGAAGTATTGCTAAATAATATTTAATCACTAAACAATTTCCTATGAAATATTTGTGGATCACTTTGGTTGCTGTAGTTTTGCTTTTAGCAGGCGTTTTTTATTACCGTTATTATTTCGTTTTTGGTGAAGGCGTAAAATCGGGAGTATTGAATTATGCTGTGAAAAAAGGCAATATTTTCAAAACCTATGAAGGAAAACTCATTCAGCAAGGTTTCGGAGCCAATCCGAGAACCGGGAACTTAACCAGCTATGAATTCGAATTTTCTGTTGATGATGAAGCTGTTTTCAAACAACTCGAAATTAACAATGGGAAAACCTTCGATCTGCATTACAAAGAATATCATGGAGTGCTTCCGTGGCGCGGAAATACAACGTATGTTGTCGATAAAATAGTGAATATGAAATAACGAAAAGCCTTCCGATTGTGGAGGGCTTTTTTGTTTAAATTTTTAGTAATTTTTTATACATTTATTTAATGAAAAAATTCAGTCTTTTAGTCGTTTTATTTTCCTTGAATCTTTCAGCGCAAGTTCCTACACTTACTGATGAAATCGCTTTTCAATTAGCTGAAAAACCTGTGCATTGTATCAATCAAGAATACCCCAATAAAACAGCGCACGTCATCAACAACGAAACTGATGTAAAATTCACTCCAAAAGAATTACATCCGAGTTTTTATGGCTGTTTAGATTGGCATTCTTCGGTTCACGGACATTGGATGCTCATTAAATTACTTAAAGACAAACCTTTTCTCACAAATAAAGAAGAAATTTATAAAATTTTAGAGAATTCTTTTCAATCTGAAAAAATAAAAACCGAAGCTGAATATTTCAGTAAATATCAAGTGGCCAAAGGTTTTGAGAGAACTTATGGTTGGGCTTGGTTGCTTCAATTGGATGCGGAATTGGCAAGTTGGGATCATTCGAAAGCGAAAATTTGGCATCAAAATTTAAAACCATTAACCAACGAAATTGTAAAATTGTGGAAAGAATATTTACCAAAACAAACCTATCCAAACCGCACCGGAGTTCATCCCAACACCGCATTTGCATTGAGTTTTGCAATTGATTGGGCAAGAACGGTTGGAGAAAAAGAATTTGAAAATCAACTCATTGAAAAAGCAAAATATTTCTACTTAAAAGACGAAAAAGCACCCGCTTATTTGGAACCGGATGGAAGTGATTTTTTCTCGCCAAGTTTAGAAATTGCTGATTTAATGACGAGAATTCTCCCTCAAAAAGAATATGTAAAATGGTTTAATAAATTCTACGAAAAGAGAAGCATAGAAAATATTTCTCAACTTCCGATTATTTCAGATGTCAATGATTATCAAACGGTTCACTTGGTTGGTTTAAGTTTTACCAGAAGTTGGTGCATGAAAAATATTGCTCAAGTTTTACCTAAAAATCACCGATACAAAAAACATTTCGAGGAAACTTCTGTTAAATTTTTACACAACGCTTTGCCTTTGGTTTTTCAAGGAAATTATGGCGGCGATCATTGGTTGGCGAGTTTTGCGGTGTATGCTTTGAGCAAATAAAAATAAAAAATCCTCTAGAGAATTCTGAAGGATTTTACTATTTAATTTTAAAATTTCAATTATTATTTCGGCATGTATTTAGAAATATCGTCGTCGTTTTTTGGTCCTTCTGTAGTTGGTTGTCCAACATTTTGAGGCGTTTCTTGTATCGTCGATTTTGCAACTTCCGCAGCTTTTATTTTCTCTTTTTCTAAAGCCAATTGTCTTTGGAATTCTTCTTCGCGTTTTTTCTTATTTCTTTTCGCTACAAAATACCAAACAATTCCTGCAATTAAGAAAATTGGCCAAAACGGAAGTAGAAAAAGCAAACCATCACCCAAAACTTTGAAACCTTTCATAAAAGCTCCGCTGAAACTGTTCGGGTCTTCCTCAACTTTCTCGTCGGGAAGGGTTGTTCCGGCAATATTTTCGTTCTGTAATAAAGTGATTTCGACGTCACACATTTGCGAAGCGATCCTATCATTGCCTTCAGTTTCGGTACTTTTTGATTTCACATCGCCCACTTGCGAGGAAATGTCAGAAACCAAACCATCAAAATATTGAAGTGGAACTTTTGTCGTAATGTATTCCCGCATAATTCCTTCATTTTGACTGAAATTTTCTGTGATCAAATCGGCATTGTTTTCTCTGATTTTTTGTTTTAATAAAGCTTTAGCTTCCTCAATATTTTCTACCTGAATTTCCAGTCTTGCAGTTTTTACCAAAGGTGAAATTTCCTTTTCCGGAGAAGTTGTTACCGAATTATTTTGGTTTTGAGAAGATGAATTCGGAGCCGGATTTTCAGTGGTTTTCGGTTGAGATTTCGTTTGTTGAAGGATTTTGTCGGCGGTTTTTGTCAGAACAGAAATGGCGTTTTCTCCTTTTTCTAAAGAGCGATTTGCGGAATCTAAAGTTTTTACTACTTCAGTTCCTACTTTCACATTTTTGGTGATTTTTTCGATTTCTTTATTAATGGAATCGATTTGCCAACTTCCGGATTTTATCGTGCTGTCAATGGATTTCTTTTGCTTTTCAATTTCCGGAATGATGACTTTTTTGGCAATTCCGTTGGAATCGTTGATGGTTTTCGAAATCGAATCCAAAGTTTTGATGCCATCGTTGGCTTTGGTCAACAAACTATCGGCTTGTTTGATGCTGTCGGTGGTTTGCTGAATCGTGTTTTTGTCGCAAGAAATTAATGCGCCTGCAACGAAAACGGAAAGAAATATTTTCTTCATGGTTGATTTTAAATTAAAAACAGTGGAGTAGAATCAAATAGTATTCCTTAAAAATAGTGAAATTCTTTAATTTGTTGTAAATGAATGTTTTGCAAATCATTTTACAAGTTATTTACAAAAAAAATCTTCAGATGAACTGAAGATTTAGGTTTTGATTATTGTTTGTTTCTAAATTCACTAATGAAATGCAGTTTTACGATCGGGAATTTTTCTTGAGTCATGTGAATGGTAAACGAAGAATCTGCCAAAAATACCAGTTGGCCGTATTTGTCTCTCGCCATAAAACGCTGTTTTAACCTCGCAAATTCCTTGAATTCTTCGGATTTTTCGTCCGCTTCAATCCAACACGCTTTGTGAATGGAAAGTGGTTCGTAGGTACATTTCGCACCATATTCATGCTCCAAACGGTACTGGATCACTTCATATTGCAACGCGCCTACCGTTCCGATGATTTTTCTGTTGTTCATTTCTAGCGTGAAAAGCTGCGCCACTCCTTCATCCATCAACTGATCGATTCCTTTCGCAAGTTGTTTTGCTTTCAACGGATCATCATTGTTGATATATCGGAAATGTTCCGGTGAAAAACTAGGAATTCCTTTGAAATTAATTTTTTCTCCGGCCGTCAAAGTATCGCCAATTCGGAAATTTCCGGTATCGTGAAGTCCTACAATATCTCCCGGGAAACTTTCGTCAACAACTTCTTTTTTATCCGCAAAAAAGGCGTTTGGAGAAGAGAATTTCATTTTTTTATTGTCTCTTACTAATAAATAATTTTCATTTCTTTTAAAAGTTCCGGAAACGATTTTCACGAAAGCCAAACGGTCGCGGTGTTTCGGATCCATATTCGCATGGATTTTGAAAACAAATCCTGTGAAATCCTTTTCTTCGGGTTTTACCAAACGGGTTTCGCTTTCTTTTGGTTGTGGCATTGGCGCGATGTCGATGAAGGCATCCAATAATTCTCGAACTCCGAAATTATTTAAAGCAGAACCAAAGAAAACTGGCTGCAAATCACCTTTCATATAATCTTCACGGTTAAATTCCGGATAAACCGATTGCACCAATTCGAGTTCTTCTCTCAAAGTTGCAGCAGCTTTTGCACCGATTACTTCATCGATTTTGGTGTCATTAATGTCATCAAACTTAATCGCTTCACCAACTTTTTGTTTTTTCTCTTCTAAAAAGAGTTGAATGTTATTTTCCCAGATATTATAAATTCCCTGAAAATCGCCTCCCATCCCAATTGGCAACGAAAGCGGACAAACTGTTAACCCTAATTTTTGTTCTACTTCATCCAAAAGATCAAACGCATCTTTTCCTTCACGATCGAGTTTATTGATGAAAACGAGCATCGGAATGTTTCGCATCCTACAAACCTGAACAAGTTTTTCAGTTTGTTCCTCGACCCCTTTTGCAACGTCGATTACCACGATTACTGAATCTACCGCGGTTAAAGTTCGATAGGTGTCTTCTGCAAAATCTTTGTGACCAGGTGTATCGAGAATGTTGATTTTATGATTTCGGTATTCAAAAGCCAAAACCGAAGTCGCCACAGAAATCCCTCTCTGTCTTTCGATTTCCATAAAATCGGAAGTGGCTCCTTTTTTAATTTTGTTGGATTTTACGGCACCTGCTTCCTGAATCGCGCCTCCGAAAAGAAGGAGTTTTTCCGTTAAAGTCGTTTTACCGGCATCCGGGTGAGAGATGATCCCGAAGGTTTTCCGTCTTTCTATTTCTTTGATGAGTTCTGACATAATTGTATTTGAATGTGCAAAAATCGTGTTTTTTTATGGAAAATGAAAACGAAGTTTTTTCCGCGTGCAGATTCTTGTTTTTATCTTTTTGCCCTATATTTGTTGAAACTAAATTTCAATGGAAAAAGATAGCTTGCGAAAAAAATACATTTTCAATTGGAAAGGCGCGTTTGCATTGGTCGCAGGAATGATTGTCGGAACTTCAGTGATCGCGGTTCTCAACGTTTTTTCGATGATGGTTTTTAAAGATAATTTCCAATATCAGGATTTTTATTTATTGATCATTAATGCAGCAGGATTTTTGGGGGCTATTTTTGCTTTCGATTATTTCGTGGCGCGTCCGCAAACCGGTAGGAAACTCAATTTCAATTTTTCGCCAACCAATTTCGGGACTTATCTTTTGATTTTTCCGATGATGTTGGGAATGATGTTGATCGCAGAATTCATCACCGCACAAATTCCGATTAGCGGACCATTTTTCGGAGAATATTACGCCTATTTTTCGAAAATGATGGAGCAAATGACCAATGATAAAGCCACCCTGATTGTGATGGCCGTGATTATGGCGCCCATTTTCGAGGAAATTGTTTTTCGTGGAATTATTCAGAAAGGACTCATCAATAAAGGTACGAAACCGATTACAGCGATTGCGATTTCAGCAGTGGTTTTTGGGCTTGTTCACGGCAATCCGTGGCAGTTTGTAGGCGCAGTGTTGTTGGGGTGTATTTTGGGATTTGTGTACTATAAAACCAAGTCTTTGCTTTTGCCGATTTTGTTGCACGCCTTCAATAATCTGTGTTCTTCGTTTCTTATTTTTTATGGAAATACAGAAAGTTTTGCAGAGGCTTTTAAAGTTTCCGAATGGATTATTTTAATCGTCGGGATTGTTTTATTTGCCGTTTTTTATTATTTATTTACCAGAAAATACAGAGTACATTATTCTGAAAATTATTGATTCCAAAAGATATTTATGAGCCAGGAAATCCTTATTGCAACGCATAATCAGCACAAAAAAGAAGAAATTCAGCAGATTTTAGGAAACGATTTCAATGTAACTTCTTTAGCAGATTACGATTTGCACGACGAAATTATAGAAGACGGAAATACCTTTCACGAAAATGCTTTAATTAAAGCCAAATATTGCTTCGAAAAAACCGGAAAACCAAGTCTGGGAGACGATTCCGGATTGGTAGTTGAAGCTTTGGACGGAAGACCAGGAATTTACTCCGCGCGATATGCCGGAAATCATGATTTTGCAAAAAACATGGCCAAAGTTCTGGATGAAATGAAAGACGAAAACAACAGAAAAGCTTATTTTGTCACAGTAATGTGTCTTGTCGATGGCGATGGAACTCATTATTTTGAAGGTAGAGTTTATGGGAATTTAACTCAAGAAATTCGTGGTGATAAAGGATTTGGTTATGATCCGATTTTTATTCCTGATCATCATGAAATTACCTTTGCAGAGATGAAACCTGAAGACAAAAATGCAATCAGCCACAGAAAAAAAGCCATCGAATTGTTTCTTGATTTTCTAAAGAATTAAGATTTTATTCTGATAAAAATATATCATTCGCAGAATTTAGCAGTGATTTTACCCTTAAATTTACATTGAAAAATTGTATTTTTGCACCTTACTAAATATTAAAGATGTTAGAAAAGATTGATGAATTATTGGTTGAGGTTGGCAATTTCAACACGACGAATAAAGATGAAATTGAGCAATTCCGAATTAAATACAATGGCAAAAAAGGAATCTTAAATGATATTTTTGCCCAATTTAAGGATGTTCCCAATGATCAGAAAAAGGAATTCGGGCAAAAAATCAATACGCTGAAACAAGCGGTTGAGGCAAAGCTTGATTCCCTGAAAAATGCATCTTCATCTAACCTGATTCTTGAAAAAGAAGATTTGACGAGACCTGGATATTCAGCTGATCTCGGTACACGCCATCCGATTAATTTGGTGAAAAATAAAATCATTGAAATCTTCAAATCCATCGGTTTTGCCGTTGCAGACGGACCGGAAATTGAAGATGATTGGCATAATTTCACCGCGCTGAACCTTCCGGAATATCACCCGGCGAGAGACATGCAGGATACTTTCTTCATCGAAACCAATCCTGATGTTTTGCTAAGAACCCACACTTCTTCGGTGCAAATTCGATATATGGAAGAAAACCAGCCACCAATGCGAATTCTTTCGCCTGGTAGAGTGTTCAGAAATGAAGCGATTTCTTCGCGTTCGCACTGTATTTTCCACCAAATTGAAGGTTTGTACATCGATGAAAATGTGAGCTTTGCTGATTTAAAACAAACCATTCAGTTTTTCACGACTGAACTTTTCGGGAAATCGAAAATTCGTATGAGACCTTCTTATTTCCCATTCACAGAGCCAAGTGCGGAAGTGGATGTGTATTGGGGATTGAATTCGGAAACCGATTATAGAATTACCAAAGGAACCGGTTGGCTCGAAATTATGGGTTGCGGAATGGTAGATCCAGCGGTTTTGAAAAACGTTAACATCGATGCGGATAAATATTCCGGGTATGCTTTCGGGATGGGAATTGAACGAATCGTAATGTTGCTTTATCAAATGAGCGACATCCGAATGTTCTTCGAGAATGATAAGAGAATGTTGGAGCAGTTTAAATCGCTTTAATTTTTCTTTAAATATAAAAAAAAGACCGTTTCAGGAAGATTGAAACGGTCTTTTTTTTAGCTTTTTCTTTTAAACCAATATTTCGCTTGGTTATAATCGATGTAATAGGTGAGTTTCAGCGAAATATTATTGGCGATTGGTTCTCGGAATAATCGGTTGAAATTTTCTTTAATTCCAATTCCTGATTCCTGTAGGTAGTTTCCAACGGCATTTCTGTAAAGAAAAGTAAGTTGGCTACCCGGAGCAAACCACCACGAAAATCGCAAATCGACATTCCATGAATTGAAGGTTCCATCGGGGTTTTCGGTGAAGAGATTTGTTTGTATAGTAGTTCCGTCATTATTTAGGGTATGGAAACTTTTATAAGTAACTTCCGATAAATAATGTCTAAATGCGAGATTCACTGCCATGGTATTATTGAAAGTATATTGTGAAGTTAATGAATTTTCCAGCGTAAATCGGTTTCTTCTTCCGATGAAAATATCGTTTTCATTTTTGCCAACAAAACCCTCATCATTATTGATATAATTGATATTGGCGGTGTAATATATTCTCATTTTATCAGAGAGTTTATAGCTCGGACTGATTTGATAATTCAGTTGGTAGCGGCCTTTCTGGTTATATGCATAATAATCGATATAGGTATTCAGCCTCAGTTTTTTTCTGCTGTCGGTATCGATGTAAATCCAAGGATTAATCATCGCCGGAATTTTCAGATATTTTCCTTGTGTTCTAGGTTCATAAATATCATTTTCGCCAAAGGGTAAAATCATTAAGCCACCGCCCAAGCCAAAAAATTTCTTATTGGTGGTTTCAAAACTATTATGAATGATGAACTGATTGAAAAGATCCTGATCCAATCGTCGTCGATGGGTTACTTGAAGACTGTAAAATAAATTGTTCAAATTTCCTTTTGGCTGCAGATATCGGTAAGAATAATTGGCCTGAAAAGACTGGAAATTGGTACGGTCGTAATATCCCAAATCTCCAATGTCATATTTATCGGTTCTCATGAAATAGTTGGCTCCAAAGCGGTTTTCCCCGGAAACTTTATCGAAACCGAGCGAAGTTTCATTCCCGAATTTAGTGCCGTTTTCCATCACGAAACTACCTTTTGTTCCTCCGAAATATTGGTAAGTATTTTTTTTGTTTCTAATGTCAAAAAGCAACGCAGTAACATTCGCATCGCGGAAATCGCCGTCTCTAGTAACATTGGTATTAACTAATGAAACGGAAGAATTTCCTCTAAATCTTTGATCCAAAACCATCACATTATAATTCGCCCATGGTTCGGTAACTTCCTGTCGAATTTCTCCGGTGTTGATGTTTCGGATTTCTGCGTTCATCTTTTCCGTGATCGCATTGAAAAAGCCTATTCCCAGACCTTTGTTGGTTCTTCCGGAAATTTTTACGGCATTAAAAAGTTTTACTTTTTCGGGGTTTTCTACGATTTCTTCCTCATTGCTTGTTGTGGGAAATCTCGAAGGATTTCCACCAACTCTTCTGGAGTAAAACAAATCGCCTTTGCTGAAAAGTTCGGTGCCTTCGGTGAAAAATGAGCGTTGTTCTTGGAACTGTACTTCGAAAGGAGATAAATTCAATACGGATTTGTCGAAAGATGCTTGCCCGAAATCTGGAATCAGCGTAAGATCTAATGTGAAAGCATCATTAATTCCATATTTCACATCCATACCTCCATTGAAATTGGTAGTTGTTTCCCCGTTATAATGATTCAAATACGTTGAAAAATAGGGTAAAAAAGAAAGCCGAGTAGGCGGATTAATATTTTCAATGCTTTTCAGAATACCGTCGTAGAGCATGTAAGAGCCTTTTTTATTGTCTACGAAATTCCAATCGTACATTGTGCTGGTTCTGTTCACGAGTCTTAAAAGATTGATTCCCCATTCCTGCACTTCTTTCTTCGGAAAACGCAACTCAGAATAGGGAATCTTCATTTCTACTACCCAATTTTTCTCATTAATTTTTACTGCCGAAAACCAAATAGCACTCCAGCTGCTATCTTCGCCCATATCATTGGTGATTTTTGCATCGTATTGAACGCCGGTTGGCAAAACCAGAAATTCAAGACTTTGCTGATGGTCATTGTATCCGTTCAGAACAACGCCGAAAATATCGTCGTTTTCAATATTGTCTCTTTCGGTAAGTTCGCGTGCAATTTTTCCAGGTTCGGATTCGTGCATAGTTGCCCCGAAATAAATTCCGGTATCATCATATAAAACTTTTACTTCGGTTTGAAATTCCTCAGGAACAGGTTTTCCGTTATTGGGACGGCGTTCAATAAAGTTTTTAGCAATTTGAGCATTTTGCCAGACTTCTTCATCCAAAATTCCATCGATTTTCGGAGATTTATCAATCTTTAAAGCCGTGATTTTTTTTCTAGAAATGCTATCACTTTCTAATTTCTGCGAAAAGAGCGTGATGGAACAGAGCAATAGAATAGCTATAGCAGTTTTTGAGTTCATAGGTTGTTTTATGGATAAGACAAGTATTGTTAGTGTTTTGTTACATCGTGTTTAATTATTTTTTTAAAGGCATAAAAAAAACGACCATTGGCCGTTTCTGTATAAAGATTTTTTAAAATTTAATTATTTTTTAAAACTCAGCGGATATTTTACATTTTTTAAAGAATCGATGCTGGCTTTCAAAGAACCGACTGCGAGTTCAGCTTTTATAGCCAAAGGAATGTAGTTTTTGTCGTTGCTCACCCACAAAGTTACGCCTTCTTTATCCTTGAAAACTCGCCCGCTCATTACTTGTGGTACAATTTTCAAAGCGTTAATAGTTCCGAATTTTGTTCTAATGTTTTCAGATCCTACCACTTTGATTTGGAAGGGAAACATTTCGTCATCAATCCATACGTTCAGTTTTTTTACACTTCCAATTTTCAGTTCACCTGGCTCCATACTTCTAAGGTAATAGAATGCAGAAAGCATATCCTGCACGCCTTTAACCGATTTTTCCACGCGGGAATTATTTTTTTCTTTATCAGTTAAAATTAATGTTTGGTTGCTGTGATTGAAAACCGTCTCGAAATGTTGCGTATAACCGCCTTCCTGTACATTTCTTACATAAAAACTTGGCAATCCCGTGTTGTAATTGATGAAGCTTTCGTAGTGATCTTCCAATTTGAAGAAAGCCCGAACTGCTCCTGTGGTTTTTCCATAACCTTTTACATAAAAGTGCGGTTGCCCTTTGTAAGTGGTTTTTAAGGTAGTAAGAGTAGCGGTACCTGCATTTAAAAGCCCGTAATGGATTCTGTAATTTAAAACTTCACCAGATTGAATATTATCTAGCTTTTGAGCGTACCCCAAACTAAAAAACATAATAGCCAATGCAATTAAAAAATTTTTCATAGTCATCTGTTTTGCAAAAAATTTGCCACAAATATAAAACATTGATTTGATAGGTATTTAAAATGATATTTGTCACTAGTATGCAAGTCGCTGTTCTTTTATTTTTCTTAAATTTGTGCAACTATTTTTAAAAAAAATTATCAATGATTACAACCGATATATTGATCATAGGAGCCGGACCTACCGGGCTTTTCGCAGTTTTTGAAGCAGGTTTGCTAAAGATGAAATGCCACTTGATTGATGCTTTACCGCAGCCTGGTGGACAACTAACAGAGTTGTATCCGAAAAAACCTATTTTTGATATTCCGGGATTTCCTTCAGTGAATGCAGGCGAATTGGTAAATAATTTAATGGAACAAATTAAGCAATTTCAACCAGGATTTACTTTAGGGGAAACAGCTCAAACTTTAAATAAACTCGAAGATGGCACTTTTGAAGTAGTAACGAACAAAGGTACTGTTCACCGTGCAAAAGCTGTAGCAATTGCAGGCGGATTGGGAACTTTTGAACCAAGAAAACCAACCATCGAGAATATTGCCGATTACGAAGAAAAGGGTGTTGAATATTTCATCAAAGAACCCGAACATTTCCGAAACAAAAAAGTAGTCATCGCAGGTGGAGGCGATTCTGCATTGGATTGGAGTATTTTCTTGGCTGATATTGCCAGTGAAGTAACTTTAGTTCACCGAAGAAATGAATTCCGTGGCGCTTTAGATTCTGTGGAAAAAGTTCAGGCTCTAAAAGACCAAGGAAAAATACGAATGATGACCCCCGCGGAAGTTACAGGGATTAAAGGAGAAGATAAAGTAGCATCGATCACCATCGAAAAAGAAGGTGAAACATTCGATCTGGAAACCGATTATTTCATTCCGCTATTCGGATTAACCCCAAAATTGGGAGATATTGCAAACTGGGGATTAGAAATTGAGAAAAATGCCATCGTGGTGAACAATGCGTTGGATTATCAAACCAATATTCCAGGGCTTTATGCGATTGGTGATATTAATACTTATCCAGGTAAATTGAAACTTATTTTATGTGGTTTTCACGAAGCGACTTTAATGTGTCAAAGTGTTTACAACATGCTGAATCCAGGTAAAAAATATGTCTTAAAATATACAACCGTAAGTGGTGTTGATGGTTTCGACGGAAGCCGAAAAGAAGCTGAAAAAGCGGTCGTAAAAAAGATTGATTAATAAACAAAATCCAAAAAATGCAGGATATTAATTTGAAAATTACCGACCGAAACGGACAAACTCACGAAGTCGTTGCGCCTACCGATATGTCGATGAATTTAATGGAAGTGATCCGTTCTTATGAACTTGCAGAAGAAGGAACCATCGGTGTTTGTGGTGGAATGGCAATGTGTGCATCTTGCCAAGTTTATGTAATGGATGGCGCTGAAAAGTTGGTAGAAATGGGTGATGAAGAAGATGCGATGCTTGCCGAAGCGTTTCATGTTCAAGACAATTCCAGATTGGGTTGCCAAATTCACATTACCGAAGAAATCGACGGATTGGAAGTGCAAATCGCGCCTTATCCGTAGAAAATAATCACTTTTTAGATAACAAAATCCCGCAACTTCTTGTTGCGGGATTTTTATTTTTAATGATGGATTTTTATACTTTCAGTTTCCCTCGAAAACCTCGTGCAGCATAGTAAGATTCAGCGCCGTTGTGATAAATAAACACTGTCGCATAACGAAAATCACCGAAAATTGCGCCACCAAGTTTGCGAATATTTTCTGGTGTTTTCAGCCAACTTGAAGTTTTCAAATCGTAATTTCCTAAAGTTTGCAGAAAACGATATTCTTCTTCTGACAAAAGCTCAATTCCCAATTCTTTGGCAACATCCAAAGCGTTATTTTTGGGTTTGTTTTCTTTCCTTTTGTCTAAAGCTTCTTTGTCGTAGCAATAGCTGCGTCTTTCTTTCGGGCTTTCTGCAGAACAATCGAAGAATAAATATTCACCGGATTTTTCATCAAAATCTACAACGTCTGGTTCGCCACCGGAAGTTTCCATTTTTCCAAGCGTTTCCAACTTTTTGGGTTGTTCTTCTAGTTTTTGAAAAACGTTTTCCCATTTCAAGTTTTCATGGCGATGCATGTTCGCTTTAAAACGGGTTTCAAGGGTTTTTAAAAGCAGATTTTTGTCCATTTTTAACCACTTATTTTTTAGGAATTTCTTTTAAAATTTCTTTCAAAAATCCCCAGAATTTTTGTGCGGAAGGGATATTCGCTTTTTCTTCAGGCGAATGCGCTCCACGAATTGTCGGTCCGAAACTTACCATTTCCATTTCAGGATAATTGGCACCGATAATTCCGCATTCTAAACCTGCGTGACAAGCAACTACGTGAGGTTTTGATCCGAAATCTCTTTCGTAGATTTTTTCCATAATTTTCACGATTTCCGAACCTGGTTTTGGTTTCCAACCAGGGTACGAACCGCTGAATTCTACTTCTAAACCAGCCAATTCGAAAACCGATTTCAATTGTTCAGCAACGGCGAATTTTGTAGAATCTACAGATGATCTTGAAAGATTTAAAATTCTTAATGCTCCGTTTTTCAATTCCACACGAGCGATATTGTTGGAAGTTTCTACCAAATCGGCAACATCAGGAGACATTCTGTAAACGCCGTTGTGTGCGGATTTTAAAGCTAAAATAATTTTCTTGGAATCTTCTTCAGAAATCGCTTTTTCCTCGGTGCTGAAGTTTTCAATATTGATTTGAAGATCTTTTTCAACATTTGCAAATTCTTCGAGGATTGAAGCTTTCAAAACATTCGCATCTTCGATAAATTCAACCACATTTCTTACTGATAATATCGCATTTGCTTCGCGCGGAATCGCATTTCGCAATCCGCCACCATCGATGGTAATCAATTGAATGTTTTGATTGTAAACTCCGGTGTACAAAAGTCTTCCGAGGATTACATTCGCATTTCCGAAACCTTTATGAATGTCCATTCCGGAATGTCCACCTTGCAAACCTTTGATTTCAATTTTAACGATTTGTCCTTTTGAAGCTTCCAAATTGTAGTTCTGAGAAGCCGTCACATCGATTCCGCCTGCGCAACCGATATCGATTTCGTCATCTTCTTCAGTGTCTAAATTTAGGAGAATTTCACCATGTAATTGCCCTGGTTTCAGACCAATTGCGCCGGTCATTCCGGTTTCTTCATCAATAGTGAAAAGCGCTTCCAAAGCGGGATGTGGAATATCTGAACTTTCTAAAACCGACATAATTGACGCAACGCCCAAACCGTTATCTGCGCCCAAAGTGGTTCCTTTTGCTTTTACCCAATCGCCATCAACTTCCATTTGGATTCCTTGGGTTTCGAAATCGAACTGAACATCATTGTTTTTTTGGCAAACCATATCGAGGTGAGATTGCATCACAATTGGTTTTCGGTCTTCCATTCCCGCGGTTGCAGGTTTTTTGATGATCACATTTCCAACTTCGTCAACGGTCGTTTCCAAACCAAGATTTTCACCAAAGTTTTTGATGAATTCAATGACTTTTTCTTCTTTTTTGGAAGGTCTTGGTATCGCATTTAATGCTGCGAAATTTTTCCAGACTATTTGAGGTTCTATCTGTGTAATTTCCATTATAAATAATATTTTCCTCAAATTTAAGAATAAAAAAATGCCTGAAAAAAAGTCAGGCAATTATTTGTATCGATTTTAAGAAAAGTAGTTCTGTAAAATCCAATTCAAAGAGAATTTTGCAATTTATCCTCGCTCTCTTTCCAAAAGAACCATCATTAATAAAGATAAAATCACGAGAGATTCGTCTTCATCATCGATGTCGATTAAGCGATCGAGTTGAAATCTTCGACCAATTAGCGACGGCATTTTCTTGAGGCGGAAATATTCTTTTCCTGCGGAATCTTTTACGGTGTACGATGGATTCAGGAAATATCCGGTAAACATTCCTACGATTGGAATTTCGCCAATAAAACCATCCAAAACTTTCACCCAAGCGTTGTCTTCGCTGATGTGATATTTCAAGGCATTATTTTCGTCTAAAACATCGTAATGCGATTTCCAAAGCGAGCGCATTCCTTTTCTGGCCAATCTTCCGAAATTTTTTCCGTTTTCCAAATCGGTCATGGAGTAGGAAGCATTAAAATCAATCCATTGATTAGCTTGAATTCTGAAAAGTTCCTGAGAACGGCTTTCATTGCTGAAAATAATAACGTCTTCCTTGAGTTTGAACATTTTCTGACGAACGTATGCAACGTAATTTCCATTTCTGTCGGTGATATTGAAATCGCTGGAAAGCGTAGTAATTTTAAATTTAAAATCGAGAGGATAGTTTAAGTTTTGAAGAATCATAAAGGTATTTTCACCAAAGATAATAAAAGGGATGAAACTTGCAGTTTGAGGTTTTAAATTTTATTTTTGTGGAATGGATTATCCGAGTAAAGTTTTAGCGAAAGCAGTTGAAGAGATTTCAGGATTGCCCGGAATCGGGAAAAAATCGGCGTTGAGATTGGCGTTGCATTTGTTAAAACAACCTGAAAGTCAAGCCATCGCCTTGGGAGATTCGCTGAAAAAACTCGTTACCGAAATTCATTATTGCAAAGATTGTCATAATTTCTCCGACATGAAAATTTGTGAAATCTGCGCCAATCCGAAGAGAAATGAAGAAATTTTGTGCATCGTGGAAGATGTTCGAGATGTTATGGCGATTGAAAATACCGGAAAATACAGAGGAAAATATTTGGTCTTGGGTGGCAAAATTTCGCCAATGGAAGGCATCGGTCCAAATCAACTTCATATTTCCTCCATCGAGAAAAAACTGGAAAGTGGCGAAGTAAAAGAGCTGATTTTCGCGCTGAGTGCAACGATGGAAGGCGATACGACGGCTTATTACATTTATAAAAAATTCAAAAATTTTCAAGTGAATTTTTCCACTATCGCGCGCGGAATTTCGGTGGGAGATGAGTTGGAATATGCCGATGAAATTTCATTGGGAAGATCCATCCAAAACCGTTTGCCTTACAACGAAAAAGATTAATTTCTCGTTCAAAATTCCTATTTTAGCTTTTTTGTAATTGAGAATTTAAACAAATTTTAATGGCGATTTCTGTAATTATTCCTGTTTATAATGCCGAAGAAAGCATCGAAAAATGTCTTGATTCCATTAAAAACCAAACTTGGAAACGCGAGTTTGAAATCATTGTCATTAATGATGGTTCCACCGATCGAAGCCGGGAAATTCTTGAAAATTACCAAAGAAATAACCCAGAAATGCCGATTCAGTTGGTTCATCAAGAGAACGGTGGAGTTTCCAAAGCCCGAAACGCAGGATTGAAAATCGCAAAAGGAGATTACATCGCTTTGCTCGATTCCGACGACGAATGGCTTCCCGAAAAAACCGAAAGACAGCTGAAATATCTGGAAAATCCGGATTTTGGGGTGGATTTTATTACCTCTTTGTGGAATGATGAAAAAGTAAGTTTTCCTTACAAGATTGATGTTGATAATGGATTAGTTACCATTATTTTAAAGAAATTATTACTTAAAATAACGGGACAAACTTCCACTGCGATTTTTAAAAGGAAAATTCTTGAAAATACCGGCTATTTTGATGAGCAACAAAAGTACTCTGAAGATGCTAATTTCTGGATGCGAATTAGTGAAAACAATTCGATGTTTCTGCTTCCTGAAAAGCTTGTAATAGCAGGAAACGGAAAAAAATCCTTCGGATTTTCAGGACTTTCTGCGAATTTAAAAGAAATGGAAAAGGGAATTCAGAAAAATATTCTAGAAATGTATAGAGACAAGAGGATCAATTTGTTGGAATATCTGTTTTATTTTGTAATTTCCAAATTCAAATATTTCGTAAGGCCAATAAGAGCAAAACTATGATGGATAAATTATTTTGGGGAATTAGAGCGTTGTGTTATGCGCCCTTTTTTGGCAAATTCGGGATGCCTTCATATCTTGGGAAACCTATTTTTCTGAAAGGAATTCGCAATGTTTTTATCGGTAAAAAAGTGAGAATTTTACCTCATTTACGAATGGAAACTCAAGATGACGGAACTATTGAAATCGAAGATGATGTGGTGATTTCGCAAAACGTTCATATCACTTCGGCCGGTCAACTGAAAATAGGAAAAAGCTCGCTAATTTTAGCCAATGTTTTCATCACCAATATCGATCATGATTACACCGAAATCGGAAAACATGTCGTAAAACAAAAAATTATCGTTAAAGAAACAACAATTGGTGAGAATTGTTTTATCGGAATGGGCGCTGCAATTATGGCTGGAACTGTGTTGGGGAAACAATGTATTGTAGGCGCTAATTCGGTTGTGAGAGGCACTTTTCCGGATTATTGTGTCATTGTAGGTTCGCCTGCAAAAATTGTAAAAAAGTATAATCAACAAACCCAAACTTGGGAAAAAATAAGTGGGTAAATTGAAAAATATATTAATCACCGGCGGTGCAGGATTTATAGGGAGTTCACTCGCGTTGAAATTAATTGATCGTGGCTATTCGGTGACGGTTTTAGACTGTCTTTCGGAGCAAATTCATACCAAAAATCCTGAATTTAATTCTCCACTTTATCGACGGATTTTGGGTGTAGTGACTTTCATTAAAGGTGATATCACGAACAGATTTGACATTGAAAAAGCAATTGAAAATCAAGATGCAATAGTTCATTTAGCTGCAGAAACCGGGACCGGACAGTCGATGTACGAAATCGAAAGATACAATAAGGTGAATGTTGCAGGAACCGCGCTTTTGCTCGATGTTTTAGTAAACCAGAAAAACAGAGTAAAAAAGTTTGTTTTGGCTTCTTCCAGAGCAGTTTATGGCGAAGGAAAATATCAAAATTCAAATGCAGAGATCGTATTTCCAGCTCATCGAAACTTAGATTTGATGCAAAAAGGAATCTTCGAAATGACCGATCAAAATGGTGAAATTCTACATCCACTCCCAACTTCAGAGGATTTTAAACTTCATCCAACCTCATTTTATGGACTTACAAAATTACAGCAAGAGCAAATGGTAAAACTCGTTTGCCCAACAATAGCAGTAGATTTTGTGATTCTGCGTTATCAAAATGTTTACGGAGCGGAACAATCACTCGTGAATCCGTACACCGGAATTTTATCGATTTTTTCTACACAAATTTTAAATGGAAAAAACATCAATGTTTTTGAAGATGGTTTACCAACCAGAGATTTTATCAATATTGAAGACACGGTGGAAGCAACGATAAGAAGTTTAGAAATGGATGCTGCGAATAATCAAACGATCAATGTAGGGACCGGAATAGCAACGACTGTTCAATCGGTGGCAGAAAATCTGGTGGAAAAATATCAGAAAAATGTAGATGTTTCGGTTTCAGGAAATTTCAGAATCGGCGATATTCGACATAATTTTGCGGATATTTCTTTAATGAAAAAATTCTTAAATTTTGAACCTAAAGTGAGTTTTCAGCAAGGAATCCAGAGTTTTACCGAATGGGTTTTGAATCAACCGCTTCTGGGAAATAATTTTGAGGCTTCAATAGAAGAAATGAAACAAAAAGGTTTCCTGAAAACATGAGTCTGAAAGGAAAAAAAATATTATTTATTTCTGCCCATTTTTTCGGTTATGAAAAAGCAATTGCCGAACGATTGAAAAGTAGGGGAGCTGAAGTGGATTTTTATAATGAAAGACCATCGGATTCTCTTTTGTCAAAAGGGATTATTCGAGTGAAAAGTAATTGGTATCAAAAAAAAATAAATCGCTATTATCGGAAGATTTTATTGGAAATTTCAGCAGAAAAATATGATTTTTTTCTATTAATCAAAGGCGAAAGCATCCCGTTTTTCTTTCTTGAAGGATTTCAGAAAAACAATACTTTGGCAGAGAAAATTTTCTATTCTTACGATGCAGCCGAAGAGTATCCGAAGTTCAAAAAACTTTATCCTTTTTTTGATAAAAATTTCACTTTCGAACCTGCAGATGCGAAGAAATATCAGTTGCATTTCAGGCCATTGTTTTTTTTAGAAGAATATAAAAGCACTGTAAAAAAACAGGAAAGAAAGTATGACATTACCTTCATCGGATCTGCGCATAGCGATCGTTATCTCATTGGTGAAAAAGTTCAGAAAATAGCGTCTCAGCTTCATTTAAAAACATTCTTTTTTTACTATGCTCCCGGGAAAACTGCATTTCTGTTGAAACGTTTTTTTGATCGAAATTTGAAATATTTTGATGTTAATAAACTTAGTTTTACGAAACTTCAACACAACGAAATTGCTGAAATTTATAGCCAGTCTTTTGCAGTTTTGGATGTGAATAAACCTTTTCAAAATGGTTTAACAATGCGAACATTTGAAGCATTGGCATCAGGAAAAAAAATTCTCACTACAAATTCAGATATCAAGAATTACCCATTCTTTTCTGTCGAAAATGTGATGATTTTGGACCGGAAAAATTTGAAAATAAGTGAAGATTTTTTCAAAACCGATTTTTCTAAAATCGATGATGAAATATTATCCAAAATGTCTTTGGATAGTTGGATTGATTGTCTTTTCTTCCATCATCAAGATGAATATTGGTGAATAAACAAAAGAGATTTTAACTAATAAAAAAAACGGTTTAGAATTTCTAAACCGTTTTTATGTTTTGTGAATATTTTCTTAGTTTCCTGCAGGAGCCGGAGTTTTTACCGGAGCAGTAGCAGGACTGTTTGTTGCTGGTGCGGTTTGTGGAGCCGGAGCTTCTGTTTTTATTGGAGTAGTAGGAATGGATGTGCTTGGTTTTCCAGTAAGAATCACGCTTAATAAAATAAGAATGACAATTGCTGTACCCAAAGTCCAAGTTGCTTTTTCCATAAAATCATTGGTACGCTGTACCCCAAATTGAGCTGATGAAGTTCCACCGAAAGTTCCGGATAAGCCTCCACCTTTTGGGTTTTGTGCCATGATGATGATGATTAGTAAGATACTCGCAATCATGATTAGAATCATGAATAATGTAAATATTGTGCTCATTTTTTGTTCGAAGTTTAAGAAGTGCAAATATAATTAATATTTTCAAATATTAAACATAAAAATTGCTTACATCAATAGGATAGTGAGTTTTATACTTTTTTTGAAATATTTTTTTTTAATTTAGCCTTTATGAAAAATTTTCTTCAGCATCACGTGAGTTTTGATTCTTTAGCCACACTGTTCAGCCAAGCACCAGTCGCATTAGCCATGTTGATGGGAGAGAATCAGGTAGTAGAAATTGCCAATCAGCATATTTTGGATTTATGGGGGAAAAGCGATTCCATCATCGGTAAGCCTCTACTAGAAGCTCTTCCGGAAATCAAAGATCAAGAATTTTCTAAGCTTTTGCGTGAAGTTTATCGTTCCGGGAAACCCTATAATGGGAACAATGTACTTGCAAAAATTGAGAAAAACGGTGTGTTGAGCGATTGTTATTTCGATTTTATCTATTCACCAATTCTTAAGGATCAGGAAATTACGGGGGTCAGTGTAGTTGCTACAGAGGTTACAGACAAAGTACTTTCTGAAAAAAAACTATGGGAAAGTGAACTTCGTTTTAAAGAACTCGTGGAAACTGCAGATTATTCTACTGCCATTTATAAAGGTGAAGATTTAATTATAGAGTTTGCGAATGACCAAATGATAAAAACCTGGGGAAAAGACAAATCGGTAATCGGCACAAAATTAGAAGATGCTATTCCTGAACTTCAAAACCAGCCGTTTATTGAAGTTCTAAAAAATGTTTTCAAAACGGGTATTCCATATATAACGCAGGAGGATAAGGTTGATTTGGTAGTAGGTGGAGTTTTGCAGACTTTTTATTACAATTTTTCATATAAACCGTTGCGGGATTCCAAAGGCGAAATTTATGCTATTATGAATGTCGCACTGAATGTAACCGAATTGGTGAATGCCCGTAAAAAAGCAGAAACCAACGAATATGATTACCGAAATCTTTCGAACGCAATGCCACAAATGGTGTGGAGTGCAGGTCTTACCGGAATATTGGATTATGGAAATTCCAATTTGTTGAATTTGCTGAATTTAACGATTGATGAAATCGACCAATTTGATTTTACTAAAATAATTCATCCGGATGATTTACCGAATGTTCAGAAAGTTTGGGAAGAAGCAGCTAAGAATCCACAACAGTTTGAGGTTGAATATCGAATGTTCGACCGCAAAAAAAATGAATATATTTGGTATCTCACCACCGGAACTCCATTTTTCAAAGATGGGGAATTTTATAAATGGATCGGAACCAATACCGACATTAATGAATTCAAAAATCTTGTAAAACAGAAAGATACTTTTCTTGGAATTGCAAGCCATGAACTGAAAACGCCTCTAACCTCACTGAAATTATATGCACAAGTTCTGGAAAAGATGCTGAGAAAATCCGGCGATGAAAAAAGTGCAGAATTTGCTAAAAAGATGGATCTCCAAGTTGTGAAACTTACTTCACTGATTGGCGATTTATTGGATGTAACGAAGATTAATTCCGGGAAAATTCACCTTAACCAAAGCTGTTTCGATTTTGCAAAATTAGTACTCGAAACTGCGGAAGAAATGCAGATGTCCACATCACATAAAATAGAAATCTACGCAAAAAATGGAGGTATGGTTTTTGCTGATAAAGAACGAATAGGGCAGGTAATGATTAATTTAATTTCAAATGCGATCAAATATTCACCCGATGCGGATCGGATTATCATTGAAACTGAACAAAAAGACAACAATATTATTTACACCGTGAAAGATTTCGGAATTGGTATGCCTGAAGATAAAAAACACCTTGCTTTCGAGCAGTATTACCGAGTAAGTGGTGATGAGCAAAGTACATTTCCGGGATTAGGATTGGGACTTTACATTGCAGCGCAAATCGTAGAACGTTCCGGCGGAAAAATTTGGGTCCACAGTATTTTAGGAAAAGGCTCTACGTTTTCCTTTTCGCTTCCATTATCAGATTGTTAAAATTAGAAAAAATGAATTCAAAAAAGGTTGTAATTGTAGATGATGATGTAGCGATTCTGGATTCTCTGGGATTAATGCTCGATTTTGAAGGGTTTGAAGTAAATGCCTTTGAACGAGGATCAGAGATTTTCACCTATGTAGAATCTGTTTCCAAACCTGATATCATCCTTCTTGATATGTGGCTCTCAGGAGAAGACGGCAGAGAAATTTGTAAAAGATTAAAAGAAAATGAAATCACGAAGAATATTCCCGTGGTCATTATGTCGGCAAGCAGAGGTTTAGAGCAAACAGCGATACAGTCGGGCGCAAACGCTTTCATTGCAAAACCTTTTGAAATTGATGAAGTGGTAGATAAATTGAACCAACTCACCAATTAATTTTAATAAAAAGCAGTCCATTTCAAATCTCAAAACCAAGTTTGATTAATAATCAGAATGTCAAATAATTATTGTATCTTTGCATTATAATTTATAAAAGGCTGCTGCCTTTGCTTACTCTATTACCGTTTAGAATTCTACATTTTTCTTACTCAGTTATCGTTTTTTCGCAGTTGCTTTTATACATTATCACCCGCAGATTTTTCGGTAAGCAGGTGCCAATGATTAAACCGAATAGCAACTAAGACAAACTTAAATACGATAATAATATATGGCAGATTCTTTCTCAAAAAAAGAAAATTTCAAGAAAAAACTTCAGAAACAAAAAGAGAAAAACCTCAAACGTGAAGAACGCAAAACCAACAACAACAAAGGAAAAGGTTTAGAGGAAATGTTACTTTATGTGGATGAAAACGGGCAACTTACAGAAACCCGTCCCGATGATCAAAACCGCGAAGGAATTGATCTCAACGACATTCAGCTCGGTGCAGCTCCAATTCCTGTAGAAGAAAAAATTCAATCAGGAATCGTTACTTTCTTAAGTGATAAAGGATATGGTTTTATCACCGAAGACAGTTCCAAAGACAATATTTTCTTTCATGAAAACAACTGCGCTCATCCTGTGAAAAAAGGAAACAAAGTTTCTTTTGATAAAGAACGTTCTCCGAAAGGTTTTTCCGCAGTGAATATTCAACTCATCAAATAATTATTGCGAAAACAAGAATAAATTAATTCTCATAGAAAGCTCCATTTTTGGGGCTTTTTTTTGATTTTGCTTAAAAATATTTTAACAGTTCGGAAGCAGATCTTCACTTTGACTTCCGTATATATTTCACTAAATTTGTGACCCCAAAAACTTTGTTCTAATGGATTATTTGAAAGGATTAAATGAAGCGCAATATCAAGCAGTAACCACCTTGGAAGGCCCGCTGATGGTACTCGCAGGTGCAGGTTCCGGAAAAACCCGTGTTCTCACCATGCGAATTGCCCATTTAATCACCAATCTCGTGGATCCATTCAATATTCTCGCGCTTACTTTTACCAATAAAGCGGCAAAAGAAATGAAGGAACGTATTGCAAAAGTAGTCGGACAAAGTGAAGCAAAATCGCTTTGGATGGGAACTTTTCACTCGGTTTTTGCCCGAATTTTAAGAAGCGAAGCTCATTTATTAGGTTTTCCTTCGAATTTCACGATTTACGATTCTCAAGATTCCTTGAACGTCATCAGAAAAGTATTGAAAGATCTCAATATCGATGCGGATTTATATAAACCGAAAAAAGTTCAGGCGAGAATTTCCAATTATAAAAATAATCTAATTACCGTAAAAGCCTATTTTGGAAATCCCGAACTCATCGAAAATGATGAACGCGCCAACATGAAGCATATGGGATTGATTTACCAAAAATACGTGGAAGCTTGTTTCAAAAACGGAGCGATGGATTTTGATGATTTGCTTTTAAGAACTAACGAATTGCTCACGAGATTTCCCGAAGTTTTGGCAAAATATCAGGATCGATTTCGGTATATTTTGGTCGATGAGTACCAAGATACCAACCATTCGCAGTATTTAATTGTGAAAGCATTAGCTTCTAAATTTGAAAATATTTGTGTGGTAGGCGATGATGCACAATCGATTTACTCTTTCCGTGGCGCGAATATTTATAATATTTTAAACTTTAAAAAAGATTATCCAGACGCGGTTACGGTTTCGCTAGAACAGAATTATCGTTCAACGCAAAATATCGTGAATGCTGCAAACGTGGTGATTTCTAAAAACGTTCAGCAGTTTAAGAAAAATGTTTTCAGTGAAAACGAAGAAGGCGACAAAATTAAGGTTTATCGCTCGCTTTCTGATGCGGATGAAGCAAGTTTTGTGGCTTCGAATATTTGGGAAAAACATAATTCCGAGCAAAGAAAATTTACCGATTTTGCGATTTTGTATCGTACCAATTCCCAAACCAGAGCGTTCGAAGATGCACTGAGAAGAAAAAATATTCCTTATAAAGTATTTGGCGGACTTTCTTTTTACCAAAGAAAAGAAGTGAAAGATTTGATTGCTTATTTGCGAATTTTAATCAATGAAAATGATAATGAAGCGTTGTCTAGAATCATCAATTATCCGGCTCGTGGAATCGGTGAAACTACCCAAAATAAGCTTGTAGTTTTTGCAGATTCGCAGAATGTTTCGGTGTCTTCCGTTTTGGATAATTTAGCGATTTATGCTCCTCAATTAGCTTTAAATAATGGGATTTTAACCAAACTTTCCGATTTTTGGTCGATGATTAAAGCTTTTCAAGTAATGCTGAAAACTGAAAATGCTTACAATGTTGCGATGGAAGTGGCTAAAAGAAGTGGTTTAATTAAATTTTTGAAAGACGATCAAACACCGGAAGGCATTTCGAGAGTTGAAAATATTCAGGAATTGATGAACTCGATGCAAGGTTTCATCGAAGAACAACAACAAGTCGAAGATGGTGATCCATCGCTATCCAATTTTCTAGAAAACATTGCGCTTTCCGCTGATACACAAACCGATAAAAACGAAGAAGGCGACCAAGTTTCGCTGATGACGATTCACCTTTCCAAAGGTTTGGAATTTCCGGTGGTGCATCTCGTTGGTTTGGAAGAAAACCTTTTCCCAAGTTTCATGAGTTCTTCAACCCGAGAAGAATTGGAAGAAGAGCGCAGATTGTTTTATGTGGCATTAACCAGAGCCGAAAAACAAGCGTATTTCAGTTATGCGGTTTCAAGATTCCAATGGGGGAAAATTACCGATGCGGAACCATCGCGGTTTTTAAGTGAGATGGATGCGCAACATTTGGAATTCATCAATCCTGTTACAGAAAGCCGTTTCATCAATCGTTCCGGCTTGAAATCAAGTATTTTTGATGATGAACCCGCTGAACCAAGATTTTTCAAAAAGAAAGAAGAAAAGAAAAGTATTCAGAGAAGTGAGCCGTTGCCAATTTCTCAAAAATTGAAGCCGGTTGCAACTGCAAAGATTACCAACCCAAGCGGAGTTTCTTCGGAAAATATTGAAGTAGGAGACAAGGTTCGCCACGATCGTTTTGGAGTGGGAGAAGTGCTTTTCCTCGACGGAACAGATCCTCAAAATATCAAAGCAAAAGTAAAATTCCAGCATGAAGGCGAGAAAAACCTGATTCTGAAGTTTGCGAAGCTAACGAAGATTTAATTTTTCGAAATCTAGTGATATTTTTTTTTTTTTTTTTTTTTTTGCTCCTGTAAATCAAATTATTATATAATTTTTAAGAAAAATATTGAAGTATACTCAATATTTTTTTTGATTTTATTAGTCCACTAATTTTGTAGACTTAATATAATCATTTACTTTTGCCCTTCGAAAAAATTAAGGACATTAATTAAAAAAAAGCGAAATATGAATAAAAGAAAAACTATTTTATCGGCTTCGGTATTGTTTTTTCTAGCAACCAATGCCTATGCACAAACCGATAGCACTAAAACAACCAATGTCGAGGAAGTGGTTATTTTGGGATCTAGAAATGGAGCAAGATCCAAAATCGACAGTCCGGTTCCCGTCGATGTTTTCAATTTAAAACAAGAATCGTTGGTTTTACCGCAAACCAATATTTCTGCAATTTTAAATGCAGTTGCTCCTTCGTTTACCTCGACTATTCAAACTAATGCAGATGGAACAGATCATTTGGATCCCGCTCAGCTGCGTGGTTTGGGACCAGACCAGGTTTTGGTTTTAGTAAATGGAAAAAGAAGACATACTTCTGCTTTGGTTAATGTAAATGGAAGTCCTGGTAGAGGTACTATTGGTACTGACTTAAATGCCATTCCATCTTTTGCAATTCAAAAAATTGAGGTTTTAAGAGACGGAGCTTCAGCACAATATGGTTCTGATGCCATTGCGGGAGTTATCAATTTAGGCTTGAAAAAAGATACCGGAAAATTAGATGGCCAATTTTCTTACGGTGGAAATTTAACTCCAACAGCGAATGATCACACCGGAGATTTTGATGGACAAACCATTCAAGTTGATCTCAATTATGGAAATAAAATTGGAAAAAGAGGAGGCTTTTATAATCTTACTTGGGCGTCTCAGTTCAGAAATCCAACGTCGAGAGCGGGTACAGAAAGTGGCGCGATTTTCAATGCTTACAACGCAATCGAACAGCGAGCTTTGAATAACGGTGTCAATCTTTCATCGCTATTTAGCAACATTAATAATACTGCAAATTCGCAGCAAATCATCAACAACATTCATCAATACGCACAAGAAGTAAGCTATTTTTCTGCAGATTTTCAAAATCAAATTCAAAATGCCAATACGATTAGTGCTTTGCAAGGGCTTTTAGGTGCGAATGTTACTGATCAGGAATTGGCTTACCGAGGTTTGGATCGAAAAGATTTTAACATGCAAGTTGGGCAATCCAAACTCAATAACCATCAGCTTTTTGCTAATATCGAAATACCAATTAGCGATACTTGGAAAGTGTACTCTTTCGGAGGTTTTAGCTTGAGAAACGGGACTTCCGGTGGATTCTTCAGAAGACCAAACCAAAGTAGAACCTTTACAGGAATTTATGCCAACGGTTATCTTCCGCAAATTGGAACCAATATTTTGGACCTTTCGCTTGCAGCAGGAATTAAAGGAAAATGGAATGGTTGGAATGTCGATTTAAGCAATACTTTCGGCCAAAATTCATTTGATTATATGATTAAAAATACAGGAAATTCTTCATTAAGATTTGCTTCTCCTAATGAATTTGATGCCGGAGGATTGAAGTTTTCACAGAACACAATTAATTTAGATTTTTCTAAAAATTACGACATTCTGGAAGGTTTCAATGCTGCATTCGGTGCGGAACATCGTTTTGAGAATTTCCAGATTAACGCTGGAGAAGAAGCTTCCTACACCGCATACGATATTTATGGAAATCCTCAAACCGCATCGACACCAAACAACATCAAACCCACCGATTTTTTTGGTAATCTGTTGCCGGGAAGTTCACAGGTTTTCGGAGGTTTCCGTCCGGAAAATGCAGTGGATAAAAACCGTCAATCCGTTGCTGGTTATGTGGACTTTGAGTTGAATTTCACCAATTGGTTTTTGGTAGATGCTGCAGCGAGATATGAAAATTATTCAGATTTTGGTTCTACTTTTAATTATAAATTGGCTTCCCGATTGAAGTTGGCAGATAATTTCAACTTTAGATTTGCTGGTTCCACAGGATTTAGAGCGCCATCAATTCACCAAATTTATTATAATGTAACTTCAACATTTTTTAGTGATGGAGTTTTGAAAGAAGTAGGAACCTTCAGCAACGATTCTGAAATTGCAAGCTTATTAGGAATTCCGAAATTGAAACAGGAAACTTCTAAATCTGCAAGTGTTGGATTTACCTATAAAATTCCTTCTGCAAATTTAACATTCACTGCGGATGGATTTTTCACAAGAATCGACGATCGAATTATTCTTACAGGCCAGTTCCCAAGATCGGTTGCCCCGGATTTTTTTGATGCAGCTGGTGTAAATGCGGCTCAGTTCTTCACCAATGGCATCGATACTGAAACCAAAGGTTTGGATGTGGTAATTTCTCATCAAGCAAGATTTTCTGAGGTAAAACTTGATAATAATTTCGCGCTGAACCTTAATGAAACCAAGAAAGTAGGGAGCATTCATTCTTCAGGAGCTTTACAAGCTGCAAACTTGGAAAATGTATATTTTTCAGAATCATCCAGAGTTTATCTTGAAGAAGCAGTGCCAAAAGTTAAGGCGAGTTTATCCCACAATATTACTTGGAAAGACGCTACTTTTTACCTGAGAAATACCTATTTCGGAAAGGTGACAAGTCCGGATACAATTGATGCAAACGGCGATGGAGTAGTTTCTTTAAACGAACACCAATCGATTACTGATAAAATCATCACCGATGTTTCTGTGGCTTATAAACTTACCGAAAATCTAAGTATCACATTAGGTGCGAACAATTTATTTGATATTTATCCTACGAAAAACCTTACTGCTTCCACCAATAATGATCAATTCATTTATTCCAGATCAACCTCACAATTTGGACAAAATGGAAGGTATATATTTTCAAGGTTAAATTTTAGTTTTTAAATGAATTTCTTGATTAAAAAAAACGGATTCAATTTTTTTGAGTCCGTTTTTTTATATTTTAAAATGAATTTGAGGAGAATTTTTATTTTACTAATTCTTCAAATAATCGGTCGAAAGTTGCATCTAAATCCTTTGTTTTTCCAGGATGCGGACGCGAAGTTTGAATGACAGAACTTCTCACCGCCGTCAACCAACGGAATCTTTCGGGAATATCCAAAGTTCCGATTTCGCCGCCTGCTTTTTCGCCTTTTGCGACGTGCTTGAAGTTTTCCAGATTTTTCTGAACATCTTCATAATCGAGTTTGGAATGCATCAACTCGAATTTTTTCGGGCATAAATGAAATTCCATGCGGATGTATTTTTCTTTTTTCGAAAACAATACAAGACCGATATTGAAAAATTCTTCTCTTTCAACCTTCGGAACGAGTCTGATCACCGCGTATTCGTAAATTTTATCCTCTTGCATTTTTGGCTTCGTTTAAAAAGATTTCAGAATTTTCTAATCTTGTTTTCAGGAAATTAAAATAAATTTCTCGTATTTCTTCTGGCGATTCATCGGCGTCGTTCCATTGCAACCAATCTTGAGGAATTAAATTCACTATTTCTCTGAAAATTTCTTCATTTAAAACGGATTTTGCAAAAGCATCTGCATCGTCTAATCTACTTGCTTGAGGTAGCAAAACATGGTCTTTCACATATTTGAAAGGTGTTTTCGCAGCTGCATCAAAATTTTGCCAAGAATGGTGGAAATAAAACGATGCGCCGTTGTCAATTACCCAAAGTTCTTTATGCCAAAGCAAAAGATTGGTATTCTTGAAAGTGCGGTCAATATTGGTGATAAAAGCATCCAGCCAAACAATTTTGGATGCCAACAACGGATCTATTTTCACCGAAGCATCATATGCTATTGCTCCGGAGAGAAAATGCAAACCGAAATTTAAACCTTCGGAAAACTTCAGCAAATCCTGGATTTCTTCGTCGCCTTCGGTTCTTCCGAAATCTACATCGAGGTTGGCAAAAACCAATTCGGGAATTTTCAATCCGAGAATCTCGGCGATTTTGCCTCCTAAAAGTTCAGAAATCAGCATTTTCACGCCGTGTCCTGCGCCTCGAAATTTTAAAACATATTTAAAATCGTCATCGGCTTCTGCCAAAGCTGGCAACGAACCACCTTCGCGAAGAGGAAGAATGTAGCGCATAACCGTAACTGTTCTAAGAGATAAATCCATAAGTCCAAAATTACGGAAAAAACCGGAAGTGAAGGTTGGTTGTTGTATAAATTAGTCGTTGTGATAAGGTTTTCCTTGAAGAATTTGATCGGCACGATAGATTTGTTCTACAAAAAAAAGACGGATCATTTGATGCGTGAAAGTCATTTTTGATAAAGACATTTTCTCATTTGCCCGTTGATAAATTTCCTCCGAAAACCCATAAGCACCACCGATAAAAAACGAAATTTTCTTTATGGAAGCATTCATCCAGTTGTCGATTTTTGAGGCAAATTCGCGGCTGGTAAACTGTTTTCCTTTCTCGTCGAGCAGAATTACATAATCGGAATTTTCGGTTTGGTTGAGAAATAGTTTTGCTTCTTCTTTTTTAAGAAGATCTGGGGAAAGATTTTTCGCATTTTTCACATCCGGTATTTCCGTGATTTCGAAATTCCAGTGTTTTGGGAGCCGGTTTTGATAATATTTTATAAGCTCGCTTATTTCTTTATCATCGGTTTTTCCGATACAGACCAAATTAATTCTCATTTCTTATCTTTGTTCTGCAAATATAGATTAATGGGCATTAAAACTCCTCAATTCATTCTCAAAATTCATGAATTTCTTGATAGTATTCATATTCCTTTTTTAGGCATTTCTCTGTGGAAAATGTTTGAGATTTATGGACAAGGTGTCTTCAAAATGCAGATCGGAAGAAGCGCTGCGAGCATTTCGTGGAGTTTTTTCTTGAGTTTGTTTCCGTTTATTCTCTTTTTGCTTTCATTGTTGCCTTATCTTCCGCATTACGACAAGCTTCAGTTCTATATTTTTGAGGTTTTGATGCATAATGTTTTTCCGGCTCATATTCAGAAAGATGTTTCCGGTTATATCCAAACTTATATTCTTCCCAATATGAAGAATATCAGTAATTTAACGATTATTTTTGCAATGATTTTTGCGGTGAACGGAACGCATTCTTTGATTAATGGTTTTAATCTTAATACCAATTTGAGAAGAGGCGTGGTGAAGGAATATTTGGTCGCGTTTGGGATTACCATTGCCTTTATTTTCCTTATTATCGCTTCGTTATTGGGAATTTATTACAGTGAAGTCGTGCTGAAATTGTTCACCCCGGAAATTAATATTTCATGGCTGGTTGATAATATGTCGAAAATCATTGGATTTTTCTCGTTTCCTATTTTCTATTTTATTTTGTTGGCGCTTTTTTATTGGGTAGGCTGTCTTAAGATTACGACCTTTAAACAGGCGATGCCCGGAGCCATTTTTACCACCGTTTTATTTGTGATTCTCACCTATATTTTCGCAATTTATGTGAAAGATTTTGCCCGATACAATGTTCTTTACGGATCCATAGGATCTATTATTTTGGTGATGGTTTGGGTGAATATCAATATCATTCTGATTCTTTTGGGGAATGAATTAAATATCGCTATCAAGAAAGTTCGGGTAGAAAAAATGATTGCTGATGAAGTGAAATTGAATGCACAACAATTCGATGCGAATATTTTGCCGGACATGGAAGAAGCCGACGAAACGCACACAATTAGTGTAGAAGAATAATAGGTTTATGCCGATCTTTTTCGACTTTTAAACGAAAGATTAAGCATGGTGTATCCAACAAGACCTGAAAGCAAAGAAGCGATCAGAACGGCAAATTTAGCTTCATCCTGAATTTCCGGAAACCCTTTGAAAGAAAGCAATGCGATGAAAATCGACATGGTGAAACCAATCCCAGCCAAAAGTCCGACACCGATCATTTGCGACCATGAACTTTGATCCGGCAATGAACTGATTTTTAGTTTAATGGAAATGTATGAAAACAAATTAATCCCGATTACTTTACCTAAAAATAATCCCAAAATAATTCCGTAACCGAAATTGCTGAAAAGCCCGTCGACCATTCCATTTTTGAAGGTAATATTGGTATTTGCAAGTGCAAAAATCGGCATGATGATAAAGTTTACCGGTAAATGAAGTTTCTGTTCCAGCTTTTCGAGCGGTGAAATTTCTACATCGGAAACATTCGTCGGAATCGCAAAAGCCAGTAAAACTCCTGCAATTGTAGCATGAATCCCGGAATGATGCATAAAATACCAAAGAAAAATCCCCGGAATGAGATAGAAAATATGCTTTGTAAAATTCAATCGGTTCAGAATAACCAAAATCGCCACCATCAAAGCGCTCAAGCCCAGATAATCCCAATGAATTTGATCTGTGTAGAAAATTGCAATCACCACAATGGCGCCTAAATCGTCCACAATTGCAAGCGCCGCAAGAAATATTTTCAGAGAAATCGGAACTCTTTTTCCCAACATCGAAATAATTGCCAGCGAAAAAGCAATATCTGTAGCCATCGGAATTGCCCAACCTTTCGCAAAATCGGTTCCTTGATTGAAAAAGAAAAATATCAAAGCAGGAACCACCATTCCGCCAATTGCTGCAACAATAGGTAACGACGCATTCGAAAAGTTCGAAAGTTCGCCTTCCACGATTTCGCGTTTGATTTCTAAACCAACGAGTAAAAAGAAAATGGCCATCAAACCGTCATTTATCCAAATGCTTATCGGATAATTGAGGTGAAAGATTTCGGTGCCAATTTTCGTGTCGAGTAAGTTTTGAAAGGCACTACCAAATGATGAATTGGCAATCATTAAAGAAACGGCAACGCAAAAAATGAGTAAAATCCCGGAGGATTGTGAGTTGTGTAAAAATTTTCTGAAATATTGAGTAATAAGCATTAATTAATTTTTTGATTAAAGTCGTTTTACCCGCGAAACCCCGTTGATGTTTTTCAATTGTTTGAAGGTTTCCTCCAGTTGGCTTCGGTTTTTCACTTCTAGATTGATGTTTCCTAAGAAAATACCGTTGTTGGATTCAATCGACATACTTTTCATATCCATGTTCATCGAATTACTGATTACAGCGGTGATGTCGTTGATCATTCCCATTCTGTCGAGTCCTTCGATTTCAATTTTGATTCTGTTTTTGAAGCTTTCTTCGTTCACCCATTTTGCTGGAAGAACACGGTAATCGTATTGTGCACGGAGGTTGATCGCATTCGGGCAATTGTCGTTGTGAACTTTTATTCCATCAGAAATGGTAATGAATCCGAAAATTTTATCCCCCGGAATTACCGTACAACATTTCGCGAAACTATAATTCATTTTTTCTTCATCTTTCCCAAAAACAATCAAATCCAAATTCGTTTCCGGAGTTTCTTCGAAGATTTCGTTTTTGTTAGGAGATTTTCGGAAACGCTGCAAAATATTGCTGAAAAGGCTTTTGCCTTCGGTATATTTTTTAATGTCGCCGATATCCAGATTTCCGTTTTGGAAACTTAAAAACAATTCCTGAGAAGTTTTTAAGTTAAAGAATTTCTGCATCTTGTTGATTTCCTCATCATTGAAATTCAGTTTTGCGTGGCGCATTTTTCTTTGCAGAATTTCTTTTCCTTCCTCAACCAAATGGTTTTTTTCAAAATTTAAAATTGCTTTAATTTTCGATTTTGCCTTTGAAGTAACGACGAAATCGAGCCAATCTGGTTTCGGTTTTTGGTTTTGTGATGAAAGGATATCAACCTGATCACCATTTTGTAAAACGTAGGAAATAGGGACTAACTTTCCGTTCACCTTCGCACCAAGACATTTGGTTCCCAAATCGGAATGCACCGAAAAGGCAAAATCTAAAGCAGTAGAGCCCGTTGGAAGAATTTTTATTTCTCCTTTTGGAGTGAAAACAAAAACTTCTTTGGAATAAAGATTAAGTTTAATATTGTCTAAAAGCTCTGTAGTACTCAGCGATTGCTGGTTTTCTAGAACTTCGCGGATTTCGGTTACCCAGGTTTCGAAGTTTTTCTCGTCGCTGTTTTGTCGGAATCCTTCTTTGTATTTATAGTGAGCAGCAACGCCTTTTTCGGCGATATCGTCCATTCTTTCGGATCGAATTTGTACTTCAATCCATTTTTTATCGGGACCCAAAACGGTGAGGTGTAAACTTTCGTATCCTGTAGATCGTGGTTGGGTGATCCAATCTCGCATTCGCTGAGGATTGCTGTGATAAAGGTCGGTAACGATGGAATAAATTTTCCATGCAAGGAATTTCTCGTTCTTAGCATCCGATTTGTAGATGATTCTGATGGCGTAATTATCATACACTTCATCGAAACTCACCCCTTGCTTTATCATTTTTCGGTAGATGGAAGAAATGGCTTTTGCACGGCCTTTGATCGAGAAATTCAATCCTTCGTCTACCAATTGCTCGGAAACTTCTTTTTTAAATTCATCGATATATCTTTCTCTGCTTTCTTTGGCGAGTTCTAACCTTTTGGAGATATCAAAATATACATCCGGATTATTGAATTTTAAAGACAAATCCTCCAATTCGGATTTGATATTGTAAAGTCCGAGACGATGGGCGAGTGGAGCGTAAATGTAGACGGTTTCCGAAGCGATTTTTTTCTGTTTTTCGGGCGTCATGCTTTCCAAAGTTCGCATATTGTGAAGCCGGTCAGCAATTTTAATTAAAATCACTCGAAAATCTTCGGAAAGCGTAAGCAAAAGTTTACGGTAATTTTCCGATTGAATGGAGATATTCTGGTGGTTCATCACCGCTATTTTGGTGAGCCCATTCACGATGTCCGCAATCTTTTTACCGAATATTTTTTTCAGATCATCATACGTATATTCCGAATCTTCGATAACGTCGTGAAGCAATGCACAAGCAATAGAAGTTGCACCCAAACCGATTTCGTTGGCCACAATATTTGCCACTTCAATTGGGTGATAAATGTACGGTTCGCCGGTTTTTCTACGTTGGTCTTTGTGAGCATCCAAAGCAATATCGAACGCTTTTCGGATCAGTTTGTTTTGTTCCTCATCCAAAGTGCGATAGGTGTTGGAGATCAAATCCCGGTATCGAGCGAGAATTTCCTTATTTTCCTGTTCTAAATCGTAAACCATTAAGAAAACTATTTATTACACGAAAATACGGAAAAATGCCTGAATATTCTACATTATTGTATAAATAATGAACCTAAAGAGATGATAATCCTAATCAGATTGTTTTTTTTTGAAAATTGAGTTTTATTTTCATTAAACATAAAAATAATTCAATCTGTAGGTGATTTGTTGAGTATTAACTTTTACCAAAAAGCACTTCTGTATTCATTCCTTCGTGTTGGATATGATGCTTCAGGAGGGGTGAAGAGTAGATTTCGGATTTTGCTCTCAGTGCAACAATTCTCTTTAAATATTGCAAAGATTGAGCATCACTAAATTTTATATTTTCAAAATAATTGGTGTGAATCGAGTTATTATCTTGGAATATTTGAAGGATTTTTTCTTTAGATTCTGGTGTATTTGCTTTTACGCTTACGGCTAAACTTTCATCTTCAAGTCGGGTGTCGTCTTTGAAAAAAGACTGCCAAATTGATGTTTTTATTTCTTTCGAAATCGGTTCCTGATGCAAATAGATAATAAAATCGGAATCAGAGAAACCTTCACGAACTAAGTCTTCAGAAATTTTCTTCGACTGGCTTTGGCTTTCGAATAAGCCTGTGATAATTGAGGCCATAATTTCATCTGTTTTATTTACAAATTTTACAAAAAAAATACGAATTATGCAAGGAAATACTATTTTATCTTGATATATCGTTTTTTTTTATAAAGGAGCGCTTTCTGTTTGAAAGCGCTTCGTCAAAAGATTATTCGTTATATTTGAAAATAAAAAAACAAAAATGAACAAGCTTCTTCCTTTCATTCTTTTGAGTTCACCATTTTTTCTTGCTCAGAATATCGCTCAGAAATTGGATGCTGCTACCAAATCATTGCTCAGTTCGGCTCCTGCATATTCGGCGAATTTGTCGGTTTATGTCGCTGACGAAGCTGGAAATTTTATTTATGAATACAACGGAAATCAAGGACTTTCTACAGCTTCTACGCAGAAGATTTTCACTGCAGCAGCAGTTTTGGAGACTTTAGGAAAGGATTATCAATATACGACAACCGCTTCCTACTCTGGGAATTTATCGTCCGGAAATCTCGCCGGAAATCTTTATATTAATTCCAATGGTGATCCCACTTTAGGAAGTTGGCGTTATGAAAATTATCGTCCCGAAAATTTCAAAGCAAAATTAATTGAAGCGATAAAAGCCAAAGGAATTACCAAAATTTCAGGTGATTTAATCATTGATGATACTTATTTTGATTTCCAGAAAGTTCCTGGTGGATGGCCTTGGAACGATATGGGAAATTATTACGGTGCCGGAGTTTGGGGAGTTAACTGGCGAGAAAACCAGTTCGATATCAGCATGAATGGCAAAGAAATGAAAGATTTGAACATCGATTTGCCTAATGTAAAATGGATTAATGATGTAAAAACCGGAGGGACTTCGGATCAAAGTTTGGTGTACACCGCGCCGTATTCGGAAGTGGCACAAATCAGCGGAACGCTTCCTGCAAAAGGGATTACAGTTTCCGGAGCGAATCCCAATCCACCACTTTCCTTGGGTAGCGAGATCCAAAAATGGTTCAAGGAATCGGGAATTGAGCTGAATGGAAATATTACTTCAGTTTCTGTTGAAAAAATTAAAGGGAAAAACCTTCCGAATACTGCTTCAAATAAGGTAATATTAGAATATAAATCGCCGACTTTAGACAAGATTGTTTACTGGTTTTTAAGAAAAAGCGTGAACTTTTATGGCGAAACTTTTATTAAAACTTTAGGAAAAGTAAAGAAAAACGAAGGGAGTTTCGATGCGGGAGTTTCTTATCTGAAAGAATTCTGGAAGGGGAAAGGAATCAATTCTGCGATGATCAATTTCGCTGATGGAAGCGGACTTTCACCTCAAAATTATGTTTCCGCAAGAGCTGAAGTGCAATCTTTGCTTTGGAGTAGGAAACAACCTTGGTTTAATGAATTTTTTGAGGGTTTCCCCCCCCAAGGCAACGGCATGAAAATGAAAAGCGGAACCATGAAAGACACGAAATCTTTTGCGGGCTATCACACATCCAAAGACGGGAAAAAGTATGTATTCGCGGTGATTATCAACAATTATCAGGCTTCCAACATCAGCGATGCTTTGTATAAAGTTCTAAACGTTCTGAAATAATCTGAAATCTTTCAATGAAACGAAGAAGTTTTTTTTCTAAAATCAATAATTGGGTAATTTATATTTTGCTGACTTCCGCTATTGCAGGTATTGTGATAGCGTCGGTTGCTCTAATCGATTACTTAAGGAAAGAAGAGATTAAGAGGATTGAGCTTTTCGCAACGGCCATTAAATACCAGCAGGAAGAAAGTATCATTCAGGATCCTATGACGTTGGATTTGCTATTACAAATCAGCAAGACCAATAATACCATGCCAGTGATTGTTACCGACAAAAATAAAAAACCTATTGGTCCCGATTTCCAAATTAATATCCCTGAAAATATACAGAAAGACCCAGCAAAACTCTTAGGACTGTTGCAGAAAATGGAAAACTCTTATCGACCTATCGAGTTGCAAATGCCTAATGGAAATAATCAGTATGTTTTTTATACCAATTCAGATTTGCTCAATAATCTTCGCTATTCGCCTTATATCTTGGGACTATTGATTTTGGCTTATATTTTCTTCTCTTTCTGGTTTCTACGAACCATTAAAAAAACCGATGAAGGTTATGTTTGGGCTGGTTTGGCCAAAGAAACCGCGCACCAAATCGGGACGCCACTTTCTTCGATGATCGGCTGGATCGAGATTCTCCGCATGGAAAATGGAAACAGCGAAGGCGTAAAAGAAATTGAAAACGACATCAACCGACTGAAAACCATTTCCGAAAGATTCTCTAAAATAGGCTCGGTTCCGGAGTTGAATGATTTGAATATTAATGAAACCTTGCAACAGAATTTCGACTATTTGAAATCGAGAATTTCTACCAAAGTTCGGTTTATGCTCATACTTCCAAAACAAAATATCCTCATTCCCCACAACCGAATTTTGCTGAGTTGGGTGATTGAAAATATCGTAAAAAACGCAGTAGATGCGATGAAAGGGGAAGGAAGAATGGAAATAGAACTCTATGAAAAGAATAAATATATCCTCATCGATTTCAAAGATTCAGGTTCGGGGATGACAACTTTTCAGGTGCGAAATGCTTTCAAAGCAGGCTATTCTACCAAAAGTCGAGGGTGGGGATTAGGGTTGTCTCTGGCAAAAAGAGTGATCAAAGAATACCACAACGGCGACATCAAAATAGCGCAAACCGAAGTAGGGAAGGGAACTACTTTCCGAATCATGATGAAGAATTCTTAAGATTTCAGGGGATTGGGTGTTGAGTATAAATTTATGCCCCGCAGGAGCAAAATCTTCATAGAACTTTCAAGATTGAGATTTCGCGAGTGCAGTAGGTGTGGAATAATCATCATATCACCGGACATTACTTATACTTTACTTTGACTTTCCTTTGACATTCCTTTGACATTGCTTTGCCTTTCTTTTATTAATATCTAAAATCTGCTCACGCTAACTTACTGTTAAAAATATAAACCTCCTTTAAATTGCTTTAAAAGAGGTTGTTTTTGTTGAGTTTTGAAAACTATTATTGGAAAATTAGGGTTGTGCAAGGGTTACCCTTGTTAGTGACTGCCGTTTTATTCTTCGTCTTCATAGTCAACAATATTTCTTGTCCATTCTCCACCTACAAATTCTCTTTCGGCTTCTTCTCCATAGTCAAGGTCAAATACTTCATTTAAGGTTCTGTCTTTAATAACCATCTGTTCTAATGCAACAAGTTTTACATCTTCTGGCATTTGGTCGCCTGTCAAAAATTGCCAATCACCGTCTGTATCGTGAACAACTCTTAAAATAGGTTTGTCAAGTTCCAACCATTGCCTTGTTGTAAATATTCCCAAATTTTTTGCTTCTCGAGATTTGAAGTCAGCATTTCTGTCAAGCAATGGTTGCTTGTAAATAAAATCTTCTTCAAAGTCTGTTTCCCAAGGAAATTTGTCGTTTCGGTCTGTCCATACTAACTGTAGCGCTTGAAAATTTTTTGAATTGTAAAAGTCAATTGCAGTCCCAAAATAGTCGCCCAAATTTCTTTTATCAACATTCAAAAATTCTGACTTACTATTTTCAAATATGTTGTCATAGGTTTTTCCCGCCTGAATAACTTGTCCATTTTTAATTAAGTCTGCTACATCATTTATGATTGTATGCAAAGTTTGAGTTCTAAGTCCAAAGCAAATTATTTCGGGATGGTTGAATTTCTGCCAAAGTCCTATACTGTATGCAAATGATGGTAAATAGTCGGTCGCTTCGATTATAATTACAGACAGTCCGAATTTTTCAATGTCAGATTGGATCTGTTCGTCATTTCTACAATTATGTTCGTTGTCTTCTGTCATTGTTGTTCTGCTGTTTCGTTACGGTTGCCACATAACGGGAAAGTATTAGCGAAGGACGGGCTTTTACAACTGAAATTTCAACTAAAAACCAAACTAAGCAATTTGCTTTTTTCGTGAAACTATATTACAAAAAAATGTGAAACGAAAAAGCAATTGCGACAAAATATAACTGAACTTCCAATTTAGAATTCAACCCCGTCTTTTGCTAATATACTGTTAGCTGTGGTTTTTTTCTATTTCTGAAGGGTTTATTCCAAATTCTGCTTTGAAACTTCTTGAAAAATGCGAGAAATTTATAAAACCTACATCGTCATAAATTTCATTGGGCTTTTTGCCTTGTTTTGATATTAAAAAGTGGGCTAAATCTAATCGCTTTTTTATAAGCCATTTGTTAGGGGTTTGGTTGAAAATTTCTTGGAAATCTCTTTTAAATGTTGAAATACTCCTACCTGTGAGTTTTGCAAATTGTGCCAAAGGAATATTATGCATATAATTTTTGTTCATATACGCTTCCAAGTCAATTTTAAAATCGTCTTCAAAATTGAAAAGTAAATTTTGAATGGTGGTATACCGAAGCAAGAGTTCAATAATCTCAAAAGTTTTTATAGTCGCTAAGTTATTGGTGAGTGCCTCTTGATTTTCAAAATAAGGAAGCATAGAATCGAAAAAGCCTTTTAAAAACGGGTCTGGTTGAAATATAAAATTAGGTTTTCCTAAATAACTTCCTTTTGGTAAAATATGGTGTTCTTTTGAATAATTATACAGCGTTTCTTTGGGTAAAAAAATGCTGATACTCATATAAGGTTTATTATCTTGAGGAATTTTTTGGGTTTTTACTAATTGATTTTTTGATATAAAACCAATATCGCCTTTGTTAAATTGAAAGGTTTCTATGCCGTCGTTAATTATCATTTTTCCGTTTAAAATAAATACCAAAGCGTGGTCTTGAACAAAAGGTTCAAAATTTTTTCTCTCTTGCGATGTGCAGGAAAACAAAATATTAATTCGGGTTCTATCTTCAATCATTATTTCAGAATTATGATTTTAATTGTTCATAATATATTGTCGCTCTTTCTTTTGAAAAATAATCGATTACGGCAAAAGCCATCCCAAACAAGATTAATGAAATGGCGACTGCTTTTAAATGGACATTTTGAGTAAAGTAAAGTAAGGCAATGGCTATTAGAAAACAAGCCAAGCTAATAGCGATAGACATTGGGTATAAATATTGAAAATCATCTACACGTTTAATTTCGGCATTTATAAATTCTTTTGGGTTTTGCTCATATTTTTTCGCAATTTCTTGCTTTTGTTTTCCGTTGGAACGAATCATATTTGCACCTGTTATAGAAAAAAATGTACCTATAACCAACAATGGAATCAGCAATGCTTTTGCGCTTGGAGTATTCCCTAAAAAGTAAAATAGTAAAGCCGTTAAGATTAAGAAAAATCCAAATCCGAGGATAACTTTTCCCTCAAATATTTCTCCGTTATACCAATTTATAGTGTTTTGCATTATATCCATTTTTATTAATTTTTTTAAATCGAAAAGGCTGTCTCTTTTTAGACAGCCAATTTAGGGATTTATTTATTTTGTTTATTTTGCATTATAGCCACCGTCAATACTCAATACAGTTCCGGTCATAAAAGGATTTTCGTCTGAAGCCAAAAAGAAAATTCCTTTTGCAATATCTTCCGGTTCACCTAAGCGTTTCATTGGGTGCAATGCTTCAATTCCCGAAACATCATAAGTTCCCGAAGCAATTGCATTTTTCAAAATATCGGTTTTAATTGCTCCTGGTGCAACTGCATTTATACGAATATTTTTGGTAGCGTAATCCAATGCACCACCTTTGGTTAAACCAACAACGGCGTGTTTAGAAGCGTTGTATTGAGCCGTGCTTACTAATCCATTCAAACCTGCTATGGAAGCAAGGTTTACGATAGTTCCGCCACCTGTTTTCAACATTGCATTAATGGCGTGTTTCATTCCGTAATAAACACCCATTACATTAGTTTCCAGCATTTGTTTCAGTTCGTCCGATTCTGTATCAGCCAATAAAGCATTTCCTAAAGAAACTCCTGAATTATTCACGATAGAATCTAATTTTCCAAATTTTTCTACCGTTTTGTCGATTACATTTTTAACTTGTTCTTCCTGCGTTACATCTAAAGGAAAGAAAGTTACCTCTGCATCTTCTTTTTTAAACTCCTCTAAAACATCTGTTTCTTTGTTCGCATTTCTACTTGTAATAACAACATTGTATCCATTTTTTGCAAAATGTAAAGCTGTTGCTTTGCCAATACCTGTTGTTCCACCTGTGATAATTACTGTCTTTGCCATTTTTATTATGTTTTAAAATTATTTGACAAAATTAAAACAGCTGTAATGATATTGTTTTTCCGTGAAGTTCAAGTTGTTTTTCTGTGAGGTTTGGAACAGTGTTTCGGTAAAATCACAGCTAACGGAGCGCGGATTGGCAAAGTTTCCTCAGAAAGCTTGCTTTCGTGAGGAAATTTTGCCAATCCGCAGATGTGTTGAAGGTTTTTGCGAGAGCGAAAACGCTTTAACATATCTGCGGATGTAATCCGCACTCCGATGTGCAAAAGTTGTAGCGGAGCGGAAACTTTTGCACATCGTTTCGGGGCTTTATGCAGGTGGGGCAATCGAAGCACTTCCGTTCGGCTAATGTACAAAATTTCAATAGAAGTACAAATGTTGAAATTTGCACTTTAGCCCCACTTGCATAAAACCCTTCTTTACTTTACATCCATAAAATTAATACCTTTAAAATAAACAAGACAGAGGTGAACTAACAATACCCTTAGAGAGTAAAAGCCTCATCTAACATATCAGTCCTCTGCCTTGTTTTAAAAGGTTGAAAAAGCTTTAGATAGAATACCAGATTACCCAGATCTAATAAAGATTTTAAAGCAATTCAACATTAATTTAACACCACTAAATTATGAAAAATTACACAAATTTCATCGGTATCGATGTAGCAAAATTAACGCTGGATTACTGCATGATTACCCCGAACCCACATCCCGAACAGGGCCAGATACTGAATACGCAAAAATCGGTGGATAAGTTTTTAAAAACATTGAAAAAAGCCGGCTGCCAGATGAATGAGACCCTTTTCGTTTTCGAGAATACCGGCATCTATTCCTCGTTGCTCGCCTTGGTTTTAAGCGAAAACAAACTTGATTACGCTCAGGTTCCTGCGCTGGAAATCAAACGCTCTCTCGGAATTACACGCGGCAAAAGCGACAAAGTAGACGCCAAAGAGATTGCAAATTACGCCAGGCGAAACACTGATAAAATTGCACTTTCTGCGCTTCCGGAACTGAGCCTGCAGCAACTCAAAATCGTGTTTGCCGAACGCGAAAAAACCATTGCCGCCATTAAGTCGTTCGAAAGAACCATGGAAAACGAAATGTACCTGAACAAAAAAGTTTTCACCAGCGTCAAAGCCATCAACCGACAAACGGTGAAACAGCTCAAAAAGCAGCTTGCAGCGCTTGATGACAGAATTAAAACCCTGATCCGCGAAGATGAAATTCTTTACAAACAACAGCAACTTTTAAAAAGCATTCCGGGAATTGGTGAGATCACTTCAGTCTATCTTTTGATGGTCACGAAAGGATTTACAGCATTTACAAACGGACGGAAATTTGCCTGTTATTCGGGAGTGGCACCCTTCGAACACACCTCCGGAACGAGCGTCAAGGGGAAAACCAGGGTCAGCCATCTGGCGGATAAAAAGATGAAATCGCTACTGCATATGGCCGCACTCACTGCAATAAAATATGATCCTGAACTCAAGGCATATTACCGCCGGAAAAAAGAAGAGGGAAAACACACCATGCTGGTTCTAAACAATATTAAATGCAAAATGGTGTACAGAATTTTTGCCGTTATTGCGCGAGAAACAAGCTTTGTGAACCTGCATAAATTTGCAGCATAATTTTATCACTTTTTGTTTGCTTTTTGTCATAGAATATGTTAGCAGAAGTTTTTTTATTTATAGTTACCTTCTGGATCTGTTTTGTAAATAATTATTTCTCCATTATCTTCTGGATTTGTAACATAATTTTTGCTATGTCTTGTAAGAAATAAAAAACCACCATCTTCTGTAGGAATTACATCTTCACCATAATAGTAATTCCCCATTTCATATATGTCTTTATACCAAATTGTTTCGCCATTTGGCTGTGTAGCGAGAAAAAACATTCTCGAATTATAAGAACTTGAAGAGTTCGCATAGCCGAGCATTACTAATTTATTATCTGAAGACTCTTTTAAAGTGTTAATACCACCAATTTCATATTCTTTTTGTATTATTAAATCTCCATTTGAATTGATCTCACGAAGAATCGTCTTATAAGATGCACATTGATTAAATCCATATAAAATATAATTTCCATTATTTCTTTTAAATATTCCTTTTGAATAAGCACCGCCACAATTATTATCAAATGTTTTAGTTGTTTCTTTATCTCCATTTTTATTAGATTTAATAAAATAAAAATTTTCAAACCCATTCTTATCAGTTTCGATTTTACCGAAAATTAAGATTTTATTATTGTCAATGATAATATCATTAAAATAGTCATAATGCAATGAATCATAATAATTCTTTTCCCAGATTAAGTTGCCTTCAGAATTTAATTTACTAAGATATCCTATTTGGTCATTGTTTTGTGTATTTTTTCTATAACCAACAAGATATATACTGTTATCTGAATCTATGTCAAATGAAGTTATTTGCCCAATTAGATTTTGATATTCTTGAAATTTCTTATTCCATATTTGGTTTCCATTCCGGTCAATCTTAAACAGAAAATTATCACCCAAAATCAATACTTCTTCATTATTTGTCTTTTTCATTTTAAATTCCTCAATTTTAAAACATTGATTTTCATATATTTTTTTCCAAATAACATTTCCATTAAAATCTATTTTTAAAGCAAAAAAAATAGCACCATTTGTCTTTCCTGTGTAACCGCCTATTAAATAGCCATCAGATAGTTTAATGATTTCTTTAGGTACTAGTCCCGAAAAATAGTTTGGATCCAATGAAAAATAAATATGTTTTTCATATTTAAGATAGTATTTTAAAGTTTTAAAGTTGAATGATGTTTCGGAATAATTATTATGGGTGTCTTTTGCTATAATTTTTCCATTATATTCAGTCAGTTCAAGTAAATTATCAAGTTTAAATAATAACTTTTTAGAATCTTTTAGAACAATTACATTATTTAGAACTATATCATATAAAATAGAGTCATTATCAGCATCTTGTGCTTTGCTCCACGAAATATTTGCACTATTAGATTGAATATTATCAATAATTACAGTGACTTTCTGTGGAGCACTATTTAATGTTGATTGAGATTCTGATTCAATAGTATCACGAGAACATCCTAATAAAAAAAGACCAAAAATGAAAATGTAAAATATGCTATAAGAGTTTTTCATAAAATTTCTGCTAACGGCCCGGCGGCTTTGCGAAGTTCTCCGCGCGAGCTTGCTCGTGAAGGGGAATTTTGCAAAACCGCATGATGTGCGAAGTCCGCGCAGCGGCGACCACATCAGGCGGTGTGAGCCGCCGGGCCGATGTGGCGAAAGGAGCGAAGCGGATTTCGCCACATCACTCAAATATAAGAACTTCGTTTGGGGATGTCCTAAAATAGGGTACTTCGTTACTTTTTATTATAAGATAGTACAACATAAGTACAACATTTTAAAACTGATCTATAAAACTGTAAATTCCTTTCTTTTGCGTTCTAGCTAATGTATTAATATTTTGGTAATTAGGCAATAGACTGCAATAATATGAATTACTTGCTTTAGCCCATCCATTTTGAATTAATAATTCGTTAAGGCATTCGCCGGAAGGCAGAATTACATAGGCCAATTGGCGCAGCCAGAAGTCTAATTGATTCTTACACTCAGTCAAAAGTGTTACCCTAGTTCCAGGATGAGCGATTTGTAAAACATATTCTAAACTAAGCAATCCCATTTCTTTTAATAACGAAGCCGGGATATGGCTTTTCGCTTCATCCTCTCTCATTTTACGACTAAAGTGTACTTCGGGTGCATCCAAACCATACAGGCGGATTTCTTTGCTTTCTGAACCAAATTCTTCTTTTACAATAATTGTATCACCGTCCAATACTTTTTCGATAATCCAAAAAGTTTCTGTTTGGATTCCAGAAATTCTGAAATATTTTGCAGATGATAATTCAGTTTGAGATGTTTCATTTAGAAGGTTTTCCGTGGTCAATTCTTTGTAATGCATTGTTTTACAGTATTTTATATATTGTTTTTGTAAATATAATTCAAGAAATTTATAACTGTCTAGACAACAGTGTTTTTCTTCAAATTATCAATTACAAAATTTTAAATCATGGCACGACAAAAAGGTCTTATGAAGTACGTCGGAACAATCGGCGATGTAAGACATTTCAAAATTAAAGGGCAAAAAGGATTTTTTGCCGGAATGGTAGGAGGTCCTACCGCTCAACAAGTAAAATCAGCACCGGAGTTTGAGCGAACTCGCGAAAACATGAACGAATTTGGAGGTTGCGCAGTTGCCGGAAAGGCAGTACGCACCGCCTTATCTTCGTTGATGGGCAAATTCACTGATACACAAGTAACGGGAAGATTAACTTCCATCATGAAGCGTATCAATTTAGAAGACGGAACGGAAGCCAGAGGTTATCGTAAAGTAGAAATATCAACGCAAAGAAATTACCTGATCGGTTTTGAATTCAATAAGAATCAATCCATCAACGGTATCTTCAACGCTCCATATGACGTCAATCACGCAGTAGAAAGAAATACAGCAGATTTCATCGTTGATGAATTTAACCCGACAGATTTAATTTCTTCCCCTGCAGGAGCTACACATTTCCGATTACTTCATGCATTGGCGGTCATTGCTGACTTTTCCTATAACCCAATCACCGGAACTTATGAGCCGGATGACAATGTAAACAACGAGTTGAGCGTGGTGACTTATTCTCCTTATCTTCCGTTGAACGCGGTTTATGCCGGATCGACAATTCCTGCAGAGCTTCCGGGAGCTCCAGTTTTAGGAAATGATGTTTCGGTTCTTCAGTGTATCGGGATTGAATTCTTCCAGGAAGTAAACGGACAGTATTATCCTTTTGCAACTGGTAACTGTCTCAAAATCGAGGAAGTATTTTAGGATAAAATCTTCAAATGCCTTCCCAATCCGGGAAGGCTTTTTTTTATCCAAAATTTTAAACATTTAAAATAAAGTCACAATGAGCACAAAAATAGTTCGCGTAGCACAGGGAAAAGAAAGCACACTTTCCCACTTATATATTGACGGTATTTTTCAGTGTTTTCTTTTAGAAGACAAGATTCGCCAAGTAAAGATCAAAAGTAAAACCGCGATTCCGGAAGGGAAATTCCAGCTTAGGCTTAACACCTGGGGCGGAATGAATAAGACGTATTCTCAGAAATTACCCTCCATTCACCAGGGAATGATTGAGATTGACGATTTACCAACTTTTGATTCCGTGTATCTTCATATCGGAAACACCATCAATGAAACCGCAGGTTGTCCATTGGTCGGACTTTCCTATATCAAAAAAGATGGTGATTACCAAGTTCTGCAAAGCCGAGATGCATACACGCAAGTTTATCCAAGACTTTTGTCTAAGGCAAAAGGAAAAGATAATCAGATTGAAATCCAGAACAATTTTCAATTTTAAAAATTCAAAATCATGGGAAATGAATTAACCTTAAGCGTATTGTTTGGATTCATTAGTAGTGTTCTTTTGGGGATTGTTGCCTATTTTATCAAGCAGCTGCACACCGATTTCAAAAGTATGGAAAAGGATATTTCGGAAGTGAAAACGATGGCATTGATCATCAAAACAGAATTCAAGACTTCTTATGACATTCTTACCAAAAAGGTGGACCACTTGGAACAAAGAGTCAATACATTAGAAATTAACCAATTAAAAAAATACGATCATGAAAAATAGAAACATGAATTTAGCAAGCAGAATCGCATCACCAACACCGAAATGGTTTAGGATCGTTAGAAATATCGGGCTAAGTTTATCCGCTATAGGCGGTGCCTTGGTAGCAGCTCCGGTCGCATTGCCAGCAACATTGGTTACCCTTGGTGGATATTTGCTTCTTGGAGGAACCATCATTGGCGCGGTAAGTCAGACCGCTATCAGCTCGGAAGAATATGGCGAAAAATCCGAAAAAAATTCGGAAGCATCATCAGAAGAAACTGTTCAATAGTCGGATAATCTGTACGCAAAAAGTAACTTTCACAACATTTTATTTCACTGGCCTGTCAATAAGATAGGCCTTTATTTTGCCTATTTTTTTAGTTGCACCCAATTGCACAGTTTTGTTAAAAGGGGTGAAATATGTATGCTTTATCTTGCTGATATGGGTGAAATAAGTGGCACTCGAAAAAGTGGAAAAGTGAGGTTTGGAATAGTCGTGAATTTGGTGAGGGATTCCTGGAGGTTGAGCTTTCAGGGGAGATTTTTTTTTGAGGATTTTTTTTTGAGGATTGGAAAAACAAAAAATTCCCCGAAGGGAAATTTTTGTTTTCAGATTGTCAAATAGTATTTTCGAACAAGAGCTTCACGGAGCTCGGAAACTTTCATCGATTGCGCTAAAAGATTCTGTTCCAATTGCCAGGTTTCTTTGATTTTTTTGGTCATTTCCGGCATGGTGCAAGCCTTTTCGAAAGCTGGTTGAATGAAATGGCGCATCAAGGTTTTTAGGTCGCAAATGCGGAGCATATCGATAACAGAACCACACAAATGCGGGTGAAAAAATCCATGTTTCCAAAATGCGTAGAAGGTCCAATAATAGACTTCACGTTCTTCATCACTATTAACATAGATGATGTGACAATTCGGGCAAGGTTCCAACATTGGTTTACCTGCATTTCTTCCTCTAGAAAGGATAAAAAGTGCCATTTCTGGAGCTGATCCGTGCACTGAGTAGGTGCGTACTTTGTGTTTAAGCATAATTTGGGTTTAAAAATTTATGCTTCGCCAAAAATTATTTAAAAGAAAAAAAAGAAAAAAAGAAAGCCCTCAATCCACGAAAAAGAAAAATGGGATGCAATATTTTTTTTAAAAAAAGATAGACGTATTCATTTTTCACGGCTATCTTTTTTTAAAAAAACCCGTAGGGCTTGATATTGTCAGCGCATTTTTCTTTGTTCATAATTTTGCTATCTTTTTTTTTTATTTTTTCTGTGATCTACCTTTCGATTGAGGAAACAAATCCTTTCGGAATATGCATCAATCTCACTTCGGAAACGAGTATTTCGGAAATGGAAAGTCAGAAAATGGAATGGTCAAAAAGGTGAAAATATTGCTTATAATCAACCATAAAAGACTAAGAATGCCTACCCTCAAAAGGATGGCAAGAAATGGAAAAGACAGCTGTATGGAGGTAATCCAGGACAAACAATCCAGAATCAGAACCTGGAATACCGGAATACTACTGTGCGCGGTGACGGAAGCGGATAAACTACCACTGAAATTTCTTGCCAAAAACAAGTAGTTTATCGGCTATCGGCACATGGGAAGTGGTTGGAAAAGAAATCTTCGAAAGAGGAAATTCAATGCTTGATAATCATCGTAAATGACTAAGAAATACGACACTCAAAGCGATGGCAAGAAATGGAAAAGACAGCTGTATGGAGGTAATCCAGAACAAACAATCCACAATCAGAACCTGGAATACCGGAATACTGCTGTGCGCGGTGACGGAAGCGCATAAACGGCAGGAATGAAACGGTGCATAGCATCCGAGAAGGGAATGCCGTTTATGGGCTGGAGTTACATGGGAAAGCGAAGGCAAATCCCTTTCAACTATCCCTACCCTATGGTGCTGGAAAAATAGCGGTAAGGAGGGTGGCGAAAAAGGTGCTTGATGGTGGGGGAAAGCGGGCAAAGGGAAAGTGATGGCATAAGCATTTTTTTCGCCGCCCGGAATACTGCTGTGCGCTGTGCCGAAGTGCATATACTACCACTGAACTTTCCGCTGAAAAAAAGTAGTATATGGACTGCAGGCACATGGGCGTTTTGTGACGAATATTTCAACTTGGGTTTTTCCATTAGGTGCAGAACTTTTCAATTAGCAATATCCGAGCGGCTGGAAAGCGGTGGCTGGTAGCGGGTTTGCCGCTACCACAGGAAAGCATTTAACATAATTTCAAATTATAGGCACTATGGTGCTGGTTTGCCAGTAACGCAACGAAGTGGAGAGGAGGGCAACGGATTTGCAGATGGCAGGTGCGTATAATTTCCATTATGTTACTTGCTGTGGCAGAGCTGTAAACTAGTATCAGAAATATGAAATTAACAATTGAAAAAAAGAGAAAACGAGTTATTCATTAAGACAATTATATTTTATTGAATAATTAAAATAATTTAAATTCCGATTTGTTATGTGAAAATAGATTGATTAATAGTAATATGTACTAAATTTGTAAGGTTCATTGCAAAACAATTATCAAATCGTAAATTTGATTTGATTTAAAAATAATGTTAAAAAATCTAATTCACTAATTGTTCTAAAATGATTTTCAATACACAAGAATTTTAATTTCATAATTATCATTTCCTGAGTCATTGAGATCAAAAAACACTTTAACTATGAAAAAAATAATTTTATTTGTACTGTTAATTATTAACATAAGTGTCACTGCTCAGTACAATCAATTAAATGTTCCGCAGACTAATAGCGAAATAAGTAATTCTCTTCAGTATTGGGGCAATCAAATGAGTAATATAGGAAAACAATACCGGAATAATAATGAGCGAGAACTAACAAGAAAGCAGAGACAGGAAAAGAGAGAGAGAGAGGTTATTGAAAATAAATATATCAATTATTTTAAATTAGCAAATGAGGAGTTTAACAATAAAAACTATGATTCTACCATAATTTACTATGATGCTGCCAAGCAATTAGGTGTTTATTTATCTGATTTTGAAATGCTTGCTGGGATTTCTTATATAATGATTTATAGAAATAATGGTAATACTGAAAACCTTGAAAGCGCCTTATCGATATTAGGATTAGCTAAAGAACATGGCAATCCTAATGCCCAAAAATTTATAGACTTAATTTTAAATCAAACTCAATAAAGTCATTAATAATAATTTCAAATACACAGTAGAAGTTTTTACACTATCATTTAAGTAGGTTTCATAACGTATCAAACTAATCATATTATGAACAAATTTTATTATTCACTTTTATTTATGCTTTTATCGATTACAAGTAAAGCACAACAAATAGATTTAAATTACCTAATACAAATATTTGAGGCAAAATCTGAAAATGCAGAAACAATGTTGCTAAGTAAAGGTTTCATTTTTTCGAATTACCAAGAGGAAGGGGGCGAAAAGTATACTTATGAATACCCAACGAAGCCTGATACTTCACTTATTATTTATAATGGTGATAATAATTATTTTAATTATGTGACTTTTAACACTACGGATGTTGATAAATACCTCGAATTAAAAGATGGAATATCAAAACTAAAGTTAATTCATTATACGCGGACTAATGCTTCAAATGGTAGTGCAATTAGTAATGTTTACTGCAAAAATGATAGAGAATTTGATTTCTTGCAAGGAAAATTTGGAGGTAAGACTCGATATATAATTACCATTAGTGATTATAGATTTGTCGTCGAAGCAAGTGATACTTTTAAAAAGCATAAATGTCAATAAAATTTACTTAAAAAATAGTCGCAACATCATAATTAAATATCATTTAGCAATTGACTCAATGGGAGGAAAAATTAATAATTTAATTATCTCAAAAGAATTGCACGTAAGTATTCGAAACCGAAATCATGACTATTTTTAACGAAAATTTAAAATAATGATAAAGAAAACTATCCTACTATTCACATTTATTTTTTTATCCTCAAATTACATTTTTTCACAAAAAGTGATTGAAATGACTTTTGAAAATGGAATTTATACGATCCCATGCAAAGTAAATGGAATACCTATGAAATTCGTTTTTGATACAGGTGCCTCCAACGTTTCAATTTCTATTACTGAAGCAAAATTTCTAATCAAACAAGGGCTTCTTAATGATGAGGACATAATAGGAAGTGTACAATATAAAATTGCAAACGGAGAGGTAGAAGAAGGAACTAAAATTATTCTAAAAGAAATTAATATTGATGGTTATATATTACACAATGTAGAAGCTAGTATAGTTCATCAATTAAATGCGCCATTACTTTTAGGTCAAAGTGCAATTTCAAAGTTAGGCACTTTCGAAATAGATGGAGGAAAACTAACTATTCAATCAAATAATTACAATAAATTAGAATTCTTGGGGATTGATTTAACTATGGATATCGAAGATTTTGGGTTAAGTAAAGTAAACTTAAATACTGAAGATCCCTTTCTGCCAATTGATTTCGAATACTTAAAGATAAGCAATAATCATTTTTTAAAAGATATTCAATTTGACAAACAAAAAGTCCTTTTTGACAATAAAGGCAATATCGCAATGATTGTTTTGCAAAAACTTACTGCTGGTAATGGCTACGAAAAGGAAGTCAAATCAAATGAGATTTATAAATCGCTTGTAAAAAAAATAGAGGAAAATTACTGGATAACACAGACCAAAAAAAAAAGAAATGCAACTTGGGAGTCTAAAGATCTGGAATTGCTAGTTAGCATTGATAATGAGAATTCTATAAACTTGATATACGTACCTAAGATTTTTAAAAATCTTAGTTCTGATCTAACTACTACGGGTAATAATAAATTAAAAAGTTTAGATAAGTCGGATAGTAAAAAAATAAAAGATTTAAGACTAAATATTGAAAAAGCTGTAAATAAAACTCTGAACGATCAATCTTCACAATATATTAGAAAATTTGCTCGGATATCTAACAACAATTTTGAATTTCATTCTGAAATTAAAATAGCATATGAAGGCTCAAAAAAGGAAGTCGACAAAGCAAATAAAATGATTGCATTTAATTATTTACGAGACTTAATTATATCAGATGACATTAAGTACATTTTACTAGAATGTGACTTTGATTATTTGACATTCACAACTCAGATTACCGATAAATATCATAACAAAACAATAAGTGAAAAGAAGATTTCTAAAAAAAATCTAATGAATTTAAAGGTACCTTTTACTGAAAACGAAATAACGGAGATTTTAGAATAATAACAATGAGCAACAACAATTATAAGTGATTAATAGTGCTCGCCAACTTCTAGACTGCAGGCTTTCAGCTCCGGAGTGCGGAGTGGAGGGCAAAGGTTCGCGTTGGCAAATTGACTATAATTGCAATTATGTTATTTGCTGTGGCAGAGCGGTGTAATTTTAACTTTATAAAAAAAGAATCAAATGAATTGAAATAAGTAGTAACACATTGATACCAAAGTTTATAATGTTTTCTATATTTTGAAATGGTGTTAGTTATTTACTTGATTCTGCAATTACAATTGCTTTTTGTACTATTGATTTTACAGGTCTATCATTGTCAATATAATCACAATATATTATAGGTTTAATAACTTCAATTATAAATAGATTTTCTACGCTATCTCCAATAATAGTAGCCTCACAGTCTGTACGAGTTTCATTGTATGGCTCATCTATTGGATTATGAAATGATAAACCCGTAATGTTTGCCGAATTTTTGAATAGGTCTTCTTCAATTATGCCTTTTAACTTGTTGACATTTCGTAAAATAGAACTATCCGCATTAAGATTTAATACTTTCTTTTCGATTTCAAAAAGCTGATTAATTAAATCTATATATTCTTGAGGAACTTTACACAGGGTATTTCTTAATTCTTCCATAATTAATAATTTTTTGCTGTTGGCTCATTCCGTTTTTGTAATAATTCAAGAATTTCTAAGGTATTAATATAAACCATAGTAACGATATCAAAGCTTTTTGATTTAAACGAATGTGAATTTTTATTTTTTAAATATATGAAAAAAAGCAATTAAATGAATATAAAAGCAAAACCAGATTGACAAAAAATAAAAAAATCTACCTCGGTGAGATAGACTTTCTTTTGATTATTTTTTGATGATTTTGGATTGGTATTTAAGATCTCCGATGGTGATATTAACAAAGTAAAGTCCTTTAGGATAATTGCTTAAATCAATGGATGCGTTATGTGCGTTTGCAAAATCTCGTTCGGTTATTAAGGTTCCGGCTACACTGTACACGGATATTTTACCTTTAGAATTCATTAAACTGCCATCTGCTTTTAAAGAAACTAAACCATCTGTTGGGTTAGGATAAAGAATAACATTTTTTTTGTTTGAAGCTGTTTCAGGTACTGCAAGTACGCCACCGGCTTCAAGATAAAGGTATTGGAATGCTTGATAATATTGGTCAGCAATTGTTTTATCGTGAACGATTATGGTATTTTCATCATTCCTGTTTTCTGCAGAAGCACTCCAATTGTGCGAACCAGTAAGAATAATTGGATCTGAAGAAGCATTGAAATTATCTACTAATAAAAATTTGTGATGCATTACACCAGAACCCCCATATTGAACAATTTTATTGGAACCAATTACACTTTGTAAGGTAAGAAAATCGTTACCTGAAGGGTTTTGAGTATCAAAAACACCTTCAACAGCAAGAGAACCAGCATTGTATTTGTCTAATAAAGCATCCCTAATATCATTGTTTGTAATAAGCATTGTGGCTATTTCGAGGTCTGTATTTGCCGAATTAATGACATTAATAATTTGTGAAGTCACTCCATCCGTAGGGCTAAAATAGCTATTAACAACTTTACCACCGATGATAAAAGAATGAGGTGTGTTATTGGTTTTTAAAGGACCAAATTTAGAATTTACATAATCAGGAAGTAAATCCGATGTTCCCCACATTTCATCAAATTCAGTTTTATATGCTAAAGCAAGAGCTTGATCTTGAATAGCGATTGCATTGTTCTTATCGGGACCATCAATTTGAGCAACCGTCCAGTTTGTAGAACCAGTCCATACCCAAGGTTTATTCGGATCAGAACTATTTGCATCAAACACTACGAATTTATTATGCATAATTCCGTAATCGGAATTATTAGGGCTAGCCAAAATAGGAATTGAAGGATTTAAGAGTGGGATCATTTGGCTACCAGTACTGCCGTCATAAATTACCCTAACAACTACACCACGATTGTATGCGTTGTTAATAGCACCAGCAATACCGGAGGTAGTGCTTGGTGAATAACTATTGTAAATTGCAATATCCAAAGTACTTTGACAAGAATTAATATAACTGATCAGCATTTCATCCAAAGTATTTCCTAGATTTTGAGCAGTTTGATATTGAGCTGCAGCAGTATTAACCGTATGATTGAAATAAACATTCATTACCCCAGAAGATGCCGAAGGCGTCGCAATGATACTGGAATTGTATTCTTTATTTAGATCATCATTTAAAACATATTGGAAAGTAATAAATTCAGAAGGACTAAAATCAGTAATAATGTAAGAATTAGCTTTATTGCTATCAGCAATGAATTGCTTTTCAGTAAGCGATTTTGAATTATAGGCAGTGAAAGTAACACTTTTATCAAATGAAATTTCAATATTATTTGGATTGTAAGTAATTGAATAATCCTTTTCTTTTATGGTTGTTTGGGAATAAACCAAGGAAGAAAACAGACTTAATATGAAAAAGAAAAAAGTAGATTTTTGATTCATTAGAAGGCTTATTTAAGTTATGTAAAAGAATAAAGTAATTGTCGTTAAATGCTATACCATTTCAACAGTAATTTTGCCTTCGGAAATAAATATCCGAAAATCTCCATGAATTTCTGCGGCTTCTTTTAATTCAGCATAAAGTTCCATAATATAAATATGGTTATAATACGCTTCCATTTCTTCGCCATCAGTACACACTTTTTGTATTAATTCATCAGAAAAAATTTTAGAATTTTTGGAAACATTTACATTAGTAAGACCATACTCTTCATTTAATTGTAATAGAAATTTTATGTCGCAATCAGGAATATCTATCATATGTTAAAATTTAATTCGGTTATATCTATATCATTTTCGTCCATAAGAACAGGGATTTGCCCTTCAATTAATTCACACATTTGAATTAGAGCGTTAACATTATTATCCTTTAATCCTCGAAAATGATTTAATGTAAATTCATATTTTTCACCAATATCAACAGCATCTGCCAAATGACTTAGTTCACCAGCTAGAGCAAGATTAACGATGTTATCAAATATATTCTGCCTACAAAAAATTAAATCTTGTACAGCAATAACCATTAATTCTTTCTGTGATTTCATTAGAAAAGCGTTTTAGGGTCGGACGAAGCATCTAAATTTATCGCTAAAAGCTCGGATTCATGGTTAGGAAAAGCAAAATCTTCAATAGCTCTATCCTTTAACCATTCCATTTCAATCGATTTATTCAAAACTATTGGCATTCTGTGTTTTGTATTATGGATTTCTGCCATAAGTTCATTGGCTTCTGTAGTAACAATTGAAAAAGTTGTAATGTCTTTTCCTGATTCAGTGTCCGTCCAATGGCTATAAATTCCACCAAGAGAAAATATTTCCTGATCCTTTACTGTAAGGAAATGCTTGTTTTTTTCTTTCCCTTTATCATCTAACCATTTCCATTCATAAAAGCCCTTAACAAGAACTAAACACCTTTTGTTATAATTATTTCTATAAGAAGGTTTTTCTTTAATGGTTTCAATCTTTGCATTTAAAGTTTGCTTTCTAATATCCTTATTTTTAGCCCAAAAAGGTATTAACCCCCAATAAGCAGTAGTAGCAATATTTATATCTTCATCTAATATTACAGGAACAAGGGAGTGTGAAAAACCATTTAGAAACTCTGTTGGTTGATAATGTTCACCATCAAACCGAACATTGTATGAATTTTCTATTTCTTCTTCGGAAAGACTTGTATTAATGAAGTAACACATAGTAATAGGATTTTATCAATTAGTAAAATTAGCTTCTCTTTTTTGTTTACGAAATTCCCAAGGAGAAATAGCATTAGGATCTTGCCATAAACCTAATTTAGCATTCATAGCAAGATTTTGTAACTCACCTAAACTTTTGTCATTAGAGTACTGGTAAAACCACCAACCATAACCTGCTTTAATGATTTCAGCAGAAAGATATTTATTATCGTAATAAATTTTAGCAATGGTTCTACCATAACGATCAGTATCAGTTTCTATGAAACTAATTGTTTTCCCAAAAATCTGACCGGAGGTAAATTGTTTCGCGTTTTTACCAAAAGCTTGACTGCTTTCGGGACAATCAACTTCTGCAAGTCGTAAAGTTTTTTGAATATTACCATCAAGCAAAACAACAACGGTATCACCATCTTTAATACCTACTACTTTACCCGAAACCTGGGACCAGAATAAATTGGAAAGGAATAAAAAAAATATCAAAAGTAAAGGGTAATTTTTTTTCATATTCTGAACGGATTATATGAGTAGAAATAAAAAGCGAAGCTTTTCTTTTTTGCATTCAATTATTATCTTTTACGTTAAAGTAAAGATAAACAATAATTTTATTTTGCTTTTACTTTGATAATTTGGTTTAATTCTGTGGAATATCTCGGTGAGAGGTTCTTTTGGTTCATCTTCCAAGTCCTTTGGATATCCATAGATGCTAATTTTATTTTATCAGCTCCTAATCGGCAATTCATACGATCCATTACTTTCAGTAAAGGTTGATGCTTTTCAAAATTATCTGTATCAAAAAGACTTGTCATTCTTTCAGTGTCCGGCACAAACTCAGTTACCATTACGCCAGCTTTTTTGTACTGAAAGTATGGTAAATAAATCTGATTTAGTGCTTTTTTAGCGGCTTTAGCCAGCTCAATTGCAGAATTTGAGGGATTGGGTAAAGTAATAGTAACGGAGTTACTATACTGCTTTAAATCCTTTTTAAACCTGTCTGTAGTAATCCAAACTGTAACATAACGGCAACAAGAATTTTGACTTCTTAATTTTTCGGAACATTTAAAGGCAAAAGTTGATACTCTTTCCTCTAGTTCAGAAAGTTCGGAAGTTCTTTTGTCAAAAGTTCTAGTAGTAGCAATGCCTTTTTTAGGCTTTCTTATTGATAAATCATACTGAGGAATACCTCTTAATTCTTTGTGCATTCTAAGGCCGTAAATACCCATTTCTTTCTGCACAAATGCTTCGGGAAGTTGGGTGAAATCCCAAGCTGTTTTTATTCCTCTTGCAGAGAATCTTTCGTAATATCTTCTTCCAATACCCCAAACATCTTCAAGCGGAAACCATTTCAAAGCTTTTTCAATTTTCTCCGGTGTATCTATCATGTAGACACAATTGGTTCTTTCGGGAAACTTTTTTGCAATTTTATTGGCAACTTTAGCAAGGGTTTTGGTTGGAGCCAGTCCAATGCTTGTAGGCAAATCAAGACCTTTAAAAACAAATTCGCGTAGTTCTTCGCAATGTTTCTGCAAGTCAATATAAGGGTAACCGTGGAAGTCTAAAAATGATTCGTCAACACTATAAACTTCAATGTCCTTGCAATAGCGACGACAGATATTTACAACTCTGTTGGAAATATCACCATACAGCACAAAATTAGCAGAGAATACGGCAACGCCGTGTTTGTCTGCAATATCCTTAAATTGAAAATAAGGTTCGCCCATTTTGATACCTAAAGCTTTAGCTTCATTGCTCCGGGCAATGGCGCAGCCATCATTATTGCTTAATACCACAACAGGCCTAGAACGAAGTTCTGGCCGAAATATCCGTTCGCATGAAGCGTAGAAATTATTTCCGTCGATTAAGCCAAACATTATTTTCTTAGTTTATGTAGGTTCCAAGTAGATACTCCCCATAATTCGAAATCGGTATCTTCAGTAATATCGATGTCATCATAAGCCGGGTTCTCGGACTTTAATTTAATGGTCTTTATTTTCAAAGAATTGTCATGATATTTTGGCTTAAATCTTTTTACATAGAATTCGCCATTGTAAAACACTACAACAATATCATTTTCCCTTGGGAAAAGTCCTTTTTGGACGATTAGTGTATCTCCATCATAAATCCCTATACCATTTAAAGAATCACCTGTAACAGTGGCAAAAAAGGTTGTTTCCTTGTCCTTAATTAGAAGTTTAAGTAAGTCAATTGAATCCTCCGGAAAATCTAATGCCGGACTTTCAAAACTACCATAACCACCTGCTTTGACCTTTGCTGGAAGCAAAGGAATTGCCATATTTGATTCATTATCAATACGGTAAAGTTTTATAGGGTTACTCGGATTCATTTTGTAAAGTTAGAAAATAAAGCAAAGTAATGCGGAAAATAAACTTAGCTATGAATGTAATTTATTCATTTTCAGATATAAAAAACTTATCCTCAAAAGAAAAAGCGTTGGAGAAATATACAGCCAAGGAATGAGCAATCCCAAGCGTAGAGAAGCTACGTGCAGGGTTGAGAAATGACGACCTGGATATTTTAGTTTAGGCTCCTACCAATCAACACTTTCTTTTGAAATACACTTTTTAAAATTCTTTTGCACCTCTAAACGATATTCATAATTTGAATTCATTAAACTTTGCATAAAGGATTGTTTCCCAATATCAAAGTTAGAAGTAGAATATTTATAATTGAATAAATATAAGCATTGTGCAATTATCATAAATACAGTAACTTTTTATGCTTCCTGCCAAATCTTAACTGCTTTTTCATAGAGATAATTAGCTCTTTTTTGAATTTCTAGTTCATTCCATTCTTCAATAGCGAGGAATGGTGATAGAGTTTCAATTCCACCGGAGAAATGTCGTAATCCTTCTTTTGTTCCTTGACCGTCCTTTTTTGTTGCCCAATTTGAATCTCTAATCGATGCGTTTAGTGATTGTGTAATAATAGCTAGATTTCCTAAAGTAAGTAATTTGAAGTTTCTGAAATCTTTTTCTTCTTTAGTTTCTACAGGACTCCATTTATTAATCCACTTTTTAGGCATTAAATGTTCAAGAGAGTACATTTTCATTCCTCGTAAGCCAGTGGAATGTCTTGTATTGTCGCGAATTTTAGATTCAATCATATATAAAACACCAGCTGCTTGACTATTTACAATAATAGAATTATCAAACCCTACTTTTAGCTGCTCATTATTAGGGAAGAAATTAATTTTATTATCGCTTTGTGCAATGATTTCCATAAACTCCTCTTTTGAAAGTATCTGGTTATTAATCAAACGATCTGAAAAGAGTTGGTTATAATTTTTAGGGGTAGCTTTTACAACAAGTCTTCGAAGTAAATAACTTTCCAAGAAACCAAAAAGCTCATTTCTTTGGTTTTCATTTGCAACATTTTTGAGGACGTATAAAACATATGGTAATAAGGTTGAGTTATCCAAGCCGAAAATAATTGCATTTATCCGCTCTATACCATCAGTAGAAGGAAGTTCTTCTTTGACAATTTCTGAATCAAAATTATTAATAAACAATAAGGCATATTCACGAATTTCCTTAAGAATTGCATCTTTATTTAAACCATAATCCTTGATAAATCTTTTATAGGATTCAAATAAATTTTCAACGCGAGAGAAATCAATTTTGTCCTGGGTTTTAACGTTTAAGCCATCTTCCTGAATTTTAATTTGAAGATACGAATAAAAGAAAAGATCAATAACGGTTCTACGAATTCTACCAGTAACGACTTCGCGATCCCAATATAAATAAGTATCATCATCCTTTTCAAAAATATCTTTCCAGTATTCATTATACTTGGTAATTTCGTCTCGTTTAAAGAAATAGTTTTTAAGTAATTCAGCAGTAGTAAGACGAACACCGAGAGAATTAATAGTATCAAAAATTTGTTGCTCATCTTCGCCTAAATTAAGATCAATACCAACAAAAAGAATATTATCTAAGATATCATAGAATTCTAATTTTTCAAGCAACTCTTCTTCCTCAATACTTTTTTTGAAATACTGATAAGCCTGCAGAATATGGTCATTCTCGGAAATATTTGTAAAATTGGACAATTCAGTTAGATAAACTACTTTATTAAATGATTCAATATCATTATGATTATGTAATAAGATGATTTTCTTATCGCGTTGCTTTTTGAATGTTTCCGTAAAATCTGAATCATCACCATTCATCAAACAAAGTACTTTCAAAAAAATATTGAGAGTAGTAAGGCGTTGCTGACCATCAATAACAGTAAGGACCGCATCTCTATCAGATGAAGTTTCTTGTTGCTTAAGAATGACAGAACCTAAAAAATACGGACTGCGATTCTCGGAAACCATTACCATATCCTCCAAAAACCTTTTCCATTGTGGTTCATCCCAAACGTAAGACCGTTGGAAAAAGGGAATTTCTAAATTACGCCCTCTGTTGAATATTTCTCTAATTGTGCGTTTTCCTGCTTCCATAGTTATATTAATATTAATTTGTATTTACTTTATTTTTTCTATTATTGAAGATATACCAGGCATTGTGGGAGAAGAATCGTCTTTTAATAAACCGGTTTCGGATCTGCTAAATAAGGATTGAAAAACGATGGTTCGCTCTTCTTCTGTAATATTACCTTTACTTAGCAGTGAAATGTATAAATAAGTAAGTTTTTCTCTTTCTTCAGCATCACGTGCCAAATGGAGATTACTGAATATATATTTTAGTAATGCTCTTATCACCACAAAAAAAATTGAAACAAATATCAAAAAAACAAAAGACCAGCGTAGGGCTTTTGATTTATCGCCACCAAATAATGATTCTAACAAACCTTCTGGAGTAAACCAAAGAAGAAAATATACGAATACAGCAAAAATTAATGATGTTACTCCCAGAATAATCATTAATGTATTAGCATTTTTTTTTAGATCCGTTGCTTTATCTCGCCAATACTGAACTGGTTCCTTCAGTTTTAGTAGTTCACTATATTGATTTTGAAGGTTATTAAATTCTTCATTTGTTGATGAGAACAGATTTTGAAAATTTTCATTAGTATTTTTTGTGAACTCTACATAATTATTCTTTTGAAAAATCAACCAATTTGCTAATATATTTCGTGAATTTGCAATTCTGTTCTCTTCATTAGTACGATATCTCTCATAATCTAATTCTGTTTTTTTTTGAAATTCGATTACTTCATTTTGGTATGTATTAGCAAGAGTTGATATTTCTGATTTTAAAGCACCAAAGGCTCTTTTCTCGCTTTCCCTTCTGTTAAAAATTTGTGAATTATTCCTATTCTCAAACTCATAAGCCAATATGATTGGAGTTATTGTATTTTTGGAACTGAAGTTAACAGAATTGCCTACCATATAATTAAATGCTGGTGAGAAATAATCCGCATTCCTTTTATATAAATCAATTAAAAATTCAACAGCTGCTGCCTTAGCAGTAAATACATTTGTAGAAGGATTTAAATATCTTTGTACATTACTATTTAATTGATATTTTACACTATCACTACCATAAGTTGAATTTCCAATATATTGGTTTATGAATGAATCTAATTCACGGACCCCAGTATCAAAATAATTTATAGAATCACGAAATAGATTTTCATATATTAATAATTCTTCTGCTTTCCAATCTTTTTGCTGTTTTATAAAAAACTCATAAATATTGTAAAGACCAACCAAATGATAAGACTCATCAATATGCGGTAATTTAACAGTAATCTCAAAAGTATTAAGGATTTCAGTATAGGATGAATCCTTTATTTTTTTGCGTAACTCTTTTAACTCCATTACTCAAAATTTAGTTTTGGAAGGCTGTTAACGATTTCCACGGTTTGGACGGAAACATTGATGATGCTGAGGAGCAAATCTAAAATGTAGCGGGGGTTTCCAACTTCGTTTGCCCAATCGTTTGGATTATTGGTAATTTTACTGTCTTTATGGGTTGTTATCTGGTAGCGTTCCATAATCCATTCTATTGCAGATTTACCGTTTACAATGTATTCGTATGCTTTTTCCGGAATGTTTGAAATGACTATGTGGCTGTTATAAATAATAGTGTCTTTCTGTCCTTTTTTAGGAAAACGCATTTTATCTACAAGGAAATTATTAGTATTTGCACCTACGACATTTACCTCTGGGTATGCAGGAACCGTCTCATAATTGAGGTGTAAATCTGCTAATTTGCGTCCTGCTTTAGAGAATGCCCAAAAATTTTTAACATCTTCTACCAAAGGTAGTTTAGGAAGCATTTTTTTTAGGTCGCTGGCAAAAGTTTCTCGGTATTCTTGCGAATGCAAGAAACCATAAACATAGTAGAAAATATCTTCTTTAGTAACATTTTTGCCATATTGTTTTTTAGCTCTTTCTAATATATAATCTGAAACCGCATCTCTTCTTACATAATCTGTTTCATTAGGGTCATCAAACAAACTTTTTTGTGTGGTTTTAGGTTCTTCATAAAAATACAATGGGAAACATTGATTGTTGAACTGAACTTGATAATCAGTCAGATTTTGCGATAACAAAGTTGAAAATAATTTTGAATTTCCAACTCCTGGAATTGAAATAATACTATTCTTTTGTAAATTCGAAGGGAAGAAAATTTGATTTAAGCCAGGTGATTCTACAAATTCTTTACTATAATAGATAAAAGATTTTGTAAACGGCCGATAATTTTCAATTCTTATACTTTTTGTAGATATACTATGATATTTAAAGCGTGATAAATCATTCTTAAGCGAGCGAGTCCAACTGATCATTGACGGATTTTTATCAATGAATTTATCAATATCAAAATTTTTGTCAATTGGCTGAATATTTTCAAATTTTTTAACCTCAGAATTATAAAAGGTAGTCATGGAAGTTAGTTTATCAAGCACAGTCCCTTTATTAAAATTAATAACCCAAGCATCTCGACTTGATAAAATGCCAGGACCTTGAATGATAAAAAATGATTGTGCTTTAATATCATATTTCTTTTCAGGAGCCAAAGGAATAAAATCATCAAAAACAGAATTTCTATGATTAATCCAATCGCCATGCTCGTTTGGTTGTAAAGTTGAAAGTTTTAAACTTTCATTTAAGAAAGTTTTGTTTTCTTCTATTATTTTTAGTTTTTCCTCTCTCGATAAATAATCGCCAATATCTTTATAGAAAATTTCAGCCTTTTCATTTTTTGATTCAGGGTTCTTCACCAAAAGAGTAATGGAAATAGGAGTTCTACTACCACTACCGAAAATTTTACCACCTTCTTTTCTACTTAATTCGCCACTAGTTCTCTGGTTTCCTCTTAAATTAAAAACATAAATAGAATCAAATTCATTTTCTAAAGACTTACGAAAACCATCTGTGGAGTTACCGTCTAACCAAGCGCCATTAGAAACAAAAGCAATGATCCCTCCATTTTCAGGATCTAAACGGTCTGTACTCCAACGGAATGCTTTTATATAAGCATCATACAAAGATTTATTTAAACCAGCCTGAGAACGTTGCGCATATGTATCGGCAATACGCTTATCCAATTTAGGATAAGACTGATTTTGTGCATTATCATTAGCGGATTTTTGACCAATAGAATAAGGAGGATTACCAATGATAATCCGTACAGGTGTTTTTTGTTGGTCTTCCACGCGCTTACTATTTTGAGGGAACATTTCATCGAATAATTGTTCCCCTGTTTTAGTTTCACCCAATTGGAAAGTATCTGTTAAACAAATGCCATCAAAAGGATGATACACTTCTTTGCCAATGCCATCATCAGGATCAGGCGTTAAATCGTGATAAACACTTTCAATATTAACTGAAGCAATGTAATATGCCAATAAGACAATTTCGTTTGCGTGAATTTCTTTTTTGTACTTCCTTTCTAAATCTTCGGGCTTTATAACGCCACTTTGTAATAATCTAGTAATGAAAGTTCCTGTTCCTGTAAATGGGTCTAATATGTGAACATTTTCATCTGAAATATTACGATTGAATTCTTTTTTAAGAACATCTGCAACCGAATGAATGATAAAATCTACCACCTCTACAGGGGTATAAACAATCCCTAGCTGTTCTACCATTTTAGGGAAAGCCGTTTTAAAGAATTTGTCGTACAATTCTATGATAATTTTCTGTTTACCCTCTGCATTATCAATTCCAGATGCACGCATTTTAACGGATTCATAGAATGATTCTAAGGTTTTAACATCTTCTTCAATGGTTTCTTCTTCTAATAAATCGAGCATTTTCTGCATCGATTTACTCATCGGGTTACTGTTAACAAAAGAGAAACCTTCAAACAAAGCTTCAAAAACTGGTTTTGTAATGATGTGCTGGGAAAGCATATCCACCGCCTGTTCTTGCTCAATAGAAGGGTTTATATTTTTACGAAGACCTTTTAAAAAGTTTTCGAACTCTTTGGCGTGTTTTGGTGAATCTACAATAAGCTGGATAATTCTTTCTTTTTGGCGCGTTGCAATGTCGCCAACAGATTTTGCCCATTGTTCCCAATAACGCCTATCACCAACCTTTTGTACCATACGAGCAAAAACTGCATTTTGAAGTTCCTCAAATTGAATTTGTAATTGCTTTTCTATTGTTTCAGATGAGCCACCTTCATAAGTTCCATTAGAGACTGGATTGCCATCATCATCAAAAGATACGGTAGAGCCTCCAACTAAAATATTGCTAGGTTTTTTCTTATTGAGTTCAATTTTATTTACAGTAGCATTAAAACGATCATCATGGGCACGAAGTGCATTAAGAACCGTCCAAACTACTTTGAAACGTTCGTTGTCATTAAGAGCTTCTTCTGCACTTACAGTTGATGGAACTACAACAGGGATAATGATGTAACCGTATTGTTTGCCTTCTGATAATCGCATTACACGTCCAACTGATTGAACCACATCTACCTGACTATTTCTAGCAGATAGAAACATAACTGCATCTAGAGAAGGAACATCAACCCCCTCGCTCAAACATCTTACATTTGTAAGAACTCTACATTCATCTTCATTTGGTTCATCCTTTAACCAGGATAATAATTCCTCCCTTTGAGTGGCGGACATACTACCATCAATATGTTTTGATGCAACAGAAACAGTAGAATTTCTATTTTCTTCAGGTAGGGCTTCAATGTAAGTATCTGAAATATTATTTAATGTTGATGTAATAGTTTGTGAATTAGCAATAGTAGAACAGAAAGCCACCGCTCTTTTCATAGGATTAGGGTCTGTAGATTTTATAATGCCCTCGTCACCTAAAACTTGTTTAGATAGTGCATTTATACAACCAATAAGCTTTGGCATATCATCTATCTTAATTTCACTTTCTCCATTAGAAATCATATCTTGAATTGCAGGAGGTACATCATTTTCACTAAGCGTGAGAATTAAAACTTTATAATCAGTAAGTAATTTTTTTCCAACAGCCTCGCCAAATCCTATTCTATAAATTTCATCACCATAAATACTCTCATCATCCATTGACCAAAGCAAAGCCTCAGCCTGTGCAGCTTTACTTTTTGTTTCTTGATCATACAAGCGAGGAGTAGCCGTCATGTATAATCTTTTCTTTGCTTTGATAAAATTGTTATCGTGAACTTTAGTGAAAGAAGACTCGTCTTCTGAAACCAATTTTGCACCAGTAGTTCTATGTGCTTCATCACAAATAATTAAGTCAAATTCAGAAAACTCCGGATATATTTCTGATATTTCTTTTTGAGCTTTTGAGATAACATCAATTGATTGATAAGTGGAAAAAACAACTGTCATTCCATCATTAGAATGTGTCTTAAGACGTGAAAACTGATGAATGATATTAGGAACATTTGTAGAAGCAGGTAGAGCTAAATCAATAACTGAAGTTGTATCAATATCTACAGCTTTATTTTTTTTCTTAGTAATTTCAGGATCAGAACATATACAAATAGGATTGATTTTTTCTAAAGCCTGAGCACTCCATTCATTTAGAGTCTGTCCAAGTAAAGCGATTGAAGGTACTAAGAATAGAATAAGCCCCTTACCATTTGTTTCATTTTCTGCGATACGAAGGGAAGTGAAAGTTTTACCCGTACCACATGCCATAATTAATTTTCCCCTATCATTTTCTTGAAAATATTTATGGGTGTTTTCAAGTGCATTTTTTTGATGCTCTTTTAAAGGATATTTTTTAGGTCTTGCTAGTTCTCCAGTTATATTGTTTTCAAGTTTGTCCCATTCAACAGGAGCATTATTTAAATCGAAAATATTAATTCTTGAAACCGGAGGATGTTGATTCTTTAAAGATTCTTCCGCATTTGTAGACCATTTACTAGAAGTAGAAACCCACAGTCTTTGAGCAAAATGCATAGTTTTTAAAGTTTCGACATCTTTAAATGTTCTACTTGAAGTAGATAAAAATGTATCAACAGATTTTTTATCAATAACTGTGCTTTCTGCAAAACACTTACATTGAATTGCCCAATAATCGCCATCATTTGTCAATGCTACTAAGTCAATCCCAGTATCTGTACTGCCTAAATCTGCTTTAGAAGGAAATTCATTCCACATCCAAACTTTCTTGAATAAATTTGAATATTTCGGATCCGTTAATAAATATGCCTTTATTAATCTTTCGAATCGTTCTCCTTTATCTCTTTGTGAAAATGAAATTTTACGATATTTTTCTAAAACAGTTTTAAAGCTAACTCCCATATAAATAGTTTAATTGTTAAATATACAAAGTGCAATTGAAAGTACAAAAGAGAAATTAAAATTTGAGTAAGTAAGTAACCAAATTTCGACAAAAGAAAAATTTTATTTTTTTAGGAATTATTTTTCCTATTAAAATAATAATGATTGATGCAATGTAAAGAAGTCTTCTGAATAGGATGCATAAGATTTCACTGAATTCATGTATTTTTTTTAATAAGAAAAATAAAAAAAGTTTTCTTCAAAAAAATGCTTACTTATCTTACTCACCACTTTAAATGAAAAACAGTGCAAAATGCACTGTTTTGAGTTTTAGAATGTTTATCAGTTGAAAACAATATTTTAATCGTTTAATTTTCAAATCGATATGGGATTTTAGGCATTGATTCTTCTTCGGTTGCTTTTGTTTCCATAGAGCGATTTCTTTTATCCACTTCGTCAAAATCAAATTCCTTTACTGGATATACATAGGCGTGGTTTTTTGAATATCTCTGAAAGCCGTGTTTCTTTAATGCTTTACCAATTTTATTGACTGTCCCATCTGTTACATGAAGGTTTCCGAGTTCAGCTAAACGGACCGCAATTTGAGAAGTGTTGTAAAATTTATTTGCGGTTTCCTTTGTTGCTGGTTCAAACCAAGTAAGCAATAATTCTTCCTCGGGACTTTTTAACTGATACTGTTCGTTGTTCTCATTGATTTGTTTGATTTCTTCCTGGTTGAACCAATGGCGGAAGCCGGATTGGTAGAGTTTGAAAGCTTGGGCGTAGCACAAGTTTATATCAATTTCATGTTGGTATTCGATGTGTTCCAATTCGAAGCAAAGAAAACGGCGTGAGCCTGTTGTATCATTCAAAAATTGAGCAGTGTTAACTGATCCGGCAAAGCTGGCGCGTCGGGGCATATTTTCGTTGTTGTGACCATAAGCTTTTCTCATTCTGATATGGGTTTTTGTAATGAGTTCTTTTAGGGAACCAATTTCAGTTCTGTTAAGGTTTTCCAATTCATCTAAGTTAATTAGCATACATTCTGCTAAGTGAATAAGAGTGTCTTTGTTATTAGGATTTACGGTTCCGGAAAATATGTATTGTTTTAGTTCAGTAGGCATTAGCTTTTCAATCCAAGTGGTTTTTCCTAAACCTTGTTTTCCGGAAAATACAATTACAGTCTGATTGATTTGCTTTTCGTTGAGTACACAAGCCACCATCGCAACAAACCATTTTTTGAAACATTCTTTCCAAAGGTCCGGTTTTGTGGTAGTTATCGTCATTGCCAATTCTTCTATATAATCTCTTTCGCCTGTATATTCCACCAAATTTTCGAAATAATCTTTGAAAGGATCGTAGGTTTCGCAGAAATCTGAGTGAAGCAAATTCCGGAGGGAATTTATGCTGCATCTTACTTTTGCTTTTTGAATTTCCCGAAGAATTGAGTTTTCTTTAAAGTCGGTGATATACTTCCAAACTTTACCATTCACTCTGCGATATTCTAATTTTCCAAGGACTTCGTTGTATCGGAATTTGTATCTGTTGTTGAGGAAGTTTTCGAGTTTGTCGATTTGTGCGGGTTCTTCTTCTTCATCAATTGTGGTGCTAGACGACTGATTATTACCAGCTGATTGATCACTAGAAACTCTTTTTTTAATTGAAGTTTTTGGAGAATTTGCTGGTTTATTTTGGAATTTAATTTGATCTGTGCCATGTTCGTTTGTATTATTATATGCGCTTTTTACTGCTGTCATTATTTCTTGACTATTGTAGTCATAATCTGCTAAAATGTACCCTAATGCAAGGGTTTCAGGGATGCCGATTCGGTTGAGATTGTTGGCCAATTGGAAAACGAAGTTATTCCGATTGCCTTCCACGAATGATTCCTTTTTTTCAGTAAAAGAAATAGCATGAGCATAGATCGCGTCATAGTTTGTAGTTTGAGGAAGCGATGAGAAAGTAGTTTTGCTTTCTGCAGCAAGCATTTTCTCAAAATTTTGTTCTGGTTCTTCCGGTTCTTCTTCAGCTTCATCTGATTGTAAGCTAAAGACGGTGCTGGCTTCATTCACGAAAATTTCAGGATCGAAGGAAAAGAAACAAAGCCGGGTAATGTCTTTGCCTGATTTATCAATTTCAAGTTTTAAAAGCTCTTCGAAATATTCTTGAAGTTTTAGAAATGATTCTTTGTGTTGAGTTTTATCCGCATCAACTTTAACAAAGATTTTTAGGCCATTGCCCGAAGGGCTTGTAAATGCCGCAAAAACAAAAGGGTTTTGTTTTATAGCCTCTTTGGCATCAACAAGTTTTTCCTTAGAAATTTTATCTATATCCAGTACGACTAAAGCATTGTAGTTTGTAAGGAATTCCATTTTTCTGCCGCCTTTAAAGGTGGCAGAAGGAGTAAAAGCCGGAAGGGCTTTTTTTACTTTTTCAGCTGCTTCTTTTTTTTCTTCAGCAAGGGATTTTCGTAAATAAGTTATAGCATTTCGATAAGTTCCATTTTTGATATCATCAAAAATTTTTAATATGTCTTTTTGTTCAACGACTTCGTTGAAGTTTTTGAATATGGTGGATTTCATTTTTTGAGATTTTAGAAGTTAGAGGTCAGAGGTTAGTAAAAAGCCCTCACAGGATTTGAGGGCTTTTGTTCTTCAGCAACCTGTTCAAGGATTATCATTTCTTTGCGAAAGCTGCGTTTCGGTAATCCTGAATGAATTTTTCTACATCAGATAGTTTGTAGTAGATTTTGTTTCCAACTTGGGAAAAAGAAATTTTCCCTTCATCGCGCCAGGTTTGTGCGGTACGCAAAGAAACATCCAACATTTCCAGAAACTGTTTATTGTTTAAATAGGTTTCTGTTCTTCGTGGGTTGGAGTTAATAAGACGATCTTGGATATCGTCGATTTTAGCGATTAGTTGATTGAACTGTTCTTTGGATAAGATAATTGCTTCCATAATAATATTGGGTTTAAGATTATGAAGCAAAATTGAAAGAAAGAAAAAAGTCCGATGAGTCCAATTTAGTCCGATTGGACTAAATTATTTTTAACTCACTGAAATTTAGTATTTTGAAATATTAAACAAATGTTTAAAAAATGGACTAGAAGTTTACTTGCATATCAGCATTTGGATCTTTATCATTTCTTCCTGGGGAAAGGTATGTTTGCAAAGTGTCTTTAGATAAAGCATTTCCGTTTTCGTCCACAAAATTATCCGCAATAAATGCAACCATATCTTTGATTTTGCCTTGGATGTATGGTTTACCAGTAGGCTTTACGGAAGTCATCATTTGCTTGAATGCATTGGTCAAAATATTAATTGGACCATTCAAAACAATTTTTTCATTCTGTGAATTTGTATTATTTGGAGTTTGTTTTGATTCTTCGATTTCTGCCCGGAGTATTGCTAATGTTTGAATTTTACCGATGAGCTTTTCACATTCAACATCAAAGTCAGGAAGTTTTTGGCTTTTCATGACTATATCTGCTGTTCTGTACTCGTAAATTTCGGAAGTGAGAAAATATATCTTTTCTTTATGATCCGGCAAATTATCTATCTCTAAACGTGTTTCTTTAAATGAAAAATATCTTTCTTCACTTTCTGCATTGATGTATTTTTTTGCAGGTTTTACTTTATCTGTTTTTGCAGCTTCATCAGAAAGTTTATTTCTTTTGGTTTCAATACAGGTATAAAATTTAACAAGCCGACTTTGATTTCTCGTACCAGAAAACAATTCTTCATTGAGGGTTAAAAGCTTTTCAAATTTGTTGAGCCATTTGTTAGGATCATTGACCAAATTGCAATGATGAGATATAAAACCGGGAATTTGGGAGTGTGTTATCGTGAAGGAACGATAAAGCAATAGTTGGCAGTATTCGTCATTGGACTGCTTTGGTGTTTTTTCAATATCGAAAAGGTGGTCGAAATCGTCCGAAGATTTTACGGACGAAAATTGCACGAAAGGTGCAGATTCCTTCATGAGATAGCGTTCCATAACGAGAAAAGATTTGATTTTAAATGGTAATTATCAATAATGCATCAGTTTAACTGGTATTTCTGATGATAAGCAAGAATGAATCATTTTCATTTCAAAATTAATGCATTTTCATTGCTATTTCATCATTTGACGAAAATAATGAATTATAAAGCAAAAGTCAATAGGAAGTTATTAACAAAGGTCAGATTTTAATGCAAAATTATTAATTTGAGTAAATATAGTACTGGAAAGAAAAATCACTTCAGAAAAAATCTGAAGTGATTGAGGATAAAAAAATGATATTTAGATTACATAAGCATCGACTGCTTTGTTCAGTTCATCGTTTACAATTTTAGCATAAATCTGAGTGGTTGAAATACTTCTGTGGTCAAGTAATTTGCTTACATATTCAATTCTCATCCCTTTATTCAAAGCCATTGTAGCAAAAGTATGACGGCTTAAGTGAAAGGTAAGGGAGAAAGGGAATTTTAGTTTTTTTCCTAATTCTCTTAGGTGCTTTCCACAAATTGTATTGCAGCTGCCAACGAGTGAGTTTCTTTTCTCTTCCGAAAATAAATGAAAATCTGCATTTTTAATAGCCGGGAAGATGAAGTTTCCTTTTGATTTTCCTAGAGTTCTGTATTTTTCAATTATTTCTAGTGCTGTCTTTCCAATTTTAAAAGCATGAATTCTACCTGTTTTTTCAATTTCTTTTCTAATGATTTGCTCTTGCTCATTGAAATTATCCCAAGTTAGGGTTACTACATCAGAAAAACGAAGCCCACCAGCTGAAACCGAAAACATAAAAAGATCGCGGTATAATTCAGCTTTTGATTTCGTTGTAAATTTCGCTTCTCGAAGCTGGTTAAATTGTGCCTCTGTTAGAAATTGTCTTTTGCTAGGTTCTACCTGAAGTTCTAAATTTTTGAAGGGGTATAAGGTTTCTTCAATAAGTCCTTCTTTCTGGGCATTCTTAAACATCATCGAAAGAACGATCATGCTTAGTTTTTGGGTGGTTTTATTATTGCCGAATTTTTGATTACGATAAAGCATATAATCTTGTAGTAAAACGACGGTGATATCGTCAAACATAAGATTATCATCATTTACATATTCTTTAAACTTCTTAAGCTGACTGCGGTAGACATCATAGGTGTTAATAGAATAATTGGATTTAAGTTTTTCTAGTTTTTCTTCTGAATATTTAAAGAAGGGAAGACAATCTTTTCCTTTTACTGCTTCTTTTAGTCTCCTTGCACTTACTGTTTTATGCTTTCTTTCGGTATCTGCAATTGTACCAGCTGCATCAGCAATTTTCTTTGCAAGCATCGCATTAATACGAGTGCTGTTTTTGAAGTTCTTTTTTAGTTTGTGATTCTTTTCATCCCACTGACTAGGCAATGCTTTTACACCTGTTGAAATAAATTTTGACTGACGATTTTGAATCAATCGGATATAAAGAGGGCAAAGGCCGTCTTTATCTTTCTGCTGTGTTCTAAAAACAAATTTAACTGATGCCATGATAAAAAAAGATTAAAGTTGTGAAACTAAAAAAGTATATTTGTGCAATGCAATGCAAACGACTGATATATAAGATATTCAAACGGGTGCAAAGTAAAACAAAGGTACAACATTTGGTTCAACAAATACGATTTTTCTATGCTTTTTTTTACTTTTTATTGCATAGTTAAAAAACATAAATCCTTATTTAATAAGCATTTGAGAGCAAAATGGGTGATAAGATTTTATAATTGGGATAACACTCAAATATACGCATCTTTTCCAAATCCCCAAATAATCTTTAAAATTATTATGAAATTGTAGGCAAACCGTCTTTATATATAGTATTGTGCATTATTTTATATTGCGTATTATAGATTGTTTTTCTATAAATTCACTTCTATGTTGCTGTTTTTAAGATATTTTAACATATATAAAAAACGAAGCACCTTGTGTTAAAAAAAAGAGCCAAGAATCAAGAACAACAATCAAAATCTCTCTCTTTTGAATAACTGAAAAAGAAAAAACTTTGTGGTTAAGTTTTAAGCACAGCCAATTTTGTCCAACTTTAAACTACAGCTATTCAAACCTTCACTCCACCCAAAAATTCCAAAACCTCTTTTAAGCAATCTATAAAATCATACAGTATATTTCCCTAACTTGTAGATTCATTTGAATTATTCTTAATTATTTGCTAATATTTTGGATTATTCGCAATACAATTTTTCTATAGCGACCTTATACCTACCTTATAGCTACCTTATACAAACCTTATTGCTACTCTCATTATTCAATTAAAAATAAAAGCATCGTGTTTTTCAAAATATGAAAATACGATGCTTATAGACTAGGTTTATAAAAGGAATAATTTCATACCCTTTGCTTAAACCTTCCAACCTTCCAACACTCCCCACCCCTACAAAGAAGAATAATTAACATAATAATTATCATCAAACACCGCCGGAGCATCAGTCTTCAGCGTAATTGTCTGCCATTCTTTCGTGGGCGAAATCACCTGGTTTCCGTTGATGCGGATAGGGAGTTTCAGTTGTTCCACTGCATTTTGGTAACGGAATTTCAATACATTTCCGGTTTGGGAATACTCAAGAGTAGGGATTTTCGTAGTTCTTAAATACTGATCGAAAACCGACGAAAAATCAATCCCCGATTTTGTAGAAATATAATCTTCAATCTGTTGGGTCGTAACCGTTTGGTGATAGAAATCCTTATTTAAACCCCGAAGAATTTGCCGGAACTTTTCATCATCATTAATTACTTGGCGGATGGTGTGGAGCATATTCGCGCCTTTGTAGTACATATCGCCACTGCCTTCGTTTCGGATGCCATATTTCCCGATGATTGGAATATCGTTTTCTACCGCTTTTCTTGTCCCTTTTACATAGGTTTCTGCGGATTTTTTATCCATGTATTTTTCTGTAAATAAAGTCTCAGAATACGCTGTGAAACTCTCATGAATCCACATATCTGCCTGATCTTTTGCCGTAATATTATTCGCAAACCATTCGTGCCCGCTTTCGTGGATGATGATGAAATCCCAATTCAAACCAACCCCAGTTCCCGATAAATCTCTTCCCAAATAGCCGTTTTCATAGCGGTTTCCGTACGCAACATTGCTTTGATGCTCCATTCCCAAATACGGACTTTCCACCAATTTATACGAATCTTCATAGAAAGGATAGGCGCCAAACCAGTATTCAAAAGCCTGAATCATTGGTTTTACCTGGTGAAATTGCTTTTTCGCTTTTTCTAAATTATAATCCAAAACCCAATAATCTAAATCCAATTTTCCTTTTTCGCCATCCAATTGGTCTTTGAAATTCACATATTTTCCAACGTTCGGAACAATAGAATAGGGGTTAATCGCATTTTTAACTTCCCAGGTATAGGTATTTTTGCCCTTTTCTTGGGTTTGTTTGATCAATCTTCCGTTCCCGACGCCCACTAAATCTTTTGGGGTAATGATTTTCATCACCATTCCTTGATCGGGTTCGTCGCTCCAGATGTCTTTCGTAGGCAACCACAGCGAAACTCCAGCGCCCTCTTGCGCAACACTCATGAAGGGATTTCCGTTTTGGTCTTTTCTGAACACCCAACCACCGTCCCAAGGTGCTTTCTTGGCAACTTTCGGGTTCCCGGAAAATTGTATGGTGAAACTCAATTTCTCACCTTTCTTAAAGGTTTTTTTGGTTTCAATAAAGATGAAATCGCCTTTTCTGATCGGGGTAAAGCATTTCTTCAGTCCAATGAACTGATATTCCATCGGTTGTTGCAAATCGATTTGGAAAACAGGATTCTTAATATCTTTCGTGATTTCGAAATGAATCAGATTGCTTCCAGAAACCGTCTTCTTTTCGAAATTGGGTTCCACAGAAAGTTCATACTTTTTCACATCCCAGAAATCGCGGTATTTGGTGTTTGAACCTTTTAAAGTATCTTCATTTTTAATGGTTTCACCTTTAGGGAAAAGGTTTTGTGATGCTGCAATCCCGAAGAACAAAAGGGAAGCAACGAGGGTAATTTTTCTCATAGAAATGGTAAGTAATACGAAAACAAAGATAAATATTATTTGCTAGCGAACCGCCTTTTCGCGTTTGGCGCAGTTTGTGTTCAAAAAATTGAGTACTTTTGAAAAAAATATTATTAATGAAAATCAGAAATTTTATTGCTGTTTTGGCCTTTACTGCGTTGGTTTCCTGCAACAAAGACAAGGAGATTCTCAATACTTTAAATGACTATAACCTCTCGATGGAAACCAAAGGATACCATTTTGGCGATGCTTTAGCGCTTCCGAAAGAAGTAACCGAAGGTGCGGAAAGCATTTCCATCAGTTTTGGTGATAAAGAGACTTCCAAGCTGGTTGTTGATCCAAATTTTTTCACTTTAGGCGATAACGCGGTGACTTTTAATATTAAAAAGAAAAACGGTGAAATCCTTAGTCAAGACGCTACCATCAATGTTTTTGCGAAAAATCCTGAAGCGAAATTGAGCTATACTGTTGTAAAAGAATATCCTCACGATCCGAAGAATTTCGTTCAAGGTTTTCAGTTAGATGGCAACACCATTTACGAATCTGACGGACAAAACGGACAATCGAGAATCTTAAAATATAACTTGGGCGGCACCACACCGATTGTTTCTACGCCTCAAGCTGCCGATGTTTTTTCTGAAGGATCAACCATCGTTGGCGACAAAGTGTATCAACTTACTTGGCAAAACAAAAAAGGGTTTATCTACAACAAAAGTGATTTGAGTTTAATCAGCGAATTTGCTTACCCGAACTTGATTGGCGAAGGTTGGGGATTAACTTTTGATGGGAAAAACCTGATTCTTTCCGATGGAACTAAAAATATTTACTTCCTTGAACCAAATGACCCTTCCAAAATCGTGAGATATATTGCCGTAGCCGGAAATACCGAAGCTTATGAGAAACTCAACGAGCTGGAATACCACAACGGATTTATCTATGCGAATGTTTGGCAAAAGCCGATTATTCTGAAAATTAATCCTGCAAATGGGGAAGTAGTCGGTAAATTCGACTTCACCGAAATTGCACAGAAACATACCACCAATGAAGATGATGTTTTAAACGGAATCGCTTTCAAAGGGGAAAATATGTTGGTAACCGGTAAAAACTGGGACAAAATCTACGAAGTAAGCATTCAATAATTGCTTTAAAATATTCTTAATGAAATGACGTTTTTCGACGTCATTTTTTTTATATTTGATGAAATCATTGTTTTGAAAATCTTATCCATCTTTTTTCTGTTTTCATTCTTCGTGGTTTCTGCGCAGCAAAAACTGCCTTTTGATTCCTTGAAATTAAAAGATGCAAAAGAGCTTTTCGCCGATGATTACGGGAATATTTATCTTTATCGAAACAAAGATTTTAGCTTTACCAAATACGATTCGCTCGGAAAACAAAAGGGAAAACTGCTTTTCGCTTTGCCTTTCAGAATTCAATCAGTCCAAAACCCGTTGAGTATTCCGACTTTCTCCGAAAACGCTCAGGAATTGAAGCTTTTTGATCAAAATTTAAATGAAATTCAAAAGGTGAATTTCCGGGAGAAATTCGGACAAATAAAAAGGGTTTTTGCCGAAGATTTACAACAAATTTGGCTCCTCGATGAAAGCACAAAACGTCTGATCCAATATAATTTTCGAGAAGAAAAAACCATCAACGCCTATCCGTTTGATATTGATTTCGAAACCATCATCGACTTTCAGGTGGATCAGCAAAAAGTGTATTTTCTCACTTCAAAAAACTTTACCATTTACGATTTTAATGCAAAAAAACTCACGGAAATTCCTATCAATTTCGGAAGAAGAATCGTTCGCGAGAACCAGAATATCTTGATTATTGGGCAAAAAGAAGTTTCCGTGTTAGAAAATGCACAATTGAATCCGATTTTCAAGGACGAAAATGCACAAATTGTGGATAAAAATACGGCTTCTTATTTTGTTATCAAACAGAACAAACTTTATCTTTACCCCATCCAAAAAACGCCTCGAAAAAACGCAAATTCCACCGAATGATAGTTGGACTTTTCATTTTTAGAAAGGCAAATTCACACAACTTTTAAAACAAATTTTTAGCATGCATATTGCGGTTACAGGAAATATTGGCGCGGGAAAAACTACTTTAACGACCATGTTGTCAAAACATTACGGTTGGGATGCCCAGTTTGAAGATGTAGATCATAACCCTTATTTGGAAGATTTCTATTCGGACATGAGCAAATGGAGTTTTGCGTTGCAGATTTATTTTCTTGGAAGCCGTTTCAGACAGGTGAAAGAAATTCGCGAAAGTGGAAAAAACATCATCCAAGACCGTACAATCTACGAAGATGCCCACATTTTTGCGGAAAACCTGAACGATATGAATCTTTTGACGGCACGTGATTTCAATAATTACTCTGCGGTTTTTGAATTGATGAAAAGTTTTGTTTCGGCACCAGATTTGCTCATTTACTTGAAGTCTGATGTTCCCAATTTGGTGAAGAAAATCTATAAACGTGGCCGCGATTACGAAGCTACCATTTCCATAGAATACCTCTCCAAACTCAACCAAAAATATGAGAAATGGATCTCAGGCTACAAAGAAGGAAAGCTATTGATCATCGAAGTTGACGATTTGGATTTCGTAGAAAGACCGGAAGATTTCGGTTACATTCTCGAAAGAATTGAAACAGAACTCCATGGTTTGTTTTAGTTGAAAATTGAAGGTTAACTTTTGATGACGGCAGTTTTTCCTGAATAAATTTAACCTTATAAAACTATAAAATCATGATTAAAGTTCTTCATAATAATACTTGTTCCAAATCGAGAGCAATCTTAGAGCATTTAGATGAAAATAATGTTCCTTTTGAAATCATCGATTTCATAGAAAATCCGTTGTCGGAAATTGAATTGAAAACAGTTCTGAAAAAGTTAAACACCGATGTACAGGGACTTATCCGCAAGAATGAAGTTTTATTTAAAGAGAAATTTGCAGACAAAGAATTTACGGATGATGAATGGATTAAAGTTTTAGCAGAAAATCCTTCATTAATTCAAAGACCTATTTTAATCAAAGGAAATGTCGCGATGATCGCAAGACCTATTGAAAATGTGAAATTTTTTATTGAAAATTAAGTCGACTTAAATTAATGTCTTCAACGCTTTTTGAAGCATAGAATATTGAAAATCAAATCCCGCGGATTTGATTTTTTTATTGGAAACACGGCTTCCGCGGAGAATAATCGTGCTCATTTCGCCCATCATCAATTTCACTAAAAAGGCAGGGACATGTACGGAAATGAAAAACTTGCATAAAGTTCGCGCCAATGTTTTCATGAATATTTTATTCGTAGGAATATCATCTGCAACCGCATTATATTTGCCGTTAATAGTAGGTTTTTCAAGCGCAAAAACGTACAAATCGATCAAATCTTCAAGGTGAATCCAATTCATCCATTGTTTTCCGGAACCGATTGCGGCAGCCAAATTGATATCGGTAATGTTTTTTAATAATGGAAAAGCACCGCCGTCTTTTCCCAATACCAAAGCGGTTCGTAGGCAAACAACTCGGTCGGAGAGATCTGCAAATTGATCGGCTGCTTGCTCCCATTCGGTGCATAATTTTGCCAAATAATCATTTTTAAGAACTCCTGAATCTTCGTGTAAAATTTGATCAGAAGTGAAAGTTCCGTAGCAATTGACGCCGGATGCTGAAATAAATGCTTTTAAATGAATGTTATTTTTTTGGCAATACTTTTTCAGGAGATTTGCGGTGTTGATGCGGCTTTCGAAAAGTTCCTTTTTGTGCTTTTTCGTCCATCTTTTGCTGATGTTCGCACCGGCAAGATGTATGATTGCATCGAGGTTTTCGAATGCTTTATCATCAATATATTCTTCCTTTGGGTTCCAATGAAACTGGTTTTCCTGAGTGGGGTTGCCTCTCGTCAAAAACCGAACATGGTGATCTCTTTCTCTAAGTTTTTCTACTAAAGATTGTCCTATAAATCCACTTGCACCAGTGATTAAGACATTCATTTTTTTAGCTTTAATCTTACTAAAGCATCATCACTCCAGAAATTTTACCTACTTCTTTGTAGATTTTGATGACCTGATCGGCATCCATAACAAAAGCATTGATGCTGATCGAACTATATTTTCCGTTCTTGCTTTCTTTGGTATTGAGGGTGAATTTTACTTCATCGAAAACTCTGTAGATTTCGGTATGTTTGGATTCATCGTTTGTGATGATGAATTTAAAAAGATAATCTTCCGGAAAATCGTGGGTAGCTTCTAGTTTTTCTTTCAAAGATGCATAAAAATCATCCGGATTCGTATTTTCTTGATTATCAATAATGTTAACCATTTTCTTTATATTAAAGGTTCAAAAAAGTTTCCGAAAAAATTCGGAAACTCAAATGTAAAGATATTTTTTTGTTATTTAATGCTATTCAAAGAATTCAATATCGTAGCAGAGTTTTGTTGCTCATGATTTTGAATAATATTGAAAAGTCCATTTACCATTTGCTGAGATGCAAATTTACTGATTCCACCAGTTAAAGCGTTAGAACTTTGTCCGCCAAGAAGTGTTCCTAAGAGATTGGATCCGGCCAAAGCTTGGTTTAATGTGCTCACTAATCCGAATTCATTCAGCTTAGCATCAACTTTTGGGGCAATTGCAGCCATTAATTGCTCAGAAGTTTTTTCTCTCAAGATTTGAGTTGCGGTTCCGCTACCCCCTTGAACGATTCGTGCGGCATCTTCTGCAGTGAGGCTATTTACTGCATTGGTAAGGATCGGGCGAGAAACATCTACTGTGAAAGTTGCGGCTTGCGCGATATATTCTTTTTCTTTTTGCACCAAGCTGTTTAAACCTAATTTTTGCAACGTATTGTTCACATCCTTAAGTTGTTGTGGTAACGCAGCTTCAATAAGTTGATTGGCAAGGAAGCTGTTTTTATCGCTAAAAATATTAAGACCTTTGGTAATTCCTCCAAGAAGAATTTGTTTTAAAACTGCAAGTCCAACACTAGATGTAGCCAATGCTACACAAGATTGTGTGGTGGTTCCTAAGGTAACTACAGCCATCGTAGCTACTAAAATTGTATTTCTTTTCATGATGCAAATTTATAATTTGTAACTCAATGTTTGTCAAATATTAAGCCAAAGTTTTTTGGCTCTGAAATCATCTATTTAACAAATAATTATAAAAAAATGATTAAAAATTAACATCATATTAGTATATTTTCTAACTTTGAGATAATAATGATAGTTGGATTTCTTACTTATTTTTTAATAATAATACTACGATATGAAACAAATTAATTTGAAAGTTTCTTGTTTGGTAGCCGCATTCTATTTCGGAATGAATGTGAATGCACAAACCGGTAAACAAGACTCTTTGAAAGAACAAAAAATCGAAGAAGTGGTAATGATTGGCTATGGCAGCCAAAAGAAAGAAAACGTTACCGGAAGTATCGGTTTAATCAGCGCTAAAGATTTAGCAGATAAACCGAATGCAAATGCTCTTAATTCTGTTCAAGGTCGGCTTGCCGGTGTGAATGTAGTCACGACGGGAACTCCAGGAGGTTCGCCGAGAGTAGATATCAGAGGAATCGGATCATTATCAGGAAATACTGTTTTCATCGTGGATGGAATGTTGACAGAAGATATTTCTTTCCTAAATCCGCAAGATATTGAATCGATGAGTGTTCTGAAAGATCCATCGAGTTTGGCGATTTATGGTGCGAAAGCTGCGAATGGAGCGGTGATCATTAAAACCAAAACAGGAAGAGGCAAACCGATTTTCAATGTGAATTCTTATTTGGGAATCAAAACGGTTACTAATGTTCCGGAAATGGTGAATGCTGATCAGTACATCGAATTATATAATGAAAAATTGAGGAATGACCGGGTAACGGATCCAACGCAATTCATCACCAAGGCACAATATCCGGGAAGTACCGATTGGTTCAGCGAAATATTGCGTCCGAGCACTATTAATTCTAATGATTTTTCGGCTTCTGGAAGTTTAGGAAAATTGAATTATTACGGAAGTGTAGGTTATTTGCAAGATGAAGGAAACTTGGCTGCAGGTAGAGGAATTAATTCCGGAAGCGGGTTTAACCGAATGAATACCAAATTAAACCTAAGCTATAAAATTACAGATAATATTACCATCGGAGATAATTTTTCATTCTCAAAAACCCGTACCGATGTTTCGAAAAACCCTCTATTAGATGCCCGAAACGCACCGCCGGTTTATGATGTAATGAACCCTACAACAGGAGATTACCAAAATATTACTTTAGTAAATGTTGCCAATCCAAGAGCACAATTAGATCTTTATCGTTCCCAAGTTAGACAAGAGAGATTACTCAATAATGTTTGGGCCGAAGTGAAATTTTTGAAAGATTTTACTTTTAAAGCGAGCTATACCAACGATAATTATTCTCCTCAACAATACGAATACACCCCAACTTTAACGTATGCACCGGTTTCTAACCAAAAAGATCCTGTGCTCATTACCAGAAACAATCGTTACCGAAATTATGTTTGGGATAATACCCTGAACTGGAAAAAAAGCTTTGGTAACCACAATTTGGATTTATTAGGAGGTTTTACCAGAGTTAGAGATTCCAGATCTGAAGAATATCGATCAGCTAATAAAGTCTATTATGACGGAACGAATGAATCTTTGAACATTGATAACGGAACCGATATTCTCTATTATAATGATACCAGAAGCGATCCGAGTGTAACCCAAGATCAGCGTAGAATTGAATCTATCTTTGGTAGAATTAATTATGATTACGCCGGAAAATACCTTTTAAATGCATCGATTCGTAGAGATGCAACTTCGCAAATTTCGACAGATCGCTACAGAACTTTCCCTGCGGTAAGTGTAGGTTGGGTGATCTCAAAAGAAGATTTCATGAGTGAGCAAAATTTCTTTAATTTATTAAAACTTAGAGCAAGTTACGGTGAACTAGGAAATCCAAATGTGAGCAGAAATTTCACCCAAAACGTAACCATCATCGGTGGTGGAGCTTATTATGGAAATAATGGTTATCCTGCAGCAACAATTGATACTGTGATTGACCCAACCATCGGCTGGGAAACTACAACTGGTACCGATTTCGGGATTGAAATGGCGATGCTAAATAATAATTTAAAACTTGAAGCAACCTATTATAACAAAGATTCCAAAGATGTTGTGTACGGAATTTTCCAAGGAACACTATCCGGAGCGAGCAACTGGAGAAATTTTGTAACCAATGCTTATTCCTTTAATAATAAAGGTTTGGAAATCTCAGCCAATTATAACAAAAACCTTAGCGAGAATGTGAAATTAGGTTTTTATGGAAACTTCACCACGCTTAAAAACAAAATCACTGATGTTTACGGCGGATCTTTCTTAGAAACAGGAGCTTCTCTTTTCAATAACTCAATCGTGAGATTACAAGCCGGTGAAGCGGTGGGATCTTATTATGGTTATCAGGTTGCAGGCGTTTTCCAAACCGATGCCGAAGCAGCTGCTTCAGGGCAAACTGATGCAAAAGCAGGTTGGTTCAAATTTGCTGACTTGGATGGAAACGGAATTATTGATGTTCGAGATAAAACTTTCTTAGGAAGCCCAATTCCTGATGGAACTTACGGATTCGGATTTACTTTAAATGTTCATTCCATTGATTTTGCTATTGATTTTCAAGGAGTTTTCGGAAATGAAATCTACAATTACAACCGCGAACAACGCTACGGAAACGAAAGTTGGGATTTGGATATGTACAACAACAGATGGCACGGTGAAGGAACTTCCAATACCAATGCAATGATTACCTCCAATCAATCGGTGATTCTTCCAAGCAGTTTCTATGTAGAAGATGGTAGCTATTTCAGAATCAGAAATATTCAAATTGGATACAACCTTCCGAAAAATGTCGCCGAAGCATTATCTGTGAAAAAATTGAGACTTTATTTAAGTGCACAAAATCCTTGGACCAGTTTTAAATACAACGGATTCTCACCTGAAATTTTAAATACTGACAGAGTACAAATGGGTATTGATAACAATATTTACCCAATTTCTGCCATCTATACTATGGGGATGAATTTAACATTTTAATTAAAAAATCATGAAAAAAATATTTTTAACACTCACCATACTTTCGCTCATTACAAGTTGTAAAGATGATTTTGTCGACATCAAACAAGAAGGTGTCACTGTTGGTACCGATTTCTTCCAAACGCAAGAAGATGCCATGAAGGCAACCAACGCGATTTATAGTTTCCTCAGAAGCTGGGAAAATACCGGTTTCCCTGCGCAGAATATTTTAGGAGTTACCGGTGACGATGTAGTGAAAGGTTCTAATCCTGGTGACGCCGCTTTCATCAACGATATGGATCAGTTCAAATACAACGTAAGTACCGATGCGGTAAACGGATATTGGATTGGTCAATGGCAAGCTGTAAACAGAGCCAACCAAGTAATCACCAAAGTTCCTGCAATTGAAATGGATGCTGCCTTAAAAAACAGATTGGTTGCTGAAGCCAAAATGTTGAGAGCTTATTTTTATTTTAATTTGGTAAGAGTTTATGGTGGTGTGCCGATTTTTGATGGCATTCAAACCAATTATAACCTTCCGAGAAATACCGCGGCAGAAGTTTATGATTTTATTGTAAAAGATTTAACGGAAGCTTCAGGAGTGCTTCCACCAAGTTATGGAGCAGCAGATTTGGGTAGAGTAACGAAAGGAGCAGCGCTAGGTTTACTTTCAAAAGTGTATTTGTATATGAAAGATTATCAAAAAGCGTATGATACTTCCAATTTGGTGATGGGAATGGGATACGATTTAGATCCTGATTTCAATCATTTATTCCGTCCTGCAGGCGAATTTGGTCCTGAATCTGTTTTCGAAGTCAACTGCGGTTGTTCTGCGGAATTCGGAGGAAGTCAGTATGCTGAAGTTCAAGGGGTAAGAAACCAATTCGGATGGGGATTCTTCACGCCTTCTCCGGCTTTGGAAAACGCTTTTGAACCAGGTGATATCCGAAAAGAATTGACGATTTTAAGAGAAGGAGAAACCACCATTGAAGGAGATTTGATCAAAAAAGGAGATCCACAATCGGTTGATACTTATAACCAAAAAGTTTATGTTCCGTCTTCTTTAAATAATAATGCTTGTGGTTATGGCTCTATTCAGAACTTAAGAATTCTAAGATTTGCAGACATTCTTTTGATTAATGCAGAAGCTGCCAACGAATTAGGAAATACCGCTGTAGCAATTACCAACATCAATCGAGTGAGAAACCGTGCACAACTTGCAAACACTACCGCAACCACACAAGGCGCTCTTCGAACTGCAATTTGGCAGGAAAGAAGGGTAGAATTAGCGATGGAGATGGATCGTTTCTTAGATCTTGTTAGAACAGGCCAAGCTGCTACATTTTTAGGACCATTAGGATTTAAAACCGGGAAAAACGAATTGTTCCCAATTCCTTTGAACGCAATTAATGACAGTAATAATGTCTTGACACAAAACCCTGGATATTAATGGATTTTATACAAAAAGCTGCCACATTTTTTGTGGTGGCTTTTTATTTTTTTAATGCTTGATTCTTAAAAATTTAAATAATGAAAGGAGTTTTTGCGGTAGGTTTAGTTGCTTGTACTTTTTTGTTTTCATGCAAAAATGCACAAAATGGGGCTTCAAATAATGAAGCTTCAACTAATGGCTTCACCAACGAACAATTGATGAACAGAGTTCAGCAAGATGCCTTGAAATATTTCTGGGATTTCGCTGAACCTAATTCATTGTTGGCGCGGGAACGCTATCATGTTGATGATATTTACCCCGATAATGACAAAAATGTAATTACAACTGGCGGTTCAGGATTTGGATTAATGACCATTTTAGTAGGAGTCGAGCGCGGTTTTATTCCAAGAAATGAAGCTGTAAAACGTTTAAATGTAATGGCCGATTTTCTCGCTTCCGCGGATCGATATCACGGAGCTTGGTCGCATTGGATGAATGGCGAAACCGGAAAAACCGTTCCTTTCGGACAAAAAGATAACGGCGGCGATCTTGTAGAAACTGCTTTTTTGGTTCAAGGAATCATCACCATTCGCGAATATTTCAAAAATGGAAATCAAGAAGAAAAACTTCTCGCCCAAAAAATGGATGACCTTTGGAAAGGAGTTGAATGGAATTGGTATACCAAAGGTGGCGAAAAAGTGCTTTATTGGCATTGGTCGCCCAATTACGGCTGGGAAATGAATTTTCCTTTGGAGGGTTACAACGAGTGCCTCATCACTTACATTCTCGCCGCAGCTTCTCCAACGCATACCATCGATGCCGAAACCTATTATAAAGGCTGGACAAGAAACGGTAAATACACCTCAGATCAATCCAAGTACGGCTTTCCGCTGATCGTGAAACACAATGGTGCAGAAGAATTTGGTGGACCACTTTTTTGGGCACAATATTCTTATCTCGGATTGGATCCAACAAATCTATCCGATAAAATAGTGAAAAATTACTTCGATCTCAATCGAAATCATGTTTTAATTGATTACAATTACATCCTCAAAAATCCTAAAAACTGGAAAGGTTATAACAAAAATTATTGGGGACTCACAGCAAGTTATACCCGAAATTCAGATGGTTCTACGGGATACACCGCCCATTCGCCCACCAATGACACGGGAATTATTTCCCCAACCGCGGCGTTGAGCAGTTTTCCTTATACTCCGAAAGAATCCATGGATTTTTTAAGATATGTTTATACCGAAAAGCCGGACTTCATCGGCGTTGCGGGTCCTTATGATGCAACATCGGTGCATTACGACAATTGGTTTACTCCAAGATATTTGGCGATCGATCAGGGAACCATTTCGCCCATGATTGAAAATTACCGATCCGGCCTGCTTTGGAAATTATTCATGAACGCACCAGATATCCAACAAGGCTTGAAAAAATTGAGTTTTAAATCTGAAAAGTATAATATTAAATGATTTTTTTTTGGAGCTATTTCCCGCTTTCCGCTATATCTTTTGTTCCGCTGCACTCCACAAAAGGATGCCGCTGCAATCGGGGCTAGGAGATCGGTTGTTAAATAAAATCAAGACCAATAAATTTTAAATAAATATGAAATCAATATCTCGTTTTACTCTCTTTTTTCTAAGTTTCGGTTGTTTGCTGAAAGCTCAGGAAATCAAAACAGAATTCAACAAAGAAATTAAAAACAGCTACAAAATTTCTTATGTTCTAGATTATCCTCAGGATTCTAAAGGAAAAGTTCCGTTGATTGTTTTCCTTCACGGCTCCGGCGAAAGAGGAACGAATTTGGAAATGGTAAAAGCACACAGTCCGTTTACTTACAAAAATCTCATCAAAGAACCTATTGCAATTCTGGCTCCTCAATGTCCGGAAAATGTTTGGTGGGATACCGAAACAATTTATCATTTAATCAAAGATATTCAACAAAAATATAAAATTGATGAGTCGCGAATTATCCTCACCGGTTTATCCATGGGTGGTTGGGGAACTTTGAAACTCGCGATGGAGCATCCTGAAATGTTTTCTGCGGTGGTTCCGGTTTGTCCGCCTGTCGATAGATTGATGAAAGTGAGAGCAGAAAATTACAAAGATCTTCCCATGAAAATCTTTCATGGCGGAAATGACGATATCGTTTCCCCGATGAATTCGATTGAAATTTATCAGGAAATTAAAAAATATAATAAAAACGTGGAACTTACTTTGTTCTCCGATGATAATCATAACTCATGGGATTCAACCTATTCCAATCCAAAACTTTACGAATGGATGCTTTCCCAGAAAAAATCTGACAAAAAATAATCAATATGAAGAAACTAATTTTAATTGCAACCATCGCGCTTGCACCTTGTTTTTCGGCTCAGGAAATGGTAACCAAACCTTACCAATCTTACCAAACCGAAGCTTATAAAGTCAAGAAAAAAGCATTTGTAGAGAATCTTCTCGCCAAAATGACTTTAGATGAAAAAATCGGGCAGCTGAATTTGCCTTCATCAGGTGATTTCACAACCGGACAAGCGACCAATTCCGACATCGGAAAGAAAATCGAACAAGGTTTGGTCGGTGGATTATTCAACATTAAAGGTGCTGAGAAAATCAAAGCGGTACAAAAAGTAGCATTAGAAAAAAGCCGACTTAAAATTCCATTAATTTTCGGAATGGATGTCATTCATGGGTACGAAACCACGTTCCCAATTCCTTTAGGTTTAGCTGCTTCTTGGGACATGAATCTTGTTCAGCAATCTGCTGCTGTAGCGGCAAAAGAAGCTGCTGCAGACGGAATTTCTTGGACATTTTCGCCGATGACTGATATTTCTCGAGAGCCACGTTGGGGAAGAATTTCCGAAGGTTCCGGTGAAGATCCGTATTTGGGAAGCGAAGTAGCCAAAAATATGGTTTATGGTTATCAAGGGAAAGATCTGTCACTGAAAAATACCATCATGGCTTGTGTAAAGCATTTCGCTTTATACGGAGCTGGTGAAGCCGGCCGCGATTACAATACGGTTGATATGAGCCACGTGAGAATGTTTAATGAATATTTTCCACCTTACAAAGCGGCTGTAGATGCAGGAGTTGGTTCTGTGATGGCATCTTTTAATGAAGTTGACGGAATTCCTGCTACCGGAAATAAATGGCTTCAAACCGAGGTTCTAAGAAAAATGTGGGGCTTTGATGGCTTTGTCGTTACCGATTACACAGGAATCAACGAAATGATCGAACACGGAATGGGCGATTTGCAACAGGTTTCTGCACTTGCCTTGAAAGCCGGTGTCGATATGGATATGGTGGGAGAAGGTTTCTTGAAAACCTTGAAACAATCTTTGGAAGAAGGAAAAGTTACCCAAGCGGAGATTGATTTGGCTGCGAAAAGAATTCTGGAAGCAAAATATGATTTAGGACTTTTTGAAGATCCTTATAGATACGGCGATGCAAAATTGGCTTCAAAAGAAGTTTTCAGCAAAGAAAACAGAAATGTTGCTCGAAATGTTGCTGCTCAATCGATGGTTTTAATGAAAAATGAAAACAACATTCTTCCATTGAAAAACTCCGGAACAGTTGCAGTAATCGGACCTTTGGTGAATAATTCCCTCAACATGACCGGGACATGGAGTGTCGCCGCAAAACATGGTGAAGCAGTTTCTCTAGTGAAAGGTTTGCAGGATAATTTCGGGAAAGATGTAAAATTTGTTTCTGCGAAAGGTGCAAATATCGATTACAGCGAAAAATTGGAAAATGTTTACGCAGCGCACGGAAAATTAACCGATAGAGATAATCGTCCGAAAGAAGTTTTACTGAAAGAAGCTGTAGATGTAGCTAACAAATCCGATGTAGTGGTTCTTGCGATCGGCGAATCTGCTGAAATGAGTGGCGAATCTTCATCAAGAACAGAAATTGATATTCCGCAATCTCAAATTGATCTTTTAAAAGAACTTAAAAAGACAGGAAAACCAATCGTGGTGGTACTTTTCACAGGTCGACCTTTGGCTTTAACCAATATGAAAGATCTTCCTGATGCCATTTTGAATGTTTGGTTTGCAGGTTCCGAAGCTGGAAATGCCATTTCAGATGTGCTTTTTGGTAAAGTAAATCCTTCGGGAAAACTTCCGGTAACTTTCCCGAGAAGTTTGGGTCAGGTTCCAATTTACTACAATCATAAAAATACCGGTCGTCCTTTAGGCGCTGATCAAACCGAAAAATGTGTCTACGAAAGATTCCGTTCCAATTATATGGATGAATGTAACACACCGCTTTATCCGTTCGGATTTGGTTTAAGCTATTCTAAATTTGACTATTCTGCGATGTCGGTTTCCGATGTTAATCCAAAAGGAAATCAAACTATTCAGGCTTCTGTTACAGTGACCAATTCTGGGAATTATGACGGAGCAGAAGTGGTTCAACTATATATCCGCGATAAGGTTGGAAGCATCACGCGACCTGTGAAAGAATTGAAAGGTTTCCAGAAAGTGTATTTGAAAAAAGGAGAAAGTAAGAAAGTGACCTTCAATATTTCCCCTGAAGATTTGAAATTCTATAACAACGCATTGAAATATGACTGGGAAGCCGGCGAATTTGATGTGATGATCGGGACCAATTCTGATGAGGTGCAACTCACCAAAATCAACTGGACGAAGTAAGAAAATCCTTTAAAATAGGCCGTTTTCAAATTATTGGAAACGGCTTTTTTTGTTGGGTTATTATTCCTAAATTTGGAGGTCAATCTTAAATTTTTTTATATAATGAGAGACAAATTCATTAACTGGGGAATCGTGATACTTATTTTGGTGTGGGCGACTTCATTGTTGATCAAAGCGCATTATTGGATTCCGATTTTATTAACCTGCATTTATGCATTGGGAATTTACAATTGTTTTCAAACCAAACATGCCATTCTTAGAAACTTCCCTGTAATTGGGTATTTTCGGTATTTTTTTGAAGGAATTTCACCAGAGATGCAACAGTATTTCATCGAAAGAGAAACCGATGGAAAACCTTTCCCAAGAAATCAGCGTTCCGCAGTGTACCGACGCGCAAAAAATATCAGTGATACCGTTCCTTTTGGAACTCAGTTAGAAGTGAATCAACGTAAATATGAGGGAATTAAACATTCTATTTACGCCAAATCTCCCAATGAAGAATTGCCAAGAGTTTGGGTTGGAGGTGAGCAATGTACCCAAAAATACCACGCTTCTTTATTCAATATTTCTGCGATGAGTTTCGGATCATTAAGTGATCGGGCGCAAATTTCATTAAATAGAGGCGCAAAAAAAGGAAGATTTTATCACAACACTGGTGAAGGAGGAATTTCCCCATATCACTTAGAAGGAGGCGATCTTTGCTGGCAAATCGGAACCGGATATTTCGGTTGTAGAGACGAACAAGGAAGATTTTCACCAGAAATTTTCAAGAAAAATGCCACCATTCCGAATGTGAAAATGATTGAAATTAAACTTTCTCAAGGTGCAAAACCTGGTCATGGTGGAGTTTTACCAGGATCTAAAAACACTCCGGAAATCGCTGCAATTCGCCACGTACAACCCGGACTTACGATTATTTCTCCACCGTCGCATTCTGCATTTTCAGATGCGGCTGGATTGCTGAAATTCGTTCAGGAATTGAGAGAATTATCAGGTGGAAAACCTGTAGGATTCAAACTTTGTATCGGTGATACTAAAGAATTTGAAGATATTTGCGTTCAGATGAATGTGCTGAAAATTTATCCAGATTTCATTACCATCGATGGTGCGGAAGGAGGAACTGGAGCTGCTCCACCAGAATTTTCGGATGGAGTGGGAATGCCTTTGGAACCTGCTTTGATTTTTGTGAATAGAACTTTGAACAACTTTAATCTTCGAAACAAACTTCGAGTGATAGCAAGTGGAAAAGTGTTGACGAGTTTAGATATTCTCCGTGCCGTTGCGATGGGAGCGGATATGTGTAATAATGCAAGAGGATTTATGTTTGCTTTGGGCTGTATCCAGGCGTTAAGATGTAATACCAATAATTGCCCGACCGGAGTTGCTACCCAAGATAAAATGCTCATCAAAGGGCTTGATGTAACCGATAAAAGCGAAAGAGTTTATCATTTCCATAAGAATACTTTGCACACTTGCAATGAATTGATTGCTGCCGCAGGAAAAGATTCTTATGATCAAGTTGATGCCTCAATGTTTATGCGGGGAGATGAGTTTGAGCACCTTTCGGATGTTTATTTCCCGGATATTTTAGGGAATGTAAAACAAAAATCAACAACTTATTAATTAAAACGAATAAAAAATCCGATAAAATTATTTATCGGATTTTTTATTGAGTTCTTCATTGCTGCGAATTTCTTCCAGATAAGAAATTTTCAAAGAATCGTAAAGTGATTTTCTGCTTACCATTAATGAAATCAATGAAGAAACCATTCCTGCAAGCATTAAATGAAAAATTAAAGAATGTCGATCGGTCATTTCGAGAACGATGATTGCTGAGGTAAAAGGAGCGCGGGTAATTCCTGTAAGAAAGGCGACCATTCCGGCAAGAATGACCACGTTGGTTTCATTCGGAGAAAGATGAATCCATCCTGAAATTACCGATCCGATACTGGCTCCGGCTGAAAGAGCAGGAGCAAAAATTCCACCTGCACCTCCTGATGTAAAAGATAAAGCTGGGCCAATCATTCGGAAAATAGGAATGTACCAATCTTCGTGCTTGTCTTGGGTAAAGAGGGTTCGCTCCATAATTGCTTTTCCGGAACCTAATATTTCACGGTTCACAAAATAGGCGAGTGAGGCGATTATTAATGCTGAAATGATAAGAAAAATGATGTTTGCTGTATCGGTTTTAAGTCTCTTTTTCCATTTGTTGATGCTCAACATCAAAACAGAAAGTTGACTAGCAAAAATCCCTGAAACTCCGGCTACTAAAATGACGGGAAACATGATTGATAATCCAACATCAGAAGTTTTAGGATAACCCAGATAAAGATAAGAACCAGCTAAAGTTTGAGCCATTAAACCTGCAATAATTACCGCTGTGAAAAGTGCCGTTTTAAAATAGTTGATGTGTGTTTTCGCAAGTTCTTCCACAGCGAATACAATTCCTCCCAAAGGGGTATTGAAAGCTGCGGAAAGACCGGCTGCAGCACCTGTCATAATCATGTTTTTCTTTGAAATTTTTGGCCACCAATCGGGAAGATATTCGTTGACTTTTCTGAAAACGGAACCGGCAATTTGAATCGTCGGGCCTTCTCGACCAACTGCGCCGCCACCAATGACGAGGGCGACACTGGATAAAACTTTAAAAACAATGATTTTTAAGCTTAATAATTGACGGATTTTTCTATTTTCTTTTGGGTTTGCCAGTTCTACAGCTGCCATTACTTGAGGAATTCCGCTGCCTTTCGCATAGGGTGCAAATTCTTTGATGAGCCACCACGAAACGATAAAACCTACAGGTGCGATGATGAAAATCATCAACGGATTCCAATTGAAAATAAAGTTCATAAGTTCTTCGCCCCAAGTGAATATTTTGGCATACAACACTGCAAAAACTCCGGTAATCAAGGAAGCAATCCAAAACGGAATCGCCTGCAACAGATTGTTTTTCAGTTTTTCGTTGTGGAGATTGTCAAATGATTTTTTTAAACTTTGTCTTACGTAAACAATGATTTGTAGCATATCACAAAATTATCATTTTTAAAATTAAGAAAGGAGAATCTACTGCAAAAAAAAATCCGGTAAAAAAATTACCGGATTCTATATGATAAAGAAAATTCTTATGCTTCTTCAGCAGGAGTTTCTTCAACTTTTTTAGCTGGAGCAGCTTTTGGAGCCACAGGAGCTGGTGGAGCATCAGAAACGATTTCAAACTCATAGTTATGTTCTACATTTCTGTGAAGTCTGATGATTGCTGTTACTTTACCTGTTCTCTTGATAGTGTTTCCAGGGATTTTGATGTATTTTTTGTCAACTGCAACACCTGCTTTAGCCAATTCTTCAGAAAGGTTAGCATTGTTGATAGATCCGAAAAGTTTATCACCAGAACCAACTTTAGTAGCGATTGTGATGTTCGTTTTCTTCAATTGTTCAACGATAGCGTTTGCGTTTGCGATCAATTTAGCTTCTTCTTCTTTTCTAGCTTCTAAAGTAGCCTCTAGATTTGCTTTGTTTTTTGGAGTAGCCAAAAGCGCTAAACCTTGTGGCAACAAGTAGTTTCTTGCATACCCAGGTTTTACGTTTACTGTATCAAACTCTAATCCTAAGTTTTCTACGTCTTTTTTTAGAATAATTTCCATTGTTGTTGTCCTTTTTTATTTAGAAGTTAGGCGTTTTTGTAAAACAACCAACAACTATTTTGTTTAAATAATTATTTTAATAAATCTGCTACGTAAGGCATCAAAGCAAGGTGTCTTGCTCTTTTGATTGCAGCAGAAACTTTTCTTTGGTATTTCAAAGAAGTTCCTGTATATCTTCTTGGTAAAATTTTACCTTGCTCGTTTACGAACTGAAGAAGGAATTTTTCGTCTTTATAATCAACATGCTTGATTCCGTATTTTTTGAATCTACAGTATTTTTTATCAGTTTTGGTGTTGATGTCTAGTGGAGTAAGGAATTTTACTTCAGATTCACCTCCAGCAGAGGCTTGTTTAGCCATATCGTCTATTGCCATTGTTGTAAATTTTTAGAGGGTTAAATTAAGCTTTCGCAGTTTTTACTTTGTTTCTTCTTGTCACCGCATATTCTACAGCGTGTTTGTCTAACTTAGTAGTCAAGAAACGGATTACTCGCTCGTCACGTTTGAAAGCAAGTTCTAAATCTGCTACTACAGCTCCTTCGCCTTTAAATTCGATTAAAGTGTAAAAACCATTCTTTTTCAATTGGATTGGATAAGCCAATTTCTTAAGTCCCCAATTTTCTTTGGCAACGATTTCGCAATTGTTTGAAGTCAAAAGATCTTCGAATTTTTTTACTGCTTCCTCCACCTGTGCGTCAGATAGAACGGGAGTTAAAATGAAAACAGTTTCGTAATTGTTCATAATGTTAAATAAATTTGTTAATTATTTCGAGGTGCAAAAGTAATATATTTTTCTCAAAGTCACAATATTTCAATACAATAAACTTCAATTAGAAAAAATATATTACAATTTATAATAGATGTAGAGTAATTAAAACACAAAATCCTTCATTCTCGAAAAGGCAGATTCATTTTCATTCATCCATTGAAGGAAATTTTCCAACTTGTTTTCCATTTTGCGACCGGAATTGTATTTTCTGTAAAAAGGAATTTGAAATTGGTATTTTTCTAAATCGGTAAACTGCCATGAATTCAAATAAATAAGAACAAAATCTTCATTTTTGAGTGTTTCCACGACCATATTTTGGTAATATTTTAGCGGAACAACCTGGAAAACAAAATCATTATAAGGAATTTGGGAATAAGGAGAAATGCTTTCAGGAATTATGTTTACACCATTTTCTTCGAAAATTTCAGTACTTCTTTTTAATCTTTTGAAGGGAAAAAGGATATTGGCATTTTCGATATTCGAAATATAACTGAATTCCAGATTTTTGAGGTCATTTACGGAAATGCTAACTTCTTTTTGCCGAATGCCTCGGATGATTTTTTCAATAAAATCTTCTGTATTTCTTTTGGCTGTTTCAATTTCTGAAATCTCCGAATTGTCGTTATATAAAGCAATTTCATGACCTTTGCTTACGATTTTCTTAATCAAAGGTTTCAGTTTCTCAACGATGGAAATCTCAATGAAAAATGAAGCCAATATATGATGGTTTTCTAAAATCCGGAGAATTGAAGAGACGTTGTTTTCAGTGATTTTTAAAATTTCGTCATCACTAATCTGCTCGTTTTTTCTGAATTTCCGATGATGATTAATGATGTTGAAAGTTAATAAAATCATTAAAAATTATTTAACAAGTTTTACTTTCAGATTTTTCAGCATGTCTTTGGTCATCGCAGTGATGTCGAAATCGTAAGATAATCCCCAATCTTTTTTCGCGATAGAATCATCGATTGAAGCCGGCCAAGAATCAGCAATTGCCTGTCTGAAATCCGGTTGATAATCAATTTCAAAATCTGGCATTTCTTTTTTGATTTCTTCAGCTAATTCTTTCGGTGTAAAAGATAAACCACCCAAATTATATGAGCTGTGAACGGTTAAATTTTCTTTCGGAGCTTCCATTAATTTCAAAGTTGCATTGATGGCGTCATCCATGTAAAGCATCGGCATTGCCGTGTTTTCGGAAATAAAACTGGTGTATTTTCCTTGTTCAACTGCTTCGTAAAAAATTTCTACTGCATAATCGGTTGTCCCGCCACCTGCAGGGGTTTTCCAGGAAATCAAACCGGGATATCGGATGCTTCTCACATCCACTCCAAATTTATCGTGATAATATTCGCACCATTTTTCACCGGCCATTTTCGAAATTCCATAAACGGTTGTTGGGTTCAAAACCACATCCTGACCTACATTTTCTTTAGGAATTCCTTTTCCGAACACGGCGATAGAACTTGGCCAGAAAACTTTCTTCAACATTCCTTCTCTTGCCATTTCGCAGAAATTCAGCAAAGGTTCTACATTCAATTTCCAGGCGAAAAGTGGCTGTTTTTCGGAAGTTCCGGAAAGTAAAGAAGCCAAATGATAAACTGTGGTGATTTCATAATCTTTCACAATTTGGCGAACCAGTTGGGTGTTGCTTACGTCCATTCTTTCATAAAATCCGGCTGAAGTAAGATTTTTGTCCCAGCGATCAAGGCCGGAAGCAACTACGTTTTCAGCACCATGAATTTTAACCAAGCGATTGGTGAGTTCTGTACCAATTTGTCCAAGAGCGCCAGTGATAAGAATTTTTTCCGTGTAGGATTCCATTTTTTGAATTTAGATTTATAGTTAAGCAAATTTAAAAATTTTAAGCAATTTCCCATGATGAAACTTGTAAATAATTATCAATATTTAACCTTTATTCTACTGCAATATTTGATCGTAAAGTCCTTTTTTCCGTATTTTTGTTGAAATTTCCATTATGAAAAAATCACTTTTCCTACTTGTATTTTCTGCGAATGCTGTTTTTGCACAGTTTACCGATTTTAATATTATTAAAGAAATCCATACTCAAAATAAAGGATTGGTAGTTTCCGCACATCCACTCGCAAGTGAAGCCGGCGCAAAAATGATGAAAATGGGAGGTAATGCTTTTGATGCTGCCATTGCAACACAATACGCGTTGGCGGTTGTTTATCCGCAAGCCGGAAACATCGGTGGCGGTGGTTTTTTGGTGGGTGTAAAAAATAACGGCGAACAATTTACAATCGATTTTAGAGAAACGGCTCCTGCAAAGACTTCTAGAGATATGTATCTCGACAAAAACGGAAAAGCAAATACCACGCTTTCGCAATACGGACGATTAGCCGCCGGTGTTCCGGGTTCGATCGCTGGATTTTACGCGACATTGAAACATGCAAAACTTCCGATGGAAAAGTTGATTCAACCTGCGATAGACTTGGCTGAGCAAGGTTTTGCCATTACCGAAAAAGAAGCCAGTTTGTTGAATGATCAAATGAAACATTTTAATGAGCACAATAAAATAAAATCGGTTTTCCAAAAAACTGAACCTTGGAAACAAGGCGATATTTTGGTTCAAAAAGATTTGGCAGAAACCCTAAAAAGAATTCAAAAATACGGTGAAAAAGGATTCTACGAAGGTAAAACCGCTGAGCTAATCGTTGCCGAAATGAAACGCGGAAACGGAATCATTACTTTAAATGATTTAAAAAATTATAAAGTTGCCGAAAGAAAACCTATCGTTTTTGATTATAAAGGAAATGAAATCGTTTCGATGCCTTTGCCTTCAAGTGGCGGAATTTTATTGGCGCAAATGCTGAAAATGGCGAGCTATGAAAACCTCGAAAAATATCAGCAAAATTCTGCGGAAGCTGTTCAGATTATGGTGGAAGCTGAGAGAAGAGCTTATGCTGATAGAGCCGAATTCATGGGAGATCCGAACTTTATTGATGATAAAACTCAAATGCTGATTTCCGATTCTTATTTGAAAAACCGTTGGAAATCTTTCAACAAAAATCTGGCAACACCAAGTTCGGAAGTTGGCAAAATTATTCCTCAACCGAAAGAATCTACAGAAACTACTCATATTTCTATTATTGACAAAGAGGGCAATGCAGTAGCGATTACTACTACATTAAACGGATATTACGGAAGCAAAGTGGTTGTTGCAGGAGCCGGATTTTTCTTAAATAATGAAATGGACGATTTCTCCATAAAACCAGGCGTTCCAAATATGTTCGGAGCAGTTGGTGGTGAAGCCAATAAAATTGAACCTGGAAAAAGAATGCTTTCCTCGATGACACCAACGATTGTTTTGAAAAACGGAAAACCTTACATCGTGGTGGGAACACCAGGTGGAACTACAATTCCGACTTCGGTTTATCAATCGATCGTGAATGTTCTTGATTTTAAACTGAGCCCAAATTTATCAGTAAATGCTCCGAAATTTCACCATCAATGGCTTCCAGAAACGATTGCTGTGGAAAAAGGCTTTCCTGAAACTACTATTAAGGATTTAGAAAGTAAAAATTATAAATTCGACAGAATTACCCAAATCGGGAAAACCGAAATGATTGTAATCAACGAAAACGGAAATGCAACTGCAGTAGCAGACGGACGTGGCGACGATTCGGTAGCTGCTGAGTAAGTGATTTTTTAAATAGTTAAATCAAAATTCTCAAACTTTTTGGCAAAACTTTGATGTGAATTGGAGATTTTATCTTGTTGAATTCCCCATCGAGATGCCAGTTTTTGGTGGAAACTTTAAATTCGATTTCCGAAACGGGTAGGTAAGTGACGTAATCGTCGTCTTTTAGTCGTTTTGTGAACATTCGGAAAGCGAAAAATGGCGAATAAGTAAGTGGAAATTTTTTCACCAAAACCAAGTCAACCAAACCATCGCTTTTGCTAGCTTTCGGTGCGATGTACGCATTATTCCCGAATTGGCGGGTGTTTGCGATATTCAACATTAAATATTTTCCGTTGTATTGCTTGAAATTTTCAGTGATGAATTTTACTTTGATGGGTTTGTAATTAAAAAAAGTTTGGATAGAAACTTTGATGTAATTTTTGAAACCGCGCTCCGTTTTTTCAAATTCCTTGACCACTTTTCCGTCGAATCCCGTTCCTGAAACATTAATCGAAAGTTTTTCATTCACTAAAAAAGTATCAATATTTCGGGATTTTTTGGCTTTAATTTTATCTAAAAGTTCATCAAGATTTTTGTGAAAATTGGTTTCATTTGAAAACCCATTGCCTGAACCAGCCGGAAAAATTGCCAGAATTTTTTCAGTATTAATTAATTTTTGTGCAACGGTAGAAATCGTTCCGTCGCCACCAACTGCCACGAAAATATCGACTTGATCAAAGTTTTGATGAATAAAATCAAATGTTCCTTCAATGGATTCAGAAATATAATAAAGCGGATTTTCAACTTTTTTTTGGAGCGCATCCAGAAAAGGTTGATAATTTTTTTTCGCTGAAAATGGGTTGATGATGAAGGCGACTTTTTCCATGGGACAAAAATAACAAAAAGCCGGATTATTTTCCGGCGGATTAAATATTTATTAAAGATTCATTTTTGCTTTAAAATCAGGATTTAAGAACGGTTTTATTTCTGTGTACGGAATTTTGATGAGCACCGGACCGGCTGCATAAGCTGCAATTTCGTATTGGTTGTATAGAAAGTACAAATTGTCTTTGTCGAAATAAAAATTTCTATTGAGGGGAATTTCTTTTACCAAAAGCATTTCTGCTTGTTTTTTCTCAAGGTCGTTTTCAAGGAAATTAGTCATCAAAATTCGATTCCATATTTTCGGATCTTGATTGATGATGAGATCTGAAATCTGAATGGTTTTATGGTTACTTACATCAAATACTTTATAAATTTCATTATAATATCCGTGGGCACCGCCGGTATAGCCACTTCCAGTATATTGTATCGTCATGTAATTACCTTGTGTGGAAAATAGTTTCATACTCGAAGTTTCGTCCCAAGTTTGTTTAAAATCAGGTTTCCAATCATTTAGCGACTCCTTGGTATTTTCGTAAAAATCGTTTTGTTTTTTTTGGAGCTCTTGCAAAAGGTGATCCTTAGTATAAGTGTCGAGCTTGATATTGGTTGCTGAATATACGCTGTCAAGCAGTGTTTTGTTTGAAATATTAGGAAAAACCAATATTTTCGATTTGAATGCTGTGGTGAGGTTTTTATCGATTTTCAAAGAATCATCAACTTTTACCGAATCGATTGTGAAAATATTTGTTACGATTTTGGTAGAATCGGATTTTGTCGAGGATTCAGAAACCTGTTTTTCTGTTTTGGTGCAACTAAAAAAAGTTAGAAGTATTACGGAAAAGATTGCTGAGACTTTTTTCATTTTGATTGTATTGATGATTTAATTTTAAAGCAAAAAACCGTCCAAAAAAGACGGTTTTGAGGAGATAATATGTTAAATTTTGAATTTAAACATCGATTTTTGCATAAATCGCATTTTTCTCGATAAATTCTCTTCTTGGAGGAACTTCGTCGCCCATTAACATTGAGAAAACGTTGTCAGCATCGGCTAAACTTTCGATGGTAACTTGTTTTAGGATTCTGTTTTCAGGGTTGAGGGTAGTTTCCCAAAGCTGTTCAGGGTTCATTTCCCCAAGACCTTTGTAACGTTGAACTTCCACGCCTTTTCCGTCCGGAGCCATTTCTAATGTAAGATCTTCACGTTCTTTTTCATTGTACGCATACACTTTTTTGTTTCCTTTTTTCAACAAATAGAGTGGTGGTTGTGCGATATAAATGTATCCGTTTTCGATGAGTTCTTTCATGTAACGGAAGAAGAAAGTTAAAATCAAAGTAGAAATGTGCGATCCATCAATATCCGCATCGGTCATGATTACTACTTTGTGATAACGAAGTTTGGAAATGTTGAGTGCTTTAGAATCTTCTTCGGTACCTACAGAAACTCCAAGAGCGGTGTAGATATTTTTGATTTCTTCGTTGTCATAAACTTTGTGAAGCATTGATTTTTCTACGTTCAAAATCTTACCTCTTAACGGAAGAATTGCTTGGAAATGACGGTCACGACCTTGTTTTGCTGTTCCACCTGCGGAATCTCCCTCCACGAGGAATAATTCGGAAATTTCCGGATCTTTAGATGAACAATCGGAAAGTTTTCCCGGAAGTCCGCTTCCGCCCATCGGAGATTTTCTTTGAACAAGTTCTCTTGCCTTTTTCGCTGCTTGTCTTGCTTTTGCTGCCAAAACAACTTTCTGAACGATGATTTTTGCTTCGTTCGGGTTTTCTTCCAAGAAGTTGGTGAGCATTTCACCCACAATTTTATCTACAGCTCCCGATACTTCGGAGTTACCTAGTTTTGTTTTGGTTTGTCCCTCGAATTGAGGTTCCATCACTTTTACAGAAATTACGGCGGTTAAACCTTCTCTAAAGTCATCACCGGTAACTTCCACTTTTTCTTTAGCAGGAATTCCTAATTCATCAGCAAATTTTTTCAAAGTTCTTGTTAAAGCTCTTCTAAAACCGGCCAAGTGAGTTCCACCTTCATGCGTGTTGATGTTGTTGACGTATGAGTGGAGATTTTCGTTGTAAGAAGTGTTGTATCGCATCGCAACTTCTACCGGAATATCGTCTTTTTCGCCTTCCATGAAGATCACGTTGCTCATGATCGATTCGCGGTTTCCATCGATATATTCTACGAATTCTTTCAATCCACCTTCAGAGTGGAAAATTTCAGATTTGAAAGTTCCATCTTCAGATTGTTCTCTTTCGTCAGTTAAAGTGATCGTGATTCCTTTGTTAAGATAAGAAAGTTCTCTTAATCTGCTTGCTAAAGTATCATAATTGTAAACCAATTCAGTGAAAATGGTGTCATCGGGTTGGAAGAATTGTTTGGTTCCTCGTTTATCGCTTTTTCCAATTTCGGTTACTTCGGTTTGTGCTTTTCCTTTTGCGTAGGTTTGTTGGTAGATGTTTCCGTCACGGTAAACGGTAGTGATCATTTCGTTAGAAAGTGCATTCACACACGATACACCAACTCCGTGAAGACCTCCGGAAACTTTATAAGAATCTTTGTCGAATTTTCCTCCGGCTCCAATCTTGGTCATTACCACTTCCAAAGCCGATTTTTGTTCTTTTTCGTGCAAATCTACTGGGATTCCTCGTCCGTTATCGGTTACTTCTATCGCATTTCCTTCTTTAATGGTAACGGTAATGGTATCGCAATGACCTGCTAAAGCCTCATCAATAGAGTTATCTACTACTTCATAAACCAAATGGTGAAGCCCTCTAAGGCCTACATCACCAATGTACATGGACGGACGCATTCTCACGTGCTCCATTCCTTCCAATGCCTGAATGCTGCTTGCTGTATATTGTTTGTTGCTCATATTTTTTTATAGATTCTTAAAGATTCCGAAACCGAAATTCCGGACATTTTTATTCCTCTTTTTTATTGTTAATTTTTTTTAAAATGCTTACAAATATCGTGATTTTTTTCGAGGTAAAAAAGTTAATTCTTCCTAAAAAACACAAGAAGTTTTCCACAAAAAAACCTTCCTTTTCCGAAGCTGATTTGAATGTGGATTTTAAACTGATTTTATTTAAATAATCATTAAAAAATAAGAATTTAATTGGAAAATAAACTGTCATAAATCATGCTCATTATTGATTGTTTATGTTTACTTTTATTAACCCAAAATTTTAAAATCATGGATGATTTCATCGCAGCACGCTCTCAGATGGCCATGTCGCTTGGTTTTCATATTATTTTTTCCTGTGTTGGTATGGTGATGCCTTTTTTGATGGCTTTTGCACATTGGAAATATTTAAAAACCGGAAACCTTATCTACAAAGGACTTACCAAAGCCTGGAGTAAAGGTGTGGCGATTTTGTTTGCAACAGGAGCTGTTTCCGGAACGATGCTTTCTTTTGAATTGGGATTGCTTTGGCCGGGATTTATGAAACATGCAGGTCCTATTTTCGGGATGCCTTTTTCATTAGAAGGAACCGCTTTTTTTATTGAAGCCATCGCGCTGGGATTTTTCCTTTACGGATGGGAAAAATTCAACAAATGGTTTCATTGGTTTTGTGGGTTTTTAGTTGGTATCAGTGGTTTAGCTTCCGGAATTTTGGTTGTGGCGGCAAATGCTTGGATGAATTCTCCAGCGGGTTTTGATTATATCGACGGGAAATATCAAAATATCGATCCGATTAAAGCGATGTTCAATGAAGCGTGGTTTCCGCAGGCTTTTCACATGACGGTAGCTGCTTTTTGTGCGACCGGATTTGCTGTTGCTGGAGTTCATGCTTATTTAATCTTAAAGAAAAAAAATGTAGAATTTCATACCAAAGCTTTCAAAATTGCAGCGGGTTTTGCCTTGATTGGTGCTTTCGGAGCGCCGATAAGTGGTGATGTGGCTGCGAAATCGGTAGCAGAAAGACAACCGATAAAATTGGCCGCGATGGAAGCACATTTCGATACAGAAAAAGGTGCCGCTTTCGTGATTGGCGGAATTCCCGATGAGGAAAAAGCTAAAATAAAATATGCTCTGAAAATCCCGAAAGTATTGAGTTTTTTGGTAAGCAACGATTTTAATGCAGAAGTAAAAGGATTGAAAGATTTCCCGCGGAACGAATGGCCGCCGGTTGCCGTGGTTCATTATGCTTTTCAAATCATGATTTTCTTTGGTGTGGTGATGATTATCATCGGTGGAATTTATTTGTACGCAGTATTTTTTAAGAAAAATTGGCTCACTAAAAATTGGCTTTTAAAGATGTTTTTGTTTGCGACGCCTTTCGGATATATCGCATTGGAAGCGGGTTGGACGGTCACTGAAGTTGGGCGACAACCTTGGATTATTTACGGAATCATGCGAACTGCCGACGCGGTAACTCCAATGCCGGGAATTCAGTATTCTTTTTATTTTTTCACAGCGATTTTTGTTTCCTTGTCGTGCATTATTGTTTTCCTTTTGAAGCGACAAATTCAAATGGTTCCGAAACTTTATGATCCTACAGACCCACAGTTTAATTCTAAAAACAAACCATCATGATCTACGTTGTAATCGGTTTTCTTTGGCTTTCGATCTGTTTGTATATTATTTTCGGTGGAGCGGATTTCGGGGCAGGAATTGTGGAATTTTTTACCCGAAAAAGCAATCGTGCTAAAACCAAAAATCTCATGTACGAATCCATTGCGCCCGTTTGGGAGGCCAATCACATGTGGCTGATTATCGCGATTGTTATTCTGTTTGTAGGTTTTCCCGAAATTTACACTACGCTTTCTATTTATTTACATATTCCGTTGGTTTTGATGCTTCTGGGAATTATTGCGCGCGGAACAGCATTTACTTTTAGGCATTATGACGCTGTGAAAGATGATTGGCAAGCAGTTTATACTCAAATATTTTATTATTCCAGTTTGCTGACTCCATTTTTTTTAGGGTTGATAGCAGCGGCTACCATTTCGCATTCTATTCATCCGGAAGCGACACATTTTCTCGATTTATATGTCTTCAGTTGGTTGAATTGGTTCGGAGTTGCGGTAGGTTGTTTTACGGTTTCTATTTGCGCTTATCTGGCTTCAGTTTTTGCTTTAAGAGAAACCAGCGATCGGCTTGAATTGAATTTAATGATAAAAAAATCCAAACAAACGATGGTTTTTGTGGTGATTACAGGAATTTTGGTTTTTCTAACCGCGTATTTGTCAGATATTCCTTTGTTGACCTGGGTTTTCTCTAAACCAATTGGAATTATCGCTTCGGTTTTTGCAACGATTTGTTTAGGTTTAATTTTAAGAGCAATGAAGCGTGAAAAATTACTTCCAGTAAGGGTTTTAGCAGGTTTCCAAGTGGTGATGATTTTGGTTGCTGCAACTTATCAGCATAATCCGGATATTATTCTTCTAGGAAATGGGCAACATCTTTCTTTGTTGGAAAACGCGGCTTCACCGAAAACGATTTCTGCTTTGGGTTGGGCTTTGGTTTTGGGTTCAATGTTTATTTTGCCGTTTTTATTTTATTTAATGTTCTCATTTAGCAGACAACGAAAGTGATTTAACAAAAAAAAACGAACCGAAGTCCGTTTTTTATATCAATATTTCTGAATTGAATTAAGCTAATCTCATCAAAACTTGATCATCAGTTTTTTCAACTTTAATCAAATTGTTTTTGGTTAAATTTTTCGTCGCTTTATCCCATTTTTTACCGGAAAGTTGGCTTTTTGTTTTTACATCGGCCAAATTCATCGGTTCTTCTTGGGAATTAAGGATTTCCAAAACCAATTTTTCATCTTCATCCAATTCGAATTGTGGAGCAGCTTTTTCAGGTTTCATTTGTGGGAAAAGCAACACTTCCTGGATGGATGCGTTGTTGGTAAGGAACATAATCAAACGATCCATTCCGATTCCAAGTCCTGAAGTTGGCGGCATTCCGTATTCCAAAGCTCTTAAGAAATCGTTGTCGATAAACATCGCTTCGTCGTCACCTTTTTCGGAAAGTTTTAGCTGCTCTTCGAAACGTTCTCTTTGGTCAATCGGATCATTTAATTCTGAATAAGCGTTTGCGATTTCTTTACCACAAACCATTAATTCAAATCTTTCCGTTAAACCTTCTTTGCTTCTGTGTTTTTTGGTTAATGGCGACATTTCAATCGGATAATCAGTAATGAAAGTCGGCTGAATGAAGTTTCCTTCGCATTTTTCACCGAAAATTTCATCGATCAGTTTTCCTTTACCCATCGTTTCGTTCACTTCAATCCCAATGGATTTTGCAAAATCGTAAAGTTCTTGTTCTGTTTTTTCTGTGATATCAAAACCGGTGAATTTCAAAATCGCATCGGTCATTGAAATTCGAGCAAATGGTGCTTTGAAATCTATTTCCTGATCGCCGAATTTTGCTTTAGTGGTTCCATTCACCGCGATTGCGCAATGTTCGATCATCCTTTCCGTGAAATCCATCATCCAATAGTAATCTTTGTACGCCACATAAATTTCCATTACGGTAAATTCCGGGTTGTGCGTTCTGTCCATCCCTTCATTTCTGAAGTTTTTTGAGAATTCATAAACACCGTCAAAACCACCAACGATCAATCTTTTCAAATATAATTCATTGGCAATTCTCATGTATAAAGGAATGTCTAAAGCGTTGTGGTGGGTAATGAACGGTCTTGCCGCAGCACCACCGGGAATAGCTTGTAGCACCGGAGTTTCCACTTCGATATAACCTGCATCATTGAAAAACTGACGCATTGCGTTATACATTTTTGTTCTTTTCACGAAAGTTTCCTTTACATGAGGATTCACCGTTAAATCTACATAACGCTGTCTGTATCTTAATTCAGGATCGTTGAAAGCATCGTGTACCACGCCGTTTTCATCGGTTCTAGGTTGGGGTAGTGGTCTTAAAGATTTCGTAAGCAATTTGAAATTTTCAACTTTCACGGTCATTTCTCCAACTTGGGTTTTGAAGAGTTCCCCTTCAATTCCGATGATGTCCCCGATGTCTAAAAGATGCTTGTAAACCTCATTATAAAGCGTTTTATCATCACCCGGACAAATCTCATCGCGGTTGAAATATACCTGAATTCTACCTTCGGAATCCTGCAGTTCAGCAAAACTAGCTTTACCTTGAATTCTACGGCTCATTAAACGTCCTGCGATTTGCACTTTTTTGCCTTCGCCAAAGTTTTCTTTAATGGATTTAGTAGTTTCGGTGATTTTATATTCTTCCGCCGGAAAAGCATCAATTCCCATTTTCTCAAGGGTTGCTAACTTTTCTCGTCTAATGATTTCCTGTTCTGATAACTGCATGTTTTCTTGCTTTTTAAGTCTGCAAATTTAGTGATTTTCTCTGAATTTTTGATTGGTTTTTAAACAAAAAAAGCAGCCAATAATTGACTGCTTTCTCTCTTTTTTTTGATTTTAATTTTTTAAGCTTAAAATATAGGTTACCATTTTCTTTGCATTCTCCTTGCTCATGCCTGGATGCGCCGACATGGGAATACTTCCCCAAACGCCACTTCCGCCAGCAATAATTTTCTCTGCAAGCAAATCTACATTTGCAGGATTATTTTCATATTTTCCTGCGATATCCAGATAAGATGGGCCGATAAGTTTTTCCTCACTTTTGTGACAGGTCAAACAATCTGCACCTTCAATTAAAGCTTTTCCTTCGTCGATATTTTTGGTTAAATCTCCGATGGAATCTTTCTTCACAACTGGTTCTGGAGTTGAAGTTACCGTTATATCGTTGTGATCCGGAATGGATGATGATTCAGATTTCGAACAGGAAATGGCCAGCGAAATAGCTAAACCTAAAATCAAAGCTTTTTTCATAGCATTTATTTTGCGGTTGCAGAATCTGTCGCTACTGGAGTCGCTGCAACAGGAGCAGGAGCGGCTTTTGCAGTATCAGTTACTGTTACTTCAGGTTCTTCCAACATCACGTTGCTTTCTGTTGATGTTTCTTTTTTAGCGCAGCTTGCCAATACCAAACTTCCGATGAATGCGATTGCAAATAATTTTTTCATAATAAATTTAATTTGAGCAAAAATAGAAATTTCCAATTAATTTTCCACTTTACTTTTAAGAAATTGGCTCGGTTAATTTTTATTTAAAGTAATTACAAATTGGTAACTGTTTGAATATTAATTTGGTGAAATGTGTACATTTGTAATGTGAAGCGGTCGGTTATTTATTTTCTACTTTGTGTTTACCTTTTTTCTTTTACAGAAGTAAAGGAATTGCTGAAGTTGCCTAATCTGGTAGAACATTATATTTCGCATACTATCACCAATAAAAACACCACTTTTTTTTCCTTCGTTAATCTGCATTATCTGAAAAAACAAACAAAAGATGCGGATTACAAGCAGGATATGAAACTGCCGTTCAAAACTCACGAAGCCAATTGTTTTTCCATTACTCATCTTACGCTTCCCGAACATATTGGTTTTACTTTGGAGATTCCAGAAATTTTTATTGAGAAAACATCTATTTTTTCTTACAGTCCCAATTATGCTTCCAATCCGTTAGCATCTATTTTCCGTCCTCCGATTTTAGCTTAAGTAATAATTACAGCCTAAGAAATATTTTTCAGTAAAACCATTTACTGAAAGGATTTCGCAATTCATTATTATTTAAATTTCAAAATCATACAAAATGAACAATACACATTTGCATTTGGTGGTTAACCATTTGCCCATCATATTTCCTGTAGCAGGATTAGTTCTTCTTATCATCGGTATTTTTACTAAAACCGAAGTTTCCAAACGAAATGCTTATTTCATATTTATTTTAGGTGCACTTGCATCAGTTGCAGCAATGGCAACCGGAGAAGGTGCCGAAGAAGGCGTTGAAAATCTTCCCGGTGTTGCGGAGCGTCTAATTAAAACCCATGAGGAAGCCGCCGAATTTTTTGCCGGTCTGTCTTATGTTTTAGGCGGAATCAGCATCGCAGCACTTTTTATGAGTTTCAAAAATTATACTTTTTCTAAAATCATGCCTTTTATCATAGGCGTATTGGGATTGATTGCCTTGTTTTTTGCCCAGAAAGCGGGTACAACAGGAGGCGAAATCCGGCATACGGAAATCCGTAGCGACGCTTCGGTTCAAAATCTTGATGGAAAAACTTCTGAACTTGGAGGCGATCATGATAATAATTAATGTCATTTAAGGCTTTTGAATATCATAAGATGTTTAAAATGAGCCTATTAGTTTGTAACTTTACTTAGTGATTTATTAATTTTTAATGTGAAATAATGTTAGACAAAATCATCAGTTTTTCTATAAAAAATAAGCTGATCATCATACTGATGACATTCGGCTGGATAATTTATGGAATAATAGAACTCAGGAAATTGCCCATTGATGCAGTGCCTGATATTACTGACAATCAGGTACAGCTCATCACCACCTCCCCAAGTTTGGGAGCGCCCGATATAGAACGCTTCATCACTTTCCCTTTGGAACAGTCGATGAACAATATTCAGGGCATTAAACAAATGCGGAGTTTTTCCCGATTCGGACTTTCAGTGGTTACGATTGTCTTCGAGGAAGGGGTAGATCTGTATCTTGCAAGACAACAGGTTTCAGAAAGGTTACAGAATGTTTCAAAAGACATTCCTAAAACACTCGGCGTTCCTGAAATGGCACCTATTTCCACAGGTCTGGGCGAAATTTATCAGTACATCGTCCGCCCAAAAACAGGCTACGAACACCGTTACAATGCTATGGAACTCCGTACGATTCAGGATTGGATTGTGAGAAGACAGCTTCTCGGCACCGATGGAGTGGCAGATGTTGCCAGTTTTGGAGGAAATCTGAAACAGTATGAAGTTGCGGTGAATCCGGCACAACTTAAATCAATGGGCGTTACAATGCAGGAAGTTTTCACTGCACTGGAAAACAATAACCAGAATACCGGTGGTGCTTATATTGAAAAAGGACCTACGATTCTCTACATCCGGACGGAAGGATTGATGGGGAAAATTAAAGACATTGAAAAAACTGTTGTCAAAAACCTTCCCGATGGAACTCCTATCCTGATTGAAAACATAGGAAAAGTACAGTACGGAAATGCGATACGGTACGGTGCGATGACGTATAACGGAAAAGGAGAGGTAGCCGGCGCTGTAGTGATGATGATGAAAGGCGCCAATTCCAATGAAGTTATCGGCAAAGTGAAAACAAGGATCGAAGAAATAAAGAAAACACTTCCTGAAGGAGTAATGATCGAACCTTTCCTAGACCGAACTAAAATGGTCAACAACGCCATTTCAACCGTTTCGAAAAACCTTATTGAAGGGGCGCTGATCGTTATTTTTGTTCTAGTACTTTTTCTCGGGAACCTGCGAGCTGGCTTTATCGTTTCCTCCGTCATCCCGCTTTCCATGTTGTTTGCATTTATCATGATGAATATTTTCAACGTCAGCGGAAACCTGATGAGTTTGGGTGCTTTAGATTTCGGATTAATCGTAGATGGAGCTGTTATTATTGTTGAAGCAATCCTTCATCGTCTTCACGGACCAACTTTGGTGACCAAAAATATGCTCAGTTCAAAAGAAATGGATGAAACCGTACAGGCTTCGGCAGGAAAAATGATGAATTCCGCAGTATTCGGTCAGATTATTATTCTTATGGTTTATCTGCCGATTCTGACGTTGGAAGGAGTAGAAGGTAAAATGTTTAAACCGATGGCACAGACGGTTATTTTTGCACTTTTAGGGGCCTTTATTCTCTCATTAACCTATGTTCCAATGATGAGTGCCCTATTTCTTTCAAAGAAAATATCCCACAAAAAGAATTATGCAGACCGGATGATGGAAAAACTAGAAGTTGGTTATGATAAAATTCTAAAAAAAGTTTTAAAATATCAGAATCCTTTGTTTTTCGGTGTGATTACTCTTTTTTTTATTTCGGCTTTCATCATGACCAAATTAGGAGGCGAATTTATTCCCACACTTCCTGAAGGAGATTTCGCAGTGGATACACGGGTTTTGCCGGGAAGTAATCTTAAAACTTCAACTGAAGCAGTTTTGAAAAGCCAGCAGATTCTCCTAAAAAAATTCCCAGAAATCGAAAAAATTGTAGGAAAAACCGGAAGTAGCGAGATCCCAACAGATCCTATGCCTATCGATGCAAGTGATATGATGATTATCCTGAAGCCACGCAAAGAATGGACTTCAGCAAAATCTTATGATGAACTTGCCGAAAAAATGTCTACAGAACTCAAGAAAAACCTTATTGGCGTTACCTATTCTTTCCAATATCCGGTGAACATGAGATTTAATGAATTGATGACAGGCGCCAGACAAGATGTCGTGTGTAAAATCTTCGGCGAAAATCTCGATTCACTGAAGATTTACGCAAATAAACTTGGCGAAATTTCAAAGAAAATTAAAGGAGCCGAAAACATTTATGTAGAACCAGTTTCGGGAATGCCACAAATTGTAATTGAATACAACCGAGCCGCACTTTCTCAGTATGGACTGAATATCGGTGACGTCAACAGATTGGTAAATACAGCTTTTGCAGGTCAAAGCGCAGGCTCTGTTTTCGAAGAAGAGAAAAAATTCGATTTGGTGGTTCGGCTTGATGGTAATTTGCGAAAAAATATAGAAGATGTGAAAAATCTGCTGATTCCGTCGCCTACCGGAGGTGAAATTCCTTTGAGTGCTGTAGCTCAAGTGGAAATAAAGGAAAGTGTAAACCAAATTCAGCGTGAGGAAGCGCACCGGAGAATCATTGTCGGTTTCAATGTAAAAGGTCGCGACATCCAGTCGACGGTGACGGATCTTCAAAAGACAGTCGATAAAGATCTGAAACTTCCTGTCGGCTACACCGTCAAATATGGAGGAACCTTTGAGAATCTTCAACAGGCGCAGAAACGTTTGGGAATCGCAGTTCCGGCAAGTTTGATATTAATTATTTTGATGCTTTATTTCGCATTCAGCTCAGTGAAATATGGACTGATTATTTTCACAACAATTCCGTTGTCCGCTATTGGTGGAATTCTTTCTCTTTGGTTGCGCGGAATGAATTTCAGTATTTCTGCGGGAGTAGGTTTTATCGCGCTATTTGGTGTTGCGGTGCTTAACGGAATTGTACTGATTGCAGAATTCAACCGACAGAAACAGGTTTATTCAGATTTGAACGAAGTAGTGCGCATAGGCGGAAAAATGAGACTGCGTCCGGTTTTAATGACGGCTTTGGTAGCTTCTCTTGGATTTTTACCGATGGCTTTAAGTCAGGGCGAAGGCGCGGAAGTGCAAAGGCCACTTGCTACAGTAGTTATTGGAGGTTTGTTGCTCGCAACTTTCCTTACGCTCTTCATTTTGCCTACTGTTTATATATGGTTTGAAAAACATTTTCCACAAAAGACAAAAAAACTTAATCTGGATGAACAAATTTAAAATTATGAAAACAAAATATCTAATCATCATACCCATATTGTTTATTTTCAGGGTCTTTTCGCAGACACCAGTTTCTCTGGAAACTGCTCATGAGAAAGCCATTGAGAATAATCTCAGTATCACATCCGGTCAACTTAGAATAGAATATCAGGATAGGATTAAAAAATCTGCTTCGGTAATTGATCCTTTGAGTATCACCGCGGAAATCGGTCAGATGAATTCTGCTTATGTCGACAACGCTGTTTCAGTGCACCAAACACTACGGTTGCCGAAATTCTACAAAAGCCAAAATCAGGTTTTGATGGAAGAATGGAAAAATGCAATGTTGAGTTTGGATGTTCAGAAATCGTATTTGAAACGGGATCTTGCATTGGTTTACAACAGTCTTGGTTATCTGGACGAAAAGCAGAAACTTCTTGAAAAAGCCGACAGTATTTATTCTGGATATTACCGGAGAGCGGAACAGCGATTACGCGCCGGAGAAACAAACATTCTTGAAAAAACCACAGCAGAAAACTACAGAAGTCAGGCGGAAATTCAGTTACAAAATTTAAGAAAAGATAGGGAAGTATCACTATATCAATTTAATTATTTAATTAATGATGCGGAGACTTATACCAACAGCAAAGGTGGTTTTTATGACATGCAATTGACCGATGATGACGATTATGAAGGAAATCCTATTGTTCTGAAACAGCTTGAACAGCAGAAAAACATTGAAAATGCTAAACTAAACGCTGAAAAAACAAAGCTTTTACCTAGTTTTAATGTGGGAGTAACCTCTGCTACTCAATACGGTTTTGGGGCGGATGAGCGATTCTACGACCGCGGAAAACGCTTCCAGAGCGGTATGATTGGTGTTGGTTTGCCGGTATTTAATTCTGCTCAGAAATCGGTAATCGAAGGTCAGAAAGTGAATCAGCAGATCGCAGAAAATAATTATCAATTAGCTGTGAAGAATTTTAAAAATCAATACGCCAAGACTTTCGCTGAATACCAGAAACTGAAATCCGAATTGGAATATTACAAAAGTAAAGGTCTGAAAAATGCAGAAACGATTCTGTTTACCGCAAATTTGCTTTTAAAGGAAGGCGAAATCGACTACTTGGAATACACCATGCTCGTCAATCAGAGCCTTGAAATCCAGAGCCGCTACATTGATGCTCAAAAACTTTTTAACGAAAAAATCATAGAACTGAAAGCCTTAAAAGGTGAATAATAAAAATCATCATCAATGAAAAAATACATAACAATAATAGTGACTGCTGCGCTCATCTTCTCTTGTTCAAAGAAGGAAGAGACAGAAGCTAAACAAACTTTTGCTGTTTCCGGTGATCAGATTGCGCTTACTGATTTGCAACAGAAAAATGCAGGCATAGAAACCAAAACGCTCGGAAACCTGAATATTGCCAACAAAATCATGCTTTCTGGTCAGATCGGTGTGCCACCGCAATCGATGTCAGGTGTCTCGTCTCCGTCCGGCGGTATTGTGAAGTTGACCAGATTTATGCCGGGAAATTATGTCGCAAAAGGTCAAACGTTGGCCGTTGTCGAAAATCCGGAATTGGCAAAGCTTCAACAGGATTACCTTCAGGCGAAATCCGGACTTAGCTATGCGCAGAAAGATTATGAAAGACAAAAATACCTCAATCAGTACCAAGCAAGTTCCAGCAAAGTAACGCAGCGAGCATTGAATGAGACGCAAAATCAGAATGCTGCAGTTCACGGTATTGCTTCACAGCTGCGTTCTTATGGGATTAATGCAGAACGTGTCAATGCAGGAAATATTCAGAAGAGTATTTCAGTTACCGCACCTATTTCCGGATATATTTCTACAGTGAATGTTTCAGTGGGTCAGTATGTTTCCCCAGCGGAAGTACTTTACACCATTATCAACAATAATGTGATGCATCTTGAACTGAAAGTTTTCGAAAAAGACCTCGGTAAAATTTCTATGGGACAACAGGTATATGCCTATACGAACCAAAATCCGGAGAAAAAATATGCTGCTACCGTAAAAGTTATCGGAAAAGATTTCGCTGCAGACCGGAGTGTGACTGTACATTGTGACCTCAATGATAAAAATGAATTATTAATTCCCGGAACTTTCATGAATGCGGAAGTCGAAGTGAATGCGGAAGAAGGTTTTGTCATTCCCGATGATGCCATCGTAACTTGGGAGAACAAACAGTATATTTTCGAAGAAGTAAAACCAAGAACTTACAAAATGTTTGCTGTAAATATCGGCAATTCTGAAAATGGTTTTACCGAACTTCTGAATTTCGATTCCAAAAATGCTAGAAGAAAATTTGTGATTAAAGGTGCATACCCTTTGCTGATGGCCATCAAAAATGTAGAAGAATAAGATTCGATGAGGTTGAAAATCAGTAAATTTGTTTAAATGCAAATGATTTTTATTAAATACTAAAAACATAAAAAAATGAATTTAAAAAATATACAAACCGAGGTAGATGCTTCTTTTCTCTACGAACTTTTAGCGGAAAAAGAAGAAGATCAGAATGTGAAAGACGTCTTTCAGCAGATGAGCGAAATCGAGAAATCTCACGCTGTTGCTTTTCTAAAAAAGTCAGGACTCAATGAAAATCAATTACCAAAACCTTCGGGAAGGGCAAAAACTTTGAAATTTATCGGTTCCATCATTGGCTATGACTATGTTTTGGGAGTATTAATGGATACCGAAAAAAGTCTGGCAACTTCTATTGGAAAAGCAAGGAAAAATACCGGAACACCGTCCTCAATTTCAGATACCGCACATGTGAAAATTCTGGAAACTATTTTAGAAAACAATCCGAAAATTGCGGGAAATGCCCTTTCAAGATTTGAAAAAAGACACCGTTCTGTAGGTGGAAATGCGTTGCGAGCAGCTGTTTTGGGCGGAAATGACGGCTTGGTTTCTAATTTCTCTCTTGTGATGGGAATTGCGGGGGCAACTTCGGGGCAAAGTGAAGTTTTGCTCACCGGTTTAGCCGGATTATTAGCCGGAGCGCTTTCCATGGCACTTGGCGAGTGGATTTCAGTCCAAAGTTCTAAAGAAGTGTACGAAAATCAAATGTCGCTGGAAATGGATGAATTGGAAGTAAATCCCGAAGGAGAAAAGAAAGAAATCGCCCTTATCTACCGTGCAAAAGGAATCCCGCAACAGCAGGCAGAAAAAATGGCAGAAGAGATGATAAGCGATAAATCTTCGGCCCATAAGTTTTTAGTTCAGGAAGAATTGGGAATTAATGTTCAGGAACTAAAAGGCTCCGCAATGGAAGCTGCTTTAGCATCATTCTTTCTTTTTGCAGTGGGTGCCGTAATTCCTGTTCTTCCGTTTTTCTTTTGGGGCGGAACGAAAGCTGTTCTTTTAAGCGCAGGTTTCAGTGCGATTGGACTATTTTTAATTGGTTCTGCAATCACACTTTTTACAGGAAAAAGCATTTGGTTTTCCGGAATGAGACAAGTGATTTTCGGACTTTTGGCGGCGGCAATAACTTTCGGTATTGGAAGGCTGATTGGCGTTTCTGTGATGGGATAATTTAAAAATTTTTGAAAAAATGTAGTTTTTTTGAAAAACATTTATACATTTGTACCAATGAAAACGATCAACAATACAAACTGGTGGTGGCCTCAAAACTTTCAAAGTCTTGAGCATTGCTCTTTTGTGTAAAAATTTTTTTTATCAAAAAACTGAAAAGACTTTGACATTGCGTTAAAGTCTTTTTTTTTATTTAAAAATCCAAACAAAAACATGAAATTCAATCAGCATATCCAACTGAAAACTACCGTGAAATCGACGTTGAGCGATCTTTTTACTCCGATTGGAATTTACCTTCGTCTTCGTGACCAATTTCGCGATACAGTACTTCTGGAAAGTGCCGGAAACCAGAATACTGATAATAATTTTTCGTTTATTGCGGTAAATGCCATCGCAGGAATTGAAATCAGAAATTACAGCGAAGCCCACATTAAATTTCCTTTGGAAAGTGCAAGAAAAATCAATATCGAAAAGGAAAAACTGACCGATTTACTGCAAGATTTTTCTCAATCTTTTCATTGCGAAACACCAAATTTACCGATTGGAAAATCTGCGCAAGGATTTTTTGGCTATACGTCTTACGATGCGATTCCGTTTTTTGAAAACATAAAATTCAAAGATATTTCTGAGGAAAATAAAATTCCACTTTTGCGCTACCGTCTTTATCAGTATGTTATTGCAATCAATCATCACAATGATGAAATGTTCCTGATTGAAAATAAAATCGCAGGTCTAAAATCTGAAATTTCCGTCATTGAAAATTTAATCCAACAAAAAAATGCACCGATTTTTCCATTTCAAAAAATAGGAGAGGAAGCTTCCAATTTAACCGATGAGGAATACAAAAATTCAGTAGAAACCGCAAAAAAACACTGTTTCCGAGGTGATGTTTTTCAATTGGTTTTAAGCCGCAGATTTCAGCAGAAGTTTGTGGGCGATGAGTTCAATGTTTACCGGGCTTTGCGAAATATCAATCCGTCTCCTTATTTATTTTTCTTCGATTATGGCGATTATAAACTTATGGGTTCAAGTCCTGAAAGTCAATTGATTATAAGAAATGGAAATGCAATTATTCACCCGATTGCCGGAACTTTCAAACGAACCGGAAATGTGGAAGATGATTTGAAAGCCGCAGAAGAACTTCGAAATGATGCCAAAGAAAACGCGGAGCACACGATGCTTGTTGATTTGGCGAGAAATGATTTGAGCATTTTGGGAAAAAATACCAAGGTTTCTAAATTGAAAGAAATTCAGTTTTTTTCACACGTGATTCACATGGTTTCGGAAGTAACGACCGAAGTTTCCGACAATCAAAATCCTTATGAAATGATCGCCACAACCTTTCCACAAGGGACTTTGAGCGGAGCACCAAAATACCGCGCAATGCAGCTGATTGATGAGTACGAAAAGACTTCCAGAAGCTATTATGGTGGATCTATCGGCTTTGTCGGTTTTGATGGAAGTTGCAATCAAGCGATTATGATTCGTACTTTTTTAAGTAAAAATAACACTCTTTTTTACCAAGCCGGAGCCGGAATTGTGGCAAAATCCACTCCTGAAAACGAGCTTCAAGAAGTAAATAACAAACTTGGCGCGTTGAAAAAAGCAATTTTGAAAGCAGAAAAATTAGTTTAATAAATTGAAAATAATAATATGAAAATATTAGTCCTCGATAATTACGACAGTTTTACTTATAATTTGGTTCAGATGATTGAACAAATTGTAAAGGAAAAAATTGACGTTTTCCGAAACGATAAAATTTCTTTGGAAGAGATTGAAAAATACGACAAAATCATCCTTTCTCCAGGGCCGGGAATTCCGAAAGAGGCGGGAATTCTTTTGGATTTGATTAAAAAATATGCACCTACAAAATCCATTTTCGGAGTTTGCCTTGGTCAACAAGCGATTGCGGAGGCTTTTGGCGGTACTTTGATCAACCTTTCGGAGATTTATCATGGCGTCGCCACGGAATCTACCCAAATTAAAGAGCACAAGCTTTTTAAAGATTTGCCTGAAACTTTAGAAGTCGGAAGATATCATTCTTGGGCGGTAAATACCGAAAATTTCCCCGAAGAACTTGAAATTACAAGTGTTGATAAAAAGGGAATGATCATGAGTTTGAAACACAAAACCTACGATGTTCACGCCGTTCAGTATCATCCGGAAAGTATTTTAACACCAAATGGAAAGCAGATTTTAGAAAATTTTCTAGCTTAAATTGGGAACAGAAAAAAAATAAAAATGAAAGAGATATTACAATATTTATTCAATCACAATACGCTTTCAAAAGCCGAAGCAAAAGCTATTCTCACCGAAATTGCCCAAAATAAATTCAACGAGAATGAAGTCACGGCTTTCGTTACCGTTTTTTTAATGCGCAGCATTACGCTCGAAGAAATGGAGGGTTTTCGCGATGCTTTGCTCCGACTTTCCGTTCCTGTAGATTTGGGAACCCACGATTTGGTTGATATTGTGGGAACAGGAGGCGACGGGAAAAATACTTTCAATATCTCCACACTCGCGAGTTTTGTGGTTGCGGGAGCCGGACAGAAAGTGGCAAAGCATGGCAATTATGGAGTTTCAACAATTTCGGGATCATCAAATGTGTTGGAAGAATTGGGTTATCAATTCAAAACAAATTCCGAAGATTTACGCCAGGATTTGGACAAAAGCAACATTTGTTTTCTTCATGCGCCTTTTTTTCATCCTGCTTTACGTTCGGTTGCGCCTTTGAGAAAAGGTTTAGGTTTGAGAACTTTTTTCAATATTTTAGGTCCGATTGTCAATCCTACAAAACCGAAATTTTCGATGATCGGCGTATACAGTTTAGAAATTGCGAGGATTTATCAGTATTTGCTTCAAAAAAATAAGGAGAATTTTCTGCTCGTTCATGCGCTCGATGGCTATGATGAAATTTCGTTGACTTCAGATACCAAAATTTTTGATAAAACGGGCGAATATATTTTTTCAGCAGAAGAATTAGGTTTTAAAAACATTGATCAGGAAAGCATTTTCGGTGGAAATTCCAAGAAAGATGCTGCACAAATTTTTAAAAATATTTTAGAAGGAAACGGAACTTATGAGCAAAATTCGGTGGTGGTTGCCAATGCAGCAATGGCTTTGAAAAACACTGAAAAATTTGGCAATTATGAAGAATGCTTGACATTGGCGAAAGACAGTTTGGAATGTGGAAAAGCATTGCAATGTTTAAAAAATCTATTGAAATAAGATGAATATTTTAGACCAAATTGTAGCTAGAAAAAAAGAAGAAATTTCTGTTTCAAAATCTCAGAAATCTTTGGAAAGCCTTAAAAATTCGGTTTTTTTTGATAGAAGAACTTTTTCTTTGAAGGAAACATTAATCCAAAAATCCGGAATTATTGCTGAATTCAAACGGAAATCTCCTAGCAAAGGAATCATTAATGATCAATCAGACGTTTTGGAAGTTGCGAAAAGTTATGAAAAATTTGGGGCAAGTGGAATTTCAGTTTTAACAGATTCTGATTTTTTTGGTGGAAATTTTGAAGATATTTTAAAAATTAAAAATGAAATTCAAATTCCGATTTTACGGAAAGATTTTATGATTGATGAATTTCAGTTTTATGAAGCAAAATCAATCGGCGCTGATGTGGTTTTGTTGATCGCGGCTTGTCTTTCGCCGATGCAGGTTAAGGAATTCACGGAACTTTCTCATGATTTAGGATTGGAAGTTTTATTGGAGATTCATACCGAAGAAGAGTTGAACCATTTTAATAAAAACATCGATTTGGTGGGAATTAACAACCGAAATTTGAAAGATTTTAAAGTAGACTTACAACATTCTGTGGATTTGAAAAATCTTCTTCCGGCCGGAACTTTATCTGTCGCAGAAAGTGGAATTTACAGTTTTGAGGATTTTAAATTCTTAAAAAATAAAGGCTTTGATGGCTTTTTGATGGGCGAATATTTTATGAAAAATGAAAATCCGGGAGAAGCGTTTGAAACATTTGTTTCAAATTTAATAATGTAGAAATTTAACAATTTACCAATTGAAAATAGCTTTAGAATATATTTAAATGATGAAACTAAAAGTTTGTGGATTAACAAAAATCGATCAAATTCAGGAATTAATTTCTTTGAAAGTAGATTTTTTGGGCTTTATTTTTTATGAAAAATCACCGAGATATGTTCTGAATCATTTGACTTTAAAGGAAATTGCTGAAATATCACATACCGGAAAAGTTGGCGTTTTTGTGAATGAAAGCATTAAAGGAATTGTTGAAATCGCTTCGGAAGCTCAACTTGATATCATTCAATTACACGGCGATGAAAACGAAAATTATATTGCGAATTTGAAAACTCAATTGCCTTTTAATATGGATATTATCAAGGTCATAAGAATTGGAAATCAAACTGCAGGTGAACTGCAAAAAACCATCAACCATCAACTGTCAACGATCAACTATCTTCTTTTTGATACCGATTCCAAAGCTTTTGGCGGAACCGGAGAAACATTTGACTGGGAAATTTTGAACGAATTAGAAATCCCAATTCCATATTTTTTAAGTGGTGGAATTTCTTTGGAAAACGTCCAGCAACTTTCAACGCTCAACACTCAACCGATTTCCCTCGACATCAATTCAAAATTTGAAACCGAGCCAGGAATAAAGGATTTAAAAAAAATAAAACAACTCTATGAAAAATTATAAAAATCCCGACGAAAATGGATATTACGGAGAATTTGGTGGCGCTTTTGTCCCCGAAATGCTTTTTCCGAATGTCGAAGAATTACAGAATAATTATCTTAACATTATTGAGTCTTCGGAATTCCAAGAAGAATTTCAGGATTTGCTGAAAAACTATGTAGGAAGAGCGACGCCGCTATATTTTGCGAAAAATTTAAGCGAAAAATACGAGACGCAAATCTACCTGAAAAGAGAAGATTTGAATCATACCGGCGCACATAAAATTAATAATGCACTCGGTCAGGCTTTACTCGCTAAAAAATTAGGTAAAAAACGCATCATTGCAGAAACCGGAGCTGGTCAACATGGCGTTGCAACGGCTACTGCATGCGCATTGCTCGGTTTGGAATGTATCGTTTACATGGGCGAAATCGATATCGCAAGACAAGCTCCAAATGTTGCGAGAATGAAAATGCTCGGAGCAACGGTAATCCCTGCAACTTCTGGTTCGAAAACTTTGAAAGACGCGGTAAATGAGGCGTTACGCGACTGGATAAATAACTCAACAACGACACATTACATTATCGGAAGTGTGGTAGGTCCGCATCCGTTTCCCGATTTGGTAGCAAGATTTCAAAGTGTAATTTCTGAAGAAATAAAAGCGCAATTAAAAGAAAAAATTGGTCGAGAAAATCCCGATTACTTAATCGCATGCGTTGGAGGTGGAAGTAATGCTGCAGGGACTTTCTACCATTTCGTGAACGAAGAAAATGTAAAACTAATTGCCGCTGAAGCGGGTGGTTTTGGCGTGGATTCAGGCAAATCGGCAGCGACTACTTTTTTGGGAACTTTGGGCGTTTTGCACGGAAGTAAAAGTTTGGTGATGCAAACGGAAGACGGACAAGTTATCGAGCCACATTCAATTTCTGCAGGGTTGGATTATCCTGGAATTGGGCCTTTTCATGCGAATTTATTTAAAGAAAAACGGGCGAAATTTTTTAGCATTAATGATGATGAAGCCCTGAAATCTGCTTTGGAACTTACTCGGCTAGAAGGCATTATTCCAGCTTTGGAAAGCGCGCATGCATTGGCGATTTTGGAAAAGAAAGCTTTTGGAAAAGACGATGTAGTAGTGATTTGTCTCAGCGGACGCGGTGATAAAGACATGGAAACCTATCTTTAAAATTTGGATTAAAAATTAGCAAAAATGATCAATAAAAAACTCAATATTTATTTCACAGCGGGAATTCCAAAGTTAGAAGACACTCCGGAAATTCTGAGAATTATTCAAAGTTCAGGTGCTGATTTTGTGGAAATCGGCATGCCTTATTCCGATCCTGTTGCTGATGGTGAAGTGATTCAGAAAGCGCACGAACTGGCTTTGTCAAACGGAATGACGATTGCCAAACTTTTCGAGCAGCTAAAGTCGGTGAAATCAGAAATTAATATTCCGGTAATTTTGATGGGTTATATCAATCCGGTTTTAAGTTTTGGTTTCGAGAAATTTTGTGAAGAATGTGCAGAATCAGGAGTTTCCGGATTAATTATTCCGGATTTGCCACCGATTGAATTTGAAAAAAATTACAGACAGATTCTAGAAAAGTATCACTTGAATTTCACCTTTTTGATCACACCAGAAATTTCAGATGAGCGAATTCTCTACCTCGATTCACTGAGTTCGGGGTTTTTGTATGCGGTTTCTAGTTCTTCAACAACAGGAAATTCTCAAAAAGTAGTTAATAATGAAGCGTATTTGAGCCGAATTTCAAATTTAAAATTGAAAAATCCAGTGATGATTGGTTTTGGAATTAAAAATAAATCCGTTTTTGAAACTATTACTCAAAAATCTGCAGGAGGAATTATCGGAACTGCTTTTGTGAAAATTCTTATGGATAATAACAATTGGAAAGAAGATTCCAGAAATTTTATTCAAAGCATAATAAATTAATTTTGTATTTTTGAACGTTAAAATATTCAGGAAAATTAAAAAAAACATTTTCTAAATTGAGGATGTTTCCAAAAAATCAACTGTGATAAAGTTGGCTTTCAAATAAAAAATAAATAATGACAAAGACACAAAACAGAACCTTAAAATTTGAGGAATTGGGTTTGATGGATTATGAACCGGCATTCAGCTATCAGGAAAAATTAATGAAAGAAATCATTGAACTGAAACTGAAAAACCGCGAAAGAACCGATGGAGAATATGAAGAAACCCCTAATTATCTGCTTTTTGTGGAGCATCCCCACGTTTATACTTTAGGAAAATCCGGCGATGAACATAATATGCTCGCTAATTCCGAAAAGCTGAAAGAAATAAATGCCACCTTTGTGAAAACGAATCGTGGCGGAGACATTACTTATCACGGTTTCGGACAGTTGGTGGGATATCCGGTTTTGGATCTGGATAATTTTAAATCTGATATTTTCCTTTACATGCGAAATCTGGAGGAAGTAATCATCAGAACTATTGCAGAATACGGCTTAATAGGTGAAAGAAGTGAAGGCGAAACTGGAGTTTGGCTGGATGTGGGAAAACCTTATCAACGGAAGATCTGTGCGATGGGCGTGAAAACTTCGAAATGGGTTACTATGCACGGTTTTGGATTAAATGTAAATACGGATTTAAGATATTTTGAATACATCATTCCATGCGGAATCAAGGATAAAACGGTAACTTCTTTGAAGCGGGAACTCGAAAGAGAATTTTCTTCAGAAGAAATTATTGAATTAAAAAACAAAATAAAAAAATACTTCATGGAAGTGTTTGATGCTGAATTGAATTAATTTATAGTCTAAATAATAAAGCTAAAATAATCCGATTTTCGGTTTTTACTAAATCGGGTTTCCAATTGGGATCAAGAGCGGAAGTGGAATAACCTGTTTGCGAAGTCACGCCTCCCGATCCTGCAAAGTAGGGGACATTCGCTTGGCGATGAACATATTCCAACCGAAAAGTAATGCTTTGATTGGGCATAAAATCTAAATTCGTAGAGCAATCCCAAGCGGTGAATTTATCGCCCGGATTTGCGCTGAAAGGAAATGCTCCTTCAGTTTGTGTCGGATTATCCGGATTAGGCAACGGGCTGGCTTGACCGGTAGGATAAAGTACCAAATATCTTCCTGGATTGGTCATGACGCCACCACCGAAGGTCCAAGCGAATTTATTTTTTGCAAACCAAATTCGGTTATAAAACATTGCACTCAAAAAATATTGAGCAGGTCCGTTTTCTGCGCCGCCATTTTTCAAACCGTTTACACCACCACCTTTTTCAAAACCAAAATCACCTGTGAAAGAAAATGCCATTCTTGAAATCTTTGTGGATTTGGGTTGGTTATAATATCGGTAAAGAAGGCTGTTGTCACTGTGAAAACGTTTTCTATCAGGGATTCCAGCTGCATCTGAGCCGTAATAATTATTGGTAATTAATTTCAAATTACTGTTTGGAGTCCAGGTAATATTTCCGCCAAATCCGGGCATTGCATTGAATCTCCCGTAACTTTGCCATCCGTTGATCAACCAAGATTCTATTTTTAAATGTTTTGTAGGATAAATTTGTAGACGAATTCCATTAAAAAACCAGGGGGTATTATCGGAGGTAAATTGGTCCGAAAAATTTCCCGACAGCATTTGTTCCGAACCTTTGAAAGAAAAATAAAAGCGATAAAATCACCACCACAATTCCAATGGTAACAGAATTTTCCGCAACAATGGTATTTTCAAGTCCTTTAATCATTCCTAAGCCTTCCACAGCAGAAGCTACGGAAATTGGCGGCGTGATAATTCCATCCGCAAGCAGAATAGTGGCTCCTAAAATTGCGGGTATCACTAATTTTTTGCCGTATCTTCTGACCAATGCATAGAGCGAAAAAACACCACCTTCGCCTTGGTTATCAGGCTTTTAAAGTGAGCCAAATATATTTAACAGAGGTTTGGAAAACCAATGTCCAAAAGACGCAAGAAACACCTCAGTAAATTAATAATCCATCAATTTTTCGGGAGCTTACAATAGCTTTCATCACATAGAGTGGACTGGTTCCGATGTCTCCATAAATTATTCCCAAAGCAACGAGTACAGATGCGAAGGTAACTTTGTTAAATGCCGATGAATGGGCAGAATTTGTCGTCTTAAATACAGTTTTTATTACTGCACAAAGGTGACGACTATGCCATAAAGGAAATATAAAACAGTTGTAGGAAAGTATAAAGATTTTATAAAGATTTAAAAAAAATCAATAGTAGTGACTATTTTTAATGAAACCGGTAACCTACACCGCTTTCGGTGATGATGTGTTCCGGCTGGTTGGGGTTTTTCTCTATTTTTTTCTCAAATTCCCTACAAAAACCCGCAAATACTGAATTTCTGTTTGATGACCAACTCCCCAAACTTCTTTCAAAATAAATTGATGAGTGAGCACTCTGCCTTCATTTTTTGCGAATAGCGAAAGAATTTTAAATTCGGTGCTGGTAAATTTCAGAATTTCTGAATTTTTCTTTACCGTTCCTGCCATGAAATCGATTTCTAAATCATCGAAAGTTTCTGTTGGTAAATCATTTTTGGGTTGATTGTTTCTAATCGCAGCTCTTGTTCTTGCTAATAATTCGGCATTTCTGAAGGGTTTTGTCAAATAATCTGTCGCTCCGGAATCCAAAGCGGAAACAATGTCGTTTTCATGATTAATCACCGAAAGAATGATGATTGCTTTACTGAACCAAGTTCTTAATTCTTTTAGAACTTCGTGGCCGTTTTTGTCGGGTAAACCCAAATCCAACAAAATTAAATAGGGAGAATAATTAGCGGCCATCAAAATTCCTTGTTTCCCCGTTTCTGCTTGAATAACTTCATAATCGTTACTTTCCAAAGTTATTTGAAGGAGTTTTTGAATTTGAGGTTCATCATCAATAATTAAAATTTGAGCTTTATTCATTCTTTAAATTATTAATATAAGAACTTTCTACAGGAATTTTCAAGGTAAAAACAGCGCCACGATCTTCATTATTTCTAAGTTCGATGGTTCCGTTATGGGCTTCTACATATCCTTTTGAGATGGAAAGTCCGAGTCCGCTTCCGCCGGTTTTGGAATTTGGTAGTCTGTAAAATTTATCAAAAACAAAAGGGATTTCGTTTTCAGGAAACCCGTTTCCATCATCGATAACTTGGATGATGGAAAAATCATTTTCTAAGGAACAACCAAGTTTTATTGTTGAAAAATCAGGGGTATAAATAACGGCATTATGAACCAAATTATATAAAATCTGTCCCATCAAAACCCCATCAAACCTCATTAAAGGAAGCTTTTCATCGGCATCAAAAATAATTTGATGATTTTTTGCTGCAGTAAATTGATGAATGACAGAAAAAATCAATTCATTTACATCCGTCCATTCGGGTTTTAGTCCAAATATCCCTGATTCTAGCCTGCTCATATTCAGTAAATTTTCAACCTGTCGATTAAGTATTAAACTCGCAATATCAATTTCGTTGAGCAATTCGGTTTGCAGATTTTCAGGAATTTCAATGTTTTTTTTCTTTTAAAGTATCCACTGCTCCGATGATTGTTGCAATCGGTGTTCTAATTCGTGAGAAAGAGAATTCAGCAAAGTATTATACAATTTTATCGTGTTTACCTTTTCTTCTTTGTTCCGCGACTTTTTTTCTTTTTCCCGTATTTTAAAACTCAAAACAACGTTTACCAAAGCCACTGAAAGATAAATGAAAAAGAGCAAAATATCTTCCGGATTACTGATATGAAATGTAAAATAAGGAGCAATAAAAAAGAAATTCTGAATCAATGCACTGAAAACCGCTGAAAAAAGAATGGGTAAAATATCAAAAAGCATTGCCAAAATAGTGACCAATAGCAAGAGAAGCAAGGCCGTAACTTTGTAGCTCAAGTCATTTTTAAATAAATAGCAAAGCCCAGAAAGTACTGCAATAGAAGCAAAACAAATAAAATATTGCTTTGTTATGGGATATTTTCTTGTATTTGAAAGCGAGTTCAAATTGTGTTTTTCTAGAAAAGTTTCGATCCGCGGTAAACTTCCGTTGAACTTTCAAAAAGAGGAGCGGCATTTTTTCGGAATTCAAAAAGATGTTCCGAACCGTTGTGTTGATGGTGATGTTCCTCGGTTTCCCAAAGTTCTACCAAGAAAAAAACACCTTTATTTTCGATGTCTTCAATTAAATCATATTGCAGGCAGCCTTCTTCTTTACGGGTTTCGAATACCAGTTTCTTCAGGAGTTCTATAGCATCCATCAAGTAATTTTCTTTAATGTGGAATAAGGCTACGATATATAAATTTTTCATTTTTTGATTTAAATATAAATGCAAATTTAATCAAAGCCTAGTGAAATTTACTGAAAACTTTTCCACAAATCTGAAGATTCCAATATGAAAAAATCATTTGCCATAAAAGCAAAAAACAGGTACAAAAATTAAGATTTCTTTAATCCGCAAAAATTTTTATCTTTGTGAAAATCCAAAATAAAAAAATGGCAGAATATAAATTATTACTTCCTTCAATGGGAGAAGGCGTGATGGAAGCTACAGTAATCAGCTGGTTGTTTAATGAAGGCGATACCGTAAAAGAAGACGATTCTGTCGTAGAAATTGCGACCGATAAAGTGGATTCTGATGTTCCGACGCCTGTTTCTGGGAAAATTATTAAAATCCTTAAGCAGAAAGACGAAGTTGCTAAAATTGGCGAAGCAATCGCAATTCTGGAAGTTGCCGGTGCTGGTGAAGCAGTTGCAGAACAGCCGCAAGAAACAAAATTTCATGCCGAAGTACAGACAGAAATTCCTCAGCTTACCAACGAAGAAGTAAAAGAACTGGAGAAACCTTTGCAAAATTCTGCTCCACAGGAATTTTCCGGTGATATTTATCTTTCACCTTTAGTTAAAAATATTGCACATCAAGAAAATATTTCCGAAACTGAATTGCAATCCATCAAAGGAAGCGGTTTGGAAGGCAGAATTACAAAAGAAGATATCTTGTCTTATGTTGCCAATCGCGGTAATAGTAAACCCGTGGAAACTCCTCAAGCTTCGGCTCCTGTAGCTGCTCCGGTACAAGTTGCCGCACCGGTTGCAGTGCCTGTTCAAGTTTCAGAAGGTGATGAAATCATACAAATGGACAGAGTCCGCAAGATTATCGCCGATGCAATGGTAAATTCCAAAAGAATTTCTCCGCATGTCACTTCTTTCATCGAAACAGATGTGACGAACGTGGTGAAATGGAGAACGAAACATAAAGATATTTTCGAAAAAAGAGAAGGCGAAAAACTGACTTACATGCCTATTTTCGTGAAAGCAATCGTGAAGGCTATCCAAGACTTCCCATTGATCAATGTTTCCGTGGACGGCGATAAAATCATTAAAAAGAAAAACATCAATATCGGAATGGCGACTGCACTTCCGGACGGAAATTTAATTGTTCCTGTGATTAAAAATGCTGATCAACTCTCACTTTCCGGCCTTGCGAAAGCGATCAATGATTTGGCTTACCGAGCAAGAAATAAAAAATTAAAGCCAGAAGATACACAAGGTGCTACTTATACGATTTCTAATGTCGGAGGATTCGGAAATTTGATGGGAACACCAATTATTCCACAACCTCAAGTGGCAATTTTGGCAGTTGGAGCGATTGTGAAAAAGCCTGCAGTTTTGGAAACAAAAGACGGCGATGTGATTGCGATTCGTAATTTGATGTTCATGTCGCATTCTTACGATCACCGTGTAGTAGACGGTTCACTGGGCGGAATGTTCCTGAAACATGTCCACGATTATTTACAGAACTGGGATTTGAATACTGAAATTTAAGACATCAAATCAATAATCATAGAAACCTTCGGAGAGATTTTTTCCGGAGGTTTTTTTTAGGAGCTATTTCCTGCTTTCACTACTCGCTTTTTTTCTTTTGCCAACGCAAAATCCCTTCAAAAAGAAAAAAGAGCTCAAACATGCCGTTCAATCGGGGCTATGAAGTAGGTATTCTCTCGAAAATTCCATTAAAATTGATTATTTTTGATGGATAAAAAAAAACAATGTTTAAAATCCGGAAAGCCACAGAAAACGATACTCCCATTATTTTTGATTTGATTAAAAAATTAGCGGTTTACGAAAAACTCGAGAATGATGTGATCACTTCTGTGGAAGAGCTCAAAGAAAATATATTCAGCAATAATTTTGCGAAAGTATTAATTGCGGAAGAAGATGAGAATCCTGTTGGATTTGCGCTTTATTTTTATAATTTTTCAACCTTTGTAGGCAAGCCGGGGATTTATCTTGAAGATCTGTTTGTAGAGCCGGAACACCGCGGAAAAGGATACGGAAAATCGCTGCTTATCGAATTGGCAAAAATTGCAGCAGCCAAAAATTGCGGACGTTTTGAATGGTCGGTCCTCGATTGGAATACGCCTTCCATTGAATTTTACAAAGCTTTGGGAGCCAAACCGATGGAGGAATGGACGGTTTTCCGTTTAGATAAAAAAGGAATTTCTGATTTGGCTGGAAAATAAGAGATTTTCAATAAAAGCAAAAAGTGTGGATTTTAATAGATCCACACTTTTTTTTATTTTAGAATAATTCTGATTAGATAATTTTCGCAATCTCGTCGCAAAGCCATTCTAGCATTTCGCGGTCTTCGGCGGTGAAAGGATCTAAAGAATGAGAATCAATATCAATCTGACCAATATTTTCGCCATTTTTGATGATGGGCACCACGATTTCAGCCTTGGTATCGATGGAACAACTTAAATAATTGTCCTGATCGTGAACATCCGGAACCACAAAGGTTTCGTTAGAAACTGCAACTTGCCCGCAAATTCCTTTCCCGAAAGGAATGATGGTGTGGTCGGTTTCTGCACCTACATAAGGTCCTAGAATGAGTTCCTCTTTATCACCGTTTTTAAAGTAAAATCCGGTCCAGTTGAAATACGAAATTTCCTGATCCAAGAGTTGGCAGATTTTCTGCAATTTAGCTTCAGTATTGTGAGTTGGGCTTTCCAAGATGGAGGAAAGTCTTTTTTTTATTTCTGACATTTTATTTTTATTTATGAAAATTCTTTGAGTTTTAATTCTTCCTTGTAGCCAAACATTCCGCGTTCTTTGATCATATCGGAAACGCCATCTGGTACTTGCTTTTCCCAGCCGGTTTCATGATTGGCAATTTTGTTGAGTATTTCTCGGGAGTAGATCTCAGAGTAATCGGGGTTGTAATTTTTAATATCAACAATCCGCTGATTGAGTTTGAAATACTTGTATAATTCTTTCAAATTATCATGAACTTTCAAGTTGTTTGAAGTAAGAGATTCGTGGGTTTCAGGATCTTTATAAGGATAAAGATAAACCGTCATATCTTGTTTAAAGAATTTACCGAATGCTTCTAGAATTCCCCCAGAAAGATTTTTGTAATAGTTTTCGTCGAATACATCCAAAAGATTGTTAACGCCCATTGCTACTCCGATTTTACCGTTGGTATAATTGGCGAAATAGTCGATAAGACGATAATATTCTGAGAAATTTGAAATGATGACGGTGTAGCCAAGTTTAGCTAATACATCCACTCTGTCAAGGAAATCGCGTTCATCAATGTCTCCAGCAGCTCTTAAATTGGAAATGGTAATTTCGAAAAGAACTACCGTTTGCTCGTGACCACAATGGGAATCTTTCATAAACATCTCGAGTCCTTTTTCGAACATATCGATGTTGACCAATGTTACAGGACGGAAACTTCCGCGTACAGCAAAAATATTCTTTTTGTAAAGAATATCGGCTGGAAGCATGTTATTTCCTTCGGAGTTGAAAATTACCGCATCGGTCATTCCGTTTTTCACCAATTGAAGACTCATTAAGCGGTTGTCAACATAGGTGAAAGCCGGTCCGCTGAAATCGATCATGTCAATTTCTACATTATCGGTTGAAATATCATCATAAAGCGACTCGATGAGTTTTCGCGGATTGTCGGACAAGTTGTATGCGCCATAAATTAAATTTACTCCAAGACTTCCAAGAGTTTCTTGTTGTAAAGTAGCATCATTTTCTTTGAATTTTACATGAAAAACAATTTCATTATAATCTTCTGTTTCATCCAATTGAAATCGCAACCCAACCCAGCCGTGACCTTGCATCGTTTTATTGAAATTGATGGTGGTTACGGTATTGGCATAGGAAAAAAATTTTCTGCCGGGACAGTTTTCTCTTGTTAAACGTTCTTCGATTAATGCAACTTCGTAGCGAAGCATTTTACGGAGTCTGTTCTGTGTAACGTATCTATTTTTGGGCTCTTTTCCGTAAATTGCATCACTGAAATCTTTGTCATAAGCCGACATGGCTTTCGCAATAGTTTGCGATGCACCTCCAGCTCTGAAAAAATGACGCACCGTCTCCTGACCTGCACCGATTTCGGCAAAAGTTCCATAAATGTTGGCGTCTAAATTAATGGCTAAAGCTTTCTGCTTGGGTGTTAATTTCTGATGAATCACTTGCAAATGTAATTTTTTGTAAATTTAAGAATTATTCACGCAATAACATAATTTTTATAGCAAATGCGTTTAAATAGACACTTCATTATTAACTGATGTTTATTGAAAATACATGCCTAAAAAATTGATTTGACGGATTGAATGTATGTTATTAATGTGTATAGTTATTTTAAGACAAATCATTGTCTGATGTTTTATCTCTAGTCGAAAATCTTTCTTTTTTCCAAAGCCTAATTTCCCCCTTGTTAAAGCCTAGGCAAAGCCCAGTCCTAGCCCACCATAAAGGCACTAACCTCCTAACGGCAAAAACCTCCCTTTTCGGCAAAAACAGTCTTTTTCGGCAAAAACGGCAAAAACGGTCTTTTTCGGCATCGAAAATATTGAGCTAATCTCCTGTTTTCTGTACTAGTAAACAGCGGTATTTTTGCCCCTTTGAATAATGCTTCTCTCTTTTCGCATGGCGTTTTTTTGAAAAATTAGCAGGAGTACTTGAAGAATATAGCGATGATATTTCTTGTAGATTTTGCATATTAAGCAGATCACAATACTTCTGCTATACATTATATATTTTTGATTTTTATTGACAAAATAGAAGGGGAAATTAGGCTTGTGTTCGAATCACGTTCGAATCAGATAGCAGTTGGCTTCGGAAAAAAGGTACCTTTTCCGAAGCTGATTCGAAGGAAAATGCTGTTTGATTCGAATCTAACCCTTAAGTGGTGTTTGTTTTAGGTTTGTAAGTTGAAGCCAGATCACTCGCCTGAAAGTAATTTGTCGCCCTCTCTTTCTAATAAAAATTGTATTTTTGGGCAAACACTTTCGGAATGAGAAGAATATACATGATATTATTTGTTCTTTTATTGATCAATGGATTTGCGCAGTCGGTTAATCTTTATAATCCTTATACGAATGTAAACTATCCCGATAAGCAGTATTTCTGTACAGATGAAAAATTTAAGCTGAAAGTAGACGCGGTGGCGACTTCGACTGGGGATTATGCCATAACCAAAGACCTTCCGTCCAATTATCCCTTTTCGGCAGGAAGCACGCCCATCAATTTTGATGCAGCAGGAAGCAATAAATTCAGCGAAGCGTTTCCTATTGGATTTTTCTTTAGCTTTTATGGTAAAACATACACTAAAGTAGTAATGGGAAGCAACGGAAGATTGGTTTTTACGAACGATCCTACACTTGATTTCTTAAAAGATCCCAACATTTACACCGACCGAACTTTTAGTGGAATATCGGGATATAATGGTTATTCCGTTTTGCCTTCTACGGATTACAACAAAGTTTATAAATCTCCTTCTAAGCAAGAACTGAATCTCGCACAGATTTTTTTTGGTTATACCGATTTGGTACCTAAATCACAGAATTCAAGTGTTAATCATTCCTATAAAAACCTCAGCATAGGAGGGGTACAGGCATTAATGGTTTCTTTTCAGAATCAGATCCGCACCAATGGAACTGGTTTAAATTCAAGCACCTCTTATTACAGCAATATTATTCTTTTTGCGGACGGCAGAATTGTAATTTATGTGAATAATAAAACAGAATATTCATATAACGCGATTCTTGGAATTCAGAATGAGAATGCTACAAAATTTAAAGTTCCACAACATAGCAATAATGCCTTTAATTATAACAATGGATCTTGGAACAGCGAAGGTGTGGTATGGGTTTTTAAACCAAATCAAAACCTCACACCACAATTCAAATGGTACAAAAACGCTACACCGCTGTCTGAAACGAGTTCCACACTTTCCAATTTTGTTCCAAATGATGGCGATATCCTAAAAGTGGAAGTCACTTATTTTGATGAATTCCAACATCAAGTCGGTGACCCGGAAACGAAAACGGTCACTTTTAATCAGCTTAAAAAAGCACAGATCACAGATCCAGATTATTCTTCCGGATGTGGAAATCCCGCGAAAATAAGCGTGATTAATCCCGATCCGAATCTCACTTATGAATGGCATTCTACCACGGATCCTACTTTTCTGCAAACGGGAACTAGCATTACAGTTGGAAACGGCAGTTACTTTGTTCGGGTGAAAAATAGTACGACCAACTGCACCGAGGATTCTGATATGAAATCAGTGAGTATTAGCTCGGTTTTACCACCATTTCTTAGTGCCAATAAGACTATTTACAGGTGTGATCAACTGAATTTACCATCGAAAACATTTAATTTAGCTTCCGAAACTGACTATCCGACTGGTCCAGATTATACCTATTATTTTACTGAATCTGGTTCTACAACTCCGATTACTACAATTAATTTAAATTCTGGACAGACCAAAAATCTAACCCTACACGCTACTACAAATTCAGGTATCACCCCATCTTGTAACCTTACATCCATTTTTAGTATTTCTTACCTCTCTTTCCCGGAAAATGGTAAAGTTTTAACTTCTAATAAATTATGTGATAATATCACCAGTTATACAACCACTGATTTTAAAAACACCTTTTATCCAGGAAGTGTGTATGATGTGACTTTTTCTACAGATGGAACAACATTTAATACCAATCCTGTAAATCCAAAAACTAATAATTCTATTTTTGTTAAATTATCAGCTGCCAATTTTAATTGTGAAAGTAGAGTAAAACTTAATTTTGATTTCTTTCCCTCTGTAATAGCTAACCAACCCAGCCCCAACGATCCTAATTTACAACAATGTGCGAGTTCCCAAACTTACAACTTGCATGCTTTATTTGATAATCTAGTAAATAATGGAGATGTTACCATAAGCTATCATTTCAACTTAGAGGATGCAAAAAAAGGAGACAATCCTATTCTAAATGCATCAGCTTATCGGAGCGGAATGGGAGAAACGACTCTCTACATAAGAGTGGTAGATAATAGTACAAATTGTGTTGCGGATGCTTTCCCTATCATTACATTATATGTTTATAATACACCAAAATTCAAAAATCCTTTAGGTATTAATTTAAAAAAATGTGCAGGAGAGAAATTTAATTTATCTCAAAATATAACAGATCTGTTGGAGTCCGTAGATTCCAAAATAAATTATGTCTTCGAATATTTAGCTGAAAACGGCACTTTACTGACCAAAGATCAGTATGAAAATTATGACCCTACTGTTTTTGGTTTTAAACCTAAAATCACGTTAAAATATAATTCCACTTGCTCTGGTACGGTTATTTTTAATTTAAGTTATTACCCAAAACCTACTTCTATTTTATCTCAGTTGGTGATTTGTGAAGAATTGAATTATTCATTAGCTGATTTTCAGAATGCGGTAATCAATAATTCAAACCAATATACATTTACTGATGAATTTGGTAATCCTCTATCTATTACTTTTGATGTTTCAATACTACCAAAAACAGTGAAGTTTTTCATAAAAGATAAAACTACTGGTTGCGTTTCTGATCTTCAAACGGTTACATTTGTTAAAGGCTCAAATACTCCTTTATTAAAATTTGAAACTGATTTTTTAGTTTGCGATACCGACTTTGATGGGAAAATTTCCTTCGATTTGAATTCAAAAAAAGCTGATTTCAATACAAATTCCAACGCCATTTTTGAATATTTTAAAGACGAGAATTTCACCCAGCCAATTGCTGTAAATTATACCAACGAAATTGCTTTTTCACAAACCGTTTATGCACGAATCAGTATTCCTGGTTTTTGTCTCTCAACGGGGAAAATTAATCTCAAAGTAAATACTCCTACACTATCTTCCACTTTACAAAGTAAATATTACATTTGCTATGGAGAAACTTTAACGATTGATGCAGGAACAGAAAATCCCTTTAGAACTTGGAGTACTGGTGAGACTTCTCAAACAGTATCAATTACAAAAGTTGGAAATTATTCAGTGGAGTTAACCAATTCTCTTGGCTGTACTTACACTCATAATTTTACGGTTTCAGATGAAAATCAACCAAAAATAGACCTTATCAACCAAACTAACAATTCCATTGAAGTGATTGCTTCTGGAGGCGCAGCACCTTATCGATATTATTTCAATGGGGTAGGTCAACCTACTGCAACACTGATGAATCCAACCGCCAGTTCCTATACGGTGCAAGTGGAATCGGCAACGGGATGTTTGGGTGAACCAAAAACCATTTATTTCATTAAAATTCACAATGCTTTCACCCCGAACGGAGACGGAATCAACGATACTTGGACCATCGAAAACCTCGATAAAATGGAAAGTTTCACCATCCAAATTGTCGATCGCTATGGCAACAAAGTATTCGAATCTCAAAATAATAAGAAGTTTGTTTGGGATGGCAAATCCAACGGTCGCGCCTTACCAACCGGAACTTATTGGTACAACGTGGTATGGTTTGATACCCTCACTCAAAAATCGGAACAAAGACAAGGCTGGGTATTGTTGAAGAACAGGAATTGATTTTTTTAGAGGTAAGAAGAAAGAGGAAAGAAAAAAGATTTTTTAAAACAAAGACACCAAGAGAATCTGCTAAATTCGTAAAATCTGCGAGAGGTTTTTATTACTCTCGCGGATTTTGCGGATTTGAATACTTAGTACAATGTACTTTTTACATCATACATCATACTTCCTACATCAGAAACAACACTTATCCACATATCCACAATAAGTGATTTTTCTTGTGTAGGCAATAAGTTTTCTTTATTTTCGTTGACTTAATGTGGAGAGTTTTTTTCTTAAATAGAATAGACCTCCATAAAAACCTTTCTGAAAATAAGGAATAAATGAAGTCAAAAAACATCATCATTGCCACCGCGATTTTCTATTATGGATTTTCCGATGCTCAGCAATCTCAATATTTCAGTGACCGCGAAAACTACCGTTATGGTCTTGCTGAAAATCTTTACCAAAATAAAATCTACAACGCCGCTCAGTTCGAATACGCACGACAGTATTTCTACAACGGAGCGCTTTCTAATTCCCGAAAAGAGGCATCGCAGTTTTTCGATAACGTAATCGGAGTGATTCTGAGAAAAAACCATGCTGAACAAGGTTTGGATGCCTTCATTAAAGAATATCCGAACTCTGCCTTTTTTGCGCAGGCCAATCTTCCGTTGGCGGATTATTATTTAGCTCAAAAAGATTTTGACAAAGCATTAGAAACGCTTCAAAAAGTCAATCAATACCAGCTTTCAAGGGAAGAAAACACCCAATATATCATGAAATTGGGTTATGCGAAATTCATGACCGGTGATTCCGCTGGTGCGATTGAAGCGTTGGAAGAAGCGTATAAAAATGCCGAAGAAAGTGATAAAAATGACATCGCCTACATGTTGGGTCATTTGTATTACGCAGATAAGCAAAACGATAAGGCGTTTACTTTTTTTGATCAAATAAAAGACAACGAAAAATACGCACATTTGGTAAAACCTTACTATGTGCAGATGTATTTTAATGATAAAGATTACGACAGAGCCATCAATGAAGGAAATTCTCTTTTTGGCGAGTCGATTTCTGAGGGATATAAAGCGGAAGTTCACAAGATTATCGGGGAAAGTTATTTCATGAAAGGCGATTATTCTTCGGCTTATCCGCATTTGAAAAACTATTTGGAGAGTAAATCGGCGCCATCTGAAAACGATTTATACGAAATGGGATTTGTAGCCGCACAATTGAAGCAATATGACGAGGCGGTTTCTTATTACAATCAGCTCATCAACAGCAATTCGGCCACTTCGCAGAATGCGTATTATCAGTTGGGGAACGCTTATCTTTCTGTGGGCAAAAAGCAAGAAGCGCTTTCAGCATTCCGGTCGGCTTATCAGATGAATTATGATGCTAAAGTTCAGCAACTGGCGCATTTGCAATATGCAAAACTCAGCTATGATATCGGAAACCCTTTTGAATCGGCACCAATTGTCATTCAGAATTTTATCAATAAATACCCGAAAAGTGCAGATACCCAAGAATTGAAATCACTTTTGGTGAAATCTTATTTGTATTCAGGGGATTTTAAAGGAACATTGAGCGCCATCGATAAAATGCCGAATTCCACACCGGAACTCAATAAAATCGATCAGGAAGTTTCTTTTCTTTTAGGAACTGAAGAATTTAACAAAGGAAATTTCGACGAAGCGGAACATTATTTCCTGAGAAGTTTGGAGTTCAATATCAATAAAGAATACAACACTCGCGCAACATATTGGTTGGCTCAAACCTATTACCAGAAGGCCAATTACCCTTCCGCAATTGTGCGCTATGAGAGATTATTGAATGAAGATTTTGCTGAAAAGCAGCAACTTCCTTACGATTTGGGGTATGCTTATTTTAAAGCGAAAAACTTCGATAAAGCCAAGCAATATTTCACGGAATACCTGAAAAACCCAAAACCGGAGTTTAAAAATGATGCGGAACTTCGGTTGGCAGATACTTATTATGCGGATAATCAGTTGAATGAAGCGATTGCCATTTATGATAAAGCCGAAAATGCAGACGATTATACTTTGTTCCAAAAAGCGATGGCTCTTGGTTTTAAAGGGGATACCGTTGCCAAAATCGCAGAGTTGAAAAAACTGCTCAATCAGTACAAAGATTCCGAATATACAGACGATGCACAATATGAAATCGCGACGGCTTACGCTGCAAACGATGATTTCAGCAACTCCAATGAATATTTTTCACAGGTCATCAGAAGCAGTTCGGATAAAGATTTGGTCGCAAATGCACAAATTTACCGTGCACAGAATTACATCGACCTTAACCAAAACGACAAAGCGCTCTCTGAATTGAGATCTTTAGGAAACCAATATAAAAATACGGCGTACGCAAGCAAAATAGTTCAAGCTTCCCGACCGATATTTGTGAAGAATAACGACATTGCGGGTTACCAAAGTTTTGCACAAAGTTTAGGCGTAAGAATTGATGCTTCCGAGTTGGATGAAATCAACCTGACTTCCGCGAAAAACTATTACGCAGCGAAAGATTATGCTAAAGCCATTCCGCTTTACGAGAAATATTTAACCCAAAACCCAACCGGAGATGGGCTTTACCAAGCTCAATACGAATTGGGTGAAAGTTATTACCAAACTAAAAATTCAGCAAAAGCGCTTTTGGTTTTACAGGAAGTTGCTCATGTTCAGAACGATTATCAGGAAGATGCGCAAACCAGAATTGCCCAAATTTACCTAGATCAAAATAATACTGCTGAAGCGAAAATCTATTTGGAACAACTCGCTGCTTCCACCAATGTGAATGTGAAAAACTTCGCTAACTTGGAATTGATGAAGATCTATGCAGACGAAAAGAATTTTGCGAAAGCAGAAAGCTATGCAGATATGGTTCTGACAAATCCTAAAAATTCTACTGCGGTAATGGAAATGGCGAAGGTCATTAAAGCTAGAAGCTTGATGAATAAAGGAAAAGACAACGAAGCAAAATCAGCTTACACTGCTTTGGAAAAATCGACCAATACCGAAGTAGCTGCAGAAGCATTGTATGCGAAAGCATTCTATCAAAACAAAGCAAAAGCTTTCAAAACTTCCAACGAAACCATCTTCAAATTGGCTAATAATTATGCTTCCGAAGAATATTGGGGCGCAAAAGCTTTGGTGTTGATGGCGAAAAACTACATCGGACTTAAAGATAATTATCAAGCGAGTTATACCGTTGACCAGATTATTGCGAATTATCAGGATTTCCCGGAGGTTGTTGCCGAAGCGAAAGAAGTAAAAAAGCTTATTAAATAAGAAAAATATCAAATTGCACGTGCTGAAAAAAGCGGCTGCAAAAAATTAGATAAAAGAATTTATGAAAAAGAAAGTTCAGATATTATCCATATTGTTTTTAGGGATTTCTCAGGTTGCATTTTCTCAAATTAAGGAGGAAAAACTAATCCTGGATCGCAAACGCGAACCCGAAGTAAAGAAAATAGAAAAGAAAAAAACATCGGTTACTGCGGAGAAAAATTATCCACCGAAAGAAAAGAAAACCCAGGATTCGCTGAACCTGAAATACAATATCACCGATGTTCCGGCGGCTTCCGATTTCAAAACTTCTACCATTCAGGGCGAAGATATCTCTCCAAAATTCAATGCTGATTATCAGAATAATTATTTCCAACTCGGAATGGGAAATTTCGGTAAAATACTTGCTGACGGAAATATTTCAACCACACTTGAAAATCAAATAGAAGTAGGTGCAGACTTGCATTTCCTTTCCACCAACGGGTTGAAGAAGGAATACAACTGGGATTCTAGCCAAAGTTCTGCAAATATCGGCGCGTATTTGAATGCTTTTGGCGAAAAAGGAAAATTCAACATCAATGCAGATTTCGGTTTGAATGATTACAATTATTACGGAATTTATGCATTAACTCCGGCTGCTGATATCGATTTGCAACAGAAAACCAACCGTTTCAAGGTTAATGGGTATTATGATTTTTATTCCAACAATATTCTGAATGATGTTCGTTTGAAATCTTCCATTTTAACGGATAAGTTTGATGCGAAGGAAGCTCAGGCGGAATTATTGGTGAACCTTTCCAAGCATGGTGTGGAAATTCCAATGGATGAGGTGACGATGAATGCAGATTTGGGAATCAATTTAGAAACCATCAACTCTGAATTTTCACTTTTAAATGATAATACCTCAAACTATTTTAATGCAACTTTATCTCCGAAACTAACCTTCTTTAAAGGAAAATCTTATTTGATGGTCGGTTCCGGTTTTTCATTCCTAAATGGAAAAAATAACAGCAATCTTTTAACAGAAGAAGCTAAAAACAACAAAACTTATTGGTTCCCGAAAGCGGAAGTGCAAATCGCTGCGGCAGATGAATTTAAGTTTTATGGAGGTGTAGATGGTGGTTTGAAACTGAATTCCTACGCCAATTTGTTGGAGGAAAATCCTTATTTGGTTTCCGATCAGGAATTGAGACCGACGGAAACGAAATACAAATTTTATTTCGGAATTCGAGGTGATGTGGATCAAAGCATTAAATATGATGTAAGTGCGGGCTTTGCAAAAATGAACGATATTCTTTTCTTCAAAGCAAACAGTTTATTCAATAATGATTTCTCGCTAAACCGCTCTCCATATAACTTTGCGAACACCTTCTCTGCAGCTTACGACAACGGAACGGTGAGCGAAGTGAAAGGAAGCATCCAATATTTCCCGTTGGCAAATTTGGTTTTGGATGGTGAATTGAGTTTCGCAAAATACAACCTCGACAATAACGAAAATATTTACAATAAACCTTTGGTAGTCGCATCTTTGGGCGGAAAATACTCCTTGTTGGGTAAAAAACTGAACCTCGGTGCAAAAGCTATTTTCAGTACCGACAAAACGACAAACTCTTTTTCATTCACCGAAGCCGGAACTACTCCAAATGTATATCTTGAAACAGAAGATAAAAACGATAAAATCGGCGGTTTTGCTGATTTAAATCTATCTGCAGAGTACAAAGTTCACAAAAATTTCAGTATTTTTGCACTCGGAAATAATCTACTGAACACCAACTATCAGACTTTCAAAGGATACAAAGTTTTGGGAGCACAGTTTTTGGGAGGAGTAAAGATTAGTTTCTAAGAAAATTCTTCAGCCACACCTGAATTTTTCAGGTAAATGAAGATAATGCGGCTCGGTAGTTCAATTGGATAGAATATCAGATTTCGGCTCTGAGGGTTGGGGGTTCGAGTCCCTTCCGGGTCACGAAAAAATCCTGCAGTTTTTGCAGGATTTTTTATGCCTAAAAATGAGATTTAACCCCATTTTCTTGGCTTCAGGAACAAATCAACTTTCCACAATTATAATTCTTATATTTGAATATGAATATTTATGAAATATCAGATTCCGAATTTAAAAAAGAAATTACAGCCAGCCGCGAACTAAAAATGTTCCCTGCTGGGACAGTGATTTTGGATATGAATTCCTATGTTAATTACATTCCGCTCGTGATGTCTGGGAGTGTGAAGGTCGTAAGAACGGAAGAGGATGGTAGAGAAATTCTTTTGTACTATTTAACGCCCGGAGAAAGCTGTATATCTTCTATACTTTCAGGACTTACTCAAGGTACATCCAAGGTAAAAGCAGTGGTAGAAGAGGATGCCGAAATTTTGATGCTGTCGCTTCCGAAAGCCAAAGAATGGCTCACCAAATATCCTGAATGGTCCACTTTTGTATTCGAATTGTATCAAAAAAGATTTGAAGATTTGGTCAATATGGTGAATTCAATTGCTTTTCAAAAAGTAGATGCTCGACTTTTATATTTATTAGACCAAAAATCAAAATTATATAAATCGAAGGAACTCTCCGTAACCCATCAACAGCTTGCTGACGAACTCGGCATCACAAGAGAAGCGGTGAGCCGCGTCCTGAAACAGATAGAGACCGAAGGAAAAATAAAACTTTCCAGAAATAAAATTACCCTAATGTAACTTACATCACTGACTGACCTTTTTCCCAACCGTACCTTTGCACTATCAATTTTAAAAATGAATAAAATGTTAGATGCAATAAAAAACCTTTTCGGGATGGATAAAACCGACTACGCTGGACTTGTAAAAGAAGGCGCCATTATTCTTGATGTAAGAAACAAAGGCGAATACGCTGGAGGGCATATCAAAAATTCTATTAACATTCCTGTGAATGAACTTCAAAACAATCTTTCCAAATTGAAAAACAAAGACAAAACCATTATTACCTGTTGCGCATCGGGCATGAGAAGTGCTTCTGCGAAAAGCATTCTTGAGAATAATGGATACAAAAATGTACTCAATGGCGGCGGATGGAGTAGTTTAAATTCTAAAATATAATATCATGGAAGCACATTATTACAACGTAGATATTTCTTGGAAAAACGACCGTAAAGGCGAAATGTCTTCACCCGAACTGGTACAAAACGTAGAAATTGCAACACCGCCCCAATTTCCTAAAGGAATAGACGGAATTTGGTCGCCGGAACATCTATTTACCGCAGCAGTAAGCAGTTGTTTAATGACTACTTTTCTTGCAATTGCAGAAAATTCAAAATTGGAATTTGAACATTTCGAATGTAAATCTAAAGGAAAACTGGAACAAGTTGAAGGCAAATTTCTGATGACCGAAGTGATTTTGGAACCCATTGTCACCATCAGAAATGAATCAGACAGAGAAAAAGCGGAAAAAGTTTTGCAGAAATCAGAAGCCAACTGTTTAATATCCAATTCAGTAAAATCTAAAATCACGATGATTACTGAAATTAAAGTAATATAAATTTTTCAGAATAATTTTAATTGCAACCGCCTTTATTGGCGGTTTTTTTTTGTTAAAAACAAATATCTTCTTATGTGATAAAGGTTACTGTACAACAGTTTTGATCGGTCTAATTTTGTCAAAAATTAAAGATATGCAAAAAATCTGGGTACTTATTTTATCTATAACCACATTTCAAACGATATTTTCACAGGACACCATTCGTATTTCCAGAATCGAATTGGAGCAGAAAATTCTCGATAATAATCTTCAGGTAAAAATGGCGCAAAAAGAAGCCGAACTTGCCGATGCAGAACTATTGGGAACAAGAGCGATGTATCTCCCGAATATCAATGCTTCTTACACATTCTCCAATACCACCAATCCGTTGTATGCGTTTGGTTCAAAGCTCAATCAGGAACGGATTACGATGACGGATTTCAATCCCGACAATCTCAATTCACCAAAAAGCATTTCCAACTTTGCTACCAAATTAGAAATTCAGCAACCCATCATCAATATGGATGCGGTGTATCAAAAGAAGGCCGGACAAGTAAAATCTGAAGTGCTAAAAATTAAAACTGAAAGAACCAAAGAATACGTTCAGTTCGAACTCAAAAAAGCCTATATGACTTTGCAATTGGCGTACAAAATGACCGAAACATTAGAAAATGCCAGAAAAACAACATTGGCAAACAAAAAAGTAATCGATAATTATTATAAGAATGGCATTATTCAGAAATCTGAAGTTTTGTATATGGATGTGCGTCTGACTCTTTATTATTTACTGTTTTTATAGAAAGCGAATATGTTGACGAAATTTACAAAAGTGTAGAAGAATTTAATTCAAAACAAGTAACCCTTTCGCACATTCATATCGCGACAGTACAATTAGAAAAATCAATTTAAAACAAGAAATATATGCATACAAGAATCGCACATGCTGTAGCAGGAATTTTAATTCTCTCCGGCCTCTTTTTAGGAATTAAAGTCAATGAAAACTGGTTTTGGCTTACAGGTTTTGTAGGGGTTAATCTTTTACAAAATGCTTTTACCAATTGGTGTTTAATGTACAAAATCCTTCACAAACTGGGGATTAAGGATGACGGAAGAAGCTGTTCCGTATAAAATAAATGCTTGAATTTTAGCTTAAATAAATGAAAAAAGGAGCGAAAACCCTGCGATTTTCACTCCTTTATTTTTATGTTTAAAAATGAGGATTACCCCATTTTCTTAGCATCAGCAACAAATTGTGCCAAACCACTGTCGGTAAGTGGATGTTTCAATAAATTAAGAATCGAAGCTAGAGGAGAAGTTACTACATCAGCGCCAATTTTCGCACAGTTGATAATATGCATCGGCGAACGGATGGATGCTGCAAGAATCTCGGTATCGAACATATAATTATCGAAAATAATTCTGATTTCTTCAATTAAATTCATTCCGTCAACCGAAATATCATCCAATCTTCCAAGGAAAGGAGAAACATAAGTTGCTCCCGCTTTTGCAGCCAATAAAGCTTGTCCGGCAGAGAAAATCAGTGTACAGTTGGTTTTGATGCCTTTGTTTGAAAAATACTTCAAAGCTTTCACACCATCTTTAATCATCGGGATTTTCACCACGATATTGGGGTGAATTGCAGCCAATTCTTCACCTTCTTTGATCATTTCTTCGTAAGTAGTGCTTAGAACTTCCGCAGAAATATCGCCATCAACGATTTCGCAAATGGTTTTGTAATGATTGAGAATCGCTTCTTTCCCGTTGATTCCTTCTTTTGCCATCAATGATGGATTGGTGGTAACTCCGTCTAAAATTCCCAAATCCTGTGCTTCTTTAATTTGCTCAAGATTGGCAGTGTCGATAAAAAATTTCATGTATTTACTTTTATTAGGTATCTCGTTATCTACTAATTTTATCATGAAAGTTGAATGATAAACCGTTCAGCTTCCTCTGTTTTTAAATTTTCACAAAGATAATATATTAAGGTTCAACTGGGAAATGAATAGCAATTAAAAGTTAAGGAACAAAATGATTTATTTGATAAAATTATTTAGTACACCTAAAAATAGAATTAGGTTTTTAAAATTCAATTGCTTTTTCTTTGAAAGGAAGAATAATAAATATGTTACAGTGCTACAGTGTGAAAGATGTGCTTAGGCAAAAGCAGGAAAATTGGAGTGGTTCTATTTTTAGGGGGAGAATACAATAGGGAATTGTTCGTAACACACATAGATTAGAAAATAAAAAAACCGACAAAGAAGTAAAATAACTTCAAATGTCGGTTTTGTGACCTCGACAGGATTCAAACCTGTAACCTTCTGAGCCGTAATCAGATGCGCTATTCAGTTGCGCCACGAGGCCGTTTTTCGGTTTGCAAATATAATACATTTTTGCTTTCTTTGGGAAATGAAAACCGCTTTTTTTTACATTTTATCGCTTTTTCTTATATTTTCCTGTAAAAAACAGGAAGTTAACACTCCTGAAAATTGGCAATCGATTTCGGAAAATGTCCGATTTATAGATAATGGAGCCACTTATCAGTTGAAATCGGGTAAATTCAATTATCAATTTTCACCGGCTCAGCTTCCTTTCAAAAAAGTGATTTTGCTGAATGCAAGTTTGGTGGGTTATTTCGCTGAATTGGGTTTGGAACAATCGATTATCGGGATTTCCAGTCCGGAATATGTGTATTCAGATAAAGTGCGAAAGTTGATTGCGACTGGAAAAATTCAGAATATCGGTAACGAACAGAAATACGATCTTGAGAAAATTATCGCTTTGAAACCTGATGCGATTTTCACCAATTACATTTCAAGTTTCGACAATACTTACGATTTAATCAGGAAAAACGGGATTGAAATTATTTTTCTGGATGAATATTTAGAACAAAATCCTTTAGCAAAATCAAAATATCTTTTGATTTTCGGAAAGCTTTTTAACAAAGAAAAATTGGCTGATGAAAAGTTTAATGAAATTCAGAACAATTATCAATCATTAAAAAAAACAGCCGAAAATTCAACCAAAAAACCATTGGTTTTAGCCAATGAAATGTATGGAAATCAGTGGTTTCTTCCGGGCGGAAAAACCAATTTGGCGCAATTCATCGCTGATGCAAACGCTCAATATATTTTTGCAGAAAACACAGATTCTAAGGCGATTCCAATGAGTTTTGAAGAGGTTTTTGCTAAAGCTGAAATGGCGGAATATTGGATCAACGTAGGGAATCATCAAGCGAAAAAAGAACTTCTGCAGATGAATCCCAATTATGCAAAAATGAAAGTTTACAACGAGGGAAAATTATACACCATCGCAGGAAAAGAAAAAGAAAAGGCCAATGATTATTTCGAAAGTGGAGTGGTGCGTGCTGATTTGATGCTGAAAGATTACATCAAAATTTTTCATCCGGAGCTGTTTCCGGAGTATAATTTAACTTTTATGAAAGAATTAAAGTAAATTATATTTCTATTTTTGCAGCAGAAAATGAAGATTTCAAGAACGAATTAATTATGTGGAAGAAAATTAAAAAACTCATTTATATTCTTATCCTCGCAAATATTCTTTTTATTGTTTGGGGTAAATTTTTCAATCCTCCTATAACCATCACTCAATTAGGCGGTTTATTGGAATTCGGAAAGCTGAAACGCGATTATGTATCCTATAACGAAATGGGAAGCAACGTAAAAAAGGCAGTGATTGCTTCGGAAGATCAGGCTTTTTTCACGCACAACGGATTCGATTATAAAGCCATCGAAAAAGCGATGAAACATAATGAGCAAGGAAAAAAATTGCGCGGCGGAAGTACCATTTCCCAGCAAACAGCGAAAAATATTTTTCTTTGGCAAGGAAGAAGTTGGATCCGAAAAGGTTTGGAAGCGGTTTACACTTTCATCATCGAGTTGGTTTGGGGTAAAGATGTGATTTTGGAGCGGTATTTAAATTCCATCGAAATGGGACGTGGTGTTTTCGGTGTGGAAGCTGCGTCGCAATATTATTTTAATAAAAGTTCGGACAACTTAACCAAAAGCGAAGCCGCATGGATTGCAACGATTCTTCCGAATCCGAAAAAATATGATCCGAAAAATCCATCCAGATATCTTAATAGAAAACACAGTTGGATTATGCGTCAAATGAATCATGTAAGTTTGAAATAATTTATCTTTGTAGGGATTATGCCTTTATACCGACGAAATAAGATAAGTTTTAACGAAACACTGGTGAAGTATTTCAGTTTCAGAAATGAAACGAAATCTTTGGAACCTCTCTCTGAATTGATGCTCAATCTGCGGAGTTCAGATTTTGAGGAAATTCTTGATTTTCTTAGAAATAACCCGGAAATCACTGAGGATTTCGGTTATTATATCAAAAATATTTTCGAAGGAAAACCTTTCAATCTTTCTTTGACTGAAGCCAATATCTTATCAGAAAATGCCTTTTTTCCTGAGTTTAAGAAAAGGGTTCTGAACAAAATATTGCCCGCAGTAGAAAATGAAAATACGGTTTGGTTTTTAATCGATTTCACTTCGGTTAGACCCATAAAGGATTTAGAATATCTGAGAAATTTGCACGAAGATCAACTGGATGAATTTTTCAGGCTTCTGGGAATCGCTGATTTTATTACAGATCCCAAAGTAAAAAAAGAACTTCTCTTTTCGATGAATATTTTGGCGTGGCGTGTTATCGGAAATGCGATGGATGTGGAAGTAGTCAACATGGCTCCGGAATACCGAAAATTCGACAATCCTTTCCTTGCTTTGCAAGATGAACTGGATATATTGAATTCCAATTTTAAGAAAAATCCTGACTTTGTTCTTACTTCCAAAGATGAACATTACAAACAAATCAAAGTTTATCTTCAGCAATGTCTCGACTTTGTGACATTGGCGTTCAAAAATTCTGCGAAATATGGTATTTCAAGCAAAATCAATCAATCATTATTAAAGATAAGACAGCAGCTCGAAAGAATGTCTGACATTCTCAATGTAATGGTTATCGATAATGAAGAAGATACTTTAATCAAGTCTAAACAACTGTTTTTTAATATTTTAAAATATAAATCGCATAAGAATAATATCAGCGATTTGATCGACGACAGTACCACATTGATGTCGCATCTTATTACCAATCATACTGCAGAAACCGGCGCTCACTACATTACTTCTACCCGAAAAGATTACTTAGATATGTTCCTGAAATCCAGCGGTGGAGGAATTATTGTAGGCTGTTTGGTCGTATTGAAAATGTTTTACGGTTCACTGCCAGGAAGCGATTTTTCCCATGCGATTTTGTATGCAACCAATTATGCAATGGGTTTCATTATGATTTATTTGATGGGTTTTACTTTGGCTACAAAACAACCAGCAATGACAGCTGCGACGATGGCGAAAGTACTTTCCGAAGGCGAAAATACTCGGAAAAATTATGTGGATTTTGCTCATTTGGTTTCTAAATTATTTCGGTCGCAGTTTATTGCTTTCATTGGGAATGTTGCGCTCTCTTTTCCCGTGTCTTTGGCGCTTATTTATGGACTTGATGTTGCTTTTCAACAGAATTTTGCTGCCGAGAAAGCAACCAAATTATTGCAAGATCATGATCCATTCCACTCAAAAGCTATTTTTCATGCATGTATCGCAGGATTTTTTCTTTTTATTTCCGGAATTATCTCAGGAAACGTAGGAAACAGTTCCGTTTTTTATCATATTCCCAAAAGAATTGCCAAAAATCCTTTTCTTAATTATTTCTTTGGTGAGAAAGTTTCGAAAAGCATCTCAGATTATTATGCCCGAAATTGGGCAGGAATCATCTCGAATTTCTGGTTCGGAATTTTCCTCGGAATTACCGGACCAATTGGAATTTTCCTTGGTTTAGATCTCGATATTCGTCACATCACTTTTGCGGCAGGAAATGTAGCGTTAGGTTTTTACGGTAAAGGTTTTGCAGTAGATGCTTACACATTTTGGATTTCAATTTTCACCGTTTTCTTGATCGGATTTTTCAATTTCTTGGTAAGTTTTGGCTTGTCGATGATTTTGGCATTCCGTTCGCGAAAAGTCAATTTGGGTGAAGTGAAAGAAATTTACAAAGAAATTTTCCGATACTTTATGAAGAATCCGCTCCGGTTTTTCCTTCCAATCCGTTCAAAAGCATTGGATTTGAGAGCTAAAGAAATGGTGGAAAATACCGTTACAAAATCTGAAGATCATTAAAATTTTCAGCACCGAATTTCTCTTTAAACTTCGTCAAAAAGAAAGTTTTTCGCATTCTGAAATCGTTTTTCAGAAGCGGAGATTTAATTTTGATTTCTAAAATTTTCTTGTTGAGATTCACCGATTCTATTTCGCTGAAAAGCGCATCACTAAGGTATTCATGTAAGAAATCTTTCACCTCGAAAGCCAATAATTTTTCTTCAAAACCATGGATTTTGGCAAACGATTTCACCAATTCCGAAGACTGAAATTCTCGTTTCTTTTTCATGATTCAATTTCAAAAATTATCGATTCCTCATTGATGTTTTTTACCACTTTTTCGGTTCTCTCTTTGCTCGTATCGGTGATGAAAATTTGCCCGAAATGTTCCTGATTTACCAATTCTATTAATTGTGAAACGCGGGTATCATCCAGTTTATCGAAAATATCGTCAAGTAATAAAATTGGCGTTTTTCCGGTTAATTCTTTAATTCTATTCATTTGTGAAAGTTTTAAAGCAATTAAAAACGATTTCTGTTGTCCTTGACTTCCTATTTTTTTGATGGAATTTCCATTCATTTCAAAAAGCAAATCATCTTTATGAATTCCTTTGGAAGTGTAGGTGAGAATGCGGTCTTTCTCGAGATTTTCGTTTAAAAGTTGTCGGAAAATTTCGTCAGGTTTTGCAGTTTCCAAACCATCAAAAAGATGGGATTGATAGACAACGGTCACTATTTCGTTTCCTTTTGAAATAATCTCGTAATAACTCTGAATCAAAGGGAAAATAGAGTTGATAAATTCATGTCTTTTCTCAAAAATTCGGGTCCCGAATTTAATCAAAGGTTCGTTGTAAATTTCCAAACTTTCCGCGTCGAAATAACGGTTTTTAGCGAAACTTTTCAACAAAGCATTTCGCTGCTGAACGGTTTTTTGATATTGTATTAAATTGAATAAATATTCCGGATCGGTTTGCGAAATCATCGAATCTAGAAATTTTCGGCGACTTTCCCCGGAATCGGAAATCAAATTAGAATCGTAAGGTGAGATGATTACACTGGGCAAAAAACCAATGTGATCGGCGATTCTGTCGTAAGATTTATCATTTTTTTTAATGATTTTTTTAGAATCCTTCGGAAGTTGGATTTTCAGGATATTTTCCTTTTCTCCATCAAATATTTCGCCTTCAATGGCAAAGAAATCTTCATCGGTTTTGATGTTGTTCAAATCCGTATTTCCCAAGAAACTTTTCGCCACCGAAAGATAGTGCAAAGCGTCAAGAATATTGGTTTTTCCCACGCCGTTGTTCCCGACAAAACAATTGATTTGGGGAGAAAATTCAAAGGATTTTTCCGGATGATTTTTAAAATTAATTAAATGAAGTTTTTGGATAACCATTCGTCAAAAATACTTCATTAAAATCAGAAATAAAAACGGCAAACCGGAACAAGTTTCCACGCCAAACGAAAAATAGGAATCTGGCTTTTGAGTTTCAGAAAAATAAATGAATAAAAAAGTAATCGCGCAAGCAAGAAAAAAAGCAATAGCGAAAAGGGTTTTAAGCGAAAAAATCGCAATTAATAAGCTCAAGAAAATTAGAAAATAAGCTAAGAATTTGGTTTTTTGAACGCCGATTAAAATTGGAAAAGTAGTGACTCGATCGTTATTCATATCGCGTATGTCAAACGGCAAAACCAGTGCTGTAACAAACAATAAACTGATGAAAAAAATCTCCGGATGAAACTGCGGAACAATCAGCCAGGAATTGATCAAAGCCCATGTTAATCCAACATAAAAAACCTTTAACAATGGAATTTTCCGTATGGAATTTTCTAAAAAAGAGGAATTATAAAACAAACCTAAAATCACAATTAAAAGCCATTTTAAAAGCCGAATTTCATTGTGATTCATCAAAATAAGCACTGCCGAAATAATACCACAAATGACATTGAAAATCAATATTTTCCAGAAAAAACGATGATTTTGATATTTCGTGTAGAGATAACCGCTGAAAAATGTGATGAAAATGAGAATTACCGTAGGAAGTCGGAACAAGTTTTGTTGCAGCATGAAAAATACGGCCAACGCAGTTCCCATCAAAGAAACATAAATCTGGCTGTCGATCACATATTTTTTTAGTAAATTTAGAAACTGCATTTGTGCAAATTTAACTAATAATTCCTTTCTTCATCCTAAACATGATTAAGCCCAAATTTTTATGAGAAATTTTACCAAAATATTTACTTTTTTTCTTTTGATGATGTTCTTTGCACCTGTTTTTGGGCAAAAATATTATAATGATCAATGGAAAAAAGTAGAAGAAAATTACAAAACCGGAAAATACAAATCCAATCTTCCCATCATTTTAGAAATTCAAAAACAAGCCATGAAAGATGAAAATATGAACCAGCTGATTCGCTCTCTGAAAGCCGAATTCAGTATTTCCAACCAAACTTATGATGACGGTGACAACGATTCTGTGAGTCGTTTTTTTAAGAAACTTTCCATGTTTGGTGAAGAATTGAAGGGTGATCAGAAATTGGTTTATCAGGTTTTGTTGGGGGAATTTTTCATGGATTATTACCAAAATGAATCTTTGGAAATCAACCAAAGAACGAATTTCGATAACCAGGATTTTGAACAAATTGAAACTTGGAGTAAATTGGATTTTAAGAATTATTTGAGCAAGAATTTTGCGATTTTAAATTCAGAAAAAGAAGAATTGAAGAAAATAAAAACTTCGGATTTCAAGGAAATTTTCGAAGAAAATCAAGATTTGCAATATTTTCCAACTTTATTCGATTGGAGTTCTTTTAATGAAATTGAATTTTTAAAAAATGATGATCTCTTCACTCCGAATGAATTAAAGGAAAACCAACCCAAAATTTTGGCAAACTATGATGAACTCATTGCCAAAAATTTAGGGAATTCAAAACTCTATTTTCAGCATCAAAAATTAAATGATCAATGCGGTTTCACGAATTGTAAAAACCAACTTTCGCAATTGGAAGACCTCGTGAAATCTAATGTTGAAGGCGATTACAAAGTGATGATCATTTCAGAAATTGTAGATCGTTTAACCGCTGATAAAAAATTCACTGAAGCGCTTCAATGGATTGAAAAAGGGGAAAAACAATATCCAAAATCGAAGTTTTTGAACAATCTTGTTAATCGAAAAAATCAGATTAAAAGTCCGACTTTAGCGATAAAATACGAGAAACATACACAATCGAATTTGCCGATTCATTTGGTTGCGGAAGCTAAAAATGTAGATCAGTTTTCATTGAATATTTATGAAGTGAAAGATGATGTGACTAATTTCTTGAAATATGTTTCGGATTCTTATGATAAAAATAAATTTTCGGTTATCAAAAAATCGTTGGTACGAAAGGAAATTTTCAAACTTCCGAACTTGAATGATTATCAAAATCACCAAACTTCTCTCGAAATAAAACCGCTTCCATCGGGAATTTATTTGGTGGAATATGTTGTGGAAAACGCCATTCAGGAGCATTTTTATTTTATTTCGACTTCGTCAAGATTGATTTATGACAAAAAAGATGAAAGAAAATCGATCGAAGATCGCCTGAAATTGGTCAATCGCGAAAACGGAAAACCACTTTCCAACGAAGGTTTAAAAATCTTCGAATATTCTCGCGGAACGTCGATTAATTCTTACAATATCAATTCCGATAACGTTGCTAATTTTAAATTTCCGATTTCCAAAGACAAAGAGTATTACCGCTATTTTTTGGTGCAACAACCAAAAACCAATGATTTTAATTTGATTCAAGTTTACGGAAATCAATATTACGGTGAAAATAAAATTGAAGACCGCGAACAGGCGCAGATTTTCTTGGATAGAGCGATTTACAGACCTGGACAAACTGTTTATTTTAAGTTGATCGCGACTGGTTTTAATGCAATTGCAAAGAAAGAAAATGCTATTTCCAAAGAAAAAATCACGATCATTTTGAATGATGCAAATGGGGAAGAAATTTCCAAACAAAATTTCACGACCAACGAATTTGGCTCTGTTAATGGCAGTTTCACACTTCCGAACGGTAAACTGAACGGCGAATTCAGCATTGAAGTGGAAAATGATGATAATTCAGATTATTTCATTGACGGAATGAAATATTTCAAAGTTGAAGAATACAAAAGGCCGAAATTTGAAGTGACTTTCGAGCCGATAAAATCGGAGTACAAATACGGCGAAACCATTGAATTGAAGGGAAAAGCGATGATGTTTTCGGGAGTTGCTTTGAGCAATTCTACGGTGAATTATGAGATTAAAAAACAAAACATTCGCTGGAGATATTTTTGGTGGTATCCGCGTGGAAATGATAACGAAAATTCGATTTTGGGTGAAGTGAAAACCAACGAAAAAGGCGAATTTACCATCAAAGTTGATTTGAAAAAAGATGAGACTTTAGAAGGGATTCAGATTGATAACTACCAAATCAACGCGTCAGTAACCGACATCAACGGCGAAACACAATCGGAAACCACCAACGTGAAAGTGGCTTCGGTTTCTCATTACATCAAAACTGACGACATTAAAGACACTTTTACCGACGAAAATCTGAAAATTAAAGTCGAAACCAAAAATTACAACGACCAGAATTTAAAAAAATCATATCAAGTAAAATTGTCGAAACTTCAACCGAAAGAAAGGATTTTCCGAAGCAATTTCGAGAATGAAATTCAGGATTTACCGCAACTTTCCAAGGATGAATTTATCCGAAAATTCCCGCATGATTATTTTGACAAATCAGAGAAAGAGGATCAAGTTGATAAGATTATTTTTGAAAGAGTTGAAAATCCATCAACTGACAACGCGCAACTCTCAACCAATTTAGATCTTGGAAAGTTATCGGCTGGAAAATATAAGCTGGAACTCTTTAATATCGAAGGTAAAGACACCATAAAAACCGAAAAAACTTTCGAAGTTTTCGACAAAAGATTCCTCACCGATTCGCAGAAACCTTTCCTGAAAGTTATTCAGCCAAAATTGGAATTTCAACGAAATGAAAAGGCGAAAATCTACGTTTATTCGTCCATTCCGAATGCGATTGTCAATGTTTATGTGCAAAATGGAAATGGTGAAACGATTACGGAACAAAAAACTTTCAAAAATGGAGTTTTGGAATATGAATTGGCGTTTCCGAAAGACGAAAACATCGATCAGATCAACGTTCAGTTCCAGTTGGTCGCGTTCAATGATGTGAAAACCGAATCACTGAATTTGATGATTGCTTCCGACAAAAAACCTTTGCGAATCGAAACCGTGACGTTCCGCGATAAACTGCAACCGAATTCAAAAGAAAAATGGACGGTGAAGATTTTAGGCGATGATAAAGAGAAAATCAACGCGGAAGTTTTGGCGAATATGTACGATAAATCATTGGATCAGTTTGCTGCGAATTCCTATTATTGGCAGCAGTTGTATCAGAAATATTTCATCATGAATTCGTATGGAATTAATGAAAATCTCACTCAGGAATTTTATAACAAACGCGTTCCGTATTTGGAGCAAAAAAACGTGAATTTCCCGAATTTCAATTGGTTTGATGGTGGAATTTATGGTAGAATTGTTCGCGAACATATGGTAGCAGCTTATGCTAGTGATGCGGCTGCTCAAAAACAGCAAATGAGGGCTCCAGTAGCTTTGCAAGGTAAAGTCGCGGGAGTTCAGATTGCTGCAGATTCAGCAAAAGTATCTGATGTTGAAGAAGTTGTGGTAATTGGGTTAAATAAAAAGAAAGAAGATTTTGATAAAGTTCAAGTCCGTCAAAACTTAAACGAAACCGCATTTTTTTATCCAAATTTAATGACCGATAAAGACGGAAATGTCACTTTTGAATTTACTTCTCCGGAAGCTTTAACCCAATGGAAATTGATGTTTTTGGCGCATACCAAAGATGCGAGAGCTGCTGTTTTGGAGAAAGAAGTGGTTACTCAGAAAGAATTTTCGGTAACGCCGAATTATCCGAGATTTTTGCGTGAAGGCGACGAATTGAATCTGCAATCGAAACTTTCTAGTTTGGTGGATAAAAAACTCGCTGGAACTGCGCAATTACAGATTTTAGATGCTTTTACAAACGAAGATATTTCCGGTAAATTTAGTTTAAATGAAACTCAGAAATCTTTTGAATTAAAAGAATTGGGAAATTCAGTGATCAACTGGAAACTGAAAGTTCCGAAGGATGTTTCTTCAATGATCATTAAAGTTGTTGCCAAAGCCGGTAATTATTCGGATGGCGAACAAAAAGCAATCGCCGTTTTGCCGAACAGAATGTTGGTGACCGATGCCGTTCCGATTTTCGTGAAAGAAGGTCAAACCAAAACTTTTGTCCTCGAAAATCTTAAAAATAATACTTCGAAAACAGCAACCAATTTTTCAAATACTTTGGAACTGACGACCAATCCGATTTGGGAAATTATGTTTGCATTGCCAAGTTTGAAAAACGACCAGAACAATTCTGCGGATGTGGTGTTCAACAAGTGGTTTGCGGATGTTTTGGCTGCCGAAATTTTCAAAGCGAATCCGAAACTGAAAACGGTTTTTGAGGAATATCAATCGAAAGGTTTACTCAATTCAAATCTGGAGAAAAATCAGGAGCTGAAACAATTGCTTTTGGAAGAAACTCCGTGGGTTTTAGATTCGAAAAACGAAACCGAACAAATGGAAAAATTAGCAAGATTATTCGACGCGAATATGATGCGAAATTCCATTCAAAATGATTGGGCAGAATTGCAAAAATTACAAAATCCAGATGGCGGTTTTTCTTGGTATCAAGGGTATCCGAGTTCGTATTATACCTCGCTTTATATCTTGAAATCATTAGGAAAAATCAATGATTGGTTAAAGGGAAATGTGGCAGATTATCAATCTTCTGAACAGAAAGAAATGGTGATGAAATTGATAAAATTTGTCGATCAAGAAGTGAATAAATACGGCGAGATCGACCGAAAAAATGTGGTGAATAATTATGTCTTGGATTATCTTGACACCCGAAATTATTGGGAAAAAGAATATTCAATAAATGCAAAAGGAACCGCCTTGAAAAACGCCGTTATTGCTAAAGCAAAAACCGAAAAAATCACGGATTTCACGTTCTTTGGATTACACCGATTGGCGATTTTGTTTGATAATTATGGTTTAAAAGATGTTTCGAAAAAATTCCTGACTTATTTAAAAGAAACCTCGACAGAAAGCGAAACACAAGGAATTTACTGGAAACAAAATCTCAACGATTGGGGTTGGTATTCGTCGAAAACCTTGAATCATGCGGGAGCTTTGGAAGCATTTAACAAATTGACTCCAAACGATGAAAAATTCATTGAAGAAATGAAAATCTGGCTCATCACACAGAAAGAAGTGAATTCTTGGGGAAGTTCGCGCGGAACCGCAGAAGTGATTTTCACTATTCTTAATTCCGGAAAATCGTGGACTTCTTCAGAAAGCGATAAAGCAACGATCATTTGGGGTGGAAAATCCCTTGAAAATCCCGATACGAAAGCAACCGGTTATGTGAAATCAACTTTAAAACCAGAAAAAATCGATAAAAATTTAGGAACGGTAACCGTAACAAAACCCGGTGCTGGAATTGTACAAGGTGGTTTATTCTGGCAATATTATGAGGATTTAGATCAAATTAAATCTTCTGAATCTTACCTTTCAATCACGAAAGAATTGTACAAAAAAGTAAAAACTGTAAACGGCGAAGAATTGCAGAAAATCACGGAAAATTCCCCATTGAAAGTGGGCGATAAAGTGACCGTGAGAATGATTCTCAACACCGATCGAAACATGGAATTCATTCATTTAAAAGACATGAGAGCAGCAGGTTTTGAGCCACTGAACGTGATTTCCGGTTATGAATGGAAAAATAATTTGGGATATTACCAATCGACAAAAGATGCTTCCACGAATTTCTATATTGAATATATGCCGAAAGGAAAATACGTTTTCGAATACGATTATATCTGCAACGCGGCCGGAACTTTCAGCAATGGAATTACAACATTGCAGAATTATTATGCACCGCAAATGAATGCGCACACGAAAGGAACGAAAGTGACGATTAGTGAGTAATTTCTGTATAAAAGATATCAATATGTATAGATATATTCGTAACCCATTTTCAATAATTTATTGAAAATGTAAATTTTGATTTTAGTATTTTTACCAATAAATATCTTTATTAGAAAAATGAAGTTGAAATTTTTAGGAACTGGTACTTCACAGGGAGTCCCGGTTATTGGTTGCCATTGCGAAGTTTGTGTATCAGAAGATTCCAAAGATAAAAGGTTTCGATCATCAACTATGGTGACTACCGAATCTGGCAAAAAACTCCTTATCGATTGCGGTCCGGATTTTCGGATGCAAATGCTGCAGAACAAAGAAGACCATGTGGATGCGATTCTTCTTACGCATGAACATAATGATCATGTAATTGGACTGGACGATGTGCGACCATTGATTTTTAGGACTGGGAAAGATATGCAAATTTATTGCGCCGAAAGGGTAGGGAAAGAATTGAAGTTCCGGTTTCCATATGCGTTTGCGGAGGATAAATATCCGGGAGCGCCATCTTTCGGATTGCATACGATTGACGGAAAATTTGATTTGTTTGATACAGATGTAATCCCGTTAGAAGTGATGCATTATAAGTTGCCGATATTAGGATTCAAATTCAAAAATCTGGCTTATATCACTGATGCAAGTTATATCTCGGAAACTGTAAAGGAAAAGCTGAAAAATTTGGATTATTTGATTCTAAACTGCATCCGCAAAGAGGATGTTCATCCTGCGCATTTTATTTTACCTCAGGTTTTGGAGCTTTTTGAAGAATTAAAACCAAAAAAAATGTTTCTTACTCATATTTCTCATCATATGGGATTGCATGAGAAGACGGAGGCGGAACTTCCTGAAAATGTACATATTGCTTATGATGGTTTGGAGATTGAGTTTTGATAAGGAAGTTGATTATTGCTCAAACATCTCATAAATATTGAAAATTTAGAAAAAATATTTTTCAGAAATAAAAAATAATTCTATATTTGCACACCAATTTAAAGCAGCCCAGTTGGCGGAATTGGTAGACGCGCTAGACTCAAACTCTAGTACCGCAAGGTGTGCCGGTTCGATTCCGGCACTGGGTACAAAACCTCTGTTTCTTACAGAGGTTTTCTTATGTCTAAATGTTTTACGAATGCCTATGAAATTGAACCATCAAAAAGCAACCATTTAAAATATGTCGTAAATACGGTAGACTTTGCTAACATGATGGTATTTTATTCCTTAATAAATCCATCAATCTTATCTATATTATATATGAATAAATCTCGGTTGCGAAATCTTTCAAAATATTTATCAATTTTATAACAATTGTTAATATATCGATTTGTTTTCAGGAAATTTCATTTTTTATCATGACTTCTGTCAGTATTTCTTAAAAGGAGATTTATATTCAATTTAACATTCTTTAACGTTTCATGTCATCCTTTCATTTTTATACATTAAAATATATTTATTATGAACTAAAATTTAACAATAATTGATTTGTGTTTGCGAATTATTCAATCGATTGTTGGATTAAGATATATATCATATAAAATATATTGATTTTTGTTGAATATTTATCAATTCCGTGCTACCTTTGTACTACAAATTAAGAGTTAGAACAAAGAGTATTAATATTAAATTTTAGAAACATGAAAAATTCAGCAAACTTCAAAACATTGGTTTTAATGATCGGACTTGTCTCTGGATTGGCAGCCGGACAAAAAATTTCTAGTAAAACTGTGAAAACTACCGTAAGTGGAACATCAACTTTACATGATTGGTCTATGGTTTCTACAGCGGGATCTTTCAGTGGAGTGGTTGCAGGAAATGCCATTACTAACATTTCTTACAACATGGGATCAAAAACCCTAAAAAGTGGAAAAGGTGCAATGGATACCAATGCTTACAAAGCGATGCAAGCCGATAAATATCCAAACATTAGTTTCACCGCAAGTTCTGTAAACATTGGAAAAGGAACTTTAACCGGTAAATTAACAGTAACCAACGTAAGCAAAACAGTGAGCTTCCCAGTAACTGTTGCAAAAAGTGCTTCCGGATATACCATCACCGGAACCGAATCTATCAAACTAACCGATTACGGAGTTACTCCACCATCATTTATGATGAACACTGTGAAAACAGGAAACGATATCAAAATTGTGGTGAATGTAGTAGCCAACTAATCAACAAAATCTATTACTAATTAAAATTTTAAAAATATGAAAACTATGTTAATGAGAGCTTCAATGCTCGCACTACTGTTCTCCGGAGTTAGTGTTTTAAATGCTCAGGAAACAACCCCTTCAATGAGAGATTACCTTGCTCCGGAAAAAACAACCCGAAATATATTTGAAGATCCTAAAGGAGAATCTCCTGAATTCGATGGAGTACAAGTTTCAGTAGGTGGCGATTTTGCCCTTCAGTTCCAAGCTTTGGATCATTCTACAACCGCAAAACTCGGCTCAGATTATACTTTGAACAATTTAGGAGCAGATTTCAACTTGCCAACTGCAAACTTAGATATCAATGCTTATTTGGCAAAAGGGGTGAAAATGCACTTGAGAACTTATCTTTCTGCCCGTCACCACAACGAAGCTTGGGTGAAAGGTGGTTATATCCAAATTGATAATTTAGATTTTATTTCTAAAGGTTTCATGGATAATTTAATGAAAGACGTACGTGTGAAAGTGGGTATGGATGAAATCAACTTTGGTGATGCACATTTTAGAAGAACCGATAATGCGGAAGCCATCAATAATGCTTTTGGTGAAAACAACATCATGGATTCTTTTACTACACAGGCTTTCGGTGAGGTTTATTACTACAAAAACGGTTTCATGGGAATGTTAGGGGTTTCTAATGGTAAACTCAACCAAACTGCAACCAAAGGAACTGCTGATAACAGCCCATCTGTTTACGCTAAATTAGCTTACGACAAACAAATTCAACAAGATTTAAGAGTTCGTATATCTGGTTCTGTAATCAAAACAAATGGTATGAGTACCAATGGTAAATTATACGGAGACGATAGAGCAGGATCTAGATATTACTACATGCTTTTGGTAACCAATAATGCAAACAGTGCTTTATCTGATGCAATGGGAACTTCAAACCCTTCTACCGGAAGATTTGACCCTGGTTTCAAAAAAATGACTGCAATTCAAATTAACCCTTTCCTTAAATACAAAGGTTTAGAATTCTTCGGAACTTATGAATATGTAACAGGTAACAAACTCCTTAATGCAACTACCCAAAGAGATTCCGATGGTACTTATAACCAATATGCAGGAGAATTACTTTACAGATTTGGTGGAAAAGAACAATTCTATCTTGGTGGAAAATACAACAGCATCAATGGTAAAGATTACGACGGAGCTTTAGAAAGAAAAATCGACCGATTCAATATCGCAGGAGGTTGGTTTATGACCAAAAACATCTTAGCTAAAGTAGAGTATGTAACTCAAAAATACAATGAAAGTGATGTTTGGAACGTGATGGATACTTCTACTCCTAAACAACAGAAATCTGCTCTTTCAGGAGGTAAGTTCAACGGAATCATGTTCGAAGCAACCATAGGTTTCTAATTTTTAATATTTTTTTTGAAAGGGGTTGCAGCTTTGGAGCCCCTTTCATCTTTGAAATGTCATGAAAAATAAAATCATCATATTATTATTCAGTATTATTCCGATCTTGCTGTTTTCTCAAAATAACGGGGTTGTAATCAATGGATGGACTAATGTAAATACCTTTAAATGTGCTAATGATAATTTTAAAAACTCCGGATCCATCTACTCATTCACCGGAAATCAACTTCCCAATGTGCAACTGCAGGTAACCGATTTCGATTGTAGAAATAAAATGATGACATCCGATTTTAGAAAAATCCTAAATGCTGAAAAATATCCGGTTCTTAATATTAAATTTTTAGATTTTGATAAAGCTCCGGCCAATAAATTTACAGCATTAGTAGAAGTGAAAATGATGAATGTGACAAGGAAATACACCATTGAATTCAGCAAAAATAACCATAGCTTGGTTGGTAACAAAAGATTGAAATTTTCAGATTTCAATATCGTTCCACCGAAAAAAATGGGCGGAATGATCTACGTGAAAAACGATATCGATTTGCTTTTCAGCTTGGCAATAAAAGATTAAAAAACATACATAAAAAAGATAATCAAATTAAATTTTTTCATAATTGATTTTTATATGTTTGCTCCCTATTTTGGGAGCATTTTTTATTAATAGTGTTGAAAGATTCCTCGATCGGTGGCGGTCCATAAAGCGGCTTTTTGTCCGGCAACTTTCAGTCCGTCGTTGGTCCAGGTGTTGCAGGTTTCCAAGAAACTGTAGCTGCCTTGTGCGTCATAAAATGCATCATTTTTTCCGTAAACTGCATCTGTTTTTATCAAAATTGGTTTCCCGTTTTGGTCACGGTCGAATTTGTTTCGTATAAAGCCGATTAATTCCTGATATTGCGATTTCGTGAGCGTTATTTTCTTGCAATCTTTCCCTTCTTTCATTTGATCATAAAAAGTACAGTGCATTGCCGATTCGCTTAACCAAAATGCCGCTTTTAAGGCTGTTGAAACCTTTAATTCTGCCCAAGTTGGCGTATCCAGATAGAAACCTTTGTCGCCCCAACCGATGGATAGATATTTGAAATCTGTTCTTTTTGATAGTGTATTTTCAAAAGGAATTTCTTGGTTCCAGTCGATTTCCGCAGATTTTATAGGAACTACCAAATCGGTATGAACTCCGTTGGTTAGTATATAGACCGTAATATTTTCTGGTTCTGCAACCTTTTTTTCAGGAACTTCAATATAAGGAATGAGCAACGCACTTATCACGTAAATGGTGACAATTCCGATGATTGCCCAAATGGTTTTCAGTAAGATCAGTATGGATTTCTTCATGATTAAATGTAACAAAAATTTAATATTACAAAAAGTTCAATTTGTTTTTCGTAGCGAAAATTTTGCTAAATTTAAACAAACAAAAATGATAATGAATGCCTAAGAAATCTAAGAAGAACAAAAGATTGAAAATTCGTGTAAAAACAGCGCCAAAAAGAGTACCTAAAAAACGCTGATTTTAATTAAAAATTTCACTCTAATTTTTTTTAAGCTTTAATTGAATTAAAGTTTTTCTAGAATCGTCACCTTATTTTTTGGAAACTGAAATTTCCGAAACGCATTACTTACCCAAAAAATCGATATTTCTTTTTAAGCCCGCAAACTTCGTTCTTTTCACGGGAGATTTTCTGAAGATTTCTGAAAAAAGTTCTTGTGAAAGCTCTTTCCAATCTTCTTTTTGGGAGTTTTTAAGGAAATGATTTGGTTTGAATTTTTCCTGTTGATGAGGTGCAGAAAACCGATTCCATGGGCAAACATCTTGGCAAATATCGCAGCCAAACATCCAATCTTCCATTTTGTTTTTAAAACTTTCAGGGATTTCGTTTTTCAATTCGATGGTTGCATAAGAAATACACTTGCTTCCATCGATGATTTTTTCAGAAACGATCGCATCCGTAGGGCAGGCTTCGATGCATTTGGTGCAGGTTCCGCAGTGATCTGTCGTTGGCAAATCTTCCTGAAGCTCCAAATCGCTGATGATTTCTGCCAGAAAATAAAAAGAACCACTTTGTTTAGTAATGAGGTTTGCATTTTTGCCAACCCAGCCAATTCCGGATTTTTTTGCCCAACTCCGTTCCAAAACTGGAGCAGAATCCACAAAAACTCGGCAATGAAAATCTCCGATTTCTTCTTTCAGTTCTGCCACCATTTCACCTAATATTTCTTTAATGATTTGGTGATAATCTTGTCCGTAAGCGTATTTTGAGATTTTAAAGTTTTCAAGTGACGAAATTTGATCTTCGGGAAAATAGTTATAAGAAAGAGAGATCACCGATTTTGAACCTTCAACCAACAAAGTAGGATCGAGTCTTTTATCGAAATAATTTTCCATATAAGACATTTCACCGTGATAGTTTTGTTTCAACCAATTTTCAAGTGGTTTCGCATCTTCTTCAAGGAAACCCGCTTTGGAAATCCCACAGTTTTGGAAGCCAAACTTTTTTGCTTTGGCTTTGATAAGTACTGAATATTTTTCTGCGGAGGTATTCATTTTGATTGTGCAAAACTAACATTATTTCATAAATTTCTATTAAATTTGGCAGATGATGTCGTTTGAATCTAAAAACGGATCATTCATTTATATAACTTTAAAATCAATTAATATGTCATTAGTAGAGGTATTACAATCAGGGAATTACCATTTAATCGATGTTCGTGAGCCTATGGAACTGGAGATGAATGGTCATATAGAAGAAGCCCAAAATATTCCGTTGGGTGAATTAGAAGATAGAAAACAGGAAGTTTTAAATCTTAGTGGTTTCAAAATTTTCTTTTGCCGAAGCGGAAACCGAAGCGGACAAGCGGTTGAATATTTTAAATCTCAAGGAATGACCGATGTGTACAACGGAGGTGGCTATGAGGAAATGAAGCAAACGCTCGAAAGTTTATAAAGAAAAAATTCAAAAAATAAGTCAAATTGTAAATTTGGCTTATTTTTTTTGCCTGAATGTCACATGAAAAACTTAAAAAATATAAATGCTTGTTTAATTTTTGTTTGCTGAATATCAATTGATTACTTGTTTTCTGGTTTAAAAAAACACATTTCAAAACAATTTTGGCACGATTTTGACAAGTAAACATCCTGTAAAACTTAAAATTTAGAATTATGAATTCAATGAAGAAAACCATCCTAGCTTTAGGAGTAATAACAGCAGGATTAGTAAGTGCACAAAGTGCAGATATGAGAAACATGATTAAAGTAGGAGCAAATGTTGGTTTGGCAGTACCTGCTGAAAACGCATCTGCAAATGTAGGTCTTGATCTATCTTACCAAAATTTGGTAACTCCAGGATTTGGTTTAGGGATCGCAACTGGTTATAGCCACTTCTTCGGTAAAGAAAACAACGGAATCGACAACAACGACTTCGGTGTAGTACCTGTAGCTGCTTTGATTAGAGTATATCCAAAACAAACTGGTTTCTATTTAGGAACTGACTTAGGTTACGGTTTCATCGTAGGTGATGATAAAGTAGCTGCTAACAGCACTGTAGAAAGACCTGACGGAGGTTTCTACATCAAACCAGAAATCGGTTACCACAACAGAGATTGGAACTTCGCTCTTCAATATCAAAAAACCTTCACTGGTGATAAAGGTGAAATCGGATCTCAAAAATACAATGCTGGAGCAATCGGCGTAGGTGTTGGTTACAACATTCCACTAGGTAAATAATCAATTTTTTTGATTTTTTTATAAAACTTAACCTTCTCAAATTTTATTTGAGAAGGTTTTTTTATTTTATTTAAAAACAATTATTATCTTTGGTAGATAACATTAATAAAAATGGAAGCCAAAAATAAATTTCAACTTTATTTGCCTGCAGTAGCAGATGAAAGCAATAATAACATCAATTTGATCTCGGCCGATATACGAAGCGATGTAACTTTTCTTGCCTTGTACAAAACCGATAACAAAAAAACAATTCTTCAGAAAGAAGCCACTTATAAGACCGATTATTTCTCTTCTTTTTCAGAAATTGTCAATTGTTTCATTACCGATTTTTCACTTTCCGAAATTGCCAAAATCGCTGTTGCCGTACCAGGTCCGGTAATAGGAGGGAAAAGTGCTCCGCTCCGTTTGCCATGGCAATTGGATGCTGAAGAAATAAAACAACAAACCCAAGTAGAAAAAGTATATCTCATCAATGATTTGGAAGCTTCTGCTTATGGATTGGGAAATGATGATGAAAGCAATTTTCAGACAATCCATCAATCGGAAAATTTCACGCCGGGAAATATTGCTGTTTTAGCACCAGGTGTAGGTTTAGGTGAGGCAGGTTTGTTTTGGGATGGCAGTTGTTTAAGACCTTTTGCGACCGAAGGTGGCCACTGCGAATTCTCACCAAGAACCAATGATGAGGTTGAATTTTACCAATTTTTGCATCAAATACACCAGATTGTTACTTGGGAAACCGTATTGTCCAAAGATGGTTTATTTAATATTTACCGATTTTTGCGTGATGTAAAACAACAGCAACAACCGGAATGGCTTACTAAAGAAATCGAGGCGGGAAATTTCACCCAAGCGATTATCAACGGAGCCTTAGAAAACAAAGACAGAATCTGTACGATGACTATTGATACGTATATCGCTTTTCTCGCAAGAGAATCCAATAGTTTAGTGCTAAAACTTAAAGCAACTGGAGGTTTATTTTTAACTGGCGAAATCCCCGTAATGCTGCAACGTTATCTGAAAAACGGAATGTTTTATAAAAACTTTATCGTAAGTGATAAAATGGAAGTTTTGTTGAAAGACATTCCTGTTTATCTTGTTAATGATGAAAAAGTAATTATTAATGGAGCTGCTCTATACGCTGCATTTTCATAATATTAATTTCGAAATTACTATTAAACTCTGTGCTTGCACGGAGTTTTTTTATTTGTTTTAAATTGTTTTATTATCATATGTCAATAAATTATCTCATTTCTTAGTCTACTTTTGCATCAGATTTTTAACAAAAAAAATATTTAAATGAAAAAATTAGCATTATTAGCGGTATTAGTAGGAGGTTTAGCTTTCGGGCAGTCTAAAAAAGTAGTAGCATCTGATGTACATTGGTGGGGATACAAAATCGCAAAAACAGAAGCTTCTTCGCATGACGGAACCGTAAACGTAAAATCCGGTAACATCGTAATGAAAGGGAATCAAGTTGCAGGCGGAACTTTTGTTTTAGATATGACTTCAATCAACTCAACTGATTTGTCAGGTGAATATCAAGGAAAACTAAACGGTCACCTTAAAAACGGTGATTTCTTTGAGGTAGATAAATATCCTACAGCGACTTATACCATTACTTCTGTAAAGAAAAATAACGATAAAATTTATAACTATATCGTGAACGGTAAACTTACTGTTAAAGGAAAAACTAATGTAGTTTCTTTCCCAGCAAAAATTTCTTATAGCAAAGGAGTTGTAAGTCTGGTTTCCAACAAATTTTCTTTCGACAGACAGAAGTTTGATGTAGCTTACAAATCCACTATGCAAGATGTTTTGGTAAAAGACGACATCGATATGTTGGTGAAAGTTACCGCAAAATAAATCATAAGATTTTATAAAATGAAGAGCAGATTTGTCTGCTCTTTTTTTTTATTTTTACATGATGAAACTTTACGTTATTAGCGGACTTGGTGCAGATTTTAAAGTGCTGGAAAAAATAAAATTCCCAGCAAATCTCGAAGTTGTTTTTATCCCATGGCTAATTCCCGAAAAAGGTGAGCACTTTGCCGATTATGTGACAAGAATGGCCGAAAAAATAGATGATTCGGCGCCGTTTTACTTACTCGGATATTCATTTGGTGGAATTATGGTTCAGGAAATCGATAAAATAAAACCATCCGAAAAAATCGTGATTTTAGGAAGCATAAAATCAGATAAAGAAAAATCAGGTTTCATTAAATTAGGTGAGCTCACCCGTCTTCCGAAATACCTTCCAGAAAATATTTTCACCGAAAAAACAGCGCTTAGTTATTCTTTTCTTAGGAAACTTATCGATCCGAAAAATCCAAAAATCATGGATTATTTCACCGTGAGAAATCCTTATTATTTGAAATGGAGCTTCGAGAAAATTTCTGCTTGGAAATTCCAAGAAAACCCAAAAGTGATTCAGATTTTAGCGGATAAAGACATCGTTTTTCCCATCAAATATTCCAAACCCAACTTCGTTATCGAAAACGGAACTCATTTATTTCCAGCCACAAAATATAGAGAAGTGTCGGCGATTTTAAATGATATTTTTACTGAAAATTCTGAGCAAATATAGAGTTCCTTATTGTTTTTTATGTTTCAGATATTTCCTGAAAATGTTGAACCTAACTGTTTTTGGTATCCAATAAAAAGTTAATTTTGTAACATTATGCAATCAATCAGTGTTTTTGAAATTATAAAAGTAGGTATTGGGCCTTCAAGTTCACATACCATGGGACCGTGGAATGCGGCGGAAAGTTTTTTGAATTTAATTCGCAGGTCTCATTCCATTTCTGAAGTAAAAGAAGTTTTTGTCGAATTTTTTGGTTCATTGGCTAAAACAGGAATTGGACACGGAACCGATATTGCCGGAATGCTCGGACTTTCCGGAGAAAATTTTAAAACAATCGATACCACTTCTATTGATGCTAAGATTGAAGCCATAAAATCTTCCAACCAAATCAATCTTGCCGGAGAAAAGCTAATCCCTTTCGTGTATGGCGAACATTTAATTTTAAATAAAGAAAAATCCTTGGATTTTCATCCCAACGGAATGATTTTCCGTGCCGTTTTCGAAAATGGAGAAGAACTGTTGCAGGATTATTATTCAGTAGGAGGTGGATTCATCGCTACACAAGAAGAAAATTCTTTTGAACAATCCTGCATCCGAACTTTATATCCTTGTCATAATGGTAAAGATGTTTTAAAGTATATTGAAAAATTAAATCTCGAAAGAATTTCCGATTTAATATTACTGAACGAAGAATCTTGGCGTAGCAAAGAAGAAACCGAAAAAGAAGCGCTCTACATTTGGCAACAGATTAAAGAATGCATTTACAAAGGTGTAAACAAGGAAGGTACACTTCCCGGAGGATTGAATGTAACACGCCGTGCAGCAGGACTTAACAGAAAATTACTGAAAGATAAAATCTACAAAAACATCAACGAATGGTTCCAAATGGTGGTAGATGCGGAAGAAAATTTCGTGAATATCAGCAAATGGGTTTCGTGTTTTGCTTTGGCGGTAAATGAAGAAAATGCAAGTTTCGGTCGTATTATCACGGCACCAACTAACGGTGCAAGTGGTGTAATTCCGGCTGTTTTAATGTACTCGCAAGCTTTTACAGAGTTTAATAAAGAAGAAGATATCATCCGTTTTATTTTGGTAGCCGGTGAAATTGGAACTTTATTCAAGAAAAATGCAACGATTTCCGCAGCGATGGGAGGTTGCCAAGCGGAAGTAGGCGTATCTTCGGCAATGGCAGCGGCAGGACTTACGGAAATTATGGGCGGGACTCCTGGTCAAGTGTTGATGGCAGCGGAAATTGCGATGGAACATCATCTTGGAATGACCTGCGATCCAATCGCTGGTTTGGTACAGATTCCGTGTATTGAAAGGAATTCGATGGGCGCTATCAAAGCAATTACCGCTGCGAATATCGCTATTGAATCTGATCCGTCGAAAGCAAAAGTATCGCTCGACCAAGTGATTCAATCGATGTGGGATACAGCGCAAAGTATGAACGATCGATTCAAAGAAACCTCCGAAGGTGGATTGGCAATTGCAGTCAATGTGGCAGAGTGTTAGAAGAGGCAATGTCATTTGAAATAATATCGCAGTTCGGTAACAGATTACTGAAATAAGATATAAAAAAGACGCTTGATTGTTTCAGCGTCTTTTTTTTTTTTTTTTTTTAATCATCGATAAATTATTTATCTAAAATTCCTCTGATTTTATTGGCATTCCTGATGAGTTCTTCCAGCAGTTCATAATTTTCTTTTTCTAAAGCAGATTTGAATTTTCTAAGCTGGGAAATATGCTCATTCAATACATCCAAAACATTTTCTTTATTTTGTTTAAAGATGGGAACCCACATTTCCGGATGCGATTTTGCTAGTCTTACCGTACTCGAAAATCCGGAACTTGCGAGCTGAAAAATAGTGTCTTCTTCACGTTCTTTCTCCAAAACGGTGTTGGCAAGTGCATAAGAAGTAATGTGAGAGATATGCGAAATATAAGCTGTGTGAAGATCGTGGTCTTCCGAACTCATGTAAATTAAATGCATGTCGAGATTTTCCGCAACATTTTCTACCGTTTTTAAGGCGTCTGGTGCTGAGTTTTCGCGGTCGCAAATCACTGCAGCCCGGCCAGAGAAACTCTCAGAAATAGCCGATTTTGGACCCGAATTTTCGGTTCCCCACATCGGGTGAAATGCCACGAAACGGTTTCTTTGTGGATGTTTTTTTATTGCATCTACGATACCAGCTTTAGTAGAACCGGCATCCATCACGGTTTGTGTTTCGTTGACTAAATCGAGTATATTTGGCAATATTTTTCTTGCGGCATCTACAGGAATGGCGATAATGATCAGTTCCGATTGGCTCACTGCGTTTTCAAGAGAAGAAATTTCGTCGATAATTCCAAGATTTTTGGCTTCAGCTAAATGATTTTCATTTTGATCTACACCGAAAACATAAGAAACGAGTCCTGCAGATTTCAGTTTTAACGCCATGGAACCTCCAATTAATCCAACACCGATGATGGTAATTTTCATCTTACAACAATACTTTAATTAGAATTTTTTTAACGAAGTTTCTTTAAGGTCTTGAAAGTTGCATCTTCCTTGCATTTTTCAAAACCAATTTCATATTTCGGATTTTTTTTGGGATAGGAGAGTATGTATTCCGGGCAACGTTTTTTCTGAGCCTGGCTTCTTTCGAAATCGACATAACCATTGGTAATGATACTGTCTTTCAGGAATTTTTCATCTATTTTGTTTAGATTCATTTGTTCCGAAAAAGCAGGTGTATATTCAATTTTTTTGGAAAGTGTTTCCGCAATAACCCTCGAATTTGGGAGGTAACCGCTGCAACTTGCTCCTTTTTTGTTTAGGATAAAAAATACCAGCATCAGTCCGGGAATCAGACCGATTAAGAAAAATTTCAATTTTCTCATTTAAAAAATTAAAAGATTAATATCATGATAAGTTAAATCGAATCGGTCGCAGATCAGCTTTTTGGTATGGCGGCCTTTGTACATATAAAGCGTTTGCTTCATCTCATTTTTGCGAACCAGCATATTTTCGAATCCACCTTCTTCATCATAGTTTAATAGGTAGCTTAAAAAGAAATTGGAGATTGCTTTGGTCGTCGTTCTCGGCATTTTGGAAGTGAGATTCGGTAAACCGCAATGGATCACTCCGTGTTTGATGACGTAAGGGTTTTCCATAGAAGTAAGTTCTGAAGTCTCTATTACCTTACCATTATCGATCGTTACGTCGATGATAACACTGCCTTTTTTCATTTTCGAAACCATTTCTTCGGTTACAATTGGGGCTAAACTTATTTTAGAAAGCGCACCAATCACAACATCTGCTCGTTTTAAGCTTTTAGAAAGTTCTTTCGGATCGATAATCGAGGTTGGAACTCTACCGTCAACCATCATGTGTAATCTTCGAAGTTTCGACAATGAATTATCAAATACTTTTACACTTGCACCTAATCCTAATGCAGCTTTGGTAGCGAATTCTCCCACGATTCCGGCTCCCAATATAACCACTTCGGTTGGTCGAACTCCGGTGATTCCGCCTAACATCAATCCATTTGAAAGAGCTAAAAGTTCGGCAGCGTAAAGAATGGAAATGTTCCCTGCAATCTCTCCGATAAGTCTTACTAATGACAATTGTTTATATTCATCCACGATGAATTCAAAAGCAATTGCGTTGATTTTTTTCTCTGAAAGTTTCTTGAAATAATCCTGATCTCTAAGGTTAATTTGTAGCGCAGAAACCAAGTAGGTACAAGGTTTAAAATAATCAATTTCTTCTTCCGTAGGCGGATTTATTTTCAGAACCAAATCCTGCTGGAAAGCTTCTTTCGGATCATGCGTAATCGTCGCCCCTGATTCAGAATATTGCAAATCGGTGAAAAAAGAACCTTCGCCGGCGCCACTTTCCACGATAATATGATGACCATGCGCCACCAAAACCTGTACTGCATCGGGAGATAGGCAAGTTCTGCGTTCGTTCAGGCAGGTTTCTTTCGGCACTCCGATGCTGAACTGTTTACCTTTTTTTATCACCTCCAGCTTTTCTTCTTTCGGGATGAGTTCTTCCTCTGAAAAAGGAGTGAAAACATTTGTACTGTTCATTAGAAATCAATAATTATTTAATAGAAATCCTATAATTTAATTGCAAAGATAATCATTTCACAAGTATCTCTACAGCGGAAACTTCAAACTTGCTTTGACTTGCATTTTTTTGATGCACAATGTATTATTTTGAAGTTTTAAAAACGGATTTTTTAATTGAAAACAATCGTTCTGCTTTCCCCATCGCTTTTGATTTTTAGTTCGTGGTGTTGGAAATCTTCTAGTTCTTCTTCGTAAATTTCCGGCCATTCGATGATGCAGAGGTAGCAATTGTCGAGATATTCCTCAATTCCGATGTCATACACTTCTTCGATGTTTTTCATTCGGTACAGATCAAAATGGAAGACATTTCCTTTGGCAGTGTGATATTCGTTCACAATCGCGTAAGTAGGTGAAGAAACCTCGTCTGTACTGCCCAAATTTTTTAATAAAAACTGCGTAAAAGTAGTTTTCCCGGCTCCCAAGTTTCCTTTCAAAAGCAAAATCGGATGTTGGAGTTTCGGCAGAATTTCATTCACCACATTTTGCCAGTCTTCTATTTTATTGATCTTGAATTGCATTTACAATATTTTTTCAAAAATAATTAAAATTTGTTCTTTAGGTTATGATTTTAATGAATCAAGTGATTGAGTAATTTTTTCCATTATGTTGAAAAGCATATTAGAAAGCAAGTTTAGCTTTAAACGCCATAATAATTTCTTTAAAAAAAAGAATTTTAAAGGAAAAAAAAGATGATTTTTTTAAGGTCAATTGCTAATCAAAAACTACGAAATCAGTTCCGTCGAAACTTGCGAAAACCATTGTAGGATAGGAATCTTGGTGGAAGATGTTTCCTGATTGATCGATGGCGATGGCTCCTGCAAATCCGTCGATTTCTTTGAGTTCCTGAAAGGTTTTTTCAAAAGCCTTTTCTATGGGCATTCCGTCGGAAACACGGGTGACGATTTTGGCGGCAGTAGCATTGCTCACGATATCTTCACCGACTCCGGTACAGCTTACAGCGCAATGTTGGTTGGCAAAATTTCCGGCAACGGTTGCTGAATCGGAAATTCTTCCGACTAATTCGAAACCTTTGCCTCCGGTGGAGGTTGCGACGGCTAGTTTTCCGTTTTGATCGAGGGCTACACAGCCAACAGTGCCTTTTCCGCCGTTTTTTAACTTGGCTTCATATTCTTTTCTTCGTTGAGGAATTTCTGTTGAGAAATCTACGAAACCATGTTCTGTTGCATATTTTTTAGCGCCTTCGCTTCCTAAAACACGGTCGTCTTCTTTCATCAAAACTTTCGCAACTTCAATCGGATTTTTTACATTCTCGATGTTGATTACTCCAGAGAATTTCTGAGTTTCGCCATTCATTAATGAGGCACTCATGCGGATTTTCCCGTCGCTTTGGATTTGAGAACCGGTTCCGGCGTTATAAAGCGTATCATTTTCAAGCAAAGACACTGCATATATTACGGTGTCTTCCGCTGTATGGTTTTGTAAATATTCAAAAGCCTTTGCAGCGATGGATTTCAGTGAATTTTGTTTGGCTACTTTTACTTCGTGGCTTTGGTCGCTTTCGGAGAAAAATCCGCCGTGGATGATGATTTTCATCTTGTGTTTTTTGGTTTAAGCTTGTGAAATAGGGTGGTACTGGGAATTAATAATTGTAAGGTCTTTAGATTTCAGATCAAAAGTATCGTTCTGTGACATCACGTGTACGATTAAATTATCAATAGAAATTGGTTGACCAAGATTGATATTGGTAAGGTTGGTGTCTTTGATGAACCTACCATCGACCAAAATTACCAATCCGGAACCAATTGCCGTCATCGTATCGCCATGAATGTATAGTCCGGTATCTTCACCCAGGCCAATTCCTAAAGTACGTGGATTGTTTACCACCGCTTGAAACAATCTTCCGATTCTTCCGCGCTGTACGAAATGAGTATCTACTATTACATTTTCGATGAAACCTAAACCTTGGGTGGTTTTTATTTCTCCTTTTAGCAAAGCTTCGGAGCTGGAACCTTGGTAAATCATATTTTCAGAAGCAGCGGCCGCACCGGCGGAAGTTCCTGCGTAAATGAAATCTTGCTCCTGATATTTTAAAAGAATGGCTTCGTGAAATCGGGTTCCTCCTAAGATAGAAGTCAACCTCAGTTGATCGCCACCGGTAAATAAAACAACGTCCGCAGCATTGGCTCTGGCTACAATAGCGTCACTATTGGCTTGCTCGCGGTTTTGAATATCTAAAATATTGACGTTTTTTGAACCTAAAAATTCAAAAGCTTTTTTGTATTCTGGGCCTACAATCTGAGGGATTTGTGAGGCGGTAGTGATGATTTCGATGATTGAATTTTCCTTCAGACGCGACTTTTCGATGATTTTTCTAAGGATTCCACGTTCAAAGAAATTGAGATTTTTCTCTACATTTTGGTCGTAATCGGTTTCTGAGAAACTGCCTTTGTTCACGGCACCACCGATAATTACTAATTTTCCAACTGCTTTCATAGCTTGCAAATTTAAAAAAAATATGTAACATGGGGTGCGAAGTGTTAACTGAAAATTAACGAATTAGCTGATGATTTGTTAATAAATGATTATAGAATAAAAGAATATCATCCTCATACTTACCAGGACGAACGTAGTGGAGTGGATTTCGCTCCATCGCATCAACATCCTTATCTTCCCCAAATCCCCAAATAAATCCAAAAAACCAACAAGCCACTATTTATATAGCATTATCCCTAATTTTCACTTGCACATTATCAATTATCATTACCATTTTCACCTCAAATAATCCTATATTTTAACATATAAAAACGATATCCCTTTTTGAATTTCACTCCACCTAAAAACTGTTTTTGCCGGAAATGACCGTTTTTGCCGAAAACGACCATTTTTGCCGAAAAGGGAGGTTTTTGCCGATAGGAGGTTAGTGCCTTTATGGTGGGCTAGGACTGGGCTTTGCCTAGGCTTTGACTAGGGGAAAACTAGACCTTAAGAAAAGTGTTTTTGTACGATGACCTGGACATTACTTATACTTTCCTTTGACATTCCTTTGACATTCCTTTGACATTGCTTTGACTCTCTTGAATTAATGTATAAAATATCTGTTTGTGTATCTCTTCCCAACGTTCGCCCGCTGTAAAGATATGAATCAGGAGAATACACAGCGGGTAAGAGAATTTGTGTTCTGACACAAAGAAAACCCTTTCCAGACGCTACCAAGTGCCACAATAAAAGCAGTCCTTCCGAAAAAACTGCTTTGTATCTCTAAATTCTAAAAACGATATCCCCATAACAGAACCAAAACACCGCTGAAAAGCTACCGGAGCTTCCGTTCAACGGGCTTTCATCTTCTGTCCTGCGGACAAGACGAAAGCAAAGTTATTAGCAGAAGTCGCTATTTGAAAGTTTTTAAATAAATTTCAGGTTCCATTACAGACAAATTACTCGATTTATAATCTTTAATATTTCTCGTAATAATTATTTTGATTTCTTTGTCATTTTCAGCAGAAAAATTTTGTAAAGCATCTTCGAAATCTTTGAATTCAGAATTTAATGCATCCAAAACGCAAGTTTTATCAGTGGTAACAATGTCAAGAATATTCATTAACATTTTCAAGCTTTCAATTACTTTTTCATGTTTAGCCGTTTTTCTCAATAAATAATAAATATTGCTCAACATGATTGATGTGACAAATCCTTGAATCTGTTTGCTTTCACATAAACAAAAAATTTTTGAAGCATCATCTGAAAAAGGTTTTCTATCAAATAAAAAATCAAGAATTACATCTGTGTCAATTAAAACCTGGTTCATTACAAATATTTTTCAGTTAATCGGTCAGATAATTCCTTTTTATAGTCAAAATTTTTGGACATTTTGAATGAACCTTTTAATGACTTCAAAGTAGGAGATAACTCATCTTCTACTTTTGTGATGTTTTCTTCAGTTGTCAAAGCTTTAAGATAACTTTCGATTAAATCAGAAAGACTACGTTCTTTTTTTCGAGCGTATTTTTTAGCTTTTTCGATAATTGATTGCTCAATTGTTAAAGTTAGTTTTGTATTCATAATCTTCCTTTTGAATACAAATATACAAATTAATTTTTAATACGTAAAATTTTTGTGTTTTTTACACGTGCTTTTGTTTTTGCGATTTCTCCTAACGGCTCGGGGCTTTGAGATGGTGGGGCAATCGAAGCGCAGATCTTCAATTTTGCACTTAAGTTGAACCGAAGAACAACCGTTGAACTTTTCAGTTTCGCCCCACTATTGCAAAACCTCTGTTGAACTAAACCTCCGGTAGCTTTAGCATTCCCATAAATCAGTTACTTTGTAAAGTTTATTGAAAATGGCTGAAAACCACGCACAAAAAAAGAGACTTTTCTATAAGTCTCTTGAATAACTTTAAAATTTTCCGTCGATAATCCACTGAAGCTCAAGAATAGCCACCGGAGCTTCCGTTCAACGGGCTTTCATCTTGTGTCCTGCGGACAAGACGACCCGAACGAAGTGAACAGAGCGAAGCTAAAGCTTAGTTATTGTAGGCAGTTTTTTATTTCGATTGAATAACTTTTATTCCGTCAAAATAATCTCCGTTTTGTAGTCCTACAATTAAAGATCTATTAAGATTACTAGAGTTTTCGTTCATAATTATGATTATTTTTTTTCCATCCTCTTTTCTCTCGACTTTATAATCAGATGTTGTATAAATGAAATTTTTTGAAAACTTGTCAATGCTACTTAAATCTGCGTTATTTCCATTAAATGAAATTTCATTTAACCACCAATATGTCGACTGAGTTGTTATTTCAATCGTATTTGCATTAGAATTCACAGTTACATTTTTTTGAGATAATTTTATATTATCATCCCATTTTCCATCTTCACGTTCACAGGAAATTAACGAAATTGCGAAAAAGAAAAATGTTAAGAAAATTGCTGCTCTTTTCATATTAATAAATTTGATTGGTGTGCGTATCTTTAAAATTGCCTGCAACGGCGGGTATTTCTGTTGGCGGGGCTTTTATAACAAGTCTTTGTAAATATAACAAAATCTATAATTAGCGAAAATCTTTATGATGTAAACTTCAACCCCGCATCTTGCAAAACCCATGTTGAACTAAACCTCCGGTAGCTTTTCCCATTCGCCGTTTTAGTAGCTTTGTTTTTATTAACCTTTTAAAAACTCATGAAATAGCTACAAAAAAAAATCTCCGGAGGATTTAAGGACGAACAAATTCCTGAACCGTGCCTCGAGCGAAGTTAACGGTTTTGCCGAACTTCTGCAACGCTTCGAAAGAAATATTTCCATCCTGGGCAGAAGCAAGCGTACCTTCGACAATTATTCCCGTCACGTTGCAGCCTTAGTGCTTCATTTCGGTAAAGTCCCTACCGAATTAGACCCGGAAGACCTCAAAGATTACCTTTTTGAACTTCAAAAGCGATCAAAAACCCCTTCTCAGTCGTACTTTAAACATACCGTATACGGACTGCGGTTTTTGCTGATGACCCTCAGCAACGAAGAGTTTACGCGAAGGTTTTCCCTGCATATTCTGCCAAAAAGGTTTGTGCGGATCCGCCATTACGGGATTTTGAGCAGCAGCTGGAAACGTGGGAAACTTCAGACCCTGCAATCCGATTTAAAGATCAAGATCCCGGAGGTAACAACCAAAACGCTGCTCAATAAATGCCGGTGCTGCGGGAAAGGGAACCTTGTTACCATTGAGGTTTTCGGGCAGCGCGGTCCGCCGCAGGACTTTCTTTTCGTCACCCAACCTTTGTCTGCGGAATAACCTTGCGGGTAAGGGAAGCTTTGCTCTACCGCCAGTAAAACCCCGCAGAAACCACTTCCAAAGGCTACCCAACGCCAAAAAAAAAGCAGTCCTTCCGAAAAAACTGCTTTGTACCTCTAAATTCTAAAAACGACATCCCCATAAGAGGACCATCATACTGCTGAAAAGCCACCGGAGCTTCCGTTCAACGGGCTTTCATCTTCTGTCCTGCGGATAAGACGAAAGCTTAGTTATTATCTGTAGTTGTTTTTTAATCGATTTCATATTTTTTATAGAAAAAACAGTTAATTTTTTCTTTTAATGATTTTAGATATTTCCAAATAAGATACAATCAAAGCCCAAATTATTACAATAATTGCGATTGCATAATACAAGTTTTGGTTAATAAATTTACCTTCTCTGTTTAAAAATGAAATGAATAACATTAACAGAATAGATATATAAATAATTTTTGGTGTCAATAACGCTTTCATAAATTCTAGATAGTGCTTTATACAATTACAGATAACGGTTGGGTATTTCTGCAGGCGGGCTAGAAATACGAAATCTTTCTACTTGCTAAAAACTTTATTAATCGCTAAAATCTTCGATGAAAACTTCATACCCGCTTGTAGAAATATCTTGTTATACGACGTAGTTATTCATGCATTAAACTGTCAACTTTTGCGAATAGTTTTCGACGTAATTCATTCTGATTCGCATTTGGTTTTCCAATTATAATTCCGAACCATTTTTTAGCGTTTGGATTATTAGTTGACATTGTTATTTTATCACCAATCACATTTGCAAATTTTTTGCTAATGAATGAACCGTCCAAACCATCAAGTTGATATTGCTTATTTACATCAATATTATTTCTGTATTCATCTAACGCAAAATCCCTTAATTCTATTTTTTCTTTTCGTTCTCGATCAACCAGGTAGAATTTGTGATTTAATATACCTTTGTTTCTTTGAAACTCAACTTGTAAAATTCCATTTCCAGGAATTCGATAAACTACGTCGGTTTTGTAGTCAATATTTTTATTTGCATTATAAATAACCACAAAATTATCTATGTTTTTAGGAATTAAAAATATTTCTTTCGGTGTGGAATTTCCACAACCAAACAGAAAAAATATGGTAAAAAAAAGAATGATATTTTTCAAACGGTGATTGGTTTACTATGTCGTATAACGGTTAGGTATTTCTGTTGGCGGGGATTATAATAACTGGTTTTTGTAAATATAGCTAAAAGAACAACTAGCGAATATCTTTATGATGTAAACTTCAACCCCGCTAATAGAAATACACTGTTGTACGCAGTTTTTATTTAAATCAATTTAAGAGGTAATTACCAAATATCATAATTGAACAGATACCACTTGCAATGCTACCATAAAAAATTGATTGTGCTGAATATCCATATCCTGTTTTTTTTGTTAATCGTAACTTCCAAACAATAATTAGAATCAAACTAAAATTTAAGAGAACTAGAAATATCAGTAGTGATATCTCTAATTTTTCAACATCTGTAAACTGAAGAATTAAAAAATCAAAAGTTATGATTGTCAATCGTAATATTTCGTAAAAGTTTATTTTCTTAAAAACGCTAAAAATATTACTCATTTTTAACCATTTATATTTTATTAGTTGATTAATTTTTAAAGTGATAAACATTAATCAGTACTTTAATTGTCTTTTATTCACGTGATTTGGTGAATTGCGTACAACGGTTGGGTATTTCTGTTGGCGGGGATTATTATAATTGGTTTTTGTAAATATAACAGAAAGAAAAATTAGCGAAAATCTTCATGATGTAAACTTCAACCCCGCTAATAGAAATACCGTGTTATGCGAAGGCAAATGTTATTTTAGTTTGAAATTTTTACCTTCAATTCCTTTTATTGTATCATTTTCAATTAGGTATTCGTCATTTCTACTTTTTAGAAGAATTTTATCATTTTGCAGTTCTATGTCACCTGCAATAATATTAGTTTCATTGGTATTTATGTCAGTTTTAAAAATGGTAAAGTTATTTTTTTTCTTATCAACAAAAACTGAAAATTTTGACCCCTTATATTGAAAACTTCCACCTGAAAAATTTTCCTGCCTAAAGGTTTTGTGCGCTTTGCCAAGAACAAGGAGAAGAATAATCGGTGCTAAAATGATATTCGCCAAGAAAGCATTCGTAAATTTTGTTTTCTTTGTGAAATAAAGAATTCCGAAGATAATCACATTGATTATTACTGTAATAATAATAAGATTCTGTGCCGTAATCAAATCAGGATTTGAATATAATTTTGGCAGATAATAATAACGAACCAAAATCCAAAATATAATTATTTCTAAAATTACAATCAGTAAAATCTTTTCTATTGTTTTCATTTTTGCGGAGTCTGAATTGCTTTCGCATAACACTCAAATATACGCAACTTTCCTAAAGTACCAAAGAATTTTACAAACAAATTAAATAAATTAAGCAAAGTATTGTTTTATAGCATATTATGTCTAATTTTGCATTGCGCATTATAGATTGTTTTATTGCAAAATGGCTTTTATGTTGCTGTTTTTAAGATATTTTAACCTATACAAAAAACGAAGTATTTTGATTGATTTTTCTGATAAAAGATACACCTATTCGCCGGGTACACACCATGAATCTAAAGTGATTTGGGTAAGCTTCGAGAATGATAAGGAGCTTATTGCTCACCTACGAGCACATACCAAAGCCCGCTGGTCAGCTTCCCAAAAAAAGTGGTATGTGGCAGATACCAAACGCCACCGTGCGCTTTTTGGTCTTCAGGAAGAAATTACAGGAAAAGCGGTTCTGGCTAAAATTCATCTCATCAACCTGCCGGAGTTCAAACGTTATCAAGAACATCTGAAATTAAAAGGTTATAGTCCAAGTACCTTGCGCACATACAGCACAGAGTTTGCCCAACTGCTCTATGTCCTGAAAAGAAATCCTGTACAGGAGCTTACCCCTGAACGGTTGCGGTCTTATTTCCTTTATTGTCACGAAAAACTAAAACTGTCGGAAAGTGAAATCCACAGCCGAATGAATGCCGTGAAGTTTTATTTTGAACAAGTGCTGCACCGCCAAAAAATGTTTTTCGACATTCCCCGGCCAAAGAAAAAGCTCTTACTGCCCAAAATGTTGAACAAAGCTGAAATCAAGAAAATAATCGCCGCCACAGAAAACCCCAAACATGCACTGATCCTGAAAGTGTGTTATGGCATAGGGCTTCGCGTGAGTGAAGTGGTGGCACTAAAACTATCCGATATCGACAGTACTGAGATGCTGGTGCGGATAGAGCAGGGCAAAGGTAAGAAAGACCGCATTGCTGTACTTCCGGAAAGTCTGCTGCCTGAACTTCGGGATTATTACCTGAACTACCGCCCAAAGGTTTACCTTTTCGAGGGGCAAGATGGGGGAATGTATTCCATCAGATCTGCACAAGCCGTTTTTAAAAAAGCCATGGAAAAGGCAGGTATAAAAAAGAAAATTGGAATCCACGGTTTGCGTCATAGTTTTGCTACCCATTTGCTCGAAACAGGTACCGATATCCGCTTTATTCAGGAGCTCCTTGGGCATAATTCTATTAAAACCACCCAAATTTATACTCATGTAACAGATCTTTCAAAGTCCAGGATAAAAAGTCCGCTGGATTCTCTATAGATATTTTTAAAACGACTACCCCGTCCTATTTTCATCCTTTCTTTGAAAATTATCTAAACACGCACATTCTTATCAATTCTTACCAATTAATTACTGGTGATATTCCTTATTTTTTCTTCTCAGTCCGTTTCCCATATTCTCCTAGTTTCCTGCGACTCTCTTTCGCTATAACTCCAATATAAGCCCATTATAGGTCCAATATAAGTCCAATAAACTATTGAATTTACAATGGAGTTATAATGGATTAATAATGCATTTAATATACGGATAGCCTATAGATAACCTATAAAAACCCTATACCTTAGTAATCGTTTCATTGGGGATCAATACAAAAAAAGCCCCAAAAAATTGGGGCTTCACTGCTATTTATTTAAAAAGAATTTATCCTTTTGCTCCTCTTTCGATACGTTTTCTGTCGTTTTCAGAAAGAACTTTCTTACGCATTCTGATGAAGTTTGGTGTAATCTCAATAGCTTCGTCAGCTTGGATGTATTCCATACATTCTTCTAGTGAGAACTGGATTTTCGGAGCGATGCTGCCGTCTTTATCTTTTCCGGATGCACGCATGTTGTTCAGCTGTTTTGCTTCCACGATGTTTACAACCAAATCTCCAGGTTTGTTTTGTTCCCCGATGATCATTCCTTCATAGATTTCCTCGCCCGGATCAACAAAGAATTTACCTCTGTCTTGTAATTTAGCGATCGAATATTCGGTAGCTGGACCTTGGCTTTTACTTACCAAAACACCAACCAATCTTCCCGGAATTACTCCTTTGAAAGGTTTGTAATCTACGAAACGGTGTGCCATAATCGCTTCACCTGCAGTAGCGGTAAGCATTTGAGAACGCAATCCGATTAATCCTCTGGAAGGAATTTCGAATTCCATGTGTTGCATTTCGCCTTTGGTTTCCATGATGTGGAGGTCACCTTTTCTTTGAGTCGCCAAATCGATTACTCTAGAAGCATATTCTTCCGGTACATCAACAACCATTGATTCATACGGCTCACATTTCACGCCGTCGATTTCTCTTAGGATAACTTGTGGCTGTCCGATGGTCATTTCATAACCTTCTCTTCTCATAGTTTCAATTAACACAGAAAGGTGAAGGATTCCACGACCGAAAACTAGGAAAGTATTAGCATCATCAGTAGGTTCTACTCTCAATGCAAGGTTTTTCTCTAATTCTTTGGTTAATCTTTCTTTCAAGTGATTTGAAGTTACATATTTACCATCTTTCCCGAAGAAAGGGGAGTTGTTGATGGAGAATGTCATGTTCAAAGTAGGTTCATCGATTGCTGTTCTTGGCAATGGATCTGGGTTTTCTAAATCTACGAAAGAATCCCCGATTTGGAATTTGTCGAAACCTACGATTGCGCAGATATCTCCAGCTTTTACTTCCTGAACTTTCTTTTTACCAAGACCTTCGAAAACGTATAATTCTTTTACTTTTCCTTTGATGATGTTGCCGTCTTCTTGAGCTAAACCAATCCATTCAGATTCTTTCACAGTGCCTTGGGTGATTTTTCCGATCGCAATTCTTCCTAAGAAAGAAGAGAAATCCAAAGAAGTAATTTGCATTCTTAGAGGACCTTCTTTAGCATCAGGAGCTGGTACATGTTCTAAAATTCCGTCTAATAAAGGGAAAATGTTATCGGTTTCTTCTAATGAAGTGTTGAACCAACCTTGTTTTGATGATCCGTAGAACGTAGGGAAATCCAATTGCTCTTCGGTAGCATCTAGGTTAAAGAACAGATCGAATACTTGATCATGAACTTCATCCGGACGACAGTTTGGTTTATCAACTTTGTTAATAACTACTACTGGTCTTAATCCTAATTCCAAAGCTTTCTGCAATACAAAACGGGTTTGTGGCATTGGTCCTTCGAAAGCATCTACTAAAAGTAAAACCCCATCGGCCATTTTCAAAACTCTTTCTACCTCACCACCGAAATCGGCGTGACCAGGAGTATCGATTACATTAATTTTGGTGTCTTTGTAAGTTACCGAGATATTTTTAGATAAAATGGTAATTCCTCTTTCTCTCTCCAGGTCGTTGTTGTCCATAATCAGGTCTCCTGATTCTTGGTTTTCACGGAAAACACTGGTGGCGTGAATGATTTTGTCAACCAAAGTAGTCTTTCCGTGGTCAACGTGCGCAATAATTGCGATATTTCTAATGTTTTGCATAATCGTTTTTTGACGGTGCAAAAGTAAACTTTTTTAGCGGATAATTTGCAAAGTGATGTAGAATTAACAGAATTTAATGCTAAAAATTATAGAAAATGGAAAGTGATTTAGGTTTGAAGCTGAATTTACTCCCTGAAAATTTATCGAACTTCCTGAAACGAAAGGTTTTTACAACAAAAAAGCGACCCTTTTGGTCGCTTTTAGATTGCTTGACAATCTTCATATCATAGTGATTACTTCTATTATTTATTCGAAGGAAAATAATAAACAAAGTGTTTGCTATTTCTTCTAAGTACCCGAAAAAATTAATTGCTTTTTAAGAAGCTGTACAATTCATCCTTCAAATACACTCTTTTTCTTCGCAAATCCGTGAGGTGTTCGTCGGTTGTGTGATTTTGTTCGCCTTCTTCGTAATGCTGAATGAGCGCGTTCACTTCTTCATAATTCACATACATCTTCTTGAAATTGGCATCATCCAGCTTGAGTTGATTGATTTTATCTTCCATTTCAGGGAATTCGTGGGTGAGGTTGTGATTTTCCATGACTTTAAAATTTTGAATTTTTAATGAACTAAAGTTAAGGAAAATATCTATCAATAGTCATATGAAAATTATCAGTAAAACGAAGGCTTACTTTAGTAAATCGAGCTCGAGAAGATTATTGTCTTTCGCGTTTTTTGTTTTTGCACTTTGTTCTTTGTTTTTAATCATCTCGGCAGTACTGATTTTATTTCCGTTTTGGTCGGTCATTTGAAAGATTGCTCCGCTTGCTTGTGCTTGTCTGATTACTTTTGAAGGATCATTTCGGTCTTCTAAAAATAACTTTTTGTACTGCTTTTGATTGATTTCAATTTCTTTACTTTTCCCGATGAATTCGGAAGTTTTTTCGGGATTAGGCATAAATTTAGAAGTCCCAACGAGTTCAAATTGATGTGTTTTGGTGCGATCTTCAAGCTTAATGATTAATCCAGGCAAACCGTGAAATTTATAAGGTCCATCTTGGAACGGCAATTCCGTTGAAAACCAAGCAACCCATTGTCTTCCTGCGAATTCTGTTGTTGCTTTTTGTGCATTGAATTCTCCGATTTTCTGTTTGTCGGATAAAATCGACCAAACTAATTTTCGGTCGTCTGCAACTTTATAAGAATCAATTCCAATATTTGTTGCGGTGAAAATATTGAATTCAGGATATTCTTTTAAGATTTTGTATCTCACACTTCCTTTTCTTTGCGACATTATTTTTGAATCCACATTCATGGAACCGGTAGTCTTGATTTGATTTTCAAAATATGCATTCATAATCGAATCTGAAACAAACACATCGCGACTGTAAAATGTGGAACCATCTTTCAAAATATCAAGATTCATCAGCTCTTTGGTGATTTCCTGTTTGTTTAAAGTGTCTTTTACGAACTGATATTGGTAACTAAACCGTTGGTTTTGAGCAATAAATAGGTTGAAAGCCAATGTGAAGAAGACGATATATTTTTTCATAGAAAATTTTTAATTGAAGATATAAAAAATGCCATAGGTTTTATGAAAAAAATTCTGGCATTTATAATCGATTATTTTTTGGTAGTGATGTAGATTTCTCCGGATTTTGAGTCGCCGTTTCCTTTCTTGAAAACTTCGATTTTCTCAATCTTGTCGGGCGGAAATTGCTCCATTTCAGTTTTGCTAACAGGTTTTTTATCAATGTAGATTTTTACATTTTCATTCGTCAACATATTCCCATTATTATTCTGATTATCGAGAATGATGATTTTGGAATTGGCCTTTTCAGTAGCGAGTTTTGCTTTGGTTTCCGCTTCTGCAATTTTCTTTTTAAATTCAGGAGAATTGAATTTTTTTTCGGCTTCTTTAGCACGCTTTTCGGCTTCTTTTAATTTTCTTTTAAATTCCGGGGAATTGACCAATATTTCTGCTTCTTGAGCTTTTTCCTCGGCATCTTTAATTCTCTTTTGGAATTCGGGCGAATTTACTTTCTTTTCTACTTCTGCAGCAGTCAGTTCAGAGGCTTTTATTTTAGCTTTGAAAGCATCGGAACTATAATATTGGTCAATTTGGGCATAAAGTTGATCCAATTCTATAAATTTCAGTTCGAGCATTTTCTGATTTTTTTTGAATTCATCCGTATCGAAAATCGAACTCATTTTATCGTCCAAAACTTTCATTTCTTTTTCAAGATTTTTAAATCTCGGACTTTCGAAATCTTTTTTCTTCGAAAGTTTTTGCATTTCTTCCGATTTTGCTCGCATTTCTTGGCTGATTTTCAGGCCTTCTTCGTTCTTTTTGAGCATTAATTCTTTGTAAGGTTCGATCATTTTTTGCTTTTCCGCAATTTGATCCTGAATTTTCTGAAGAGAAGATTGATTTAAAGAATCGTTATCGCCGAATAACTCTTGATTTTTCTCTTGAATTTTGGTTCCGTCGGTTCCTTGTACAGCGTCTTTCGGTACGATGGTGTCTTTTTTAATTTCAGCAACCATTTGCTCTATTTCCCGATTGGTTTTGGTAATTTCTTTGTTTTTCGCATTAATCATATAGATGAAAGCGAGCGCAAACAGCAGTGGCAATGCTAGTATTCTCCGCGCATAACTGTATTTTGTTTTTGATTTTTTAAGCATTGTTAATCTTTTTTTGAGGTTAGAATTAAGAAACGGACTGGTTGCGGGTAACTGTTTTCCGGAAAAGTGACTCGCCAAAAGCATCTGCGCAAATGCTTTCGTGTCCGAATTTTTGATGGCTTTTTTATCTGCCAAATATTCGTGTATTAAACTGATTTCTTTTTTGATAAGATGAAAAACGGGATTCCACCAAAACACAGCGGTTACTATCTCGGTAAAGATTTTGTCTCGCGAATGTTTCTGTTCGATGTGTACCATTTCGTGCTTCAGAATTTGGCGTCCCAAATCGGATTGAATGAGGATGGTGTCTTTCCAAAATAAATTCTTGAAGAATGAAAAAGGTGCTTCGGAAAGATTGGTTTGATAGAAGTTGATGCCTTCGAAATGTTCTTTGCTAAACTCCTTTTTCAGTTGTTGAATCTTGAATATTCCGTAGAATAATTTGCCTAAATAAAAGATAGAAACCAATCCAACAACGAAAGCAATAAGTTGAAAATAAGGGAAATCATGGTTTAAAGTTTTTGTAGAGTTAAAATTTTGTAACTTACTATATAATAAATAAATATCTGTGTTTACCTCGATTGTAAAATAACTAATTTTAAAAAAGGGTAGTATCATACTCAATACCAAAACTCCCAGCAAATAGAAGCGGTTATAATGATGAAATGTCTTGTCTTTTAGAAACAACTGATAGTATAAAAACATTACACCGGAAGCCAAAAAAACTTTCCCGAAATAGATGAATAGCGCCTCCATTAGTCTTTACTTTTGAGTTCATCGAGTAGCATTTCCAGATCTTCTACGCTCAATTCGTTTTTCTCTACAAGAAAAGAAACGGCGTTTTTGTACGATCCTTCAAAGTAATTTTTTACCAAACTGTTCATTGATTTTCCGCTGTAATTTTCTTTGGAAACTAAAGGGAAATATTCGTGCTGTCTGCCGAAAACCTGGTAATCGACAAAGTTTTTATCTTTTAAAACCTTTAAAATTGTAGAAACCGTGTTGCTGTGTGGTTTTGGCTCTGGAAATTGGTCGAGAAGGTCTTTCAGAAAGGCTTTTTCGAGGTCCCAAAGGTATTGCATCACTTGTTCTTCAGCTTTCGTCAGGGAAGGGATTTTCATATCACTATTTATTTAGTGATACAAATGTAGAAATTAATTCCATTAATACAACTATTTTTTTAGTGATATTGAAAAGTAATAGATAAGTTTTTGAAAATCAATATAAAATATTTTAAAAAAGTTTAAAAATACCTTCTTATTTTCATGAAATAAAATAGGATAAAAATCTTATCTTTGCACACCTATAAAAATAATATATGAAATGTGGAATTGTAGGTTTGCCCAATGTAGGTAAATCAACCCTCTTTAATTGTTTAAGTAACGCCAAAGCGCAATCGGCGAATTATCCTTTCTGTACTATCGAACCTAACTTGGGAACAGTTTCTGTACCAGATCCGAGATTGGTGGAGTTGGAGAAACTGGTCAATCCTGAAAGAGTTTTGCCGGCGGTAGTAGAAATTGTAGACATCGCAGGTTTGGTGAAAGGCGCGAGCAAAGGAGAAGGTTTGGGAAATCAATTTCTTGCTAATATACGCGAATGTGAAGCTATTATTCATGTTTTAAGATGCTTCGAAAATGGGAATATTATTCACGTAGAAGGTTCCGTAGATCCAATGAGAGACAAGGAAATCATCGATATCGAATTGCAGTTGAAAGATTTGGAAACCCTTGGAAAAGCGGTGGATAAAGCCAAAAAATTCATTAAATCTGGTAAAAAAGACGATATCTTAACTTACGAAACGCTGTTAGCATTGCAAAAATTTGTGGAAGATGGTAAAAACGTTCGTGAGTTTCCAGCAGATGAAGCGCAAAAAGCCATCATCGACGAGGTTCATCTTTTGACTAAAAAACCGGTTTTGTATGTGTGTAATGTGGATGAAAACTCCATCAAAAACGGAAATGAGTGGATTGCCAGAATTGAAGAAATGGCAGCTAAAGAAAACGCGGAAGTGGTTGTTTTAGCAGCACAAATTGAAGCTGATATCAATGAATTAGAAACTTTCGAAGAAAGACAAATGTTCCTGGAAGAACTCGGTTTGGAAGAACCAGGTGTAAACCGTTTGATCCGTAAAGCCTACGAACTTTTGCAATTACAAGTATATTTCACGGTAGGAGTGAAGGAAGTTCGCGCATGGACCATCGGAAAAGGATGGACAGCGCCACAAGCAGCGGGTGTCATTCACACCGATTTCGAGAAAGGATTCATCCGTGCGGAAGTGATTAAGTATGATGATTACATCCATTACGGTTCCGAAGCCAAAATTAAAGAAGCAGGAAAAATGGGTGTTGAAGGGAAAGAATACATCGTTCAGGATGGTGATATTATGAATTTCCGTTTTAATGTGTAATTGATTTTCTTTATAAAATACAATCCGTCGTGCTTTTTCAGCGCGGCGGATTTTTTTTTGCATTTTTAGAGCTAGTTCATAAAATTCTGAAAAGAATTTTTAATATTTTGTTAAATTGATCTATGGTAATATTGGTCTTCTATTAAAGCCGTAACTTTATCTCAATAAAAACAGATAAAATGACAGACTTTAAAAACAAAACAGTAATTATTACCGGTGCAGCGATGGGGCTTGGTCTTGCTACAGCCGAAGAATTGGCTTCTCGTGGAGCTAACTTAACTTTAGTAGATTATAATGAAACTGAATTAAATAAAGCCAAAGAGGAGCTTGCAGGCAAATATCCGGAGGCTAAATTTTTAACGGTAGTAGCAGATGTTTCTAACGAAGATGCTGTGAAAAACTATGTGGAAGCTACTGAGAAAGAATTTGGTACCATCGATGGTTTCTACAACAACGCAGGAATCGAAGGAAAACAAGCATCCCTCGTGGAATATGATATCAATGTCTTTAAAAAAGTGGTGGATATCAACTTGATGGGTGTTTATTACGGACTTCGATATGTAATCCCGGTGATGCAGAAAAACGGAGGTGGAAAAATTGTGAATGTTGCATCTGTCGGTGGTATTCGCGGTGTAATGAATCAAACTCCATATGTAGCCACCAAACACGCTGTAGCAGGTATTACTAAAAATACAGCATTGGAGTACGGTCGAGACAATATTCTCACCAACGCCATTGCACCGGGAGCGATCTTAACACCAATGGTAGCAGAAGCTTTCCGAGAAGTAAATCCAGCAGATCCAAAAGCAGCAGAAGCGCAATATGCATCCAGAAACCCGACCAAACGTTTGGGTAAACCTTCTGAAGTCGCAAAAGTAGTAGCTTTCCTTTTAAGTGAAGACAACGGATATGTTTCCGGACAAATTATTGCTATTGATGGTGGTGAAAGTAATATTTACGGAAATTCTTAATCAAAAATTAGGAGGGAATAAAAGTAAAATATTCCTGAAAACTGAGATAAACCGCCTATAGATTCTAAAAGATGAATACAAAATCCGCCACGCTGAAAAGTGTGGCGGATTTTTTATCCACAAAATTTCCTTTACAATTCTTTTATCGTTATTTTTGTGAGTTGCCACTTTTTTTTGATTATTTTGTGGGGCAAACAAATTCTATGAGTGAAATTTTACATGAACAATATACCGAGGACAACATAAAAACTCTGGAGCCCCGCGAGCACGTGCGCCTGCGTCCGGGGATGTACATTGGGAAACTCGGTGATGGGTCTTCCGCCGATGACGGAATTTACATTTTGTTGAAAGAAGCAGTGGATAATTCCATTGATGAATTCCGGATGAAATACGGAAAGCGAATCGATGTGAAAATCTCCGATGGCAAAGTGACGGTTCGAGATTTCGGACGTGGAATTCCGCTTGGAAAGATTGTGGAAGTAGTTTCCATTATGAATACCGGTGGAAAATACGACGAGGGTGCATTCAAAAAATCCATTGGGTTAAATGGTGTCGGAACCAAGGCAGTGAATTTTCTTTCAAAATATTTTCAGGTGAAATCTGTTCGCGAGGGCAAAATGCGCCGCGCTGAATTTGTCGAAGGTAGGCTGGAAACTCTTCACGAAGAGGTAGAAACCAGCGAAAGAAATGGTACCGAAATTACTTTTATTCCGGATGAAACGATTTTTGTGAATTATAAATTCCGAACTGAATACGTTTCTCGAATGTTGCGGAATTATACTTACCTCAATCTTGGTTTAAAAATCTACTTCAACGGCGAAGTTTATGAATCTCAAAATGGCTTAAAAGACCTTTTAGAAGAAGAAATAGAGGGCGAAATCGTTTATCCGATCATCCACATCAAGGATGAGGATATGGAAGTAGCAATCACTCACTCCGATAAATCGCAGTCGGAAACTTATTTTTCCTTTGTTAATGGGCAATATACTTCGCAAGGTGGAACGCATTTGAATGCCTTTAAAGAGGCTTATGTGAAAACCATTCGCGAGTTTTACAATAAAAACTTCGAGGCAGCGGATATCCGAAAAGCCATTATCGGCGCGATTTATATCAATGTAGGAAACCCGGTTTTTGAATCTCAAACTAAGACCAAACTGGGCTCTACCACGATGGGACAAGATAAAGATAAGAATGAGCTCGAGACTATCAAAACTTTTGTTACCAATAATCTCAAAAACAAACTCGACAATTATCTTCATCAGCATCCCGAAACTGCCGAGGCGATTCTGAAAAAAATCCTTATCTCCGAAAGAGAAAGAAAAGAACTTTCCGGAATACAGAAACTCGCACGTGAAAGAGCTAAAAAAGTTTCTTTACACAATAAAAAACTCCGCGATTGTAGACAGCATTACAACGACCAAAAAGCAGTAAGAAAGGGAGAAACGATGATATTCATCACCGAGGGTGATTCAGCATCAGGTTCCATCACCAAATCCCGCGATGTGGAAACGCAGGCGGTATTTTCGCTGAAAGGAAAACCATTGAACTGTTTTGGTTTAACCAAAAGAGTGGTGTACGAAAACGAGGAATTCAACTTGCTTCAAGCGGCTTTAAATATTGAAGATTCTCTGGAAGATCTTCGTTACAACCACGTCATTATCGCTACTGATGCCGATGTTGACGGGATGCACATCCGGTTGCTGATGATTACTTTCTTCCTTCAGTTTTTCCCGGATTTGATTAAAAACGGACATCTTTATATTTTGCAAACTCCACTTTTTAGAGTGAGAAATAAGAAGGAAACGCGTTATTGCTATTCCGAACCAGAAAGAATCAAAGCATTGAATGAGTTGGGCAAAAATCCTGAAATCACCCGATTTAAAGGATTGGGAGAAATTTCTCCCGATGAGTTCAAGCATTTTATTGGCAAAGACATTCGCCTAGAGCCGGTGGTTTTAGGAAAAGATCAAACGATAGAGCAGATTTTAGAATTTTACATGGGAAAAAACACCCCTGATCGCCAAACTTTTATCCTTGAAAATCTGGTTGTAGAAGATCCGGATATTGATAAAAAAGAGGTTTTATCGGATATGGAAAGCTAAATTTAAACCCTAAATGCCTTAATTTTTAAAAAACTATATATCACTATTTCGAGTAAAAAAAGTCATTCTATTATTTTGAAATACGACATTTCTTATCTTACCAAAAATGAATTGAAAGACTTGAAAATGTCATTAAGCAAAGTGATTAAAACCAATAAAGAGAGAGAAAATAATTGATGGAAGAACAAGAAAATCACCACGAAGAATCACTGAAAAAAGTTTCCGGCCTTTATAAAGATTGGTTTTTAGATTACGCCTCCTACGTTATTTTGGATCGGGCGATTCCTTCTATTTTTGATGGTTTCAAACCGGTTCAGCGCAGAATTATGCATTCCATGCGCGAGTTGGAAGACGGGCGCTACAATAAAGTGGCCAATATCGTAGGGAATACCATGAAATATCACCCGCATGGTGACGCTTCAATTACCGATGCTATGGTACAAATCGGGCAAAAGGAACTTCTCATCGATACTCAAGGAAACTGGGGAAATATCTACACCGGAGATTCTGCCGCTGCAGCGAGATACATCGAGGCAAGATTGACGCCTTTCGCTTTGGAAGTTGTTTTCAATCCGAAAACCACACATTGGTCTAAATCTTATGACGGACGAAACAATGAACCGGTCGATCTTCCCGTAAAATTTCCATTATTACTTGCTTCCGGCGTGGAAGGAATTGGCGTTGGACTTTCCACGAAAATTATGCCTCATAATTTCAATGAACTAATTAATGCTTCCATCGCACATTTAAAAGGTAAAAAATTCGAACTTTTCCCCGATTTCATCACCGGTGGAATGCTCGATGTTTCCAATTACAACGACGGCGAAAGAGGTGGAAGAATTCGAGCGAGAGCAAGAATTGTTCATAAAGATAAAAATATCCTTTGCATCACTGAACTTCCGTTTGGTAAAAATACCGGCGACCTCATTGATTCGATTATCAAAGCCAATGAGAAAGGGAAAATAAAGATCAAAAAAATCGAGGATAATACTTCGGATACGGTAGAAATCAATATTCACCTTACCAACGATGTTTCTCCCGATAAAACCATTGATGCACTGTATGCTTTCACCGATTGTGAAATCCCGATTTCTCCGAATGCATGCGTGATTGTTGGCGATAAACCTGAATTTTTGACGGTTTCTGAAATCCTTAGAAGAAATACCAATCACACCGTTTCTTTGCTTAAAAAAGAGCTTGAAATTGAACTTCATGAGTTACTGGAAAACTGGCATTTTGCTTCATTGGAACGTATTTTCATCGAGAATAGAATTTACCACGACATCGAAGAGGTAAAATCTTGGGAAGAAGTGATTGCGACCATTGATAAAGGTCTAAAACCGCATACCAAACATTTGCTTCGTGCCGTAACCGAAGAAGATATTTTGAGATTGACGGAGATTAGAATTAAAAGAATTTCCCGTTTCGATCTTGATAAATTTAAAGAAAATATCCTCGCTCTTGAAGGAAAAATAGAGCAGGTAAAATACCATTTGGAGAATCTAATTGCTTATGCGATAGATTATTACACTAATATTCAAAAAAAATACGGTAAAGGTAAAGAGCGAAAAACCGAATTGCGCGTTTTCGATACCATTGATGCGACGAAAGTTGCGGTGGCGAACGAAAAATTTTATGCTAATTTCGAGGAAGGTTTCATTGGAACTTCATTGAAAAAAGACCAGTATTTGTTTGATTGTTCGGATATCGACGACATCATTACTTTCCAAAAAGATGGAACGATGAAAGTCGTGAAAGTAGAAGCCAAAACCTTTATCGGAAAAAATATTGTGCATGTTGCCGTTTGGAAAAAGAACGATAAACGCACGGTTTACAACATGATTTACCGCGAAGGAAGCTCTGGACCGTATTATATGAAACGCTTTTCTGTAACTGGAGTAACCCGAAATACGGATTACAAATTGGCTTCCGACAAGAAGGGTTCGGAAATGCTTTATTTTTCTGCCAATCCAAATGGTGAAGCGGAATTGGTAACTGTTTTATTGAAACCCAACGCAAGAGTTAGAAAGAACAAAATTGAAATCGATTTCTCCGATCTTGCTATTAAAGGTCGAGATTCCAAAGGAAATTTGGTGACGAAATATGCAGTGAAAAAAGTGGATTTAAAAGAAGAGGGTCATTCCACTTTGGCGCCTCGAAAAATCTGGTTTGATGATACCGTGAGACGTTTAAATGCTGATGCAAGAGGAACTTTGCTTGGAAGTTTCAAAGGAGATGATAAAATTTTGACCATCAATTCTCAGGGAGAAGCGAAATTGGTTTCATTTGATTTGATGAACCGCTTTGATGATGAATATTTGATCCTCGAAAAATGGAAACCGGAACAGCCGATAATTTGTATTTATTTTGATGGCGAAAAACAAATTTATTTCATCAAACGATTTTTGCTCGATAATACGACGAATGTTCAGCATTTTATGCCTTCCGATCATCCGAAGTCTTTTATAGAAAATGTGGTAGTGGCCAATAATTCTACTTTGGAACTCGTTTTTGCGAAAGAAAAAGATAAAGTGAAAGACCCGGAAACAATTACAACCGACGAATTTATCGCTGTGAAAGGCATCAAAGCCATCGGAAATCAATTGACCAAAAATAAGGTGAAAAGCATCAACATCACCATTCCGGAACCGGAAGAAGAAATCAATGAAGGTTTCGATTCGGTGGAATCTACCGAGGGACACATTAGTTTTATTGACCAAGATGTGAAGGACGAAGATTTCCCAGAAGAAGGAACCATCGGTGAACTTTTTGATTTCGGAGAATAAATTGGAGTAGAATTTAAAAAAAACCGTCTCAACATGCTGTGAGACGGTTTTTTATCATTAAAAAGGATAACCAAAGGCAAAATTGAGAACCGGTTTCAAAGGTTGCCATTTTTGAATGACCCATCGATCACCAATAGGTTTATTGGGATCATATACTTTATAAGCAGCATCCAAACGAAGGGTGATGTAGGCCACATTTATCCTTAAACCGATACCAGTTCCAACTCCCATTTGAGAGAGGAATTTATTGAATTTAAATTCGTCACCAAAGCCATTGTCTTTCAAACTCCAAATGTTTCCGGCATCGACAAAAGCAGCGCCTTCAAACATTTTGGTAAACGGCATTCGGTACTCGATATTGGTGGTGAGTTTTAAATTATCCATAATATAAGAGCGAACTTTTTCGTCCAATTGCGAATCTGCAGGTCCTAAACCGCCGTAAACTCTCCACGCCCGAATATCATTGGATCCACCATTGAAATAAGATCTCACGAACGGCATTGTAGAAGAATTTCCATAAGGAATTCCGATTCCGATGAATTGGCGTAGCGCCAAAGTATGTTTGTCATTGAAAAAACTAAAATATTTTCTTACATCAAAATCGAATTTCACAAATTGAGAATAAGGGATATCGAAAATTTTCTTTGAAGTTCCGGAGACAACTCCTGTTTGCTTTTCTGACGCGTTGAAGATGCTGAAAATATTTCCGGCTGACTCAAATTTTGCATTGAAATAAAAAGGATTCGGACGGTCTTTTTTTCCGATTTCGTTATAAATAAAATTATAAATTAATGATGAAATCAAAACATCCTGAGTTTGGCGATCTTTATTAATCAATGACTGTAGGAAAGTGGAATATTTGTTTTGCTGTTCAGGATTTAAGCTTTGTTGGAAACTGGCATCTTGGTTGATGGTAGCAGAAACATCATCGAAGCTAATTTCGCCATTATTCAACTGGGTTTGTAATTCAGGATGCGACTGGAAATAAATTTGATGAACATCATTTACTGCCAAACGATCGTTCGGAAAGAAATCGTAGTAACGGTCCTTGTTTCGAGTTAAACTCAGCTGACTGTTGAAAAGTGTCAATCGATGCGAAACGATATCATTTACATTGGCAAAATAATTTAAACCAGCATTAAAACCAATTCTTCCCAATCCAATATTGTCTTGAACCGAAGTTCCCAAAACGATAGACGAAGTAGGAGAGTAGCGTTTGGGAATCACCTTCCAGGATTGGAATGGCAGCAGAAGTCTAGGGAAATTTAACGAAGCTTGTGCAGAGATTTCGTATGCTAAACTTCGCTTGGTATCATCTTTTGTATTGACAACCGATCCGAAAATTCCGGAAATACTTGTGGTAAGGTTTTCTGCGCCGCCAAAAATATTTCTCGTCGTAAGATCAACCGATGGAGAGACTCCAAAGTTGAGAATTTGAGAATAATTGATGTCAGTAGCTACTTTGAAATCGTATTTCGCAAGTGGAGCAAGGTAATAACTCACATCCAAAATACTGTCGTTATCTTTGCGAAGGGTTTCGTTATACTTCAAAATATTGAAATTGTTCATCGAAGCAAAGTTTCTTTTCGTAAGATCGAGATTTCGCTGCTGATAAACATCGCCTTTTTTCAAAATAATTGGTCGCCAAAGTGACATTGTTTTATACTGATCGTCGAGTTTGTAGAAATTAATTCCTAAAAGCGAATCCTTCGCAGTTTCTAAAGTATCGGATAATTTTTCGATATAATGAACTTTGATATCACCAATCGTGGTAATTCGATACGGTGTGTCCAAGGAATCGCTATGGATGTCCATGGTAAGCGGAACCTGTTTTCTGCTTTGCAAAGTGTCTGCGGTGAAATAAATTTCTTCGTTGGTCGAGTTGAATTTATAATAACCACGGTCTTTCATCAGATCGCTTAATCTTTTCACCTCTTTTTCCAGAACACTTTGGTCCAGAATTTCTTTTCCTTTCACCAAACTTTTAGATAAATCTTCTTCGTAGATACTTTTGATCGCCGGATCGGGAATGTTGTAGTAATAATCGCTGATATAAGTAGGATCTTTATGAGTGATTAAATAATTTACCTGAGCTTTTTTTGAAGCTGAATCTAAATCGTGACTGAATTTTACATCTGCATCCCAATATCCTTTAAATACAAAGAATTTTCGGATTGAGTTGGCGCTAGTTTCAGTTTTTCCCTGATCTAAAATTACCGGTGGCTGACCAATATTATGCATAAATCTTTCATAAAAAAGACCTTTTCCTACATATTCAGGATGATTGTATTTGATGAAAAGCGAATCCCGCAAATTCTGATTTCTCATCTCCGACGGATAAGTCATATATTCATTCAAGATTGAATCGTATTTCGGATTCGTAGTATTATACATCCATAGTCCGACAGGGAAAAGAAAAAGCTGTTTTTTATTGGGTTTTTGGCTTACATAATTGGGAACTTCATCTTCATGAATTTTACCGTCTTCAAATCGGAAAGTATTTTTGGTAAGTAAAAATTCGCCATCAGGGACTTTTTTTGTGGTGCTGCAGGCATAGAGAAATCCTATGGTAATTGCAGAAGCGAAAAATAAGTAATACTTTTGAAAATATTTTGATATATGCTTACGGCTCATAAAATAAAAATTTTACAGTCTTTAGACAAAAAGAAGTTCAGACAAAAATACAATTTGTTTTTGGTTGAAGGTAATAAAACCATCAAAGAAATTCCCCTTTCTCGCTACAAAATCAGTGAAATATTCTCTGTGAATCCCAGCGAATTGGGCATTAAAGAAATTAGCACTACAGAAATTACGCCAAATGAACTTAAAAAAATAAGTTTTTTGCAGCATCCGAAAGATTCCGTGGCGGTTTGTGAGCTTCTCGAGCCTGTTTTTTCTCAAGATGTTCCTGTGCAATTGATTTTAGATGGAATTCAGGATCCCGGGAATTTGGGAACCATCATTCGGCTTGCCGATTGGTTCGGAATTGAGCAGATCATTTGTAGCGAAGACACGGTGGATTTTTATAATCCGAAAGTGATTCAAGCAAGTATGGGATCTTTTCTCCGCGTCAATATCAATTATCAAAATATTGAAAATTACCTTCAAAATTCCGGCGCTGCAATTATCGGAACCGATATGGATGGTGAAAATTTTTATCAGTTTGATTTCCCTGAAAAGTTTAATTTAATTTTCGGAAATGAAGGAAACGGAATCCGTCCGAATATTGAACAACTTTTAACTCATAAAATAACGATTCCAAGATTTGGAAAATCGAAATCTACGGAAAGTTTGAATGTTTCGATGGCAGCGGGAATTATTCTGGGACAAATTTTTTCTGAAAAATAAAAAAAACCGCTTTATTGCGGTTTGAGTTTATATCAATTGCTCCAAACTTGAGGCGGTTTTATTTCTTTGGTAATTTTCCAGTTTTTGTCGGATAAATCTTAAGGCGATAGGAGCTAAATAAATAAGCGCCAAACCAATTATTTTTTTCTTCCAACTGCTGTTGTAGAGGCTTTTTTTTGCATAATTTCCGACAAAAGAAACGGCTCCAATTTTCAAAGCGTTTTCTACCAAACTCATTCCTGCATCGCTTTTGGCAAAACCATATACAGAATTACGGTTGAGCACTTTATCTTTCACGCTGTTCGAGAATTCTTTTACAATTTCGTTGGTGTTGATCGCAATTGTTTTCTCGCCATCGGGTTTGGTTTCTTCTTTTAGAAATTTGTCAGTAAAACCGTTGGTGAATGCGCTTAAACTTTCCTTGGCATTGTCGAAAGTAATCAGATCCTCTATCTCAGCTACTTCTTGTTTCAGAAGTGCTTTTTTTCTACGGAGTTCTTCCAGGCTGCTGTATTTCGATCCCATAATTTAGTCGTTTAATGATTTAATAATCTTATTGGCGATGGTATTTTTAATATTTTTTCTCGTGAAGATTACAATAAGAAGAAGCAGAAGGTAAAATCCCGACATGATGAGTAATCCGTATGCGTAGTTTCCTAGATAGGATCCTATAAGTAATCCAAGACCAATATTGAGTAATACAATAAAGAAAAAACCTGCGATAGCGGCCATTATCAGAAAGGTAAGGGTTCCTGCGGTTACAGAAGATTTCTCTGCGGCTTCCATTTTCAGGAGGTCTAATCTTTTTGATGCATATTCTTTTACAAGGTCGAGCATAATATTTTTTTTAAAGTTACAAAAAAAGGAACTTAAGAGAAAGTTCCTTTTTATTTTATTGAATAAAACGGAAACTTAAGATTTCAATCCGTCTAATTCGTTTTCTACATCTTTTACAACTTCTGTTGTTTTTGCGATTGCTTGATCTTTGTATTTATCATATCCTTCTTTTACAGAAGATACTACTTTTTCAGCAGTTTCTTTTACTTGAGAAGAAATGGTACCATACTGATCTTTTACTTTTCCAGATACTTCCTGAAATTGTTCTTTTGCTTTTTCAGATACCTTTCCGTACTGATCGGCAGCCTGATCTTTTAGGTCGTTGGCTTTGGTTTTAATTTTTTTTCTGGTTTCTTTACCTTCTTCTGGAGCGTAAAGCATTCCTAAAACTACTCCAGCTGCAGCACCTGCAAGTAAACCCGCTAAAACTCCTGCTGCATTATTTCCTTTTTTAGACATTTTGATAATTTTTAATAGTTAATAAATTTTGTAATGTGTTTTTTTTCAACTCTCTCTAAAGTTGCAATTTACATACCAAAGAAAATTATGTCAGTCTTAAATTTTTGTTAAATTTAAGAAATGAAGGAAAGGATATAATCAATTGTTTCCTCTTTGGTCATTTTGGAGTTATCTACCAAGATTGCATCGTCTGCTTTTTTTAAAGGAGCGACTGCTCTTTCACTGTCAATTTTATCACGGGAAATCAGGTTTTCTCTTACTTCGGTTTCGCTGTTTTCAATTCCTAAACTTTGCAATTCCAGAAAACGTCTTTTCGTACGTTCATCAATACTTGCGGTAAGAAAAAATTTGTAATCAGCATCGGGTAGAACTACGGTTCCGATATCTCTTCCATCCATGATTACGCCACCTTTTTGGGCAATCGAACGTTGGGTTTCCATCAAATAATCGCGCACCTCTTTTTGGCAGGCAATTAGACTTACATTTCCAGAAACTTCGTTGGTTCGGATTTCTTTAGAAATATCGTTTCCATTGAGAAACAGAATTAGTTCTTCATCAATTTTCTTGAATTCGAGATGAATGTCATTCAATTTTTTGAAGAGTTTTTCTAGATCAATTTTTCCGTTTTCGTCGGAGCATTCGTTGATTGCGAAGAAGGTAACGCCTCTGTAAAGCGCGCCGGTATCCATGTGAATCAGCCCGAGTTTTTTGGCGATGACTTTGGAGATTGAACTTTTTCCGGTAGATGAATAGCCATCAATGGCGATTACGGGTTTTCTCATACCGCAAATTTCATCAATTTTTTTGAATTTGAGAAATGATTAAAAAGGAAAAAAAATAATTTTGAATTGTATTTTAACGACGGTTTCCGCCAACTTCGATTAAATCTAAAGTCAATCCAAACATATTCACATTAGAAGAATTATGATACCTCACATGAGAATAGTCGAAACGGAAAGAAGAAATTTTAATTCCAAAACCTGCAGAAAGTCCTGCAAAACTTCTTTGATCCAGTACAGCGAGCTCGTTTCCGCGTTTTATATTGTAACCAAATCGAATGTTAAATGCTTGCTGAGGAAAAAGTTCTGCACCGAGTGAAAGATGATCAGCAAATTTTCTTGTCCAGTTGATTTCCTGACCATTGTTGTTATAATCTTGTGAAATATTTAGTTTTTGCAGATCGTGTGCGGTAATAGTAAATGCCAAAGGGAATTCCTCTAAAATTTTGGTATAGCCCAAATCTACTCGGAAAGCTACATTTTCCCGCATTCCATTGTAGGTTTTAAATTGATAACCAAAATTTCTGAAAACTAAGGCCAAAGTTTCATTCGTCTTGTTATTATGATAGGTAATTCCGGCATTCCCGACAACGGCCATCGAAGTGTAATTGTCGATTTTGGAACTTACGAAATTGGCGCTTCCTCCAACGGTCCAGTTTTCTTCAAACTGATAAGCATATCCAACCCCGACAGATGCGTCCATCGCTCCAAATTCACCATCAATAACTCCACTTTCATCGGTTCTCGGCATCCTTCCATAATCAATGTATTTTGCACTCAATGAAATCAAATGTCCTTCTTGCAAATCTTTTACATAGCTAATCGTTCCGTATTTTGAATCAGCGAGATAAGAAGCGTAATTTAGAGAAATCATTTTGTCTTGTTCCAGATTCATCAAACCAGGATTCGCTGCCACAAAACTCACATCATAATCCCGAATAGATACCGCATCACCTCCCAACGCAGCTTGTCGTGCGGAAACTGGAGTGTTGAGAAAAGCGTACACATTGCTACCTTCTTGAGCCAAGAAAACGGTTGAAATAAGGAGTGCTGAAACGGCAGTTAGTTTTTTCAAATCTGTATTTATGTTTGCAAAAATAATTTTTTTAATTTTTTTCAAAATATTTCTCAGTAAATATAAATCTATTAACGGAATTATTTGCGTTTCCTTATATTTGCAAAGCAAAAAAAGTAACATACGTAAAAATGAAATACAAACGAATTCTTCTCAAACTTAGTGGCGAAGCTCTAATGGGAAACCGACAGTACGGAATTGATAATGACCGACTGAAAGAATATGCCGCAGAAATAAAAAAAGTAGTTGACAAAGGTTGCCAAGTTGCAATCGTAATCGGTGGTGGAAATATCTTCCGTGGTTTAGCCGGTGCTGCAAAAGGAATGGACAGAGTTCAGGGTGATTATATGGGAATGTTGGCAACCGTTATCAACGGGATGGCGTTGCAAGGCGCTTTGGAAGATGCCGGAATTTTTACAAGATTACAATCTGCCATCGAAATGGACAAAGTGGCAGAACCTTTCATCAAAAGAAAAGCAACAAGACATTTGGAGAAAGGCAGAGTGGTCATTTTCGGAGCAGGAACAGGAAATCCATATTTCACAACCGATACCGCAGCTACTTTGAGAGCCATCGAAATTGGTGCAGATGTCATTTTAAAAGGAACAAGAGTGGATGGAATTTACGATTCTGATCCAGAAAAAAATGATGACGCTGTGAAATTTAATTCCCTTACTTTTGATGAAGTTTACGAGAAAGGATTGAAAGTAATGGATATGACTGCATTTACCTTAAGTCATGAAAATAATTTACCCATTATCGTTTTTGATATGAACAAAGAAGGCAACTTGCTGAAAATTGTTGAAGGCGAAAACATTGGTACTTTGGTGAATGTTAATAAAGAAAAATAAATCCCCGATTTTCGCGTTGGGATCATTAAATTAAAATTAAAAAGTTTATTCACAACCAATTTTATAGAGGTGAATAATATTTTCAACCCCAGAATTAAAAATTTATGGAAGAATTAGAACTTATTGTGGACGTGGTGAAGCAGGAAATGAATGCAGCAATTAAGCATTTGGATCATGCTTTTCAGAAAATCAGAGCCGGAAGAGCTTCTACAGCGATGGTTCAGGATGTGATGGTAGAATATTATGGCGCTCCGACGCCTCTTAACCAAGTTGCTAACGTGATGGTTCCGGATGCGATGACGATTTCTATCCAACCTTGGGACAGAACTGCAATTGGCGCTATTGAAAAAGCGATTATCAATTCAAATCTTGGTTTTGCTCCGATGAATAATGGTGAAAACATTATTCTTAATGTTCCGCCTTTAACTGAAGAAAGAAGACGCGAATTAGCGAAAACTGCAAAAACTGAAGCAGAAGCAACCAAAGTAACTGTAAGAAATGCCCGACAAGACGGAATGAAAGAACTGAAAAAACAAGATGGCGTTTCAGAAGATTTGATCAAAGGTATTGAAGCGAGAATTCAGGATCTTACCGATCAATACGTGAAAGCTTGCGACGATCATTTGAAAGTGAAAGAAGCAGAAATCATGAAAGTATAACTTTGAAAATGATTTTTAAAGATAAAAGCCCTGAATTTTCGGGGCTTTTTTTGTTTTTTAACCATTGGTTTTTTCTGCAAAACCGAAAATACTTCCGAGTTTTATTTTGGAATAACCATAAGATTTTATTTTAGAAGAATTGATCATTGCCTGCGCTAAAATATCGGTTGGTAAAGGTTTTTGCTGAGTTAAAATTCCAAATTTATTAGCGAATTTAATGATTTTTCCACCCAAAACTTCACCGGTTCTTTCGGTATCTTTTCGATCGAGCATTCCGGGTTGAAAAATCGTAATTTTATTGAAATGAAGAGATTTTATGCTTTGTTCCAATTCGCCTTTCATCCGCGAATAAAAAATTTTCGATTTCGGGCTGGCTCCATAAGATGAAACCAAAATATAATCTTCCACCTCGTTTTCCTTAGCTACTTTCGCAAAATTGTATTGATAATCATAATCCACTTTTCGCTGAGCTTCCTTGCTTCCGGCTGCTTTCAACGTGGTTCCGAGGCATGAAAAAGCCACGTCGCCTTTTACCAAATCTCGCCATTTCTCAGGATTTTCAAAATCGACAACATGGGTTTTTAGTTTCGGATGTTCAAAGCTCATCGGTTTTCGCACGAAGACATTTACTTCTTCATAATCTTTATCATTCAATAATTTATAAACCAAATCTTTTCCTGTAGCGCCGGTTGCGCCGATTACGAGTGCTTTCATTTTTTATTGAATTAATAATTGAGGAATATTTTTTCTTCTTTAAAATTACTAAATTTGTTTGAAATAGTTGTTTTAAAAATCGTATTTATCTTCAATTAAAATTATGGATGCCAACGAAATACTGGATTATTGCCTCGCAAAGAAAGCGGTTGAAGAAACTTTTCCCTTTGATAAAGAAACTTTGGTGCTGAAAGTTGGTGGTAAAATGTTTCTGCTCATGTCGCTGGAAAAACAGCCATTAAGTATTGCGGTAAAAACCGATCCGGAGTGGAGCGAAGAACTCCGTGAAAAATATCCGCAGATTGCCGGAGCTTATCACATGAATAAAACCCACTGGAATTCGGTGTTGTGTGAAGGATTAAAGCCTAATTTAATTAAAGAAATGATCGATCATTCCTATGATTTAATTTTAAATTCTTTGACCAAAAAGAAAAGAGAAGAGGTTTTGAATGCTTAGAAATCGAAATTTTCGGTCAATTTTTTATCTTCATCCAATCTTTCGATTAGTTTTTCTAGAGATTCAAATTTAATTTCATCGTGGAGGAAATCTCTAAAATTTACCGAAATTTCTTCACCATAAATATCTCCATTAAAATCTAAAATATAAACTTCTGTGGAAAGCGAATTTCCGTTTACTGTCGGATTGGTTCCGATGCTCAGCATTCCTTTGTAATGTTGGTTTTTCACAAAAACATCAACAATATAAGCCCCTTTTTTTGGTAAAAGTTTCGCCGGATCAGTCGCAATATTTGCAGTAGGATAACCAATTGTTCTCCCTATTTTTTTTCCATGAACAACTTTTCCCGAAATGGAATAAATGTAACCTAACATTTCGTTGGCTTCTTTCACATTTCCTTCTATAAGGGCATTTCTGATCTGTGTAGAACTGATGTGTTTGTCATGAAAATCGACTGCTTCAACTTGTTCCACTTCGAAATCGTATTCGGAAGACATTTTTTGCAACAAAGCGAAATCGCCGCTTCGGTTTTTCCCAAAAGTATGGTCGTGACCGATAATTAAATGCTTTACATTCAGTTTTTCAACCAAAATTTGCTTTACAAACTCTTCGCCGGTCAAATTCCGGAATTCTTCATCAAATTCTTTTAAAAATAAATTTTGAACTCCTTTTTTCTCCAGAAGATAAATTTTTTCTTCGATGGTATTTAAGAATTTTAAATCTTCATTCGGATTGAAAACCGTTCTAGGATGCGGCCAAAAGGTAAGAATTGCCGACTCCAGATTTTTTTTTAGAGCAATAGCATTTAGTTTTTTAATAATGGATTGATGCCCGATATGCACGCCGTCAAAAATACCAATTGATAATGCAAGAGGCATTTTAGAAGAATATTGCGATAAATTTTCAGTGATTTTCAAGAGGAAAAATTTGTTTTGCAAATATGATAAAAATCTTCTTTTTAAGCAATTGCAGATTTGGGAACTTTCATTATATTTGCACTCAAGAAAAAAATTAGCAATGGCAAACCAAATTAAAGGAAAAATTTCTCAAATTATCGGTCCGGTAATCGACGTAGTTTTCACAGATGCTGCAGAGCTTCCGAAGATTTACGACGCACTGGAAATCACTAAAGTTGATGGTAACAAGGTAATTCTTGAAGTAGAACAACATATTGGCGAAGATTCCGTAAGATGTATCGCAATGGATGCAACTGATGGACTTCATAGAGGTCAGGAAGTAATTTCCCAAGGCAGACAAATTACTATGCCAACTGGAGAAGGTGTTTACGGAAGACTTTTTAATGTAGTAGGTGATGCGATTGATGGAATCCAAGAAGTTTCTAAAGAAACCGGTGGTTTACCAATTCACAGAGAAGCACCAAAATTTGATCAACTTTCTACTTCTGCAGAAGTACTTTTTACAGGTATTAAAGTAATCGACCTTGTAGAACCTTATGCAAAAGGGGGTAAAATTGGTTTGTTCGGTGGAGCAGGTGTAGGTAAAACAGTATTGATCCAGGAATTGATTAACAATATTGCAAAAGGACACGGTGGACTTTCTGTATTTGCCGGTGTAGGTGAAAGAACCAGAGAAGGAAACGACCTTTTGAGAGAGATGCTAGAATCTGGCATTATTAAATATGGTGATGAATTCATGCACTCTATGGAAAATGGAGGTTGGGATTTATCCAAAGTTGATATGGAAGAAATGAAAGACTCTAAATGTACTTTCGTTTTCGGACAGATGAACGAGCCACCTGGAGCAAGAGCTAGAGTTGCGCTTTCAGGTTTAACAATTGCGGAATATTTCCGTGACGGTGACGGACAAGGGCAAGGAAGAGACGTTTTGTTCTTCGTTGATAACATTTTCCGTTTTACTCAGGCAGGTTCCGAGGTATCTGCACTTCTTGGACGTATGCCTTCTGCGGTAGGTTACCAACCAACTTTGGCATCTGAAATGGGTGCGATGCAGGAAAGAATTACCTCTACTAAAAATGGTTCAATTACTTCAGTTCAGGCGATCTACGTACCTGCGGATGACCTTACGGATCCGGCTCCAGCTACAACCTTTGCTCACTTGGATGCAACTACTGTATTGGACAGAAAAATTGCTTCATTAGGTATTTATCCAGCGGTTGATCCTTTGGCTTCAACTTCTAGAATCCTTACTCCTGAAATTTTAGGTGATGAGCATTACGACTGTGCACAAAGAGTAAAAGAAATTCTTCAGAAATACAAAGCCTTACAAGATATCATCGCGATTCTAGGTATGGAAGAACTTTCAGAAGAAGATAAACTTTCTGTTTACCGTGCAAGAAAAGTACAGCGTTTCCTTTCTCAGCCATTCCACGTTGCAGAGCAATTTACCGGTTTGAAAGGTGCATTGGTTGATATTAAAGATACCATCAAAGGATTCAACATGATTATTGATGGAGAATTGGATCACTTGCCAGAAGCTGCTTTCAACCTTAAAGGTACCATTGAAGAAGCAATCGAAGCTGGACAGAAAATGCTTGCTGAAAACGCATAATTAGACACAAGACATCAGAAAACAGACATTAGACTTTTGTCTGAAATCTGAAATCTGAAATCTTTAAATCTAAATAGAAATGAATATAAAAATTTTAACCCCGGAATTTGTAGTTTTTGAAGGCGAAGTAAAATCTGTTTTGCTTCCCGGAAAAAATGGCGATTTCCATATCATGAAAGATCACGCCGCAATCGTAGCATCATTAATCGGTGGTAAAGTAAGAGTTTTTACTAACCAGATCGATGAGAAATACGAAAAACATTTCACTAAAGAAAACGAAAAAGAAAGCGTATTTTCTTTCCCTGTGAAAAGTGGCGTTATTGAATTTAATAATAACAAAGGAATTATTCTCGCTGAATAATTATTTTGAATCATAAAAAAAATCCCGTCTTTTAATTAAGATGGGATTTTTTTTTATAAAATTAAGATGATTCCGTTTTCCTTAAGTTGCATCATCGGTTTCGAGAACCAAAACAATTCGAAATCTTCCATTGTTTTTTCATAATCCTCTTTTAATTGTTGCAAAGTGATCAATTTGGAATTCTGAATCGAATTTTCCTTTAAAATTTTCGTCAACCAAGATGCTTTCTCCTCTTCCAAAATGATGGAAAGTAAATTGGTTTTCAAATGAAAAGTAAGTTTTGTATTCTGATAGGAAATATTTTTTTTAGTTTTAATGACCGTTTCCGAAATGAAATGATTGATTGGAAAGACCAGTTTTGAATTTCCATTAAACTTGAAATTTTCGTCATCCAAAAGGCAATCATGAATATAATTCGGATCTACAGTTGTTTTTGGAATTTTAAAATCAAACCAATCCTGCAACGGAATTTCAAAATTAATTCCGTGAAGGTAATTGAAAAGTGATTTTTTTAGTCCAAAACTGAATTTAGAATGATCAATATTTGTTTTGTCGGTGAATTCAATATCATTATTGGCAAAACTGATTTCCTTAATCACGGGTGTTACGCCAAATTCTTCGGGTTTCAAACCGATAGGCGAATGAGCAGTCATCGCAAACTGATGCCAGAAACCACTTTGCAAGATTCCCATTTCAAACATTTGTCTTACCATTTCCAATGAATCAATGGTCTCCTGTTCGGTTTGAGTCGGATAGCCATACATCAAATACGCATGAACCATTATTCCAGCTTCGGTAAAATTCTTGGTTACTTGGGCAACTTGCGCTACCGAAACTCCTTTTTTGATGAGTTTAAGCAAACGATCAGAAGCGACTTCCAAACCTCCGGAAACAGCTACACAACCTGAAAGTTTCAGCAAATAACATAAATCTGCCGTGAAACTTTTCTCGAATCGAATGTTGGTCCACCAAGTTACGACCAAATTTCTTCGCAATATTTCCAAGGCGACTTCACGCATCAACGCAGGAGGAGCAGCTTCATCTACAAAATGAAATCCAGTTTCGCCGGTGGTAGCGATTAATTCTTCGATTCGATCTACAAGAATTTTCGCCGAAATCGGTTCGTAAATTTTAATATAATCTAAAGAAATATCGCAAAAAGTACATTTTCCCCAATAGCAACCGTGCGCCATGGTGAGTTTGTTCCATCTTCCGTCGCTCCACAAACTGTGCATTGGATTGGCGATTTCGATTACCGAAATATATCGATGGAGTGGAAGATCGGCATAATCTGGAGTCCCGATTTCCGATTGGCGATAATCGTTTCTGGAAGAATTATTTTTATAAACAACTTGTCCATTTTCCAACAAAAAAGTTCTTTTAAATTCCGGATTTTCAGATTTTAAGTTTTCAAAAATCAATTCTACCGGTAATTCGCCATCATCCAAACTGATGAAATCAATAAACTCAAAAACTCGAGGATCATTAAGTTCTCTTAATTCCGTATTTGGAAAACCGCCGCCCATTGCGACTTTGGTGTCTTTATAATTATTTTTAATAAATTCTGCACATCGAAAAGCGGAATATAAATTTCCGGGAAAAGGAACCGAAAAGCAAACCAGTTTCGGTTGAATAATGTCCATTCTTTCTTGAAGAATTTTTAAGGTAATTTCATCAATAAAAGTGGGCGGTCCGATGAGTTGCTCATAAATTTCATCGAAAGAATTGGCGCTTCTTCCTAATCTTTCTGCGTAACGACTGAAACCAAAATTTTCATCAATATTTTCAACAATAAAATCGGATAAATCTTCTAAATAAAGCGTTGCGAGATGTTTGGCTTTGTCTTGTAAACCCATGTTTCCAAATGCATATTCCATATCATCGAGCTGCTGAAAACGTGAAGCTTCAGGCAGAAAATTATGGCTGCAAATCTGTCTAGCCAAAGTCGGATTATTGCCTTGTAGAAAAAGAATTACCTGATCAATTGTTTTGATGTATTGATCTTTTAAAGCAAAAATTCTTTGGGAATTGGGCGAAATATTTTTAGGTAAATTCTGATTAAAAACAAGTTGCAAACCTTCTGCAGAAAATAATTCCAGAATAACATCAATGCCCAAATCGATTTGAAAATTGGAAATTTGTTTCGTATTGAGAAATCCCTTCAAGTAAGCCGTCGCCGGATAAGGCGTGTTGAGTTGCGTAAAAGGAGGGGTGATGAGGAGCAGGTCTTTCACAAGATTATTTTTGCAAATTTATTTTAAATATTCGGATTTATTGGAACAAAAAAACTGATTGAAATGATCAACCAGTTTTTTAATAGATGTCTTACAAGTCGAAATCTCCGGCAGCTTCGGGTTGATAAATGATTTCATCGATGATAATTTTGGTCAATCCAGAAGGAACGATCCAATCGATTTCATCTTTCACTCGATATCCGATTAGTGCTGATGCAACCGGCGAGAAAATAGATATTTTTTTCGCTTTTATATCGGCTTGGTCAGGGTAAACAATTTTGAATTCGGTGACGGTTTTGTTATTTTCAAAATGAATTTTTACCACAGAATTCATGGTAACAACATCTGCCGGAATTTCTTCGGATTCCACAATTTTTGCAGCGTGTAGTTCATTGAGCAATTTTTCGGCATCTTCTTTTTTGATGCTGTTTTTCTGTTTTGCATCGCTGATGGATTTATGAATACGGGTAAAATCTTGTTTGGTAATTAATATTTGTTTCATGATAAGATATTTTTTGTGATGGTATAAAAAAACCGCCTGAATTTTTCAAGCGGTTTATATTATTATATAAATTTTTTTGAATAATTCTATGATTCTTTAAAGGACAAACCTTTTTCTTCCAATAATTTTTGTTCCTGCTCTTTGTAGATACCGGAAGTTAATTTATCGTGAATTGCTTCGAATGCCTCTAATGTTTCGTTAATTTCAGCATCGGTGTGAGATGCAGTTGGGATCAATCTCAAAAGGATCATTCCCTTCGGAATTACCGGATAAATTACCACTGAAGTGAAGATTCCGTAGTTTTCTCTTAAATCTTTTACAAGTAGAGTAGCTTCAACAGTTGAGCCTTGCATCATTACAGGAGTTACGCAAGTATTGGTATTTCCTAAATTGAATCCTCTTTCTTTCAGTCCGTTTTGTAATTTATTTACATTTTCCCAAAGTTTTGCTTTGATTTCAGGTCTTGAACGTAGCAAATCCAATCTTTTCAAACCTCCGATTACCATTGGCATTGTTAAAGATTTAGCAAAAACTTGTGAACGAAGATTGTATTTTAGAATTCCGATAATATCTTTATCTCCCGCGATAAATGCACCAAAACCAGCCATTGATTTAGCGAAAGTTGAGAAATAGACATCGATTTGATCTTGACAACCTTGTTCTTCACCAGCACCAGCACCAGTTGCGCCTAAAGTTCCGAAACCGTGTGCATCATCCACCAAAAGTCGAAAGTTGAATTTAGATTTCAATTCGCATATTTCCTTGATTTTACCTTGCATTCCACGCATTCCGAAAACGCCTTCAGTAACAACTAAGATTCCTCCGCCTTGTTCTTCGGCTACTTTGGTTGCACGTTCAAGATTTTTTTCTAAACTTGCGATATCATTATGTTTAAAGGTAAAACTTTTACCCATGTGAAGACGTACACCATCCACGATACAAGCGTGTGAATCGGCATCATATACGATAACATCATGGCGAGAAACCAATGCATCAATGGTAGAAACCATTCCTTGATAACCAAAGTTTAAAAGATAAGCTGATTCTTTACCAACAAATTCTGCAAGCTCTTTTTCTAGTTGCTGATGTTGTTCAGTTTCTCCGGACATTGCTCTAGCTCCCATTGGATAGAACATACCAAACTCAGCAGCTGCTTTAGCATCTGCTTCTAAAACTTCGGGGTGGTTACAAAGTCCCAAATAGTCATTAGCACTCCAGAAAACAACTTCTCTTCCCTGAAATCTCATTCTTGGGCCGATTGGTCCTTCTAATTTTGGAAAAACGAAATATCCTTCTGCATATTCAGCAAACTGGCCAAGAGGTCCAGGGTTTTGTCGTAATCGATCAAAAATATCTGTCATTATGTATTTATTTTAATAAAAAATTAAGTATTGAACAAAGTTAACAAAATTTGATATGAAAAACCTTTTTGTACGATACAAAAAGGTTTTCTATTGTTTTTTTTATTTATGAATTACTTGATGATTTCTGTTTTGAAAACTTCATCGTAATTATGAACGCAATTATTGATGAATCCTTGTTCTTCCATCCATTTATCACTGTAAACTTTGGTGATGTATCTGGAACCATGATCTGGGAAGATTGCAACTACCACATCATCTTTGGAGAACTCATGAGAATTGGCATATTGTATAAGTCCTTGAGTAACTGCTCCGGTGGTATAACCTCCCATAATGGCTTCTTTCAAAGCGATTTCGCGAGTTCTGTACGCCGACAGTTCATCGTTTACTCTTACGAATTCATCTACTTTATCAAAAAGCAATGCGGTTGGGATTAAATTTTTTCCCATCCCTTCAATTTGGTAAGGGTGAATCTCGTCTTTGTTGATTTTTCCTGTTTCGTGGAAACCTTTCAAAATAGATCCGGAAGCATCAACACCGATTACTTTAATGTTGGGATTCTTTTCTTTTAAGAATTTTGCCGATCCCGATAATGTTCCGCCAGTTCCGGTACACGCAATAAGGTGAGTGATTTTTCCATCGGTTTGTTCCCAAATTTCCGGGCCGGTTGTTTGGTAATGGGCATCAATATTCAACTCGTTGAAATACTGGTTGATATAGATAGAGTTAGGCGTTTCTGAAGCGATTCTTTTCGCTACTTCATAATAAGACCTAGGATCGTCCGCAGGAACATTTGCAGGGCAAATGTATACCGTAGCACCCAAAGCTTTCAGATAAGCGATTTTTTCCTTCTTGGTCTTGTTGCTTACTGCTAAAATACATTTGTAACCTTTGATGATAGATACCATCGCAATTGAAAAACCGGTATTCCCAGAAGTAGTTTCTACAATGGTAGAACCGGGTTTTAGAAGGCCTTTTCTTTCGGCAGCTTCTATAATGTGAATGGCAATTCTGTCTTTGGTAGAGTGACCTGGATTATATGATTCTAGTTTGGCATAAACCGTGGCTGGAATTTCTTTTGTAACAGCATTTAGTTTTACTAAAGGCGTTTTTCCTATTAATCCCAGAATATTATCGTGAACATTAGTCATTTTTCTTCATTTTTCTCTATAAATCCGTCTGCAAAAATACTAAAAATAAAATAATAGAATAAATAATCTTAATAGATCTGTTTTTTTGTATCATAAATTTATACTTATTAACAAAAAAATGTGCCATTTTCAGAACAATAAATGAGGAATATTCATTTAAATTTTGTTAAAATCAACTGTTAATAAATGAAAAACCTTATTTTCGCAAGATTGAATTTTATATATGAAAAATTGGTCTTTTAAACAATGGAATACCCTCACAGGATGGGTGATTTTCGTTATTGCATTTTTTACTTATTTGTCAACGATTGAACCAAATTTCAGTTTTTGGGATTGCGGAGAATATATTTCTTCTGCAGTAAAACTAGAAGTTACTCACGCTCCGGGTGCGGCGCTTTTCCAGTTGATAGGCGCTGTTGCAGCGATGTTTGCCTTTGGTAATGGGGAGTACTATTCGGTGGTAATTAATGCAATGTCTGCGCTTTTTAGTGCATTTACGATTCTTTTTCTCTTCTGGACGATTACTCATTTGGTAAGAAGACTTCTTAATAAAGATTTCGATCAAATTACTACACACCAAGAAATTTCAATTCTTTTTGCAGGTGCTATTGGTGCTTTATGTTTCACTTTTTCAGATACGTTTTGGTTTTCAGCGGTTGAAGGTGAAGTATATTCGATGGCGTCAATGTTTATCGCACTTCTTGTTTGGTTGATTACCAAGTGGGAAAACGAATATCACGATTCCGATAATGAAAGATGGATTATTTTAATATTCTTCGTAACTGGTTTATCCATCGGGGTTCACATGATGGGAATGCTTGCGATTCCGGCAGTTTGTTTAATTTATTATGCCAGAAATTACGAATTTACTTGGAAAAGTTTTCTTTGGGCAAATGTGGTTACGTTGATCATTTTAGCTATCGTTTTTAAAGGAATTTTCCCATTGATTATGACTCTTTTCGGGAAAATGGAAATTTTCGCTGTCAATGGTATCGGTTTGCCTTTCCATTCAGGAACGATTATCGCATTTATCATCTTGATTTCTATGTGTTATTTTGCTTTAAAATATGCTAAAAAATCAAGTAAAAAAATCTATCAAACGATTGCGCTTTCTGTGATTTTCATGATTATTGGTTTCTCTTGTTGGATGGTGATTCCGATTCGTGCAAATGCTAATCCACCAATGAACCTTAATAATCCGGATAACGCAATTGGAATGCTCGATTATTATAATCGTGAACAATATGGTGATTGGCCAACTTCTTATGGTCAAAATTATACCGCTTATTTGGATGCTAATGGAATTCAGAAAAACGAAGACGGAAGTTATAAAACCCAAAAAACCGGCGATGTGTATGAAAAAGATGTCCAAACCGGATCTTACCGAAAAGTAGGCGAGCGTTTTAACTATCTCTACAGCACTGACCATATCAGTTTTATGCCGAGAATGTTCAGCGAAGATAAAGATGTGATGGCGAACTATATTTCAATGTACGGAGCGCCAGATTTCTCATTTAATTATGCAAATGAAGATGTTGCAGATAGCCCTGAAGCTAAAAAGATTTTTGATGATTTGCGCAAAAAATATGAGGAAGGAAGCATCAAAGCAGAAGATTATCTTTCAGTAAAACCTTATAATTTAATTAATGTTCAAAGACCTTCTTTAAGCCAAAATTTAGATTATTTCTTCACTTTCCAAAACGGATATTATTTCGTGAGATACCTGATGTGGAATTTCGTGGGAAGACAAAACGACCTTGAAGGACACATGGAAAACAACCGCGGAAACTGGATTTCCGGAATTCCATTTATCGATAATGCGTTATGGGGAGACCAAAGAAAAATGCCCGCAAAATTCAAAAATGAAAGTACGGTTGCATTTTTCTTTTTACCGTTATTACTTGGTTTAATCGGATTCTTTTTCCAACTCAATAAGGATTTCGGAAGGTTTTATGCGATTTTATCATTGTTTATTTTAACCAGCGTTGGAATTGTTTTTTATACCGGAGTAAAACCTTTCGAAGTTCGTGAAAGAGATTACGCGATGGTAGGATCTTTCTACGCTTTTGCCATCTGGATCGGACTTGGCGCCGCAGCGATTCTTTGGTTTATTCAAGAAAAAATAAAATCGAATGCAGTCAATACCGTTGCAGGAATTGTTCTTTTGGGAATTCCTTTAATGATGGGCTTCCAGAACTATAACGTACACGACAGAAGCGAAAGATATACCGCTTATGATTATGCATATTCTACTTTAAAATCTCTACCGAAAGACGACATTCTCTTTGTTTATGGAGATAATGACACCTATCCAATTTGGGGAATGCAGGAAACTTCCGGATTGCGAGACGACGTGAAAGTAGTAAATTTCACCTTGCTTTCAACACCTTGGAACATCGATCAAGTGAAAAGAAGAACCTATAATTCGATGCCGGTTCCTTCCATATTGAAACATGAAGATTACCGCGACGGAACCAACGATCAGATCTATTTGATGTCTAAAGATGATTGGGAAAATGTTTTCGCAAATCTGAAGGATCAAGGAGCTCCTGATACTGCTTTCGCAGGTTTCAGAAAGTTTCTTACCCAGGATTCAATGACCTTAAAAGAAGCAATGAACTTCATCAAAACAAAATCTGATGACAAAGATCAAATCCTAAAAATGCTTTATGGTGAAGAGAAATACGAGAAATTCAATTTCCTTCCGGTTTCTAAATTTATTTTACCTGTTAATAAAGCTAATGCGGTGAAATCAGGAATTATGAATGTTAACGATGCCGCACAAGCGGTTGATCAAATCATCATCGATTATAAGAGCAATAGCATGTTCAAAAACAATTTGATGATGCTCGATATTCTTGCCAATTTCGATTGGAAAAGACCAATTAATTTCTCCACTGGTGGAATTTATGATCCTGAAAATATTTTCTATTTGGGAGATTATTTGCAATATGATGGTTTCAGTTACCGTTTGGTTCCTATCCATACTCCGGAGCGTGAAGACGGTGAAATGGGTAGAGTAGATGCTAATTCCCTATACAATATTGTTAAAAATTACAAATGGGGAAATTTCAAAGATTTAAACGTTCATTTTGATGAAACTTGTACCCAAAATATTGTAAGTTACAGAAGTTCCGCGAGTCGCGCTGCAGAAGCGCTTGCGCTTTCCGGACAAAAAGCAAAAGCAATTGAAGTTTTAGATTTGGCTTCCAGAGAAATTCCGGTGGCTAAATATGATGATCCACGTTCATTGAGTTCAATAGTTTACGGTTATATCGTTTCCGGACAGGAGCAAAAAGGCTTGAAATTGGCCGAAGAACTCAAGAAAGGAATCTTTACGGAATACGATTATTACAGCAGTCTTTCCGCAGATGAACAACGTTTCGTCGCGAAGCAAATGCGTACCAAACCAATGGAATATTCTTTGGTAATTGCAGCTGTTTCGGATGCTTACAACAAAATCGGTCAAAAAAATAAGGGATACGATTATTTGGTAAAATCCATCGAACCAATTGATAAGCGTTTCAATGATTTTACGAAAAATTTGCAAGCAATGGGCAAAGAAAAAGCGTATAAAGAAGCTGAAAAAGTACAGAAAATTACGCATTTCTACACTTATCTTTTCGATGTGATGAATCCTTATGATTCTACGTTTTCTCAGGAAAAAGAAAGTCAGATTACAAACGCCATCATGAAAGCAACTCAGTAAAATGAAGTTTTGTGCATTTCTTCGTGGCGTTAATGTGAACGGAACTTTCATGAAAATGGTGGATGTTTGCAAAGTTTTTTCCGATGCAGGAATGAAAGAAGTTTCTTCGGTTTTAGCGTCTGGAAACATTTTTTTTTCCTCTGAAAAACTCAGTTCTGAATTGAAAATTATTTTGGAAAAAGCCATGTCGGAATATTTCAATTATGAAGCATTTCTTTTCATTAAAACCGAAAAAGAAGTGAAAGCTATTTTTGAAAATTCTCCGTTTCAGAAATCGGATGATGCTCATATTTACGCTTTTGTCGGAACTGAAAATTCTGAGAAAATTCTTTTGGAAGAATTTAATCGTTCGCAAAAAGCAGAAAATGAAAATGCACAAATTGTTGAAAATATTTTCTACTGGCAAGTTTCAAAAGGCAATACCTTAGATTCTGCTTTCGGTAAAATTTTAGGAAAAAAATCGTTGAAAGATCAAATTACTTCCCGAAATTTGAATACCATTGAAAAAATAGTGAAGAAATTTTAATTCTACAAAGATCAATAGGAGCGGGCTTTAGCCCGCCTTTTTTATTAAACTCTATCAATCGGCTTTAGCCAAAACTTAAAAATAGGTACATCAAAAAAATCCGTATTTTTGTAATTCAATTTGTTTTAAACATTCAAAAATTCATTCATGATTCAATACTTAGAAAACATTCACCACAAAGATTCCAAAAATTTCTTCCTTATTGCTGGTCCGTGCATCATCGAAGGCGAAGATATGGCGCTGAGAATTGCTGAAAAAGTGGTAGAACTTACTAATAAATTCGAAATTCCATACATTTTTAAAGGAAGTTTCAAGAAAGCTAACCGAAGCCGAGTAGATTCTTTTACCACGATTGGTGAAGAAAAATCTTTGGAAATTCTGAAAAAAGTAGGAGAGACTTTCAATATTCCAACCACCACCGATATTCACGAAAACGAACACGCTGCTTTAGCTGCAAATTACGTTGATGTGTTGCAAATTCCCGCTTTTTTGGTTCGACAAACCGATTTGTTGGTGGCTGCAGCCAAAACCGGAAAATGTATTACCCTGAAAAAAGGACAGTTTCTTTCTCCGGAATCCATGAAATTTGCTGTGGAAAAAGTGGTTGATTCAGGTAACAACAAAACCGCGATTATCGAAAGAGGAAATTCTTTCGGATATACCGATTTAGTCGTTGACTTCCGCGGAATTCCAACGATGAGAAATTATGCACCGGTAATTTTAGATGTGACGCATTCTTTGCAGCAGCCTAACCAAAATTCTGGTGTTACTGGTGGACGTCCGGAACTGATCGAAACCATCGCCAAAGCAGGAATTGCTGTAGGAGCAGACGGACTTTTCATCGAAACACACCCAACTCCAGCTACTGCACTTTCGGATGGCGCAAATATGTTGCAACTTGATAAACTAGAAGATTTACTTCAAAAATTAACTAGAGTGAGAGAAGCGATTCTATAAATTTTTATTATTTAAAAAACTTAAATCATTCGCATTGAAAAAAACTCTTTTACTTCTTGCGCTGTTGCCGGCTTTTGCATTTTCGCAAATAAGTCTAAAGGTTCTCGACGAAAACGGAACTCCTGTTTCACAAGCCAATGTTTCGTATAATAACCAGAATTTCATTACCAATGAAATGGGTTTTGTGAAGATTCCAATTGCCAATTCGGAGCAAACACTTTCTGTGGAAAAGCAAAGTTTTAGAGGTTTTAATAAAACGATTAAAATAAATCCTAAAGTTCAGAACATCAATGTTTTGTTTGTGAAAGCTGAAAGAGAATCGCAAATTCAGGAAGTTGTTTTTCAGAAAAAAGGGAAGCCAAAAATTACGGATTTAACTTCAATTGAAATTTCAGCGAAAGAAGCGCAACAAGTTTCATCGCTTTCCGGCGGTGTTGAAGGACTTTTAAAGACTTTGCCTTCCGTGAATTCCAATACCGAACTTTCTTCGCAATACATGGTAAGAGGTGGAAACTATGATGAAAACCTTATCTACATTAATGATATTGAAATTTATCGTCCGTTTTTGATCCGAAATTCTTTGCAAGAAGGAATGAGCATTATCAATCCGGATATGGTTCAGGCGATTAACTTTTCTGCGGGTGGTTTTGAGGCGAAATATGGAGACAAAATGTCTTCTGCATTGAATATTTATTATCGCCAACCAACAAAATTTGAAGTTTCAGGAGAAGCGAGTTTAATCGGTGGAAGACTTTCAACAGGATTTGCTTCCAAGAATAAGAAACTTTCCGCTTTGTTTTCCGGGCGTTATAGAAATACCAATTTGGTTCTGAATACTTTAAATGAAGATACCGATTTTAATCCGCAATACATGGATTTTCAGTCGAATATTAATTATAAATTTAATGACAAATGGAATATTTCATTCATCGGATATTTTAGCAAAAACGATTACGAAATGGTTCCGAAAGTAAAGGAAGTAGATTTTGGAAGTTTGCAAACGCCCTTGAAACTCACTGTTTTCTATGACGGAAAAGAAGATGATGCCTACAAAAACATGATGGGAACGGCATCAATCAATTTTAAACCCAACAAAAAATGGTCATTTACTTTAGATAATTTTGCTTATCAAAACCGCGAAAGAGAATATTATTCGATTTCTTCGGCGTATCGATTGCAAACTTTCGATCCGATTACCGGCGAACCTATAACTTCGTACGATGTGGGCGGACAAATCGATCATGCGAGAAACGATTTATTGGTGAAAACCTACGGAACACAACTTAAATCTCGTTTTTCTCCTGATGTAAATACCGATTTTGAAGTCGGAGTTAAATTTGAAAAAGAAGATTTGAAAGATCTTACCAACGAATGGCAACTTGTAGATTCTTTGGGATACAGCACTCCGATTGATTATACAACACCGGGAACTTTGAATGCAGCCGATTTGCGTTTGCGTTTCATCATTGCAGGTTCCAATCATATTCAGCCGACAAGATTTTCCGGTTACGCGCAGTTTTCGAAAAAATTCTATTGGGGAACTAACCGAATTTTCGTCAACGCAGGTGTGAGAGCTTCTCACTGGGATTTCAATGATGAAACCATAATTTCACCGAGAGCACAATTTGCCATAAAACCAGATTGGGATATGGATATGTTGTTTAAAATTTCTGGTGGATTTTATTATCAATCACCTTTCTATAAAGAGATTAAAGATTTAGACGGAAATTTCAATTCGGAGATTAAATCCCAACGTTCGATGCAGGTTATTTTGTCGAATGATTTTGAATTCCGAATGGTTGATAGACCTTTCAAACTCACTACTGAAGCGTATTATAAGAAAATGGATAACTTAATTCCATACTATTTAGATAATGTGAGAATTCGTTATTCTGGGAAAAATAATTCCGAAGGTTACGCGTACGGAGTGGATGCGAGATTATTCGGAGAGTTTGTTCCAGGAGTTGATTCTTGGATTTCTGCGAGTTACGCAAGAGTTTACGAAAATATTGATGGAAAAGGATACATTCCAAGACCAACCGACCCGCGTTTTCGTTTTTCAATGTTTTATCAAGATTACATGCCGAAATTCCCTTCGATGCGAGTAAATCTAACTTTAACTTACGCCAACGGATTGCCTTCCGGAACGCCAATTTCTTTAGACGAAAATGGAAAACCTGATTTTTCTGCGCCTTATCAATATCAAAGAACTTTGCCTTCTTATAAAAGAGTTGACATCGGTTTATCCAAAGTTTTCATTGATCAAAAAGACAATAAAGTAAACGGTGGTTTTTGGGGGAATTTCAAAGAATTGACTTTGGGAGTTCAGATTTTCAACGCATTTAACATCAGCAATACGGTCGCAAATCAGTGGATTAATGATGTTTCTACCAATTACAATTATCCGGTTCCGGTTCGATTAACAGGTAGATTTTTCAATGTAAAACTTGATTTTAAACTTTAATAATTTAAACATAAAAAATCCCGAAATTAATAACTTCGGGATTTTTTTTATTCTGTTTCGGAATTCAGATTGATTGTGTCGTATAAATCTTTTCTTCGGTCGCTCATCGTTCGTACAGCGCCGTAATGATGAAGTTCTTTCAACAAATTCAAATCGACATCCACAATCAATGTGGTTTCGGTATTTGGCGTGGCTTCACCTTTGATTGCATTCGAAGGAAACGCAAAGTCAGAAGGTGTGAAAACCGCAGCTTGACCAAATTGAATGTCCATATTATTCACACCAGGCAAATTTCCTACGCAACCCGCGATCGCGACATAACATTCGTTTTCAATGGCTCTCGCTGCCGCACAATGACGAACGCGAGTATATGCATTTTGCGTATCGGTAAGATAAGGAACGAAGAGAATTTTCATCCCTTGATCTGCCAAAATCCTTGGCAGTTCCGGGAATTCTACATCATAACAAATCACCAAACCAACTTTTCCGCAATCGGTATCGATGACTTTTATTTCGTTTCCGCCTTTCATGCCGTAATATTTTTTCTCGTTCGGCGTAATGTGAATTTTTCGGTGTTCATCAATTTTTCCGTCGCGATGAAGCAAATAACTGATGTTGTAAAGTTCACCATTATCCACAAGCGGCATACTTCCGGCGATGATATTAATGTTGTAACCAATCGCAAATTCCGAAAGTTTCAATTTAATTTCTTCGGTAAGTTCTGCCAATTTAAACATACTTTCTCTTTCCGAAAGATGGTTAAAAGGTGCAAGCAAAGGCGTATTGAAAAGCTCCGGAAACAAAATGAAATCCGATTTGTAATCTGCCATTACATTCACGAAAAATTCAACTTGCTCATAAAACGCATCAATGGTTTTGAAATGTCGCATTTGCCATTGTACCAACCCAAGTCGGATTACGGAATCCTGCATCGTATTGGGCTTTTTACTGTAATAAATGTTGTTCCATTGCAACAAAACGGCATTTTCCTCGGAATGTAAATCTTCTGGAAGATAATTTTTTAGAATTCTTACTGGTAGAAAATTATTTGCCAATTGAAAACTTAAAACCGGATCGTAAAGTTCCTTATTTCTCACTTTTTGGATGTACGCTCTTGGCGAAAGTTCAGCGCTGTGAAGATGATAATTTGGAATTCTTCCACCAACCATGATCGATTTCAAATTCAGGGTTTCGCAAAGTTCTTTTCTTACATCATAAAGTCGGCGCGCCAAACGCAATTTTCGGTATTCCGGATCGACAAAAACTTCAATTCCATACAACACATTTCCCGTGTCGGAATGCGTGTTGAACGTATAATTTCCTGTAATTTCTTTATAAGTATGATCGTCTCCGTACAGTTCATATTGTACGATTAGCGAAAGCGCGACCGCAGCGATTTTTCCGTCAACAGTAATGCAAATTTGACCATCGCGGAAGATTTTCAATAGTTTTTGGATACTTTTTTTCGACCAAATACTTTCCGACATCGTGGGATAGGCTTTCAGCATGGTCTCTTTCAATTCGTCGTAATCCTCAATGGAGAGTTTTCTGATATCTATTTGCATAAATTTTTATTTTATTACATAATTTGGTTAAATGACAATTCCGGAAGAATGATTTTCGGAACTTCCTGTGGCAGAACTCAACACATTTATTTCATTATTGAGTTTTAAAACGCCCATCAATGCAAAGATTAAAGCCTCTTTGAAGTCAATAATTCCTTTTTCAGGAACAATGATTTCGGTTTCGGTTTTGCGTTTTATGCTTTCCAATAAATAAGTATTATACGTTCCGCCGCCCGTAAATAGTACATTTTTTAAATTAAAATCATTGAAAACTTTAGCAATTTGGTCTGCAGCATGTTCCGTGAAAGTTGCTAAAACATTTTCGGGAGTTTCGCTAGATAATTTTGGAAAAATATGTTTATTCACCCATTCAATTCCTAAAGATTTTGGTGGCGTTTTTTGGTAAAATTCCATGGAATTTAATAATGATAAAATTTCTTGATTGATGTTTCCTTTTTTGGCGATATTTCCGCTTTCATCGTATTTTTGGTGAAGAAGTTGTGCAAATTTGTTTAAAACAATATTAACAGAACCAATATCGAAAGCGATTCGTTTTCCTTCTTTTTTAAATGAAATATTCGAAAATCCACCGAGATTTAAGCACGCATCAAATTCAGAAAAAAGCAGTTCATCACCAATCGGAACCAATGGAGCACCGTTTCCGCCCATCAAAACATCTTGACTTCGAAAATCATAAACGACAGGAATTTTATTTAAAATTTTAATTGCTCTTCCGTCGCCAATTTGGAGTGTAAATTTTTTTTGTGGTTGATGAAAAACCGTGTGACCGTGAGAAGCGATTAAATCGATGTTTTTTAAGGAATGTTTGTTGATAAATTCCTTCACTTTTTCACCCAAATAAAATCCGTATTCGGAGTTTAAAGCTAAAAGTTCTTCAGGTTTTAAATGAATGGAATTTCTAAGCTTATCTTCCCAGGTTGTAGAATAGGAAAGGGTTTCCGCATGTTGAATCTTGAATTTCCAACGGGAATTTTCTTTGGTGAATGTTGCGCAACAAATATCAAGTCCGTCAAGACTTGTTCCCGACATTAATCCGATTGCGTTAAAGGTCATAGAAAATATTTTCCCGAATTTACGAAAAATTATTTTCCTTTTTCGGGGATTTTCTTGGCATTAATGTTTCCGGAATTGTTGTAGAAAGTGTATTCTGAGAAATCGTCTTTGGCCTTCATTCCATTGGCGCCAACAAGGGTAGAGCCGTCTTTATCAGTCACGAAAACAGTGTCTGAAGTATAAATTACTCTTTTTATCTGATCCCAATACACCGATTGCATGGCGAAAATCTGGTTTTCGTTGGTGATGATTCTCACATTTCCTTTTGCTTCGTAGAACTTCTTTTTTTCGTTAAACTTGGCATATTTTGCACTGATTTTTCCAGGAATTTTTGGTTTTTTCTTATCGTAGAAAAGAATATTGATTCCTTTTTTCGCTACAATATACGGCGAATCGATAAACTCGTATTTTTCAATCAACGGCGCAGTAGCGCGTAACTTTACCATCCCCGAATCGCGCTGAACAATCTTTGCATTATTAATGATTTGTGAAGGAAAATTGGTGTTTTTATTTTTATTGACTTGAGTAAGATCTTCGTCGCAAGAAATTAAACCAAAAAATATAGCACAACCCAAAAAGGCGGCTATATTTTGATGTATTATTTGTTTGAAAAACTTCATTTTTTAATCATAAAGACGTTTTATGAACCACTTATCGGCAAAATTGATTCCGACTTTAAGGTTAATAAAATTTTGGCGAATCATATTGTTATCCAAAGTTCCTCTTTTTCCGATTTCTATTCCTAAATCAATCCCGCTCATTCTGTTCACATTTCGATTTTCGAAAGGTAAAGTAACGCCGCCGGTTAAAGCAAACTGGTTGATATTGGTTCCGTTGATCGCAAGATTTCCTTTTTCGTAATAAGCTCCGTAACGATAAACAACTCTAGAGAAATAGTTTCTGAAGTTATTGTAATTTGGTAAAAACCAACCACCTGCTGCAATTTTGTAAGAATTTTGGTTAGCAAAAGGTTGCCCTAAAAACTGAATGGTTTCACCTTTTTTGAAATCAAACTGAGTTCCTACAAACCATTTCGTATCATGACCGTAACCAGCTCCTAATGAGAATTCCATAGGAATAAGGTTTTTGTCTGAACTGAAATCTTGGTCGATGATGCTGATGTTGGTCTTGTTAACATTATCAACATAATAATAGGTACTGTTGGTATAATTGGTATCCATTTGTCCGGTAGTACCAAAAGTATAAGTAGCTCCTAGAGTAAGTTTTTTGTCGTTAGCGAGTTTTTTCTGGTAAGCAGAACCAAGGGTAAAATTAAATGTTTTTATTTTGTTTTTGGTCTCGTAGCCATTAATAAGATCTGCATTTAAATAAGTAAGCTCATTAATATCATAAAGATTTCCGAAGTAGAAATTCGTTCTGAAACCAAATCCCAATTCCGGAGAAACTTGATAAGAAAATGCAGCTTGTACGGTACTCAAAGTTCCTTCACCACGGAAAAGATTTGCTTTGACGGTACCATCAGTTAAAGTTTCCTGGGAAAGAACTGAATATTTCTTAGAACTGTAAGGTTGGTAACCTAAACCAAATTTTATTTTACTTGAAATAGGGAAGGCAACTGCAATATTTGAAAGATAGGTAGAATGTTTGGTAACATTCATGTTATCGTAATTCGATTTGAAGAAATTATTCTCATTAGTTCCTTCAATTTTTACGGTAGTAAGTTCTAAATTTTTATTTGCAGCAGGGTTACTGAAATTAAAATTATTGTTGAAGTCCCAGATATATGCAGTAGAAATGCCGCCCATCGCACTCACATCAGTTGTGTTATCATACTTCACATCCCCGATTCCGAAGGCAGCGTAAGGAGAATTACCAACCGATTGCGCATTGAGGAAAAATCCGGCTGCAACGAGAGGTAATACAAAAATTTTTTTCATTCTCTATTTTTAAAAATAATGCGCAAATATCCTAAATATTACTGAATTGAGGAAATTTACTTTGGTTAAAGTTTGTTAAGGGCTTTTATAATGATAAACCCCTTGGTTTACTGATAAACCACAAGATAATGAGAAAATAATAACGAATGGATTTTAAACTTTTGGTTTGCGAATTTTCTAAAGATATTTTCAGTCAAAAATTATTTATCTTTGAAAAATGAACTGGGAACAAATCGTAGGTCAGGAAAAACTGAAAAATCTCCTCAAAGAAAGCATTTACAATAATAGAGTAGGTCATGCCCAACTTTTCATAGGAAAGGCAGGTTACGGTACTTTGCCGTTGGCAATGGCTTTTGCTAAAGAAATTTTCCATAAAGAAAACGAACATTCGTCAACGAAAGTGGAGCATTTGAATCATTTGGATTTGCATTTTAGTTTTCCGGTTTTTAAAGAAAAAAACAGTGGCCTTGCGGATAATTTCAGAGAAAACTTCAGAGAAATGATCCTTGAAAATCCTTATGCCAACAACGAAGATTGGAGCCGGATTTTGGAGTCGGAGAATAAGCAACTCACGATTTATGCTGATGAAATCGATGAGCTGAACAAAAAATTCGCATTGAAAAGCTTCGAAGGAGGAAGTAAAATTCTCATCGTATGGCAAGCAGATAAAATGAATATTTCTGCCGCTAATAAGTTCCTGAAATTTTTAGAAGAGCCACCGAAAGATACTATCATCATCCTCACTGCCGAAAATATCGATAATATTTTGCCCACCATTCTCTCCCGAACCCAACTGGTGGAAATTCCCAGAATTCAAGACGAAGATCTTGAGACTTTCCTATCAAAAAACCATGGCGTCAGTGAAGAAAAACTAAAAGAAATTGTTTTTCAATCCCAAGGAAATTGGAATGCTGCGCAGAAACTTTTGCTTACTGAAAATACAGATTCTGAGTTTGAACAACTATTTATCAACTGGGTACGCGAAGCTTTCCAAGTAAAAAAGAAGCCTGAATTTTTGAAAAATATTGTTTTCTGGGGACGCAATATCGCAAGTTGGAACCGCGAAAAACAGAAAAGTTTTTTAGATTATTGTGCCGAAATGTTTCGTCTGGCTTTGCTTCAGAATTACGGAAGCGAAACATTGGTGTATAAAAAAATAGATTCTGGAGGTTTCAAATGGGAAAGTTTTTCCAAATTTATTCATGGAGCCAATATTGAAGCTATTTTGGAGGAAATTTCTGCCGCCGATTATCATCTGGAAAGAAACGCCAATTCAAAAATTGTATGGACGGATCTGGGAATTAAACTTTCCCGTTATATCCATAAATCTGCTTAGTTTTTCATTAAATATTCTTATAAATTTCTCATTAAATAAAAAAATGGGTGTTTTCACCTTGTTATAATTAAATGATTTTTAGTAGCTTAGCCAAAACAAAAATCATGAAAAAAGAAATTACTATTTACGGAAATCATCTGTTTTTCCTGGAATTAATACAGGAATTTCTTGAAAAAAACGGATTCACGAAATCTCACAAAATTGTTCATGTTACTCATTCAGAAGAGATTGAACAACACATTTCAACCGAAACGGAGATTTTAATTCTTAATCTAACCGGTGAAAGTATTTTAGAATCTTTTGAACATATCGAACAATGGCTTTCGATGAATAAAGATTTGAAAATGATTATATTGTCGGGGAATTCGGATATGAAAACGATCAAAAAATATTTTGAAAAAGGAATAAAAGGTTATTTAGGAAAAGATACCAATTCCGCTGAGTTTTTGCAATCGCTTCAATGTGCACTTGGCGGAAGAATTTATATCAATGAAAATACTAAAAACGATTTGTTCAATTACATCTGTAACGTAAGTGATAATGAAAAAAAAGAAGGTGGAATAGAAGAACTTACTGCCAGAGAAATTGGTGTGCTGAATCTCATTTGTGAAGGTTTGCGAACGAAAGAAATTACCGAAAAACTCTTTATCAGGATTCATACCGTGGAGTCTCACCGAAGAAATATCATGCTGAAACTGAATATCAATAATTCTTCAAAACTGGTAAAGTTTGCCATTGATCATAGTTTGGTGAAATAAAAAAGAACATAACTTATACAAAAAAGCAGAATGATGAATTCTGCTTTTTTTGTGATGAACTTAAAATGGAAGATAATTATCAGAATGATTTAAAGTAAAATGATCGACAGTAACGTCTAAAAAAATATCAATGTAAATGCCAGAGATTTTCTTTTGATAATGCAACTTTGGTGGTTTTTTGATATGAATTCTTAATGAAAATATTAAATAAAGTTTCCAGTGAAAAATTTTCGACAATTAAATTAAAATAAACTAGGAAACTTTTTTTGTTTTTTAGTTTTCTTTTGTATTTTTGCCGCTTCAAATTGTAATGATGGATAAAAAATTTTTAGAAAAAGTAGCTGATCTGTTTATCGAAAACGGTGCAAAAACGTTGACGATGGATGATATTGCCAAAGAATTCGGAATGTCCAAGAAAACTCTTTATCAAAAATATACCAACAAAGATGCGCTTTTAAGTGATGTTCTTCAATTTAAATTAGATGGAGTAATTGAAAAACTTAACCAGTTGGATATTGAAGTTGAAAATGCAATCGAAAGAATGTTCTGCCGCGATGAAGAGATCGAAAAGGCTGTTGAAACCAATAAATCATTGCTCATTCGCCAGTTGATTAAATATTATCCGGCGATTTTCAATCAACATATGATGCATTTTTCTGAAAGATTCTCCGAAGTAATCATCCATAATATTTTAAGAGGTAGAGAACAAGGGTATTACCGACACGATTTTGATGAGAAACTGTATGGTAAGATGTTTTTTCAATTGATCATGTCCTACGACAGTTCTCCTTTTTTCAATACAGAAAAAATCGAAAGAACCTATTTTAATAATGAAGCGATGAAATTTTTCATGTACGCCATCACCACTGAAAAAGGTAAGGATTATCTGAAAAATACGGTATGTAAAGGAGAAACGATTTAAGGAAAAAAATAACAAAATTATTAACAAATAATAACTCAATAGATAATGACTAACTGGAGAAAAATGGCGCTCGGAGTGCTGCTTTTTGCTTTCTCGATTACCGAGTTGCAGGCGCAGCAAACTGTTACCCTGAAACAAGCCATCGAGTATGCGCTGCAAAATAAGGCAGAAGCACAAAATGCAAAACTGGATATTCGCAATGCCGATTATCAAATCATGGAAGCGAAAGCAGGCGCACTACCAAAAATTAATGGCGTTGCCAACGTTACTTACAACCCAATTTTGCAAACTACCGCATTAGATGTGGGCGCATTCAGCGGTGGACCAAGTAATATTCAGTTGATTACGATGGGCCAAAAATGGAACGCCGGCGCAGGGTTGCAATTGTCTCAAGCATTATTTAATCAGCAAGTGTTTGTAGGTCTTAAAGCTGCGAAATCGACTAAAGAATTTTATCAACTCAATGCGGAACTTACTGAAGAGCAGATTATCGAGAGAGTTTCCAATGCATATTTTCAGGTATTTACCATTCAGCAAAAGAAAGAAACTTTGGAAAGCAGCTATGCGAGTACCGAGAAGGCTAGAAATATCATTAAAAGTTTATTTGATAACGGGCTGGCTAAAAAAATAGATTTGGACAGAACCAACGTGAATCTTACCAACATTAATACACTTCTGAAGCAACAGCAAAATGCCATTAATCAGGCAGAAAATGCTTTGAAATTCTATATGGGAATGCCGATTGAGAACAAAATAGAATTGGTAAAATCTGATATGGAAATTACTCCACATTTGTTGGATGAAACTGTAGGAACCGACGAAAGATCCGAGATTAAAATATTGAACAAGCAAAAAGAACTTTTGCAATACAATAAGAAAGCCGTAGAAGCAGCGTATTATCCAACAGTAAACCTCAATGCCAATTACAGCTGGCAAGGATTGGGTAATAAATTTCCTTTGACCAATGGCGAGAAAAACGGTGTTTATTGGGCAGATTATTCTGCGATTACTTTGGGCGTGAATATTCCTATTTTTAATGGTTTTGCTACGAAAGCTCGTGTTGAAATGGCACAAATAGAATTGGATAAGTTGGAAGTGAATCTCAAGGACACTAAACTCAGTTTAAATTTGTCTTATCAAAATGCAAAATCGCAAATCGAGAACAGTCTTTTGGCTTTAGAAAATCAAAAAGCCAACGTAAGTCTTGCTGAAACGGTAACTTCAAATACCAAGCATAATTATCAATATGGTTTAGCGACGCTTACCGAATTATTAGAAGCTGAAAACGCCTTGGTAGAAGCAAAAAACAACTACAGTAACGCTGTTTTAGAATACAAAATCGCAGAAATTCAATATTACAAAGCAAAAGGAGAACTTAAAACTTATTTAAAATAAAACGATCATGAAGAAAACTTTAATATATATCATCGTAGCAGCGGTACTCATCGGTTTGGGAGCCTATAAAATTGCAGGAAATAAAGCAAAACAAGAAAAAGAAGTTGCTGAAGTAGCAAGACAAGTTGACAAAATCAATGTAAATGTAATCACCGCAACCCGCGAAAACATCAATACCGATTATTCCGCCAACGGAACTTTCATTCCGAAACAAGAAACCAATCAATCTGCGGATATTTCCGGACGTGTGGTGAGTGTTTACGTAAAAGAAGGATCGCGAGTAGGAGCCGGACAAGTTTTGGCAAGTATTAAAAGAGATGCGATTGAGGTTGATGTAACCCAAGCTCAAAATAATTTACAAAACGCAATTATCGATAACCAACGTTACGAAAATGCCTACAAAACAGGCGGTGTTACCAAGCAACAATTGGATAACTCCAGACTTCAGCTGAAAAATGCACAAGCGGCATTAAGAGCTCAAGGTGTAAAAATGAATGATACCAAAGTGAGAGCCGGTATCAGCGGAACGATCAATAAAAAAATGGTAGAGCCGGGAGCAGTAGTTTCTCCAGGAACACCTTTGTTTGAAATCGTTAATATTAATAGTTTGAAACTCTCCGTTTTGGTGGATGAAAGCCAAGTTGGAAGAATCCAAATCGGTCAGCAAGTTGCTATTAACGTTAATGTTTTGCCTGATGAAACTTTCACCGGTAGAATTTCATTTATCGCTCCAAAAAGTGATGCATCCCTCAATTTCCCAGTAGAAGTAGAAGTAGCCAACAATGGAAGCTTAAAAGCTGGTATGTATGCAACCGCATTGTTCAAAACTAATTATGGTGCTGAAAACCAAAATATGCTCGTTGTTCCAGCGGAAGCTTTCGTAAACGGAGTAAGTTCTGGCCAGTTATTCATCGTTCAAAATGGTACTGCGAAACTTGTGAAAGTACAAACAGGAAAAGTATATGGTGATAAAGTGCAAATCATCAGTGGTTTGAATGGCGGAGAACAAGTAATCACCAGCGGACAAATCAATTTAGAGAACGGATCAAAAATAAAAATTGTAAAGTAATAAAATGAAATTAGCAGAAATATCAATTAAAAGACCATCGCTAATTATCGTTTTGTTTACGATACTTACTTTAGGTGGTTTGCTTAGTTATTCCATGATGGGATACGAGCTCATCCCGAAATTTGAAACCAATATGGTGACGATTTCCACAGTGTATCCTGGAGCGTCACCAAGTGAAGTGGAAACTTCGGTAACAAGAAAAATCGAAGATGCTGTAGGTGCTTTAGAAAACGTAAAAAAAGTAGAATCTTCTTCTTACGAAAGTCTTTCGGTAATTATGGTGCAGCTGAATGCAGGTGCTGATGTAAATTATGCCTTGAATGATGCTCAGCGTAAAGTAAACGCCATTTTATCTCAACTTCCGGATGATGCGGATGCGCCTTCACTCAATAAATTTTCATTGGATGATCTTCCTATCATCACGATGAGTATTTCGAGTGATAAGCTGAACAGCAAAGAACTTTATGATTTGCTTGATAAGAAAATTGAACCGATTTTTTCCCGTGTAAATGGGGTAGCGCAGGTTGATCTTATCGGTGGTCAGGAAAGAGAAATCCAAGTGAGTATTGATGATAAAAAACTGGAAGGTTACGGTCTCAGTATCGGTGAAGTGCAACAAGCAATTCTTTCATCAAACCTTGATTTCCCGACTGGAAGTTTAAAATCCAGAACCTCAAAATCTACCATCAGATTATCCGGAAAATACAAATCTGTTGAAGAAATGAATAATCTTGTCATTTCTTCTAAAAATGGAGCGCAAATTCGTTTATCGGATATTGCAACCGTTTTCGATACGCAGAAAGATGTTGATAAAATTGCGAGATACAACCAGAATCCTACGATTTTGATGCAGGTGAAAAAACAATCTGATGCGAATGCCGTAGCAGTTTCCGAAAGCATTCAAAAAACAATGGCTGAGGTAACCAATAATTACAAAGTTCAGGGTGTAAAATTAAATATTGTAGATGATACTACTGATTTTACCTTAGAATCTGCTGATCACGTAATCTTCGATTTGGTTTTGGCAATTATCTTGGTAGCGATTGTAATGTTGTTGTTCCTTCACAATATCCGAAACGCATTTATCGTAATGGTTTCCATCCCAATCTCGTTGATTTCGACGTTCATCGGAATGTATTTAATGGGATATACTTTGAACTTGATGAGTTTACTTGGGCTTTCCTTAGTAGTAGGTATTCTTGTGGATGATGCGATTGTGGTTTTAGAAAACGTTTACCGTCACATGGAAATGGGTAAAAGCCGAATTCGTGCAGCATACGACGGAGCTTCCGAAATTGGTTTTACAGTAACAGCGATTACTTTGGTAATTGTCGTGGTATTTTTACCAATCGCGATGAGTTCCGGTTTGGTTTCCAATATTTTAGCGCAGTTTTGTGTTACGGTAGTTATTGCCACATTGTTCTCTTTGTTGTCTTCATTTACCATTATTCCTTGGTTGTCATCTAGATTTGGGAAAGTAGTACACCTTACCGGTAAAAATCCTTTTGAAAAATTCATCCTTTGGTTTGAAACGAAATTAGACCAATTCACTCATTGGATTACGGGAATTTTGGAATGGTGTCTGAAAACCGGTTTAAGAAGAATCATGACAGTGGTTATTACCTTTATCATCTTAATTTCATCAATGTTGTTGGTGGCTTTCGGATTTATTGGGGGTGAATTTTTCCCGAAAACGGACCGCGGACAGTTCCTTGTTCAAATGGAATTGCCTAAAGATGCTACCATCGAAAAAACCAACCAGGTTACCCTTCAAGTTGAAAAATATTTGAGAAACAACCCGAATGTAGTAAATTTAATTACCACCGTTGGTCAGCAATCATCCGGTTTTGGTGGAGCACAGGCAACGGCTTATCAATCCGAAGTTCAGGTAATTTTGAATGATAAATCCGAACGTTCTGAAAGTACCGATATCATGTCGGCTAAATTCAAAAGAGATTTAGAAGAAAAATTCACCGGTGTAGAATTTAAAACAGCACCAATCGGATTGATGGGAGCTGATAATGCCCCAATCGAAATGGTAGTAACCGCTCCTGATAACGAAACCGCAAACAAAGAGGCGAACAGAATTCTCGAATTGTTGAAAAAAGTTCCTGGAGCTGTAGATTCTGAGTTATCTACCGATACCGGAAGCCCAGAGGTAAAGGTGAATATTGACCGAGATAAAATGTCTGCGTTAGGTTTAAATCTTTCAAGCGTGGGACAAGCGATGCAAACAGCATTTAATGGAAACACAGACGGAAAATTCAGAGCTGGTGAGTATGAATACGACATCAACATCCGATTTGCAGATAACAACAGAAAATCCATTGAAGATGTAAGAAATCTGATGTTCACGAATATTAAAGGCGAACAAATCCGACTCAGCCAGTTTGCCAACGTAGAAATGAGTTCAGGACCAAGTTTGCTTCAGCGTAGAGACAAATCGCCTTCGGTGAAAGTACTTTCCAAAGTTGTAGGTCGTCCGGTAGGTGATGTAGCCACCGAATGGTCTGCCATGTTCATGGATAATGAAAAAACAAAACCAGCAGGCGTAAACTACATTTGGAGCGGCGATATGGAAAACCAAACTGAAGGTTTCGGAACTTTAGGAATTGCTTTGTTGGCCGCTATTATTTTAGTTTATTTGGTAATGGTTTCGCTTTACGACAGTTTTGTGTATCCTTTCGTGGTATTGTTCTCAATTCCTTTGGCATTAATTGGGGTGATGGTGATTCTTGCATTGACAGGAAATTCATTGAACATCTTTACTATGCTCGGAATGATTATGTTGATTGGTTTGGTAGCGAAAAATGCGATTATGATTGTCGATTTTGCCAATATGAGAAAAGCCGCAGGAGCCAATACTCATGATGCATTGATTCAGGCGAATCACGCACGTCTTCGTCCGATTTTGATGACCACCATTGCGATGATCTTCGGGATGCTTCCAATTGCTTTGGCGAAAGGAGCCGGAGCCGAGATGAACAACGGTTTGGCTTGGGTAATTATCGGAGGTTTAACATCATCTTTGTTCCTTACTTTGATCATTGTACCGGTAGTTTACTCGCTTTTCGATTCATTGCTTAGAAGAATGGGCAAACATGAAAAGATCGATTACGAAGCTGAAATAAAAGCCGATTATGAGCATCAAGAACTCAGCGACGATGGTTTCACACCGAAACATATAGTATAATTTATAGTTTTTTTATTGTTAATAGAAAGCCGTTTCATTCATTTGAAGCGGCTTTTTTATTTTATAGGTTTTGATAATTTAAAGAATTCAACGTTGAATTAAAAAGATTCAGCGATGAATTAAAAAGGTTTAACGATGAGGGGAAATGATTCCGCATCCTATAAAAATGGTTTTAATAATTTTGAGTCTAAAGCAAAAAAAGAGTTTGAAACAATTTTTCAAACTCTGATTTTTTATTTAAATAATTCTAATTCTGAAGGATAATTAAGCCAGTTTACCTTTTTCGAAGGCATTAATTTTCTTTTGAGAAAGCGTAAGAAACCTCGTTACCAAAAGAACTGCAGAAACAGTAAGGCCTAATCCCAAAGCGATCCACATCCCGAAAGCTCCCATTTTCATGGTTACACAAAGAAAATATCCTAATGGAATGGCAATCACCCAATAAGCGATAAAGGTAATGATAGAAGGAATTTTCACATCCTGAATACCTCTTAAACTACCCAATGCCACGACCTGAATTCCATCTGAAAGTTGAAATAATGCAGCGATAATCATCAATTGCGCAGCCAGTTGAATCACCGCCACGTCTTCAGCTTTGGTGAAAAAAGTCGGAAGAATGTGTCGTCCGAAGATGAAGATGAGGCCACAAGCAAACATGAAGATGAAAACAATTTTCAGGTTGTTGATGCCGACTTTTTTCAAACCAGTATAATCTTGTTCACCCAATTTTCTTCCGATTAGAACGGTAGAAGCAACACTGAATCCGACACAAAGATTAAAGGTAAAAGACGCCATAGAAAGCGCAATTTGGTGTGAAGCAATGTCTTTCGCAGAGATTAATCCACAGATAAATGCTGCTCCTGCAAAGGCAGTAACTTCAAAAAACATTTGCAATGCAGTAGGGAATCCGATTTTCAACATTTTGGTAAACATCGCCTTAGAAAATTCGGAAATTTTCAATGAGAAATCTTTAATGTATCTTCTTGTTTTTTCTTCTTTTAAGAGTACATAATAGAGAAATACCATCATGAAAATTCTTGCAATTAAGCTCGCAAGTGCCGAACCTTCAACGCCCATCGGTGAAATACCGAACATTCCTTTGATGAAAACATAATTTAATGCAACATTGATGACGTTGGCAATTATCGTCGCTTTAGTAACTCCGATGGTGTAAGACAAACCTTCGGACACTTCGCGCAACGTTTGAAATGCCATAAAAGGCAGAATACTTAAAGTCATAATCCCCAAAAAACCAATGGTGTCGGGAATAATTTCCTTCGGTTGATCCATGTGGTAGAGAAGTGGTAAAGAGAAAAACAGCAACAACATCAGTAGAAAACCGATTCCCAAATTAATGACAAATCCATGTCGGAATACAGAATTAATAGTGTCGTGCTTATCCTGAGAATGCGCCTCGGAAACCAAAGGCGGAATGGCAAATGAAAATCCTAAAGCAAATACAAAAATCGAGAAAAACACGGCATTTCCTAAGGAAACCGATGCTAATGCTTGTGCTCCCAAAAGTTTACCAACAATAATATTATCGAATAAATTAACAGAAACCTGACCTACTTGTGTAATCATTACAGGAAGAGCGAGGGTAAGGCAAGCTTTAGTGTATTCTTTATTGAGTATTTTCATAAAAAAAAGTTTGCGGCAAAAATACTGCAAACTTCTTCTATTTCTTTTAATTTAATGATAATTATTTTCTCACGAAACTCGCAACATCCTCTGCGGAAACCGGATTCGATCCTAAAATAATGAGTCTTTCGATCACGTTTCTCAGCTCGCGGATATTTCCGGTCCAACTGAAATTTTCGAGGGCTTTGATGGCTTTCTCATCGAATTCTTTTTTGGCAGTTCCGTGTTCATCAGAAATTATTTTAGAGAAATGTTCTACCAAAAGTTTGATATCTTCTTTTCTCTCATCCAATGGCGGTACGTAAATTTCAATTACAGAAAGTCGGTGATAAAGGTCTTCACGGAATTTCCCTTCAGCGATTTCTTTCTGCATATTTTTGTTGGTAGCAGCCAAAACTCTTACATCAACTCTGATTTCTTTGTCGCTTCCTACCGGCGAAACTTTGCTTTCCTGAAGCGCACGAAGCACTTTCGCTTGTGCAATAAGGCTCATGTCACCAATTTCATCGAGGAAAATGGTTCCGTTATGAGCAAGTTCGAATTTTCCTTGTTTATCTTTAATTGCACCGGTAAAACTACCTTTCACATGACCAAAAAGTTCAGATTCGATGAGTTCTGAAGGAATTGCAGCACAATTTACTTCAATCATTGGGCCTTTGCTACGGTCACTTTGCGAATGAATAGCATGAGCAACCAATTCTTTTCCTGCGCCGTTGGGACCTGTGATGAGCACTCGTGCATCTGAAGTCGCTACTTTTTCGATCATATCCTGAATTTTTTTCAATGCAGGAGATTGGCCGATCATTTGGTATTTTTTGTTGACTTTCTTTTTTAAAGTAGAATTTTCAACATTCAGTACTTGATTGGTTTTTTGAAGAATTCTTTTATCTAAAGCGTTTTTAACACTGATAATCAATCGGTTGATGTCGATAGGTTTTGAAATGAAATCATAAGCACCTTCTTTCAGACATGCAACGGCAGTATCAATATCTGCGTGGCCGGAAATCATCACGAAAGTGGTGTCTGGTTTTATTTGTAAAGCTTGTTTCAACAATTCGGTGCCGGAAAGTTTGGGCATTTTAATATCGGAAACAACCAAAGCGAAATCTTCTTTTTCAATAAGTTTATAGCCTTCTAAACCGTCTTCAGCAATGGCAAATTCGTAATCAGGTAATTCATCAGATAAGATGCTTTGGAGTACGCCTGAAATGGCTTTTTCATCTTCTACAATTAAGATTCTTTGCATTAAGTATAAAAATTATGGATTTAATAAAAATTCTATTTAAAATTTGCAAATTATTCAGCAATAATCGTACCTAAAACGGTTTATACGTCATATTGTCTGTATCCGAAAATGGCAGAACCAATTCTTACGGAGTTGGCTCCACATTCGATGGCTAATTGATAATCGTCGCTCATTCCCATTGAAAGGGTATCGAGTTTTTTCTGAAGCGAAAGTTTATCGAAAATTTGTTTGAGCAGGGTGAATTCTTTGGCGATTTGTTTTTTGTCATCCGTGAAAGTGGCCATTCCCATCAACCCGGTAATTTCTACATTGGGGAATTTCCCGTTCATATAATCCTGAAAAAGTTCTTTGGCTTCGTGAATTTCGAGCCCGAATTTGGTTTCCTCTTCTGCAATTTTCACTTGCAACAACACTTTAATTTTTCGGTTGTGTTTTGCTGCTTGTTTATCTACTTCTTCGAGTAGTTTCTCAGAATCTACACTTTGGATTGTATCGATAAATTCGGCAATATATTTTACTTTGTTGGTTTGCAAATGTCCGATGAGATGCCACTGAATATCTTTGGGCAGAAGCGGATATTTTTCGGTAAGTTCCTGAACTTTATTTTCCCCGAAAACCCTTTGTCCTAACTGATAAACATTTAGAATTTTTTCTACAGGATGAGTTTTTGAAACCGCCACAAGTTGTACATTTTCCGGCAAAGAATGGCTGATTTTCTCGTAATTTTTACTGATATTTTCTAAAGACATTTTATAAAATAAATGAAGTGTTGAGCAAAAAGGGTGTTTTCACCTATTATTCTTTTCAAATATAAAGTAAATTTGAATAAATATAAGAACTATGAAAGCAAAATTAATTTCCCTCATGGGAACTCGAGTTTATCAAGTTGGTTTGTTCCGAGCTTAAATATTGGAAAATTGCCGAGCAAATGGGAATGAATAACGGAATAAATAGATGGCTAGAGAGGCTTCATATTTATAAGTTTAACATGAAATTAGAATAGGAATTGTATTTTTTGCAATAAAAATAGAACCTTTACTGAAAAAGTGTGTTTTGTCGTTAGATAATCTGTTTTTTTAATTTAAAAATAAAAGAAAAACATCTTTAAATTTGTAAAATAAAAAAAAGGATGGATTTTAAAGAAAATTATTCGTTAAGAAAAGCAACAACAGCCGACCAACAAGACATCTGGAAAATCCTTCAACAAGCCATTGAAAGAAGAAAACAAGACGGAAGTTCCCAATGGCAAAATGGTTATCCTAATTTGGAAACCGTTCAATCTGATATCGAAAACAATTATGGATACCTTCTCGAAATTGACGGGAAAATAGCAGCCTATGCAGCAATAATATTCGATATAGAGCCAGCTTATGAGGAGATAGAAGGCAACTGGCTTAGTAATGAACCTTATGTTGTAATACACAGAGTTGCTGTATCAAACGAGTTTGCAGGCAAAGGAGTTGCAACTCATTTTTTTGAAGAAATAGAAAAAATAGCAAAAGCACAACAAGTTTTCAGTATTAAAGTAGACACTAATTTCGACAATATTTCGATGCTTAAAATCCTTGAAAAATTAGGATATACTTATTGCGGAGAGGTTTATTTTCGAGGTTCAGCCAGAAAAGCATTCGAGAAAATTATCTGTCGATGAGTTTAAAATGTATGTGAAGATTAAAAGCTTTATTCATCACAATTCACTAAATTTGCAGTTATTAAATACACTTTAAAAATGTCAAAAAAAGCCATTTTAGCAATACTTGATGGATGGGGCATCGGCCTTAATCCAGAAGTTTCGGCCATCGCGCAAGCCAACACACCATTTATAGATTCTTGTTATGAAAAATTTCCTCACACTACGCTTGAAGCAAGCGGAATTGCGGTAGGACTACCTTTCGGACAGATGGGGAATTCAGAAGTTGGACACATGAATCTGGGTGCGGGTAGAGTAGTTTACCAGAATTTGGTAAAGCTCAATATGGCCGTGGAAAACGCAACTTTAGGCAAAGAAAATGTGATTACTCAGGCATTTGAATATGCTTCAAAAAATAATAAAAAAGTCCATTTTATAGGTTTGGTTTCTGATGGTGGAGTGCATTCTCATATCAACCATTTGAAAGGATTGCTTAGTGCTGCACACGAATATGGTCTCAATGATAAGGTTTATGTACACGCTTTCACCGATGGTCGCGATTGTGATCCACATTCTGGGAAAGGATTCATTGAAGATCTTCTAGATCACATGAAAAATACTACCGGAAAATTGGCATCTGTGATTGGACGTTATTACGCGATGGATCGTGATAAAAGATGGGAAAGAGTGAAATTGGCTTATGATGTGATGGTAAATGGAGTGGGAGAAGAAACTCGAGATGTTCTTTCATTAATTGAGAAATCTTATGCAGAAGGAGTTACCGATGAATTTTTGAAACCGATTGTCTGTCTTAAAGATGGTCACCTTCCTGTTGCAACGATTGATGAGGAAGATGTTGTTTTCTGTTTCAATTTCCGTACTGATCGGGGTAGAGAAATCACAGAAGTGCTTTCACAGCAGGATTTTCCGGATTATGGCATGCACCATTTGAATCTTTATTATGTGACGATGACCAACTATGATAAAGATTTCAAAAATGTAAAAGTTGTTTTTGATGAAAATGTTTTGGAAGGAACAATGGGCGAAATTCTCGAAAGAAACGGGAAAACCCAAATCAGAGTTGCCGAAACTGAAAAATATCCGCACGTTACATTTTTCTTCTCAGGTGGTCGTGAAGCCGAATTTTTAGGTGAAAAAAGATTGCTTTGTCCGAGTCCGAAAGATGTACCAACCTACGATTTCAAACCGGAAATGTCCGCATATGATATTACCGAAAAAATTCTTCCTGAAATTGAAAATGAAACTGCCGATTTTATCTGTTTAAATTTTGCCAATACTGATATGGTAGGACATACCGGAGTTTTTGAAGCAGCGGTAAAAGCAGCAGAAACGGTGGATAAATGCATTGAAAAAGTTGCTACAGCGGCTTACGAACATGGTTACGCAGTATTTATTCTTGCCGATCACGGAAATTCCGATGTGATGAAAAATCCAGATGGAAGCCCGAATACACAGCATTCAACCAATCTCGTTCCTTTGATTGTGATGGATAAAGATCATACTTGGAAACTTAAACCCGGAAAATTAGGTGATGTCGCACCTTCCATTTTGAAAGTGATGGGCGTTGAAATCCCTGAAATAATGGCCGGAGAAGTTTTGGTGAGTTAAAAACATTATGTTTTATTAGTGTTTTTAAATACATTAATAATTAAAAAAAATCATCTCTAATATAGAGATGATTTTTTTTGTATTTAAAGTAAATGAACTAAAAATTTTATAATTCCGAAATTCATTAGTAAGAATGAGAAGGTTATTTAAATTCTCTCATTTTTAATTTCATCCACAATTTCTGGGTTTAACAGGGTAGAAGTATCACCAAAATTAGCGAAATCGCCTTCAGCAATTTTTCTTAGAATTCTACGCATAATTTTTCCGGAACGGGTTTTTGGTAATGCTGTTACAAACTGTATTTTGTCGAGTTTTGCGATTGGCCCGACTGTATCGCTGATTACTTGGTTGATTTCTTTTCTTAAGTTATCGCGATCTCTTCCTTCACCGGTATCTTTTAAAATTACATAACCATAAAGTGCACTTCCTTTGATATCATGAGGATAACCCACAATCGCAGATTCCGCAACCGCCGGATGTTGGTTGATGCTGTCTTCAATAGGCGCTGTACCAAGATTATGACCAGAAACGATAATCACATCATCTACACGACCGGTAATTCTATAATATCCCACTTCATCACGCAATGCGCCGTCTCCGGTAAAATATTTCCCAGGAAAAGCAGTGAAATAAGTTTCTTTGTATCGCTGATGATCGCCCCAAATTGTGCGTGCAATTCCCGGCCATGGAAAACGAATACAAAGGTTTCCATCTACCTGATTTCCGGTGATTTCGTTTCGTTTATCATCCATCAAAACAGGTTGAATTCCCGGCAATGGTAGGGTAGCATAAGTAGGTTTAGTTGGTGTAACAAAAGGAATTGGTGAAATCATGATTCCGCCGGTTTCGGTTTGCCACCAAGTATCGACAATTGGGCATTTTTTCTTTCCGACATGATCGTTATACCAATGCCAAGCTTCATCATTAATAGGTTCACCAACAGAACCTATGACTCTTAAACTCGATAAATCATGTTTTTCAACCCATTCGTAGGATTCTTTTGCTAAAGAACGAATTGCAGTAGGAGCGGTGTAGAATTGGGTAACTTTGTGTTTTTCAATTACTTGCCAAAAACGATCTGGTTCCGGATAAGTAGGAACACCTTCAAAAATTACCGTCGTAGCACCATTCGCAAGCGGACCATACAAAATGTAAGAATGTCCGGTAATCCAACCGATATCTGCGGTACACCAATAAACATCATTTTCTTTATAATTGAATACATTTTTGAAGGTATAGGCGGTATAAACCATATATCCTGCGCAAGTATGTAACATTCCTTTTGGTTTTCCGGTTGAACCTGAAGTGTAAAGGATAAATAAAGGATCTTCGGCATCCATAATTACAGAAATAAAATCTGCAGGTGCTTTTTCATATAAAGGCTCAAGCCAGAAATCTCTGCCTTCCTTCATTTTTAGAGGGCCGCCGGTTCTTTTTACAACTAAAACTTTTTCTACTGTTGGGCATTTTTCCATCGCTTCATCGATGATTCCTTTCAAATCGATGGCTTTGTTGGCACGATAACTTCCGTCTGAACAAATTACCAGTTTCGCTCCACAATCGTTTACTCTTGAAGCAACTGCAGAAGCAGAAAATCCTGCAAAAATCACAGAATGCACTGCTCCCAATCTTGCGCAAGCCAACATGGTAACAGCAAGTTCCGGAATCATCGGAAGGTAGATGCACACGCGATCGCCTTTTTCGATTCCCATATCGCGTAAAACATTTGCCATTTTGCAAACCCTGTCGCGCAGCTCGTTGTAGGAAATATGTTGCGCTTCTTCTTCAGGATTGTTGGGTTCCCAAATAATCGCAGTTTTGTCGCCGCGAAGATTCAAATGACGGTCGATACAGTTTTTAGTGATGTTGAGTTTTGCATTTTTAAACCATTTGATTTTGGCTTCCTGCATATCATAATCTACCACTTTGCTCCATCTTTGGTACCAAACGAAATTTTCGTCGGCGATTTTGTCCCAGAATTTTTTAGGGTTTTTGATGGATTTTTTATACTGTTTAAAATAATCGGGTAGGTCATCAATGAAATAATTCTTCATGTCTATTGATTTTTATTAATTGAAGTTGATCGTATTTTTTAGTTTAGTTTTTCGTTCTGGAAAATAGTCAAACTTCGGTTGAAAAATTGAGTTTAAATTTAAAATAAATTGATAAGTTTTAAAAGTATTTAGGATTATTTTTTTTCATTTCCGTACGCATTAATCCTTTGTTGTAATTCCTCTACGATGCTTTCATCATCGATGGTTGAAGGCATTTGGTAATCTTTTCCATCGAGCATTGTTCGGATCAGTTTTCTGAGGATTTTTCCGGAACGGGTTTTAGGTAATCGGTTCACCACCATTGCATTTCTTAGGCAAGCTACTGCGCCGATTTTTTCGCGTACCAATGCGACGATATCTTTCTCTAAGTCTTCCTGATTGACTTTGGAACCTGATTTTAAAACGGCAATTGCAAAAGGAACCTGCCCGCGAAGATCATCATCAATCCCTACAACGCAACATTCGGCAACATCTTTATGAGCGGAAACAACTTCTTCCATTTCAGCGGTTGATAGTCGGTGTCCTGCTACATTGATGACGTCGTCAACTCTTCCAGTGACGAAAATATAGCCATCTTCGTCCTGTATAGCGCCATCTCCAGAGAAATAATAACCCGGGAACCTCGATAAATAACCGAATTTAAAACGTTCCGGATCATTCCAAATTCCGGATAAAGCACCCGGACCCAACGGAAGTTTGATTACCAGATAACCTTCTTTGTGGGCATCGAGTTCATAGCCTTCTTCGCTGAAAATTTTAATATCGTAGCCAGGAATTGGTTTTCCTGCAGACGCACGTTTTATTTTTACTTCTTGCACACCCGGCATTAATCCCAACATCGGCCAACCCGATTCTGTTTGCCACCAATGATCAATCGCTGGAACTCCTACGTGTTCATCATACCAATCGAGTGTGGCAACATCGCACCTTTCGCCGGCCAAAAACTGTGTTCTTAGGGAAGATAAATCGTATTTTTTTACCAAATTACCATCAGGATCTTCTTTTTTAATAGCTCTAATTGCAGTTGGAGCTGTAAACATTACCGAAACTTTATGATCCTGAATCACTCTCCAGAAAGTACCTGCATCAGGAGTTCCGATAGGTTTTCCTTCAAAAATAATGGTGGTATTTCTATTAATTAATGGTCCGTAAACCGAAAAACTATGACCTACTGCCCAACCAATGTCGGATGCAGCCCAAAAAGTTTCGCCTTGTTTTGCTCCATAAATATTGGTGATGGCAAATTTCAATGCTACTGCATGACCACCATTGTCGCGAACTACACCTTTTGGTTTTCCGGTTGTTCCGGAGGTGTACAAAATATATAACGGATGGGTAGATTCCACCGGAACGCAATCTGCAGGATCGGATTCTGCGATAAGTTTTTCGAAATCGGTGAGGTCTTTTTCGTTTTCAAAATCAATGGTATTTCCAAGAAGTTTTCTGTCGAAAGCAACGATATGTTCCGGTTGATGATCTGCAATTTCGATGGCTTCTCTCACGAATGGGATATAAGGAATTCTGCGCGAAACCTCCATTCCGGAGCTTGCAGTAAGGATGGCTTTTGGGTTGCAATCATCAATTCTTATGGCAAGTTCTGTAGGTGCAAAACCTCCAAAAACGACCGAATGCGTTACTCCTAATCTTGCGCAAGCAAGCATTGCAAATACTGATTGAGGAATCATCGGCATGTAAATAATTGCGGTATCGCCTTTTTGCAGGCCTAATTTCTGCAAACCACCTGCGAGTTTAGCGACTTGTTCCCTCACTTCACTGAAAGTGAATTTTAAAATACGATTGGTTACCGGAGAATCATAAATAATTGCTGTTTGATCGCCAAAACCGTCATTAATATGTTTATCAAGTGCCAAATAACAAGTGTTTAATTCGCCATCAGCAAACCAAGTAGGGTAGTTTTCGCCATCATCGGTGATGATTGTTTTTGGTTTTCGGAACCATTCGATATTTTCGGCTTGTGATGCCCAAAACTGTTCTTTATTTTCCACACTTTCGCGGAACATTTCATTTGCATCCATTTTATTAGTTATTTAGATTTTAAATTAAAATTTAATAGACCATTATTTCAAAAGTTCTTCAACTTTTTCGGTGAGTTTCTTGATGGAATAAGGCTTTGTGATATAAGCATCTGCGCCTAAATCTAGACCTTTTTTGATGTCGCTTTCACCGGTTTTGGCTGAGAGAAATATGATTTTTATGTTGCTTAATTTTTCATTTTTTTTAATCTCAGTCAGGGTGGAATATCCATCCAGATTGGGCATCATCACATCGAGTAAAATGGCATCCGGAATTTGTTCTTTTAAGATTTCTAAAACTTCGGATCCGTCTCTTGCGATGAAAACTTCGTAACCGGCTTTCCGGAAAGCATATTCCAAAGTCATCACAATCTTATGTTCGTCATCTGCAATTAATATTTTCTTCATTTTCTTTCAGTTTGATTGGGCAAGAATATTTCAAAAGTTACTCCTATTTCTTTGTTTTTTGCGGTAATATTTCCGCTGTGTGCGGTGATTATTTTTTTACAAATTGCTAATCCAAGGCCGCTTCCGAGAGGTTTTCGTATGTTTTGGTTTTTACTTTGATAAAATTTTTCAAAAACAAAATCTAGATCTTCTTCCGGGATGTTTTTTCCCGTGTTGAAAATTGATATTTTCAGAGTTCCATCTTTTTCTTGAAATTTGGTTTGCACCATTCCTTGTTCATTGGTGAATTTTAGTGCATTTCCGAGAATATTCTGAAATAATTGTATCATTTTCATTTCATCGAAATAAAAATGTTCATCTTGTAAAAGATTTACTTCCGAATGATGAAGATGTTTCTGGTCAAACAGCTGCTGCAAAGGTTTCAGTGCTTTATAATAAGTTTCGGTAATGCTTTTATATTCAATATTTAGAGGTGTTGTTCCGGCTTCTAATTTATCGAGATAGAGGATGTCGTTGATGATTTCAGCGAGGCGATCGCTTTCGGAAATAATGTTTCCGAGGAAATCTTTTTTAATTTCTAAAGGCATTTCTTCATCGTCCAAAAGCAGTTCGCTGGTTGCACGGATTGCCGTAATCGGAGTTCGAAGTTCATGAGCTACAGAATCGAGAAAATCGTCTTTCTGTCTGTCTTTGATGATGAGCGTTTCGTTGGCATTTTGCAACTCTTCCGAGAGTTTTCGGAGTTGCTGGGAATGCTCGGTAAGTTGCTTGTTCATCGAAATATTTTCCTTGGATTCTTCCAGAATTTTCAATACTTCCGGCAAAGTGATTTTGTCTTCTTTGGTAACGCCTTCAATTAAAATTTTTGCAGAAGCTGTTCCAATTCTTCCACTGAGTAAATTCTCGGAAAACTTAATAAAACGGGAATCTGCACTGTCGTTTTCATCAGAAATATTGTATTTGAGATTGAAAATATTCAGTGCTTGTTTTGTTTTTTTCTCGCCCAAAAAGCGGGTCAGAATTTTGCGGATATCGGAAATGTTTGCCGTTCCTTTCCAGATATAAGCGTTTTCATGATTCAGAATATAATCATCGATATCAACATAGATTTCAGCGAAGTTTCTTTCGCGATAATGCCCGATAACGGAAGATGAAATGATGAGAAATAAGCTTGCATTAACAATTAAACTCCAGAAAAAAACATTGGCAACTGGCGATAAATAAGGAATTTTAAAAAAAAGAAAAAGCGAAGAGTTTTGATAAGTAGTTTCGAAATAATTAGGAAGAATTAAATTGAAATAACAGATGAAAACCCCCACAATAATTCCTGTAATTGCGCCATAAAAATTGCCTCGACGCCAGAAAATAGCTCCGAAAAATGAAGGTGCAAGTTGCGCAATCAATACAAACGAAATAAGACCTACGGAAAACATTGATGATCCGATGATAAGAAATTTATAGAAGACAAATCCCAGAATAATCAGCGAAAAAATACTGATTTTCCGTATGTTGACGATGGTTTTGCTGTTGGTGTTTTCGGTTTCTGTTTTGAAATTGTTCAGCAAGCCATATGGAATGATGATGTTGTTGGAAAGCATTACCGATAGGGAAATACTGGAGATAATGATCATCGAGATACACGCACTTAATCCACCGAAAAAGATCATCGCTGAGATGAAAGTATTGCCGAATTTTTGCGGAATAAGAATGGAAAAAAACTCGGGATTTACGTTTTGACCTGCAAAAAGAATTTTGCCACCCCAAGCAATCGGAAAAACAAAAAAATTGAGCAATAAAAGGTAAAGGGGAAACAACCAAATCGCTGTTTTCAGATGTTTTTCTGTACGATTTTCGATAATGGTGGAGTGAAATTGTCGCGGTAACAGGAAAATAGCCGTCATGGAAAGTAAGCACATTAGGAACCAATTAAAACCACCTTCTAAACCATTGAAAGTATTTTTTTGATGAAAATCCGGAAGTTTTGAAGCTTGTTTATAAATATCTTCAAACCCATTAAAAATTCCATAAACAACGAATATTCCGAAGATTAAAAAGAATATAAGTTTCAGGAAACTTTCAAAAGCAACCGCAGAAATAATTCCGAGTCTTTTTTCTGAAGCATCTACATAGCGAGTGCCATAATATGCCGAAAACAAAGCGATTATTATAACAACATATGTCGCAGAATCAAAGAAAATGTTGCTTGAAATTTCAGTTTTGGTAATCAGGTGATAAGATTCCGAAATCGCTTTAATTTGCAATCCGATGTAAGGAATAACTGCCAAAATACAGACAAAAGCGACCAAAGCTCCTAGAAATCTGCTGTTTCCGTATCTTAATGAAATAAAATCGGCAATGCTGCTTATTTTATTTACCCTTGAAATTCTGATGATTTTTGAATTAATATAAATCCAAGCCGGAATAATGATAACCGGACCGATATAAATTGCCAAATATTCTAAACCCTGATTAGCTGCCACACCGATGCTTCCGTAATACGTCCACGCGGAACAATAAACGGCAAGCGAAAGCGCGTAGATATAAGGATTATTTACCCAAAAATTACTTTTCTTTTTTTCTGCCCAAAAAGCGATGAAGAAAAGTAATCCCAGATAAAGAATTACCAATATAAATAGCAATGGACTACTCATCGAATCTTTTGAAAATTAAAAATGACAATAAACTGGAGCTGAACCAAACCATGAAAAAATACACATAAATCAACGGTATTCCCCAAAGCATTTCGGAGGAGTTGAATAAAAACAAAATAGGCGCATTCAACATCACAAATAGAATAATGCTTAAAATTACCAGCTTTTGTTTGTGTCTCTTTTTCATTTTTCTGTTGAAGTTTTTTTAAAATTCCGGCATTTGAATGATGCCGGAATTTTTATTTTTTAGTAAATGTTTATTTACAGTTTATCCTGCGAATATTCACCTTTGATGGCGTACCATCCGAAAATGGCCAATCCACCGACAATAATTGGCATTAGAATCGTCATGATGATCCAGCCGAATACTTGGTCGTCTTGCTTCTCCGACATGATTTTTGGCCAACCAAATTCTGTGATGCCATAGTAGGCTACCACAAGTGCTAATAGTAACCACACTATTCCTAATATTTTTTTTATTCCGTCCATTTTTATAATTTTAAAGTTAGTAAAATTTAATTGAAAAATTAATCTTCCACATTGCGGTCTTTACCATTTAAGTAGAAAAATCCGATGATTAAGGAAACTGCTGCCACAATAATCGGGTACCAAAGTCCTTCCAGATACCATTCTGCATGACCTGTGTCTTTAGCATTGGTTACCAAATAAGTTGCAACGGCAGGAAGTAATCCTCCGAAAATACCATTTCCGATGTGGTAAGGCAAAGACATTGAAGTATAGCGAATGCGCACTGGGAACATTTCAACAAGGAAAGCAGCGATAGGTCCGTAAACCATGGTTACAAATACCAATTGAAGGAAAAGCAAAGCGATGAGTTTCCAACGTGTTGCAGGATCTACGGTTACAGCAACGTCTACTTTGGCAGCTTCAGGTTTTCCGTCTTTAATTACAGGTCCAGTAGGAGCCCAATGAACAATGGAATCTTTTTTCAATGAAGACCCGTCGGTAAAGGTTTTCTCGGTATGGAAAGTGATGAGGCTATCAGTAGCAATTTTATCATGAACTTTAGAGGTTCTCTTCAATGTTTCGCTATCTTTTACCACTGTTTTTTCAGTTAAATTCACGGAGTGGTACATTGCGCGATAGATTGGTCTGTACGCAAAAATCGCAAGCAACATTCCTAAAAGGATGATTGATTTTCTGCCCACTTTATCCGAAAGCCATCCGAATAAAATGAAAAGTGGAGTCCCCAAGAATAATGATGCAGCCATGATGGTATCTACTTGTGTAGAGTCTACATTCATTACTTTTCCGAGAAAGCTCATCGCATAGAATTGTCCGGTGTACCAAACAACTCCTTGTCCCATTGTGGCACCAAATAGAGCTAGAAGTACGAATTTGAAGTTGTATTTATTACCGAAAGATTCTTTCAATGGGTTTGAAGAAGTTTTGCCTTCTTTTTTAGCAGCGGCAAAAAGTGGAGATTCCTTCATATTTCTTCTGATGACATAAGAAACTCCTACCATTAGAATTGAAATCCAGAAAGGGATTCTCCATCCCCAAGCGGAAAATTCTTCTTTGGTTAAAGTTGTTTTGGTCACTAAAATCACAGCGAGAGATACGAAAAGTCCTACAGTTGCTGTAGTTTGAATCCAAGAAGTCCAATATCCTCTTCGGTGTGGTTGTGCGTATTCAGCTACATAAGTTGCCGCTCCGCCATATTCACCACCCAATGCAAGTCCTTGTAATAATCTTAAAATTAAAACTAAAACTGGCGCCATAAATCCGATGGTTTCATAAGCTGGTACACATCCGATAAGGAAAGTAGAAAAACCCATGATGAGTAATGTAACTAAGAAAGTATATTTTCTTCCGATCATGTCGCCGAGACGACCGAAAAACAGTGCTCCGAAAGGTCTTACCACAAATCCCGCAGCAAAAGTAGCGAGCGTAGAAAGGAAAGCGGCAGTAGGATTATCTGATGGGAAAAATTTGGTAGAAAGTACCACAGCGAGACTTCCGAAGATAAAGAAATCATACCATTCGATGAGGGTTCCGAGTGATGACGCCATAATGACGTTCCAAATCGTGCGGTTTTTGGTGCGTTCGTCTTCCACCGAAACTGAGTTTTGCAGATTGTTATTGTCGTTATTCATAGTATTTTGTATTTGGTGTTTTTTTATTAAAATATTTTTAAAATTTAGAAAGAATACATCACTCTTACCATTGCTCGTAAGTTGCCTACATCTTTCAGGTTATTTGCTGCAGTTGCTTCCGAGTCCATATCTCCCCATGTTGCGGCAGTGTATTCGATTTCCGGTGAAATGTTGAATTTGTTTTGTTTAAAATCAACTCTTGCAGATGCGCGCCAAACTTGATCTAAAATTCTTGTTCCGGATGCACCTCTGACGTAAAGATTTTTAAATCCTGCATCTACTCCCGAATTTTTGGTGTATCCGAAGAAAACACCAGGTGCTATTTTAGGATTTGCACTTGCAAGATCTACCCAAAATGCGGATGTTTTGGTAGGTTTATATGATTCAATTCCATTTGGATTTTCATAACCAGCAAATCCACCGATCATTACCAAATGATGAAGGTTTCCACCAGTAATTCCGTAAAGCTTTGCGATTACTTTTTCATTGGCATATTTAAAATATCCAAAAAACATTTCAGAATTTACTTTTTCATCAGAAACCAATCCGCCAGACTCTATTACAGGTTTCAAAGATTGATATTCTGCGCCGGCTCCGGCGAGGATTGATTTATTTTTAAATTGTAATTGACCGTGGAAAGTAGGAACTGAGGAATTAAAAGTAGCGGAATTCGTAGAAGCTCCGGTTGCATTCGCGGTTTGGAATTCGCGGTCTTTGTAGGCAACAGCACTGAAAGATAATTCAGGAGTGATTTTTTGAGTGAGTTTTACTTGTCCGGCCCAACCGAAAGGGTTGAATAGTATTCCGGTATTGAAATTGGCAACTCCTGGGAAAACATCAGGAATAAAAGCTGGGTACCAAGTTTGCCCAAATGTAAGCGCTGTTTTTGGCCAAGTGAGCGTCGCAGTGGCGTGTCTAAGTCTCATGAGACCGATACTTCCGCTTCCTGCTGAACTTTTGTTGAGTTCGGTATTTCCGAAAAAGTCGGCTTCAATATTTCCGGTAGCTTTGGCTCCCCAAACATCCGGACCTTTAAATTTCATTCCAACTCGAGTGGTTATCGAAAGAAAGTTGCTTCCACCGGCATCGTTGATGTCTTTTCCGTTTGCATCTAATTTTTCATCTAAAGGATAAAGATTCAAATTGTATTCCCTAGAGTACGCGGATTGTCGGCTATCGAAATTGTAATCGGTCCTTACCCAGCCGTAAAAAGAGGCGTCCCATTCTTTAGGTTTGTTTTTTTCGGCTTCCAACGCTTCAATTCTTTTCAAAAGTTCTTCGTTAGAAGGGGTTTCCTGAGCATACAAAAAAGATTGTAGAAATAACGAAGGAATAATTCCTAATAAAACTGTTATTTTCTTCATAGTTTAATAATTTTTAGTTGGTATTTTTACAGGAACGAAAATGAAACTAAAAATTTATTTTAAGAAATTTAATATATATTTATGGTAATGGTATAGTTTAATGAAATTTTGTTGAATAAATTGATAGGAACTTATATTATTTTTTAAATCTTTCCCATTTTATCATCATGTACTTATCTCCAAATTCAGTGATAATGAGACCGGAACCTTTGATGTTTTCTTCGTTTTGGATAAAGGAAATCAGTTCGCTTTGTTTGAAAACTTTGTAGCTGGTATGAAACTCAGAGTGTGGTGGTCTTTTGATATTGTATTTTTTGATCCAAGAGCTTATCGTAACATGAGAAACGCCGATAATTCTCTCAATTTCCCGGAAAGACAAACCTTCGAGATACAATTGTAGCGCTTTTGTAACGTAATAATCATCAATTTGTTTCCCTAATTTTTTTACGGTGAAATAATAGTTGCAATCTCTGCACAGGAAGCGTTGTCGCTCTTTCACGATTCCACTTTTCACGATGTTCTTTTGTTGACATTTCGGACATGAATTGGACATAACTATACTTTTTTAGCAAATATATATTAATTTAGCATTGAAAGGACAAATTTTTTATTAATAATTTGATTTTATGGTTGGTAAATAGCTTTTAACGATTACAATTTAAAGAAATATTAGATTTTTAAATAATTCGTTTCAAAAATCATCTTTGTTGTTCAAAATAAATTTCTATCTTTGCACCTAATGAAAAGAATATTTCCATTAGACGATTTACAGACAGGCAATTTTGCCGACATTAACAATATTTGTTTTTTATAACGAAGCTTTTTTGGCTTCGTTTTTTTTTGACCTAAACTGAAAAAAATATGCTTACAACCACCGACTTAACCGTAGAAAAAATTAATTCTTTATTAATTTCAGCCGAAGAATTTTCAAAAGGAAAAGTTCTAAAAGCTCAAGAAGAAATTTACGTTTCCAACCTTTTTTTTGAAGACAGCACGCGCACCAAAACCAGTTTTCATATCGCAGAACGTAAATTAGGACTCAATGTGGTGCCTTTCGATGTAACTTCGAGTTCGGTAAATAAAGGAGAATCGCTTTATGACACTGTGAAAACTCTTAAAAGTTTGGGTGTAAATCTTTTGGTAATTCGCCATAAACAAGATAAGTTTTATGAGGAGTTAAAAGAAATCGATATTCCTATCATCAATGGTGGCGACGGAACCGGAAACCATCCTTCGCAAACTTTGTTGGATTTGATGACCATCCAACAGGAATTCGGAAAATTCAAAGGTTTGAAAATAGGAATTGTAGGTGATGTAAAACACAGTAGAGTAGCTAATTCTAATGCAGTTGCTCTTAGAAAATTAGGTGCAAAAGTTTATTTTTCTGGTCCTGAAAAATGGTTTGATGAAGGAACAATTATCAACGGAACTTATCTCTCTATCGATGATTTAGTGAAAGAAGTTGATGTGCTGATGTTGCTCAGAATTCAACACGAGCGACATGATGAGAAAATGAAAATATCAACCGATAATTATCACAAAAAATTCGGATTAACTCTGGAAAGAGAAAAAGTGATGAAAAAAAATGCGATCATTATGCATCCTGCACCCATCAACAGAGGCGTAGAGATTCATAATGATTTGATAGAATCTCCTCGCTCCAGAATTTTCAAACAAATGGAAAACGGAGTGTTCGCAAGAATGGCAATTTTAAAAGATGCTTTAGAAAAAAAAGGATTCTCCTTTAAATAAAAATATAAACTTAAATAATAAGGTGCAAAGCGCCGAAATATTGATAAAATGAAGAAAAAATTAGTTTTGGAATCTGGTGAAGTTTTCCACGGTGAAGGTTTCGGTGCAGAGCAAGAAATTGACGGCGAAGTGGTTTTCAATACCGGAATGACTGGCTATCAGGAACTTATTTCAGATCCGTCCTATTGCGGACAGATTGTATGTATGACCTATCCGCTTATTGGAAATTATGGGATCAACCGCGACGATTATGAAAGTCTCGAACCCGCAATTAAAGGTTTGATTGTAAAAGAATTGTGCGATTTCCCCTCGAATTTCAGAAATCAACTCACTTTGGATGAGTTTTTTCAGAAAAAGAAATTATCCGGAATTTCCGGAATTGATACCAGAAGACTAACAAGAGTTTTGCGCAGCAAAGGAGTTGTAAAAGGTAAAATTGTAGCTGAAAACTCAGAAGAAAATACAGTAATTGAATCTTTAAAATCAACCGATTTCCCAACCAATCAGGTGGAAATGGTTTCGACAAAAACGGCTTATGCAAATCCAGGAAGAGGTTTGAACGTGGTTTTAGTGGATTTCGGTTCTAAACTCGGAATTCTGCGCGAACTTGCCCAAAGAGATTGCGATGTAAAAGTGGTTTCCCAAAATGTTACCGCCGAAGAGATTTTGTTGATGAATCCCGATGGAATCATGCTTTCCAATGGTCCTGGAGATCCACAAGATGTGAAAGGAGCGTCGGAATTGATCAACGGATTACTCGGAAAAGTCCCAATTTTCGGAATTTGTTTGGGACATCAATTGATTGCTTTGGCTTGTGGAGCGAAAACTTACAAACTGAAATTCGGGCATAGAGGTGGAAATCATCCCGTTTTAGATTTAGCTAAAAATAAAGTGGCGATCACTTCTCAAAATCACGGGTATGCAGTAGATCAGGAAAGTTTAAAAAACACCGATTTGGAAGAAACCCACATCGCCCTAAACGACCGTACCAACGAAGGTTTAAGGCATAAAATCCATCCATGTTTCAGCGTACAATATCACCCGGAAGCAAGTCCAGGCCCGGAAGACGCGAATTATTTGTTTGATGAGTTTATTGAGTTGATGGAGGAGTTTAAAAAATAACTTTTGATTTCAGATATTAGACATCAGATAACAGACTTTACTATGCATAATTTTGAGAAATTACTTTTTTGGCAGAAATCAATTGAGCCTTTGAAGGAGGTTTATATTGTTTGTGCAGATTTACCAAACGATGAAAAATTTGGTTTGATTTCTCAAATTAAAAGATCGGTAATTTCGATTCCCTCAAATATTGCAGAAGGAGCTGGAAGAAACAACGATAGTGAATTTTTTCATTTTCTTGCAATTGCAAATGCTTCCTCTTTTGAATTACAGACACAATTAATTCTGACACGTGAATTAAATTTATTAGATGCAGAAAAAGTCAATAGTTTAATATCAAAACTTAATGAAATTCAAAGAATGATTTATTCTTTCAAGGCAAATTTAAAAAGTAATTTAAAACAAAAATAGTCTAGAATCTGACATCTGACATCTGTTGTCTAATAATTTTAAAAATGAAAAGAAACGACATAAAAACAATCCTTGTAATCGGTTCCGGTCCAATCATCATCGGGCAAGCTGCGGAATTTGATTACGCGGGAACTCAGGCTTGCTTGGCTTTGAGAGAAGAAGGTTACAAAGTGATTTTGATTAACTCGAATCCTGCAACCATCATGACCGATGTGGAAATCGCCGATAAAGTTTATATCGAACCGATTTCGCTGCAGTTTGTGAGCCACATCATCAGAAAAGAACGACCAGATGCACTTTTGCCAACTTTGGGCGGACAAACCGGCCTCAACATGGCGGTAGAATTGGAAAAATCTGGAATTCTGGAAGAATGTAAAGTAGAAGTTTTAGGAACTAAACTTTCTGCGATTAATCAGGCAGAAGATCGCGATTTATTCCGCGAATTAATGAACGAACTCAACGAACCAGTTCCCGAATCCGACATCGTGAATACTGTTCAAGGTGCATTGGAATTTGCCCAAAACATCGGTTATCCGGTCATTGTTCGTCCAGCTTTTACGATGGGCGGAACCGGTGGCGGAATTGCTCACAACGAAGAAGAACTGAAGGAAATCGCAAGTTTCGGATTGAAATATTCACCGGTAACGCAATGTTTGATTGAAAAATCGATCGCCGGTTTCAAAGAAATCGAATATGAAGTAATGCGCGATAAAAACGACAACGCAATTGTTGTTTGTAATATGGAAAACATCGATCCGGTAGGCGTTCACACGGGTGATTCCATCGTGGTTGCGCCTTCGCAAACACTTTCCGATCGGGAATATCAAATGCTGAGAAATTCTTCATTGAAAATCATTCGCGCTTTGGGAATTGAAGGTGGTTGCAATGTTCAGCTGGCTTTGGATCCACATTCTTTTGATTATTATATTATCGAAGTAAATCCACGGGTTTCGCGTTCATCGGCTTTGGCGAGTAAAGCAACCGGTTACCCAATTGCGAAAATCGCTGCGAAAATTGCGGTCGGATTAACTTTAGATGAAATCATGAATCCGGTTACAGGAAAGACTTACGCGTGTTTCGAACCGGCTTTGGATTATGTGGTGACTAAGTTTCCGCGTTTCCCTTTCGATAAATTTGAAACCGCTGATCGCCGACTTTCCACACAAATGAAAGCGACGGGAGAAGTGATGGCCATCGGAAGAAATTTCGAGGAATCTTTGCAAAAAGCCATCCGTTCTTTGGAAACCGGGTTAAGACATATCGGCCTTAAAACAAAACAAGCAGAAGCTTTAACCGATGCCGAAATCGAAAGAAGAATCCGCATTTGTGATGATGAGCGATTGTTCATTATTGGTGATGCTTTGCGAAGAGGTTACGATTGGGAAAAAATCGTAGAATGGAGCAAAATTGATAAATTTTTCATCTGGAAAATCAAGAAATTGATCGATTTTGAAAAAGTCATTGCTGAAAATAAATTTAACAAAGAAATTTTACTTCAAGCTAAAAAACTAGGATTTGCGGATCTTCACATCGCTCATTTGTGGAATTCTAATCAGAAAGAAATTTTCGATTTTAGAAAAAATAACGGAGTAATGCCGGTTTACAAAATGGTGGACACTTGCGCCGCTGAATTTGAAAGTGAAACGCCGTATTTCTACGGAACTTACGAAGAAGAAAATGAAAGTGTTCCTTCAAATCGTGAAAAAATTATCGTTCTCGGTTCGGGTCCGATTCGTATTGGACAAGGTGTGGAGTTCGATTACGCAACGGTTCACTCGGTTTGGGCGATTAAAGAGCTTGGTTACGAAGCGATTATCATCAATAATAATCCGGAAACTGTTTCCACCGATTTCTCGATTTCCGACAAATTATATTTTGAACCTTTGACGGAAGAAGATGTCATGAACATCATAGAGCTCGAAAAGCCAAAAGGCGTGGTAGTACAGTTTGGCGGACAAACCGCAATCAATTTAGCTGATAAATTGGCTGCTCATGGCGTTCAAATTTTGGGAACTTCACTTGAAGATTTGGATCGTGCAGAAAACCGAAACAAATTTGAGGCGGCATTGCAAGAACTTGGGATTCCGCAACCTTTGGGAAAAACCTGTTTCACCAAAGAAGAAGCGTTGGTTATCGCAAACGAGATCGGCTTCCCGGTTTTGGTTCGTCCGAGTTATGTTTTAGGTGGAAGAGCGATGGAAATTGTGTATGACGAGAAAGAACTCGAACATTACATGACCAACGCGGTAAAAGAAAATTCCGAACATCCCATTTTGATCGACCGTTACTTAACCGGAAAAGAAGTGGAAGTAGATGCGATTTCTGATGGTGAAACCGTCGTAATCCCTGGAATCATGGAGCATATCGAAAGAGCGGGAGTTCACTCGGGAGATTCCATCGCAGTATATCCGCCGCAACATATTTCAGAGGAACAAATTGCAACTTTAGTAGATTATACCGAAAGATTGGCAAAAGGTCTGAATGTCATTGGTTTAATGAATATTCAGTATGTGCTTTCTGAAGGAAATGTTTATGCGATTGAAGTGAATCCTAGATCGAGTAGAACTGTTCCGTTCCTTTCGAAAATCACCGAAATCCCGATGGCAAATTTGGCCACCAAAGTAATTCTTGGCCAAAAATTAAAAGATTTAGGATATAAAAACGGTTTAGCCCCAAATAAAGAAGGAATTTTCGTAAAAGTTCCGGTATTTTCCTTCTCAAAATTAACCAAAGTTGATATTTCGCTCGGTCCGGAAATGAAGTCCACCGGCGAAGTAATGGGAAAAGATACGACGCTCGAAAAAGCACTTTACAAAGGATTAATCGGTTCCGGAAGAAAAGTGCCGCTTCATGGTGCAATTTTATTCACAGTAGCCGATAAACACAAAGAAGAAGCTTGCGATATTGCAAGAAGATTTCAGGAAATCGGTTTTAAAATCTGGGCTACAGAAGGCACAGCGAAATATTTTGAAGAAAACGGAGTCCGCACCAAAATCGGTTACAAAATTGAAGAAAATCCGGAAATCAATTTGATTGATCTCATTCAAAAAGGGAAAGTTCAATACATTGTAAATACTATGACCAAAGGAAAACAATCCGAACGTGACGGTTTTCAAATCCGCCGAACTTCGGTCGAAAATGGAGTTCCTTGTCTCACTTCAATGGATACGGTAGAAGCCATTCTAAAAGTTATTGAAAGCATGAGTTTTAAGATGGAAAAAATGTAAATTTCATTTTAAAATATTATAGAAAACGCACTTTTAGGGTGCGTTTTCATTTTTTAAAGTAATTATTTTTTATCTTTAAAAACTTAAATTTTTAAAATGAAAAAACTATTATTGACCACATTTTTAGCTTTATCAGTTGCCGCTTATTCCCAATTCACGCTTCCGGCGGCAAGTCCGAGACAGAAAGTTGAACAACAATTTTCAATGTCGAAAATTACTGTAGATTACGGAAGACCGGGCGTAAAAGGAAGAAAAATCTTCGGCGAACTCGTTCCTTTCGGAAAAGTTTGGCGAGCCGGAGCGAATTCTTCTACCAAAATTACCTTCGAACAATCCATTGATTTCGGCGGAAAAGTGGTTCCTGCAGGAACTTACGGACTTTTTGTTATTCCGACTGAAAAAGAATGGAAAGTGATTTTGAACAAAGATTCGCAACAATGGGGAGCTTATTCTTATGACGAAAAACTAAATGTCATCGAAGTTACCGTTCCTGTTCTGAAATTATCGGAAATGCAGGAAGTTTTCGAAATTGCTTTAAATCCCAAAGATGAAAATGCAATAGATTTGGTCTTCAAATGGGAAAATACGAAAGTCATCGTTCCTTTAAAAACAGGGAAACCCGAAACAGTCGCAAAAATCACCGAAAAACTGAAAGAAATAAAGCAAATCGAAAAAGATGCTGCTGCGAAAAAGTAATTTTTTTAAATAAAAATTGCCACAAAAAAACCTTGAAAATTCGATATTTTCAAGGTTTTTTATATTTTAAAATGGGTTTAAGTTTTCCCCATTACATACATTTCATCCATCGTCGGGGTTTCGCTTCCGCCCGATTTTTCGAGGGTAATGGCAAAAGCTTGTGCATCCGAAATTTCTTTCATTTCCTGCATTTTTTCAGGATTATTTTCGTCGTATATTCCCGCATCTACAGGTTTTCCGTCCACAATTGCCCAAAGTTGATATTGTTTTCCTTCCGGCGCTTTTGGCAAATTATTGATGGTTAAATATACTTTTTTAGAATTGTCCCAATACACTTCTGCAAGCATTCCCGGGTGTTTTTCAACGCCTTCTAATTGTATTTTTTTAGCATTTAAAAGCATCGAATTTTTATTTTCTAAATTTTCGATTTTCTTTTCTAAATCCGTATTATTTTTCGCAAAAGTATCTAAGTTTTTTTGATGAGAATTCATTTGAAACAAGTTCCAGCCAATGCTTACAAGCAAAAGTAGGGAAGCCGCCATCATCCAAATTTTATTGAAATCTGTTTTTTTATCCTCAACAAAAATTTCATTTTTGGGAGAAACAGTTTTTGACTCTTCGGCAGAAAGTTTTACATCGGATTGAGTAAAATCCAATTTCGCGAAAATTTCAGCTTTCAAGTGGGAAGGTGGTTCAATCGCTTGTTCCGTCGCCAGTTTTTCAAAAGTTTCTTGTGTCTCTAAAACTGCATTTTTTACCTCTATATTTTTAGACATTACGCATTCCAAAATCGCAGATTCCTCTTGTGGAAGGATTCCTAAAGCGTATTGTTCGATAACACCGGATGATATGTAAGTTTTTATATCCACTTTATTTAATGAAAAATAATAACAAAATGATTTGAAATTCTTTTAATATATTTTTTAATTCCAGCAAAGCCGCTCTCGTTCTGGTTTTCACCGTTCCGAGCGGAATTCCCAATTCTTCGGAAATTTCTTCTTGGGTAAATCCTCCGAAATAGGCTTTATTTATGATAATTTTATAATCTTCGCGCAAAGTATTTACTGCGTTTTGCACTTCATTAAACTCATGTTTTTGCTCCGTCGAAAGATTCATACTGTCATTTACGAAATCGGGAATACTTTGGTTTTTTTGATCATTTCTAAATGATTTTGATTTCAAACGATCAATCGCAGAATTTCTCGCAATATTAAGCATCCAGGTATAAAAACTGCCTTTATTTGCGTCAAATTGAGTGATAGAATTCCAGATTTTCACAAAAACATCTTGTAAAACTTCGTTGGTTTCTTCTTTATAAGTCAAAATCCTAAAAATTACTCCGTAAAGCGCTCCAGAATAGTTGTCGTAAAGATAATTAAAGCCCTTTTCATCCCTGCTGATAAGCAAAGACAATAATTGATCTTGTGAAAGAGTGGCTTTTTTCAATTTTTAAATTTCCGTTCAAATATAGTTTTTTTAATAAAAGAAAACCGAATTTTTTTTCTCCTCGTAAATGATATTAAATTCAAAACAAATGAAATCTAAAGTAAAATTAATTGGTTTAAGCATTTTCAGCTTATTCGCGTTTCAAAATATTGCTGCGCAAAAAATCCAAAAAGTAAATGGCAAAAACGTCGTAAATCCTTACTATTCCAGAACTGACACGAAAATCTTGAAAGTAAGCAACGCCGATTGGAAAAAAGTTTTAGAAAAAAATCTGTTCGCCGTTTCGCGTTTAAATGATACAGAAATGGCTTTCTCAGGGAAATACAACGATTTCAAAGGAATCGGAACGTATTATTGCGCCGCTTGTGGAAACGCGTTGTTTCGCTCGGATGCCAAATTTTCTTCGACTTGCGGTTGGCCAAGTTTTTTTGAAACCATTCGTCCAAAATCGGTGATTTATAAAACCGATAATTCCTATAATATGGAAAGAACCGAAGTGCGTTGCGGAAGGTGCGATGCGCATTTGGGACATGTTTTCGATGATGGACCGGCTCCTTCTAAAAAACGATTTTGCATGAATTCGATCTCGCTGGAATTTGAACCCAATCAAAAAATTCAAAAAAAATAAATCCAAACTTTTTTTTACCTCGTAAATGATTCTAAACACATCAACATATAAATTATTAACTAAAAAAAATCGATTATGAAATTTTTAAAAATCACCACAGCAGCATTGGCTTTAACAATGACTTTAGCCATCGGAAACCTTGCCACAGCGCAAACGATGGCTAAAAAAGAAAAAACAGTAATGGTTGGCGGAGCGGCAATGTATCCATCCAAAAACATTGTTGAAAACGCCGTAAACTCGAAAGATCACACCACTTTGGTTGCTGCCGTGAAAGCTGCAGGTTTGGTAGAAACTTTGGAAAGTAAAGGGCCTTTCACCGTTTTTGCACCAACGAATGAAGCTTTTGCAAAATTACCTGCAGGAACCGTAGATATGTTGGTAAAGCCCGAAAACAAAGCAATGTTGACTAAGATTTTAACCTATCACGTTGTTCCGGGGAAAATTTCGGCAAAAGATCTTTGGATGTGGACGAAGAAAAATGGCGGAAAATATATGGCGAAAACCGTTCAGGGAGAAGAATTAACTTTTTGGACGAAAGGAAAAGACCTTTATGTTACCGATATGAAAAATAATTCTGCAAAAATTACGATTGCAGATGTAAACCAATCAAATGGAGTGATACACGTAATTGATACCGTATTGATGCCGTAATTCCATAGTTTTTTTGGATTTTTGAGTGCCACTTAAATTTATTTTAAGTGGCATTTTTTGCTTCAAAAATACTTGTCCATTTTTCGGTTGCAAAGTTTTTTCTTCAGACCTAAATTTGCTTTAAATTTACAAAATGGAACTTTCTCCCGAAATTATGTATCAAGCTTCACTCACCAAAAACCCTGATTTTGAGGGCGTTTTTTGGATGGGCGTGAAAACCACCGGAATTTTTTGCCGCCCAATTTGCCGAGCCAGAAAACCAAAACCTGAAAACGTGGAATTTTTTGATAACACAAAAGCCGCAATTTTAAAAGGATATCGCCCGTGCAAAGTATGTAAACCATTGGAAAATTTGGATGAAACGCCCGATTATATTCAACAAATTTTAAAAGAATTGGCTGAAAATCCTTCGCAGAAATTTAAAGATTGCGATTTGGTAAAACGCGGAATTGAACCAGCCACAATGCGAAGATGGTTTCAAAAAAACCACGGAATGACGTTTCAAAGTTTTCAAAGAATGTTCCGATTAAATACGGCTTTCAAAAAAATACAGCAAGGTGAAAATATGATTGATACAGCTTACGACAGCGGTTTTGAAAGTTTAAGTGGTTTCAGCGAAAGTTTTAAAAATATTTTCGGTGTTTCTCCGAAAAATTCAAAAGATCAGAAAATCATTGATTTAAAAAGAATCGAAACGCCAATCGGAACCATGTATGCAGCCGCAACTGAGGCGGGAATTTGCATGCTCGAATTCACAGATCGAAAAATGCTGGAAACGGAATTCAAAGATTTGGCAAGATCCTTAAATGCAACCATTGTTCAAGGTGAAAATCCGCATTTTAAAACATTAGAAAAAGAGTTAAAATTATATTTCGAAGGAAAACTTAAAGAATTTACCGTTCCTTTAAGTCCAGTCGGAACCGAATTTCAGAAATCGGTCTGGAAAATTTTAATGAAAATTCCTTACGGTGAAACTTGGAATTATAGGAAACAATCGGAAGTTTTGGGCGATGCGAAAAAGGTTCGTGCAGTTGCCAACGCCAACGGAATGAACAAAATTTCGATTCTAATTCCGTGCCATCGAGTGATTGGCAGCGACGGAACTTTGACCGGTTACGGTGGCGGAATCTGGCGAAAACAAAAGTTGCTGGAGCTGGAAAAAGCGATACTTTTTTAAATGAAATTTAAAATATTTTCATTTAAAACATAATTTTACCTTTGAAAAAAAAATTCCATGAATTTCTCGATCCAACCGATTTTAGAAAATGAAAATTTTAAATTAATTCCTTTAAAAGAAAGCGATTTTGAAAGATTATTTGAAGTAGCTTCCGACCCGAAAGTTTGGGAGCAACATCCGAATAAAGACCGCTACAAAAGGGAAGTTTTCGAGAATTTCTTTAAAGGTGCGATCGAAAGTAAAGGCGCTTTTCTGATTATTGATAAGCAATCGGAAGAAGTTTTGGGTTCCACGAGGTTTTATGATTTTAATGAAGAAAAAAACTCGATTTTAATTGGTTACACTTTTTATGGAACGAAATATTGGGGGAAAAACGTCAATCCACAAGTGAAAAAACTGATGTTGGATTATATTTTCCAGTTCGTAGAAACGGTGATTTTTCATGTCGGAAAAAGTAATATTCGTTCACAAAAAGCGATGGAAAAACTCGGAGCGACAAAAGTTGGCGAAGAAGAAATTGCTTATTACGGAGAATTACCCAAAATAAATGTGATTTACGAAATCCGAAAATCCGATTGGTAAATTATTTTCCGGAGCAATCTTGAAACATTTCAGCACCGAAATAAAACACAAAAAGCCATGCAATTCCTTTTACCGTAAAAAAGATTAAACCACCGATTCCCACGCGCTTGAACCAGGTTTTAAACTTGGAATTATTGTTGTTTTCGGGTTGCTGATTTTCCATTTTCTATACTTTTCCTCAAAATTACTTATTTATTTTTAATCGAATTATCCATATGAAAAGAATCATGTGGAAATTATCGATGCTAAATCTTTTATAAAAATGAGTTTTTTCAGAATTTAATGCAAATGATTGGAGAAAATTTTCAGATTTGAGCAAAATTCTTATCTTTAAACACAACTCAAATTTAAATATATGTCCCAAAAGAAAGATAATTTCGGAATTGAAAAAATACTTAAAAACTTAGGAATATCAACAGAAAATAATGGAGTCTCAACCGGCGGGAATTACTTTGCCAATGGAGATTTTTTAGAAAGTTACTCTCCAACCGACGGCCAATTAATCGCCAAGGTGAAAACTGCCAACACTCAGGATTATCAAAAAGTAGTGGAAACTGCAAAAGCGGCTTTTAAAGAATTTCGCATGATTCCAGCGCCAAAAAGGGGAGAATTGGTTCGTCAATTTGGTCTTAAACTTCGGGAATATAAAGATGATTTAGGAAAATTGGTTTCTTATGAAATGGGAAAATCTTTGCAGGAAGGTCTTGGTGAAGTTCAGGAAATGATCGATATCTGCGATTTTGCAGTCGGTTTATCGCGTCAGCTTCACGGTTACACCATGCATTCCGAAAGACCTGGACATCGAATGTACGAGCAATATCATCCGCTAGGAATTGTCGGAATTATTTCAGCTTTTAACTTTCCGGTAGCGGTTTGGTCGTGGAACACAGCACTTGCTTTGATTTGCGGAAATGTCACCATCTGGAAACCTTCAGAAAAAACACCACTTTGTGGGATTGCTTGTCAAAATATTTTGAGCGAAGTTTTAAAAGAAAACAATCTTCCGGAAGGAATTTCTTCAATGATTGTGGGCGATCACGAGATTGGAGATCAATTGGTAAAAGATAAAAATGTTGCTTTAGTTTCTTTCACAGGATCAACAAAAGTGGGAAGAATTGTTGGAAAAAATGTAGCAGAAAGATTCGGAAAATCGATTCTGGAATTGGGCGGAAATAATGCGATCATCATCACTGAAAATGCAGATTTAGATATGTCGATTATCGGTGCGGTTTTCGGCGCAGTGGGAACTGCAGGACAAAGATGTACTTCCACAAGACGTTTGATCATCCACGAATCGGTTTATGATGAAGTGAAAAACCGTTTGGCAAAAGCGTACGGACAATTAAAAATCGGAAATCCATTAGATGAAAATAACCACGTTGGTCCGCTCATCGATAAAGATGCAGTGAACCAATATTTGAATTCCATTGAAAAATGCAAAGCTGAAGGTGGAAAATTCGCTGTAGAAGGTGGCGTTCTCGATGGTGAACAATATGAATCCGGCTGTTATGTGAAACCTTGCATTGCGGAAGTGGAGAATTCTTATGAAATTGTACAACACGAAACCTTTGCTCCGATTCTTTATATCATGAAATATAAAAATTTGGAAGAAGCGATTGAAATTCAGAATGATGTTCCACAAGGTTTAAGTTCGGCAATTATGACGCAAAACCTTCGTGAAGCAGAACTTTTCCTTTCTCAAGCAGGTTCAGATTGTGGAATTGCCAACGTCAATATCGGAACTTCCGGTGCGGAAATCGGTGGCGCTTTCGGTGGCGAAAAAGAAACCGGCGGCGGAAGAGAATCTGGTTCTGATGTATGGAAATATTACATGAGAAGACAAACAAATACGATTAATTATACGACGAGTCTTCCTTTAGCACAAGGAATTAAGTTTGATTTGTAAAATATTATTAATCAGTATTTTAATTTAAAATTTTAACAGCTTTTTTCTCTAAATCGGAATAAAGTATCAAATAAAGAAATAAAAATGAACGACACAGTTGCATCTCAACCACAAACGACCAATAAAGTCAAAGAAACTCTTGGCAAACACCTTCTTGCCGATGGATTCGATTTCGTGATGGACATCGAAAAATCTCACGGAAGCTGGATTCATGACCGAAATACAGGAAATGAATTCCTCGATATGTTTTCTATGTTTGGTTCCGCATCGATTGGTTACAACCATCCATATTTACTAGAAAAATCGGCATGGCTCGGAAAAATGGCGGTCAACAAACCGACTTTGGCCGATGTTTATTCTCAAGAATTTGCAGATTTCATGGAGGTTTTCTCCAGAGTTGCGATTCCCGAAGAATTACAATATACTTTTTTCATCGAAGGCGGAACAATGGGCGTGGAAAATGCCATGAAAGCTTGCTTCGATTGGAAAACTCGCAAAAATTTTGAAAAAGGTCTCGATCATGAAGCCGGAATTTGCATCCATTTCAAACAGGCTTTTCACGGAAGAAGTGGATATACATTGAGTTTAACAAACACTTCTGATCCAAGAAAATATCAATATTTCCCGAAATTCGATTGGCCAAGAATCATTAATCCACACTTGAGTTTCCCAATTACGGAGGAAAATTTACAGGAAACCATAAAAAATGAACAATTGGCTTTGCTTCATATTCAGGAAGCGATATTGGCAAATCCTGATCAAGTTGCATGCATCATCATCGAGCCAATTCAGGCGGAAGGTGGCGATCATCATTTCCGTGACGAATTTTTTGTTGGATTAAGAAATATTTGTGACGAAAATGAAGTGCTTTTAATTTTCGATGAAGTGCAAACAGGAATCGGAATTACCGGTAAAATGTGGGCTTTCCAGCATTTCACAGCGAAACCGGATATCATTTCTTTTGGTAAAAAAACGCAGGTTTGTGGAGTTTTGGCCAATAAAGAAAAGTTCGATGAAATTCCGCAAAATGTCTTCAGAGAAAGTTCAAGAATCAATTCAACTTTCGGTGGGAATTTTATCGATATGCTCCGTTTTCAGTTGGTTTTAGAAGTAATTGAAAAGGAAAATTTGGTAGAAAACGCAAGAATTGTTGGCGATTATCTTTTGGAAGAACTTCAAAAACTTCAGCAGCAATTTCCAGATAAAGTTTCGAACGCAAGAGGAAGAGGTTTGATGTGCGCGATTGATTTGCCAAGTGGTGCAGCGCGTGACAAAATTCGAGAATTATTGTATGAAGATGGCCTTATCATCCTTGCTTGCGGCGATCAGTCGATTCGTTTTCGTCCACATTTGAATGTTTCGAAAGAGGAAATTCAAATTGCAATCGACAAAATTGCAACAGCAGTTCAGAAGATTTAATGGGCTTTTTTCATAAGAATAATCAGTTTTTTTTAAATTTAAGAAAAGTTAACATATTGTTTTGTTAAAAATTTTGTAATTTTAAGATTCAAAATTGAAATGAATATGGAAAGAGAAACAAGAGTAAGTGTATTTGAAAGTGAAAATCCAGCGGAGATCCAATTGATAAAATCAAAATTAGCTGCCGGAACTATCGAAAGTTTTTTGAACGATAAATATATGTCATTTACCACTACTCCTACAGCGAAAACCATCCGATTAATGGTGAATTTACAGGACGAGCAAAAAGCATTTGAAATCATCGATGCTTATTTGAAGCAAACAGATTTAGACCTCAGTATTAACTTAAAAAACTAAGTCATATTTTAAATTTTACGTTTTACAGAAATCGGAGTCAAGTTTTTTTTGCTCCGGTTTTTTTATGAAAATTTAAATAAACTCGATTTTAATTCATTTTTACTTTAAAAATTTCTTCCACTTGAGATAATTCTTTTTTGAACTGAAGATCGGTTCGGTAAGCGAAATAAAGTGGATTTTCCGTAAAATTTGATCCGTTCCAAACGTGTTTTACGGATTTATTTCTGAAAACTTCTTTGCACAAAAATTCCGGAACAATCGCAAAACCTTCATTATTGCTCAAGCATCGAATCACCGAATTGATGTTAGGAAGAATAAAATTGGGTTTAAAAGCAGGGTTTTTCTTGAAATTATCAAACCAAAACCTTCGGAAATGCTCCATTTCGTTGGCTGCGCTGTACCATTTTTGTTGTTGCAGAAAACTTTCGAGTTCCTTCATGTTTTTGTTATCAATCAGGTTTTGAATGACTTTCGTTTCCGTATTTTTCCCTGCGATCAGCACAATTCTTTCTTTTGCAAAAGGCTTATAAGATACCGAAGAATCAGTTTTTTCGGATTTTTTTGGAGTAATAACCAAATCTAAAATTCCATTGTTTAAGTCTTTTAATAAGTCAGAAAGCTCGCCAACTTTCGCTGAAAGATCAAAATCAAAATGCGGAATCTCGTCTTCCAAAACAAACTGAAAAGTCTCCGAACACATTCCCATATTCAGTGAAGGTTTCATTTTCTGAGAAGATTTTTTGAAATGTTGTTCCGCAGATTCAAGTTGATTGATCGCTTCATAGATGTATTGATAAAGGATTTTTCCGTTTTCTGTAGGAATCATTTTCCGTGGAGTGCGATCGAAAAGTTTTTTCCCGACATAAGATTCCAAAGCGTTCAAATGCAAGCTCACACCAGGTTGCGATGTGAAAAGTGCTTCCGCGGTTTTGGTTAAAGTTCCATTTTCAAATATTCCTTTAAAAGTTCTGTACCATTCCAGATTAACCATGTTTTCAATATTACTATTATGATGCAAATGTATAAATAATATTATTTTTATTATGGATAAAAGCGTTATAAATTTGCACCATTAAAATTTTATAAAAATTATTCAATGAAAAATATCTTCATTATCAACGGCGGTCATCCATTTGCTCATTCCGGTGGAAAGTTCAACGAAACAATTTTCAATGAAACTCAGGAATTCTTTCTTAAACAAGGTTTTCAGGTAAAAGCAACTCAGGTTGGCGACGAAATTGTTTTGCAAGACGAAGTAGAAAAATTTAAATGGGCAGATTTGGTCGTATACCACACGCCGATTTGGTGGTTTCAGATTCCTTTTGGATTTAAAAAATATTTTGATGAAGTTTTCACGGAAGGTCACCAAAACGGAATTTACGAAAGCGACGGACGCAGCCGAAAAAATCCGGCCATCAATTACGGAACTGGAGGACTTTTGAAAGGCAAAAAATATATTCTTACAACGAGTTGGAACGCTCCAAAAGAAGCTTTCACCTTAGAAAAAGAATTTTTCTCGCAAACCAGCGTTGATGATGGTGTAATGTTTGGTTTTCACCGAATGAATGCATTTACCGGAATGCAATTTTTGGCAAGTCATCATTTTCACGACATGGAAAAAAATGCGGATGTTCCTACAGAATTAGCGCAATTTAATTCGTTTTTAAATGATGTTTTGGAACAAAAAATAAAACAGGAACCTGTATGTGAAAAAGCATAATATTTTGGATGTATTTTATCTGAAAATGACGATGGAAACAGGATTTTCACATTACTCATCAACTTATCTTTAAGGTTTTCTCAAATTTCTTTATATTTGTGGAAATTCAGATATTTATGGAGGCCACTTATATAGAAACGCAACAGATTTCTTTTCAGGATTTTAAGAAAAATGTTTTAGAAGATTATAAACTCGGAAGAATTTCTCGCGAAATGTCTTATCTCGGTAGAAGAGAAGTGTTGACAGGAAAAGCGAAATTCGGAATTTTCGGTGATGGAAAAGAGTTGCCACAATTAGCCATGGCGAAAGTTTTCAAAAACGGAGATTTCCGTTCTGGTTATTATCGGGATCAAACTTTTTCTTTGGTAATTGGTGCGGTTACGGTAGAAAGTTTCTTCGCACAATTATACGCGGACACGAGTATTGAGCGTGAACCCGCTTCAGCTGGCCGACAAATGAATGGGCATTATGCAACACGAAGTTTGAATGAAGATGGAACTTGGAAAAATTTAATGCAACAAAAGAATATTTCATCTGATATTTCGCCTACAGCTGGACAAATGCCACGATTATTGGGACTTGCACAAGCCTCAAAAATATACAAATCGGTGAAATTTGAAGGTTCTGAAAAATTCTCCAATAACGGAAACGAAATTGCTTTTGGAACCATCGGTGATGCATCCACTGCGGAAGGTCATTTTTGGGAAACTTTGAATGCTGCTTGTGCGCTTCAGGTTCCGATGATTGTTTCGATTTGGGATGATGGTTACGGGATTTCTGTTCCTACTCAAAATCAAAGAGCAAAAGCTGATATTTCGGAAATGCTTTCAGGTTTTCAAAGAAAAGAAGGCGAAAACCAAGGTTGCGAAATTATTCAGGTAAAAGCTTGGGATTATCCTGCGCTTTTAGAAGCTTATGCAAAAGCCGAACATTTTGCAAGAACTGAAAGCGTTCCTGTGGTAGTACATGTTGTAGAAGTAACGCAACCTCAAGGTCATTCCACTTCAGGATCGCACGAAAGATATAAAAATGAAGAACGATTGAAATGGGAAGCCGAATTCGACGGGTTGGTTCAATTTAAAGAATGGATTTTAAATTATTCTATTGAAATTGAAGGGAACGAACAGCAATTGGCTACAGCAGAAGATTTGGAAGCAATAGAATATGAAGCGAAAAAATTCGTGAAAGACGGTCAGAAAAGAGCTTGGGAAAATTATCAGGTTGCCATTCAGGATTTGAAGAACGCTGTTTTTCCACTTGTGGAAAATTTAAAAAATCAAAATACAGAAATCGAAGCTGAAATTGAAAAATTCAAGAAAATTGTTTCGGTTTCAAAGAAAGATATTTTCCATTTGGTAAGAAAAACTTTATTGCTTACCAGAGGAAATAATACCGTTGAAAGAACAAATCTTCAGGCAAAATACAATGAAATTTATGCCGTAGAAAAAGATAATTATTCCTCTCATCTTTATTCGCAATCTCAATGGAAAGCGACCAATGTAAAAGAAGTTGCGCCGATTTATTCGGAAAGCTCTCAAACCGTTGATGGCAGAGTAGTGGTGAGAAATAATTTCGATAAAATTTTCAGCAAATACCCAGAAACTTTGGTTTTTGGGGAAGATGCAGGAAATATTGGTGACGTGAACCAAGGTTTGGAAGGACTTCAAGAAAAATACGGTGATGTGAGAATTGCAGATACCGGAATTCGTGAAGCAACCATTTTAGGACAAGGAATTGGGATGGCGATGCGTGGTTTAAGACCAATTGCTGAAATTCAGTATCTCGATTATATTTTATACTGTTTGCAAGGAATGAGCGACGATTTGGCTACGGTTCAGTACCGTACGAAAGGTGGCCAGAAAGCACCGGTTATCATTAGAACTCGTGGTCACCGATTGGAAGGAGTTTGGCATTCCGGTTCGCCGATGGCGGGAATTATCAACCTTTCAAAAGGGATTTTGGTTTTGGTGCCTAGAAATTTAACCAAAGCTGCAGGATTTTATAACACCATGCTTCAAAGTGATGAACCAGCGGTTATTGTAGAATGTTTGAACGGTTATCGTTTAAAAGAAAAACAACCGGATAATTTAGGAGAATTCACTGTTCCAGTGGGTAAAATTGAAGTGACTAAAGAAGGAAATGATGTTACTTTGGTGACTTACGGTTCAACATGGAGATTGGTGATGGAAGCTGCGGAAGAATTGGAAAAAATCGGAATTTCTGCGGAAGTAATTGATGTTCAGTCTTTAATTCCTTTCGATTTGGAACATGAAATTGCTGAAAGTGTGAAGAAAACAAACCGATTGGTCGTGATTGACGAGGATGTAGAAGGCGGAACTTCAGCGTTTATCCTTCAGCAAATTCTAGAAAAACAAAAAGCATTCAAGTATTTGGATTCCGAACCGTTAACAATTTCTGCCGAAAACCACCGTCCACCTTATGCGAGCGACGGCGATTACTTCAGCAAACCAAGTGTTGACGACATGGTGGAAAAAGTATATGCAATGTTCCATGAGAGCAACCCTGCAAAATTTCCTAAGATTTAATTTTATTGTTTTTAAATAAACTGAAGCGGGCTTTTTGGCTCGCTTTTTTTTGTTTGAAACCGGATTTTTTTTAAAGATTTTAATTCAAAATTCATTTTATAAGCTTCGAAGCATGATATTTTCCTTGAAACTCATGGATTCTAAAAAAGGAACTCAATTCCATCGGAAAATTTTCCGTAAATTCGCATCAAATTTTTAAACAATGAACTACGATATTATTGTCATCGGAAGTGGACCCGGTGGTTACGTTACCGCAATCAGAGCGGCACAATTGGGTTTTAAAACTGCCATTATCGAAAAAGAAAACTTAGGCGGGATTTGCTTGAATTGGGGATGTATTCCCACGAAAGCATTGTTGAAATCTGCACACGTTTTCAATTATTTGAAACATGCCGAACAATATGGTTTGAATGCAGTTGAAAATCCTGGTTTCGATTTTTCTAAAGTTATCCAAAGAAGTAGAGGAGTTGCGACCAAAATGAGTGGCGGAATTTCTTTCTTGATGAAGAAAAATAAGATTGATGTGATCATGGGAACTGCTAAAGTTCAAAAAGGAAAAAAAGTAAGCGTTACAGATAAAGACGGAAAAGCAACTGAATATTCTGCAGAACATATCATCATTGCAACCGGTGCAAGATCTAGAGAATTGCCAAACCTTCCGCAAGATGGGGTGAAAGTAATTGGATACAGACAAGCCTTAAGCCTTCCGGAACAACCAAAATCAATGATTGTTGTTGGTTCAGGTGCAATCGGAGTAGAATTTGCCGATTTTTATAACACAATGGGAACTAAAGTGACCATCGTAGAATTTATGCCAAATATTGTTCCTGTTGAGGACGAAGAAGTTTCAAAACATGTTGAAAAATCTTTGAAAAAATCAGGAATTGAAATCATGACCAACGCTTCTGTAGAGTCTGTTGATACTAGCGGAAACGGAGTGAAAGCAAATGTAAAAACTGCTACTGGAAATATTACCCTTGAAGCAGACATTCTATTATCAGCAGTTGGAATTTCTGCAAATATTGAAGGTCAAGGATTCGAAGAAGTAGGAATTCAAACCGACAAAGGAAGAGTTTTGGTGAACGAATGGTATGAAACATCCGTTCCGGGATATTACGCGATTGGAGATATTCTTCCGACTCAAGCTTTGGCGCACGTAGCATCTGCTGAAGGAATTACTTGTGTCGAAAAAATCAAAGGATTACATGTAGAAAAAATCGATTATGGCAATATTCCTGGTTGTACTTACTGTCATCCGGAAATCGCTTCTGTTGGTTTAACTGAAAAACAAGCAAAAGAAAAAGGCTACGAAATTAAAGTAGGAAAATTCCCGTTCTCAGCTTCTGGAAAAGCAACTGCAAACGGCGATACCGACGGTTTCATCAAAGTGATTTTTGATGCGAAATACGGTGAATGGCTTGGTTGTCACATGGTAGGAGACGGCGTTACCGATATGATTGCTGAAGCAGTTGTGGCGCGTAAATTAGAAACTACCGGTCACGAAGTTTTAAAATCAATTCACCCACACCCAACCATTTCTGAAGCAGTGATGGAAGCCGTTGCAGCAGCTTATGGCGAAGTAATTCATATTTAATAAAAACATTGAAATAGTAATAAAAACCACGTCTTTTAGATGTGGTTTTATTATTTTTGACTAAATTTTTCATCATGAAAAAACATCAACTCGGATTGGTCCTTTCAGGAGGCGGAACAAAAGGAATTGCTCATGCCGGAGTTCTAAAATTTTTAAAAGAAAAAAACATTCAACCCGATATTTTGGCTTGTTGCAGCGCCGGTTCCATCGTCGGAAGTCTTCATGCAGCTGGGAAATCTCCTGAAGAAATTCTAGAGTTTTTTAAATCTGTATACTTTTTCCATTGGAAACATTTTGCGATCAACAAACCTGGTTTGGTGTCTTCTACTATTTTTTCTAACTATTTGAATCCAATTTTTAAGGAAATGACGATTGGAGATTTAGAAATTGAACTCAAAATTATCGCAACAGAGCTGGTTTCCGGAGATCAGAAAATATTCAATAAAACCGATAAAATCGTGGATGCGGTTATTGCATCATGTTCGATTCCGGGAATTACAACTCCTTATATTGTTGGAAATGAAATGTTTAGTGATGGTGGGGTTTTGAATAATTTTCCTGCGGATATTATCCAAAACGATTGCGAAAAACTAATCGGCGTATATGTTTCTTTGCCTCAAGATGTGGAAGTTGCGGATTTGAATTCAATAAAAGCAGTTACTACACGGGCTTATGAGCTGCTTTCTCACAGAACAGAAATTCATAAATTTTCCTATTGCGATTGGGTGATCAGTTCGAAAAAACTGTCACAATATGGAACTTTCGAGAAAAAAGCGAATCGCTTGGAAGAAATTTTCCAAATTGGTTATCAAGCTGCGAAAGATTCTTTTGAAAATGTAAATCTTTAGAAAATATACTTCCAATACACCAAAATTCCTACGAATATTGAAGTTATCGCCATAAGTAAAACCGCTCCTGCAGCGCTATCTTTAATGATTTTTATCCTTTCGTCGAACTCTGGTTGAATGATGTCGCAAATTTTCTCAATGCAAGTATTGACGATTTCTAAACTTAAAACCGCAAAGCAAACAATCAATATAATTGCTGTATCGATGGGAGATAGTCGAAAATAGACGATCAAAAAAATGTTAATCATCAACGCGAAAATCTCAATCTGAAAATTTCTTTCAGATTTTAGCATCCAAATCACTCCTTTTACGGAGTTCCACAAACTTTTATGAAATGCGGGTTTTTTCATTACCAGTTTTTATCAATCATGTAAATTAATTGCCCCATTACAACGGCTCCTAAATGCAGTTCGCGGTGGTTAACTTTGTCGAAAGTATCTTCTTCGGAATGGTGAATTTCAAAATATCTTTGCGAATCCGGAACCAATTCAGCTAAAGGAACGCCCAATTTTTCCATCGGTTCGATATCGGTTCCTGCATATTGCAACTCAAAATTATATGCCCCGTAAGGAAGAAAAAGACTTCTCCAAGATTGGATTTGTTTTCGTTGCTCAGGAGCCATCAAAAGAGCGATTCCTCTTGGTGTAAAACCTCCGCCGTCACTTTCAATTCCGAAAATATGTTTTTCGTTTTTCTTCTGAATATTATCGGCATATGTATTTCCGCCGCGTACGCCATTTTCTTCATTGGCAAAACAAACCACTCGGATCGTGTGGTTGTTTTTTAAACCTAATTTTTTGAAAGTTCTGAGGATTTCTATACTTTGCACAATTCCGGCACCGTCGTCGTGTGCACCTTCACCAACATCCCAAGAATCAAGGTGACCGCCGACTACGATTACATTTTTGTCTTTATTTCCGGTAATTTCACCGATTACGGAATACGATTTTTTTTCACCTTGCATTCCGCAATTCGAATTGAGTTTTGCAAAAGCTTTTTGGGTTTTTAAGGTTTTTTCCAATTCATCGGCGCTTTTCGGGCCAATTGCAACTGCAGGAATTTTCGCTTGATCATCAGCGTCATAGCGCATCATTCCAGTGTGCGGAACATCATCAACAGCGGAAGAAAGCGAACGAATAATGACAGCTTTTGCTCCTTTTTTTCCTGCCCAAGAAGCTGCAGATCGGCGATACATTCCGGCATCACCATAAGCTTGACCAGTACTGATGAATTTTGGATTAAAAGCATAATTAAAGAATACAATCTTTCCTTTCACTTGTTCGGCAGAAAGTTGATCGAAATCTTGTTTGTTTTTCACGAAAATAATTTCTGCTTCCAGATTTTTTCCTTTTGTTCCTTCGGAATTCCCTAAAGAAAGCATTTTTAGCGATTTCCATGCGCCGTTTTCGGTTTTGATCTGAAGAGATTCTTTACCGCGAACCCAAACAGGAACGGTAACTTCTTCTTTCCAAACTTTATCTGCGCCTGCTTCTTTCAATTTTTGAACGGCCCAATCAGTTGATTTTTCGTAAGCTTCAGATCCACTTAATCGATGCCCAATATTTTTTGTTAAATCTCTCAGGTTTTCGTAGGCAACACCATTTGTTAGAATTTCATCTGAAATATTTTTGAATTGAATAGAATCTGCTTGGCTTTGAGAAAATAAAATTCCGCCCAAAAAGAGCGGAAGTATGGTGAGTAAATTGGATTTCATAGATCGATTATTTTGAAAACCAAATTTAAACAAATTTATTGAAAAACATTACTGTTTCATGTCGTACATTAATAAAGCAGTAACGAGTTTTGGCTCGATGTAAGTACATTTCGGCGGCATTTTGATGTTTTTATCTGAAACTTTCAATAAATCGTTGAAACTTACAGGATAAATTCCAAATCCTACCTTGTATTTTCCGGAATCCACTTTTTCTTTAATTAAATTGATTCCTTCGATGTTTGAATTTCCTTTGATATAAGTTATTTTATCAGTGGTTTTCGGATCTTCAATTCCTAAAATATCTTTCAAGATAAATTCTTCTAAAAGGAAATGATCCAAATCATTGAATTCGCTTTGTTTTTTTCGCAATTCGTATTTTACGTGGAGAGAATAGAATTTACCTCCCAAATACATCGAAATATGGAATTTTTGTGAAGGATAATAAGGTGTTTCACCCTTTTCATGGATGAGGAAGTTGTGCTCAACTTTCTTGAGGAACTCAGCTTCTGTTAAACCGTTCAAGTCTTCTAAAAGTCGGTTGTAATCATGGATTTTAATCGATTGATTGGATACTAGAAAACTGTAAACAAAGTTGTAATGCTCGGTACCATTATGTTTTTTGTTTTTATTTTGATGATTCTGTGCATTTAAAGCGGTGGAACCAATTCTATGATGTCCATCTGCAATGTAAAAAGAATCAATTTGTTCCAGAACTTCTTTGTATTGCATCATTTTCAGACGGTTGTCGATACGCCAAATTTTATGACGGGTTCCGTTATCTGAAACATAATTCATGATAGGAACATTTTTCTCCTCATGATTCATGAGCAGTTCAATCTTTGGATTGGCCAAATAGGTCAAAAGAACCGGCTCTGCCTGCAAATTTACTTTGTCTAAATAATAGGCAAGTTTTTCTTTTCTTTGGGTGAGGGTAGATTCATGTTTTTTGATCTTTCCATTCCGGAAATCTTCCACACTTACCAAGCCCAAAAGCCCACGAAATACCGATTTATTGGGCAGAACCTGCTCATAAAGATAGTAGGAAGAATTGTCTTGAACCAATTTTTTATCATCCAGCAATTCCTCGAAATTGGTGCGTATTTTACGCAAATTTCGGTCGATATCTTTGGATTTGCTTACGACATAAGGCTTGATCATTTGTATGTACGAGGAATCTTCCTGCGCCTTTTTATCAATTTCCTCTTGCGTGAAATTATCTAAAGGATGAGTCGGGAATTTATCGACATAATCTTCGCTTGGTCTTATTCCCCGAAATGGCTTGAATATAGGCATTTTTAATCTATAATTTCGTTTTAATATCTATGATTTGCATGGCGAGTTCAGCTCCGATTTTTTCCTGCGCATCCAATGTATTTCCGCCTAAATGTGGGGAAAGTGAAAGATTAGGATTCATCAGCAACTGCAACTCCGGATTGGGTTCGTTTTCGAAAACATCCAAAGCGGCGCCTGCAACTTTTCCGGATTCTATATAATCGAGTAGGGCAACTTCATTGATTACTCCGCCTCTTGCTGTATTTACAATAAACACGCCATCTTTCATTTTTTCAAATTGAGGGGTGTCGATGATGTATTCGTTGGTTTTTGGAGTGTTAATGCTTATGAAATCGGTGTCTTTTAAGAATTCATCAAAATTATTGGTTGATGTAATTTCAAAATTCACCTTTTGACCATCAAAAAACTCTAAAGAAATTGTTTCTGTTTTAGGTTTCCGGGTGAGAACTTTCACTTTCATTCCCAAAGAAATTCCCATTTTTACCACTTCTTTACCAATTTGTCCAAAACCGATTACCCCTAAAGTTTTTCCTTCTAATTCAATGGCTTTTGAAAAAGATTTTTTCATCGCATTAAAGTGCGTGTCACCTTCAAGCGGCATTAATCTGTTGGATTCGTGAAGAAATCTCGCCAATGAAAAGAAATGAGCAAATACCATTTCTGCAACCGATCTTGATGATGCATTCGGTGTGTTGATGACGAATAAACCTTGTTCAATTGCATATTCAACATCGATATTATCCATACCGACACCGCCTCTTCCGATGATTTTCAGAGAAGGACATTCATCGATTAATTCCTGCGGAACTTGGGTTGCACTTCTTACCAAAAGGACATCTATTTGGTTTTCGTTGATGAAATTAGCGAGTTGTTCTTGGGAAACTTTGGCTTCCACAAACTCAATTCCTACTTGGGTTAAAGCGTTAATTCCTGAATCTGACAGGCCATCGTTGGCTAATACTTTCATAAAATTTTAATGAGAAATTACGAATGATTTTATTGGAAAAAGTTTTTAATTATAAGTTTTTCATGACGTCCACTAAAACTTGAACGCTTTCGATTGGCAAAGCATTGTATAAACTTGCACGGTATCCTCCGATGCTTCGGTGACCGTTCAAACCGCTGATTCCTGCTGCTTTCCAAGCGTTGTCGAAGGTTTCTTTTTTAGATTCATCCAACAACCTGAAAGAAACATTCATCAACGAACGATCTTCTTCTTTGCAGAAAGTTTCAAAAAGCGGATTTCTGTCGATTTCTTCATAGAGAAGTTTTGCTTTGGCTTCATTTCTGGCTTCTGCAGCAGCAATTCCTCCGTTATTTTCTAAATGTTGCAGCGTTAAAAGTGATGCATAAACCGGGAAAACCGGTGGAGTATTGTACATGGATTCTTTAGCAACATGCTGAGAATAATCGAGGATTGAAGGAATGTCGCGTCCTGTTTTTCCTAAAATTTCTTTCTTCACAACTACTAAAGTAACTCCAGCAGGGCCCATATTTTTCTGTGCACCGGCATAGATTAAATCAAATTGTGAAAAATCGATTTGGCGAGAAAAAATATCAGAACTCATGTCGCAAACCATCAAAGTATCCACTTTCGGGAAGGTTTTCATTTGCGTTCCGTAAATGGTATTATTGGAAGTGCAATGGAAATAATCATATTCGCTTCCTACGGTGTAATCTTTAGGAATAAAGCTGTAATTATCTTCTTTAGAAGAGCCTACAACATCGACGGTACCGAATTTTTTAGCTTCTTTAATCGCTCCGGCTGCCCAAACTCCAGTGTCGAGATAAGCTGCTTTTCCATTTTCAGATTTCATCAAATTGAAAGGAACCATCACAAATTGCAAACTTGCGCCACCTCCTAAATATAGTACTTCGTAATCATCATTCAAATTCATTAAACGTTTTACGATCGCTCTGGCTTCATCCATTACAGCAACAAAATCTTTGCTTCTGTGCGAAATTTCAAGAAGAGAAAGACCTATTCCGTTGAAATCCAAAATAGCTTGAGCAGATTTTTCGAAAACTTCTTGCGGAAGAATACAAGGACCTGCACTGAAATTGTGTTTTTTACTCATTTTTACTTTTTATTTAAGAGATTTGATAAGATTACAGCAAACTGCAATGAAAATAAATTGATAAAAATACCTAAAAAAAAAGCCCACAAAAAGTGAGCGGAAAAGTTTTATTCCCCGTGTAGGAAAGCCTTTTTCTGTAATAAACTTTCTTCCGATTCTACATGATCTTCATCCGGAATACAACAATCTACAGGGCAAACTGCAGCACATTGAGGTTCTTCGTGAAAGCCTTTACACTCGGTACATTTATCAGTCACGATGAAGTAGACATCGTCGCTTACGGGTTCTTGCGGAGCATCTGCATCGATTGATAAACCAGATTTCATTATTACTCTTCCTTTCAGTGCAGTTCCGTCGGAAGCTTTCCAATCTACAGCGCCTTCATAGATGGCATTATTTGGACATTCTGGTTCACAAGCTCCACAATTGATACATTCGTCTGTTATTCTGATAGCCATTGCTACTTTATTTTTTAAATTTGCACAAATTTACGTAAAATCCCCCAATTTCCCCATACAATGAACAGAGAAAAACAAATTTTAGGGCTTTGCCAACTTAGCGCGTATCTCTTGAATTTTTTAGATAAAAACCCCGAAAATTATAATGAAAATGATGAAGAATTATTGTCATTACTGAGAAAATCGGAAATTGAAAATTCGTGGTTTACCCTTGAAAATCAAAAATTTGCTTTAAGACAATGGGCGAATTTATTAACTGAAGAAAAATTAAATCAGTGGCTTTCCAACTATAAAACGCCTCTGACTTCTAAAAAAGTAGGTTTGATTCTTGCCGGAAACATTCCAATGGTTGGATTTCACGATGTGATTTCGGTGGTTTTGAGCAATCATATTCCGTTGATTAAACTTTCTTCGAAAGACCGACAGTTGTTGCCTTTTTTACTGAAAAAATGGAATGAGTTTTCAGAAGGAGCGGTTCCTTTTCAATTTGTAGAAAAACTCGAAGATTTCGATGCGGTAATTGCGACCGGAAGCAATAATACAGCGAGATATCTTGAGTATTATTTCAAAAATCACCTGAGTATTATTCGGAAAAACAGAACTTCGATTGCTGTTTTGAAAGGCGATGAAACCGAAGCTGAATTGCAACTTTTGGCGGAAGATATTTTTAGATATTATGGTTTGGGATGTAGAAATGTGACACGACTTTTTATTCCTGAAGACCTGAAAGTTGATATTATTTTTGAGAACTTTTTGAATTTTAAAGAAGTCATTAACCACCATAAATACGCCAATAATTACGAATACAACCGCGCAGTTTATTTGCTGAATCAAGTGAAATTCTGGGATAACAATTTCGTGATGTTGAAGGAAGACGATGATTTATTTTCGCCGCTTTCTGTAATTAATTTTTCAAGATATTCCTCGATCGAAGAAGTACAACAATTTATTCGTGAAAACGAAGAAAATATTCAAGCGATTGTCGCCAAACCGGAGTTAGGATTGGATTCTATTTCGTTGGGTGAAGCACAAAATCCTGGACTGGATGTTTATGCTGACAATGTTGATACCATGAGGTTTTTAGAGGTGATTTAAATTAAAATTGAATGGAGAATATTACCATAAAGAATGAATTTCTGAAAGTGGAAATCAGCCCAAAAGGTGCGGAATTGGTTTCAATATTTAAAGGAAAAGAAAATTATCTCTGGGAAATCGACCGGAATTTTTGGGATAAAACTTCGCCGGTTTTGTTTCCGATTATTGGTGGATTGAAGAATGATTCTTATGAATTTGAAGGTCGAAAATACCAATTGCCGAAACATGGTTTTGCAAGAGAATGTGAATTTGAGATCACTGAAAAAACAGATGATTCTGCTACTTTTACTTTAAAATATTCAGAGAAAACCCTTGAAGTTTATCCATTCGAATTTACTTTAAGTATTCAATATAATATCATTGAAAATAAATTGTTTATAAAATATATTGTAAGCAATGCTTCAAGTAAGAAAATGTATTATTCAATCGGTGCGCATCCTGCTTTTTCTATAGATGGAGACTTTGAAAATTACAGTTTAGAATTTGATCAATCAGAGAATTTAATTTCCCACAAACTGTCCGATAATTTATTCTCCGGTGAAACAAAAGAAGTTGCTTTGGAAGGCAAAATTCTTCCTTCGAACTATTCTTTATTCGAGCAAGATGCGATTGTTTTGAAAAATTCAACCACTTCGAATTTGACTTTACTTAAAAATAATGTTCCGAAATTAAAAGTAAGCTTTCCTGACTTCCCTTTTCTCGGAATTTGGACCAAGAAAAATGCGCCTTTTATTTGTATTGAACCTTGGCTCGGACTTGCGGATAGTCACCAATCTTCAGGTAAAATTGAAGAAAAAGAAGGAATTCTTAATCTGGAACCTGGCTCAATTCAGTCTCACGAGTGGAGTGTTGAATTCTTTTAATTAAATCTTTGTTTTTTCGGGTTCAGTAAAGTCACGAAAACCATTACTTCCTCTCCGAATTCGCTTTCGATTCTTTCGGTGATGTTTTGCAGCTCGATTTCTATGAAATCTTGGCGTTTCTCGCTGTTGTCGAATACCAACAAAAGATTGGTGTTTTTGCCTTCGTCAATCATGTCGCTTTCTACTTCAGAAAGAATGTATTTTTCAACATCCATCAGGTTTTCGATCATTTCGAAGAGGTTGTTTTCGGTATAGCGATCCCAAGAAGGTCCGATGTTGTTGGTAGAATGAAAAGTAAGACTTAAAACGCTCATGATTTTTAACTTTTATTAAGATTTTTTGTTGATAAATTCTGCGCAAAAATCGCTAAAATTTTCGTAAATTAGCCCGTTCTTAAAATTAGAAAAATAAGAATGATCAAGCGGTTTTATAACTGTTTGATTTTCATTTTATTAAAAAATATTATGCATAAAGAAGGAGAAAGGTTAATACCTATCAACATTGTTGATGAAATGAAATCCTCTTATATCGATTATTCGATGTCGGTAATTGTTTCCAGAGCGTTACCCGATGTAAGAGATGGCTTGAAGCCTGTTCACAGAAGAGTTTTATACGGTATGTACGGATTAGGTGTTTTTTCAAACAGAAAATACCTTAAATCTGCCAGAATTGTTGGGGATGTACTTGGTAAATACCATCCACACGGGGACTCCTCGGTTTATGATGCGATGGTGAGAATGGCACAACCATGGAGTTTGCGTTATCCGCAAGTTGACGGGCAAGGTAACTTTGGTTCAATGGATGGTGATCCGCCTGCAGCAATGCGTTACACGGAAGCTCGATTGAAAAAGATTTCCGATGAAATTCTTGCTGATTTAGATAAAGAAACAGTAGATTTCCAAAACAACTTCGATGATTCCATGACGGAGCCTTCCGTAATGCCTACAAAAGTGCCTAATCTTTTGGTCAATGGTGCATCGGGTATCGCAGTAGGTATGGCGACCAATATGGCTCCTCATAACCTTTCTGAGAGTATTGATGCTATCGTAGCTTATATTGATAATAGAGATATTACAATTGATGAGTTGATGAAGCACATCATCGCTCCGGATTTCCCAACTGGTGGTATTATTTATGGTTACGACGGCGTTCGTGATGCTTTCCATACTGGAAGAGGACGAATTGTTCTTCGTGCTAAAGTGAATTTCGAAGAAGTAGGCAACAGAAACGCGATTATCATTACGGAAATCCCTTATCAGGTGAACAAAGCCGAAATGATCGCGAGAACAGCCGAACTCGTAAAAGACGAAAAAATCCCAGGAATCTATGAAATCCGTGATGAATCTGACCGTCGTGGTTTAAGAATCGTTTACGAATTGAAAAACGATGCAATTCCGAATGTTGTTCTCAACATGCTTTATAAATATACTTCGCTTCAAACTTCTTTCAGTGTGAATAACATCGCATTGGTAAAAGGAAGACCGGAGCAGTTGAATTTAAAGGATATCATCCATCATTTCGTAGATCACCGACATGTAATCATAGTAAGAAGAACCGAATACGAACTCAGAAAAGCCAAAGAAAGAGCGCATATTCTTGAAGGTTTCATGAAGGTAATCGGAACTCAGGATGACTTGGATAAAGCTATTGCTATCATTCGTCACAGTTCGAATCCGGCGGAAGCGAAAGAAGGTTTGATGAAAGAATTTGATCTTTCTGAACTTCAAGCTCAAGCTATCTTGGATTTAAGATTGGCGAGATTGACCGGAATGGAGCTCGACAAAATCCGTGCGGAGTATGAAGAAATCATGAATTTGATTAAAGATTACGAAGATATTTTATCGAATGAAGGAAGACGTTTTGAGATCATCAAAACCGAATTATTAGAAATTAAAGAAAAATACGGCGACGAAAGACGTTCGGAAATCGATTATTCAGGTGGCGAAATGTCAATTGAAGACCTTATTCCTGATGAAAAAGTGGTTCTTACCATTTCTCACGCTGGTTATATCAAAAGAACTTCACTTTCCGAATATAAAGTTCAAAGTAGAGGCGGCGTAGGAAACCGTGCTGCAACGACCAGAGACGAAGATTTCCTTGAATACATCGTGGCGGCGACCAATCACCAGTACATGTTGTTCTTTACTGAAAAAGGAAAATGTTTCTGGTTAAGAGTATTTGAAATTCCTGAAGGTTCTAAAACCGCAAAAGGAAGAGCCGTTCAAAACTTGATCAACATTGAACCGGATGATAAAATTAAAGCTTACATCCGAACCAATGATTTGAAAGACGTCGATTATATCAACCAAATGAATGTGGTGATGATTACCAAGAACGGTACCATCAAAAAAACTTCTTTGGAAGCGTATTCAAGACCAAGAACAAACGGGGTAAATGCAATTGAAATCCGAGATAATGACCAATTATTAGGAGCAAGATTAACCAACGGTAATTCCGAGATTATGATTGCTACCAAAAACGGTAAATGTATCCGTTTCCCTGAAGAAAAGGCAAGAGCAGTAGGAAGAGGATCTATCGGTGTTCGTGGAATCTCCTTGGAAGACAACGATGAAGTTATTGGTATGATTGTTGTGAACGATGTGCAGAATGAAACCGTTTTGGTGGTTTCCGAGAACGGATATGGTAAACGTACCGCAGTGGAAGATTACCGTGTTACCAACCGTGGAGGAAAAGGTGTAATCACTTTAAATATTACCGAAAAAACAGGTAATTTGATTGCTATCCAAAACGTAACCGATGAAGATGGATTAATGATCATCAATAAATCCGGTGTTGCGATTAGAATGGGAATGAACGAAATGCGTGTGATGGGTAGAAATACTCAAGGGGTGAAAGTCATCAACCTTAAAAACAACGACTCTATCGCGGCCATCGCCAAAGTGGAAATGGATAAAGATGTAGAAGAAGTCGAAGAAACCGAAAACCCGGAAGCTGATCTTCCAGGAGCGGTAGATGCGGTTCTTCCTGAGTTTAAAGATGCTCCGCAAACCGGCGATAATTCCATCAGCAACATGGGTGATGCCGAATATCTGAAAAAAATTGAAGATCAAGAAGCAGAAGAAAACAAAAAAATAGAAGATGAAAATGATTCCGAGGAATCAGAATAATACCAACCATTTTTTTAATTTAAATATCATGAAAAAAATATTTTTAAGCATTGCACTCGTTTCAGCAACCATTGCATTTGCACAAAAGAAAGAAATCGCAGCAGCTGTGAAAGCAATTGATGCGGGAGATGTTGCAACTGCCAATGCGCAGATCTCAGCAGCTGAATCGGTAATGGCAGGGAAAACCCATTTGTTGGAGCCTTCCGTTCAGGAGCAATATTACTATGCAAAAGGTTTAGCACTTTTGAAATCTGGCAAAAACGCCGATGGTGCAACTTATCTTGCCAAAATGAGCGACTTGGGTAAAAATAAAATTTATACCGGAAAAGATGCTTCTAAAAACAAAGTATATTTCGTTGGAAAAGCAGCTGCTGACCAATCCGGAATTCAAGGTTTGAAAGAAGAAGCTTACTCTACAACTTTAACCGGGAAAATTGGTAACACCATCAATCCATTGATCGATGCAGCCAATAAAGCCGCAATGGATGCGTATAATGCTAAAAATTACGCAACTGCAGCTCCTAAATTCAAAGAAGTGTACGACTTGTTGAAAGCAGGTGGTCAAGATAACAAACAATATCTTTATTATTCAGGGCTTAACTATGCTTTGGGTGATAAAAAAGATGAAGCAATCGCTGTTTACAACGATTTGATCGAGTCTGGTTACACCGGAGTGAACACTACTTATGTTGCAAAAAACAAAAAAACTGGTGCTGAAGATGCTTTAGATAAAACTTCATGGGATTTGTATAAAAAAATGGGAGCTGCTTCCGATTATACCGATTTCAAATCCGAAACATCACCAAGCATTGAGAAAGAATTGTATGAAACCAATGCAGCTTTGTTGATCGAAGCAGGTAAAACTGATGATGCTTTGGCATTAATTGATAAAGGATTGAAGAAATTCCCTGCAAGTGCTAAACTTTCAGAACTTCAAGGTACCGCTTATTACAAATCCGGAAAAATGGATGAGTTTGTGAAGAACCTAAAAGTTCAGACTGAGAAAAACCCAACAGATGCAAACAACTGGTACAACCTTGGTGTGCTTCAAAGTAAAGATCCAGCTACAGTGAATGATGCCATCGCTTCTTACAAAAAAGCAGTTGAGTTGAAACCTAATTTTGCGCAAGCTTGGCAAAACCTTACCTATGTAACAATGGGTGATGATGCTAAAGCGATTGATGAATACAACGCTGCAAAAAAAGCAGGTAAAACTGAGGCTGCCAACAAAATCATCGAAGCAAGAAGAGCAAGATTAGCTGCAGCACTTCCGTACGCTGAAAAATGGTACGAAAACGATTCAGAAAGTATCGATGCGGTTACTTTGTTGAAAGGTCTTTATTTATCCAATAAAAAGGATGCTAAATTCCAAGAATTCAAAGCAAAAGAAGCTGCAATGAAAGCTGCCGGAAAATAATCCGAAACAGTTTTTTAATCAATTAATATAAAGTGTACTGAACTTGGTTTCGGTACACTTTTTTTTGGTTTAAAAGCTAAGAATTTTCTGATGGATACTTTATTTTAGGAAAAATTTAAGTCTTAAATCCACCTTCAATTCTCATTTTCTTCGTAAATTCACGCAAAATTTAGCGATTATGACTTCATTAGAAAAAATATCGGCATTGCGCCAGAAAATGACAGAAAACAACATCGATGCCTTCATCGTTTATTCTGCAGATCCACACATGAGCGAATATTTGCCCAAAGAATGGCAAGAACGCAGCTGGATTTCCGGATTTACAGGTTCGGCGGGTTTTGTAGTTTTCACGAAGGATAAAGCAGGTTTGTGGACCGATGGAAGATATTTTGTGCAGGCTGCAGCAGAACTCAAAGGTTCGGGAATCGAACTGATGAAAATGGGTGAAGAAAACACTCCGGAATATATCGACTGGATTATCGCGCAACTTCTAAATGGCGGAAAAGTAGCCGTAAATGCAGTCGCAACTTCACATGCAAACTGGGAAGATCTTCAGCAAAAACTTTCCCAAAAAAATATTGAATTAATTGATTTGCCTTTATTAAAAGATGTTTGGACTGACAGAAATACTGGTGCTCAGAAGAATCCGGTTTTTGTGCATCCTGTGGAAAGAGCCGGAAAATCAGTTTCTCAAAAACTATCGGATATTCGTCAGAAAATGGAAGAATATCAAGCTTCTGTTCATGTTATTTCAAGTTTGGATGATGTCGCATGGACTTTAAACTTACGCGGAAGCGATGTACAATCGAATCCTGTATTTTTAGGTTATATTTTACTCACCAAAAACGAAGCAAAACTCTTTGTAGACTTAGAAAAACTAGATGCTGATGCCAGAAAACAAATGGATGATTCTCAGGTAAAAATGTTGCCTTATGAGGATTTCTACACCGAACTTCAAGCAATTCAAAATGAAAAAGTATTGGTTTCCCCGAACAGCAATCAATCGATTTTTGAAGCTTTAAAAGAGAAAAATACGTTCATCAAAGCACCTGTTCCTGGAAATTTAATGAAAGCCATTAAAAATGAAACCGAATTGCAAGGTTTCCGCACGGTGATGCAGCGCGATGGAGTAGCGATGGTGAAATTCCTTTATTGGCTCACTCATCAAGCGGGAAAAGAACCGATGAACGAATATTCCATTGGTGAAAAACTTTATGGTTTCAGAAAAGAGGGCAAAAACTTCGTAGGCGAAAGCTTCGGAAGCATCGTTGGTTATGTGGAAAACGGAGCCATTATGCACTATTCAGCTCCGAAAGAAGGCAGCAAAGAGGTGACGAATAATTCTTCTATTTTAGTGGATTCTGGAGGTCAATATTTGGAAGGAACTACCGATATTACTAGAACTTTGGCTTTAGGCGCGGTGACTGATGAATTTAAGCACAATTGTACTTTAGCTCTCAAAGGAATGATTCAGCTATCGATGGTGAAATTTCCTAAAGGAACTCGCGGCGTTCAGTTGGATGCTTTTGCGAGACTTGCACTTTGGAAAGAAGGAAAAGATTATAACCACGGTACCGGACACGGTGTTGGAAGTTTCATGAACGTACATGAAGGCCCTCAAAACATCCGTAAAGACATGAATTTCCAAGAGTTGATTCCTGGAATGGTGATTTCAAATGAACCTGGATTTTATTGGGAAAACCACTACGGAATTCGTCACGAAAATCTGATTGCCGTAAAAGAAGTGGAACAAACCGAATTCGGAACTTTTTATGAATTCGAAACCCTCACCATTTGTCCATTTGACCGTAATGTGATTGAAATTTCTTTGCTTACAGAACCTGAAAGAAATTGGTTAAATGCTTACCACGATTGGTGTAAAGAGAAATTAGCCGACGATTTGGAAGGCGAAGTGAAAGAATGGTTTTTAGAATTGGTAAAACCGCTTTAATTAAATTTTAAATTATCTTGAAAGTGCAGCAATCGTTGCACTTTTTTTATTTTCAAATAATGATGGTTAAAGAAAAATCTCATCAGAAATAAACCTTCGCAATAGAAAGAAACAGGTCGGGAAGTTTTGCTTAAATTTGCACCATGAACAAAGACACGATTTGCGCATTGGCGACTGCCAACGGAATTGGAGCACTCGGAATCATCCGTCTTTCTGGGGATGAAGCGGTAAGTATTGCTCAAAAATCATTCAAAGGTAAAAACCTCGAAAAACAGAAAAGCCACACCGTACATTACGGTTACATCGTGGATGGCGAAGAAATCATCGATGAGATTATGGTTTCTGTTTTTTTGGCTCCAAAGACTTTCACTACCGAAAATGTGGTTGAAATTTCCTTCCATGGTTCGCCTTTTATTGGGAAAAGAATATTGGAAGTTTTAATTAAAAACGGAGCGAGAATGGCGAAAGCCGGCGAATTTACGATGCGTGCGTTCATGAACGGAAGAATTGATCTTTCACAAGCAGAAGCGATTGCCGATATGATTGCCAGTGAAAATGAAGCTTCCCGAAAAGTAGCGATCAATCAATTGAAAGGTGGAATTACCAATGAAATTTCAATCCTAAGAACCGATTTGCTCAATTTTGTTTCATTAATTGAACTCGAACTCGACTTTGCGGAAGAAGATGTTGAATTTGCCGATAGAACAGCGCTGATCGGACTTTTAAAAAGAATTGAAGAAAAATTAAGATCGTTGATCGAAAGCTTCCAGTACGGAAATGCAGTGAAAAATGGAGTAGCGGTGGCGATTTTAGGAAAACCCAATGCCGGAAAATCTACTTTGCTCAATGCTTTACTCAAAGAAGAACGCGCGATTGTAAGCAATATCGCAGGAACTACCCGCGACACGATCGAAGAATTGTTGCACATTAAAGGAAATGCTTTCCGGCTGATTGATACCGCTGGTTTAAGGGAAACTACCGATGAAATCGAGAAAATTGGGGTGAAAAAAGCCATTGAAAAAGTGGAGCAGGCGGAAATCCTGATTTACCTCATCGATTCGGCAACCAATGATTTTACCGAAGATTTATTGATGATTAAGCCGTTGCTTCGTGACGATTTAAAACTCATCATTTGCGCGACCAAAATTGATGAAGTAATACCATCACAACACGAAAAAATGGAAGCTTTGCTAAGAAAAGAAATTCCACAAGAATTTGATTTCATCAAAATATCAGCACTCGAAAACCAAAACCTCCAAGATCTGAAAAACGAGCTTTCCTCTTACGTTGAAGAGCTCAAAACCGAAGAAAACAATGTGGTAATTACCAATCAGCGACACTTTCAGGCCTTGCAAAAATCCCTGGAATCCGTTCAGAAAGTAGAAGAAGCGGTACACACCAAAATCTCCACCGAACTCTTGGCCTATGAACTTCGCAACGCCCTCGAATACCTCGGCGAAATCTCCGGTGAATTCACCAACGATGAAGTTTTAGGAAATATTTTTTCTAAGTTTTGTATCGGCAAATAGTTACCCTTCTCTTATTTTCTAACCGCTTGTCTTTGTAGTAGTTAAAAATTAAGATTCTTCTATTATTTGTTGCCTGGTAGTGTTTTTTCGTGTATATTTGTTGCCCAGATGTTGCTCAAGCAACAAATTTGTTGCCCAAAAGCATAACAAATTCAAAGTGGCGAGTTCCTGCACCATGCAGCACCACACAGCTACAAACAGCACCATCTGGCACCAAGATGAAAACCAGAATCCAAATTCCAAAACACTGTCAGCATTGCGGGCAGGCATTTGTAGCACAGACGACCACCACAAGATATTGTGGAGACAACTGTGCGAAACGCGCCTACAAACTGCGGAAGAAAGAAGAAAAGATTCAGCAGGCACTCACTGAACAGATTAATACTGCAAATGATGCAAAACCGCAAACTTTGCAAAGTCTGCAAACCCTTCAACCTGTATTCAATCTCAAAAACAAAGAATTCCTAAGTGTTCAGGAAGCAGCAGAGCTTCTTGGAGCAAGCCGGTGGACCATTCAAAGACTCGTGCAAAGAAACGTTCTGAATGCAGCCAAACTTGGCCGCAGAACAATTATACAACGATCCGAAATAGATAACCTTTTTAAAACTGATGGAAAATGAAAGTAACATTAAGGCAACGCAAGAAAGGAAATAAAATTTCTCTTTATCTGGATATCTATGACAAAGGAAAAAGGGAATATGAGTATTTAGGTCTGTATCTGACGCCACCCCCGGAAAAAGGTTCTTTAAGCAAAGCACAGAAAGACGAAAACAAAAAGATCCTCGATCTGGCAGAACATATTCGAAGCAAAAAACATCTTGAAGCTCAGAACAAAGTTTTTGGATTCCGCGATAAAGAAAAGCAGAAAGGTAAATTCTATGAATTCTTTGATGTCTTAACAGAAAAGAAAAACGAAAGTCTCGGAAACTATGGAAACTGGAATGCTGTACGGATCATGCTGAAAGAATACGACCCCAAAGAGGTAAGTTTCGAGCGACTTAACCGTGAATGGGTACAAGGATTTAAAGATTACCTAAATACCCAAGCCAAAACCAAAACTGGCGAACCGATTTCCTTAAACACCAAATACAACTATTTCAACAAACTACGTGCAGCACTGAAACAGGCGGTAAAAGAAGGACTCTTGCAGTCAAACCCCGCAGATTATGTCGAGCCTTTCAGGCAGGACGATGTGCAGCGTGAATTCCTTACCCTGGAAGAAGTTCAGAAATTAGCAAACACCCATTGCAGGAATGAAACCCTGAAAAAGATGTTTTTATTTTCCTGCCTTACGGGTTTAAGGTGGTCCGACATCGAAAAACTCAAATGGTCCGAAATCCAGCATTCAGAAAATTTAGGTAATTTTATCCGGTTCCGCCAAAAGAAAACGAGCGGAGCGGAAACATTGCCGATTGCTGAGGAAGCAAGAGCGCTTTTAGGGGAACAGAAAGCGCCGGATGTAAAAGTATTCTCAGGGCTACAGTACGGAAACTGGAACAAAACCTATCTCAAAGATTGGCTGACTGATGCGGGGATTCACAAGCATATAACCTTCCATTGCGCCAGGCATACCTATGCTACGCTGCAGATTTCTTTGGGTACCGACATTTACACGGTCTCAAAACTTCTGGGCCATAAGAATCTATCAACGACCGAGATTTATGCAAAGGTGATCAATGAGAAAAAAGTCGCGGCAGCCAATAAAATTAAAATAAACTTATAAGTGAATACCGATGGATAGACACAATGCTTTGGTAGAATATATTTTCAAAAACCACAATCTGGATTTCATCGTCGATGTCGATAACAAAACCATTCAGTTAAAAGATTATGACGAAGTCAATCAGAATCTGTTTAACGAAATCGCAGAATTGAAAAAGCATATTTTCACGATGTTTATCAATGGTGAAGACATTGCCATTAATAGAATAAAATCTAAGTTGGAAACAAGCAGAGAAGATCTTGCTGAAGCAGACTTTGGTTTAAAGTTCGATGTTGCAAACGAAAATTTTGAAGGTATTATCGAACCGGAGCAAATACTTGAAATCAATAATCTAAAGATTAAATACATCGACGAATTATTATCCGTGATCAATAATTTCTCATTTGAAACAGCCCAGGATCCAAGTCCTAAAGCGTCTTTCAAATCCAGCTACACCGTCGAAGAACTTGCCTATTTTTTTAAACTTTCCATTGAGCAGGGAATATTTATCCTGGATAAAAATCAGAAAACTAAATTTTTTGACTTTATCGCTTCCAGTTTCCAAAGCAAAGACAAAAAGCAAATCTCATCAAATAGCATCCGGAACAAAAGCTATGATCCATCACCGGCAACAATAGAAAAAATCCGCGAAGATCTCCTGCAGATGTTACAGTTGACCAAAGCGCACAGAGACAGTGATAAAATAGAATGGAAAAAATAATGGAAGCACCTCACATTTATTTAGTAGAAGAACTAGAACTCAGAGTTTCAATAGAAGCGGTGGAGTATAAAAGAAAATTAAATGATTTCTGGCTAGAAAACACTTTTGATCCTCACTATTTCAAAAGGTTTATGGAAGGTCCATTATTAAGCGAGTTTGTGCAAACTATTTACAAGCGGACTCAGCACCTCAATAACAACGAAATCAATAAATACCTTACGGTTTCCTTAAGTCAGTTCAAAACCCATAATCCCGCATTACGATTTGAAGCACTGAAAGAACAGTATTATAAGGACTATTGGTATCCTAATCCGGAACCCGATCATCATTCAAAAATGTCAGAGTACGAGACTAAATATTTTACTCACGTATTCAAATGGTACGAAAAACACTTTCACCTTTTTGAAGAAGCGACAAAACAGGCCCTTGATGATTTCAAAAAAGGGTATCTCGGTTCCTTCGCCGATTTCAGTATACAGAACAACCCGCAGCCAAAACAAAAACTCAAAACCAACCTCACGGTAAAAGAAATTGCCTATCTGTTCCGCGCACTACATGACGAAGGGATTATCGAAGCCCGCCAGAAAACCGACATCTTTAATTTCATTTCTGAAAGCTTTTCCTCAAAACAGAAAGAAGACATCAGCGCCAATTCAATAAAAAATGCGTTCGACACTCCCGACTTTAATGCAGTAGATTTCTGGCAGGAAAAATTCACCCACTTCATGCAAAAAGCAAAAAAAGACAAAGAAAATTTATTGTGATAAACCCCTATAAACAGAGGTTTTTTCATGGGGTTGCGCAACCCTCTGCAACTACCGCAGCCTTCATATCCTGCATTACTTTGCTTCCAGATTTCAAGTTTAACCAATTAAACCCAAAAAAATGGAAGCAGAACAAATCTTACAAAAGCTCAGTCAGATCGAACAGAAAATCGACGAGCAAAACCTTCTTCAAAAAGAAGTAATCAACTTCAACGATGCATGCAAATATTTAGACATTAGCGCATCGCACCTCTACAAACTAACTTCCCAAAAACAGATCCCGCATTTTTGCCCACAGGGGAAAAAACTCTATTTCCGTCGCCAGGAAATTGATGAATGGTTAATGCGAAACCGGCAGGAAACCGCCGAGGATATTGAAACAGCTGCAGCAAATTACCTAATCCGAAATAAACGCAGATCATGAGTTTCTATAGATTTTCCGAAGAAGAGGTAAAGGAGATTCTCAACAGATTAGATCGGATTTCCTTAGAATTGAAGCAAAGCCAGAGAACACAGCCTGAAGAAATTTGGTACGACAATCAGGAGTTTCTCAATATTATGAATGTAAGCAAAAGAACCGCTGCTTATTGGCGAACCGAAGAGATGATCTCATACTCGCAGGTGGGCAATAAAATCTATTACAGGCTTGCCGATGTTTTGGACTTACTCCAAAAATACAAAGTTCAGGCAGGCTCATCCAAATCTGCAACCTAACACCGAAAACTGATGGAAGGTACTTATAATCTGTTTGCTGAAGAAGAGGTACGTCATAATGTTACCTTATTCCGCAAGTTCACCGAAATAGTGAAGCATGTTACAATTCAGGATTGTATCGACGAGATCCGAAACGGCAGCTATAAAAAGCAGGTCGAAGAAATCAGAAAAACAAATACCGAAAAGGGAAAAGAGGAAGCCGATAAACTGAAAAAAAGTCTTATGGCTTTTACGGCATCTGGCGTTTTTAAAGAGCAGCGGAGAATAAATGCCATTTCAGAATACAACCGGTGTGTTATTCTCGACTTCGACGATATTTCCCCAGACCATCTGCAGGAAGCAAAGGACAGGGCTACATTGGCTCCTTACACTTTAGCCGCATTCATAAGCCCACGTGGAACCGGTTTGAAAATCATTGTTAAAGTAAATACCGAACTTGAAGCTCATGGTTTGGCTTTTCAGCAGGTAGCAGATTATTATGCGCAGGTGCTGAATGAAGAAGTAGATCCGTCCGGAAAAGACTGTTCACGATTATGTTTCATGTCTTATGATCCTGAAGCATATTACAATACTGATGCAGAAGTTTTTCAGGTTTCACAGGAAATAGCTGTTCCAAAAGAAACAGTTCTTGCGAAAACGGATGATGAGATTTTTAATGGTATTGTAGAATTTACCAACCAAAAAGCAACTTATGCAAATGGAAGCCGCAACAATTACATTCATCTTTTAGCTTGTAATTGCAATAGGTCCGGATTGTCCGCAGACTTTACCCAGTCACGCATCTTGATGACTTTTAATCTGGATGCTAAAGAAGTGGAAGCAACAGTAAAAGGAGTTTATGAGCACAACGTTAGTGATTTCGGCAAATATCCCAACACCCCAAATATTGCAGGGATTGCAGACTTTGCAAAGTCTGCAGATTTAAACACAGATTCTCTGTCACCGGATGTACTTATGTCTATGCCGCATATCCCAGACTTGGTATATGAAAACCTTCCATCGATCCTTAAGAAAGGTGCAGAAGCATTTGAAGATGAACCGAGGAAACGGGATGTATTCCTTACCTGTGCTATTACCATACTCAGCGGTTGCCTTCCTGGTGTAAGCGGTATATACCATCAGGATAGGGTGTACCCTAATCTTTTTTCATTCATAATTGCACCTGCTGCAAATGGAAAGGGCGTGTTGAAAAATGCTAAACGTTTGGCAGACAAATACCACAATAAACTGAACGAGCAGTCAAAGGCAATAAGAGCAGAATATGAATCTGAATTATTACGATATAAAGCGACTTGCGCAAAACTCAAAAAAGATGAGGAACCGCCCGAGAAACCTGAAGAACCTCCCTTCAAAAGAATATTCATTCCGGGAAATACGAGTCAGGCAATGGTGATTAAAATGATTAACGATAACGACGGCAGTGGAATTATCTGCGAAACTGAAGCTGATACAATGGCTGGCGCACATAAACAGGATTGGGGAAATTATTCACCCATCATGAGGAGTTCATTCCATCACGAGAAGGTGTCTGTAGCACGAAAAACTGGAAACGAAGTGCTAGAAATTCAGGAACCGAAAATCTCAATTTGTCTGTCAGGTACTCCAGCTCAGGTCCCGCGCCTTATTGGCTCAGCGGAAGATGGCTTGTTCAGTCGTTTTATGTTCTATGCTTTCCGAAGTCCTATTGAATGGAAAAGCCCCGCACCAAAGGAGAATGGGATTGTGTTCGATGATCATTTCAGCATGCTTTCAGACGAAGTACTGTTGATGGCAGAAATGCTGGAGAATTATCCGTCTGAAGTGCAGCTGACAAAAGAGCAGTGGCAAAACTTTAATAGAGAATTCGCATATCTCTTGCACAAGACAATTTTGTTCAATACCGATGATACTGCTGGGGTAGTGTACCGTTTGGGCTTGATTACTTTCCGGATCTGTATGCTCTTCTCAGCTTGTCGGAAATTCGACGATGGCGATACATCAAAAATAGTGTACTGTTCAGATCAGGACTTTGCTTCTGCAATCCTTCTAAGTAAAACTTACATCAACCATTCGATGTTGATGTTTAATAATCTTTCAGGGGAAGACCATAATATAAAATACAAACCGACTGGTAATAAACAGAAACTAATTGATCTTTTGCCAGCTACATTTCAAAGAAAACAGGCAGTGGAAGAGGGTTTAAAACTAAGTCTAAAAGAACGGACAGTAGATGATCTCCTCAGTAAATTGGTACCCGATGTACTGGAGAAAATTAAAGATGGGTTTTATAAAAAAGTCAAATTATCATGAACAAAGTAAACATAAACTTAGTATATTTACCCAAATTTGGACAAGTCCTTAAATGGAAACACTTCATAAAATGAAAAACCAAACCAATTACCAAACTCTTGGCGAAATGCTCCGGCAATTAAGGGAGGAGAATAACCTGATGCAGCGAGAAGTCGGTGCAGTCATTGAGGTTGATGGAGCTTTAATCAGCAAGGTAGAAAATAATGAAAAACCCATCAACAGGGAGCATCTGAAAAAACTAAGTGCCTTTTTTGAAATTGACGAAGATATGTTGCAGCTTCTATGGCTGGCAGATAAAATAAGAAATATTATAAAAGACGAACCATTAGGACTAAAAGCCTTGAATTATACACACACTAAACTGAATAATGAGCATTAACATACTTAAATACGAATCCGACATCTGGAAGACAGCCGATCTATTAATTGGCGCAGGAATTAAACAAAGCGATTTTCCGAAATTCATGATGCCCTTCTTTGCCCTGGTAATGGTAGAGAGCAGATTAATACGCGAAAGCAAAAGAATTGAAGCCGAGGAGGGGAAGGAAAATATGGAAGACTTTCTTGAAATATTTCAATTAGAGGGATTGGGTTACAACGATTATGTTATCCGAAAAGGAATTACCTTAAAAGATATTTGCCAAAACGACAAAACATTTGACTCCGATTTCGACGCTTATCTTAAAGCCTTCGATGCCGAAACAAAATACCTTTTAGGGGTAGATAAAGGAAACGAAGAAGAACGCTTCCTGGATATAACCGGTGTTTATGGCTTGTTGAAAAAAAAACGTATTCATTTCGACACCATTAAAGCATGGAGCGAGATTGATTTACTTCCTTTTAATAACTCTGAGATAACGACATTAGAAGAACACATTAAACGCAAGTGGGCCGATATTTCCGCAGAAACTGCTGGGGAACAGTACACACCAGATGATATTATTGCACTGATTTCAGAATTAATTGCGACAAAAATAGAGGATAACAATGATTTCCTGACGATTTACGATGCGACCTGTGGCGGAGGAAACTTACTGTTTGGGGTAGAAGACAAAATACAGGAAATTTCTAACCGTCCTACGGCAACGTACGGCCAGGAATGGAATGATACGCTCTTTGCCTTGGCTAAAATTGAAAGCCGTTTCCGTAAGGATACCGAAATTGAATATGGCAATACCATTACAGAGACAGGAAAGTTCTTCGATAAAACCTTCAACATCGCAGTGGCAAATCCTCCTTATGGGGTAGATTGGAAGGGATATGAATCTGATGTGAAGAAGGACGAAACGGGCCGTTTTGTTGCCCTTCCTTCAATATCAGACGGTCAGTTCCTCTTTACACAACATATTTTATCTAAGTTAGATGATCACAATGGTTTTGGAGTAATCGTTCATAATGGTTCTACATTATTCTCCGGTGATGCTGGTTCTGGTGAAAGCAATATCCGAAAACATTTCTTTGACAATGATTGGGTAGAAGCTTTAATTCAAATGCCTCAAGACGAGTTCTTCAATACAGGAATTTATACCTACTTGTGGGTATTCAATAAAAATAAACCTGCAGAACGTAAAGATAAAGTGATCCTGATTGATGGTAGCAACCAATGGGAATTATTAAAGAAATCCAAAGGTAAAAAACGCCGTCAAATGAATGCGGAGAACCGCCAGGCGATTGTAGATGCATTTGCCAATTTTGAAGATGTAGAACTGGAAGCTAAAGAAATAGCAAAAGTTTTCGATAAGTGGCATTTTTATTACAATAAGCAATCTATTAAATTAACCAATGTAGACAAAAATGGTAAGACAATACAAATGCCTACTAAAACTAATAAAGCTGGCGAAACTGTTGAGGAAAAATCCATTAAACTAAATCCTGTAAAAGTAGAATTCGTAAACTTAGATGGTGAATTAATTGAATTAACCGATTTTGAAATTACAGCATTTGACAAAGCCTCTTACAGTAGCTTAGAAGAATATTTCAATCAAGAGGTAAAAGAATTAATCAATAGCATAGATTACAGAGAATCGAATCTTAAAATCCATACGCCAAAAGCTATTTACAGCTACGATGTAGATAAAGAAACCATTGTAGAGCAAGTGGATAATGCTACTACTGAACTAGGCAACGGTAAAATTGTTATTAAAGCTGCCTACAAAAGGGCCACAAAAACAAAAGAGGCACTTATTCAGATTACGTTAGAACTAACCACAGACACCGTAAAAGATTACGAGATTATCCCCTACCATCCGATAGAGGAAGAAAACCAACGGTTAATCGGCGATTTTATGGCAAAATATGTTACCCGCCCGTTTGAATACAGTGACAATGTAATTGGGGTTGAAATCAATTTCAATAAGATTTTCTATGTGCCTGAACAGCTAACGCCAATTGAGGACCTGCAGTCTGAATTAGAGAGCTTAGAAAATGAATTAACTAATCTTCAAAATGAATTGGCACTATGAAAATACGTGAAGAGAACCCGCATCTAAATGTGGAATGGTTAGGTGAGAATATAAAGAACTGGAAAATAGATAGAGCTAAAAATATTTTTTCTTATATCAGTCGCGGTACAAGTCCTGATTACGTGGAATCTAGTCCGTATAAAGTTTTAAATCAAGCAACATTTAGTAAAGGCTATTTTAATCTTGAAAATTTGCGGTTCACAAGTAAATTCAATAATTCAAGCCTTTTAAAAAACGATGATATTTTAATAGCTTCTACTGGCGGCGGTGTCCTTGGTAAAACATATTATGTTCAAAATCTTAACGATAATTTTATCGCAGATAGTCATGTAACTATTTTAAGAGGTAATAATCTTAAAATTCATAACAAGTACTACTACTATTTTTTTTCGATAAATTACAGTTTAATAAATCAACTCCTTGCACTAGGGTCAACAAATCAAACCGAATTACAAAAAAAATACCTGAATGATTTTTTACTTTATGTCCCTTCTTTAAATGAACAACAAGCCATCGCCAATTATTTAGATGTAAAAACCCAAGCAATAGATAAAAAAGTATCGCTTTTAGAACAAAAGATAGAAACGTATAAGAAGTTAAAAAACACAATAATAGCAAAAGCTGTAACGCAAGGGATCTCAAATGAAAAATTATCTGTCAATGATTTAGGTTTTAAAACGCCCTCAAACTGGGAAAAATATCGCTTGAAAGATCTAGGTAAATTATACAGCGGTCTTTCCGGTAAAAGTGGTGATGATTTCAATCAGGATGATAATCCTAATAATCGTGGTTTTATACCTTTTACCAATATTGCTAATAATACTTATTTAAAGAAAGATCATTTAGGTACTGTTGCCATTGGTCCTGGCGAAAGACAAAATAAAGTTCGTAAAGGAGATTTGTTTTTCTTAATGAGTTCAGAAGGTTATGGAGATATTGGTAAAACCGCTGTATTGGCAGATGATATTGATGAAGCTTATCTTAATAGTTTCTGTAAAGGATATAGAATTAATCAAAATAAATGCAATCCTTATTTCTTGAATTATTTATTGTTGTCAAATATTTACAGACAACGTTTAATTGTAGAAGGAAAAGGATTTACAAGAATTAACCTTAAAATGGAAAAGGTAACTGATTTTGAAATCTTCTTATCACCGACCTTATCAGATCAAAAGGAAATAGCTACTTATATAGACCATAAAACAACAACCATAGATGCTATAGTAGGTAATATCAGCAAACAAATAGAAACTTTAAAACAGTTACGCAAAACATTAATCAACGACGTGGTAACAGGTAAAATAAAAGTTTTAGAATAATGAATAAAACATTCAATATATATTGTGATGAAAGTTGTCATATTGAAAATGACCACAAACCTTATATGTTTTTAGGTTCAATGACAAGTGCTTATAATCAAATTAAATTTCATAATGAAAATATTAAAGAGATTAAGACAAAGCATAACTTTCGTGGTGAAATTAAATGGACTAGCGTATCTAAATCTAAATTACATTTTTACTTAGATTTAGTAGAATACTTTTTCAATACTGATCTGAAATTTAGATGTGTTGGTGTAAAAAAAGACCAAATTAATAATGAAGCATTTAATCAATCCTACGATGACTTTTATTATAAAATGTATTATCACTTATTAAATCATAATATAAATAGTTTATATTCCTACAATGTTTATTTAGATATTAAAGATTCCTTAAGTGCCTTTAAGGTACGAAAGCTTAAAAACATTTTAAACACTAAATATGGCGTTTTTAATAATGTACAAAATATTCGTTCGCACGAAAGTCTAATTCTTCAATTAACTGATTTTATTATGGGGGCTATATCATATCATCATAACAATGAAGAAAAATTAAATCCTTCTAAAGTAAAAGTAATAGAAAAAATTCAAAATCGTTCAAACGATAATTTAATGGCAACCAATTACTCAGATAAATTAAACCTGTTTTTTATAGAATTAAAGTAATCCTAATGCCTACAAATGTTTTAAAAAAATATAATGATTTACTAGACGTAGGTGCTTATAATGAGCATCAACGTAAAGAATCATTGATGAGGATTTTCACTAGGGATTTTATAGATTTAGGTGATATTTATTTTAATAATAAAAAAGTTTGTCCAACCCCATTAGATGGTGAAATTAAAATAGCTAATCTATTTACTCATCTTACTTGTGTTATTGAAAACAAAGAAATACGTAATAGGGTATATGATAATAACAGAGCTATACGTCTTCATTGGGTTAGATTTCATTTATTATTAGGTAAAAAAGAGGTATTAATATTTTCTGTCTTAGAACCAGAAGGCAAAAGAACCTATATTTACGATAAAGAAGAACAATATGTCGTTGTCCTAGAACCTTTACGAAATATAAATGAATATTATTTACTAACAGCTTATAAACTAACTGGGAAAGATGCTCAAAGAGATAAAATAATTTCTAAATACAAAAAGAGAAGATTAGATGAGGTGTTATAAAAGCAAAAAACGCAGAGAATCTGAGTCTTGCGTTTTTCGATTTCCTTCTTTCGACTTAGTAATTAAACTAAATATTGATAGATGAACTATAGTGCAAAGATAACAAAACTTAATTAACAAATGCAAATTTGTTTTTATGTATGAAAATACACAAATAACTATATGAAAGAACTCGACCTTCAGGACAAATACCTTATCAACTTTTTTTGCGAAAGAAAAGACGGTTTAAAATACCAGGAAGCAAAAGCTAATACAGTCTCTCCAAAATTTTTCATTACTGAAGATTTAAAACATTTTATCTCAGCGACTTCACTGAACAAAGCTGCGTACAAAAAGCTGCTTAAGAAATTCGATTCAGAAAAAGAGTTGTTAGACGCTTTTACAGATTTCTTGGATGAAAAAATTAAATCCTCCATGAACATGGCGGTTTTCATCAATTCAAATAAGACAGTGACTTTTGAGGGAGTAAAACTTCACTTATTTTATCCCAGTGGTAGTGTTTTACAGGAAGATGGTCTGTTTGATGAGAATGTGTTCACCATCGTACAGGAGTTGCCTTATGTTTTCAAACACGAAGGAAAGACCAGGTTCTCTTTCCGTCCCGATTTATCTTTTTTCTTAAACGGAATCTACTTAGGGTACAGCGAACTGAAAAGCAACTGGAACAATCAGACTGCGGTTAAGAACGGAAGGCATAAAGTGATGAAAGATTATTTGTCTGCAACGCAGGAATACTTAGAAATCGCGGATAAAAACGACATATCTCAAACCATTCGTAAAGACTTCCTGCATATCTTTGAAAAGGCAATACTGATCACGGCTACAGATTTAACCGATACATTCGTAATCCGTAATATTTCCACGTTCTTTGATGAAATAAAAACCACCGTCAACAGGGGAGAGTATGAGTTCTCGGATATCGAAAAGAAGATAATTAAAGATTTCAAACCATATCCGCTGGTTAATCCAAAAGCTGATAAATTAGCACGTTTTGAAGAGGTCTTTCGTGCACTGTATGATAAAAAGATGATAGAGAAAGAAATTCTGTATTATAATTTTATCGAACGGGAACTGATCAAAAAAGAGGGTGGTAAAACAAAAGAATATAAGCACAACGATGGTCGCTTAATTTCACCCCGCCCAAAACAGAAGTTTGGTACCGATAAAGTTCTTGCAAAGGTTGGTGAATTTCTGGAACATGAAAAAGAACCTGAATATTTTATAAAAAAATTAGAGACAGAACTGCGCGAAAAAGGAATTGGGGAAGCTCGCATCGCAGAGTTGGTAGGAAAAAGATTAAAGTACCAGAACAATAAGAATGTTTATTCCTTGCTGCTCCAGTATGCCGCAGGTTTTGGTAAGTCAAACATTATAGGCTGGACCGCTCTGCAATTAAAGGATCTCCGGAGCGATGGCGAATTTATTTATGACAAAGTAATGCTTGTCGTAGACCGTCTGCAGCTGCGCGATCAGTTAGATTCTAAAATGCATAACATGAACATTCAGAAATCCATGTTCATTGAAGCGGTAGACCGTAAAAGTTTTATTGAGGCGTTGAGTTCTGATAAAAGAATTGTGGTCGTAAACCTGCAGAAATTCGGTTCAGTAAATTCAGTATTAGACGAAACTGTAGTTAAAAGGTTGGCTGATCTTCGTATCGCATTTTTGATTGATGAAATCCACCGGAGTAACAGTGGTGCGCAGCATGAAGAAATGCTCAGCGTTTTCGACGAATTACAGGCTAGCTTTGATAATAACAAAGATTACATCAGCCAGCGAACAAAGAAAAATTTAATCATTGGTTTCACAGCAACACCAAGTGATCATACATTAGCACGTTTTGGGGAGTATAACAGATATGCAGAAGCGGAAAAGATATGGATTCCTTTTGACAGTTATACAATGAAAGAAGCTATTGATGATGGCTATATTTTAAATCCGATTAAAGGCATAGTACCGGTATCTGCAAAGATGTTTTTCGAGATTCCCGACAATAAGTTAGAAGGTTTTGAGGCAGATACAGGTTATGATCCAATTCCTGATAATACAGATACAGGCATTGATGAGTACGGTAAAAAATATGCGATCCGTAAAAAGAAAATTTATTTAGATACGGACCGAATTGAAGCCATCTCAAAATTCATAGTAGAAAGATTGGTAAAAACCATTTATCATCAAATTCGTGGTACAGGTAAAGCAATGCTTTCTGCATCGTCTATTCCGGCAGCAATCAAATACAAAAAGTTTATTACTAAGCACTTTGCGGAAATCACAAAAGAAACCAAATACGAAAGGTTTGCTGAAGCTCCAGTATTTATAATCTACTCAGACAGTCAGGAACACCAGTCATGCAGTGGATTGAATGGAGGCTTAAGTGAAGAACGCGTACTGCAGAATTTTAAAATAGCTAAAAACGGAATCATTATCGTGGTTGATAAACTACAGACAGGTTATGATGAACCCAAATTGCACACTTTATTCCTGGATAAGGAAATAAGAGGTATAAATGCCATTCAAACTATTTCAAGAGTTAACAGGACACTTAAATACAAGAATGACTGTAAGATTATTGATTTCTCTTATAAAAACGTCAACGTAAAAAACATAAAAGCAGCATTTGAGCATTTCAGCAATGTGGTGGTCTCAGATTTTGATCCGCTAGGTGACGAAGAAAGATTAGCGGAAATATATAAAGACCTGCAAGCAGATGATATATTTAAAAAACATTTCGAAGCATTTAAACTCTACAATGAAGGAAAAGGCGAGGTTCAGGTTATTGTTAATCTTGAAAATGACTTCGATAAATTTATAAGAGAGAAAGAAAAGGAAGCGAAACTCATTAAATCTAAGGTCTTAAAATATTTTAAAATTCTGAATTTAATAGAGTATGTTATTGAGCTGGATAAAATGTATTCAGAGGAAATATTCCTGGAGTTTTGGCACAGATACAATATCATTTACAACCAGATTAATGTCACCAAAGATGTTATTGATGATGTAGAAATATATTTTGACAACAGAATAGGTATTGTAGCTCCAAAAGAAGAAAAGGAAAAAGAACCCAAGCCAAAGAATCCTACACCTACCGATAGTGACAAACCAAATAAGTTTAAATACAATATTTTAAGAGTCATTGAAAAACGCAATCAGGAGGAAGAAGAAATAGAAGCTTTAATCAAGGATTTTGAAGAAAAAATTACATTATTCTTTGAATACCTAAAGTCGGATTCAGATGGAAAAAGACTAATTGCAAAAATCAATGCGAAAGGAGGCTCATTCTCGCAGGAGGAAATATTAAAGGACTTTTCTATACTATACCGCAAGTTCACGATTAGAAACAAAGAACTCGGGGAATTTTTCAAACGAGAAACCAAAGACATCTTGACCCAACTATATGATGATTTCGAACGAACTTTGAAAATAGTGTATGATACTGACAATAGAGACGATCTCCGGATGGTAGCAGAGGAAAAGCCCAAGTGAAATTAGTAATCCTTATGAAAAATTGGATTTTTATTTAAAACACTAATAGAGTTGAAAGATTGTATTGCCAATTTGCATTTACAGGATTGCTAAATATAGACATCAAAAAGCAAATACATTTTTAATTACGAATTAATGAATCATTGATAAGCAAAATCAAATTAAATGGATAAAATCACTACAGTAGAGAGAACAATTAATTATTTTGAGCTAAAACCAACATTAAGTAAAGAAGGTTCAACATCTGATTTTACGGCAGTATTCAAAAAAATAATAGCTTTATCACGTACAAAATCTAGAGAAAGGTTTGTTATGAATAATGACAAACTGCTTTACTTAACTGATATTAAATTTGATAACACACTGAAACGAATATCAGGTAAGTTATTAAATATCAGAATGGACGGTTTTCCAGAGTTAATGAATACTAAAGATGATGCTATTCGTGATATTACTGCAGCGGAGGAAGAGGGTATTATAGAAACCAGCCATTTTATACTGTCACTGGCAAAAAAACCAATGATATTATCCTTAGAATTTAATCAGTACGGTCCGCGCATAAATGACTTTATATTTTATCTGGAACATTTTATTTTTAAGGAAGGTGTTTCAGCGAAGATTGAATATAATCCCTTTGTAAGGGATGATTTGGAAAATTACAAAAAACGTATTCATCGGGTTTCTTCAGTTGTTGCAAAAGTTCATAAAGACGATGTAAAGAGAGTAAATGAATACGATAAAGACTTATTTGATGCAATCGCTACGGCAGCAAATATTTCTGAGGCAGAATACGTAACTTTAGAACTGAAATACGATTATAGGAATATGCCTGATACTCCAGTAATTCGTAATAAAATTTTAAAAATAATTAACAAATTAATTTCTAACAAAAAAGCATACTCAGTGTTCACAAAATTAGTAGTCAAAGCAGAAGATAATGAGTATAATGATAAGTTAAAAAACTTTGATTTACTCAATATTTGGATTAAAACCCGAATCATGGTTGAAAAAAAACCAAAATCAAGAGTCATTGTTTCTGCTGATATTTTTTCTAAAATGGGTATTGACTTAGTTAAAGAATTTCCAGGTAGATGAGAAAAATTTTAAACATATATATCAGACGTCCTTTATTGTGGGATATAATACTTACCGGCTTGGTTTGCTATTTGGCATATATTGTTATAAATTCATTCAGAATACAGGTCTCAATTGATAGCGAGCTAATTAAATCAGTTATGTCCGATTTAATAAGTACATCTATTTCACTGGCCGGATTTGTACTAGCTTCCTTAACGATCATTGTTACATTTAAAGACAACTTAAATCATAAAAATCAGGGAATAGAGCAATCTGGTATTGGTTTGTTATTTTCAAGTAAACACTATAAAAGTATTGTTGGGGTTTTTACTTGGGCGGTAATGATCTTTTTGGCATTATTTCTTTTTCTGTCATTAAGCAAACTGTTTGTATCAAAGCTACCCGTTGAATATTCATTGTATTTCTGCATAATTCCAATTTCGATTACAACCTTGACTATATTTAGAACAATATTGGTTCTTTATAGCATTATCAAATTACAGCTGCAAAATAAATAAAGCAACTAGACTAAGTTCAGCACCAAATCCCCGCCCGCCACAGCAAGTAACATAATGAACATTCAGTATGCGCGCTGCCTACTACAATATCATTATCCATTCCTATTCTAACTAAACAGAAAGAGTTAAATTATTTTTTATTAAATTAGCACCGTGAAAATTTTTTCCTTTTTTCTTTCCTTATTCTTCATGGTACTCACGATGGTACCATGCAGCGATGCTGCGAAAGGTTTAGGCGAAAAAGTTTGTTTGGCAGAAAACGTTCATTTAGAGCAAGGTCAGGATCAGCATGCTGATCTTTGTACGCCTTTCTGCGTTTGCAACTGTTGTGGAATGTCAATGACTGTCATGCTGCTGAAAAAATTACTCCCTGAGAAGATTGCTCTTTTAATTAAAGACACTCTTCCTGAAAAGAATTACAACTACGCAGTCCTCCATACTGTCGGTATCTGGCAACCTCCCAAAATAGGTTAATTCTCTTTCCTTCGGTTCGCTTCCGTAGGACATTACGACTATCTGATAGTCGCTCATTTTCGTAGACAATACGGAACATGCTTTTCTTGTCAATTAACCTTAATTTTTACAAATGCTATATAAAATTATACAGTTTAGTGTAAAGAATAAGCTCATTATTGGGCTCATGACTTTTGCACTAATCCTTTGGGGGGTGTATAGTGCTACTAAACTCCCGCTGGATGCCGTACCGGATATTACAAATAATCAGGTACAGATTATTACCAGCACACCAACATTGGCCGCACAGGAAACAGAACAGTTAGTTACCTTTCCAATTGAGCGGAGCCTCGCAAACATTCCCGGAATTACAGAAATGAGATCGATCTCAAGATTTGGTCTCTCAGTGATTACTGTGGTTTTTGATGAAAGCGTGGATGTGTACTTTGCACGTCAGTTGATAACTGAAAAACTGAAAGAAGCGGAGGAAAATATCCCCCAGGGAATAGGTACTCCGGAAATGTCTCCGGTATCCACAGGTTTGGGAGAAATTTATCAGTATGTTATCCATCCTAAAAAAGGGTCAGAAGACAAATACTCCGCTACCGATCTTCGAACCATGCAGGATTGGGTGGTGGCCCGCCAGCTTTACGGCACACCTGGCATAGCGGAAATTAACAGTTTCGGCGGTAAATTGAAGCAGTACGAGGTGGCAATCAATCCGTACAGACTTAAAGCAATGAATGTGACCATTGCAGAAATTTTTACCACGCTACAGAAAAATAATCAAAATACCGGCGGTGCTTATATTGATAAGAAACCAAATGCATATTTTATCCGGGGGATTGGCCTTATTTCATCTTTAGATGATATTTCCAATACGGTAATAAAAACGGTTAATGGCATTCCGGTGCTTATAAAAGATGTGGCAGAAACCAGGATTGGCAGTGCAGTCAGATACGGTGCCTTAACTTATAACGGCGATAAAGAAGCCGTAGGTGGTATTGTTATGATGCTGAAAGGCGAAAATTCTGCGCAAGTAGTGAGTCGGGTCAAAGAAAAAATGCTCACTATTCAAAAGTCACTTCCTGCCGATATTGTCGTGGAACCTTTCCAAGACCGTACTAATTTAGTGGACCGTGCAATCCGCACAGTGGAAACAAATTTAGTAGAAGGTGCGCTCATCGTAGTTCTTGTTTTGGTTCTGTTTCTGGGGAATCTTCGGGCAGGGCTCATTGTAGCTTCTGCAATTCCGCTCTCACTGCTTTTTGCCCTCGCGATGATGAACGTCTTTGGAGTAAGTGCAAATTTGATGAGTCTTGGGGCAATTGATTTCGGTCTAATCGTTGATGGAGCCGTAATTATTGTAGAGGCCACTCTGCATTTCCTTGCAGTCCACCACCGCTCTCAAAAGCTGTCACAAAATACAATGGACCACGCCGTACAGGAGAGTGCAAAAAAAATGATGAGTTCAGCAGCGTTTGGTCAGATCATCATCCTCATCGTATATCTCCCTATTCTGTCACTTCAGGGGATTGAAGGCAAAATGTTCGGGCCAATGGCACAAACAGTCTCCTTTGCAATTATAGGGGCATTAATTCTATCCCTTACATATATACCAATGATGTCTGCCCTGTTTCTGTCTAAGAATATTAGCACAAAGAAAACCTTCGCAGACAGAATGATGGCCAGTGTCCACAATTTCTATATTCCGCTGTTGCAGAAGGCCATTGCATTTAAATATGCAGTTGTCGGTGCAGCGGTTGCATTGCTGGCTGTTTCGTTATTTTTATTTTCAAGAATGGGCGGGGAATTTATACCACAACTTCAGGAAGGTGATTTTGCGGTGCACTGTATACTTCCACAAGGCACCTCCCTTTCTCAAAGTATCGAAACATCCATGCAGGCCGGTCGCATTTTAAAATCATTCCCCGAAGTGAATACGGTGGTGGGCAAAACCGGTAGTGCTGAAGTCCCCACAGATCCAATGCCTCCTGAAGCAACTGACCTTATCGTTACATTAAAACCCAAAAAAGAATGGAAGGACAGTGGTAAATCTTATGAGGATTTGAGCGCTGAGATGATGGAAAAACTCGAAATGATTCCCGGCGTATTCTTTGAAGTTTCACAACCAATACAGATGCGCTTCAATGAGTTAATGACCGGTGTCCGCCAGGATGTAGCGGTCAAAATATTTGGAGAGAATATCGACACCCTTGCGAAACTGGCACCGGAAGTTGCCAAAATAGTACAGACAGTAGAGGGTGCAACCGAACCAAAAATTGAGCAGACCGTTGGTTTACCTCAAATAACCATTACTTACGACAGGGCCAGAATGGCCTCTTACGGGCTGAATATTGAGGACATAAACCATACAGTGAGCACGGCTTTTGCGGGCGAAACCGCCGGAGTAGTATTCGAAGACGAAAGGAAGTTTAATTTGGTCGCACGGCTCGACAGTGTGAGCAGAAGTTCTATTGACGACGTGAGTAACCTCTTTATTCCGGCTGAGAACGGTGTGCAGATTCCGCTCTCTCAGATAGCAAAAGTGGAATTTAAAGAAGGACCGGCGCAAATCAGCCGTGAAGATGGAAAGCGCAGGATCGTCGTTGGCTTTAATGTAAAGGATAGGGATGTAGAAAGTGTAGTCACCGAAATCCAGAAAAAACTGAATGACGCAAACATCTTGCCCGCCGGCTATTACTATACATATGGAGGAACATTCGAAAACCTGAAACAGGCCTCTTCACGACTGCAAATAGCGGTTCCTGTAGCATTAGCCCTTATCTTTCTTTTGCTTTACTTCACCTTCCGCAACTTCAAAGACAGCATTCTTATCTTCACCGCAATACCAATGAGTGCTATTGGTGGGGTCTTTGCCCTGCTGATTAGGGATATGCCATTCAGTATTTCAGCAGGAGTCGGCTTTATTGCGCTATTTGGGGTAGCAGTTCTTAATGGCATTGTTCTGGTAAGCACCTTCAAGGATCTTCAGAAATCTGGAGTTAATAATATTATTCGAAGGGTAATTCAGGGAACCAGTATACGGTTACGTCCAGTGCTAATGACCGCAGCAGTAGCTTCATTCGGATTTTTTCCCATGGCTTTTTCTAATGGTAGCGGTGCAGAAGTACAGAGGCCATTGGCAACAGTAGTAATTGGCGGTTTGGTAACAGCAACCTTCCTTACCTTATTTGTCTTACCCCTACTGTATATCATATTTAATTCTAAGAATCAAATCAAAAACAAATTGAGAAATAGTAAAAACACGTCGTTTGTAGCGCTGGTAATTTTACTGTGCTCTTCCGCAGGTGCACTTACTGCGCAGGAAAGAATTTCACCAAATGACGCGGTGAAAATAGCGCTGGAAAATAATCTGCAGTACTCGGTAAACAGTGCCCAGGTAAATAAAGCTTTACTGGAAACTAAAACTGCACGTGAAATTCCCAAAACCGGCATCTTTGTAGAAAATGAGGATATGAGGCCTAGTGATCCCGACGGCGATTTTAAAATTGGAATCCAGCAATCCGTCCAGTGGCCGGGCTTATATAAGGCGAAAAGAAAGTATTTTGAGGAGCAGTTGAAATTTCACCAGCTGAATAAAAGCATGTTGGACGCAGTGATAAAAAGGGAAGTAAATACTGCTTTTTATCAGTTGTGGTACCTTCAGGATGTTGGTAAGCTCTACCAAAAACTTGATGAGTATTATACGTCCATGTACAAAGCAGCAAATCTTCGTTTCAAAACCGGCGAAGCTGCTGGTCTCGAAAACATTGCTGCGGAGGCACGGATGAAAGAGCTCCAGGCTCAGAGACAGCAAAACGAACAGAATATTTCGGCACAGCAGCAACAACTCAGTCTGTTTCTTAATAGTCAGGTGCTATACTTGCCGGAAGACACAAACTTGCAGAAATTGGATTTGGAAGATTTACCATCAGACAGTTTTCATCCCTCATTGGCTCTGCAGCAGCAGAATATAGAAATAGCAAGGGCGAATATAGAGGTTCAGAAAATGCAGAACAAACCTGACTTTTCGGGAAGAATATTTTCCCAGAGATTATACGGAATGAAGGATCCCATAACAGGCTTTTCAGTAGCTGTAGAATTTCCCATTTTTGGAAAGACTGCTTACAAAGCCAAATTGCAGTCTGCAGAAGCCGAGGTCGAAATTCAACAATCTCAGCTGCGCTATCAGGAAAATCAGTTCGCGGCACAAACCCGCTCCAGCTATACTGAAATTCTGAAAGCTGCTGAAATGCTTAAATATTATGAAAGTATAGGTTTGAAACAGGCAGACCAAATTTTCGATGCGGCAATGCTGAGTTACAAAGCTGGGGAAATAGGGTTTTCTGAAATGCACCAGTTTTTCACCCAAGCTATAGACATTAGAAAAAACTATTTGATTGCACTGAACGAATACAACATGGCAGTAATACAATATAACTACTATATTAAAAATTAAGGATCCAAAAGAGAATATAACATGAAAAAATATATCACCCTAATTTTTGCGGTCTCTGTCTTGTTGACAGGATGCAAAAAAGAATCAGAAGTCACTGAAACCAAAGAAGCAACTGCAGTAGAGAAGCCCGATGAGCACGAAGATCCTAATGTGGCACATTTCACCGAAGAACAGATAAAAACTGTAGGCATCCAGATGGGCAGTATCGAAAGTAAGGAGCTTTCCAATACCATCAAGGTGAGCGGTATGCTAACCGTGCCGAATCAGAATAAGGCATTTGTCACGCCCTCATACAGCGGTATAGTGCGCTCATTGTATGTCCAGCCTGGAAGTTATGTGTCGCGGGGAAAAGTTATAGCAACGATATCAAATCCCGATTTAATCGTGATGCAGCAGCAGCTGCAGCAGGTGAATGGCCAAATCAGGATGGCAGAGCTGGAGGTAACGCGTGCCCAGCAGCTTTATAAAGGAAATGCCGCACCGTTAAAGAAATTTCAGCAGGCACAGACAGATCTTGCAACATTACGAAGCCAGCGCTCCGGACTGCAGAAACAGCTAGGCAGCATCGGTGCAGCTCAGGGTTACAGTTCGTCCCTTGCGGTGCGCGCGCCCATCAGCGGAACGGTAAGTAAAGTGATTGCGCAAATCGGGAGTAATGTAGACATGGCTTCGCCAATTGCCGAAATTGTAAGCAACTCAGCCCTGCATTTAGATATCTATGTATATGAAAAAGACTTGGGTAAAGTACAGCCAGGACAAACCATTCATTTTACACTTACCAACAGTCCAGGTAAAGAGTATGATGCAAAAATAACTTCAATAGGTACAGCCTTTGAAGGAGAAAGCAAAACTGTTCCTGTTCACGCACAAGTCGTCGGTGACCGATCAGGTCTTATTGATGGCATGAATGTTACCGCAGTCATAAGTCTTGATAAGCAAACTACTGCATCCGTTCCTACTGAAGCTATAGTTAATGATAAGGGACAGGATTTTATCTTTATAATGCAGTCCGATCATGATAAAGAAGAAAATAACGAAAAAGTATTAACTTCAACAAACGGAAATAACAAAAAAACAATTGTGGAAAAGGAAGTAGGTTTTGAAAAAATTCCTGTTGCTAAAGGGGTTACTGCTTTAGGCTACACACAAATTACACCTTTAAAACCAATTCCTGCCGATGCTAAAATCGTAATTAAGAACGCCTTCTTTATCTTGGCTAAGTTAAATAATAAGGGAGAGGAAGGTGATGGTCATTAAGAAATAGCACTTCAAAATAAGAATTAATACATTATTAAAATAAAACTTATGGCAAATAATAAATTACATACACATACTTTCGACGAAAATGGTCGTCAGTTGTGTTGTACAGAAGAAGAAAAAATCAATTTGGTTGCAGACCAAAGATTGAAAAAAGAGTTAGGCGATAAAGCATGTTGTGCTGTAGATGAGAAAATAAACCGTTCAAAAAGCGAGCATTCAGAAAAGGATGGCCATAAACCTGGCGATGAACACGATGATGATGATGATGATGATGGTCACGATCATTCTAATCAGGGAAAATCAACTTTCCAGCTATTTCTTCCGGCTATTATTTCATTCGTGATTCTAATGGCAGGATTGGGAATCGATTATTTGATCCCTCAATCTTGGTTCAATGATTGGTTGCGGGTTGGTTGGTATGCAGCGGCATATCTTCCGGTAGGTTTACCGGTTCTTAAAGAAGCGTTTGAAAGTATCAGGAAGGGAGATGTGTTTTCGGAGTTTTTTCTAATGTCTATTGCCACAATAGGTGCCTTTGCAATTGGTGAATATCCTGAAGGGGTAGCTGTAATGCTCTTCTATTCAGTAGGCGAAGTTTTCCAGACTTTAGCCGTTCAGCGCGCAAAAGGAAACATAGCAAAACTTCTCGATCAGCGTCCCGATGAAGTGACCATCTTGGTGGATAACCGCCCACAAACGGTAAAAGCGGCGGAAGTTGCACTGGATTCGGTTATTCAGCTGAAACCGGGAGAAAAACTGGCCCTGGATGGAATTTTGATTTCAGACAGTGCTTCGTTCAATACTTCGGCACTTACCGGTGAAAGCAAACCGGATACAAAACAGAAAAACGATACCGTCCTTGCAGGAATGATTAACCTGAATACGGTAGCAAAAGTGCAGGTCAATACCCTCTACAATGATTCGAAACTTTCAAAGATTCTGGAATTGGTACAGAATGCGACTGCACAGAAAGCACCCACCGAATTGTTCATTAGGAAATTTGCCCGCATCTATACCCCAATCGTGGTATTTCTCGCTGTGGCAATCTGTCTGTTACCCTATTTGTTTGTCGATGAATATATTTTCCGGGACTGGTTATATCGCGCCCTTATATTCCTGGTAATATCCTGTCCATGTGCATTAGTAATTAGTATTCCACTAGGATACTTTGGTGGCATTGGTGCCGCAAGCAGAAATGGAATTTTATTTAAGGGCAGTAACTTTCTGGATGCGTTGGCAGAGGTCAAAAATGTGTTTATGGATAAGACCGGAACCATGACTGAGGGCGTCTTTAAAGTACAGACCGTCAATCTAAAGCAGGAATTTGACCGGGATTTAATTCTAAAATTAGTGAATGTAATCGAAAATTCATCAACCCATCCGGTGGCAACTGCCATTCACGATCATCTCGGTGAACCCGACCATACTATAATTCTCGACAATGTAGAAGAAATAGCGGGACATGGCCTGAAGGGATCGTATCAGGGAAAAGAGTTGCTCGTAGGAAACTTTAAACTGATGGATAAATTCAATATCCAATATGATGTAAATCCAAACGATATTGTAGAAACATTGATTGCCATTGCTTATGAAGGAAAATTTGCGGGATACCTTACCATTGCGGATAGCATCAAAGAAGACGCTGCCGAAACTGTACAGAAACTTCAAAGTTTAGGAGTAAAAGTTACCATGTTGAGCGGTGATAAAGCAACGGTAGTCAAAGCTGTAGCAGGAAAACTGGGCATACCTAATGCTTTTGGCGATTTATTGCCGGAAGATAAAGTGAATAAAGTCAAAGAAATAAAAGCACGGAATGAAACGGTTGCATTTGTTGGCGACGGAGTCAACGATGCGCCGGTTGTAGCTTTAAGTGATGTTGGCATAGCGATGGGTGGCCTTGGGAGTGATGCCACCATTGAAACCGCTGATGTGGTAATTCAGGACGACAAACCTTCAAAAATCCCAATGGCCATTAATATTGGCAAGCAAACCAAAAAAATTGTTTGGCAGAACATCGCGTTGGCCTTTGGAGTAAAAGCAGTGGTCTTGGTATTAGGAGCAGGGGGGTTAGCCACGATGTGGGAAGCAGTCTTTGCAGATGTGGGCGTAGCATTGCTTGCCATACTAAATGCGGTAAGGATTCAGAAAATGAAATTTTAAACAAGGCGGGCTTCGGTCCGTTTTTTTATGGGAGATATTGTGCAAAAATAATGAGCCTCCAAAATATCCCCGCTGCCACAGCAAGTAACATAATGACAATTATACGCACAGGCCAACGCTACAACGTTGCCCTCCATTCCGCTGCGCTGCATTACGTGCAATCCCACCACCATAGTGCCTATAATTGGAAATTATGTTAAATGCTTTCCTTTTGTTTGGGCGAAGCCCGCACAAGCCACCGCCACGCAGCCGCCAGTGCAGTTATCATTTAGAAGATTCAGCCACCAATCCAATCCGCAAGTTGAAAAGTTCCGTTCCAAAATTCCCATGCGCCTGCAGTACATATCCTGCCTTTTTCAGCGGAAAGTTCAGTGGCAGGCTATGCACTTCGGCACCGCGCACAGCAGTATTCCGGGCAACAAAAAAATGCGTAGGCCATCGCTTTGCCTTTGCCCCCCTTCCAGCACCATCACGCATTTTTTTCATTGCCCTACATACCGCTGTCTTTCCAGCACCTTTAGTGATTGCTAATCGAAGGGAATTTGCCACCGCGCAGCCATGTTCCTCCAGCACATAGCCGGCATTCCCTTCCCGGACTCAAAGAGCCGGTTCATTCCTGCCGTCTATGCGCTTCCGTCACCGCGCACAGCAGTATGCCATTGCCCCGTTCCGGCGCAACACCATACAGCTGCCTTTCCCATTTCTTTCCCTCTCCGTGCAGGTTTTGTGCATTCAATAATTTTTCTTATCTTTTTTTAATAAAATTAAAAGAATTTACAGCATAAATAATATGATAATCAAGTCAATAGTCGAAAAAACGGCATATAAAAATAAGCCATCGGGCATAGCATCATCAACACTAGTCACTCGTTATGATAGGCAGGGCAAAATGGTGGAAAAAATAGATGATAATTTTGAAGAAAGTTGGATGTATGATGAAGCAGGTAACGTAACTTTCTACCAAACCAAGGGCTACTATGAAAGAAAGAGATATGACCATAGCAATAATATGATCTATTTTGAAAATTCAAATGGTTTGCAATGGGATAAAATATATGACCTTCATAATAATCCTGTTAGATACAAAGAAAAGAAAGATAAGCGCTGGCTATACAGGTTTTTATATGGACCCGCAACGCGTGATAAAATATTTGGTTTGCAATGGGAAAAAGCATTCGATCACAAAAATAGAGAGATTTACTATGCAGACAATGATGGGTTAAAATATTGGAAAAACTATACTGAAGATGGTGTAGTTCACTATAAAGATAATAAAGGATTTGAATCTTGGGAAAAGATTGATTTATACGGCAACCGCATTTCCTACAGAGACACTTTGGGCAAGGATGAATTGAATAATATTGAATACGATAACAAAGGAAACATTGTCAAATTTAGTTTCCGAAATGGGAATTCTTGGGAGAAGCATTACGATCATAATAATAACATAGTCTATGAAAGAGATGTTGACGGCAAACAATCATTTTTTGAATACAATGCAGAGGGGAATTTGATTTCCATTAAAAACGAAAAATTTATTTGGGACTACGCTTATTCGCAAGACAAAAGTAGGATGACCAGAAGTAATAACGATGGATATATAGAAAATCAAAAGTTTGATCAGTTTGGCAATTTAATTTTCTGCGAAAATCCCTATATAATTCAAACTCTTACTTACGAATTTTACTAAAGGAAGCTGCAATTTTTGTGCTCTTCGCACACTTTGCAACCTTTACAATTTCACAAGACGACTTTCCCGGAAATATCTAATTACATATTTCCCAACACCTCCGCATCCAACCTACCGTAAAGAAAGTAGGTTACCATACCCAAAAAATCAAAAAAGGGCAGCGAAGATAGGGGGCTTCCTTCGCCAGCCGCCATCAGCTGTAAAGGTCAAGCCCTACGGGTTTTGTTGAAAAAATCTCCACCCTCCGGGTTGTATTTTTTCTCCAAAAACCTTGACAGCTTTTTCCTCGCCCCCTTTCAATTGGGCTTTCTTTTTTTTTTTTTTTTTCTTTTGAAAAATTTTTCAGTCATATATATTCCATAAAAGACTGATATTTAAGCCATATATAAAGCATATATATTTAACTATTATAGCCAAATCGGTGCATAAAAAAGCAAAGCCCACTCGTGAGAATGGGCTGCTTCGATTTTCCGAATAAAATCTACTGATGGTTCTTAGAATATTTTTGCGACTTTCATCGTATTTCCCTGCGCGAAGATGTAGTAATTACTGTTCACTTCCTGATAAAACTCCACAGAAATTAGATTAACCACAGAAGAATCCGCTGTAATTACTGGGGAGTCCGGAATAGTCGTTACAATGTTGAGTGCAGTAGTGGGCACGTTCACCGGAAGATATCCGGAATCTGAAATAGCGGTTAGGCCATTAACGGCAGGATCCTTCGGCTCATAAGCTTTTGTAGTAGGATTATAAGCAAAGTCAGACAGAACCGTGATTGCATTGATGATTTTGAAATGCGTTGCTCCAGCAGGAATAAACATATTGTCAAGCGGATTAAACACCGGGATAGACAAATCCGATTCATCACGATCCACCGATGGCGTAATGCTGTAAGGCGCATTGAAAACACCACTGAAAGAATTAAACTTATTGAATTCAAAACCGTCCAGATATTGCGGTGCAGCTGTTACCAGGATGGCTCGCTGACCTCTGGCTTCCGATCCATCTTCAAGATTAATCTTTTTCATTACCGCTGTAATTCTGCCGGTAACTCTGCTGTCTGCACTGTTCCGGATTAAATTGGCAATACTTGTACGGAATGAGCGTCCTGCAGTCGCAGAACCTCCAAATTCATTCATGTTTTCACGGGTACGAACAAACGCAGGATCAGATGCAATTTGTTCACCGGTTGGGCCTCCTTTTAACCCAGCATAATAACCTGGATTATTCTTGATTTTGAAGTGTCGAACTTCGCCCAGAGTTCCGACGTACTTAATGTGACCTTTTTGCCTTGCCATAATTTTTTAATTTTAAATTATTTGTCTTAAATTTACGTATAAGTAATTGGAAAACAAATAGTTAAAAAAGTATAAACAAATGCAAATGGATGCAAAGGATCAGATTTTAAAGAAAATACACTACGAAGTAGTAAAAGTTGTTGATGGTGATGGCATAATTGTGCGGAATATTTTGACCAAAATAGAGGAGGAGATAAGGCTTTATGGAATCGATGCTCCTGAATTAACGCCATGCAGAAAATTAAAACAGGACGAATCTGAAACCCAAATTGCCGGCAGTCTATTAATGAAACTAGCTTACGAATCGTACGATTATATGCGGTCTATTGTAAAGCCGGGAGATCAGGTTAATATCATCCAGGAACGAAATAATCTATCAGATAAATACGGCAGAACATTAGCTTATGTTGAATTACAAGACGGTAGTATCTTAAATGAAACCATGGTTGCTGCTGGATATGCGAAAGCATACAATAAAATTCACTGTTCAGAATTACCAAAATACCAACAGCTTTCCCTGACTGCTAAAACCAATAAAAAAGGCTTATATTTGTACGTCGATCAGTTCTGACGACTCAACCCAACTTCTCTTATTTACCACCTGATTTCACAGGTTTTGTTGCTTATTTGTTGCCCCGTTCTCTCAAATCCCCATCATTAAACAAAAGTTAGATTCTGTATCGGGAAATAAGTCACTTTTCTTTTAGTTTAATGCCCCACTTTTTTAAAAGCACAAAATTTGGAATAATATCCTGAAACTGAAATTTACTCGAAGAGTATTACCGGCTTTAATATCAGAATTAACCTATGAAAATCTTGAATATTCGGATGGTGATAGGGCAAGCTAAAATCGGCCAGCCATACATCTGCTATTATTGGAAGGTTGATGGTATTAAAATCAATTAACTAGCGGAAATTTCAAGAATTTCATCAATGTTAAAGCGTTTATACTCAGAGTAAACATGCGAGTGAAAATCATTCAGCTTTCTGAGTAATTCCAAAAGTTCGGCTTTTTCATTATTTTCGAGTTTTCCGGCAAGAATTCGAGACGTCATATTCACTTTATCAACAGAACGGTGGAAATAATCTTCACCTTTTTCGGTGAGGTTCAAACGCTTACTTCTTTTATCTTCACTGTCGTTCTTTTCTTCAATTAATCCATATTCCAGAAGACGTTTAATGATTTGAGTGCCGGTTTGTTTTTCGTGACCGTTTCTTTCGATTAACTGAATTTTACTCAGATTCGGTTCGTCCTTCAATCGGTAAAGGTAGGTGAATTCTTCATTGGCCAATTCAGGGAAATCATTCAAGCCCTTTCTAATTAATTGTCTGGAATATCGTCCCAAAAGCAGAACCTGTTTGCAGATTTCATTTTCTGTAAAAGAAACCTGATGCTGCTCATTTTTAAAAAGTTTGGTTGGGCTCTCTTTTCTGTATTTTTTATCATTCAGCCAAAGACGGAAATCCTCAACATTAGAGTGAGGTTTATAAGCTTCGGAATTTTCAAATTCTTTAACCTGATGAAACAGATCAATGAAAAAGTCAGTATTCATAGCGCAAATTTAATCTTAGTATTTTAAATATTTTTTATAATCTAATAAAGAGGTTGAAAAATCTAAACCCTTCAATGCTCCAATTCTCAAAACCTCCAACTAAAGCTTAACACTTCCCATTCCGCCATCAATTCCAAAAATCTGTCCTGTAATCCACGAAGATTTATCTGAAACAAGGAAAGCCGTCATTTCCGCAATTTCTTCGGCCGTTCCCACTCTTTGCAATGGATGTCTTTTCGCGGAAGCTTCTCTTTTCTCAGGCGTTGCCAAAAGCTGTGCTGCCAGATTCGTGTCCGTTAAAGAAGGTGCAATCGCATTAACCCTGATTTTCTGAGCCGAAAATTCCGCCGCCAGACTTTTTGTAAGACCTTCCACCGCATTTTTACTCGCCGCAATCGAAGCGTGAAAAGGCATTCCCAGTTTTGCCGCCACGGAACTGAAAAGCACAACGGAGGCACTTTCCGACTTTTTAAGATTCGGCAACAGTTTCTGAATCATTTTTACCGCTCCCAAAACATTGATCTCAAAATCATTCTTAAAATCATCCACAGAAAGTCGGTTAAATGGTTTTAAATTAATGCTTCCGGGTGCATAAACCAATCCATCCACCACTTCAGGAAAATTAATGTCATCTAAGTTTCCCGAAAGAATATCCATTTTGTGGAATTCAATATTCGGATGCTTCAGTTCTGCATTTCCTGTTCTGGAAATTCCGATGATTTTGTTTTGTTCTGCGAGAATCTTTGCTGTTGCTAATCCGATTCCCTTTCCGCAACCGATGATGACGATATTTTTCATATTGAATTTATTTTTATGTTTTGGAACACGAAGGTTTTTATTTTGAGACACTTCGACAAGCTCAGTGTGACATCTCTAATACTATTCGTTTAATTATCTTTTAATTGTAAGGATGAGCTTAGTTTATGATGAGTCTGACGAAATAAAGTGTCTATTTACAAAGCCTTTTTGCTCTTTTAAAGCACTCTATCTTCAAACAATTCTTTTGTGTCTTTTGTGGTAAAATTTATCTTTTAGAAATTTTATTATTGCTGATCACTCTTTGTCTGCTGCATTTAAAGCGGTTAATTTCTTCGCTTCGTTTTTTCAAATGTTTCTGGCTCACTCTGGAATTCACTCTTTTTCGCCAAAGCTTGAAACTCGATTCTTTCAATTCCGAACGCATCAGTTCAATCACTTCCGCTTCGCTGACTCCGAACTGAAATTGTATGGCTTCAAACGGAGTACGGTCTTCCCAAGCCATTTCAATGATTCTGTCGATTTGCTGTATGTTGAGGTTTTTATTCATTCTTTTAAATTTAATAAAAAGACAAAAATTCAATATTCTATTTTTTTGCTTTGCTGAGTGAAAGGCCTTTGCGAACAAAAAATATTTTCAAAATTTTAAAGAAAATCTTTGCGGACTTTGCGTTAGAATCAACTCAATTTTATTTTAGATTTTCAATAACTTCCTTTGCTGTTTTAAAATGCTGTTTTCGTTTGTCTTCCGGCATTTTCTCCAGTGTTCTGAGCATCATTCCCAATCTTGGATTTTTAGCAAAAAAATCTTTATTGTCATTAATAAAATTCCAAAACAGCGCATCCCATTTTTCATTCCAGTCTCCATCCGGATAATCACTCATTTTCTTAATATAATTGCTTCCGCTGATGTACGGTTTCGTACTCATCTTCCCGCCGTCCGAAAAACTGCTCATTCCATACACATTCGGAACCATTACCCAATCGTAGGAATCGATGAACATTTCCATAAACCACTGATACACTGCATCTGGATTGAACTGAGCAAGATTCATAAAATTGGCAAAAATCATCAGTCGTTCTATATGATGCGCATAACCGGTTTTCAGGATTTTCCGAAGCGAACTGTCAATCGGGCGGATTCCTGTTTTGGCGGTGTAAAAAGATTCCGGAAGTTTTTGCTTATGTTTCCAGTAATTTTTATTCCGCTGATATGTTCCCTGATACACATAAACCCCGCGAACAAATTCTCTCCAACCCAAAATCTGGCGGACAAAACCTTCCAGAGAATTCACCGGAATATCGTTTTCTTCTGCAAATGCAATCGCTTTTTCCAGCACATATTCAGGTGTTAAAAGTCCGACATTCATGAGCGGAGAAAGCACGCTGTGATGCAGAAAATGTTCCTTTTCCACGATGCTGTCTTCGTAAACGCCAAATTCCAGAAAACGGTTTTCCAGAAACTGTTCCAGCCATTGTTGGGCCTCCTTAAAAGTAGTCGGGTAGAGCTGTTCATCTGTAAGCGTTCCGTAATTTTTGGCGAAATGTTTTTCGGTGTAATCTTTTGCTTCCTCGTAAAATTTATTGTTTTTTGGAAAATGAATGGCAGGTGCTTTTTTATTTTTCGGATATTTTTTTCGGTTTTCCGTGTCGTAGGTCCATTTCCCGCCCAACGGTTTTCCGGCTTTCATCAGAATATTTCGGGTGATTCTTTGCTGTTTGTAAAAATCAGTTTGATGATAGGCTTTTTTACCCTCAAAATAATCTTTCAGATCTTCTTTGGTATTGATGAAAAGCGGACTGTCTAAAATTTCGAGTGCTAATTTGGTTTCCTTTAATCTTTTTTCCAGCCAATTGTCGCAAACATCCGTTGTTTTTATCGTTGAAAAATTTTCTTTTTCAAGCTTTTGAATTAAATTTCGGATGTCGCTGAATTTCGATGAACTTTCAATATATTCAACCTCAAAACCTGCCTTTTTTAATTCACTTTCATAAAATTTCATGGTTGCGCGGTGAAAGGCAATCTTTTGTTTATGAAAAGAATATTGCTTGAAAAACAGAAATTCTTCCACCAAAAAAACAGGCTGACTTTTATCCAGATCATCCTTATCCTCAAAAAGCTGATGCGGAAAAATTAATTGGGCAGTATGTTTCAGTGTTTTAGCCATAATTTTCTAAATTCCTCGTTAGCATCATACATTTCTGCCTGTTTTTCAGGGTTAAAAGTCCGGTCACGATTATCATTTCCGACTCCGGCGAGATACATCCAGTTGCCGTAATTGCTGTGAACATCATAATCGATCAGCATTTCCTCAAAGTAGGCCGCTCCGATTCTCCAGTCCTGTTTCAGAATTTTGCAGAAATACGAAGCTACATTTTGGCGACCGCGATTGCTCATCCAGCCTGTATTTTTCAGTTCGAGCATATTGGCATTCACGAAATCGGAATCCGTTTCTCCATCCTTCCATTTTTGGAATGAATGTATTATTGTTTTCAGCGAAATATTTTTGATGATTAATTCCGCTTTTCCAGAAAATCAAGTCTTTGTACTGTAAAGAAATATATCTGAAAAAATCCCGCCACAGCAATTCAAAAATCAGCCAATAAGTCGAATCATTGGCTCCGAATTCCTCTTCATATTTTTTTATTTCGTGGTAAATGGTTACCCCAGAAAGACTTCCATCCGACAGCCACGCCGAAAATTTTGAACTGTAATCTGTTCCGACCAAACCGTTTCGGGTTTGTTTGTACTGACCCAGATTTTGAGTTTCCCACAAATAATGATGCAATCTTTTCAATGCTTCATTTTCTCCGCCCGAAAAAGGAAAAGCAGTTCTTTTGTCTGTTTCAAAATCTTCAAAACCGAGCCATTTGAATGAAATGGTATCGCTTTTAAAATGAATTTCCGATTTATTGTACACTAAGTCATCCGATTCAAATTCAGGGCGTATCAGCAGATTTTTTTCAATTTTCTTCCGGAACGCGGTAAATAGCATCGGAATCTTATCCAAAGTCTTAAAAACAAAATGCGGATGAACCAGAAATTGTGAATACGATTTTTCCCAATTGGCAGCTGGAATTGCTTTCTCAATTTTAGCTTGTAAGTCAACTTCCTCCTTTGTCCATTCATCCTGACAAAAAATCTTCACGATTTCAAATTCCTCGGAAATTTCTTTGAAAACATCTTCAGTTTTGCCATATTTAACTGAAAAAGGAGTTTTCTGTTTCGCTAAATTGTGTCTTAAGTTTTCTACACTTTCCAGCAAAAATTTTGCACGGTATTTTCCAATTTTTCTGAAACCCAATTGTTTTTGAGCAAAAAATTCAGCGTCAAAAACATATAGTGCAAGAAAAGGCAACTCTTCCTGCATTGCATTGTATAAAGACTCTGAATCTCTCGTTCTCAAATCTTTGGTGAACCAGAGGATGTTGATTTCTTGTTTTTCCGGCATCTTTCGCTGCAATATTTTACTTCGTCCCAGTTTTTTTTCCATTTTTTCCGCCAGTTGAAAGGCAGTCCGCAGACTTCGCAGATTTTGGAAGGTAATCCGGAAGGCATTTATTTAGATATTATAAAATTTTTAAAATGATTAATCGCTACATCTTTCGCGTTCAGATCGTGCATCATATTATACAATCCGAAAAATGTTCTGTTCAGGTAAATAAAATGTCGGGAACCGCGGTTGGTATTCATTCCTTTCATATCACTTACTTTCGCATACTTCTGTCCCAGATCGGCAATTTCCTGAAAGAAAGACTCATCCGAAAAGTCAAATTTTTCCTGATTAAACGGTCTCGTAAACAATTCAAGCAATTCGTAGAATAATTTGGCAAAAAACTCTTTTTCTTGTTGTGAATCTTCTGTTCGAAGAATCTCCAAGGTGAATAATTTCTCACGGAAAATTTCAGGATTTTTCAGATTTTCTTCTTTCGCCAGTTCGAAATACGGAATGTAGAAATCTTCCGGAATCTCTTTGATACAGCCAAAATCGATGACCAATAATTCATTATTTTTCGAAATCAGAAAATTTCCCGGGTGCGGATCGGCGTGCACTTTTTTCAGAATATGCATTTGATACATATAAAAATCCCAAAGTGTCTGTCCGATTTTATTCAAATCCTCCTGAGAATTCTGTTTTTTGGTAAATTCCGAAAAATGAATTCCCGACATCCAGTCCATTGTGATGATTTTCTCAGACGAATATTCCGGATAATAATAAGGGAATTTCACATTCGGCAGATGACTGCATTCTTCTGCAAAATGCTGACTTCGTTTCAGTTCCAGATTATAGTCAGTTTCTTCAAACAATTTGTCTTCCACCTCTTGAAAATAAGATTCCGAACCTTCTTGTTTGATGTTGAACATTTTCATCGCAATCGGTTTTACCATTTTCAGGTCGCTCGAAATGCTTTCTCTTACACCGGGATATTGTATTTTCACCGCCAGTTTTTTGCCGTCTTTTTTTGCAGTATGAACCTGTCCGATACTCGCGGCATTAACCGATTCGGCGGAAAATTCATCAAAAATATCTTCCGGATTTTTCCCGAAATACTTTCTGAAGGTTTTCTTCACCAAAGCACCCGACAAAGGCGGAACGGAAAACTGCGAAAGTGAGAACTTTTCCACATATTCCACCGGAAGAATGTTTTTTTCCATACTCAGCATTTGGGCAACTTTCAGCGCAGAACCTTTTAATTCTTTTAACGAATCGTAAATGTCTGCAGCATTGTCTTCGTTCAGAATTTTTCGTGCCTCCTCTTCATCTTTCGTGATTTTATTTCCGTAATATTTCAGGTAGTTGACACCGACTTTTGCTCCCGCTTTTAGCAGGCTGCTTGTCCGTTCAATTTTTCCTGTAGGAATTTTATCTAATGTTTTCATTTATAAATTTTGTCTGTCAAATGTTTTTAACGCAATGTCGCAATGATTTTTAATTGCTAATTGTTTTAAGTTCGCAACGGTGCTTCGAAAAGCTCAGCATAACTATTTATTTCTTAAGCTCCTTTGGGAGCTTTATCTGTGTAGAAAAAGAATTTATTTTCCATTTTGAAGCACTGCGTAGGAGTGCAATCTATTAAGTTTAATTTTTTTTTCTTTAAGATTGAACTCCTACGGAGTTCTCTTCAATAAGATTAATCGTAATTTCCACACAGATTCCGCACCTACGGAGCGGAACATTCTCCCGTTTTCTCTTTAATTTTCGCAACTGAAGTACCTAATTCTTTTAAATTTAAATTTTGAATCGGCAAATCTAGCAGCCCGACCTGAACGGAGCTCTTTTTGTAAGACTCGGAAAAGAATTGGCGCAAAAAAGCGGGAGTGGAGGGCGGAAATAGCTGCCCAAATAAATATTAGCTTATTAGAAACCAAAAGCAGTTGCCAATAGCTATTCATCAACTCATTTAAAATTTTCCTTCCACAGAAATTTTCCAAGGTCGAAAACTTTTCTCAATGGCTCATTGTGCATCAGTTCAAAACCCGTATCGACGGTTTTTTCGATGAAAATATCCGTTTTTTCAAAATCGGGAGAAGTGTCTTTTTTCCAAAAATCAATGGCGGAAACCAAATGGAGCCAAAGTGCTTCCTGTCTCGATTTTTCGTTGAATTTTCGGATGTCTTCTTTCGCTTTTTCAATCATTTCCCACTCGTTGAAATCGAGAGTGTTAACAAATTGTTTATGGGTTTCTCTAAGTTTCTGAAGCGTTTTGATATTCTGGATTTTATTGCTTCCCAAAATAGATAAAACTAAAGAACGGTTCATCGTCATATTTTCAAAGAAAATGTAATACACATTCAGGAGTTTTTCTTTTGTTGTCACTTCGCTCGAAGAATTCACTTCCGAAGCGAGTTCCAGGGATTTCGTGAAAAGATGATTCAATATTTCGCTTTCAATTTGCTCGAATCCCGAGAAATAGTGGTAAAACTCTTTCTCCTCAAAATTATTTTCTTTCGCAAAAAGGTAAACGTTTTTCGGTTTTTCTCCGTGATTCAAAAGATAATCTCCGTATAATTCAAATATTTTTTCCTGCGTGATATGGGTTTGTTCTTGCATAATAGAATTTATTTATGGACAAAATTAGTAAATAATTTTACAATCAATTAAAATAAAGTATAAATTTGTACTATATAAACCATTTAATTTTTGAATTATGTTGACAATACAGGCACAATCGAATATACCAACAGATTTTGGGATGTTTACTGTTTATGCATTCTCAGAACACGAAGAAGACTGGAATCCGCACTTGGTTTGGGTGGCAGAAAATACAGATTTCAGCAAAACAGTAAACGTTCGTTTTCATTCAGAATGTATCACAGGCGAGATTTTTCATTCTAAAAAATGCGAATGCGGACAGCAATTGGACGCTGCAATGAAATATATGTCGGAAAATGGCGGAATGATTATTTACCTTCGGCAGGAAGGCAGAAATATCGGAATCATCAATAAATTGAGAGCGTATGCGCTTCAGGAAAAAGGTTTTGATACGGTGGAAGCGAATTTAAAATTAGGTTTGCCTGCAGACGGGAGAAATTTTGATGTAGCGGTGGAAATGCTTAAGATGCTGAATGTGAAAGAAATTAATCTGCTGACGAACAATCCTGATAAGCTTAAATCTCTGGAAAACAGCGGAATTATTCTGCATCACAGAGTTCCTTTGGAAATAGAATCGAATGACGTGAACGAAAGTTATCTTTCAAAAAAGAAAGATTATTTCGGGCATCTTTTAGAAAAGGTATAGTTTTCTCATTAACTGAAGTAATTTCCACTTACCAAATCCAAACTCATGAAGAAAATTCTTCTTACCGGAGCTACCGGATACATCGGAAAACGAATGATAAATGTAATCGCTGCACAAGGTTATCAGGTAATTTGCTGTTGCAGGGATAAAAACCGTTTTTCCAAAAGTGTAGATATTGATGATGCCCAGATTGAAGTGGTGGAAGTGGATTTTCTGAAACCCGAGACACTGGAAAATATTCCGAAAGATATTTCCGGGGCGTATTATCTGATGCATTCAATGAGCAACAGTAACGATTATGCGGAAAGTGAAAAACAATGTGCCATTAATTTTTCAAATTATATTGAAAAAACCGATTGCAAACACATCATCTATCTTTCGGGTTTGGCTAATGAAAAAGAATTATCTGAACATCTCAGTTCAAGATTTGAAGTTGAAAAAATTCTGATGAAATGTAAAGTTCCGGCCACAGTTTTGAGAGCGGGAATTATCATTGGTTCAGGAAGTGCATCGTTCGAAATCATCAGAGATCTGGTGGAAAAATTACCGGTTATGGTGGCTCCGAAATGGCTTCACACCAAATGTCAGCCGATTGGAATTGCCAATGTTCTGGATTTTCTGATTTTTACTTTATTTAAAGAAGAGGCTTATCACAAAAATTTTGATATCGGATGTAATGATGTTTTGACCTATAAAGAAATGCTTTTGGAGTTTGCCAAAATAAGAGGACTGAAACGAATGATTTTTACCGTTCCTGTAATGACGCCGAAATTGTCTTCGTATTGGCTGTACTTTATAACCTCAACATCGTATAATTTAGCTTCTGCTTTAGTCGGAAGTATGAAGATTGAAGTGGTTTGCAGACCGGAAAGTCTTGCGGAAATCAAACAGATAACGGGAGTTCAGCCTTTTTCTTATGATACGGCATTAAGAAGAACGCTGGCTAAAATTCAGGACAATGAAATTGCCTCAAGCTGGAAAGACAGTTTTATCAGCAGCAGAAGCGATTCCAGCCTGAAAGATTATCTTGATGTTCCGAAATACGGTTGCTTTGTTGATTTAAGAACAGAAAAATATGATGACCGCGAAAAATGTATGAGCAGGATTTTTTCTTTAGGCGGCAAAAACGGTTGGTACGGTCAAAGTCTCTGGAAAGTTCGCGGATTTATGGATTTAATTGCTGGCGGACCAGGACTGAGACGCGGAAGAACACATCCTGAAAATCTTCATCAGGGTGATGCACTCGATTTTTGGCGGGTGTTGTATGCTAATAAAGAAGAAGGAAAACTCATTCTCTTTGCAGAAATGAAACTTCCCGGTGAAGCGTGGCTGATGTTTAAAGTTTACAAAGGGAAGCTTTGGCAAAAAGCGGTTTTTCGGCCTCATGGATTAACGGGAAGACTCTATTGGTATTCTGTTTTACCATTTCACGGAATTATTTTTAAAGGAATGGTGAGAAGGTTGGCAACAGGTGTTTAATATTTTTCCGGATTGATGTAAAGGAGCCAGACCTAAAATTTTGAAAGCGAACATATATGGATTACTGAAGATTCCAGTGACCCCTATAAAAATCTTCCTGCATTATTCCAAGACTGGACAGAAGACGAAATAGATGAGCTATTTTATGATCTGGAAAATGTTGATAATGGTGGTGCCGCAATGACAGCTTATGCAAAAATGCAGTTTACAGATATGACAGATAAAGAAAGGGAAACATTACGAAAAGGATTGTTAAAATATTGTGAACTAGATACTTTAGCAATGGTGATGTTATATGAGCATTTTGAAAAGGATTTTTAGATTTTTATAACTAAATAAACATAAAGCTATTCTTCAAAAAGACATTAGCCAAAGCAAGCATAGCATTTTAAGAAGAACAGGTAACATATACCATTGATTATTCATGAGAAACACCTATATCCTAAAGTTTAGCCATAATAAAAGCGCTCACCATACCATCTAACACAAAAACAGATAACCAGAAATTATCCGATAATCTGTTTTTTTTATCACAAACTGAGGTATTATGAGTAGTACTAATCATTCAACGGATTCCAATAATTTATAATACAATGTCCGTTATTTCGGTCAAATTATTTATATTTGTATGAAATATCAGACAAAATGAAAAAGCAAGTCGTTTTACCTAAGCATAAAAATGAGTTGGCCCAGATGGGTGAAAACATTAAGTTGGCTCGTAAACGCCGAAAATTAACGGCTGTGCAAGTAGCCGAAAGAGCTGATATTGCCCGATCTACTTTAAGTTTAATTGAAAAAGGTGAACCTAGTGTGGCTATGGGTGCCTACTTCAATGTATTACGAGTATTGGGTTTGCAAGAGGATTTTTTAAAGTTAGCAGCCGATGATGTTTTTGGTCGCAAATTACAAGATTTAGAGTTATTATAAGATGGCGGGTAATAAAACAGATATTTATGTTTATGCCGATTGGCAAGAACTCGGAGGTCCCAAATTAATTGGGGTTTTGTCAGCACATCAAGCAAAAGGCCGTAAAGCGTTTAGCTTTACCTATGATCAACAGTGGTTGCTATCTGGTCATCAATATTTAATAGATCCCGACTTGCAGTTTTTTGCGGGGCAACAATTTGCTAACGGAAAAGAAAATTTCGGTGTATTTCTAGACAGTATGCCTGATATTTGGGGGCGCACCCTAATGAAAAGACGAGAGGCACAATTAGCCAAAGCAAATGGAGTTTCTGCCAAAACTCTATATGATGTTGATTTTTTATTAGGAGTGTATGATGAAACTCGAATGGGAGCATTAAGATTTAAACTGGACATGAATGGTGATTTTTTGGATAATAATTCCGAAAAATCTACTCCTCCTTGGTCTACTGTTAGTGAATTGCAGCAAGCGGTTGTGCATTATGAAAACGATAAAGACAGTGATGTCATGAATAAATGGCTTGAAATTTTAATTGCACCTGGTTCTTCGCTAGGTGGCGCACGTCCTAAAGCCAATATATTAGATGAAAATAAACATCCTTGGATTGCTAAATTTCCATCTAAAAATGATAGTATAGACAAAGCTGCTTGGGAATATTTGGCATATAAGCTCGCCCTTGATGCGCGAATCAATATGGCAGAATGTAAAATAGAAAAAATTATACGTTCACATCATACGTTTTTCACGAAACGCTTTGATCGTGTGGGTAATGAAAGGATTCATTTTGCTTCAGCGATGACCATGACGGGAAATAATGAGGAAACGATAAAAAATCAACCTGCTAGTTATTTAGATTTAGTAGCATTTATTCAGGATTATGGTACTAATGTGAATGAAAATCTTGAGCAATTATGGCGTAGAATCATTTTCAATATAGCGATTTCGAATACAGACGATCACCTACGCAATCACGGCTTTATTCTATCGAAAGAGGGTTGGCTTCTTTCCCCGGCTTACGATTTAAACCCTTCTATAGATAAAAACGGATTAGCACTCAATATTGATATGGATAACAATGCCTTGGATTTTGATTTGGCTAAAAGTGTTGGAACATATTTTCGATTACCCGAGAAGCAAATGGACAACATCATTAAAGAGGTTTTCAGTGCAGTAAAAAACTGGAAAGGCATTGCTGAACAAATTGGAATATCAAGAGCCGAACAAGAATTAATGACCAAAGCTTTTCATTTTTAGAAGTAAGGAGGACAGAACAACCGATCAACTATGAAAGATACCCCAACACACGACCAAGAACCAGAATTTCAGTCGATAACGGTTTATACGGAAAAAGAGGTTTATGAGCATATTCCTGTAGGTCGTCCGTATCGCCCGAAAGACTCTGCTATTTTGTTTGTGAAAAAAGGGAGAATGATCCTGAAGGAACACATCAACACCGTAGAGATTCATGAAAACTCGGTGGTGCTTATTGATATGAAATCTGTTTACGAGCTATTGGAAATCAGTGAAGATATCGAAATACGCTCTATTGCCTACAACCGGTCTTTTATCGAAAAAGTATCATTGAAACTGAACAGGCTCAATTTATACAACAACCTAAAAAAACAACTGAGCAGGAATTTTCCTCTCAAACCTGCAGAATTTTCCATTTTGTGGGATAATACAGAACTGCTAAGCCAAACCATCAAATCTCGGGAGGAAATAGAATTTTCACAGGAAATTAGTGTGAATTATTTGACGCTTATCATCTATTTTTTAATGAGTTTCGCCCCTTTTGGCAACCACGAGCAACAAGGTAAGATGAACCGTTCGCAACAGATTGTTTATGATTTCATCATGCAGGTTTCGGAGCATTATCTCACCCATAAATCCGTTCAGTTTTATGCTCAAAAGTTAGGAATATCGGTTAGACACCTCAGCAATGTGTTGAAACAGGAAAACGGAAAAACAGCCAATGAAATCATTTCTGAGTTCATCTTGAATGAGGCAAAAGCCCAATTATCCGGAAGCTCAAGATCTATTAGTCAAATAGCTAATGATTTACAATTCAGCGACTCTTATGCTTTCTCACATTTCTTTAAAAAACATCAAAAAATAAGTCCTATTCAATATAGAAAGCAATTTTTGTAATAAAATATCGCTTTTGAACATCTTTTACTGAAATTCAATCATTTGTTTGAGTATTGGGCTGCAATAACTTTGCACTCATAAAACAATAGAACAAATGAAAAGTTCAAAGAGCATTCAGCTTTCAATATTATTTTCTGTTTTTCTTTCGTGCGGACAGGTATTTGGTCAGTCGCAGAAAGAATTAAATATTTCTCAGGCAATCAATCTTGCCCTGGAAAATCATCAACAATTAAAGGTTTCTTCCGTTAGCAAAGAAATTGCGGAACAACAGACCAAGGTTGCGAAACTGCAACTTCTGCCCAATATCGCTGCTTCTGCCACTGCCGGATACATCGGTGATGTGCTTATTCTGGATCCGGACTTCAAAAAAGTAACCACCAAGGATATGCCGCATTTTGGGAATTCCTATGGAGTGCAGGCATCGCAATTACTTTATAAAGGCGGCCTCGTGAAAAAATCAATAGAAATGATGGGAATCCGGGAACAACTCGCCGAACTGGATGAGGTGAAGGATCAGCAGTCTATCAAGTTTTTGGTGATCTCCAACTATCTGGATCTGTGCAAACTGCTCAATCAGGAAAAAGTGTATCAGAACAACAGAAAACTGGCAGAGATGCGCCTGGAGAATGTAAGAAAGTATTATAAACAAGGCATGATTACCCGAAATGAGGTGATTCGTGGGGAACTTGCGCTGCAGAATATGGATCAGGCAATTCTTGTGGTAAAAAATAATATTGCTATTCTGGATTATAATCTTTCCATGGCATTGGGACTTCCTAATGATACCACCATTATTCCCACAGAAAGCATTGCTGAAAAGTTATTAGAGGTGGATAAGAATTATTATTTCGATCTTGCTTATCAGAGCCATCCTCAATTGAATTCAATGAAGAAGAATGTTGAGTTGGCCGATAAAAACATACAGATTATCAATACCGATAAATATCCTTCGCTTTCAGCCATCGGAGGCTACAATATGCAGAGACCGATCACCAACGTAAATCCTGTTATGGATATGTATTCCAATTCGTGGCAAGTAGGACTTTCATTAAATTATAACATCGACAATCTCTACAAAACCAAAGAGAAACTAAAACTAGGCAATTTGCAAAAAGCGCAGATTTTGGAGAGCACGGTTTTAATGAAACAAAATATTGAAATGGGGGTAAACGCCGCCTATATCAAATATCAGGAATCTGTACAAAACGCCAATATCTTGATGGAAAGTCGACGACTTGCCCAGGAAAACTATAAGATCGTGGAGGCTAAATATCTGAATCAACTGGCCATTCAGGCAGAAATGACGGATGCCACCAATGCCAAACTGGAAGCAGAACTGCAATATGCCAATGCAGAGATCAATGTATTATATCAGTATTATAATCTCATCAAAACAACAGGAACTCTATAACATGGAAAATAAAGAAAATACAGACATGCCAAAAGAAAAAAAAGCACAAGCTTCGGGAATTGATATTAATCCCAAACAAGAGGTCACTAAGAAAGGAATAAGAAAGGCCGTTATCATCAATGTATTAACTTTTGCGGTCATCGCTTTTTGTTTTTACTGGTTGATTGCAAAATACTTTCATATCGGTGACAAAGACTATACGGAATCTGCACAGGTTGAGGAATTTATTAATCCGATTAATACCAGGGTTTCGGCTTACATCAAAGAAATCAAATTTACTGAGCACCAAAAGGTAAAAAAAGGAGATACGCTGGTTATTTTGGACAACCGGGAAATCCTCACTCAGGTAGGGCAAGCTGAGGCGGCTTATTTGGCTGCATCTGCTTCAAGAAACATGACCTCATCTTCCGTTAATACGGTTTCCAATAACGTAGCAGTGATGAACTCCAATATTGAAGGAGCAAAAGCAAGGTTGTGGAATGTAGAGCAGAATTTAAAACGTTATAAAAACCTTCTAGAAGCAGAAGCTGTTACCCAACAACAATATGATCAGGTAAAAACGGAATATGATGCTACAAGAGCAGCTTATGAATCCTTATTAGCACAGAAAAACACGACCAAACTTTCTATTTCGGAAGTACAAACGAGATTGGGATTGAATGATGCAGACATCCAACGTACCAAATCCGCTTTGGATATGGCGAAGCTCAACCTTTCCTACACCGTGATCACCGCACCTTATGATGGGGTGATGGGGAGAAGATTGATTAATGAAGGGCAGCTTCTGCAACCCGGTCAACAAGTAGCCACCATCGTATTGAACGATCAAAAATGGGTGACTGCCAACTTCCTGGAATCCCAAATGCCTAAAATAGCAATAGGTTCGAAAATAAAAATGAAGGCAGATGCTTTAGGCGGGCAAGAATTTGAAGGCGTTGTTACCGCAGTTTCTGCAGCAACCGGAGCGAGATATTCTAGTGTTCCTGTTGATAATTCCACCGGGAATTTCGTGAAAGTACAGCAACGTATTCCGGTAAGAATTGAATTTACCCAAGCCAACAAAAAAGAGAATGTTGAAAAACTCAAAGCCGGGATGAATATGAACATCCAGTTGAAAGATTAATTAAAAAAAAGAAAATACAATGAGCCAATATAATCAAGGATTATTTCACAGCTGGGTTCCCAAACCCATCATGCTTTTGCTTATTATGGTGATATCCATTGTACTTTTCGGAGTAACATCGGTTTATACCGCCAATATCCCTTATTTGGTGGGAGCTACAGGTGCACTTACCGAAGATTATATGTGGGCTTATTACGCAGGGGTTATCGGTATGGGGTTGGCGATGCCACTGGTTATACGGCTGAAAGCCCGCTTTCGAACCAAAGAAATCATGGTCACTACGCTTACGGGAATGGCATTTTTGTTCGTGGTGATGGGGAATACCGACCAACCTGAAATTATTATTGGAGCCTCTTTCCTGATCAGTTTTTTAAAAATGATAGCAATGATGGAGATTATCTTGCCTCTGATGTTTATTTTGAGTGCAGATGGTAACCGCGGAAGGTTCTATGCAGTATTCTATACGGGAGTTCTTGGGATTACTCAGGTTGCTTCTTATTACGTAACTTATTTGTCGCTGGAGTACAGTTGGCAATATGCCTATTTGTTAATCGCTGCAATTTGTCTCGCAACAGCATTGTTATGTGTGGTTTTTCAGCATAATCTTCGAATGATGAAAAAAGTACCGTTGCATTACCTCGATTGGCTTGGTATGCTGCTCTTTGTCATTAGTTTTATGTTTCTGGGCTATATCTTTTCTTTTGGGAAACAACAAGCTTGGTTTGATTCCGACAAAATTATAGGTGCCACAATTGCCTTTTCGGTTACTTTTTTATTATTCATTCTGAGAATGCAAATTATAAAAAGACCATTTATATCGCTCAAAGCATTTTCTAAAAGCAATGTACTTCACGGGATGTTGATGCTCCTTTTTCTCGGAATGTATTTAGGAACCACAGCGCTCCAGAATATCTTTGCCGTCGGTGTTTTGGGATATAATCATTTAGTGAATGCTTCGCTGAATCTTATGATAATTCCGGGGTTGGTCGTTGGTGCAGTGGTTTCTATAAAATGGTTTAACCATGCAATGCACATCCGGATGCTGATGTTTACAGGCTTTGCAGCTTATTTGATGTACATAATCGTGATGTACTTTTCTATGGTTCCAGAATTTAATTACGCAAGTTGGCTGCTGCCAATGTTTTTCAAAGGTTACGGCATGGGTGTACTGTTTATCGTGATTTGGTATTATACTTTTGATAAACTAGCCATGACGGAACTGCTCTCAGCAATCGGTATTATCGTATTGTGGCGAACCTTTATCACCGTAGGGATGTTTTCATCATTATTTTCTTGGACGCAGTACCAATTGCAACTCCAAAGCTTAGGTAATCTGGCGGTGTATCTGGATGATGTTACGTTGCTCAGTCCCGGAAGTGGAATTAACCTGAGAAATATTCAGATCAATGCGGTTCTAGCTGCCAATAAAACGCTTTATGGCTATATCATTTTGGCGGGAATGGGCGTGTTGGTTTACGTGCTGTTCCATCATTTTGGTAAAATAAGATATCAACTCTTACGAATTAGGATAGACAAGGCCGGCAAACTATGGATGAGCAGAAAAAACCGTATTCGCATTCGAAAAGAATTGGAAACCGGTGAAATTTAGTAGCGTTTCCATTTAACAATAAATGATGAATTGCTTTTAATGCAATAATGATCAATATTAATTAACAAAAAAATCAAAGTATCATGACTATTAAAAATGTAACAGTAGCAGGTAGCGGTGTTTTAGGCTTCCAGATTGCTTTTCAGGCAGCATTTCATAATTATAAAGTAACTGTTTATGACATCAATGATGAGGTTTTGGATAAGGCAAAAGCGAAATTCCAGACGCTAAGCGAAGCTTTTAAAAATGAATTGAATGCCACAGATGAACAGTTGACCGCAACTTTCAATAATTTGAGCTATTCAAAAGACTTAGCAGAAGCAGTAAAAGATGCCGATTTAATCATCGAAGCAGTGCCCGAAAACCCACAGATCAAAAAGGAATTCTATGAAAAGCTTGCGACCGTGGCTCCTGAAAAAACCATATTTGCAACCAATACTTCCACCTTACTTCCTAGTGCTTTGGCTCCTTACACCGGACGTCCGAATCAATTTATTGCACTCCATTTTGCCAATGACATCCGGAAATACAATACCGCAGAAATTATGGGACATTCAGGAACAGATCAGGCAGTTTTTGACTTGTTGGTCAGCTTTGCCAAATCTATTGGAATGGTTGCTTTGCCGATCCATAAAGAACAGCCCGCGTATATCCTGAACAGTTTATTGGTGCCCTTTTTGGATGCAGCATTAGAACTTTGGGGGAAAGGCGTGGCAGATCCACAAATCATTGATAAAACTTGGATGGTGGCTACCGGAGCTCCGCTTGGTCCATTTGGATTTATTGATGTGATAGGGATCAATACCGCTTTTAATATTCGAAAAATGAAAGCTGATGCTACTCAGGATCCGATCAAGATATTAACCGTTAAAAAGCTCCAACAAGAATTCCTAGATTTGGGCAAACTTGGTACTTCATCAGGGGAAGGCTTTTATCAATATCCCAATCCGGCGTATAAGGATAAAGACTTTTTAAAATAAAATATAAGGAGTAGAGTTGTTTAATGAAACATTTCAGCTGGCATGAAAATCAACACCGGCAGGTCCATCATCGAAAAGAAGTCGATTTGCCGGTGAACTTCTCTACAAAACAAAGAATATCTGTAAATTTTAAAATAGCATTCTGATTTTATCTTATTCTATTTTTAAATTTATTGACCTATTTTTGATAAACATTAAAATAAAAAAACAATGAACAACATCAATATCGAAGATTACAAATTTGCGATGCCGATAAGCATCAGATGGAATGATCTGGATCCGCTAGCTCACGTTAACAACGTGTATTATTTTGAATATTTCCAGATCGGGCGCGGTCATTATATGCACGCTGTAAGCCAACAGTGGGACTGGCAAAAATACATGTTTGTAATCGCTCATATTGAATGTGATTACTTTAAGGAATTGTCTTTGACTGCAGTAAATCCTACCATCAAAATGCGGACTTCTTCTTTAGGAAATAAAAGTTTTGAAATCGAATACCTGATCACGAGTACAGCCAAAGACGGCTCTGAAATCCTACACGCCAAAGGCAATAGCGTACAGGTGATGATCGACATCGCGGTGAAGAAATCAATTGAAATTCCTGATTGGTTGCGTAAAGATATCATCGATTATGAGCCTGCTCTCATTTGATTCATGACTTATTAATCTGATTTTTCATCAATATTATAAGTAAACATTGAGTGCCTTTATCCTGGGCTAGGACTGGGCTTTGACTGCTTTAATCCCTTCAGAAAATGTAGATGATCTTTTTTAGAATATTTAAAAGATGTATATTTAAATGAGAACTTATGTTTGTTAAGTAGCTCATTAACTGACTTTTATTTTATTATTTTATGCTTGAAAATAGGAGCTGTCACGCCAATCTATTTTTCGTTGCATACTATTTTATCATTTTTATTCCTGTTTTTTTTGGTGAAGAAATAATAATGTTTAATTTTGTTATTTATAATTATTATAAATAAAAATTACACACGTATTATACCTCCTTTATATGAGAAAAACGTTTTTCGCAGCTTTTTTTATTTTTGCTGCATTCCTTGGTAAAGCTCAAAAAAACACCTTACTCGATGGTGGATTTTGGAAAAACAATCCTTCACTAGAAACCGTAAAGGCTGAAATTTCCAAAGGAAACAATCCTACACAACAAAATCCGGGATTCTTTGATCCGGTGGTAATGGCCATTAACAACAGAGCTTCCAATGAAGTGATCGAGTTTTTGCTTGCCCAAAAAGGAAATACTGTTGATAAGAAAACCCACCATTCGAGAACTTATCTTCAATGGGCGGCCGCTTCAGGAAATTTGGAGGTGGTTAATACGTTGATCAAAAACGGTTCAGATGTACATTATAAAGACAGCCATGGCGCATCGATAATTGGTTACGCGGCAGAAAGTGGAAACCAGAATACAGCAGTGTACGACGCCCTTTTCAAAGCAGGAGTAGATCCAAAAGAGAAAAATGAAGATGGCGCTAATCTCATTCATTTGACCATCGCCAACGATGCTGATTTTAAGTTGTTGGATTATTTCACCTCAAAAGGAGTGTCTTTTAAAGATAAAGATAATTACAGCCGTACCGCCGCTGATTACGCTGCCAAATTGGGAAATCTTCAAATTATAGATCATCTTATTGCTAAAGGTGTAAAACCTACCGATCAAGCATTGTTTTTCGCAACCCAAGGTTCACGAGCGAAGCAAAATGGTTTAGATGTTTACCAAGCTTTGGTTGAAAAATACGGACTGAATCCAAAAGCAGTTAATCCGAAAGGTGCAACAATTCTTCATTCATTGGTAAGAAGACCGAATGCTGAAATTATTTCTTATTTCCTCAACAAAGGAGTGGACGTAAGTAAAGCCGATAACGAAGGGAACACCGCTTTGATGCTTGCTTCCGGAGGAAAAGATTTAAAAACCGTAGAAGCTTTATTGGCTAAAACAAAAAACATCAACGCTAAAAACGAAAAAGGCGAAACCGCTTTGATGAAAGCTTTAGCTTCCGGTTCGGCTGAAATTACGGCATTTTTAGTTAAAAACGGAGCAGATGTAAAAGCAACTGATCTTAGTGGAAATAATCTCGCATATTATTGGTTCAACTCTTACCAACCTGCGGGAAGACCAGGACAAGAATCTCAAACCGATGATTTCTCAGAAAAACTTAATATGTTGAAATCTGCTGGTTTAGACGTGAAAGCTCCACAAAAAAACGGAAGTACTTTGCTTCATCTTGCGGTTGACAAAGGAGACTTGTATTTGGTGAAAAAAGCCATTGAACTCGGCACTGATATCAATACACAAGACGCTGATGGAAATTCCGCTCTTCACAAAGCTGCTCTTACCGCAAAAGACGATCAAATCTTGAAATTCCTCGTGGAAAAAGGAATCAATAAAACTTTAAAAACCGAATTTGAAGAAACTGCTTACGACTTGGCAAAAGACAATGAGTTTCTTACAAAAAACAACATCTCTATCGAATTTTTGAAATAACAATACAATGAAAAATACTTGGAAAACAGCAGCACTTGCAGTGATCGCGTTATTGATGTCAACCGCTTTCTCCGCACAAACAACCAAATACAAAGTGATGCTGCAAATGCAGAATTATACCGGAAAAAACGCGTATGTTATTATTTCTTTAATCAATCCGAAAGGCGGATACGACAAGACGCTTTCCGTACTTGGCGACGATAACGAGTGGTATAACACTTTGAAAGAATGGGAAAAATTCAGAAAAGTGAAAAAAGAAAAACTCAACGGAATTACCGGTGCATCGGTTGCTGGTGGGGCGAGAGCAACCCGAGTGATTGAATTTGAAACTGCAAAACTCGAAAAGGGATATAAAATCCGTTTTGAAAGCGCAGTAGAGACTCAAAAATACCATTCTAAAGATGCTGAAATCGCCTTATCATCCGCAGCATTGAATAACAAAGAGGGCGTAAAAGGCAGTGGATACATCCGAAACGTGAGATTTATTAAAGTGCAGTAGGGCGTATGACATTATCAATCTGGAGGTATGCGCATTTGGCTCTTGCCCTTATTTCAAGCGTATTTCTTATCATACTTTCCGTTACCGGTGCTATTTTGGCTTATGATGCCATTGCTGAAAAAGTTCAGGATCACCGCATTGAAAACTTAGAAAATATTACTCTTTCGCAGGTTTTGCCGGTTTTGCGTGACCAATATTCCGAAGTTCTTGAACTGAAAATTGATCACAGCCAAATGGTTTCCATCGATGCCATGGACGAAAACGGCAATTCAATCAAAGCCTACATCGATCCCACAACCGGAAAAAAATTGGGAGAAATAAAACCCAAAAGCGATTTTATCCAATGGATTACCGCTTTGCACCGATCATTATTTTTAAAAGAGTCGGGGAGAGCGATTGTTGCGGTGGTTTCGTTTCTGCTGATGCTCATTTCCATCAGTGGATTAATTCTTATCATTAAAAGGCAAAAAGGAATAAAACATTTTTTCGACAAGATAAACAGGGATTTCTTTTCCCAATATTTTCATGTCGTTACCGGACGCTGGCTTTTGATTCCGGTTTTCATCATCGCACTTACCGGAACTTTGGTTTTTCTCACCAGATTGGATTATTTTAAAGGAGAAAACATTGAAATTACATCGAAAACTCCTGTCAATACAAAAGCTACAGCATTAAAAAACATTCCGTTTTTTAAGGAAACTCCACTTTCGAAGGTTGAACGCGTTGAATTTCCTTTTATTCCTGATGATGAAGCAGAACCTTTTGTCATTCATTTGAGAAAAAAATCGGTAACGGTCAATCAAGTTACCGGAGCGATTATTTCGGAAACGAAATATCCTTATTCCGCTGCAATTGAAAAGTTCAATCTCGATCTACACACCGGCCGAACCAATGCGATTTGGGCGTTTATTTTAGGGTTGGCTTCCTTGAATATTCTGTTTTTTATTTATTCAGGATTTGTCATCACTTTCCGAAGAACCCGCACGAAAATAAAGAATAAAGTAAAAGCTAAAGATGCAGAAATCGTCTTGTTGGTTGGTTCTGAGAACGGAACAACGCTTTTCTTTGCCAATCAAATTCACCGCCAATTGTTGAGTGAAGGCAGACGTTCATATTTGACAGAAATGAACCAATTTCAGAACTTTGAAAGCGCAAAAGAAATGGTGATTTTCACTTCCACATACGGTTTAGGAGATCCTCCGAGTAACGCCAACCGATTTGAAACTTTGTTGGAGCAATTTCCTCAACAAAATAAAATTGGATATTCTGTGGTGGGTTTTGGCTCGAAATCTTATCAGGAATTTTGCGCTTTTGCTTTAAGAGTAAACGATTTATTGGCAAAACAAAATTGGGCAGAACCGACGACTTCGGTTTTCACAGTGAATGATCGATCGGCAGAAAAATTTGCATCGTGGGCACACGTTTGGAGCGAGAAAACACTTCATCCTTTAGCGACTGCTCCGGCGGTTTACAACACCAAAATTCCGGGACTCAAGAAATTTATTGTTACCGAAAAAACAATGTTTTCCGATGATAATTCTACTTTTAAAATCGTATTAAAACCAAGAAAAAAACAGGAGTTTTCTTCAGGAGATTTGTTGGCAATTTATCCAGCAAACGACAACAGAGAACGGTTTTATTCGATAGGAAAAAATCAAGATTCGGTGCAGTTGATCGTGAAACTTTTCCCGAATGGTTTCGGATCCGGATTTTTGAATAGTTTAAAAGTTGGTGATGAAATTCCGGCAAGAATCATGGAGAATCCGAATTTTCATTTGCCTAAAACGGCTGAAAATATTGCAATGATTGCCAACGGAACCGGAATTGCTCCTTTTTTAGGAATGATTCAGGAGAATATTTTGAAAAAGAAAATTTCGCTGTATTCAGGTTTCAGACATGATAATGATTGGGTGAATTCTTACCGTCAATTTGCTGGAAAACAGATTGAAAAAGGACAATTAGAAAACTTCAAGTTTGCGTTTTCGCGCGAAGAAAACAAGCAATATGTGATGGATCTTATTCGAACTGATGAAAATTATTTTGCAAAATTGCTCGGTGAAAATGGAGTCATTATGATTTGTGGCTCTTTGAAAATGCAGAAAGATGTGGAGAAAATTTTGGATGAAATCAGCCAAAAACACCACGGAAAACCATTAGATTATTACATTCAAAACCAACAAATACTTTCGGATTGTTACTAAAAAATTGTTTTTTCGGAATGATTAAATTGATTCTTGCGGCATTGTTCATTATCGCTTGTCAGATTTCGGTTGCTGCACAGGAAAATGTTTTGGTGGAAAGGCAAGTTACATTGATGGGATCGGTTTTCAACATCACGGTTGTTGATCACGATTCCGTTTCTGCGAACCAAAATATCGATCAATGCATTGCTGAAATCACGCGAATTGAAAACCTGATTTCGGAATGGCAACCGCAAACCCAAATTTCGGAGGTGAACCGAAACGCAGGAATAAAACCCGTAAAAGTGGATCGGGAAGTTTTCGAATTAACCGCAAGAGCCATCGAATACTCGAAAATGTCGGAAGGCGCTTTTGATATTAGTATTGTCGCATTAGATAAAATCTGGAAATTTGATGGATCGATGACCGAAATGCCAACAAAAGAATCGATTAAAAACTCTGTTCGGAATGTGAATTATCAATTGATTTTGCTCGACCGAAATGCTTCAACCATTTTTCTTCAACAAAAAGGAATGAAAATCGGTTTCGGTTCGATCGGGAAAGGTTACGCCGCAGATAAAGGTCGGGAACTTTTACAAAAATTAGGCGTAAAATCCGGAATCGTCGATGCATCGGGAGATATCGCAACATGGGGAACTCAACCGAACGGAAAACCATGGGCAATCGGAATTAGAAATCCTTTTAAACGTCACAAAATCACTAAAATTTTAAAACTAAATCACGGAGCAGTAGCGACTTCTGGCAACTATGAAAAATATGCTGAAATCGATGGAGTGCGGTATTCGCATATCATCAATCCGAAAACCGGTTTTCCGGCAACCGGACTTACGAGCGTTACGATTTATGGCTCCTCTGCGGAATTTGCCAATGCTTTGAGCACTTCGATGATGGTTTTAGGGAAAGAAAAAGGTAAACAACTGATGCACAAATATCCTTTATATCGCTATCTTTTTATTACTGATGAGGGGAAGATTATTAGGTAAATTATCTTTCAAATCGACTTCTCTAATTCAGAGTTTATCGGATTGTTTTTTGTAGTAGTATTGAGTATTAAAAGTTTCAAATTAAAAATCTTTGAAAGACCATTTAGTTTATAATGTATAATTAGTAGGTAAGTATTTACCAATTCTTTTAAAATAATTTCGTAGTTTTGGATAAGGTTATTCATGCCCTTAAATAATTGCCAATCAATTAAATATATGATTTTTAATCGGATAATCAATCTTTTTCTTTTATAGCATCTAATTGTACTGCAATCATTTACTACTTAAGTTAACAATCATAATTATATTTTGGAATAACTTTCAACAAAAATTATTTATAAGTACATTTTTTTGAAAATTATAAAAAGTAGAATTATTTGACACAATGTTTTTTTCTTTGATGAAATAAAAACTTGTTGAATCAAACAAAAAGTTATGCATGTAATAATAAATTTTAATATATATTTGTCCCTTCTAAAAAGTAAAAAATGTACAATAAATTAGTAAGACTGGAAGTAATGAGGAATTTAGGAAAAGAAGTCAACGATTTCATCAAATCCTACCTGACTCCAGTTGAAAAAATTTGGCAACCAACAGATTTTCTTCCGGATCCTTCCGCAGAAAGTTTCAAATATGATGTAGAAGAGTTGCAAACCTACGCCCAAGAAATGGATTATGATCTGTTCGTAACTTTAATCGGAGATTGCATTACTGAAGAAGCTTTACCAAGCTATGAATCCTGGATCATGGGAATTGATGGAGTAGAACCTGAAAACAGTACCGGCTGGTCACAATGGGTGAGAAGCTGGACTGCCGAGGAAAACCGACATGGCGATTTGCTCAACAAATACCTCTATCTCTGTGGCCGCGTAAACATGCGTGAAGTAGAAATTACCACACAATATTTAATTCAAGATGGTTTTGATATTGGAACCTCTATGGATCCTTACCGAAACTTCGTTTATACCAGTTTTCAGGAAACTGCAACCAATGTTTCGCACCGAAGAGTAGGTTCTTTGGCAAAACAATCCGGGAATACTAAACTTTCGAGAATGTGTGGAGTAATCGCTGCAGATGAAGCTCGCCATGCAAAAGCTTACAAACATTTTGTAACCCGAATCTTTGAACTAGATCCTTCGGAAATGATGCTCGCTTTTGAAGACATGATGCGCAAAAAAATCGTGATGCCTGCTCATATGATGAGAGAATCTGGGCAAAAAGCAGGAGAACTTTGGGGACATTTTTCGGATGCTGCGCAAAGAGCGATGGTTTATACCGGACAAGATTACATCAATATTTTGAGTGATTTAATCAATGATTGGAAGATTGAACACATCACTGGACTGAATGAAAAAGCCGAAAAAGCACAGGAATATTTGATGAAACTTCCGGGAAGATTACAGAAAATCACCGACAGAATTGCTACTCCCGATTTGCAATATCAGTTTAAATGGGTGAAATCTTAAAATAAATTTATTAAATTTTATTTTCTCATGAGTGGTCGATTATTTCAACCACTCTTTTATTTTCTTATCTTTGCAAATCTGAAATTTTATTCACATGAAAAGCAATAAAAAATTGGCCATTGATTTTGATGGAACAATCGTAGAAGATGCATATCCAGGAATAGGTAAAGCCAAAACTTTCGCATTCGAAACCTTGAAAAAACTTCAGTCAGAAGGTTACAGACTTATTCTTTGGACCTACAGACACGGGCAATCTTTAGATGAAGCTGTAGAATTTTGCAAAAAAAACGGAGTAGAATTTTACGCCGTGAATTCAAGTTTTGAAGGAGAAGTTTTCGATTCTAATGCAGCTTCCAGAAAAATAGATGCCGATTTATTTATCGATGATCGCAACCTTGGAGGTTTTCCAGGTTGGGGAGAAATCTACAATATCATCAATGAAAGAATAGAATTCCGAGTAGAAGGTAGAGAAGTTTTACCTTATTCTAAAATGAAAAAAGAGAAGAAAAAAGGACTCTTTTGGTAAGAATTATTAGTTATGATTATTTTAAAAACACTCGACGAGCTTCGGCTGATGCGAGAAAGTGCACGCTTAGTATCCAAAACTTTGGGTATGTTAGCAAAAGAGATAAAACCAGGTGCTACAACCAATCATTTAGATAAATTGGGTGGTGAATTCATACGCGATCATGGCGGTGAACCTGCTTTCTTAGGAATGTATGGTTTCCCAAAAAACCTATGTATTTCCCCTAATGAAGAGGTTGTACACGGAATTCCAAATGATAAACCTTTGGAGGAAGGTGACATTCTGTCTGTAGATTGTGGCGTTTATATGAATGGGTTTTATGGCGATCACGCTTATTCTTTTGAAGTAGGTGAAGTAGCCCCTGAAACCAAAAAATTATTGAAAGTCACCAAAGAATCTTTATACAAGGGAATCGAACAGTGCGTACGTGGAAAAAGAGTAGGAGATATCTCCAACGCGATTCAAGAACATTGCGAAAAACACGGCTATGGTGTGGTTCGTGAGTTGGTTGGACACGGCTTAGGTAGAAAAATGCACGAAGATCCGCAAGTTCCCAATTATGGTAGAAAAGGTAGTGGAAAAGTGTTGAAAGACGGAATTGTACTCGCGATAGAACCGATGGTTAATCTTGGAACTCACGAAGTTATATTTCATAAAGACGGTTGGACTATTACGTCTAAAGACAATTCACCTTCTGCACATTTCGAACATGATGTTACGATTATCAATGGAAAACCGGTTTTGCTTTCCACTTATCAGTACATTTACGATGCACTGGGAATTGTGACCGATGAAGAAGCGCCATTTACATTAGATTTTTAATGAAAGAAATCGCGAAATTTTTGCTCAACAAAATTCCTCGCCCAATGCTTATTAATTTAAGCATTTTTTTGCGTCCGTTGATTTATTTATTTTTCAAAGGAAACAAATTCATCGATCCGATCGATGGGAAATCTTATCGGAAATTTCTGCCTTATGGTTACGGAAAACAGCGTGAAAATGCGCTTTCTCCGGGAACTTTAAGCTTAGAAAGACATCGTCAAATGTGGCTTTATCTGCAAAATGAAACCGATTTTTTTACTAAAAATTACAAAGTTCTACACATCGCTCCGGAACAAGAATTTCTCAGAAAGTTCAGGAAAATGGAAAATCTGGAATATATTTCCGCTGATTTATTTTCGCCAATTGTCGATGTGAAAGCTGATATTTTGGATTTGCCTTTTGAAGACGAAAGTTTCGATGTGATTTTCTGCAACCACGTTTTGGAACATATCGAAGACGATACAAAAGCGATGAGCGAACTTTATCGGGTGATGAAAAAAGGCGGTTGGGGAATTTTCCAAGTTCCGATGAAGAATTCTTTAGAAAAAACTTACGAAGATTTTTCCATCAAAGATCCTAAAGAAAGACAAAAACATTTCGGGCAATATGATCACGTTCGTTGGTACGGAATAGATTATTTCGAAAGACTTCAATCTGTTGGCTTTCAAACAGATGTCAATTTTTATTCAAAAAAATTCTCAAGTGAAGAAAGAGAGAAATTTGGCTTGAATGAAAATGAAATTCTTCCGATCGTGAAGAAATCATAACTCAATTCTTTATTCACTATCTTTGCAACAGTTTCGTACTGATTTTTTCATCAACTTTTTCAGAACAAAGCTACTTTAATTTTAATATAAAAATGCACAAAGCAGGATTCGTAAACATCGTTGGGAAACCCAACGCAGGTAAATCTACACTTCTTAATCAGTTGATGGGAGAGAAGCTCGCGATTGTTACCCAAAAAGCACAAACCACAAGACACCGAATTTTCGGAATTTATAATGAAGAGGATTTACAGATCGTTTTTTCCGATACACCGGGAGTTTTAGAACCGAAATATGGTCTTCAGGAAAAAATGATGGATTTTGTGAAAGATTCTTTGCAAGATGCCGATGTTTTCTTGTTTATTGTAGATATTTTAGACAAAACCGAACCGTTTGATTTCTTGGTTGAAAAACTCAATAAAATTCCAGTTCCAGTTTTGATTTTAGTAAATAAAATCGATGCTTCCAACCAGGAAGATTTGGAAAAAACCATGGAAATGTGGCATGAAAGAATTCCGAAGGCGGAAATTCTGCCGATTTCAGCGTTAAAAGGTTTTAACACTGAGGTTATTTTACCAAAATTGAAATCGCTATTACCTGAAAATCCGCCGTATTACGACAAAGATCAATATACCGACAAGCCAGAAAGATTCTTTGTAAACGAAGCAATTCGCGAGAAAATTTTGCTCAATTATGAGAAAGAAATCCCGTATTCTGTGGAAGTTGTGACGGAAATGTTCAAGGAAAAAGAAGGAATTATTTTCATCGATTCCATTATTTATGTGGAACGCGATACGCAAAAAGGAATCATTATCGGACACAAAGGTGAAGCAATAAAAAAAGTGGGAACCGAGGCGAGAATAGATTTGGAGAAGTTCTTTTCTAAGAAAATTCACCTGAATTTGTTCGTAAAAGTGAAAAAAGACTGGCGCAAAAACGATCGAGACCTAAAAAATTTCGGTTATCGCTAAAGAATTCGCCAATTCATTGACATTGCGAAGGAATTTTCTTATTTTTGATAAAATATTTTTTCATGAATTATTTAACTTCAACGAAGAGCAATCCGTTGCTAATCGATATTATATTGCTTGTTATCAGAATTTTTATTGGATTTGCGATGTTGTCACACGGCTTTCCAAAACTTCAGCAATTATTTTCCGGCGAAGAGATTAAGTTTTTTGATTTTCTGGGATTAGGTCCGAAAGTATCATTAATACTAACTGTTTTCGCAGAATTTGTATGTTCCATATTTATTATCTTGGGACTTTTCACTCGATTTGCAGTATTTTTCTTGGTGTTTACTATGGCTGTTGCAGGATTAGTTGTTCATAGCGGCGATCCGTTTGAAAAAAAAGAAGCTAGTTTATTGTATTTGTCGATCTATCTTTTGATTTTAGGATTCGGTCCGGGTAGATATTCGATAGATCATTTGATAACGAAAAGGAGAGAAACCTCGAATTGGTAATTACAACAATATTTAAAATAAAATTGAAACCTTCATTAAATGGAGGTTTTTTTTACTTAAACATATTTTATTTAACATAATATAAATTATAGGACTTTTTAGAATTTACTTGAAATAGGAGAATCAGAATGTTTTAAGAATGTAAACAATTTATAAATTTCGTTCATTTTGGATAATTAACAAGAAAATTTATTTTAAACAATTCTCAGCGATTAGAATTTTTAAATTTTTTACATTTTATTTCTCATCAAATATTCATAGAAAATAATTCTCTAGATTTTTTTTGAATCTCAAAAATAAATGTTCATTATAATTTTTCAATTATATTTTTTTAACGATTCTCAGCGATTAGAAATTTTCTAAATATTATTTTTCTGAAGTTTTTAAAAAGAAATTTCCTTCAATCATTTTAGAAATAAATTTCCAACAAATGAGAATCTAAATTTTCTTTAAAAAAATCATCGAATAAAAACCGCTATTTTTATTTTAATTAAATATTTTACTTCCCATTTCAATATTAAATTTTTTACAAGAAAGTTTATATTTAACATAATATACAATTCTTTGAAAAAAAATCAGTAATTTTACTTCCATATAAATTCCTATGAAAAATTATATTTTATCAGCATTTATCGTTATTGCAGCAATGAGTTGCGAGAAAAAATCAACAGAAATAGTGAGTTCCCAAACCACCGCACCTGATTCTGTGACAGTTCCCGAATCGAATGAACCAATAGAGCCTTCTACCCTACAGACTTGCTATTTTTCGGCCAATGGAAAAGATTCTGTTTTTGTTTCTTTGGATGATAATTTAGGCACAATTACCGGAAAAATGCGCTTCAAAAACTTCGAAAAAGACAGTTCTTTCGGTGATGTAATAGGCACACAAAACGGTGATACCATTAAGTTGAATTACACTTTTCAGGCTGAAGGAACGACTTCCGATCGTGAAATTTATTTTCTGAAAAAAGATGGCGTATTGATCGAGGGAATTGGCGAACATAAAACCGAAGGCAACAAAGATTTATATGCGAATCCATCTCAATTAAAATACGAAGGAATCGCCTTGAAACAGGTTGACTGTAATGGTTTTGAGAAAAAATTTATAGTTAAATAATAGAATAAATTCATTAATAAAAATAAAAAGAGCAACCTAATTTGGTTGCTCTTTCTTTTGAATGTAAAATTTAATTATAATATAACGGTTTGTATCGAATGTGCAGGAACTGATAATTTTGCTGCTTCACCTTCAATCCAAAGATAAGCATCGGTATCTTTGTCAGATTCATTCATAATCACGGTTACCAATTCTCCGTTTTCGTTCATAAAAGCGGTAGAAAGCAACGCTGCACGGTTGGATGAATTTCCGATTCGTTGCGCGCCTGGTTTGATGAATTTTGAAACTTGTCCAATGTAGTAATATTCGTAGGTATAATGCACTTCACCAGTTTTCGTGTCAGCAATAATTGGTGCGAAACAGAAGTTTCCAACATGGTTAGGACCGCCGGTTTCATCAAGTAAAACGTTCCAATCTGTCCAAAGTGCTGTGCCTTTATTGAAATCATTCAACATATTTCTGCCATAAAGTTCGCCCAATGAAACATCATAAATTCCATCCATTTTGAACTGCTCTTTGCAACCTTCGGTAAAGGCGAGAAACATATTCGGAAATGCACGTTGAGTTTCGGTTAAATTATCAAACAATTGGGTTTTGTTGTTCCATGTTTCGTACCAGTGATAGCCGATTCCGTTGGCGTATTTCGCAGTTTCTGGATCTTGCAAAGTGGTCGTTGCACGTTGGTAAATCAGATCTCGGTTATGATCCCAAATAATGACTTTTTTGTCTTTAAAACCATTTTTCCACAAGGTTGGTCCCAAATTATTTTTCAGGAAATTACCTTCTTCCTCAGCAGTATAAATGCAAGATTCCCAAGTTTGCGTCGCCATCGGTTCGTTTTGGATGGTGAGTCCCCAAACATTGATTCCTCTTTTTTGGTATTCGTTGATGAATTTTACATAATAATCAGCCCAAGTTTGATAGTATTTTTCCTCTAATCTTCCGCCTTTTAGCATGCTTTTATTCGATTTCATCCAAGCTGGTGGACTCCATGGCGAGAAGTAAAAAGTAAAATCTTTCCCGATTAATTTTTGCGCTTCTTTGATCATCGGAATTTTATATTTTTCGTCATGAGCAACGGAAAAAGACTTCAATGAAGTGTCGCCATCTTTCACATAAGTATAAGATTCACTAGAGAAATCGCAAGAATTCATGTTGGTTCGCACCAAAGTGTAGCCCAAACCGTTTTTGCCATAATATGCTTCCAGAATTTCCTTTTGTTTGGCTTTCGACATTTTGTACAAAGTTTCGGCGGAAGCATCGGTGATCGCACCGCCAATTCCGATTAATTTTTGGTATTTAAAATCGGGATCTACAAAAATACAGGCGTCAGTTTCTTTTGGTTGAGCAAATTTCTCGAACTTTATGAGGCCTTTATCTGATAATTTTTCGTTGGTTGCTGAGTTGGTTATTACGAGTTTTGCTGTTCTTTGGGTTTTGTTTTTCCAATAATTTTGGGCATTCATTTGCAACATTGTTCCGAGAACAAGCCCGGTAATTAAAATCTTTTTCATAATACTTATTAATTTATTTTTTGATAAATCCTCACGTAATCAATATAGAATTTTTGTGGGAAAATTTGGTCATCAATTCCTTTTTGGCCGCCCCAATTTCCGCCGATTGCCAGATTGAGAATCATGAAAAATGGTTGGTCAAAAGGCCATGCGATATAGTTTTTTTCGGTATTGATGTAGGTGTAATATTTTTCATCATCTACAAAAATATCAATTTTTTGGGGGCTCCAATCCATTTTATATACATGAAATTTCTCCGAAGCATCTTTCACAAAAAGCGTGTCGGTTTTTTGGGTATTGATGATGTGATTATACTTTTTGGTATGCGCCGTCGCGTGGATAAAACCTTGGTTGTAACCGACGTGTTCCATGATATCGAGTTCACCGTCATCGGGCCATTTTTTCATGTTTTCACTCATCATCCATATTGCAGGCCAAGTTCCACGACCTTTCGGAAGCTTGGCGCGAATTTCAAAAGTGCCATATTTCCAAGAATGTTTTCCACGGGTTAATAATCTTGCAGAAGTATATTTGCTGTTTTCCCAATTTTCTTTTCTCGCTTCAATGATTAAATTTCCGTTTTCTTGTCGTGCATTTTCCAATCGGTTTTTGGTGTAAAATTGAGCTTCGTTGTTTCCGTAGCCGTCGCCGCCAACGTCGTAGTTCCACTTGGTTGAATCTGGCAATCCGCTTCCATTAAATTCATCACTCCAAACCAATGTTTTGCCATCCTTTTGTTGCGCAATTTTGGTGGTACAACTATAAATCATTCCCAATGAAAGGACGATCAAAGCTGCATTTTTAAATGAATTTATTTTTCTCATTTTTTTATTTTAATAAATGAATACCAAAAATTATTTATCAAAAACATAAGTTGCCACAGATTTTGCCGGAAGACTTGCTGCAGCCCATTTTCCTTTGTATTTCAAGTTGAAGTTTTCTGTATTTGATCCTTCATTTAAAATAATGGTAATAATTTTATTTGGTGTAGAAAACGCTACAGAACTCAGGTTTCCTGGCTGTGTAGAACTGATTCTGGTTGCATTTTGGGGAACAAATTTCGAAGCATGAGCGATAATGTAGAAAGCAACATTCTTCTCGAAATTTTCGTTGCTGTTGATGGTAATTGCTCCTTTACATTGAGTACAACCGCCCGGTGTATGCGGATTGAAACTTGAATCGTTGGCAATATTCCATTCCATGGCGTTTTTGCTCCAATTTCTCATCGATCCGATGATGATGTTTTTCATATGCCACATCAAATCTCCGCCAAAATCGCTCACAGAGCTTGTCCATTGTTCAGTGAAATACAAATTTTTGGACGGAAAAGCATTGTGCAAAGAAGTCAATGCAGAAATACTTCCGCCATAAAGATGAAAAGCCGAACCATCCACATATTTTGCCGCTTCCGGATCTGAAAGAATGGTGGTTGCATACTCGATATTATCTGCATTATGATCGTAAACAATGATTTTTGTAGTAATATTTGCAGCCGAAAATGCAGGTCCTAAATTATTCTTAATGAAATCTCTTTGTTGCTCGGCAAGCATCAGCAAACTCGGGTTATTTCCCGGATGCAAAGGTTCATTTTGTGGAGTAATTGCATCAATAGTGATTCCCTGAGCTTTCATCGCTTGGATATATTTCACAAAATATTGCGCATAAACTCCATAATATTCTGGTTTTAAGCTTCCACCGATCGAACTTCCGTTATCTTTCATCCAAACTGGTGGAGACCAAGGCGTTGCGATAATTTTTATGGAAGGATTGATGCTCAGAATTTTCTTCAACATATCGATGAGTGGCTGATCTTTGGCAAGACTGAAATGTTCTAAATTCACATCAGTTTGTCCTGCAGGCATATCATCATACGAAAAAACGGTGCTGTTTAAATCGGAAGCTCCCATGCTGATTCGAAGGTTACTGACGCCAATTCCGGTTTCGCCACTGCCAAAAAGTTCTTGTAAAAGTTCATTTTTTTTAGTTTCGCTAAGTTGGTTGATCACTTCTACACTACCTCCGGTTAAGGTATATCCGAAACCATCGATGGATTGGTAAGTAGTTGTAGGGTCGATTTCTACGGAACTATTTGCATTTGAAGAATTATTGAAAACAAGGTCCGTTTGCTTTTGCAATTTCGCAGATCCGTCAGATTTGGTAAGCCAAGATTGTGCAGAACCATAATTTACCACCGGCGGATTCTCGGTTGGTGGATTTTCCGAAGGAGAAACCGTGCCTCTGGAACAGCAACTGAAAGAAATGATTGCCGCCGTAGCTATGAAAAAATTGTTAAAAGATTTTAATTGGAAAATCATGATTCATTTTTAAAATTTAAAAAAAATTCAAAACTAAAAACAAAGGGAATGTAATCACTCCCCTGTTTTTGTTATTATTAATTAACTCCTCGGAATTCTACATTCGTTATGGCGATTCCATCTTTCATGTCAGCTCCTCCACCCCGGATTCCAAGATAAACAACTCCGGTTTGTGTTGCGGTGAAGATTCCATCATTATTGGAACCACCAACAACCGAAATTTTTCCGCTGAAAGGTGATGTTCCATGACCGTCCCAAGTACTGATGAATCTGTATTTGGTTCCGTCGCCGTTATAATCTTGCCCTTGAACAGGCGTGTTATAACCAACATAAACTTCAAACCAAGTATCTCGGCAACCAGAAGTCGAGCTTGCCAACATATCGATTTTATATTTTTTACCGGCAACAACATTAATCGCTTGATAAATTCCTTGTCCGGCGCTGTTGGTCGCAGTTAGTGTAGCCTTTCCTGGGGTAAAAGTCCAGTTAGCACCCGCTCCGGTGTTGTTGATGGTCCATTTTGCCCAATCTGTAGCGTCTGCAAATTTTCCACCTTGTACCAGATTTCCAGAATTGGTGTCAGAAACCGCTACATTGATGGTTTGCGAAGATGAAGAAGCCACTATTCCACCTTGTCCAACTGCTTGGTGCTCGATCAAATATTCGCCTTCATCCGGCAAGAAAATGCTTTCTTCCATACCTCCTTTATAGAAACCTTCTCCACCGATATTCCAATAAGAATTCAGATAATTGATGGCATTGGCTTTTAATAAATAATGGTTAGGAGAAGTTTGAGTGATAGTAAATCCAGCATCAATATTGGCAGGAGGAACAAGTCCGTTTCCGTCGCCATCCACACGATCCGGAACGCAAGAAATAAGAACAGTTCCGGCCAATGTGCAACTTAGTATTATGGTTTTAAAATTTACTTTCATGATGAATAGATTAATATTGAGGATTTTGTTCTAAAGCTGTATTCGGCAATTCGTTGTAAGGAATAGGCATAATCTCATTTTTACCAGCAACGAAACCTTTGGATGCTAATTTTGTAGGTGCATCGCCCCATCTTACCAAATCAAACCAACGGTGACCTTCTCCGGCTAATTCTTTTCTTCTTTCATCTTTAATGGCTTGAAGAGAAACCGGTACAGAAGGCAATCCTACTCTAGCTCTTACTGCATCGAGTAATGCTTGAGCTCTAGATCCGGTTGCTCCCAAAGCTTCAGCTTCCATCAAATAAGTATCAGCAAGTCGAATTGCGATATAATTTTGACGGAAATTCAATTCCATAGAACCTGGAAGTGAGCTGATTTCGTCTTTTGTTGGTAAATATTTGTTAAGGAAATATCCGGTATCCAAATATGCAGGGCTGTAGGAAACTTTTCCTTCAGTTTGGAATTGTTTAACGTTAAGAAGCGTTGTGCTTAATCTAGGGTCGCCTTGCATGAAATTAAACAAATCTTCGGTCGCTGTATTGAAAGCCCAACCTGAAACCAAATCCGGAGCATTGTTATTAGCTACATTTTTCAAAGAATAAGAACGTGGACCAACCATAATGTTGATAGAGTTCCCTTCGTCTTTTCCTTGTCCCCAGAATCCCCAATCGGAGTTTCCTTTATTGGTGTGCATTACTTCCAGAATTGATTCGGTAGAGAATTTGTAAGGATCGGCAGTTTCTGGACCAACTTTAAATAAATCTGCATAGTTGGCAACCAATTTATAACCATATTGGCTTGTTCCTCCAGGAGTTCCGTTTACCAATGCAAATTGTGCCGCTGCTTCACTCATTTTTTTGTCATAAAGGTAAATTTTACCCAAAATTGCTCTCGCACTTCCTTGGTTGATTCTTCCTTTGTCGTTTCCACTTACCATCATCATCAGATCCGGAATTGCAGCTACGATGTCTGCTTCAATTTGTGTATAAACTGCAGATGGAGCAACTTGCGGAATGTTCCAATAATCATCGGTTGCGCTGATTGGCTCTAAGATTAAAGGAATATTTCCGAACATTCTTACCAACTCGAAATAATATAAAGATCGAAGAACTTTAGCTTCAGCAATGAATCTTTTTTTCAATTCATCACTCATTTCTGCTTCCGGAGCTTTCTTAATGAGGAGATTTGCACGAGCGATTCCTTGATAGTAATCTTTCCAATAGCTTGAAGGCATGGTATTCGGGTTGATGGAATAGTCATTAATTCCCTGAATTCCCGCACCGTCAGTAGAACTACCACCTCCGGAATAAAAATCATCCGAACCGGCATTAAAGAAAGTCACGGTATTTTCGAAACCACCGGAATATTTTCTTAAAACATCATAAACTGAAACCAATGAACTGAAACATTGCTGCTCGTTTTTGAAATAGTTATTGGTATCAAAAGCTCCTGAATTCTGTACATCTTCGATATAAGAATCGTTGCAGGAGATATTGGAAAAACTTAATCCGCTAAGCAATGCAATGGCTAATCCGCGGTATAAAAATCTTTTATTTTTCATTTTGTAAATCATTAAAATTGAATATTAGCACCAAATAAGAAAGTACGTGCTTGTGGATAATAAGCTCTGTCGATACCGAAAGAATCGGAATCACCACCGTTTCTACCAGCGATCTCAGGATCATATCCGGTGTATTTGGTGAAGGTGAAAACATTTTCACCGGTTACATAAAGTCTTACTTTGCTCATTCCGAAACGTTGGGTAACATCTTGTGGAATCGTGTAACCTAATTGAATAAGTTTTAATCTCAAGAAATCACCATCTTGAAGGTAATAGCTGGACATCCATGTATAATTATGATTGTCGTCATTTCTTGTTAAGCGCGGATATTCGTTGGTAGATCCTTCTCCGATCCATCTGTTGAGGATTTTAGTTTGATAATTAGCATCCAACATATCCAATCTTCTAAGTCCTTGGAAGATTTTGTTTCCAGCTTGCCCTTGAGCAAACATCATGAAATCGAAATTTTTATAATTGAAATTAACGGTAAGTCCGTAGGTGTATTTCGGAATAGAATTTCCTAGATTAACCATATCATCCGGAGTGATTTTGCCGTCGCCGTTATTATCTTTCCAAATGAAATCTCCAGGTTTAGCTTTCGGTAAAAGCAATTCGCCGTTTGCATTTCTGTAAGCATCAACTTGTGCTTGATTTTGGAAAACACCTTCGTAAGTGTAACCATAGAACGAACCATACGCCTCTCCCACTTGGTTTCTAGCAACAGCTCCCATCGATTGGAAGGATGAAGTGTTGAAATATTCAATGTCATCTTCTAGCCTTGTTACGGTATTTTTCACAGTAGCAAAGTTTCCGTTAACTGAGAGTCCATAATCACCCCAATTTTTTTTGTAACCTAGTTCTACTTCTACTCCGGTATTTTCCATGTCACCGATGTTTGCCCATGGAAGGTTAGAAACTCCGATATAGCCTGGAACATTTACTTGTCTCAAGATATCATAGGTTTTCTTTTTGTACCAATCTACTGTTAAATTGAAATTGGTAAGGAATTTCAGATCTGCTGCGAAATTCAGCTGGCTGGTTTCTTCCCATTTAAGATCAGGGTTTGCTAATGTACTTGGTGCATATCCAATGATGATATTGTTACCAGCATCGGTATAATTACTTCCGGAAACCATGAAGTTGGCAAATCGGAAATTTTCCATTTCGTCATTACCCAAAACTCCGTATCCTCCTCTAAGTTTTAAAGTATTGATGAAATTGTTTTCTGGCCAGAAATTTTCTTTATTAACATTCCAACCTATCGACATGGAAGGGAAAGTTCCCCAATGATGATTCGCTCCGAATTTCGAAGAACCATCTCGTCTAATAGTTCCTGTGAACAAATATTTATCGGCATAATCGTAAATTAATCTTCCGAAATAAGATGCTTTTCTAGTTTCAATACCATCCCAACCGTTGGCTACGATATTATCTTGTCCTACATCGAAATTGAAAGAGGCTTCTTGCCAAGTATTTACAGGTAAATTACTGTAAGTCAAACTAGAACCGGAAGAAATATTGTAACGGTAAACACCTTGTCCTATCAATGCATTGAAGTTATGATAACCCAATTTTTTGTGGTAGGTTAAAGTATTTTCCATACTCCACTCGAATTTTTTCTGATCTACTCGGTTTAGATTATTAAAACTTGTGTTGCTGTAAGTATTACTCAAATAAAATAATGGCGTGAAAGATTGGCTTCCCCAATAGGATTTTTTACCATTTAAACTTGTCTTAAAAGTGAAGTCTTCCAAAAATTTCACTTCAGCAAATACGTTTCCAACAAAATCATCAGACCAGCCGTAATTTCCTTGTTGAATATATTTAAATGCCAATGGATTAGCCATTTCCTGATTCACATATTGAGAAATTCCGTATGGATTACCATTAGGACTTAAAATGATGTTTGGGTTGGTATATAAATCTGGATTTACCAATGACCAATCATTTACAACAACGGGAGTAATTGGATCTAAATTTACCGCAGAACTCAATGGTCCACCGTATTCTTCGTTGTTACTAATTCCTTGAGATTTGGTATGAGTATAAGCTAAAGTTTGTCCTAAAGTTAACCAATCAGTCACTTTATGAGTTGAGTTTAACCTTGTGTTAAGCCTTTTGTAATAAGAAATATCACTCATCACGATTCCCGTTTGATCGAGATAACCGAAAGATGAGTAATAAGTAGATTTATCATTACCTCCGGAAATGCTGATCTCGTGCGAGCTTTTTTCAGCCGTTCCGAAAACTACGTCTTGCCAATCGGTTCCGGTACCAAATTTAGTTGGATCGCTGAATCGAACAGGTTTACCATCATTAGCAAAACCTTCGTTAATGATCGTCGCATATTGAGTTGCATCCAATAAATCTAATTTTCTGGCGGCGTTCCCAAAACCATAAAATCCGTTATAGGAAAGATTTAATCTTCCTCTTTTCCCTTTTTTAGTAGTTACTAGAATTACCCCTTTTGCAGCAGAAACCCCGTAGATTGCAGAGGAAGCTCCATCTTTCAAAACTTCGATGCTTTCGATATCCGATTGATTGAGCCAACCGATGTTATCGACCACAATTCCGTCTACCACCCAAAGTGGGCTGTTACTCCCTGCACCAAAACTGGTAATACCTCTTACCCGAACAGTAGCCGCAGAACCGGGCTGACCGGAATTGGTAACCACTGTAACTCCAGCTGCTCTACCCTGAAGCACCTGTTCGGGTTTCCCCGATGGCATGCTTTCGATATCAGAAGCTTTAATACTTGCAATAGCTCCGGTAACGTTGCTTTTTTTCTGTGTACCGTAACCAATTACCACAACCTCCTCAATACTCTTTTCTTTCAAAGAATCTGTGGTTTGAGCATTCATGCTAACCGTAAAATAAAGAACTGCGATTAATCCCAGACTTTTAGAATACTTTAAATTCATATAATTTAGTTTTTTTGTTTTTCTCAAAATGAGACAATAAATTTATCCAAAATTTCCATACAACAAATTTTTTTTTCATTTATTTTAATTTTTCCAGTATTTTTGAGGGTTTAAAAAGCCTAAATTTTGTTAATTTATGATGAATTTTATGGAATTTTAATCCCCAAAAATCAACTTGACAACAAAATTTCAGCTCTATGCAACTAAAAAACCGATCAATTTCATTGCCTCTAAAAATCAGTTTTTTGGTTTTTTCGATGGTACTCAATTGTATGGGAATCGTAATTCTGCAACTTGCAGGCGATGATGTTTCTTATAGTAATCTTGGCTTACTAGAGGCTTTTAAAGACTTGCCAATTGCTTTCATATCGCTATTTGCAGCGAATTTCATTACTCGATTCGGATCGAAACCTTCATTAATTTTTTCTTTGATTATCGTAGGAATTTGTTGTTCGCTGTTTCCTTTTCTAAACGTTTTCTGGTTTTTCAAACTTTGGTTTGCTGTAATCGGAGTGAGTTTTTCTCTTGCTAAAATTTCTATCTACGGGATTTTGAGAAATAATATCACCAACGAAACCGCGCTTGCAAAAACAATGAGCAGTGTGGAAGCTTCTTTCATGATCGGGGTTTTTGTTGTAAATATGGGTTTTGGATGGCTGATCTCCAGTGAATATTCCGAGCATTGGAAGTTCGGATTTTTACTGATTTCGCTGTTGTCTTTTGTAAATGTGTTCATCTTGTTCCGCACAGAAATTGCTGAAAATCCAGCTTCAATGCAACCAACATCATTATTATCTTTCACTCGTTTTTTTAGCAAAACTCATTTCCTTTTTTTTATTATCATTTTCACCATTGTCTTTATCGAACAGAATTTCAATTCATGGTTGCCCTCTTTTTACAAGAATCATCTCAAGGTTAATTCGTTTTTTGCGCTTCAGGCATCGGCATTTTTGGCGTTATTTTCCTTTATTGGCCGACTCGTAACTTCGCATATCATTCAAAGATTTTCATTATTTAGGTATTTCATGTTTTGTGTGGGGACGATGTTGATGATGTTGCTGGTTTCTTATGTTTTATTTCTGAATGATTACAATAATGTTTCGCTATTTATTTATCCTTTTATTGGACTTTTTTTAGCACCGCTCTACCCTGTTATCAGCTCTCGAATGATTAGCAATATCGATAAGAATGACATTAATATTTTCACCTCACTCATCGTGATTTTCTCATCTTTAGGCAGTTCTTTTGGTTCTATGATGATGTCTTATATTTTTGAATTGAAATACGGAAATCACTATGCTTTCTTTATTTCTTTAGCAGTAATTTTACTTTTTGTATTAAGTTTTGTTTATTTTAAGTCTTATGTCTCAAAAAATGAAAATAATTATTAATTTTGTGTACTATGAAAATCGACGATAGTAAAAATAAGCAGAACTTAAAGCAACTTATTGATACCAAAGAATATGTAGCACACATCTCTGTGGATTGTACAATATTTGGTTTCCACAATGGTATTTTGAAGGTTTTACTCCTAAAATATCATGATTTGGATTTGTGGTCGCTACCGGGCGGTTTTGTTTTTAATGATGAAGATCTTCGAGAAGCGGCTTCACGTGTACTATATGAAAGAACTCATCTCGCGGATATTTTCCTCGAGCAGTTCCATACTTTTGGAAGAAAAGAGCGCACTGAAAACAATGTACACCAAATCCTACTCAAAAATAAAAACATCGAAGTGCCAAAAGATCACTGGATTTTTCAGCGATTTATTACGGTTGGCTACTGTAGTTTGATCGATTTTACCTTAGTAGATACCTTCCCCGATGCTTTCAACGAAACCTGTGCGTGGTTTGAAGTCAACAAACTTCCTAAAATGGCTTTCGATCATGAAAGAATTGTAGAAGTAGGATTGAATCATATCCGAAAAAATATCGATACCCAAATTGTTGCCAGCAATTTACTGCCCGAAAAATTCACCATGAAAGAATTGCAAACCGTTTACGAAACTGTTCTCGACGAAAAATTCAGAAGAAATAACTTTCAACGGAAAATTCTTGCGCTCAATTCTTTAGAAAGATTGGAGAAATTTTTTGATGGTTCACCAAATAAAGCGCCTTATCTGTACAGATTTGTTAGCCAAAAATAATTTTCCGCTTTTATTTCACTTATCATTGCTCATATTTCCGAAAAATATTAATTTTAGGCAAATCTTAAAATTATGTCATATTACCCGCTCACAAGCATCCCCGACTATTACCTGATGGATGGTCTTTTAACCGATGAACACAAGTTAATCCGACAATCTGTAAGAGATTGGGTTGAAAGTTTTGTGATGCCTAAAATAGATGAAGCCGCGCAAAATCATACCGATATCCCGGGATTAATGAAAGAATTGGGGAAAATTGGAGCATTAGGCCCCTACATTCCTGAAGAATACGGAGGCGCAGGTTTGGATCAGATTTCCTATGGAATCATCATGCAAGAACTGGAAAGAGGCGATTCTGCCGTTCGTTCGGCTGCTTCCGTTCAAAGTTCTTTAGTGATGTTTCCAATTAATGAATACGGTTCTGAAGAACAGAAAAGAAAATACCTTCCTCATTTAGCTTCCGGAGAAATGATCGGAGCATTTGGTTTAACGGAACCTAATCACGGTTCGGATCCCGGTTCTATGGAAACTCATTTCGAAGACAAAGGCGATCATTATTTATTGAATGGTGCCAAAATGTGGATTACCAATGCCCCTCTTTGCGACATCGCAGTTGTTTGGGCTAAAAATGAAGAAGGAAAAGTACAAGGATTGATTGTAGAAAGAGCTTTCGAAGGATTTACAACTCCCGAAACTCATAACAAATGGAGTCTTCGTGCATCTAAAACCGGCGAGCTGGTTTTCAATAATGTGAAAGTTCCTAAGGAAAATTTATTGCCAAAAGTTGTTGGTTTGAAAGGTCCTTTATCCTGTTTAAATTCCGCCCGATACGGAATTTCATGGGGAGTTATCGGTGCTGCGATCGATTGTTTTTGTACTGCGGTGCAATATTCCAAAGAAAGAAAACAGTTCGGAAAACCTATTGCTTCTTTCCAATTGCAACAGAAAAAAATTGCTGAATTCCTTACCGAAATTACCAAAGCTCAATTGCTTTGCCTTCAATTGGGAAATCTTAAAAATGCTCATAAAGCCACTCCAGCCCAAATTTCTATGGCAAAGAGAAACAATGTGAAAATGGCGATTGATATCGCCAGAGAATCACGACAAATGCTCGGTGGAATGGGAATCATGGGAGAATTCCCGATGATGCGCCACGCAGCAAACCTGGAATCGGTAATTACTTACGAAGGAACCCACGACATCCACTTGTTGATTACCGGAATGGATGTGACAGGAATTAATGCTTTTGGGTAAATATTTTTTTTAATATACAGAAACCAAAGTATGGAAATTGCTTTGGTTTTTTTTTGTTAATGATGTTCCATAATTTTTCTCTTTCATTAAAATTTTTATCTTTGTTAACTATGGAAATTGGTACAAAACAAAATGTTTCAAAGGAAATTTTATTAAAGGCTTTCAACCACATGATGCTCGCTAAAGCAATGGCGGATATTTATGAAGAAAACCGAAATATTTGCAAATATGTTCATTCTACTTCTCGTGGCCACGAAGCCATCCAGCTGGCAACGGCTTATCAATTAACCAAGGAAGATTGGGTTTCTCCGTATTATCGTGACGAAAGTTTACTTCTCGGAATTGGTTTTGAGCCGTATCAATTGATGTTGCAACTTTTGGCAAAAGCTGAAGATCTTTTTTCCGGTGGCCGTTCCTATTACGCTCATCCTTCTAGTTTAGATGAAAATTTTCCGAAAATTATTCACCAAAGTTCCGCAACCGGAATGCAGGCGATTCCCACAACTGGCATCGCTCAAGGAATTCAATATATTCAAGAATTTAATTTAAAAACTTACGAAAAAAATCCGGTGGTGGTTTGCAGTTTGGGTGATAATTCCGTTACTGAAGGCGAAGTTTCGGAAGCTTTTCAATTTGCAGCGCTTCATCAATTGCCGATTATTTTCTTGGTTCAAGATAACGAATGGGGAATTTCTGTAACCAAAGAAGAAGCCCGAACTTCTGACGCATACGATTTCGCTGCCGGATTTGTCGGACTTAATCGAATGAAAGTGGACGGAACCGATTTCGAAGCCAGTTTCTTGGCGATGAAAAAAGCCGTAGATTTTGTCCGAACAGAACGTAAACCGATGTTAGTTTGTGCAAAGACTGTTTTAATTGGGCATCACACTTCCGGTGTTCGCAGAGAATTTTATCGAGATGAAGAAGATCTTTCCAAGCATCGAGCGCAGGATCCGGGAAATATTCTTAGAAATCAATTGTTAAATGATGGCGTTGATGAAGATTTATTAAAACAAATTGAAAAGAAAGCAAGATTAGAAGCTGAAAAAGCTTTCGAAAAAGCCCAAAATGCGGAAGATCCGAAACCAGATACCGTAGAAAACCATGTTTTTGCGCCTACTCCAATCACTGAGGAAACCGGTGAAAGAGAACCGAAAGGTCAAGAAAAAATTGTAATGGTTGATGCTGCTATTCATGCCATTCAGGAATTGATGTGGAAGCATCCGGAAGCGTTGCTTTACGGACAAGATGTTGGCGAAAGAATTGGTGGCGTCTTCCGTGAAGCGGTGACTTTAGGAGCAAAATTTGGCAAGAAAAGAGTTTTCAATACTGCGATTCAGGAAGCTTATATAATTGGATCTACGATTGGGATGAGCGCCGTTGGCTTGAAACCGATTGTTGAGGTGCAATTTGCCGATTATATTTATCCGGGAATTAATCAATTGATTACCGAGATTTCAAAATCGTGTTATTTATCGAATGGAAAATTCCCAGTGAGCAATATTATTCGCGTTCCAATCGGTGCTTACGGCGGCGGCGGACCATATCACAGCGGAAGTGTAGAAAGCATTTTGGCCAATATTAAAGGAATAAAAATCGCATATCCAAGCAACGCTGCGGATTTTAAAGGTTTGTTAAAAGCGGCATATTACGATCCTAATCCAGTGATTATGCTCGAGCACAAAGGTTTATATTGGAGCAAAGTTCCCGGAACGGAAGAAGCAAAAACCATCGAACCTGCAGAAGATTATATTTTACCTTTCGGAAAAGGAAAAATAGTTTCAGAAGCTAATGAAAATGAGATTTCCAAAGGCAGAACGATGTTGATTGTAACTTATGGAATGGGCGTTTATTGGGCAAAAGGAGCTGTAAAAAATCATCCTGGTCGTGTTGAAATTATTGATTTAAGAACATTGATTCCTTTAGATGAAAATTTAGTTTTCGAAAGGGTAAAAATCCATGGAAAATGCATGGTTTTAACGGAAGAGCAAATTAATAATTCCTTTGCGGAAGCTTTTGCGCATCGTATTTCGAAAGCGTGTTTCCGATTCCTCGATGCTCCGGTTGAAGCCATGGGTTCACTGAATTTACCTGCAGTTCCAATCAATTTAATTTTAGAAAAAGAAATGCTACCTAATGCGGAAAAGGTTTCTGAAAAAATAAAGGAAATGCTAAATCATTAAAAACAAAAAAGCACCGAAATTGAAACGGTGCTTTTTTATTAAAAATTAATGGATTCATCGTGCTGAGAAATGTCTAGTCCGAGGTGCTCTGATTCTTCGGAAACCCTTAGCGGAATGATGAAATCGGTGATTTTGTAAAGCAAAAATGCTCCAAAAAACGTAAAAACCGAAACCAGAACCAAAGCCAGCATGTGATGCCCAAAAACCGACCAGCCGCCATGCAGCAAACTTGCATTTTCACCATGCGCAAAAATTGCGGTAAGAATCATTCCCATAATCCCTCCTACCCCATGACAGGCAAAAACATCCAAAGTGTCGTCTATTTTTTTGAGTTCTTTCCAGTTCATCATTAAATTAGAAATAATGGCAGAGATAAACCCGATGAACAGACTTTCGGCAATCGTTACAAATCCCGCAGCTGGGGTAATTGCTACCAAACCGACAACCGCACCGATGGAGGCGCCTAAGGCAGAAACTTTTCTCCCATTAATTCGATCGAAAAATATCCAGGTGATCATTGCGGAAGCCGATGCTATGGTGGTGGTACCAAAAGCCATCGCTGCCGTTGCATTAGCCGCCAATGCAGACCCGGCGTTGAATCCAAACCACCCAAACCAAAGCATTCCGGTACCTAATAAAACAAATGGGATATTAGAAGGTTTATGATGTGGATTTTTTCTTCTTCCCAAAACGATGGCACCGGCCAGAGCTGCGAACCCTGCACTCATGTGAACGACCGTTCCTCCGGCAAAATCTTTTACTCCGAAAAATTTATTCAGCAAACCTTCCGGGTGCCAAACCATGTGGCAAAGTGGCGTATAAATAAACAAACTGAAAAGCACCATAAATAACAGATAAGAAATAAAACGAACCCTTTCCGCAAACGAACCGGTAATTAAGGCCGGAGTAATTACCGCAAACTTCATTTGAAATAACGCGAACAAAATAAAAGGAATTGTGGGCGCCATAACATGATGCGGAAGTATACCTACCCTACTGAAAAAAGGGTAACTCAAAGGATTTCCGATAATCCCGTAATGAATTCCGTTGTAAGTGAAACCTAAACTCTCACCAAAAGAAAGACTGAATCCAACAACCACCCATAAGATGGATATCACACCTAATGCAATAAAACTCTGCAGCATCGTTGAAATCACGTTTTTGCTACCGACCATTCCACCGTAGAAAAACGAAAGGCCGGGAGTCATCAACAGAACCAAACCAGCTGCAGATAAAATCCAGGCAACATCAGAACCTACAATATTGTCTTCGCTGATGAATTCGCCGGAGCCTGGGAGTGGAATTTCAGTTTTCCAAAACAACGCCGCGATTGAAATCAAAGTAATAACCACAAATGACACAATCCATTTTTTCTCTATTTTCATATTTTATTATTTATACCCCTGCGAATTTAGTACTTATTTTCAGAAAATATAACTTTTTTATTTTCATACCCATTTAAAAATTATACCTTAGATTAATTTTTAGCTTTTTTGTATTTGACAGAGTGTGAAAAGAGAAGGTTTTATTTCAGATTTAGAATTTTGTTAAAATTCACCGTCAAAATATCTCCCACTTCAGCAGCTTAACAGACTGACCCTAGTATTTAAGAAATACGGTGCTGCGCTGTGGAAAGGCGACATATGCTTAAAAACATAATAATAAAGAAAACCGGCCTTCAGAACGAAAGCCGGTTCATCATTAAGTAAGTGAAAAGTTTATGGAATAAAATTGAGATTCTGAACAGAAAATTCCTTGCCTGCATAAAAAGTTTTATCGTACATATCGGTGGCTCTTACTTCCACCTTATGTTTGCCAATTTTCAGATTTTTTGGGAAACCGGCACTCCAGATATGATTTGAAGGTTCCGGGTTAGAAGGCCTTCTGCCCTGGTACAGCTCAGTGGCTGTATCCCATTTAAACACAGAAAGCATATAAGCCGGATCAATGGTTTTCATGAACTCCATTTTTTTCCAGTCGCCACCGTCTATTCTGTATTCCACCACGTCATTCTCAGCACCGGTAAAAAAGTTTGCAAATACACGCGCTGAACTTCTGGTCTGTGAGATGACCTCCGGCACGTGAAGCTGAATCATGAAATCTTCAGGTTTACCGGCTACTTTGTAATCAACGCTGTATTCGTTGTCTTTAAAATTCACGAAAGAATAACCCCTGTAGGTACCGTCCCGCATGACCGACACCGGAACGCCCAATTCATCAACCGTACCGGAATACCAGTCGCCGGAAGTGGTACCCATATTGAGTTCGTGCAGGTTTTTCACGCCTTCCCAGCCATCGCCTTTGCCATAGAAAATCTGGGTTTGCTTGTGGGTGTGAGCCGACATCATCAGTACATTTTCAAACGGTTTTAAAATGTCGAACAGTTTTTGCCTGTCCTCCATTCTGAAATGGTCATCGCCTTCACGCTCCGGTTTCATCTGGATGTGGAACGAAATTACAACAAGCTTGTTTTTATCAACCAGTTTGAGATCATTTTCTATAAATTTGAGCTGGTCTTCGCGGAAACCGCCCCAATAACCTTTGCCATCGCGCGGATCCGGATAAAGAATATCATCTAAGATCAGGAAATGCACGTTCCCATAATTGAATGCATAATTGTTGGGTCCAAAATTAGCCTCGAATGTTTCATCCGAATATTTATCTTCCTTCGCTTCGTAATTCATGTCGTGGTTGCCCATGACATTGTACCAAGGAATACCGATTTCCTTCACCGCATTTTTATAGGATTGGTGCAGGCTCAGGTCATCACCAACTAGGTCACCCAAACTGATTCCGATAACCGCATTTTTCTTATTGTTTTTTACTTCGTTGACAATTCCTCTTTTGAAATAATCAATTTCCTGCTCACTGTAAGGTTGCGGATCGCCAAAAACCACAATCTGGAAATCTTTTTGCTCCTGTTTTGCATACAGCGGAAAATTCACTTCTTTCGGCAATGCGCCAGTAGGCGATACACCTTTATACTTGAAATTATCCGGTGAACCCTGAGGTTTAAAATTATGATAAAACTCAGGCAGGTTATGGCTTCCAATTTTGGTTTGATAACCGGTTGGTTTTATCACAAATACGAGATTATCACCATACAGCGGCAGCGAATAACGCCCGTTTTCATCTGTTTTTGTCACCTCAATACCGTTGGATACCGCCACATTGGCTATGCCTTTTTCGTTGCGGTCTTTTATCGAATTGTTGTTGCGGTCGTGGTAAACATATCCCGAAACGGAAGACTGTGCTATTGCAAAAGCTGAAATTAAGACAGCCGGAAAGATTAATTTAAATTTCATTTTATTTATTTTTTAATTGAGTGGGAACGTCTGTCGTAACAAAATCAATTCCCGCATTTTTCAGTTCAAGGTAAATAGTGTCATCATTGACGGTCCAGGAATTTGTAACCAATCCGAGATTTTTTGCTTCTGAAATCCAGGCTGGATTTTTCTGAAGAATTTTAAAATTATAATCAAAACCGTCAATCCCCAAATCTTTCAGCTGTTGCGGTGTCAGGTCTCCTTTAAGATACTGCACCGTTGCATTGGGCTGAAGCTTTTTAAGTTCTTTGCAAATATTCAAGCTGAAAGAAATGAACTCGCACTGCGCCGCCACTCCGTATTTTTCGACTTCTTTCAAAGCTTTTTGAACCAGTGTATTTTCCAGTTCAACAGATTTTGCAGGTTTTAATTCTACAATCAGCTTCACAGCCGGTACTTTTCTTCCGGCTTTCAAATATTTAGCAAAAGTTGGGATTTTTTCACCGTTTTTCAGTTTTTGAGTTCTGAGTTTTGAAAAACTGGTTTCAGAAATTTCAAAACCGTTGATATGCTCATCATGATTCACAACCAATTTGCCGTCTGTTGTCATCCTGACATCAAATTCTGACCCGTAAAATTGCTGCTGCTGGGCGTTCCTGAGTGAGGAAATAGAATTCTGCGCAGAATTTTCAGTCTTCCAGTATCCGCGGTGCGCAATGATCCTGGTTTGGGCATTATAAAATACTGAGCTGAAAATCAGTGTTACCAAAAGTGTTTTCATAGCTTCTATTTATCCCACCAAATTTTAGTATTAATGTCATCACCACCCATACTTTGCACTGCCGCATTATAGTTCTCTGAGTTGAGAAGTTTGCTGTTCGGAGTGTACATAAACCTGGAAGGCATTTGAGCATTATTCAGAAGCCCGCCGTTATTCTGCAGTTTTGGGAAGCCGGTTCTGCGGTACTCATACCACGCCTGCTGATCCACAAAGAACAAAGCGATATATTTCTGCATCATGATACGCTCTAAAGTCCCGTCATATGCTACTAACGGGTGTGCTAAATATGTCACCGGCATTGTAGACTCCCATTGCTCTACGGAGGCTTTCACGCCGTTTTCATAAAAAGTTTTGGCATCGCCGGAAATAATTCCTTTCAAAGCAAGCTCTGCAAGGATAAACTGCAGCTCCGAATAACCAAGAATCTTGATCGTTAAAGGAGTTTTAGCCAAATTCTGATTTAAGTTGGAAGGTGTATAATCGAAAACAGTTCCAGCTTTGTAACCGGACGGAATTCCTTTGTAACCAATGTCTTTGTTATTTAAATCTCTTGCTTTGGAGAAGAATTTTGAAAGACGCGGATCCTTGGTATCATTGAGGTATTTCACAAAAAAATCCGCTGCAGCCCGCCCCGTCGTGAAATCCTGCGGCCTTGCAATGGGTGCGTCAAACGGCGCTGTACCGCTTGCCTTCACAAAAGCGCTCTCTGTATTGTTTTCGAAAAGCGGGTATTCGGTAGGATTGTTTACAATTTTTTTTATTCTGTTTTTTACATCAATTTCGCCGTCTCTGTCCAAAATTCTTAACAAAAGCCTTAATGATAAAGTGTTGGAGAATTTCTTCCATTTCAGGATCCCCGCAGCATCTGTTTCTGCGCTGTAAAGCTGGTCTCGGCCTTTCAGCTTTTCTGCAGTATTGAAAAGTTTATTCGCCGCATCCAGATCATTTAATAATTTTAAATAAACATCCTTCTGTTTGTCGAATTTTGGCTTTCTGATTTCCTCATCAAGAGCATTGGCCTCAGTGAAAGGAATATCGCCAAAACTGTCCGTAAGGTTGGCATACCCCCAAGACTGCAGCACCAACGCAACCGCTTTATTATTGTTGTCGCCTTCCTTTTCTGCAAGAATCAGCATTTCACGAATTTGCTTCAGCCATTTGTAAGAATGATTCCAGTAACCAACTCCGGAATTTTCAGTAAGGTAATATCTGCTGTAAGTATTTCCCTCATTCGGAAAATCAAGTGAATACTGCATAACATCAAAAGTAAAATCATTTGCGCGCAAGTACGCCTGACTTGCCATTTCAAATAGCGCAGGATTCAAAAGCTGCCCTGATTGTACCTCCAGAACTTTTGATGTATCAAGGTTCAGCTCCTCGAAATCTCTGGTGCAGGAGTACGCGGCATTAAGCAGCGCAGCCGCAAGAAGAATTTTAACTATATTTTTTTTCATTTTTTATTAGAATTTTACATTGAAATTTAAGCCTATAGTTCTGGTAGAAGGAAGCGCGCCAATATCCACACCCGGTGTAATGTCGGAATCATCTAGAGTTGCCGCTTCCGGGTCAAAAATTGGGAACTTGGTCCACATCCAAAGGTTTTTTCCGTAAAGAGAAATACTCATCTCCCTCAGTTTCATAGACTCGGTGATGGTTTTCGGGAATACATATCCTATTCGTGCGTCCCTAAGTTTGATATAGGAAGCATCGAAGGAATTGGTTTCCACATTGGCTCTCCTGTAGTAATCTGAGTAATATTTACTTACCAGAATTCTGGTAGTATTCGGCGAGTAAGAGCCATCTGCATTTTGTACTACGCCTTCGCCGACCATCATGCCGTCTTCGCTGTCACGATATTTCAGGGTGTGCGCAAGTTTCCCTTGTTCGGTCATCTTGTGGTGAGTTTGGGAGTATACCATGCCTTTGTACTGACCGTCAAAGGAGAACTGGATTCTTACATTTTTGATCTGGAAACTGTTTTCGATACCGGCTTTCCAAAGCGGAAAGGCATTACCGATCTTCGCCATCTGAGTCGATTTTGCGGTAAGCCCGTCAGAACCCCAAACCACATTTCCCTGAGGATCACGCACCAGATTATAGCCGTACATATCCCCAAGCGAACCGCCAACTACGGCATTAAAATACACCGCGCCGCCTACACTGCTGTAGTTATAGCCAAGAGGCTCATCTTTAAATTCATCCGGAATTGATATCACTTTATTTTTGTTGGCAGACCAGTTTGCTGCGATACCCCATGTGAACGCTTTTGATTTGAAAGGGAAGCCTGTCAATTCCAGCTCTACTCCTCTGTTTCTAACTTTTCCGCTGTTAATCAGCTTCCTGGAGTAACCGGACTCCACCAAAACCGGGATTCCAAAAACTTCGTTTTCAGTATAATTATTATAGAACGTGAAATTGAAATTCAACCTGTTTTTCAATACCGCCACATCTAAACCTGCTTCGAGATTCGTGTTGATTTTCGGTTTTAGATCAGCATTGAAAAGTAAGGCATCCATCGTATAGGAATCCTCGTAATCTGACGGACTATAATATTTTGTCAGACGGTAAGGCGAAGTTCCGAATCCTGATCTTGCATAGGACGCTCGCAGCTTCAGCAAATCCACCTTATTCAGATCCATCAAATCTGAGAGAATGACACTTGTACTCACAGAAGGATAGAAGAATGACCAGTTTTTTCTCGGCAAGGTGCTGGTCCAGTCGTTTCTTGCAGTTATATCTAAAAATATGGCTTTAAGATATTCTAAATTGATGAGCCCGTACATACTGTTCACTTTATAATTATACGGCTTTGTCGGCTTTACCTGAAGGGCTTTTGCATTTTCGAAAGTATAAATTCCTGGCTCTATAAGTCCCACCGCGTTTGTACGTTCAGTTTCAGATCTGATGTCTCTCATACTTCCTCCGGCGGAAATTTTAAAATTCAGATTTTTAAATTCTCTGTTGTATGAAAGCAATACATCATTATTAAAAACCCTGTCGTTGACATGCTGCTCAGAATAGTAACCCTCCCGGTAGTTGGCGCTGCTCCACGGCCTTTTCTGTGCGCGGTCTTCTACAGTATATTCTGCCCCGGAACGGAGCATGATCTCGAAATTATTATTGAACTGATAATTCAGGGTAATGCCGCCCAACATGTTGTTTTTGTTGATGGCATTGGTCATTTCATAGGCAATCATGTAGGGATTATCGATGAATGAACTGAAAGGGTGTATCTGATCTTCCTGATATTTTCCTTTTCTCCAGATCGGGCGGTACCACGCCAGATCAATATTCGGATTCTGGAAAATCATAAAATAATTGAGCGACTGGTTGTTGTAACCTGTTGCCGGTAAATTATCACTGTGGGTATTGGAGAAGATGAATTTGGCAGTAGCCTTAAGTTTATTGAAATTAAAGCCGAAGGAATTATTTGCCGTGAACCTTTCAAAGCCTGTATTGGGAACAATCCAGTCATTATCCGTATAATTCAGGTTGGTTCTGAAATTGAATTTCCGCCAGCCAGCTTCCAATGAAATGGAGTTGCTGAAAGTGGTTCCCAAGTTGAAGAATCCCTTCACATTATCTTTATAAGGCTTCCAGAGCCTTCTTTCGGGGCTTTGTCCTTCCACTTCCGGATCGTACTGAAAATAATACTGCCCTTCGAATTTGGGCCCGAACGCACTGCTCGTACTTCCGGTATTTACACCATCTTCAGAAGCACCGTAAGAATAGTAATATCTGCCGCTTTTGTCGCGTGTCTGTGTTCCCTGTCCGTATTCGTACTGCCAGTCCGGCCATTTTAAAACACTTTCAAAACTTGAATTGGAATTATAACCGACGATCAGCTTACCGTTTTTACCTTTTCCCGATTTCGTGGTGATCATGATCGCGCCATTTGCACCTCTTTCACCGTATAAAGCTGCTGCGGAAGCGCCTTTCAGCACGGTTACAGATTCTATGTCTTCTGGGTTTATAGCGTTGAGAATATTGCCGTAATCCACCGGTAAATCTCCGCCTGCGCCAGCACCATAAGCTGCAGAACCCGTACCTTTGGTAAGCGTTTGGTCTATAGGGATACCGTCGATTACGATCAGGGCAAAATTGTCGCTGGCACTCATTGAGGTTTCCCCCCTAAGTTTTATCCTTGCAGTTTCCAGAGGACCGGCAGAAGCCGTAAGCACTTTCAAGCCGGCAACTTTGCCTTCCATTGCCGTCGCCCAGTTGTTGTACTGAGCCTTTTCGAAGGTTTCTTCATCTACTTTTTTAGCAGAGAAGCCCAGCGCTTTCTGTTCTCTCTTAATCCCCAAAGCAGTTACCACCACTTCATCGATTTTTCTTTCTTTTATGGTATCAAGTCTGCTTTGCGCTGGCATTTCTACCGTAACAGTGCCCGTCAATACCAATGTAATAATGGTCTGTAATTTCCTTTTCACTTTTTCTTTTATAATTTTCGCGCAAAATTACCGTAACAGGATCAAGATGTAATTAAACGGGGGTTAAATTATTTTAACAAATAGATGAACTGTAAATGAATTAAATATTAAACACCACCATAATAGGCTCGTAATCAAATTATATATTATGTTAAATATTCTTAATAAATAAACTTATTACCAGCTTAAATTTCCTTATATATTAAAGAAAGATTAAGTATTTTTGTAAAAATCTACCTTCAAAATGTCCGAAAATATTCAGAAAAAAATAGAAGATCTGCGCGAGGAACTTCATCAACACAACTTTAATTATTACACTTTAGATGAACCTACCATTTCAGATTTTGAATTTGATTTAAAACTCAAAGAACTTCAAGATCTGGAAAAAAAACATCCGGAGTTTTATGATCCAAACTCTCCTACTTTGCGTGTTGGTGGCGAAATCACGAAGAATTTTCCGACTGTTCAGCATCAATTTCGAATGTATTCGCTCGATAATTCCTATGATTTTAATGATTTGGAAGATTGGGAAAAACGGTTGCAAAAAACGCTTGACGAAAAGGTTTCTTTTGTTGCCGAGCTGAAATATGATGGTGCTTCGATTTCAATTTTGTACGAAAAAGGAAAATTAAAAGAAGCGGTGACACGCGGTGATGGTTTTCAAGGTGATGAAATTACAGCCAATGTGAAAACGATTTCTGAAATTCCATTGCAACTTCATGGTAATTTTCCGGATAAATTTTACATCCGTGGCGAAATCCATTTAACCAGAAAAAACTTCGATAAAATCAACAAAAGACGCGAAGAAGAAGGTTTAGATCCCTTCATGAATCCACGAAATACCGCTTCCGGAAGCTTGAAAATGCAAGATTCTGCGGAGGTGAGAAAACGAGGTTTGTCGGCTGTTCTTTATCAATTTATCGCCAACGATTTTCCGGCGGGAACGCATTGGGAATTGCTTCAAAAGGCTAAATCTTGGGGTTTCAAAATTTCTGAGCAAGCAAAATTGTGCAATTCTTTGGATGAGGTGAAGGAATTCATCAATTTTTGGGATAAGGAAAGACATCAATTGGGTTTTGATATTGATGGAATTGTAGTAAAAGTCAATGATTTAGCGCAACAAAAAACGTTAGGTTACACTGCGAAATCTCCGCGTTGGGCGATGGCGTATAAATTTAAAGCCGAAAAAGTAGAAACCGAATTGCAATCGGTAACTTACCAAGTCGGAAGAACCGGCGCGATCACTCCTGTTGCGAATTTGAAACCTGTTTTATTGGCCGGAACCGTGGTAAAAAGAGCGAGTTTGCATAATGAAGACATCATCAAAAAACTCGGTTTACACGAGCATGATTTTGTTTATGTGGAAAAAGGCGGCGAAATTATTCCGAAAATTGTGGGCGTCAATTTAGAAAAAAGAAATCCGGAAAACACTGAAATTGAGTACATTAAAACCTGCCCGGAATGCGGAACGGAACTCATTAAAATAGAAGATCAAGCGATTCATTTTTGCCCGAACGATTTGCATTGTCCGCCACAAGTTATTGGTCGAATGATTCATTATGTATCGAGAAAAGCTTTAAACATTGAAAATCTCGGCAGCGAAACCATCGAGCAATTGTACCGCGAAAATCTCATCGAAAATCCCGCAGATTTTTATGTTTTAACGAAAGAGCAACTGCTTCCTTTGGAGCGAATGGCCGAGAAATCTGCTCAAAATATCATCGATGGAATCGAAAAATCCAAAGAAATTCCATTCGAAAAAGTATTGTATGGGATTGGAATTAAACATGTTGGAGAAACCGTTGCAAAAAAATTAGCCAAAAATTTCACTTCAATGGATGATTTGAGAAAAGCCACCGCGGAAGAATTGGTTCAGGTGGAAGATATTGGCGGAAAAATTGCCGAAAGCATCATCGCATTCTTCCAAAATCCGGAAAATATTTTAATGATTGATCGGTTAAAATCCTACGGTGTTCAACTTGAAAAAGGAGAAAATACCAATGAAGTTTTGAGCAATATTTTGGAGAATAAAACCTTCCTTTTCACCGGAAAACTCTCACTTTTCACGAGAGATGACGCCGAAGAAATGGTGGAAAAACATGGTGGAAAAAACATTTCTGCAGTTTCCAAAAATCTGAATTATCTGGTGGTTGGCGAAAAAGCAGGAAGCAAACTGAAAAAAGCACAAGATATAGGAACCATTGAAATCCTCGATGAACAGCAGTTTTTGGATTTACTTGGTAATTAATTTATTTTGGTTACATTTTTGATTGCTTTATTCTATGAAAACACAAAATTACGCTAATCACAAGAAATATTATCCGCCACATCACTTTGTCTTGTTGCCTTTACTGATGATATTATTGATAATTGGATTGGTGAAATCTTTCAATGATTCTACAAATCAATTGAGTTGGATTTTGTTTTCAATCGTCGTCTTTCTTTTGCTTTATTTGGCAGTTATGCTACGTCAACATTACGCTTTGGGAAATCAGGATCGTATTATTAGATTAGAATTTAAACAAAGATATTTTGAAATTTTTGGAAAAAGGTCTGATGAAATTGAAGAAAAACTCAATTTTGGGCAAATTGCTGCTTTGAGATATGCTTATGATGATGAATTCAAAATTTTACTTGATAAAGCTTTAAAAGAAAATATTTCCGGTGACACGATAAAAAAATCCATACAGAAATGGAAACCTGATTTTCATCGGGTTTAGAATATAACAATCAGAAAACCAACATTAAAAAAATAAATAATATGAAAAAATTTACATTACTCAGTCTTTCAGTGTTCGCACTAACTTTATTAACCTCTTGTGAAGCTGTTGAAACTATTTTTAAAGCCGGAATGTGGTGGGGAATTATCCTTGTCGTGGGTGTTATTGGATTGGTTTTATGGCTTTTGAGCAGAGGTAGAAAATAACCGAATTCTTTTTCAAAAAAAATCCCGGATCACATAGATTCGGGATTTTCTTTGGCTTAAACTGATTTTATCCGTTATTGGTAACCGATAATTTCACTTCAATATTGTTTCTGGTCGCATTAGAATAAGGACAGATTTGATGGGCTTTTTCGGTAAGTTCTTGCGCTTCTTCCAAGGAAACTCCCGGGATATTGACGTCAAGTTCCACAGCAAGACCGAATCCGCCATTTTCAATTTGTCCGATGCTTACTTTCGCGGTTACGGTAGTTTCGCCGGTTTTGGTTTTTGAAAGCGAGATTACTCTGTTCAACGCGCTATCGAAACACGCGGAATAACCCGCTGCAAAAAGCATTTCCGGATTGGCGAAATCATCATTTGCGCCGCCAAGTGCTTTTGGCATTCTTACTTCTAAATCTACGATGCCGTTATCGCTTTTTACGTGTCCGTTTCGGCCTCCTTTTGCGGTCACGCTGGTTGTATACATTGGTTTCATAACTTATTTTTTGATGTTTTTAATTAATTGGCTTAAAGTTTCTTTGAATTTTTTTAAATCTTCTATTTGAACATGGATTTGTTCGAGTAACTTTTCGGGAATTCCACAAGCTTGTTGTCTTAAATTCTTGCCATTTTCGGTAAGGAAAAGCTCCACGATTCTTTCATCTTCTTTTTTTCGAATTCTGCTGATGAAGCCCTTGTTTTCGAGTCTTTTCAGAAGCGGCGTCAAAGTTCCACTATCGAGGAAAAGTTTTTCTCCGAGGTGAGAAACCGTCAAACCATCTTCTTCCCAAAGCACCATCATCACAAGATATTGTGGATAAGTGAGATCCAATTCCTCCAAAAGTGGCCGGTAAAGTCCGGTGATTTCTTTGGAAAGAACGTACAGCGGAAAGCAAATTTGCTCGTTGAGTTTTAAAGAATCTGAATGTTCCATCACCAATAAAAGACGTTTGAAATTATTTATAAATCACGAACTCCTCCATCGGAATTCTTACTTTTTTCATTTGGGCAAGCCAATCATTTTTTTCATCGCGATATCCTAAATAAAGCAATGTTACACTTTTCAATCCCAATTCGCGAAGTCCTAAAATTTCATCTACCACTTCATTGCTGAAACCTTCCGCAGGAGTACTGTCGATTTTCAATTCTGCAGCTTGTGCCATTGCCAAAGCCAAAGAAATATAGGTTTGGCGGGCGGTATGCGCAAAATGCTGATCTGGAGTTTGCGCTCCGTAGATTTCTTTTAATTTATCGGTGTAGCTGCTGAATCTGCCTTTTGGTAAATCTCTAACTTCGGTATGATAGTCGTAAACTTTATCAATTTTTTCGTCAGAATAGCTGTCCCACGCTGCGAAAACCAATACGTGTGAACTATCTCTCATCACTTCTGGGTTCAGCGCTCCGGCTACCATTTTTTCTTTTAATTCTTGGTTTTCAACTACGATCACTCTGAAAGGTTGAAGTCCGGAAGAAGTTGGAGCCAATCTGGCTGCTTCTAAAATGCTGTTCAAATCTTCTTTTGAAACTTTTTTGGTTGGGTCATACGCCTTCACTGCGTGTCTCCATTGTAGATCTTCTAATAATGACATTGCTATTTTATTTTAAATTAAGGGTAAAATTCTTTTTGATTTTAGGTTTTCTTAAAAATCATGGTGCAAATGTACAACCAAATTAAATTGCGCACAATACAATTGTAATAAATACATAGTAGATAAAATCTATCAGTCGAAAAACAGAAGGCACGGATTTGAAACCCATGCCTATTTATTATCTTTAAAAAGAAAGATTCAACAAGTTCTTATAAATAAGAGCAGCAAGTAAAACTGGCAAGGATTGCCGATCTACATCTTAAAACAACATACAGCAATAATGATGATTAGCCAGGCGCAAAGTTTCCTACCTTTGCCCAGTCATGCAAGCTAAAACCAACTTGCTCCGTAAGAGTAATATCTTAGTAGCATTTCTGAAGCAGAGTTTCCATGAGCGCCGTAGGTGCGACATCTTAATAATGACAACATGAGAGAAATAAAATTCCCAAAGTCAATCCTTTCCCGTAGCCATTTGCTTTAATACCGGTAATCTAAGATATAAATAATTTCTTAAAACAACCACACGATGCAATCGTGCGAATCTGCGAGATATCAATAACAATCTCACGGATCGATCAGATTCAGCAGCTTGCTTTTGCTAAGTGAAACGCCTTTGCGCCCTATTAAAAATAATGCTAGTCAATAATCTTTGCGTTCCTTGCGTAAAAACAAATATCACTTCATGAGCATTTTTACGCTAAACCCAATGTGTAGTGTCATAAAAACAGAATGCAAGCCAACAACCCTTGTGCACCTTGTGTTAAAAAAAGAACCAAGAATCAAGTATCTGATGTCTGAAATCTGCTATCTGAAATCTTCCACCCTCCTTTTTCTCTCTTTTGAATAACTTAAAAAGAAAAAACTTTTGTGACTTTTGTGGTTAAAAGAACCAAGTATCTGACATCTGAAATCTGCTATCTGAAATCTTCCACCTACCCACCAAATACATTCATACAAAAGAGTTCACAACCCGATATTCAAAAAAAAATCGGTAATTTGCAGCCGAGAAAAAATGAAGCTGTAAAATGAAATTATGCATTGCCGAAAAACCAAGTGTTGCAAGAGATATTGCAAAAGTATTAGGCGCAGATATGCCTAAACAAGGCTATTATGAAGGTAATGGATATTGCGTAACCTGGACTTTCGGGCATCTTTGCACCTTGAAAGAACCTCACGATTACAGTCCGCATTTCAAATCTTGGGATCTCATCTATCTACCGATTATTCCCGAGCAATTCGGGATTAAATTAATTCCCAATTCCGGAATTGAAAAACAATTTAAAACCATTGAAAAATTAGTAGCAGAATGTGATGAAGTCATTAACTGTGGTGATGCCGGACAAGAAGGGGAACTCATTCAAAGATGGGTATTGCAAAAAACAAAGTGCAAGAAACCGGTAAAAAGACTTTGGATTTCTTCATTGACGGAAGATGCCATCAAAGAAGGTTTTAACCAACTGAAACCCGCCGAAGATTACCAAAATCTCTATCTCGCCGGGAATGCGCGTGCAATTGGCGATTGGCTTTTAGGGATTAATGCAACCCGACTGTTCACCCGAAAATTCGGCGGAAACAAAGGCGTTTTATCGATTGGAAGAGTGCAAACTCCTACCCTCGCGATGTTGGTTCAGCGACAAAAAGAAATTGATGCTTTCGAAACCGAAGAATATTGGGAACTGAAAACCAAATACCGTGAAGTAATTTTCAGTGCGGCAATCGATCGCCTTAAAACCAAGGAAAAAGCAGAAAAAGGATTAGAATATTTAAAGCAAAACCTTTTCGAAATCGTTTCTTTTGAAATTAAAGAAGGCAAAGAAAAAAATCCCCGATTATTCGATTTGACGGCGCTTCAGGTGGAAGCCAACCGAAAATATGGCTTTTCAGCAGAAAACACACTCAAATACATCCAAAGTATATACGAAAAAAAGCACACCACTTATCCGCGCGTCGATACCACTTACCTCTCCGAAAATCTTTACCCAAAGATTGCAGAAATTCTACGTTCGATGAATTTTTATAGGGAATACACTGCCCCACTTTTGGAACAGCCGATTCCGAAATCCAAAGCGGTTTTTGATGACAGTAAAGTAACCGATCACCATGCGATTATTCCTACTGAAATTCCGCCTACTTCCAATTTAAGCAAAGAAGAAAAACTGATTTATGATTTGGTTGCGCGCCGTTTTATAGCGGTTTTTTACCCGGAATGTAAAATCTCAAACACCTTGGTGGAAGGCAAAGTGGGAACCGTTCCTTTCAAAGCCAATGGGAAGCAGATTTTAGAACTCGGGTGGCGAAAAATTTATGTAAAAGATAAAAATGAGGATGCCGACAAGAAAGAAAAGGAAGAAGAACAGCTGATTCCCGAATTTAAAGCGGGTGAAACAGGCGAACACTTTCCGCTCATTCATCAGGGAAAAACGAGTCCACCAAAACCTTACACCGAAGCTACACTACTCCGCGCTATGGAAACCGCCGGAAAACAAGTGGATGATGAGGAACTTCGCGAACTCATGAAAAGCAACGGAATTGGGCGTCCTTCCACACGAGCAAACATCATCGAAACCCTCTTCAAAAGAAAATACATTGAAAGGAAAAAGAAAAACTTGATGGCCACAACCACCGGCGTAGAACTGATCGACACCATCGAAGACGAACTTTTGAAAAGCCCCGAACTCACCGGTGAATGGGAATTTAAACTAAGAAAAATCGAAAAAGGCGAATACGAAGCTTCCCAATTTAAGGATGAATTGATTCAAATGGTCACCGATTTAACACGAAAAGTAATCAGCGAAAAAGCCAAAATTATTTCTTTTCAAAACGAAGAAAAAGATTTGCCAAAAAAAGAAAAAGCACCCCGAAAAACAGTTGCAATTCAATGGGAAGACGAACAATGCCCGAAATGCAAAGAAAACCCATTAGTAAAAGGGAAAACCGCAATCGGTTGCTCCAATTATAAAAACTGCGATTTCAAGATTCCGTTTGTAGTTTTCGGGAAGAAAATTACAGAAAAACAGATTTTAGATTTAATTTCAAAAGGAAAAACCACAAAACTGAAAGGCTTCACTGAACACCCCAATCAGCTTTCTGAAGGGATTCTATCATTAACCGAAAATTCAGGTTTGGAACTTAATGCTTAATTTTTTTCTTTAAAATTGAAAAGAAATTCATCGTTTTTAATCAATTTTTAAAGATTCAAATTCAAAAATATTACCTTTGTAGAAACTTCGGCGGAAATTATTATTTCTAATTTTAAATAACAAAATAACAAAGGATTTCAAAGTTCCTTTCTAACTTAAATATAATGACAATAGACAAAAACCACGTAGTAGCGCTTCATTACACGCTAAATTCCGTTGAAGAAAATGGAGAAAAAACTTTCATTGAAAAAACTGATGCTGATCAACCTTTCGCATTTTTATACGGAGTGGGAATGATGTTGCCAAGGTTTGAAGAAAACCTTCACGGTTTGGCAGCCGGAGATAAAAAATCGTTTACCATTACTCCGGAAGAAGGTTATGGCGAAAAAGCAGAAAACGCGACCGCACAATTGCCTGTAGCAATGTTTGAACAAAGCGGAATGCCACCTTTGGGTGTAATTTTGCCTTTGCAAGATCCTGAAGGAAACCAGGTAAATGCTGTAGTTATCGAGGTTACGGATGAAGCTGTAATCGTAGATTTGAACCATCCGATGGCAGGAAAAACTTTACATTTCGATGTGGAAGTGGTAGCGATAAGACCAGCAACTGAAGAGGAACTTTCTCACGGTCACGCACACGGAATCGATGGACATTCAGGACATTAATCGTATTTCAGAATAACAAAAAAAGCTACGAATTTTGTAGCTTTTTTTATGTAAATAATTCTAATTTAAGGATTGGTAGAGAAAATAGATCCGTTGGCGATCAACGCTCTTCGGTTCATTTTCAGGATATCTCTCACCCATTCTGCGAAATCTTCAGGTTGCAAAACTTTCTCAGGATTTCCGTCGGTAAGCCCACCCTGAATCGACATATCGGAAGCAATGGTACTCGGAGTAAGTGTAATCACACGGATGTTTTCCTTTCTCCATTCCGCCATCATCGATTGAGATAGAGAAACCACTGCAGCTTTGGATGCTGCGTAAGCCGACATATTCGCACCGCCTTTCAAACCAGCTGTTGACGCCACATTCACGATATCGCCTTCTCCTTTTTCTTTCAAATAAGGATGAACCGCTTGCGCCGCATAATACACCCCGAAAAGATTGGTTTTGAAGACTTGTTCCCAGGTTTCAGAGGGCATTTCTTCCAAAGTTCCGAAGTTTCCAATTCCGGCATTATTAATCAAAATATCAACTCCATTTAAGTCTTTTACCAAAGCATCAATTCCAGTTTTTACAGCCGCTTCATCATCAATACTGAAAACGGAATACGCTGCATGAACGCCTAATTTTTTTATTTCTTCTACAGTATTTTTCAGGTTTTCTTCATTTCTTCCGGTAATCCCGATGTTGACTCCTTCATTAGCCAAAGCCAATGCTACAGCCTTTCCGAGACCTCTTCCGCCGCCTGTCACGATGGCGTTTTTTCCTTTTAAATTCATAATATTTTATTTTATTTTATTTTATTTTAAAAGACAAATTTACGCATTACTGCTGCATCATTGTAATTTTCAGTTAAAGAAATTCTGAATACAGAGATTGAAAATTTGCATCAAAAATGCTTAAGTTATAAATTGAAAATTCAGTTAATTTCTCCAACTTACTTTTTCCTTTTCTACGAAATCAATTTCAGGATTTAGTATTTCCGTAATCACATTTTTTATAGATTTCATAGGCGTTTTCAATTGGTTGATTGAAATTTCATTATTCCCGAAAATGTGGAGATTTTGAACTCCTTTGTTTACTTCCGCAAAACTCCAAATTCCACATTCTACGAAATTGTCGGGATATTTCTTCTCGTTCAAAACAAAATAGGCGTAAACACAAAGTTGCATCGCTTGTTTATAATCTTCCCGGAAATACAATTGTTCCAATTTCTCTTCGTCTTCTGGTTTTTTGGGTTCAGAAATCGAAAGGTTTTTGGTTTTCGCAGTTTTAAAGTCAATGATTCTTAAGTTTCCGTTCAGCCGGTCAATTCGGTCGATGAAACCGTAGAAAAATACTTGATCGGTTTGCTCCTCATCAAGATAAAAACCAATGTTTTCGAAATTTCCTTCTACACTCAAAATTTCCAGTGTATTTCCGTTTTCAATGAGTTTTCGGTCATATTCCAAAACATTTCGTACTACCCTTTCCGCAATCGATCGGTGAATATAATTCATCCCTTTTTCGTAGAATTCAACCTGATGTTTAAGCTTTTCGATCGAAGCGTTGATTACTTCATTTAATTTTTGATCTGAAAGATTTAAATCATTATCTGTTAATATTTTACCAATTAAGTTTTCATAAATTAGTTGAAGTGAATAATGAACTAGATTTCCGTAACTTCTTTGGGATAATTCTTCTTCCATTTCGGTCGATTCTTTCGTGTTGAGAATTTTGGTCAAGTAAAAATCAATCGGATTATAGATATAGGAAGTGAGATGCGATGCGGAAATTCTCCTTTTCCAATCCTCCAACTTTTCTTGAACTTTAGCCGTTTTTTCAATGCGGATAGGTTCCTGAGTAATCGGATCAGAAGTGTTTTCAATGATGATATTTTCGATTTCGTGATGAGGATCTTCAATCTCCATTTGCGTTATAAAACGGCTTTTTTCTCCTGTATTTACCCCGGAATTTAATGCGTTAAAAAGCAAATGAACATTCTTAGAATTCTGAATCAAACGATAAAAATGGTACGCATAAATACTGTCATTTTCTAAAAAAGTATGCAATCCAAAATAATTTCTTACATCAAACGGAAGATAAGTATTTTGGGTATTTCCTAATGGTAATTTTCCTTCATTGGCAGAAAGTAAAATGATGTTTTCAAAATTTAAAAGCCGAGTTTCCAAAAGTCCCATCACCTGCAAACCTTGCAATGGTTCTCCTTGAAAATCAATAGTTTCTGAATTGATAAGTTGGTTAATCAAAACTTCCAAAGTATCCATTTTGATGTCGAATGAATAAGGAGAAATTTGATTTTTAATGATTTTGAAACTCTTCTCAAAATGAGAAATATTTTCATATAAAATGTCATCCAAATCTCTGAATTTCAATTGATAACAAAAATCAATCAGCAAGTCGAGAAACTCAATTACCGAATCTGGTTTGGTGAAAAGTTGAACATAAGAAAGTCGGGAAAGAAGCTCTTTCAACTGATTTTTAGAGATATAAACGATATTTCTCTCCTCAATTCTCGCTTTGAAAGCAGCAATGATCTGTTGGTCGTAGTGATCGTTGGGAAGCTCCTCTAAAACCGAGAGAACATCGTTGTAATAGTACGAAGAATCCTTTTTTTCCAATTGCTTTTGAAGATAAAAAATTTGCTTCATTGCATTGCTGAATCCCAAATTTTTCAGCGGAAATCCCATCGTAATATTCAGGTGATCTACCGTACTCATCGCTTCCAGACTCGCCGGAAGAAGGTTTTCATCCAATAAAATCACTGCGGTATTTGACAGATTTTGATCTTTTAATTCCTTGAAAATCTCCGGAAGTACTTTGGTTTGGGTGATATTTCCGGAAACTTCGTAGGTTTTGATATTTTTAGGTTGAGCAAAGTCGTTCTCAATCCATTGAAAAGTACGACTATCATTGAATTCTTTCCAGGTTTTGTGTTGTCTTAAGAATTTTCCCGCTTCTTGTCTGGTATCGTTGATGTAATATTCGTCGGCTTGAAAGAAACATTGTGCTTTGTCCCATTGCAAAAGACTTTTCACCAATTTTTCTTCTACGGGAGTGAAAGCATTGAAACCACAAAAGACGAATTTCTTCTCAGTTTTCAGTGCGAAGTCTTCTATTTTTTCATTCGCCGATTCGTGAATCATTCCTGAAGTCGCCCAATTTTTTTCGTTGAGTTTTTTCTTTAAAATCGGAAGAAAAAGATTCATTTTCTGCCAGAAATTCAGGAATTTTCTTCTCGGAATACCTTCGGAATCACCGAGGTTTTCGGACCAGTTTTTAATCCTTTCTTCATCAAACATATATTGCAAAACCGCTTCATCTTTTCCGGAAAATTTCAAAATATCGTCCCAATCTTTCAAAAGCGTCGGGAACCATTTCAAAAATCCGGCAAAATCTTCGGAAGGCTGAATTTCTCGATAAATTTCGAAGGCAAAAAGCCATAGTCCAATTCCTTGAACAGGTTGTTTTTCGGAGATTTCTTTAATTAAATCTTCAACGGTGAAAAAATTTGGCAAAAAACCCGAATATTGTTTCTCTTTGAGGATTTTTTTGATGAAAACAATCGGCCTTTTCCCCGGAATTACAATGTTGAATTCGGATAAATCGGAAGTTTGCGAAAGCAGTTCGGTGATAATTTTGTTGAGAAATTTCATATTGCATATAAAACTGAAAAATAAGAAAATTAAAACAAAAAAGCACCAGAAAATTGAATTATTCTGATGCCGAGTTCATTAAATTTTAGGGAGAATTATTCTACCACGATATTTTTTTCAATCCAAATATTTTCTCCGGAAGCGTTGGTTCCATTCCAGAATTTAAAGGAGAAAGTTCCGGTTTGTTGCGGCCTGAAATTGATTTGAGAAGCCTTGGTAAGCAATTCGCCACAAGTTGCTGTAGTTTTAAATTTATAAGAACTCACTTCCCTTTCGAGTTGGTTCGTATGCAGATAATCGTAGCCGTAAAAACCTTCACAATTGGCCGAATAATTTGAATACGTTTTAATGGTTTGGGTACTGTAAACATCCATCGTGTCTTGCGGAATGGTCACACTGTCGATTTTTAATTGCTCCACATTGGTGATTTCATCGCCTTCAATACGATCATTACAACTGCTGAGCATGAAAACTGAAAAAGCAATAACCGCAAATTTGTATAGTTTTTCCATCGTAAATAATACTTAACCGTTAAACGTCACCTATAGGTTTTTTATTATCTCAAATTAAGAATTAAAGTTTCCTTTCGATAAATACACTACTTTTTTGGTTTCGAAGAATTCACTTTCGAAAAAATTCTGCAGGGAAAAAATTTCACATTTTAAACCAGCCAATTCCTCTGCCAAATCGCCACCTTTCAGGTAAAGAACGCCGTTGTGTTTCGGGTTAAATTGTTCTTTTTCGAATTTCCCTTTCAGCCAACGAAGAAAAACCGGCATTTGCGTAACGGCGCGGCTTACAACAAAATGAAATTTTTCCTTCAAAGATTCGGCTCTTCCGTGGATTGCGGTTACATTTTTCAAACCGATTCCTGCGGAAACTTCTTTCACTACGGTGATTTTTTTTCCGATGGAATCAATTAATGTAAACTGAACTTCCGGAAACAAAATAGCCAGCGGAATTCCCGGAAAACCGCCTCCAGTACCGATGTCCAGGACTTTTGTATTCGGGGCGAACTCCATTACTTTTGCAATTCCCAATGAGTGAAGAATATGTTTTTCATAAAGAGATTCCATATCTTTTCGGGAAATCACATTGATTTTTTCATTCCATTCCTGGTAGAGCTCCTCGAGTTTTGCAAACTGATTTTTTTGTTCTTCGGTGAGGTTGGGAAAGTATTTTTCGATGAGTTCGACTGCCATTTCATTATAAATTTGCACAAATTTAAAAAAACAAGTTTAGAACTTTGCATAAAAAATTTATCTTTGGGAATCTTAACAATATTTATGGAAAAATACTCAGCACGTCTGAACAGATTGAGCTTTTCACAAACTTTTGTGATGAGCAACAAAGTTCGCGAGATGAAAGCCAACGGAATTGATGTGATCAGTTTAACCCTCGGTGAACCCGATTTCGATGTTCCACAGGACATAAAAACGGCTGCTTTCGATGCGATTAACAATAATTTCAGTCATTACTCCCCTGTTCCGGGGTTTTTGGATCTTCGACAAGCCATTTGCGACAAACTGAAGCGCGATAATAATTTGGATTATCAACCTTCACAAATTTGCGTTTCGAATGGCGCAAAACAATCAATCATCAATGTTTTAGCATCCATTATCAATGATGGGGATGAAGTGATTTTACCGGCTCCATATTGGGTAAGCTATGATGAAATGGTGAAAATGATGGGAGGAAAATCGGTTTTTATTGAAACTTCAATTGATAATAATTTCAAAATGACCGCCGAACAATTGGAAAAAGCAATCACGCCGAAAACCAAAGCGTTACTCTATAGTTCTCCTTGTAATCCGTCCGGAAGTTATTACCGATACGAAGAACTTGAAAAAATTGCTAATGTGGTAGCAAAATATCCACAAATCACGATTATTTCTGATGAAATCTACGAATACATCAATTACGACGGAAAGCATACTTCGATTGCCGAATTCCCTCAGGTTTATGAACAAACCGCAGTAATCAATGGAATGTCGAAGGCATTTGCGATGACTGGATGGAGAATTGGTTATTCCGCTTGTCCAACTTGGTTGGCAAAAGGTTGCGAAAAAATCCAGGGACAAATAACGAGCGGCGCTAATACAATGGCGCAAAAAGCATCGGTAACGGCTTTGAAAACGGATCCATCAGAATACCGTTATATGATTGATGAATTCAAGAAAAGAAGAGAAATTGTATACGAATTGGTGAAGGAAATTCCAGGTTTTAAAGTGAATTATCCGGAAGCTGCTTTTTACTTTTTCCCGGATATTTCTTATTATGTCGGAAAAAATTTAAATGGAAAAACCATTAATGACGCGGATGATTTTGCGATGTTCTTATTAGAGGAAGCTCATGTAGGAACCGTGGGCGGCGTTTCTTTCGGAAATTCTACCTGTATTCGTTTTTCTTATGCGGCTTCGGAAAACGAGCTAAAAGAAGCGATGAGAAGAATTAAAGATTGTTTGGAGAAAGCTACATTAAGATAATTCCTCAAAAATCTTGAAAATAAAAAAGCGGATCGATATTTCGACCCGCTTTTTTTATGTTCAGAAAGTATTAAAATTTAATAATATCTTTCATTTTTTCATTCTCTTCGTTCACCAAATCGTCGTCAACAAGAATTTTCCCACTGTGTTCATCGATGATGATTTTCTTTCTTTGTGCAATTTCCATTTGCTTTTGTGGAGGAAGCGTGAAGAAAGATCCTTTCGGAGCGCCTCTTTCCAAACCTACAACTGCTAAACCGGTTGGAGTATTTTTACGGATTCTTTGGTAAGAAGCCAATAATCTTTCATCGATATTTTTAGCAAATTCGTTGGATTTTTCAAGTAGAAAATCTTCTTCTTTCTGAGTTTCAGCAACAAGATTCTCCAACTCTTCTTTCTTGAATTTCAAGTGATTTTTTAGTTCACTGATTTTGGTATTCAGTTCTTCTAAAGTTTCGTTTTTATGAGAAATTTTAGCTCCAAATTCTTTGATTTTTTTCTCGGCCAATTGAATTTCAAGATCCTGGAATTCGATTTCCTTATCAAGAGCTTCAAATTCTTTGTTATTTCTTACCGTATCTTGCTGAGATTTGTATTTTTCGATTAAAGATTTCGCATGATTGATCACTTCGTGTTTCGTGTTGATCTCGTCATTCTGCTCTTTAATTTCGTTTTGAAATTTATCTGCTCTTTTTTCAAGCCCTTCAATTTCAATTTCCAAATCTTCCACTTCAATTGGCAATTCGCCTCTTGTATTGCGGATTTCATCTAATCTAGAATCGATAATTTGTAAATCATAAAGTGCTCTTAGCTTATCTTCAACTGAGATTTCTACAGGTTTTTTAGCCATATTTTTATAAAAAATAGTTTACAGGATTGGTTTTCTCAACAGATTTTGAGACTGCAAATTTAGGAAAAATTTCCGATAATATTTCAATTATTTGTTGGGCTACGAATTGTTCAGATTCAAAATGCCCGATGTCGCAGATCAGCATTTTGCCTTCACTCTGGAAAAAGTCATGATATTTCATATCTCCGGTTAAATAAGCATCACATTTTTGGGATTTCGCCGCCTTGATTCCGCTGGCTCCACTTCCACCCAAAACGCCTACTCTTTTGATTTTTTTTGAAGTAAAATCGGAATGACGAATCACTTTTAACTTAAATTTTTCTTTCACAAAAGCTAGAAAATCAGCTTCTTCCATTTCTTCTTTTAAATCGCCGAATCTTCCTAATCCCGTATAATGATTTTCATTATCAAGGTTGATGAGTTGATAGGCAACTTCTTCGTAAGGATGCGCCGTTTTCATTTCGTTAATGATTTGATGCTGTTTTTCATTTTCTAAAATTACCGAAATCATCACTTCATCTGCGAGTTCACGAACATTTTTTGTTCCCGAAAAAGGATTTGAACCTTCCACAGGCCTGAAAGTTCCGTTTCCGGAAACTGTAAAACTGCATTCATCATAAAAACCAATGCTTCCAGCGCCGGCTTTGAAAAGTACATTTTTTAGATTTTCCGAATATTCGCGTGGTACATACACTTCGAGTTTCTTTAAATTGTTGGTTTTAGGCATCAAAATTTTCTGATTTTCCAATCCCAATTCTTTACAAATTCGATAATTTACTCCGAAATAATCGTTATCGAAAGCGGTATGAATCGCATAAATCGCAATTTTGTTTTCAATGGCTTTCAGAACCGCCTGTTCTACATAATTTTTGCCTGTAATGGATTTTAATCCTGAAAAAATGATGGGATGAAAAGTGACAATCAAATTCAAGTTTTTCGCAATAGCCTCATCGACAACTTTTTCCAAAGCATCATGGCAAACCAAGATTCCCGTTACTTCCCGCGAAGGATTTCCGCAGAGTAATCCTACATTATCAAAATCTTCGGCTTGGGAAATCGGAATTTTCTTCTCGATTTCAAAAATCACCTCGTTTACTGTCATTTTCTTAAGTTTGTGACGAAATTAAGAATTATTTATCTAAATTTAATTTTCAATAACAATCCATGGAAAAAGAACACGATTTTATTCCCGAACGAACAAAATGGAAACGACAGCTTTTCAGGATTATTTTCAAATCGGATACTCGACTTGGTAAAGCTTTCGATCTTGCATTGCTTGTACTTATTTTGCTGAGTACATCCATCGTTATGATGGAAAGTGTGAGTGTTTTCGATGCAAAACTGCATTTGCTTTTTGTGGTTTTAGAAATTATTATTACCATTTTTTTTACCGTAGAATATGTTTTAAGAATCATAACAATCCGCAACAAGAGGTCTTATATCTTCAGTTTCTTTGGAATTATTGATTTTCTGGCAATCTTGCCTTTTTATCTAAGTTTATTTATTCCGATCACCAAATATTTTCTGATTTTAAGGATGCTGAGAATGCTCAGGGTTTTCAGGATTTTCAATCTGCTGGATTTCATGAATGATGGTTACTTCATTGTACGAGCCCTGAAAAACAGCTCTCGGAAAATTTATATTTTCTTGTTATTTCTCGTTATTTTCTGTGTGATTGTTGGCTCATTGATGTTCATGGTAGAAGGTCACCGGGAAGGGTTTGAAAGTATTCCTCAAAGTATTTATTGGGCAGTGGTAACGGTAACTACAGTAGGCTATGGCGATGTTTCACCGGTCACTCCTCTTGGGAAATTCTTGTCAATATTATTGATGCTTTCCGGATATTCCATCATCGCTGTTCCCACCGGAATTGTAACGGCTGAAATGCGAAACAAAAGACAAAATCTAGAGAAAGTATGCCCAAGATGCGGCAATGAAGATATCGATGATGATGCACGCTATTGCAAAAAATGCGGTGAAAAAATTGTATAAAAATCAAAGCCTATGTTTCTCCCAGTCAAAGCCTAGGCAAAGCCCAGTCCTAGCCCACCATAAAGGCACTAACCTCCTTTCGGCAAAAACCTCCCTTTTCGGCAAAAACGGTCATTTCCGGCAAAAACGGCAGAAACATTCTTTTTCGGCAATATTATCTTAATTTTTAGGGAGTCAATTTAATAAGTAACAGACGCATTTTTTACGAACTCGTCTCCGCCTTAATTTTCCTTTGTATTATATGATCAATTCAAAATCTATGGTAAAAACAAAGCGAGGAAAGGACACAATTACTGTTTTAAATAAAAATAAGTTTTTGAAATACAATAATTATGATGAGTGATCTTTTTTAATGATGACTCTGAGATCGAGAATTTTGTAGTAAATTCAAGTTTACATTTCGCAAGAAATTTTATCTTTAACAGAAAATAATCAGTTCCGAAGTTCGCAACCTCGCCAGCGCCGGTAAACTGGAAGCAATTTAACCGCCTACTGCATCAAAAATTTCAGAATTTAAAATATAAAAAATGACTATTAGAAAAAAATACCTACCAACTTTATTTAGTCTATTACTTTCAATTACTATGTATGGAAAAGCTTTTCAAAAAGAATCTAATGATTCAAAAAATGACAGTACTATGGAGAAAATGCAATGGTTTAATCAGCCCGATAAATGGAAACTTCAAGACAATAAACTATCTATGTTCGTTACACCAAAAACAGATTATTGGCGTATCACTCATTATGGGTTTACGGTAGATGATGGACCGTTTTTCTATGAAACAGTAGGTGGCGAATTTGAAGTAAAAGTAAAAATAACAGGTGATTACAAAGTAAGATTTGACCAAATGGGTTTGATGTTACGCATTGATGAAAAAACCTGGATAAAAACAGGGGTAGAATTTGTAAATGATAAAATCAATATTAGTGCAGTTGTTACCAATGAAAAAAGTGATTGGAGTGTAGTAGAGATGACTAAAAAGCCTAAATCATTGTGGTTAAAAGTGATCAGGAAATTAGATGCAGTTGAAATATTTTACTCATTAGATGATGTAACCTATACCATGATTCGATTGGCCTATTTTCCAGACAATAAACCTGTAATGGTAGGTATGATAGCAGCATCACCAGATGGAGATGGGTTCAATGCTTTGTTTGAAGAATTTGAGATAAAACATATTCCAGATACAAGAAGACTAAAATGGTTGGAGAACAATAAATAAAATTTTGATGGACACGAAAAAAATAAGATGTTGTCGGGGTTTTGTGAGCTTTTTTAATAATGAACTTTGCGCAAAGGGCAAACTTCGCAAAGCGCCTGGTCGTTATAAGCTAGCTTCTCGGAAATCCGAAAATTATAGAACTTAAATTTAACAGAATATGGAAAAAATAATTAATGATTTTAATATTGGTTTGTTTTTATTGCAAACATTTATTTTTGCGCTCTTAATTGCGATATTATATTTTGTAATCAAGTTGTATAAGAAAGTTACACGATACTTGAATAATAAATCCAAAAAAACTTCATAAATTTATTATCGTAAAAAAAGAAAATAATTTTTACAAATACTATTTTATGGATTATATATTTAGAACAATTTCATCAAAATAAAAATAACACCTTCTGCTAATAACCAAGATTTCGTTTTTGTCTGCAAGACAAGAAACCACAAGTTCACAGAAGAAATTTCAAATTTTCTGAAAACGAGGAGGTTCTATTTTTCAATTGTATTAATAATAGTATTTTTGTCCCATGAATCACAGAAACTTACTATATCCTCTCCTCGTTGCAACAGCAATTTTTATTAATTCCTGTACCAACCAAAAACCGTCGAAATCGGTTACTAAAAAACCGACAACCACCGTAAAACCTACAACTCCGAAACCCTCTACTTCTCTCCCCGATTCCGAAAATAAAACCATTGTGAATCTTCCGGAAATCAACAGAGAGTTTCGCGCAGCATGGATTGCAACGGTTGCTAATATCAACTGGCCTTCGAAAAATACCCTTACCACACAACAGCAGAAAGATGAAGCCATCCAACTGCTCGATTTACTGAAAAATGCCAATTTCAATGCAGTAATATTTCAAGTTCGCCCATCTGCAGATGCCATGTACAAAAGCGACCTGGAACCTTGGTCTTATTTCCTTACCGGTGAAACAGGCAAAGCACCTTCTCCCTATTACGATCCGCTTGAGTTCTGGATCGCAGAAGCCCATAAACGCGGCATGGAACTTCATGTATGGATGAATCCTTACCGAGCACACCACACCACCGGCGGAAGCGTAAATTCTTCCAGCATGGCATCAAGAATGTCGGAAAGCACTTACCGCCTCAGAAACGGCATGTATTGGATGGATCCTTCGGATGCGCGCGTTCAAAACCATGTTTCCGCAGTCGTAAAGGATTTGGTGAAAAGATACGATATCGATGCAGTGCATATTGACGATTATTTTTATCCTTACAAAGAATACCACGGCGGAAAAGATTTCCCCGACGACCGCACATGGAACCAATATAAAAACGCTGGCGGAACCCTTTCCAGAGCAGATTGGCGAAGAGCAAATGTGAACAAAATTATCAAAAGACTTCATGATGAAATTCATCAAGAAAAACCAACCGTGAAATTCGGAATTTCCCCATTCGGAATCTGGAAACCCGGTTTTCCGGCTGGTGTAACGGGTTCTTCACAGTATGATGAATTGTATGCCGATGCAAAACTATGGCTCAATGAAGGTTGGTGCGATTATTATGCGCCGCAACTTTACTGGAAAGAAGGCGGTGCACAAAGTTTTTCTGCATTGCTTAAATGGTGGAAAGATGAAAATTTTAAAAACATTCACCTTTGGCCGGGACTGAATACCGTTGCCATAAAATCCGATAACAAACAAGCTGAAATTACCGGACAAATGAATTCTATTCGCAGAATGATGCCGAAAAACACAGCGGGAGAAATTCACTATAGCATCGATGGAATTAGAAAAAATCCGGAAATGCTGAAGGAAGTAAAAAAACTTTACAGCGAAAATGCATTGGTTCCTACAAGTCCTTGGATTAAAACGACTAAACCTGCAACTCCGAATATTTCAGTCGAAAAATCGTCGGAATCTTACCGAATCAGTTGGAATTCAAAAGAAAAAGAAAAAGTTTTCCGATGGGTTCTTTATGCTAAATACGGTGATAATTGGGTAACAGAAATTCTTAATCGAGAGCAGTTATCGAAAAATATACCTGCAACTCAAAATGGAAAAAAACTTAATACCGTTGCCGTTAAAGCCATCGACCGTTTGAGCAACGAAAGTGATTATGATGCCGAAAAACTCTAAATATTTTTGGTAAGTACCGCCAAATACTGATTGCTATCGTCTTCGAAAATAATTTCTGCTTCGAAACCATATTCTTCCGCAATTTCCTGCATCGTAAACTGATCAATATAGAGCCAGCCAAACCAATCTGTAAGTTGTTGATGATATTCGTAGCGGCATTTTACTTCACCGTAATAATGATCGGGGGGCATCTGAAATTCTTCATACATATAATCGATATCGCAGGAATCGAAGATAATTTGTCCGTTAGGATTAAGCAATGCATCAGCTTTTTCAAAGAATTTTCGGAGTCCTTCTATTGTCGATGAAATCCCAATTCCATTCATTAACAAAAGCAAAGTATCAAATTTCTGTCCGGAAAACTTAAAAAAATCTTCGCAAACTACATTTTCCACACCTCTTGCGCTCATTACTTTACAAGCATTTGGTGAAATTTCAAGGGCGGTAACAGGAAGCCCTTTTAGTTGTAATGCAAGTGCATGTGAGCCTGCAGCAGCGCCAATATCAAGAGTTTTTCCTTTGCAATTTTCTATGGCGACCCTTTCCAATTCAGGCATTGTATCCAAATTTCTGAAATAATAAGAAACCGGCATTTCTACTTTAGGACCGAATTGGTCGTGAACGAAAAGTTTATATCTCTTGGGAGTAAAATGGAAATCGTGAATGGCTTTCCCCGGAAGATCTTGCATACCTTTGAAATAAATATAAAAAAAAAGACTGTTCAAAAGAACAGTCTTGCTTAGTAGCGGGGACACGACTCGAACGTGCGACCTCCGGGTTATGAGCCCGACGAGCTACCTACTGCTCTACCCCGCGTTATTGTGGTGCAAATATACAACTTTTTTATAAACCTCCAAATTATTTACAAAAAATCTTTATTCATCTATTTTTCCTAAATTTGTGTATGGCAAAAATTCTGAAAATATATCCCGAAAATCCTCAGGAAAACCTTATTGCTGAGGTTATTAAAACTTTAAACAACGGTGGAATCATCATCTACCCTTCCGATACAGTGTATGCTATTGGATGCAATATTTTCGACATCCGAGCGATGGAAAAGCTCGCGCAGATCAAAAAAATCAAGCTAGACAAAGCCCAATTCTCGATTATTTGTAATGATTTGAGTCATCTTTCTAATTTCACGCGACCTATTGAAACCTCTTTTTTCCGGTTTTTGAAAAGCAAAATTCCGGGACCTTTTACCTTTATTCTGGAAGCCAATAAAAATCTTCCTCTCGCTTATAAAGGGCATAAAACGGTAGGAATTCGGGTTCCAGACCATCCTATTCCTCAACTGATTGTAGAAAAACTAGGACATCCTATTGCTTCCACTTCCATTAAAGACGACGATGAAGTCATTGAATATTCTACCGATCCGGAATTGATTGCCGAGAAATACGATAATTTGGTCGATATTGTGATTGATAGCGGTTATGGCGACAATGTAGCATCAACGATTGTGGATTTAACCGGCGGAGAACCGGAAATCATTCGTCAAGGAAAAGGAGAAATCTAAATATAAAAGAATCAGAAAAACATAAAAAGTTAAAATATCATTAATGAAAATCATTACTTCACCTGCAAAACTCATGAACATTGAAAATTCCACGGAATTATTCAAAACGACTACTCCGAAATTCATTGATGAAGCTGCTTTTATTCATTCCTATTTAAAAGAAAAAACGCCCAAATATTTATCAGAGCTAATGGAAATTTCATCCAAACTGGCCGATGAAAACTGGGAAAGAAACCAGAAATGGAAAGCAAAACCCAACACAAAAGAATCTGCACCTGCAATGTTTGCTTTTGTTGGTGAGGTTTACAGAGGTTTAGATGCAAAAACTTTAGATAAAAAAGCTGTTGATTATTTACAGAAAAATTACCGAATCCTTTCTGGGCTTTATGGCTTGCTAAAACCTTCAGATAAGGTGATGCTCTATCGTTTGGAAATGGGAAGACCTTTTAAATTCGACGAGTACAAAAACCTCTATGAATTTTGGCGCGAAAAAGTAACCGAGCAACTCAATAGCGAACTGAAATCCAAAGACTTAATCCTCAATTTAGCAAGTTCGGAGTATTTTAAAGTCATCGACAAAAAGAAACTCAATGCACCAGTGATTGATTTCGATTTTTATGAAATCAAAGACGGAAAACCGAAGACCATCGTCGTTTACACTAAACATGCAAGAGGTTTAGTAGTTCGTTATTGCGCTGAAAATCAAGCTAAAACTTTGGATCATGTAAAAGGTTTCAACCTCGAAGGTTACCGAATTGACGAGAAACTTTCGACTGATAAAAACCTAGTTTTCACCAGATAAATCAATTAAAATATTAAAACAAAAAGACATGAATTATCATACAAGAAAATGGATCAAACCTGAAGATTTGAATCCAAATCACACGCTTTTCGGAGGAAGATTACTTCAATGGATTGACGAAGAAGCTGCTCTTTATGCGATTGTTCAACTTGAAACTCCGCGTTGTGTGACCAAATATATCTCGGAAATCAACTTTGTCAGCTCCGCAAAACAAGGTGACATCATCGAAATCGGAATTGAAGCAATCGATTTCGGGAATACTTCGATTACTTTAACCTGCGATGTGAGAAACATGATGACTCGCCAAACCATTATCACCATTGATAAAATTATTTTCGTTGGCGTTGATGAAAGCGGAAAACCAACCCGTCACGGCAAAACAAAAATAGAATTTGTTTCTGACCGCTTGAAAGATCAAGAAAATAATTTCTGAAAATTTTCAGAGATTTTAAGCTAAGATGAAATACGATTTTTCATCTAAAAAACCTTCCAATAAAAGAAAATCAGCAAGATTATGGAAAATCATCATCCTCATCCATCTGAAAGAATTTCCCCAAGTTCTGTGTACTATTGCCCGATGGAATGTGAAGGCGAAAAGGTTTATTTTACTCCCGGAAAACGCTGTCCGGTTTGCAATATGTTCTTAGTTCCGATCGAGGAAAGAGCTGATTACAAAAATAAACCTACAACTTTTTCCAAAACCAATCTTCCTAATAACTTTAAAGATAAAATCGGCGATTATTTCTGTCCGATGTTCTGCGAAGCCGATAAAACCTACGATTCAGATATCGGTTGTCCGGTTTGCCACATGCATTTGGAAGAAATTACTGAGGAATTGATTGAGCAATCCAACACAACATTACATAAACCCATCAATCATCAACCGCCAAGCGATAATCAAGGCAAATATTATTGTCCAATGTTTTGCGAAGGTGACAAAGTTTATGATTCCAATGTGGGTTGCCCGGTTTGCGGAATGGATTTGGTTCAGATTCCTTCTAAAAACAATGATGAAGATGAAACTTTTAATTTATTAAAGAAAAAATTCATCACTGCATTGGTTTTCACGATTCCGGTTTTCATTCTTTCAATGGGCGGAATGTTTTTCACTTTTCCTTTTTCTCATCAGTTTCAGGGAATATTGGAATTTATTTTAACGCTTCCTGTGTTATTCTATGCAGGTTGGTTTTTAATGAAACGCGGTTGGATTTCATTTAAAACCTGGAATCTCAACATGTTTTCCTTAATTGCTTTGGGAGTTGCCGCAGCATTTCTCTTCAGCTTTATTGCTTTAATTTTTCCAAATATTTTTCCTCACGAAATTTCGCACGAAGGCAAACCACCACTCTATTTTGAAGCGGTTTGCGTTATTCTTACTTTGGTGATTTTAGGACAATTAATGGAAGCCGGAGCCCATAAAAAAACCGGAAATGCCATTAAGGAATTGATGAATCTTTCTCCCGATACCGCCAATTTAATATCAAACGGTAATGAGAAAAAAGTACTTCTTTCAGAAATTAAAGTTGGCGATTTATTAAGAGTAAAACCGGGCGAAAAGGTTCCTGTTGATGGGAAAATAACCGAAGGAAATTCGAGTATTGACGAAAGTATGATTACCGGCGAACCAATTCCTGTAGAAAAAAAAGCGGATGACCGTGTAACTTCCGGAACCATCAACGGTAACGGAGTTTTCATCATGAAAGCTGAAAAAGTAGGCAACGAAACTCTGCTTTCGCAAATCATCAAAATGGTGAATGAAGCCAGTAGAAGCAAAGCGCCGATACAAAAATTGGTCGATAAAGTGTCGAAGATTTTTGTTCCGACCGTGATTGTAATTTCAGTGCTCACTTTTTTTTCGTGGTATATTTTCGGTGGCGAAAACAGATTGATTTATGCTTTTGTCAACGCCGTTGCGGTTCTCATTGTAGCTTGTCCGTGTGCTTTAGGATTGGCAACACCAATGAGTTTGATGGTGGGAATCGGGAAAGGAGCTAAAAACGGAATCCTCATCAGAAATGCAGAAGCACTAGAACAGATGCAGAAAGTAAACATTCTGATTACCGACAAAACCGGAACTTTAACCGAAGGAAAACCAAGTCTGGACGAGATTTTTGTTTCAGAAAATTCGGATAAAAATTTAATTTTAAAATTAGCTGCTGCGCTCAATCAGAATTCCGAACATCCTTTATCCAATGCGGTTTTAGTGGAATTTAAAAAAGAAAATCAAGATTTTGAGTCAGTTGAAAATTTTGAAAATATTGCCGGAAAGGGAATCAAAGGAATTATTCATTCCGAAATTGTTTTGCTTGGAAATGAAGCATTACTCCATCAATTCAAGATTCAAATTCCGGAAAACATTAAACAGAAAGTAACTGAAAAACAAGATCTTGCAAAAACCGTTTCATTTCTTTCCAAAGGTGAAAATGTTTTAGGTTTTTTAAGTTTTTCAGATAAAATAAAAGCGACTTCCCAACAAGCAGTTGATTTTCTCCACAAAAATAATGTGGAAATCATCATGATGACGGGCGACAACGAACATACCGCAAAAGCCGTCGCGACTGAATTAGGCATTAAAAAATATTTTGCAAACCAACTTCCTCAAGACAAATTAGCGGAAATAAAAAGACTTCAAACTGCCGGAAATATTGTGGCGATGACCGGCGACGGAATTAATGATGCTCCGGCTTTGGCACAATCTAACGTCGGAATTGCGATGGGAACCGGAACCGATGTAGCGATTGAAAGTTCTGAAGTTACGTTGCTCAAAGGCGATCTTTTAGGTGTTGCCAAAGCAAAAATTCTGAGTGAGAAATTATTAAAAAACATCAAACAAAATCTCTTTTTCGCATTTTTTTATAATACAATCGGAATTCCTTTGGCTGCAGGATTGCTTTATCCGTTTTTCGGAATTTTGCTAAGTCCGATGATTGCTGCTGCTGCAATGAGTTTCAGTTCGGTTTCGGTGATTTTGAATTCGCTAAGACTTAATAAAGCAAAAATAAATCCTCAAAATATCTATTAAGTATTGGTATTAAAATTGAATAAATCCTTAACGATTTGAATAAAGATAAAATATTTTATACATAATAGCTTCTACTATATATGAGAATCATTGCCTGCCCCAAATTGTAATAAAAATATTGACACAAAATCTGTCAAAATATGAAATTTAAAACCTACATAGGCTGTTCGGGCTTCTCAAACCGAGATTGGAAAGGCATTTTTTATCCAGAAGATTTAGCTTCAAAAGACCAGTTATCTTATTATGCAAGCCATTTCAATGCGGTAGAAATTAATTCTACATTTTATCGTAAACCTCGAGCGCAAACATTGGAGAATTGGTATGAAAAAACAGGTGAAGATTTTAAATTTTTCATTAAAATTCCCAAAACCATTACCCATCTTAAAAAACTTTCACAAACTACAGAAGAAACCTCTGATTTTTGCCATTACATCCACAATGGAATCAAAGAGAAATTGGCAGGGTTTCTATTTCAGTTACCACCGAGTTTTCATTTCAGTGAAGAAAATTTAGAAAAAGTAGTATGTACTGTGAATGTTGATTTCCTAAATGTGGTAGAATTTCGTCATAAATCTTGGTGGAACAATACTGCTTTTGAGGCTTTAAAAAAGAACAATATTGTTTTTTGCGGTGTAAGTTTTCCGAAGGATCTTCCTGATGAATTTATCTTTAATGACGAAGAATTTTCATATTACCGGCTTCACGGAGTTCCTGTACAATTCAAATCTGAATATTCGGCTGAGGAAATAAAAAAAATGGCAATAAAGATTAAACATTCTCAAAAAACGATGTATGTTTTTTTTAATAATACTTGGGGAACAGCAGCACTAAAAAATGTGAGTTATCTAAAAAAAGTATTGAAAGAAGTGCCTTAAAACTTCCTTTCGATCACATAATCCAGCATTAAATGCAGGGAATGTTTTGCTTCTGAATCGGGAAATTCGTTCAGAATATTTTTTGCTTTTTGTTGGTAATCTTTCATTTTTTCAATTGCATAATCTAAACCTCCCGATTTTTTTACAAATTCGATGAGTTCTTTTACCCTTTTAGAATCGTTATTGTAACGTTTTATCGTATTGAAAAAATATTTTCTATCGGTTCCGGAAGCCATTTTTAATGAATGAATCAATGGCAAAGTCATTTTTTGTTCTTTAATATCGATCCCAACTGGTTTTCCGATGATATTGGAAGTAAGATAATCGAACAAATCATCTTTAATTTGAAAAGCCATTCCGGTGAGAGTTCCAAATTCCATCATTTTCTTTGCAAGATCTTCATTTGCATTGTTGGAAAGAACACCAATTTCACAGCAAGCTGCGATTAAAGTTGCTGTTTTCTGGCGGATAATTTCATAGTAAACATCCTCGGTAATGTCGAGTTTTCTTGCTTTTTCCAATTGAAGAAGTTCGCCTTCACTCATTTCTCGAATGGTTCTAGAAATTACAGAAAGTAAATCAAAATCTTTGTGATCTGTGGAAAGCAAAACTGCCTTCGACAAGAGATAATCGCCTACCAAAACTGCAATTTTGTTTTTCCATAAAGCATTAATGGAGAAAAAATTTCGACGTTTGAAACTTTCATCCACCACATCATCGTGCACCAAAGTTGCGGTGTGGATCAGCTCGATCATAGAAGCGCCACGAAAAGTTTTCTCGTTCACCTCACCTATTAGTTTTGCACACAGAAAAACGAACATTGGCCGCATTTGCTTGCCTTTAGTTGTTACGATAAACCGCGTTACTTTGTCTAAAAGTGCGACATTGCTCTGCATGGAATCATAAAACTTTTGTTCAAAAAGTTTCATTTCACTGCTAATCGGTTTTCGGATTTCTTCTACGATATTCGCCACGAACTGTTAAATAAAGAATGTTTGATGAAAATGATGACAAATATAATTAATTTTCCCTCCAAATTAGCTAAAACTAAAGCTGATTTATGACTTAAAACGATTTCATTTTTTCATGAGGCACAAAATACAAAGCTGGTTTTGCTTTTCCTAAAGGCGTAACCAATTCTTCTCCGGAGATAAAAATTCCATTTTCATCGACCTCGATTCCTTCGATTTGCCCGATGGATAAAGCACTTCCGAGATAATATTTCTGAGGTTTTTCTTTGAAAAAAATCCCAGATTCGGTTTCTTTAAATATGGAAAGAAACACTTCTGTTTTCTTCGTATATCCTATTAAATATAGCTTTTTCTGAAAATATGCAGCATCAGTAACAACATAATCAGTTTTGAAAGTTTCAACTTTTTGAACAGGATTATTTTCTGAAATTTCAGGATCGATAATGTAATGAGAAGTCGCTTTGGAAGCCCATTCTTTAGTAAAAACATGAATTTTTCCATTTAAAAAAATCATGGCTTCTGCATCGAAATCATTGTTGAGATTTCGGCTCAAGAAATCGGTTTGTTCCGGGTAAAAATAGGAAATTACTTGTACGGAATCCGCCGTTTTTTCACCATTAAAAGGAATTTTATAAATCTTCAAATCCTTTCTTGTTCCGGCATTATTTCCAAAATCACCGATGTAAAAATTCGCCGAATCGGTCGCCATCGCTTCCCAATCGTTGTTAATTAAATTGGTTTTAAAGATATTTTCAATTTTCCCTGAAGTTCTGTTGATTTCGAAAACTTCGGAAGAATTACCTCCATCATTGAAAGTGTAAAGTTTATGGTCGAAAAAAGCTAATCCTGAATTTTCATTCAAAACTTCTGAAAGCTCTGCTAATTTATACTTTCTTATTTTTAAAAAATCTGTTTGCTGTGTAAAACCGATTTGAAAAAAAACTGAAAAAATGAGAATCAGAAAGTGCTTCATCATAATTTTCGTCTTAAAAGTAGAAGTCTTATTTTAACAAAATCATACAGAAGAGCACAAAGTAAGATGACAGTGCCTAAAAACAAAGCCTTTATACCAACGCCTTCATAAAGCATTCCTCCAACTAAACCACCGGCAAAAAACATCCAAATAATCGTAAGACGAAGTTTAATGGATTTGATGAGCTTTTTCTTGTGATCCTGATCTTTGTAGAAAAAAAGTTGAGAAAACTCAATTCCCATATCCGTAAAAAGTCCTGTTAAATGGGTAGTACGCACCACCGAATGTGAGATGCTGGTTACCAAAGAATTTTGCATTCCCATCGCGAACAAAAGGCTGAAAGCGATTAGATCCGGAGATTCTCTGATGAGATGATTTCCACTAAAGGCAATGATAGCGAGGATAAGAGCTTCTGTAATCGCAGGAATTACATACAACTCGTTTTCTTTTTTTCGAGCATAAATTTCTACAATAAAATTGGAGATAAAAGCCCCTAAAAAAAAGAAAAAAATATAAAGTGCAACATGAAAAGCTGCGCTGAAATCCTGCTTGAAAGTCTCATCTACAAAATATGCGAAATGTCCCGTAACATTGGTGGTGAGTTTTTGTACCGAAAAAAAGCCTACAACATTCACCAAACCTGCAACGAAACCCAACAAGGAAGCGATTCCCAGATTGTGTTTTTCGTTTCGGGTTTTTCCTTTGTGACTAAACATTATTCACCTGATTTATTCGCCAATTGTCCACAAGCAGCATCGATGTCTCCTCCTCGACTTCTGCGAATCAGTACGGTAATACCTGCATTTTCCAGTTGGCGAACATAATTTTCTTCTGCTTCTTTGTTGCATTGATCATATTTTCCGTCACCAATTGGATTGTATTGTATTAAATTGACTTTTGAAGGAACTTGTTTACAATAGCGAATCAGGGCTTTTATATCTTCATCCTGATCATTAATTCCTTTCCAAACGCAATATTCAAAAGTTATGGTATTTCCCGTTTTTTCGTACCAATATTTCAGTGCATCCATGATATCCGTTAACGGAAATTTATCCGAAAAAGGCATAATTTCGTTTCTCTTTGCCTCGATTGCCGAATGTAAAGAAAGTGCTAATTTCACTCGCAAATCCTCATCAGCAAGCATTTTAATCATTTTCGGAATTCCCGATGTAGAAACGGTAATTCTTCGTGGCGACATTCCCATTCCTTCCGGTTCTGTGATTTTTTTAATCGATTCAACTACGTTTTTGTAGTTCATCATCGGTTCACCCATTCCCATGAAAACAATGTTGGAGAGCGGTCTGTCGAAATATAATTTACTTTGTCGGTCGATGAGCGCAACTTGATCTACAATTTCTGCCACTTCCAAATTTCGCATTCTTTTCAGACGCGCTGTCGCACAAAACTCACAGTTTAACGAGCAACCAACTTGCGAGGAAACACAAGCTGTAGTACGGGTTTCGGTAGGAATTAAAACCGATTCTACTAAAAGTCCGTCGTGCAATTTCACTCCATTTTTTATAGTTCCATCGGTAGATTTCTGGAGTTGATCAACAGAAATTGGATTGATAATATATTCCTGAGCAATTTTTTCTCTTAATTCTTTAGAAAGATTCGTCATTTCATCAATAGAATGGAGGTTTTTGCTCCACAACCAGTCATAAACTTGCTTTGCACGAAAGGGTTTTTCGCCCAAAGTCACAAAATAATCTTTGAGTTGATCTAGAGATAAAGTACGGATGTCTTTCAAAGGAGAAAATGTTTAATTAAAGAAGTTGCAAAGATACGGTTTTTCCATAAATTTTTCTGAAAGTGATAAAGCCTTAAAGTAAAATAGAAATTCCAACGTCTTGAAAAATACCTGCAATAATCACTACCTTTGCGCAGAATTGAGAAATATGTCCTTTAAACCCGCATTTAAAAGTCCGTTTGTATTGAGTTTTTCTTTTGAAAAATTGCTCAACCAAATGCATCAGGAATCCGAAAAAGATTCTGACTATGCCATTTCGCATGCATCGGTTCTAGAAAAAGCGGCGCAGATTCCTGAACTTCTGACTGGAATTAACGATCCTAATTTTTTCGTGGAACACCGCGATTTTCTTAAAGAACTTTTCCGGGATTTATTTCCTCCATTGCTCTCCAAAAACGAAATAAAAGCTGCGGGATTCCCTTTTTACAACTATTTTTTCAATCCTTCAGAACGTTTTAAAAAAATCCTTCAAAATGCTGGTCAGGATTTCGACCTATTTATCAACGGGATGGATCCGCACCAATATTATGTGATCAGCTGTTGCCTTATTTTACGCGATTATTACAAAATTCCGATCAATTTTTCGATGCCTTTTATTTTTGATATTCCTAATGAAGAAGGAATTATTCAGCATTATCGGTTTTTGAATAATATTGATTTCATGGAGATAAAACCTCTCGGAAATCATAAGGAACTCACCGAATCGGACATCAAAGAATTGCTGGAAAACTATGACGACCAAGATCTTTGGTTAGAAAAATTTCCGCCCGAAAGCTGGGAACTGAAAGGCTTTGCACTGATTACTTTTTATGATGCTACGGTTGAAATCGCTGTTTCAAACTTGAAAAGCAAACTCATCAATATTGAAGATGATAAAAATCTGAAAAACGAAATCAACAGTATTTTTCGATCTATTTTTATGATTTCCGATCTAGAAGTGGGCTATACCGCTGTAAATGTGGCCGATAATACCTTTGTTAGGTCGCCCATCAATTATATTTTAGACAGTTTTATGCTTTCCGGTTCTACCTCCGATTTTGCTAGTGAAATCACCTGGGAAAAGGGATTTAAAACCTTACTTCAAAGCAGAAAATATTTTACTTTTTCGGACATTGATCAGATTTATAAAGATTTTCCGCAAAGTCATATTGCTAATCACATTTATAAAAGCGGAATTAAAAGTATAATTTTTGCTCCAATTATTAAGGATAAGAGAATCCTCGGAATATTTGAAATCACCTCCAAACAAAAGTCACTAAACAGCATTCTTGCGAATAAAATGGAGATTGTGATGCCGTATTTAGTTGACACAATGGAACGACTTTATGTAGGTTTAGAAACCAAATTACAGGCGATTATCCACCGAGAATATACGGCGATTCACCCGAGTGTCCTCTGGAAATTCCGTGAAGAAGCAGAAAGACATATCGAATTTTACGATGTAGAATCAGATTTGCCTTATCAAAATATTAAATTTGAAAATCTCACGCCTCTTTACGGGCAAACCGACATCAAAAACTCTTCAATTTCAAGAAATTCTGCCATCAAGCAAGATCTTTCGATTCATCTTATGGATATTGAAATTTTGTTTCAAAAACTGAACAGTTGTAAAGATCCGAATTCAATGCTTGCTAAAATCCATTCTTATCTAGCTTTTTTGGAAGATGATTTAAAAGCTGATACAGAAACTAAAATTCAACATTTCATTTCATCAAAAGTTCATCCTCTACTCGATGAACTAAAGATTGAAAATGCTGAAAATAATTTGCTGATTACTTCTTATTTTAAAAATTTAGATCCAACTACCCAATCCGTTTATCATCACAGAAAACGTTTTGATGAAAGTGTTTCGTTGATCAATCGTGGAATATCGCATTTGCTGGATAAGAGACAGGAAGAGCAACAGAAGATTTTTCCATTTTATTATGAACGCTTCAAAACAGATGGTGTAGAACATAATTTATATATCGGTTCATCTCTCGCGCCGCAACTTAGCTACAGCGATGTTTTCTTGAAAAATTTGAAATTATGGCAACTTCGCGTGGTGTGTGAAACCGAAATTATTTTCCAAACCCAGAAAGCCAAACTTTCTTTTCCGCTGGAAGTTACTTCGCTTATTTTGGCTTATGGAGGTACTTTGAATATCCAATTCCGAATGGACGAAAAACGTTTTGATGTAGATGGAAGTTACAATGCGCGATACGAAGTCATCAAAAAAAGAATCGACAAAGCTTTGGTGAAAAATTCTCAGGAAAGATTGGTGCAACCCGGTAAACTGAGTATTGTATTTGCCCAAAAAAGCGAACGAGACGATTATTTAAAATACGTCCAACTCCTTCAAAACGAAGGTGTTTTAAAAGATGACATCGAAATTGTAGAGCTAGAAAATCTGCAGGGAATGGTTGGTTTCCAAGCTATTCGAGTGAGTTATAATTATTGTGTTAGAAACTTTAATTATTCTTTTATTCCCGAAATTTAAGATTTAAATTACTTCTTTAAAAGCCAAATAAAACGCCAATACTGAAACGATAATTCCAATACTGAAAATGGTGTAGGTAGTCCGCAAAAGTCGATATTTTCGGTTGAGGACGATCCCTAGATAGTATAAATCCTTGATCATGCTGTCGTACAAATAGGTTTTGTCTTTCATCATTTCCTTCATCGCCCACATATATTCTTCCAAAGGAACTTTGTGAAAATTTCCAAAGAAAAGCAGATTAATTTTGCGTTCTTCAATATCTTTTCTGGTAAAACTACCTGAAGAAATTTTTGGTCTTGTAGAAGCTATTGCCATAATAATGGTTGCCACACTGAAGATAATCAACAGAAAAGTTGGAATAATAAGGTGCACATTTTTCGGAGAATCCAACTTCGGAACAATGGTAGAAAGAGCCACCGAAATGATAATTGCATTTACTGAAAGCAAAATATTGGCTTTGGTATCGGCGATTTGGCTCAGTTGCGTATGATTGCTCAAAGTGACGCGAAACATTGTTTCCACACCGCGTTCCGGCGCATCCATCTTCTCCAGTTTTTTCTTATTGAGCAGTTGTTTCTCGTCTTTAAGTGCCATTTTTTCTTCTTCTTTTTGGCTAAGTTTTGTGATCAGTTCTTTGGTTTTCGCGATATTTTTTTGCTTTAATTCTTCCCAATTATTTTGAGCAAAACTTGTATAATATTGATGTTTTGCAAGGAAATTAAGATTTTGATTTGCCCAATCTTTTCGGGACAATTTCATGTCATGAGCTTTCTTGCATTCTTCACGAAGCGATTCGGTAATTTCAAAGAAACGTTCAGAAGAAATATGCGAAGTATCTGCATCTTTAATGATTTTTTCTAAGATATTTTCAGGAACAGCATGCAAAGAAGTTGCATTGATTAATTTTGTAACAACCTGAATTTCAGTTTCATTAAAGTTTTGTTCTCTCAGAAATTGCTCAGCTACACTCATCCCGATACTTTCGTGTTTGGTGCAGGAAACACAGTATCCAACATCATGAAACCATGCTGCCAAAAGCAAAGTTTCCTTATCCTTCTCACCGATTTGTTCTTTTTCTGCCAATAATTTTGCAGCTTCCACTACTCTTTTGGTATGATCCAAATTATGGAAAGAATATGCGGGAGAAAGTTTATCTTTGAATTGCTGAATTATAAAACGCTCAGCGTTGTCTAGAATGCTCATTCTTCTAATTTGATTCAAATTTATGAAATTAAATATATTCCGTCATGCTGTTTTTTATTTTTCGGGAATGTTCTTAGTTTCTTGTGCTACAGAAAATGTACAGTACGGTAAAAATGTAAAAAACGCTCCTGTCGAACGAATAAAACCCGGAAATATTGCCCACCGTTTCTATCTTATCGGTGATGCAGGTAATGCCGATAAACAAAGTGCTAAAGCAATACTCGACCAATTCAAATCTCAATTAGATTCTGCCGATAGCAACAGTACAGTTCTGTTCCTTGGCGACAATATTTATCCAAAAGGTTTACCCAAAGAAGAAGGAAAAGAACGAGATAACGCGATTGAAAAACTTGATGATCAAATCAATTTGGTGAAAAACTTCAAAGGAAAAACCATCTTTATCCCTGGAAACCACGATTGGTACAGCAAAGGAATCATTGGACTCAAAGAAGAACAAGACTATATCATTTCAAAACTGAACGATAAATCTGCTTTTTTACCAAAAAATTCCTGCGCGATTGACAGCAAAAAAATCTCAAAAAACATCACGCTCATCACCATCGATACCGAATGGTTCTTGGCTGATTGGGACAAAAATCCGGGTATCAACGAAAAATGTGACATCAAAACCCGCGAAGATTTTTTCTCAGAATTTGAAAGCGAACTTAATAAAAATCAAAACAAAACGGTTGTAGTTGCCCTTCATCATCCGCTGATTGATCATGGTTCTCATGGCGGATATTATTCTTTGAAAAAGCAAATTTTCCCTTTAGAAAGTAAATTTCCTTTACCGATTTTGGCAACAGGAATCAATCTTGCACGTGCAACAGGTGGCATCACCCATCAAGATTTATCGAATACGAATTATAGGAAACTCAATTCCCGTTTAAAAACATTGCTTGCTAACCGCGATAATGTAATCGTAGTTTCTGGCCACGACCATAATTTGCAATACATCGAAGAAGGAAAAATTCGACAAATCATCAGCGGAGCCGGCTCTAAAAACGAACCTGCAGCCACTGTGGGCGCCAACGATTTTTCTTATGGTAAAAACGGATATGCCGTTCTAAATATTTCGCAATCCGGAGATGCATCCGTTTCTTATTTTGGAAGAGAAAATAATCAGGAAAAACTCTTATTTCAGAAACAAGTTTTAGAAAATTCGGAATATAATCCGCCTTCATATCCATCAAAATTTCCAGCGGAAACTACTTCTTCGGTTTATCCAAGATCATTCACTCAAAAAAGTCGTTTGTATGAATTTTTGTGGGGAAATAACTATCGGGAAAATTATTCAACTTCGGTAAAAGTTCCGACTTTGCAAATCGACACCCTTTTTGGTGGTGCAAAACCGAGCCGTTCCGGAGGTGGTCATCAAACCAATTCATTGCGATTAGACACGCCGAAAGGTGAATACGTGATTCGGGCTTTGAAGAAAAGTGGCGTGCGGTTTTTACAATCTGTTGCCTTTAAAAATCAGTACATTGAAGATGATTTTTCAGGTGGATTTGCGGATCAGTTTCTTTTAGATTTTTATACTTCGTCGCATCCTTACACCACTTTATCCATCGGAGATTTATCGGAAGCTATTGGTGTGAAACATACCGACCCGAGTTTGGTGTTTGTGCCTAAGCAAAATGGTTTAGGAAAATTCAACCAGAATTTTGGTGATGAGTTGTATTATTTAGAAGCGAGACCCGCTGAAACTGATGAAAATCCGCTCGAAGTACTCGGAAGTGAAGAAGTAATCAAGCTTTTGGCAAAAGACGAAAAATATAAAATTGACGAAAAAGCTTATATCAGAGCGAGACTTTTCGATCTGTTGATTGGCGATTGGGATCGTCACTACGACCAATGGAAATGGGAACAAAAACCTGAAGGGAACTTCATCTATTTCTCGCCAATTCCTAAAGATCGAGACCAAGCTTTTGTGCGTTACGATGGAGTTTTGACCAAATTCTTTCTCGATTTTCCGGGGCTTCGACACATGCAAAGCTTTGATGAAAAAATTAAAAATATAAAATGGTTCAACATGGAGCCCTACCCTTTGGATTTAGCATTTACCAAAGCTTCTAGCGAAAAAGATTGGCTTCAGGAAGCTGAATTCATCCAAAAAAATCTGAACTCGGAAATTATTGCGTCTGCTTTTGAAAGACTTCCGAAAGAAGTCCAAAACAACGATATTGAAAGTATTAAAAAAAATCTGGAAATCCGGAAAAATGACCTTCAAAAGTACGCTTCGGAATATTATAAAATCCTTCAAAAAATAGTTTTATTGACCGGAACCAACAAGAAAGACAAATTCGTGATCAACCGACTTCCGAATAAAGAAACCGACGTGAAAATTTATCGCAATAAAAACAATGGCGAAGAACTGGTTTTCAATAAAAAATATTCCAAAGAACAAACGAAAGAAATTTGGCTGTATGGATTAAGCGACGATGATCAATTTGAATTCAATGGAAAACAAAATAATCCAATAAAGCTTCGACTGTTGGGTGGTTTAAACAATGATATTTACTCAATCAGCGAAGGAAATAAAGTTCATATTTACGATTATAAAACCAAGAAAAATACCTTTAATTCTAGCAAAGGAAACATCACGCTTTCGGATAATTATGATTTGAACGAATACCAATATAAAAAGCCAAAATTTGATGTGTTTTCTACCACTCTTAACCTCGGATATAATCCTGATGACGGCGTGATTGTTGGCATGAATACAAGCTTTACCAAAAAAGGCTTTAACCAAAATCCTTTCTCATCAAAACATACTTTAAAAACCAACTATTTCACTTTGTCAAATGGTTACGAAATCCGTTATGAAGGGATTTTCCCGAGAATTGTGGGCAACTGGTTTTATCAGCTTGATGCAGGATTTACTGATTCGCAATACATTCGCAATTATTTCGGAAACGGAAATCTCACGAAAAATGAACATGACATTTTCGAAGAAAAATATTACCGCGTTCGTGCAGGAGAATTTTACGCGATGCCTTCTATCAACTGGAAGAAAAATGCGAGTTTGTTCACTGCAAAATTGACGTACGAAGCCATAAAAATAGAGAAAACAGAAAACCGCAGAATCGCGTTGCCAAATATTGTGGACGAAAATGTTTTTTCCACCAATCATTTTGCCGGAATTGATTTAGGATTTCACTTCGAAAATGTAAACAAAAAGGTAAATCCAAGCCTTGGAATGAAGTTCGACACCCAATTTTCTTATCGCCAAAATCTTAACAATAGCGATAAAAAACTTCCAACATTTGAAACTGGACTAGGGTTCACCCACTATCTTACCAAAAACGAAAAACTCACTTTTTCCACTTACGCAAAGGCAAAATGGTTGCTGAGCGATGATTATGAATTTTATCAAATGACAACTTTGGGAGGAAACGACAATCTTCGCGGTTTCAGGTTTGATCGTTTTTACGGCAAAAGTTCTTTCTACCAAAGTTCAGATCTTCGTTGGTCGATCGGAAATTTTCGAAATGCTTTTGTTCCTTTAAACATCGGTATTTTCGGAGGTTTTGATTACGGACGGGTTTGGCTACCTAATGAAATTACCAATCAGTGGCATACTTCCGCAGGCGCAGGAATTTGGCTCAACGCGCTGGATATGGTGGCAATTCAAGCTTCCTATTTTCTTTCGTCGGACAAAGGAAGATTCGTTGTGGGATTAGGAATGAATTTTTAAATTATAATTTTAATTGATAAAGAAAAGATTCTCCTTTTTTTTCTGCTTCATCGGTGATTAACACAGATTCGTTTGTCTCAAAACAAAGGCCTTCTTTTTGGGTAAAACTTTCCAGTTCAATAGTTTTGGATTTTCCTGAAAAGAAATTATCATCTTTAAAATCAGTAAAAACCCAAACTTTATCAGAACTCAAAATCGCAACTTTCTTTTTGTCGGGACTTATCGCCGCGCTGGTCACTGCGCAATGATTGAAATTATCGCAAGTCACAAATTCAGATATTTTTTTTGCCGGAAGTTTTGTTTGTGAGTTATTATCAATGCGGTACAGAGAAGTGGTTCCGTCGAATTTGGAGCTTCTGTTTTTCGTAAATAAATAAAATTGGTTGTTATAAACGAAAAAAGATTCCACATCAAAAATTCTGTCTTTCTTTTTTGCCGGAAAATCCTTTTGTTCGGGATAGTAAAACTGCACAATTTCCGAAGCTTTTGCTTCATCTTTATTCAAATCGGCTGCATTAATTTTATAAATGGCCAAATTCTGTCTTTCGTTATCATTATTCCCGAAATCTCCGATATAAAGGTTTCCTTGATCATCAGAAGAAAGATCTTCCCAATCGTTATTTTCAACATTTGAAATTCGGATTTTGCGAATCAATTCTCCTTTTTTATTAAATCCAAAAAGTAGATTTTCATTGCCTTGATCTTCTATTGTCCAAATTAAATTGGAAGTTTTCGAGATTTCACAAGCCGATGCTTCTTTGATCTCCTTGGGTAAGGTGGTGATCACTTCGATTCTTTGTTGTGCATTTTGTTTGCAATTAATGGCTAATAAAGTGATTGTGGCAAAAAATAAAGCTTTCATAAATTTTAATTGATTTCCAAAATTACTAAAATAAAAATGCACAACCGAAATTGTGCATTTAATAAAAATTTGTATCTGTTCTGAGATTTTACAAAATCAGCATCGCGTCGCCGTAAGAATAGAATTTGTATTCATTTTTAATGGCTTCTTCGTAAGCCTGCATCACGAAATCTTTTCCTGCAAACGCAGCAACCATCATCAATAAAGTAGATTTTGGCGTGTGGAAATTGGTAATCATTGCGTTTGCAACTCCAAATTCATGTGGTGGGAAAATGAATTTATTCGTCCAACCATGATAAGGACCAATTTTTTTATTGGAAGAAACCGAAGTTTCCAATGCACGCATTGTGGTTGTTCCTACTGCGCAAACTCTTCTTTGTTCAGCAACAGCATTGTTGATGATATCTGCATTTTTCTGATCGATAATGGCTTCCTCGGATTCCATTTTGTGTTTGCTCAGATCTTCCACTTCAATCGGGTTGAAAGTTCCCAAACCAACGTGCAATGTAATTTCAGCAAAATCAATTCCCTTGATTTCGAGTTTTTTCATCAAATGTCTCGAGAAGTGCAAACCAGCAGTTGGAGCTGCTACAGCGCCTTCGTGTTTTGCGTAGATGGTTTGGTAACGCTCCGCATCTTCAGGTTCCACGGCTCTTTTGATGTATTTCGGAAGTGGAGTTTCGCCCAATTCTTTCAATTTAGCACGGAATTCTTCGTAAGAACCATCGTACAAAAATCTCAAAGTTCTACCTCTAGAAGTCGTGTTATCAATTACTTCAGCAACCAAAGATTCATCTTCGGTGAAGAATAATTTATTCCCAATTCTTATTTTTCTTGCAGGATCTACCAAAACGTCCCAAACTCGGGTTTCTTTATCGAGTTCTCTCAAAAGGAAAACTTCGATTTTCGCGCCGGTTTTTTCTTTGTTTCCGTATAATCTTGCTGGGAAAACTTTAGTGTTATTGAAGATAAAAAGATCGTGTTCATCGAAATAATCGACTACATCTTTGAATAATTTATGTTCAATGGTTTGTTTTTTTCGGTCCAGAACCATCAGTTTCGCTTCGTCTCTGTGCTCAGCGGGATGTTCTGCCAAAAGTTCTTCCGGTAAATGGAAGTTAAAATCAGATGTTTTCATTTTTTAAATTACGGTTTAAAAATTAATGTCCAAAAACCCAACGATTTTCGGCCTGCAAATATACGACATTGAGGAGGCTTTGTCAAGTTTAGCTCATTTAAACTGTTGATTATTTGTAAACTCAATGATTTTCTTCCATTCTACCAATTTTTTTTCGAAAGAAATGGTGTGAAGCGGACTTGTTGACGGTAAAACAAATATAGGAATTGCACATTCTATTCCCATTATTTTTTTCAAATTTTTAAAAGATTTCTGTCCGTTGCAGAAAATTGCTTTAATATTTGGATAATTTTTTAGCAATTGATGAATATCATTTGCCTCTTCGTTTCTAATTTCAGAATCCAAACTCCCTTTTCTTTCGCAAGTATCGATTACATCCCAAAGTGCAATTTTATTTCGTTTCAAAATCTTAATTTTTTCATCATAATCTGTGGTGAAATTTTCATTAAATAATTGAAAAATAATCTTCCAGAAAAGGTTTTGAGGATGCGCATAATATTGCTGCATTTCCAAAGATTTCACGCCCGGAACCGAACCTAAAATTAAAATTTGGGCATCTTCTGAAATAACAGGAGCAAACGACGAAATACGATTTGATGGCTCTTTCAAATTCATTTATTTAATTTTTTATCAAGAAAATATTTTCTGGAACGATTAATGCAAGCAAAGTTTAAAAAAAATAAATTTATGAAAAAGTTATCACTCATTTTCGGGATGCTCGTGCTATTCCTTACGAGCAGTTGTAGAGACGTTGTAAACTCGGTTTTGGATGTGTTGCCGCCTTTTGATGTTCCGTTCTCCACCGATGTTACAGTTCCTTTTGCGACCGTAAGTACCACTTCTTACACTCGAACTCCAGAAATTCCAATGAATGTCGATTTGGATAAAAAGATTAAAGAAAATAATCCCAATTTCTCGATCAACAACTTAAAATCTGTAAAACTGAATGCATTAAATATTCAATTTCTAAGTTCGCAATTCGACACTAAATTGGATGTCATTAAGAATGCGAAAATTTACATCAAAGCGCCCAATCTTCCTGAAAAATTAATTGCCACTTCCTACAACAATGTGAATGCAGATACGATTACTTTCACGGTAGAAAACGAAGAACTTTTGGAATATTTCCGAACTTCTCAAAATTCTTTGATATTCGAAATCCAAGGAAACAGAGTTTCCGCAGATAAAATCACTTTGAGAATCAATTCTGGTTTCAATGTGAAAGTACAATTGTAAAATACAAATTCTTTAATAATAAAAAGGCTTCCGAATGATTTCAGAAGCCTTTTTTTTAATTATTTTTTAAAGTTGAATTAAAGCGTTTCTTTCAACCAATCGAAAAATTCTCTTTGCCAAACCAACGCGTTATGAGCATTCAAAACCCAGTGATTTTCGTTCGGAAAATAAAGGAATTTCGATTTCAAACCGTGAAGTTTCGCCGCTTGAAACGCTTCCTGACCTTGTTCATAAGGAACACGATAATCAATTCCACCTTGGATAATCATGATCGGCTTATTCCATTTGTCAACAAAATTAATTGGGTTAAAATCGGTAAACGCTTTAGGAAGCGGCTTTTCAGTCGGGCTACCTAAATCCCAATTGGCAAACCATAATTCCTCAGTCGTCAAAGCCCAGGATTTCATATCGAACAATCCGTCGTGCGCAATGAAAGTTTTGAAACGGTTATTATGAATTCCCGCCAACATGAAAACGCTGTATCCACCGTAGCTTGCTCCTACTGCTCCCATTCTGTCACCATCGACATAAGGTAAAGTTTTAGCAAAATCTGTAGCCGCGAGATAGTCTCTCATCGGTTGACCTCCCCAATCTTTAGAAATTTCTTCATTCCATTTTGTTCCCCAACCCGGCATTCCACGACGGTTTGGTGCAACAACGATATATCCGTTTGCAGCCATTAATGCAAAATTCCAACGGGTGCTGAAAAATTGAGTTAAAGCAGATTGCGGACCGCCTTGACAATACAAAAGCGTAGGATATTTCTTGCTCGGATCGAAATTTGGTGGATAATGAAACCAAACTCCCATTTCTTTTCCATCGGTGGTTTTTACCATTTTCAACTCCGATTTCCCTGGAGTTATTTTGGAATAATTATCTTTATTAACTTCTGTAACCTGTTTCATTGCTCCATTTTTTAAATCAACAGAGAACAAATCCGGATTGTGATTGATGTCGGTTCTAGTAACTAATAATGAGTTTTTGTTCAGTGCCAAAATTTCATTCACATCGAAATCGCCTTTGGTAATTTGCTGGATTTTTTCAGTTTTCGGATTTAAAGAAAAAAGCTGTTTGGTCCCTCTGAAAGCCGTGGTATAATAAATTGTTTTAGAATCTGCAGCCCAAAAAACGTCACCTACAACACTTTCGTCCCACTTTTTAGTAAGGTTGGAAACTTTTTGGGATTTCCAATCCATGATTTTGATGTCGTTTTTGTCAGCTTCATAACCTTCTCTTTCCATCGACATCCACAAAAGTGTTTTTCCGTCAGGTGAAAATTTCGGTCCCATATCATAACCTCTATTGCTTTCTGTAAGGTTTTTGGTAACACCTGAGCTTAAATCGTACGCGAAAATATCAGTGTTCGTTGATTTTGCGTATTCTGCACCGCTCAATGGTTTAGTAACATATAACAATTGGCTAGAATCCGGACTCCAAATAAAATCCTCGGCTCCACCAAATGGCCTTTGCGGAGAATCCCACATTTTTCCTTCGAGCAAATCCTTAGCATTTTCTACTTTTTCAGAAACATTTACGACAAAAATATGATTGTATTTACCTTCATTAAAATAATCCCAATGACGGTGATTCAGGTCGGTATAAATGTGCGCTGTCGTTTTCGGAACATCGGAATATTTATCTTTTCCCATCACTTTTTCAACCAAAACCTGCTTGCTGAAAGCTACTTTTTTTCCATCAGGAGAAATCACAATATTCTCGGCATCGCCGATGGTGTAGAATTCTATCCATGTTTTTCCGACATTTTTCGACAGATAAATTTTATCTCCTTCCTGAGCATAAATTCCGTTTTTATCCCACTGGATCAACGCTTTTTTACCTAAATCCAGATTCGTGGATTCTGCCGTTCTGATGTTGAAAAAGTAGTTTTTCTTATTATTCTTTTCGGTTTTTAGGTCGGTTTTTCCGATGGAATAAATTAACGAAGACTGATCAGGAGAAACTGCGGTAACACCCAATTTATTGAGTGTCCAAAGAATTTCCGGCGTCATCACATTTTGTGCATTCATAAGAAAAGGTGCTGCAATAGCAAGAATGGTGTGTTTTAGCTTCATAAAAATTAATTTAAAAAAACTGCAGTAAGAAATTCAGACTGCAGTTTGACAAAGATAAAGAAAATTAAGCCGATTAATTAATACAACAGCTCAAGTTCTCTAAGGAAATCTTCTGTATTTTCGGGCGAAATCATGTAAGTTTTTCCGGATTTCAATTTGATTTGTACTTTCTTGTCGAGATTCGTGACATACCACACGTCGTTTCCGTTGAAATAACCGAAATAACCGAATAAACCACCGACGCCAAAGGTTCGGATGTTGAATTTTTTCCCTGAAATTATTTCCAAATCTGCGATTTCTTCCCTTTTAATTTTAAAATTCACAAATTGGTTTTTAATTAAAATATTCTTCTGTGAATCCACTGAAATTATCGGAATCATCAAGTAGGACGAAACCAAAGCAAAGCAAACTATAGTCACAGGAAAAAGCAGAAAAAACGCCTTTTTGGTGAGAATTTCGTAACCGCAAAAACCAATTACAGCATGACAAATAGCACCAAAAATCATGGTGAAAACCAGAGTTTGTTGATCCATCTTTGCTGTTGGAAAAGTTTTCATTTATATGAATTAAATAGAAAAATTTAATTAAAAAAGAAATTTAATCTTTTGAAGAAGCAAAAATTCCGCTCAATAACGAAGTGATCACTGAAAGCGCAATACTGAAAATAAAGGCCCACCAGAAACCGTCAACCGTCATTCCATCAATAAAATAATCGGCAAGTAAAATCACCAAAGCATTGATTACTAAAGAGAAAAATCCAAGGGTAATAATTGTTAACGGCAACCCTAAAATTTTCAGAATTGGAGTTACAATTAAATTTAAAACTCCCAAAACAATAGCAAACACAAGCGCCGTAGAAAATCCATCGATATGGACACCTGATAAAACTTTCGTGAGGAAAAAAGCAACCACTGCGGTTACTAACAATCTGATAATTAAGTTCATATATTATAATTTAGTTAATACATCATGAGATATTTTCTTAAATGACATCGATTTTCCTATCCATTTAAATTTCCAGAAACCTCGTACTTTTAGGGTTCCATCTTTGTTTAAACTTGCGGAAGAATCCCAATATCTACCGGAGGTCGCATCATAGATTTTTCCATTTTCCCACGAACTATTGTGAGCATTATAGCGCAATCCTTCGAGAATTTCCATTCCGAGTATTTTTCTTTTACGAAGTGCAGGGTTAGGATTTTCCGTATCGTATCGCATATTCATCGGTTTTCCGCTACCCAATGTTTGATCGAACCATAGTACTTTTGCCCGAAATTCTTCATTTACTTTATATACTTCTACTGCCACGCTTTTATCAGTAGCAAGCCAACTACCCAAAACAAAATCTGCTTTGGATTGCCCACTAATGTTCAAAAAAATAAAGCTGAACACTATTAAAAAGTATCTTTCAATCATGGGAAGCAATATACAAGTTGTTTGCCATTTTTTAAAGTAAATCCCCGAAATTTTTACATTTTAATTAAAATAATTTATAATAAAACAAAAATCCCAACTCTAAGCTGGGATTTTATATTGATTTGTTATGATTTTATTAAAAACTTAGCACTCTCACATCTATTCTTCTGTTTTGTGCTTTGCATTCGTCGGTATCATTGGCTTCGCAAACCGGGAATTGAGATCCATAACCTTCAGCTTCTATTCTGTCGCCAGAAATTCCCATTTCCAGTAATTTCAATTTAGCAGTTTGTGCACGAAGGTTTGATAATTTTAAATTGCTTTCTTCATTACCTGTATTATCGGTATAACCTCCCAATTTCACTTTCAAATTAGGATAAGCATTCATGATTTCGGCCAAATTATTAAGTTGAGCTTCGGAACCTGGCTTCAAATCACCACTTCCACTTTGGAAATAAAGATTTTCAATAGTGTACCATTGGTTTGGATCAAGAATTTTTTGATCTTCTAATTTCACGCCACTATACAAAGCATACAACTGGCTGTTTTCCCCGATAGCAATGGATTTGTTGGATAATTTAATCTCTTGTATATCACCAGTATCATACACGAAATCTCCTTCTTCATTTAAAGTTCCTTTCACTTCCTGAGCTGCAACCGGCGTTCCAGCATCCATTCCTTCTACAGCAACGGTTTTTGCGGCAGTAGTTCCGGAAATTGCCATTAAAGATTCTAATTTTTGTTTTCTGTTTTCCTCAATTTTATCTTTATGTATAACTGCCAAAGTCGGAGCAATAACCAATGAAACAATCGACATTAATTTAATTAAAATATTCATGGAAGGTCCAGAAGTATCTTTAAAAGGATCTCCTACGGTATCTCCGGTAACGGAAGCTTTATGAGGTTCTGAACCTTTATAATAAGTTTGTCCGTTGATATCAACACCTTGTTCGAAGGATTTTTTTGCGTTGTCCCATGCTCCACCAGCATTATTTTGGAACATTCCCATCAATACACCGGAAACAGTTGCTCCAGCTAAAAATCCACCTAAAACTTCTGGTCCAAAAATAAAACCTATTAAAAGAGGAGAAATAAGAGCAATTGCACCCGGAAGTAACATCTTTTTGATTGAAGCATCTGTAGAAATGGCTACACATTTTTCGTATTCAGGAGTTGCTTTTCCTTCTAAGATTCCCGGAATTTCTCGGAATTGGCGACGAACTTCCTCTACCATAGCCATGGCCGCTTCTCCTACAGCTTTGATGGCCAATGAAGAAAATATAAATGGAATCATCGCTCCAACAAATAATCCGGCTAAAACATCAGCTCTGTAAATATCAATTCCATCAATACCCGCAATTCCCACAAAAGCAGCAAATAAAGCTAAAGCCGTTAATGCCGCAGAAGCGATTGCAAAACCTTTTCCAGTTGCTGCAGTGGTATTTCCAACGGCATCAAGAATATCTGTTCTTTCGCGAACTTCTTTAGGTAATTCACTCATTTCGGCAATTCCACCTGCGTTATCTGCGATAGGTCCAAAAGCATCAATCGCTAATTGCATTGCTGTTGTAGCCATCATTCCGGCTGCTGCGATTGCTACACCATAAAGTCCGGCACAAAGGAAAGATCCATAAATTCCTCCTGCTAAAACCAAAATTGGCAACAAGGTAGATTCCATACCAACAGATAAACCTCCAATAATATTCGTTGCGTGACCAGTTGAGGATTGTTTTACGATACTTTTCACGGGTCTTTTTCCCATTGCTGTATAATATTCAGTAATGATGCTCATTAAAGTTCCCACAACCAATCCCACGATAATTGCTCCGAAAACTCCCATTTTGGTGAATTCGTGACCTCTTAAAGTCATGGTTTCCGGCAATAAATAATTAACCAAAAAATAAGAAGAAACCGCGGTGAGAACGATACTTCCCCAGTTTCCTAAGTTCAGGGCATTTTGTACCGGTGCGGTATCCAATTCTGCTTGATCAGCAATTTTCACAAATAAAGTTCCGATCATTGAAAAAATAATTCCTGTTCCTGCGATAAGCATTGGCAAAAGAATCGGTGCATATCCTCCAAATGCATCCTGGGAGAAAGTTTCTCTTCCCAAAACCATTGTTGCTAAAACAGTTGCCACATAAGAACCAAATAAATCCGCTCCCATTCCGGCAACATCTCCTACATTGTCTCCCACATTATCCGCAATTGTAGCGGGATTTCGGGGATCATCTTCTGGGATTCCGGCTTCTACTTTTCCTACTAAATCAGCACCTACATCGGCAGCTTTGGTATAAATACCGCCACCAACTCTTGCAAAAAGTGCAATCGATTCTGCTCCTAACGAAAAACCAGTAAGAATTTCGATGGTTTTTTCCATTTCATGAGAATCAACTGAGGAACCAGGTGCAAAAATTTGCTTAATAATTAGGTATAAAGAACCTAAACCCAAAACTGCTAAACCAGCAACCCCCATTCCCATGACGGAACCACCAGTAAAAGAAACTTTCAAAGCTTTAGACAAAGATGTTTTTGCGGCTTCGGCGGTTCTTACATTGGCTTTAGTGGCGATTTTCATCCCAATAAAACCTGCTAATGCCGAAAGAATAGCTCCGACGATAAACGCCAAACCGATACTCCAGTGGGAATTAGCATTGGAAGCGCCCATCACACCAAGCAAAACTGCTACAATGACCACAAAATACAACATGATTTTGTATTCTGCTTTTAAAAAAGCCATTGCACCATCCGCTATGTGACCGCTGATTTCTTTCATCCGATCGTTTCCTGCGTTTTGTTTACTCACCCATGCGCTTTGAACAAAGGTGTAGATTAAGGCCAAAATACCAAAAATAGGTACTAAAATAAATAGATTCATAGATTATTTTTTTAATGTTAACGAATTGTTAAATAAAACCTTAAATCTAAAGTACACATTTATTTTCAAATAGTTGTAATTTTTTTTCATGACGGAAATCAACAAAAAAAAACAGATGCGAACACCTGTTTTTATTATATCTGAGAAGTATTTTGGATTAACCTCCGAATTTACTTGCGTAATCTTTTTGAGAAGCTTTGATTACTTTTTTTGCATGTTCAGCACCATAAACTTCCTCGATTCTACATTTTGCCGGTTCATCCGGAAGATTTTTGTAGGTTAGAAAGTAATGCATTAATCTTTTGATTTCAGCTTGCGGTAATTCCGAAACATCGCGGAAATGGCCAAAAGCATGATCACCTTTCATCACAGCTACAATTTTGTCGTCTGCTTCGCCTTTATCAATCATTTTGAAACCTCCGATTGGAATTGCTTCCATCAACATCCCTCCTGCGTGGATATTGTGCGAGCTAAGCACGCAAATATCAAGTGGATCTAAATCTCCAGTATTCACGTCGGTTGCACCACTTTCAATGGCAAGTTTCAGAACTTCATCATGACAATAAGTTCTAGGAATAAATCCGTACAAAGCCGGAATAATATTAGAAAACTGTTGCGGACGATCTACTTTCAGGTAACCACTTTGCTTATCGATTTCGTATTTGATGGTATCCGAAGGAACTATTTCTACAAAAACATTCACAATATTTGGCGCTTCTGCTCCTGCAGAAATCCCATGCCAAGGATGTGCTTTAAAATTTGGTATCATTTATTTATATTAATTTACTATTAAATTTTCTTTTCTTAAATCTTCTAAACAATTCGCAATGAAATCTTCTTCATTCATATAATTCATCAAGAAAACAGTTTTATAATCGTCCAAAGATGAATTTTCATTTAAATTTTCATAGGTTTTGTGAAGCAAATGCAACATATTGTTTTTACAGTTGACTACATTTTTCCAGGTTTTAGAAGTGATATAAAGTTGCTGTGAAGCATTATAATCAAACTCTTCATTGATGGTCTTTTCGATGAGAAAAACAAACTCATGCGGCGCAAGATTCCGGTCGAATTTACTGACTAAATTGGATGGTTTCAACCTTTCCAAAAAAAGCGTAAGTCGCTCATAAGCATGTACTCGTTGTTCAGAAGTCCCTTTAATTGTCAATAATTTAATCTCCTGATTTTTAAGTTTAATGTAGCTAAAAACAAACTGTCTGATGAAAACCAAAAAAGGAAAAGCCACCAGCAAAGCAAAAGCATACGGAAAATAAGGCGAATCGATCATAAACAATAATGAGAGTGCAAAATTACGACTTTTTAGTTATTCTAGAAAAATTACTTTTTTGACTTTGTTTTTTTGAATAAAAACAAAAAAAAGAATTGAAAAATAAAACCATTGACAAAAGAATTCAGCGAGCAAAAAATATTCTTTTAACCAAATTTTTCTTTGAATTTTGAATTACTGTATAAGGCTTCAATTCCGGCCGGAAACCTCGAAAAAACTCTTCTACAGAAGGAATTTCGCTACCTTCAAAATCGAAAATCCTGGTTTCGATATGATTTTTTATTGCGTAATCTATGAGTATTGAAGCTCCGCTTAATTTCACGAAATTTTTATCATTAAATGTTCCCAAAAGCGTTACTGATTTCGAACTGATGTGCATTGCAATCAAATTAATCATCTTTTTTTGATAATAAAATGCATAAAACTGAAGCGAACCTTCTTGATAAAATGCTTCAAAAATCATAATAAAATCAGCTAAATCGCTTTTTTTATCTACTCCCATTATATTGTTTTCGATAAAGTTTTTAGCTTCATCAAAATTGACATCAACTGAAACCTGAGATTCCTCCAAAACTTCCGGATCTAATCTGAGTTTACGCTTTCTTTTAGGAGAATATTTTTTCTGAACATTCTCATATTTCTCAGGGAAAATCAGGAAATTTTTTCTTTGTTTTAACTGTTTCGAAAAGTTGTTTTTATCATTAAAAGCATAATACCAAATCCGGTATTTTTTCTCGAAATAATCTAAAAACAAATCGTTAATCTTCGCAGAATCGGTTTTCGAAAAAACACCAAGTTGCTGACAAAGTTTAGGGTTTACCACAACTTTGATCCCCATTTTTGTGATGTATGGAATTGGCATTACCGCCTCGTAATCTTTATAAACGAGAAGTTCCCATTTTTTTTTGGAGGTAATATCCAAATATGGTTTTTCTGCCGAATATTTATACTGTTCTGATCGCAGCAGACATTCCTCATATTTTCCAAAATCTATTTCTTGGTATTTTAGTCTTTTAATCATAACAAATTTTCGTCAGCAAAACTGAAATAAGAATTTTGTGAAATAATGAGATGATCCAAAAGTTGAATGTTTAATAGTTTTCCGGCTTCACTGATTTGTTTGGTAATGCGCAAATCTTCCTGGCTGGGTTTCAAATTTCCTGATGGATGGTTGTGAGCAATGCCGATTCCTGTCGCAAAAAGTTCCAAAGCAGTTTTAAATAAAATTCTCACGTCCACCACCGACTGATTAATCCCTCCAGAAAAGAGTTTCGATTTACCTAAAATCCTATTGTTTTGATTAAGAAAAACCGCCCAAAATTCCTCGGTTTGCAAATCGGATAAATAAGGCTGTAAAACTCTATAAAAATCTTTGCTTTCGGAAATCTGGACTTTTTCGGGAACTTCCTGAGAAACTCTTCTGCGTCCAATTTCGAGTGCGGTTGCTATAGAAATCGCTTTTGCCTCGCCTACTCCTTTAAATTTCATTAAATCTGAAATGGAAAGCAATGATAAATTGTGCCAATTATTCCCTACCGAATGGAGAATTTTTCTTCCTAAATCCACCGCTGAATCTTCCCGATTACCACTTCCCATGATGATTGCCAGTAATTCTGCATCAGAAAGTGAATTTTTACCTTTCAATAAAAATTTTTCCCGTGGCTGATCGTCTTCAGCAAGAAATTTTATGGACATGATAAAGATATTTACTGCTAAAAAACTACGTTTTAAAATTAATCAAAAACTAGTATTAAAATCGGATTTATGAAATAATTTGTCCATCTTTCATCACCAATTTACGATCTGTAATTTCTGCAAGCCCTGAATTATGGGTCACAATAACAAAAGTTTGGTTGTATTTATCTCGTAAATCAAAAAAGAGCTGGTGCAAATCATCTGCATTTTTCGAGTCTAAATTCCCCGTAGGTTCATCAGCGAAAATTATTTTTGGCGAATTGATGAGGGCTCTTGCTACGGCAGCTCTTTGAGCTTCTCCTCCCGACATTTCGTTGGGTTTATGATGAAGACGATGTGCAATATTCAAATCTTCAAAAAGCGAGTGAGCCTTCTCCAAAGATTCTTTTTCGTTTTTCCCGGAAATTCTCGTAGGGAGCAAAACATTTTCTAAGGCTGTAAATTCTGGCAAAAGCTGATGAAACTGAAAAACAAAGCCAATATTCTCATTTCGGAATCTGGAAAGTTGCCGATCATTCATATTAATGAAAGATTGTCCTGCCAAAGTGATTTCAGTGTTGAAATTTTTAGGATTGGTAGGCGTATCAAGAGTTCCCAAGATTTGCAAAAGGGTAGATTTTCCGGCACCCGATTCTCCAACAATGGAAACAACTTCGCCTTCCAAAATATGAATATCAACTCCTTTCAGAACCTCTAAATCTCCGTATGATTTATGAATATTGCTTGCTTTTATCATAGCTTCAAAAATAGTGAAAATGATTTTAATATTTAAATAAAAATCCTTTCAAAAAATATTTTGAAAGGATTTTAAAAGTATGTTTTATGAAAACTAGAGCAATAAAGTCAAAGGTTGCTCCAAATAAGTTCTCAAAGTTTGTAAAAATTCGGCTCCTGTAGCACCATCTACCACTCTGTGATCACATGCAAGTGAAAGTTTCATGGTATTTCCAACCACGATTTGGCCATCTTTTACGATTGGTTTTTCTACAATTGCACCCACGGAAAGAATCGCGGAATTCGGTTGATTGATAATTGAAGTGAAAGTTTCGATTCCAAACATTCCTAAATTGGAAATTGAGAACGTAGAACCTTCCATTTCATTGGCTTTCAAACCTTTGCTTTTCGCTCTTCCAGCCATATCTTTCACTGCAGCTGAAATTTGGTTATAATTCATTTGATCTGCATTTTTCAATACAGGAACCACCAATCCATCAGGAATTGCTACTGCAACACCAACATTGATATTTCCGTGGTGAACAATTTTATCAGCATGCCATGTAGAATTCACTTGCGGGTGTTTTCTTAAAGCCATTGCTGTAGCTTTAATCACCATATCGTTGAATGAAATTTTGGTATCTGGTAAAGAATTGATTTCTTTTCTGGCCTCAATTGCTTTATCCATGTTGATTTCAACAATCAGATAATAATGTGGTGCGGTAAATTTACTTTCAGAAAGTCTTTTCGCAATTACATTTCTCACCTGAGAGTTTGGAGTTTCAGAATCTTCACCCTGAACGAAATTCATTACTTGTGGAGCAGGTTTTGCTTCAGCAACAACTGGTTTCGCTTGATTAGCAGTAGCCGGAGTATAACTTTCAACGTCTTTTTTTACAATTCTTCCGTTTTCGCCACTTCCTTTCAAAGCATTTAAATCAACACCTTTTTCCTCTGCAATTTTCTTAGCTAAAGGAGAAATTGCAATTCTTTCATTTGATGAAGTTGCAACAGGTGCTGCTTGAGCAGTTTGTGACTCAGCAACTTTTTCTTCTTTAACTTCAGCAACCGGTTTAGATTCTGCTTTTTTTCCACCTCCGGAAATAATTCCAGAAACATCAGTTCCTGCGGGACCAATAATTGCCAGAACTGCATCAACAGGGCTTGCTCCACCTTCTTCAGTACCAATATATAAAAGGTTTCCGTTGAATTCAGATTCGAAATCCTGAACAGCTTTATCTGTTTCGATTTCAGCTAAAATATCACCTTCTTTTACAGTATCACCAACTTTTTTATGCCATTTTGCAACCTTTCCTTCAGTCATGGTATCTGAAAGTCGAGGCATGGTAATAATTTCAACACCTGCCGGGATTTCAGCAGAAGACTGAGCTTCTTCTTTTTCTACTGGTTTTGTAGTTTCTACAGCAGTAACGTTGTCTTCAGTTTTATTTTCTTCAGGAATTCCTGCAACAGCATTTCCACCTTTCAAAGCTGAAATATCTTCACCTGCCTCACCGATAATAGCTAAGACAGCATCAACAGGAGAAGAGCCACCCTCTTCAGTCCCGATGTATAGAAGTGTTCCGTTGAATTCCGATTCAAAATCCTGAACGGCTTTATCGGTTTCAATTTCAGCCAAAATATCTCCTTCTTTTACTGCATCACCAACTTTTTTGTGCCATTTAGCCACTTTACCATCCGTCATTGTATCGGAAAGACGCGGCATTGTAATTACTTCAGCCATATATTTTTTTCTTATTTAAAATTTAAAAACGATTGCTAGTAAATCAGTTTTCGTTTTCAGAATAAATTATTAATTATTTTCTAATTTATTAAGGAATGGATAATCTTCCTGAGCATAAACGTATTCGTACACTTTATCTGCAGTTGGATACGGAGATTGCTCCATAAATTCTACACATTCTTCTACGAATTCTTTTGATTTTTCGTCAAGAGCATTCAACTCATCTTCGGTTGCCCAATTATTGTCAAGAATTCTTTTCTTCACGATCTCGATAGGATCATCTTTTTTATGTTCAGCTACTTCATCCTTAGTTCTATAAGGTTCAGCATCCGACATTGAGTGACCTCTGTAACGATAAGTTCTCGCTTCGATGAAGGTTGGTCCATCTCCTCTTCTTGCTCTCTCGATGGCTTCGTAAGCAGCTTCAGCCACTTTTTCAGGATCCATAGCATCTACAGGTAAACATGGCATTTCATAACCAAGTCCTAATTTGTAGATATCTTCATGGTTTGCGGTTCTTTTTACCGAAGTTCCCATTGCATATTGGTTGTTTTCTACAACGAAAACCACAGGAAGCTTCCAGTTCATGGCCATGTTGAAGGTTTCGTGAAGAGAACCTTGTCGCGCTGCACCATCTCCGAAGAAACAGATATTCACCCCACCAGTTTCGAAATATTTATCAGCAAAAGCGATTCCTGCTCCTAAAGGAATTTGACCGCCCACAATACCGTGACCGCCATAAAATCTTTTTTCTTTGCTGAAAATGTGCATAGAACCACCCATTCCGCCGGATGTTCCGGTTGCTTTACCACAAAGTTCGGCCATGATTCGTTTCGGATCAACTCCCATCGCCATTGGATGTATGTGGCAACGGTAGGCGGTAATCATACTGTCTTTTGTAAGATCCATCGCATGGGTAAAACCTGCGGGAATTGCTTCCTGACCGTTATATAAATGTAAAAATCCTCTGATTTTTTGTTTGAGGTAAAGAGAACGGCATTTGTCTTCAAACCTTCTCCACATCGTCATTTCTTCATACCATTTAAGGTACACTTCTTTTGAAAATTCTTTCATATTTAATCGAAATATTCAGCAAAAATAATAAAAATCTTTGTCTTAAACGTTAGTATATGTTGATAAATATTCATTATTAACAGATAAAAACTTATTTTTGAAACTCTATTTATTTCTATGCTTAAAAGTACACCTCCATTGATAACCGGAATTTCGAAAATTATTTCTAATTTTTTCAATCCACTCACCTCTCTTTTTCTGTATTTTCTGTATTTCAGTTACGAGAATTATTCCGTAAATGAAGCTGCAGCACGGTTTTTACCTATTCTTCTATTGATGATTCTGCCTATTTCCATTTGGATTTTCTGGAATGTGAAAAATGGTAATTATACGAATATGGATGTTTCGAATCGTCAACAACGAAAAAGTCTTTATTTTTTTATAATTGGAGCTATCCTTGTCTATCTTCTGTATGATTTTTTTCTCAATGAAAATACAGATCTGGTCATGGTTTTTCTTATGATTTTACTTTTGGTAATGCAAATAAGCAATTATTTCATCAAAAGCTCCATGCATACCGCTTTCAACCTTTTCGTTGCTGCTTTATTTTTTTCAATCAATCCGAAATTGGGAGTTATATGGTTTTTCATTACTATTCTAGTAGGAATATCCAGAGTTATTCTCAAAAGACACACCATCGAGGAGGTCGTTTCAGGCGCTCTTATCGCTGGTTTCGTATCTTTTATTTATCTTTATACCCATATCCAAATCCACCATTAAAATTATGAAAATAAACCAACTCACCCATGCCGAAGAACTTTTAATGAACATCCTTTGGAAGCTGAATTCCGCTTATATGAAAGATGTTATGGAAGAATATCCCGAACCGAAACCTCACCAAAATACCGTTTCTACTTTTATAAAAATTTTGGTAGAAAAAGAGTTTTTAACCATTGAAAAGGAAGGAAGAATTTTCAAATATACCGTCGCTATTCCTTATGAAGATTATAAAATATTTCGGCTGAAAAGCTTTCTAGAACAATATTTTCAAAATTCTGCGAGTGAATTGCTAAAAACATTACTAGATACAAAAATGCTGGCAAAAGCAGATTTGGACTCACTTTTCGAAACAAAAAAACTTGAAAATGAAAATCCAATTGTCGATTTTATTGACGAAATTACTTCTGATAAAACTTTAAAGAAAAAGGAGAAAAAGAAACAAAAAAAAGGGAAAAAGAAGAAAAAATAATTCCCACTTTCCTTTCTCGACTTCAGCGCATCAGTAAAACATAAAAACACAAATTATGCAAAGTAAAATTCGGAAAATTTTCGCGAAAACCAGTGAAATTTTTCGCCTATATCCTATGATGCTTCTGATGGCTTTCCTTGGAGCAATTTCGCTGATATGTTTTGCTCACGGCGACTTCAATTCCAATAAAAATTATTTCACATTCATTAAATTTTCATTGGTTTCCTGCATGGGAATCTCGCTGATGTTTGCCTTAAAAATGCTTTCTCAAAGAATCGGTAAATCGCTTTTACTCGAAATTGCCGGATTTATATTTTTAGTATGTTTTTATTTCTTACTTCCTGAAAATGAAAAATATTTCACCGAAAAATATGCTTTTTTAATCATTCCAACAGTTATATTATCCCATTTGCTCGTCTCTTTTTCAGCATTTTTGGGCAAACAAAAAGAACTTAATTTTTGGCAATACAATAAAAATTTATTCATTAATATCTTTTTAACGGCAATATTTACGGGAGTTTTAACAGGTGGTGTTGAACTTGCGATTTTGGCAGTGGATAAGCTTTTCGATTTTAATTTTAATCAAAAATATTACGCAGAAACTTTCTATTTTCTTTCCATTTTCGGGAGTTGTCTGATTTTTTTGCTCTTCAGCGAAAAAGGCCTCACCGATTTGGAAAAAGAAAGTGAATATCCTTTGATTCTGAAATTTTTTACGCAATATGTCCTTATTCCGCTACTGATTATCTATTCGATTATTCTCTTTTTTTACTCCGCAAAAATCCTCTTCAATTGGGAATTACCACGCGGTTGGGTTTCCTATTTGGTTTTGGCGTATTCTGTGGTAGGAATTTTAGCACTGCTATTAGTTCATCCCTTAAAAGAGAAATCTACAAAATCTTGGGTGAAAATTTTCTCAAAAATCTTTTATTACACGCTCGTTCCATTGATTGTACTGCTTTTTACAGCGATATTCACCCGAATTTTAGAATACGGCTATACTGAACCACGATATTTCGTTTTGTTGCTTGCTTTGTGGCTCACAGCCGTGGTTTTCTATTTTATTTTCATTAAAAAATCCACGATTAAATTTGTACCGATTAATCTTTTTATTTTCGGATTATTCGCTTTGATTTTTCCTTATTTTAATACTTTTTCGGTTGCAAAGAGAAGTCAGAAAACAGAATTAAAAAATATTTTAGTCCAAAATAATCTCCTCGAAAAAGGAAAGATTGATTTTAACAAAAAAGTTCCGGATACCGTTGCAGAAGAAATTTCCAATAAAATTGAATTTCTGGCAAAACGTGGAGAAAATGAATTTTTATTGAATTTTTTGGATCATAAACAACAGAAAATTTTTTCTAAAAACTTAGCTAAAGCTAACTTTTGGGAACTGAAAAACGATTTCAAAGAAAAGTTTAAAAATATAGAATATTCGGTTTCAAAGAAAAGCGCTCCATCAACTGTGAAAAACATCACTCTCCTTGCGAAAAATTTCAATGCTGATATTTCCGGCTACAAATATCTTTTCAAAGCATACAACTGCAAGGAAAATCATTTTGAATTTGAAAACAATCTCGTGGAATTAAAAATGCCGGTAAGTATGTTTAAATCTGAATTAAACTTGGTTTTCAACGGTAAAAAAACTAATTTGGTTCCAGATTTGAGAAAATTATTTGAGAAATATCCAGATTATGGGGAAATAAAAGTTGATGATTTATTCATCATAAAAACCATCGGAAATTACGAATTCAAAATCATGTTTGATTCGATAATTTTAAGCAAAACTGCTGATAATAAAGACCAATTCCTAATTAATTCGGAATCTGTGTTGATATTAATTAAATAAAAAAAGCGGCTAAAAAGCCGCTTCACTATTTGTAGAAAAATCTTACCAGTTTGAACCGCCACGATTTCCGCCACCGTAACCACCGCCACGGTTTCCTCCACCGTAACCGCCGCCTCCGCTACGATTATTGTCGAAACTTCTTCTTGGTTTGTCTTCTCTTGGTTTAGCTTCAGAAACGTTAAGTTCTTTACCGTCCAATTCTTTTCCGTTTAAAGCTTCGATAGCGTTTTTACCGTCTTCGTCGCTCATTTCTACGAAACCAAATCCTCTGGATCTTCCGGTTTCTCTGTCTGTGATAATTTTAGCAGAAGATACTTCGCCAAATTCTGAAAAAAGGTCTTGCAATGACTCTTCTCTTGTAGAGTAATTGATGTTTGAAACAAAAATGTTCATCATAAAAAAAATTAAAAAAATTAATACTTGTTGAAATTATAAATGAAAGTCAACAAAGGATGAACAAATATTGATTTCGGATATAAAAACGGGTGCAAGATACAATTATAAATCAGAAAAACAACTTTTTTGATATTAATATTAATTAACCTCCTTTCCTTGCGAAGCTTCAAGCAGTTTAAACCAATCTTCTCTTTCTAAATTAATATCAAGGCTTTTTTTGAATCTTCTAATCATTTCCCATCGCGAAGTACCAATTACAGGAAGAATTTTTGAAGGATGCTTCAGAACAAACGCTAAAAGTAATTGATTTTCATCAACATTATATTTTTTACATAATTCCCCTAAAACCAATCTTATTTTACTATTTTGCTCAGATTCTTTTGAAAAATAGTTCCCCAAAACAGACCACGCCATCGGTTGCAAACCTTTTCTCATCAATTGATCCAATGTTCCATCATAAAATGCATCCGTATGATTGATCGAAATTTCAACCTGATTTGTAATCAATGGAAAAGCATCATTAATGAGCTCAAATTGTGAGGTTGAAAAATTAGAAACTCCAAAATGCCTAACTTTTTTTTGTTCTCTTAATTCATCGAAAGCTTCGCCAATTTCTAGAGGATTCATCAGCGGAGAAGGCCGATGCAACAACAAAAGATCCAAATAATCGGTTTGCAAATTTTCTAAACTTTTTTCCACCGAATTCATGATATGTTCTTTCGAATAATTATAAGATTTTATCTTGTAATTTCGATTTTCGCATGGCATTTCGATTCCACATTTAGAAATCAACTGCACTTCTTCCCTATTGATTTTCATCTGAGAAAGTGCATCACCAAAGAGTTTTTCTGTTGTATAATCTCCATAAATATCTGCATGATCGAAAGTGTACAAACCTTCTTCCATAGAAGTTTCGATGAGTTTCTGAACTTCTTTTTCGGAATGATTTGCGCCCCAAATTCCCCAACGCATGGTTCCTATAATAATAGGTGAAAATGTCATAATGCTATATTCTTCGTCAAAAATAGATATTAAAAAGAAATTTTAATTAATAAAAACTCATATTTTCAGCTTAATATTTCTAAGTTTCAACAAAAAACAATTGATATTCAAACTCATTCTGAAACATTCTATAATCAGGTATATAAGAGAAAAAAAATATTTTATTCATTTAAATATGAATGAAATATAACCATTATTTAATTCAAATTTAAAATCAGTGTAACCTTTTTGTATTTTGAATCGTATAATCTATTGCAGTCCTAAAGTGGACAGGTTTTAATACATGAGACAATTAAAAATTACCAAGCAGGTTACCAACAGAGAAACCGCTTCACTCGACAAGTATCTACAGGAAATTGGTAAAGTGGATCTAATCACTGCCGATGAAGAAGTAGATTTGGCACAAAAAATTCGCGCAGGCGACAGAGTTGCCCTTGAAAAACTAATTAAAGCCAACTTACGTTTCGTGGTTTCCGTTTCGAAACAATACCAAAACCAGGGACTTTCCCTACCCGATTTGATCAACGAAGGGAATCTTGGTTTGATGAAAGCTGCGAAAAGGTATGATGAAACTAGAGGTTTTAAATTTATTTCTTACGCCGTTTGGTGGATTCGTCAATCGATTTTGCAAGCTTTGGCTGAGCAATCGAGAATTGTAAGATTGCCTTTAAATAAAATTGGTTCAATTAATAAAATCAACAAAGCGTACGCACACCTCGAGCAAGAAAACGAAAGACCACCTTCTCCGGAAGAATTGGCTGAAGTTCTCGATATGAGCGAAGACGACATCAAAGAATCAATGAAAAACTCCGGAAGACACTTGTCGATGGATGCACCGTTGGTTGAAGGTGAAGATTCGAATTTATACGACGTTTTGCGTTCTGGCGAATCACCAAGTCCAGATAAAGATTTGATGTTGGAATCACTTCAAATCGAAATCGAAAGAGCGTTGCAAACTTTAACGCCACGTGAAGCCGATTTGGTACGTTTGTATTTCGGTTTGAACGGAAAACATCCAATGACTTTAGAAGAAATCGGTGAAACCTTCGATCTTACAAGAGAAAGAGTTCGTCAGATTAAAGAAAAAGCAATCAAACGCTTGAAACATAATACTAGAAGCAAGATTTTGAAATCTTATTTAGGGAAATAATTACACAAAAAGCAAAAGAAAAGGAACTCGATTTGAGTTCCTTTTTTTATGAGGTCTGAAAATTCTTCCTTGCCAATTCTTTTCTCACACGACTCAAACTTTCCGGCGTAATTCCTAAGTAACTTGCCACCATCCATTGCGGAACACGCAACAAAATATCGGGATACATTTTGATGAAATTCATATAACGTTCTTCCGCAGTTTCTGCCAAAAGCGAATTCACGCGATTCTGCAAATTTCGGATGTGTTTTTGCAAAAGCAAATCGTTTTTTTCAGCAGTTTTCGGGAAATGCAAAGACATATTTTTAAAAAAATCATTTTTTAATAATAGTATTTCAGATTCTTCCACCGCTTCAATATAATATTTCGATTTTTCATTAAAATAAAGCGAACTTCTATCTGAAATCAACCATTTTTCTGGCGCAAATTGTATGATGTGTTCTTTCCCATTTTTATCGATTGAAAACATTCTCAACAAGCCTTTTTCCACGAAATAAGTAGAATTGCATACTTCCCCTTCCTTCAGCAGAAATTCATTCTTAGCCACGCTTTTGCTTTCATAAAAACTGCTGCATTGGGTAACTTCGTTTTTCGGAATTTCTAAAATTTCAGATAAATAAGTTTCGATATTTTCCATGCAAAAAATTCAAATTTAAGTTAAAGATAAAGAAATACTTTGATGAGAAGCATGATTCACCACCACTCCATTTTCCAGAACAATCAGTTGCGGACTTTGGTGCGTTACTCCCAAATCATCGGCAATTTTATTCGATAAATCCCTGTGCGCGAGCAAATCTAAAAAATAAAATTCTACGTTTTTATCAGAATTTTCAACTTTTTTTTCGAAATTTTTCAAAACTGTTTTGCTGATAAAACATCTCGTAGAATGTTTGAAAATCGCAACTTTTTTTTCTACAGAAGCTGCAATTGCTTGGTTTAAATCTTCCTCAGATTCGATATATTTCCAAAATTCTGGAGAAGGTATTTCTTCCTCCGAACTTCCAAAGATTTTATTAAAAAAACTCATACTCCAAATTGTTTTAAATGATGATGAAGGTGTTTATATTCCATAAAACCCCAATCTTGTTGCGACATTTTCCCGAAAAGCGGATGCTCCGAAAGCAGATTATTCTTCAATCCTTTCGCTACAAACTCGTCGAGTGTCGCCAATAGTTGCTCTTTTGATTTTTCAAAATTACAGTTTTCTGAAGTAATTACCTGTGCAAAAGTCGGCATATTTGGCGGAATTCCATTATTGAAAATTTTCATTTCAAATTTGGTGAACATTCCGATCCATTTTATTCCAGGAAAAATTTTGGGCAAAATTATTTTACCGAGCCCGATTTGGAGAATTTTATCGCAATGACGAAACATTTGTGCCACGTTCATTTTCCCCCATTTCCTTTCAGATTGTGAAGTGATTTTTGAAATCCTAAATTTTATTTCTTCTAAATCCGACGGATTGAAAAGCGATTTTTTGGCTACCAACCTTTCTCTTTTTTTAGATTTTCAATATGCGCAAAATGATGATTGCAATGCCAAGCGTATAACGCAAGGAGACTACTCAAACTGATGCTTTTTTGAAGTTCCGGATGATAAAAACTCCTGCTAAACTCTTTATTAGTCATCGTTTTAAGCAAATGAGTCCATCGCGAATGCAACCCTTCCAAAATAAGAAGTGCAGAGCTTATGGGTTCGCTGCGGCTATCCTGCAACTCCGCCCATTTGGCTTCCTCATAAGTTTTTATCGTTGGATTATCTTCCGTTAAAGCCAATTTAAAGCGAATGATGCTGTTCATATGACTATCCGCAAGATGATTCACGAGTTGTCGAACCGTCCAACCTCCCGATCGGTATTGAGTTTCCAGCATATCGTCGGTCCAGTTTTCCAGTAGTTTTTTTAATTTTTGAGGAAATTTCTTCAAAGTCTCAATATGAAGATCTATTTCTGCATCGGATATGTTTTCCGGCCACTGAAAAGTTCCGATTGGATATTTTTTTTGTTCTAAATTGTCCATTTTATTATGCATTTTGCCGATTTGGCTGATAAATGATTTTGGCTGAAAATTTGACTTTTAGTTTTGTAAATTTACCTAAAAAATATACGATTCTATTCTTTTAATACAATTTAACTTATGAAAAAAGCACTGATAATAGTAGATGTACAAAACGATTTTTGCGAAGGCGGCGCACTTGCAGTTCCGGGAGCCAACGAGATTATCCCCTACATCAACCTTCTGATGGAAGAAAACGAATACGACCAAATTGTCCTCACCCAAGATTGGCATCCTGCAGATCATAAAAGTTTTGCCTCCAACAATGGAAAAAAAGTGGGCGAAACCATTATTTTGAACGGAATTCCACAATTTATGTGGCCGGATCATTGTGTACAAGGAAGTTTCGGGGCAGAATTTCATAAAGATTTAAACAGAGAAAAAGTTACCCACATCGTTCAAAAAGGAAAAAATTCAGAGTTCGACAGCTACAGCGGTTTCCAGGATAACAACCATTTCGTGAAAACCGGTTTGGATGATTTCTTAAAATATCACGATATCCAATTGCTTGAAATTGTAGGACTTGCTTTGGATTATTGCGTGAAATACACGTGTTTGGATGCGGCAAACCTTGGATATGTTACGTGTCTGCATTTCAACGGAACGCGTGCTGTAAACGTAAAACCTGACAACGGAAAAGATGCGATCTTTGAAATGCTGCAAAATACCGTGACGGTTTTAGGATAGATGATGAATGATGAATGATGAATGATGAATGATGAATGATCAATTAAAACTCAATGAAACTTCCCATTAATTTGTGGAAGTTTTTTTGTTTTAAAATCTTTATTTTTATCAAAATTTTCAGGTTGAAAAAAATATTTTTTCTTGTTTTTATTTCCATTTTAAGTTCCTGTGTTTCCGTAAAAAAGCACAACGAAAAACGTGAAACTCCCGTCTCTGCTGAAAAGTTGAAGCAAGACGTTGATCACGCCTACAACAAACTTCAGAAACTTCATCCCAATCTGTATTGGTACATTTCAAAGGATTCTCTTGATTTTAAATTTGACAGTTTAAAGACCACCATCAGCAAACCTTTAAAACCCAATGAATTTTACCAAAAATTGGCACCTGTTATAGCAAAAATTCGTGAAGGACATTTAAGGCTTTATCCTTTTGAAAAGCGGTTGACAAAGAAAGAAATCAGAGATTTGAAAAATCAAAAAGGTTTGTTGAGCCGCTATAATTTTGTGTTGGATGGTGACCGAGTTTTCGTGAAAGATAATACGGACAAAATTCCCAATATGGCAATGGGAACAGAAATTTTAAAGATTAAAGATATTCCCATCAAAGACCTACTCGAAAAATACAGACCATTTGTAAACAGCGACGGCTACAACAAAACGTTTTTGAAATATTCGCTTGAAAGAAGATGGCCCTCCTTTTTCACCGCCGAATTTGGAATTCTTGACAGCGTAAAAGTGGAAACCAAAATTAATAATGAAGTAAAAACATTCTATTTGAATCGAGAAAAAGTCAGCAAAGAAGAAAAGAAAAAGGAAGAAACCGCCAACAAAAAACTCACAAAAAGCGAGACCGGAAAAGTAAAAGATTACAATATTCTGACAAAAAGCTACAACCGTGATTTGCAATTTCCCACGAAAGACAGCACGATTGCATATATGAAAATCAAGACTTTTTCGGGAACATATAGCAGAAAATTCTACAAACAAAGTTTTGCCACACTGAAAAAATCACCTGCAAAATATCTGATTATCGACATTCGCGATAATTTGGGTGGATCGCTTTATGAAATTAACAATCTGTATTCGTATTTGGTTTCCGACGAGTTTAGATTCATCAATGATATTGAGGTAACTTCGCGTTCAGCAATGTTTCAAGCGGATTATTTGGCTAACTTTCCGATTTTGGTTAAACCTTTAGCGATTATCGTCTATCCATTTTATCTCGTCGGAACGGCACTTTCCACGAAAAAAGTAAATGACAAAATTTATTTAAAAAACAACGGAATTTTCGCTTTGAAAAAACCCAAGAGAAATAACTTTAAAGGAAAAGTTTACGTTCTAATTAACGGAAGCAGTTTTTCAGCAGCATCCATTCTCCCATCTAAATTAAAAGACGAGAAAAGGGCGTTTTTAGTGGGCGAAGAAACAGGCGGAGCAAATGACGGAACCGTTGCAGGGCGCTACTCCACTGAAAAACTAAAAAATTCAAAACTCTATCTTCCGATTGGATTAATGCTCATTCAGCCCAATATTAAGTTTACCCACACCAAAAAAGGAGTTGTTCCCGATAAAGAAATAATCCCAACTTTGGAAGAAATTTTGCAGAAAAAAGATGTGCAGTTGGATTGGGCGATGGCAGAAATTAACAAAGAGAATCCTTCAAGGTTTTAAAAACCTTGAAGGATTTTTCTAGAATCTAAAACTCAAATATAAATCCGAAGTATGGCAACGGCGTATTTTTATCAGCACTTCCTGTTTCCAACACATAATATTGCTGATTTTGCGGTGCATTTGGATTGGCGATAATTCCGTTATCCGAAGCATCTCTTTGGAGATTGACCACCGGTAAATTGCTTGCGCTTTTCGAGCCGTAAACATTAACTACATCAACATAAGTCGTGAATTGCCATTTTTTGAAAATCCATTTTTTCTCGGCTCTGATGTCCAATTGATGGGCGACATTTCCTCGCAAAGAATTCAGTTGTGTAAAATCTTGAACCGGACCGTTGGCAACATTCCAAATATTTACCAAAGCGCTTCTTTGCAAATCATACGGTGTTTCCGGAAGTCCGGATTGCAGTCGAAATCTTGCACCCAAATTCCAATTTCTTTTGAAATATTTTCCAGTGGTCATCGTTAAAATGTGTCTGGAATCCCAACTTGACGGTAATAAATTTCCGGCTGAATCGGAGAATTTTGAAAACCCGAAAGTGTAGGCAACAATTCCGTAGAAATTGTTCAAAGTTCGTTTTTGAGCCAAAAATTCCAAACCAAACGTTTCGCCAAAACCTCTGGAATCCAAAGGTTCGTTACCAACCACACCGAAATCTCCACCGATATTTGCCAATGAAATTTGATTACGCAACGAGAACGGATAATTTTTGTATTTTTTGTAATAACCTTCCAAAGTGAAACGCAGATTGTCTTTTCCATTAAATTCTAAACCTCCGACAAAATGCGTGTTTTGAATGTATTTTAATGAATTTTTATTCACTAAATTATTGTTCAACTGAAAACCTAAACTTGTATAAGCCGGAAGTTGATAATAAATTCCGGTATTGAAATTCGCTGCCCAATTTTCGGCAAATTTGTAATTCAAAGAAAATCTTGGAGAAAACTGTTCAAAAGGATTGCTAGTCAAATCAGAATAATTGCTGCCATCAATTCTGGCTCCAACAGAAAGTTGCATTTTATCTTCTAAAAATTTCTTGGCGGTTTGAAGATATAAACCGTACTGAACAAGATTCAATTCCGAAGAAATTTGGTCAAAATCTATGGTGTTTTGATTGACTTGTTTGATGGTAGAATTGTTAGAATATTTCGCAAAATTCACATTGGTTCCTGCGCTGAACTGATAATCATTAACCTTGAAATTTCGGTCGATTCTCACTTTATTTTCGGCTTCACGAGATTGATAATCGTAAAGCAAATTTTGTGGCGTTTCAATATTTCTGTAATATTTTATGGCTTGATTGTCGAGCATATTTCTGCTCCAGGTAAAAAGCCAATTCCCGTTTTCCACCAAATGTCGGTAACCTGCCCCAACCGTGTAATTCCATTGCGGCGAGTTCGGAAGTCGGTCAATTAAGGTTAAATTAGACAGCGTTTTTTTCGCATTGTCGTTAAATTCAAATTTATCAATCGCACCCAAACCAATAAAATACAGTTCGTCACCACTTTTATATTTTTTTGAAATTTTGAAAGTCGTATCGTAATAACTCGGCAAAAATGGCAAACCAATTCCTTTAAAAAGCAACTGCAAATTGGATTTTCTCACGGAAAAAAGTCCGCTCCAGCTTTGATCTTTGGAAAGTGGACCATCCACCATCAACTGCATATCGTCCAAACCTAAAACCGCTTTGTAACCAAGTTTGTCTTTCCTTGCCTGTTTCAAATTGAATTCAAAAAGTGAGGATAAAACGTCGTTTCTTTTCGCCGGAAAAGCGCCGCTGTAAAAATCGACATCTTTGATAAAATCCACCGTAATAATTCCGCGAGGACCACCGGAAGCGCCCTGAGTTTGAAAGTGATTGATAACGGGAACTTCAATTCCGTCAATATAAAATTTATTTTCTGCCGAACTTCCACCTCTGATAAAAAGGTCATTTCTAAAAGTTGCGGTACTTCCAACGCCCGGAAAACTTAGAATCGCTTTGGAAACATCTCGGTTGGAACCTGCGTTTTTCTGAACTTCTTCTGAAGTTATGTTTCGTAATGAAACCGGACTTTCCGCCGTGGTTTTGTATGCTTTCCGTGTAATTGTAACCTCCTGAATGTCGGTTGCAAATTTCGTTAATCCCACCGAAAAAGTAAGATTCTGGTTAGGAACTACGTTGATTTCATTCAGATAGCTGGGGCTGTAACCCTCCGAAACAATTTCAAATGTATAAGTACCCGAACTGATGTCTGAAATTAAAATATTTCCTGTTCCGGAAAACTGCTCCTCATTTCCGCCCAAAATTTTTACGGTTGCAGTGAGCGGTTTTTTACTGAAATCATCAAAAACATTAATATTGATACTCCCAACCTGGCTGTAAAGCGATAAAGAACTGATGAAAAAAAGAAGGATAAGTTTAAATTTCATGGTTTTAAAAATTTTTGCAATTTACAAATAAACGTCCCTTTGAAAGGGACGCTTATCAAACATTAACATTTAAAATATACAAACTACTATGGTAAAAGAACTTTGTCTATGGCATGAATAACACCGTTGCTGCACTGCACATCTGTAGCGATTACATTCGAGACTCTGTTATTGGCATCGGTAATTTTTACACCGCCCGTGGTGGTAATGTTGAAAGTACCACCCTGAAATGTAGTAACATTCATATTATTGGTAATATCAGTTGATAATACATTTGCACCGGCAACAACGTGATATTTTAGGACATTTTCTAAAGTTGATGTAGGCACTGCACCAAGATTAGGAAGACTTAACTCTGTTAGCAGCGAAGTAAACGCTGCATTTGTAGGAGCAAAAACAGTAAATGGTGAGTTGGTGGTCCCACTTAATATAGCCGCAAAATTAGGCATGTCACTTCTGGTAAGTGCGGTGACAAGAGAAGAAAAATTAGGATTTGCTAAAGCGTGAGTTACAACTGTTGGCAGACCAATTACTTTATCAACTTTGTGAATTACTCCATTGCTAGCATTAATGTCAGTTTTGGTAACGGTAGAAATTCCGTTGATTTTAACACCAGATGTTGTGTCAATGTACATACTTAAATTCTTTGCAGAAGAGGCATTACCTTTCGCTAAAGTAGAAACATAGCCTGTGGTTACCTGCGCTGCCATTACTTTTGATGCGAGTACATGGTTTAAAAGAATTTCTTTTAGTGCTGCGGTAGGAACATCATTCAGGCTTGCAAAACCGTTATCGGTAAGAAATTGTGTAAAAGCTGCATTTGATGGTGCAAATACGGTAAAATTACCCGACGCACTTAAAGTAGAGGCTAATCCAGCTTTATCAATTGCGGCTTTCAGATTAGAAAGATCCGAGTCTGCTGAGGCAAGTTCATAAATACTTTTTGGTGTTTGCATATCGTCTCTGGTTTCTTCACAGGAAGTTAACAGTAGACCGAAGAAAAACAAAAGTGCTGAGAGCTTAAATAAATTTTTCATAATAATATATTTTTTGTTGTAGTAATAATTAGACAAATATAATACCAATTAATTAAAATTAGTATAGAAATAGACTATTAAGTTTATTGATAAAATTTCAACAAAAAAACACCTCAAAATTGAGGTGCAAAGATTACTTAAGAAATTACTAAAGAAGTTTATCGTCAACTAGATTCGGCAACGTCACTTTCAAATTCGGCTCCACTTCCATCGCTCTTTTTATGGCGAAAATGGCACCTTCGTTTCTTGCCCAACTGCGGCGCGAAATTCCGTTATTCACATCCCAGAAAAGCATCGATTTTAATCTTCTGTCAGCATCGTCGCTTCCGTCGAGGAGCATTCCGAAACCACCATTGATTACTTCTCCCCAACCAACGCCGCCGCCGTTGTGAATCGAAACCCAGGTCGCCCCGCGGAAACTGTCACCAATGACATTCTGAATCGCCATATCCGCCGTGAAACGCGAACCATCATAGATATTGGAAGTCTCACGATATGGCGAGTCCGTGCCGGAAACATCGTGGTGATCGCGCCCAAGAACGACCGGACCAATTTCTCGGTTGGCAATGGCTTTGTTGAAAGCTTCCGCGATTTTCATTCGGCCTTCCGCGTCTGCGTAAAGGATTCTCGCCTGCGAACCTACAACCAAACAATTTTCCTGCGCACCTTTGATCCATTTGATATTATCTGCCATTTGTTGTTGAATCTCCGCTGGAGAATTATTCATTAATTCTTCCAAAACTTGCGTCGCAATTTCGTCAGTTTTCTGCAAATCTTCCGGTTTTCCGCTCGCACAGACCCAACGGAAAGGCCCGAAACCATAATCAAAACACATGGGCCCCATAATATCCTGAACATAACTTGGGAATTTAAACTCTCTTCCCAATGTTGGATTTTCGGTCATTACATCGGCTCCGGCGCGACTGGCTTCCAACAAAAATGCATTACCGTAATCGAAGAAATACGTTCCTTTTTCGGTGTGTTTGTTGATGGCTGCGGCGTGTCTTCTCAAGGTTTCCTGAACTTTTTCTTTAAATAATTCAGGATTTTCCGCCATCATTTTATTGGATTCTTCAAATGAAATCCCAATCGGATAATAACCTCCAGCCCACGGATTGTGCAGCGAAGTTTGGTCAGAACCGATGTCGATTCTTAGATTTTCCTGATCAAATTTTTCCCAAACATCCACCACATTTCCGAGATAAGCGAGGGAAACGGTTTCTTTATTTTCTTGCGCATTTCTTACTCTTGCTACCAATTCATCGAGGTTTTCATGAATTTCATTGACCCATTTTTGATCGTGACGGATTTTGGTAATCTTCGGATTCACTTCTGCACAAACGGTTAAGCAACCTGCGATATTCCCCGCTTTCGGCTGTGCGCCGGACATTCCGCCCAATCCGGAAGTGACGAATAATCCTCCTTTTGGTTCTTTTTTAATTTTTCTAAAAGCATTTAAAACGGTAATCGTGGTTCCGTGAACAATTCCCTGCGGACCGATGTACATGTAACTTCCGGCGGTCATTTGCCCGTACTGCGAAACGCCTAAAGCATTAAATTTCTCCCAATCATCGGGTTTAGAATAATTTGGAATCACCATTCCGTTGGTTACGACAACTCTTGGTGCGTCTTTATGCGACGGGAAAAGTCCCATCGGATGCCCGGAATACATTACCAAAGTTTGTTCGTCCGACATTTCCGAGAGATATTTCATCGTCAGAAGATACTGCGCCCAATTGGAAAAAACCGCTCCGTTTCCACCGTAAGTTATCAATTCGTGGGGATGTTGTGCCACGGCATAATCTAAGTTATTTTGAATCATCAGCATAATCGCCTTGGCTTGTTCAGATTTTCCCGGATATTCTGCAATGTCTCTCGCTTTCATCTCGTAATCCGGACGGAAACGGTACATGTAAATTCTTCCGAACTTCTCCAGTTCTTCCTTAAATTCCGGTAATAATTCCGCATGAAACTTTGGTTCGAAATAACGTAAAGCGTTTTTCAATGCGAGTTTTTTCTCTTCATCTGAAAGGATTTCTTTACGTTTCGGTGCGTGGTTGATATCGGTTTCGTAGGGTTTTGGTTGCGGAAGTTCGTTAGGAATTCCTTGCTGTATTTGCTGTTGAAAAGTCATTGCTTTGTTGATCGTTATTGGTTGATAGTTGTTGGCTCTTTTGTGGTTTTAAAGATATTTAAAATGAAAAATATATTCCTAAAAAATTAAAATATTTTTTTTCAAAGGTTTTCCTGCATTAATTTGAAAGATTCATGACATTAAAAAATTGAAAAAACAGGCCTTAAAAAAACCAATTTTTCTTTGATTCATCAATAAAACTGTAAATTATTATTATTAAATTTGCCCTCATTGATATTATGGAAAAACACACTAAAACCTCCCCGTCTTCAGCGGCTGAACAAAATAAAATTCTATCCAAACCACGCATTTTTTTCGGCGTTTTGTTTGTAATTATTTCGGTTGTACTTACTTTTTCTTTCGTTTCATATCTATTGAATTGGAAAGCTGATCAAAGCCAAGCCGGAACGATGCTCGATAAAACCGTGAAATCATCGAATATTTTCGGAAAAATCGGCGATTGGCTCGGGAATCTTTTCATTTTTGAAAGTATCGGAATTGCAGCTTTTGCTGTTGCCTTCATTTTCTTTGTATTCGGGATGCTGATTTTGAAGAAAAACTATTTCAAACCTTGGAAAACCTTTGGTCATTCCTTATTTTTCATCTGTTGGTTGCCAATTTTTATGGGCGCAATTACCAAAGGCGAAGGCGTTTTGAGTGGCGTTTACGGTTTCCAAATTATGGATTTTCTAAACTCCGTGATTGGAACTGCAGGACTTTGGTTAGTTCTTTTTGTAAGTATTGCTCTTTATTTTATTTTGGAATTTAATTTAAATCCAAACAACATTAAATCAAAACTTAATGATTTAAATGAAAATACTTTGGGCAAAGTAAAAGCGATGATGCCGAGTTCTGAAAATTTCGAAGCAGATGATGAATTAGAAGAAATTGCCAAAAGTGACACTGAAGCATCTAATATAATTACTCCAACTCCGGCGGCAGCTGTTCCGGTAGAAATTCCGGTGAAAGGTTTTCCGGAAGTGGAGATCAGCAATGATTTTGAAACCATCAAAACTCCGAATAAAACCACTTTCGACGGAGGTGAAATTCCACAAAAAATTACAGTTACCGAAACTACGGCTCCAGAAATTAGTTTAAGCCCAACTACCAATTCAACTCCAAAATCGGATGATATTGATTTCAAAGTAGAAGTTGCAAAAACGGTAGACGTTTTGGATGAATCCGATCAAAAATCGCAAGAACTCGTTAATCAACACGGTCTTTACGATCATAAACTGGATCTTGCGAAATTCCAAATGCCAACTTTGGATTTGTTGAGAGATTACGGAAACGAGGAAATTTCCATCAACCGTGAAGAATTAGAGGAAAATAAGAATAAAATTGTTGGACTTCTGAAGAATTTCAATGTTGGAATTGCCGAAATCAAAGCGACTGTAGGACCGACCGTAACTTTATACGAAATCGTTCCAGAAGCGGGAATTCGTGTGGCTTCCATTAAAAAACTTCAAGATGATATTGCGCTAAATCTTTCCGCTCTTGGAATTCGAATTATCGCGCCAATGCCAGGAAAAGGAACCATTGGAATTGAAGTTCCGAGAAAAAATCCTTCGATGGTTTCGATGAGAAGTGTGATTGCTTCCCAAAAATTCCAAAACACCGATATGGATTTGCCGGTGGTTTTCGGGAAAACGATTTCTAATGAAATTTTTATGGCCGATTTGGCAAAAATGCCTCACTTATTGATGGCAGGTGCGACCGGACAAGGAAAATCGGTGGGAATTAATGCAATCCTCACTTCCCTACTCTACAAAAAACATCCGAGCGAACTGAAATTCGTGATGGTGGATCCGAAAAAAGTGGAACTTTCATTGTATTCCAAAATCGAAAGACATTATTTGGCGAAACTTCCCGATGGCGACGACGCGATTATCACCGATACTCACAAGGTAATCAACACACTGAATTCCCTTTGTATCGAGATGGATCAGCGCTATGATTTGCTTAAAAATGCATTTTGTAAAAATTTAAAAGAATACAACAAGAAATTCACTGAAAGAAAATTAAATCCTGAAAACGGACATCGATATTTGCCTTACATCGTTTTGGTAGTCGACGAATTCGCTGATTTGATTATGACTGCAGGAAAAGAAGTAGAACTTCCAATTGCCCGACTTGCACAGTTGGCAAGAGCCGTTGGAATTCACTTGATCGTAGCGACACAAAGACCATCTGTAAACGTAATTACGGGAATGATTAAAGCAAATTTCCCAGCCAGAGCGGCTTTCCGTGTAATTTCAAGTGTAGATTCCCGAACAATTCTGGATGCTACAGGAGCTGATCAATTGATCGGAAAAGGAGATATGCTTTATTTTAATGGAAATGAAATTTTAAGACTTCAATGTGCATTTGTTGACACTCCGGAAGTGGAGAAAATTGCCGAATTCATCGGTGAACAGAAAGGATATGCAAGTGCATTCATGCTTCCGGAATATTCTAGTGAAGAAGCAACTTCAACCGTCGGTGCTTTCGATCCAAATGAAAAAGATGCCCTTTTCGAAGATGCAGCAAGAATTATTGTTTCAACACAACAAGGATCCACTTCAATGCTTCAGAGACAACTGAAATTGGGCTACAACAGAGCCGGAAGAATTATGGACCAATTGGAAGCTAGCGGAATTGTAGGCGGCTTCAATGGTGCAAAAGCAAGAGAAGTATTGATTAGCGATTTAAATTCTTTGGAACAGTTTTTGGAAGAATTGCGCAAGTAAACTTTAATTTTAAACAATAGTTTAACTTTAAAGAAAAGCTTTAATCCAAAAAATAAAAAAAAGAATGAAAAGTATATTGAAAAAAATTACCGTCGGAGTTTTCGTTTTGGGAACCGTAGCTACATTTTCTGCTCAGAAAATCGATGCAAAAGCAAAAACACTTCTTGATGCAGTTTCAACAAATTATAAAGCTAAAAATAATGTTTACTTTAAATTTGTTTACGGAACCGGCAACAACAAGAAAGTAACCAAAACCGAACCTGGAATTTTCTACTCTGCAAAAGACAAGTACAAGTTGAAAATCATGGGAACAGAACAGATTTTCGATGGAAACAAAATCTACAATATTTCCTCAGAAGATCAGGAAGTAACGATTGCAAAACCAACAACGGATTCCCAAATGTTTTCTCCACTGAATTATGTGGAAGAATATAAAAAAGGATACAACGTAAAATATATCGGAAAAATCACCGTGAACGGCGTAAAAGCTGATCAAATAAAGCTAATTCCTACAAAAAATAACGGAATTAAGGAAGTGAATCTTTTCGTAAATGGTGCTAAAAAGCAATTGGTGAAGCTGGAGCAATTCTCCACAGATAATTCAGTTTCGGTGATTGCAATTAGCAATTACAAAGAAAACCAAACCTTGAGCAACACGCTGTTTAGTTTCAACAAAAATCAATACAAGGACTACCTCATAACTGAGTTATAACAACAAAATCCTCTCTTTTTGGGAGGATTTTTTATGCAAATTTTTAAACTTTAGAATTGCAACTTTTTTTGGTAAATTTGGCGCATGATAAAAAAACTCGACGGCTACGTCATTAAAACTTTTTTCGGCCCGTTTATTTTTATTTTCAGTGTATTGTTTTTCATTTTTGTGGTCAACATTATCTGGATCCGATTGGCTCAATTCACAGGGAAAGGTCTTAGTTATTGGGAAATCCTGAAGCTACTCTCCTACCTTTCGGCAATTGTGGTTCAGTTGGTACTTCCACTTACAATTTTGCTCGCATCCATCATGACTTTCGGAGATTTTGGGGAAAGGTACGAACTCGCTGCGATGAAAGCGGCCGGAATTTCATTAACCCGAATCATGTTGCCTTTGTTTGGAGTTGCTTTTATATTCTCACTTTTCCTGTTTATTTTTTCGAATAATGTAATCCCCGATTTCCAGCGGAAAGCGAAGAATATGCTCTACAACATCGCTGCAACGAAACCCGCTCTCAATTTTACACCAGGACAATTTATCCAACAAATTCCAGGATATAGCGTAAAATTTGATAAAATCACCGGCGAGAATGGCGAAAATCTGGAAGGTGTTTTCATTCACAAAATGGCAAATTCATTCGATAACCAGCAATCAATCGTGGCTGAAAGAGGAAAATTTGTACCTGCTGATAATCGTAATTTTTTAAAACTTGTCCTTTTTAATGGTCATATTTTTGAAGATAATATTGCCAATACCGATTATAATCAAAGATTAAAACAACCCGATCAGGCGATAAAATTTGATACTTTGGTTTCGCATTTTAACATTTCCGATATCATTAATAAAGCTTTAGAATCGGAGAAAATTACAGACGATTATTCGTTCCAAAATTTCATTGAACTGAACACCACGATTGAAAAAGCTAAAAAAGAAAACTCCAATATCATCGGAAATATCAGCAACGAACTGATCAACCAAACCAACGGATATGTGAGCTATATCGACCAAACAAAATTTAAAGGAAAACCTACCCCAACCCCTAAAATAGAGACTTTAGAAAAGAAAAAAAAGCAAGAACTTTTGTATTCTGCTTACAATAAAATCGATGGAATTAAAAGTTTAAATGTAAATAAAATTCCGCAAGTTCAAGAGCTTCACGCCTATTTTTCGCGTGTAGTTTTGTACCAACAAAGGATTTTTGCTTACTCGGTGACTTGTCTTATTTTCTTCTTAATTGGGTCGAGTTTAGGTTCAATTATCCGAAAAGGAGGTTTGGGACTTCCAGTAGTAATCGCCATCGTTGTTTTCATTATTTTCTATGTGATGAATCTCTCGGTGGAAAATATGGCTTGGTCCGGAAAAATGGATCCTTATTTGGCGGCTTGGCTCCCAAATATGGTGCTTTTCCCTTTCGGAGCGTGGCTTACTTACAAAGCACTTACCGATTCTCAACTATTTGATATTGAAAAATATAAAAGTTTATTCAAACCCATTATCAATAAATTTTCGAAGAACAAAGAACACGAAAGATATCGATAAAATTGAACAAAATAAAAGCCGCAATTTCAAGTTTTGCGGCTTTTTTTTATTTTAAATATTTGGTAATTGCGTCGTCTGTTGGTTTGGTTGTACTGATGAAACTATCAATTAATTTTCCGTTTTCATCGACCAAAAATTTGGTGAAATTCCAAAGAATTGTAGTGTTTTTAACACCGTTAAGCTCTTTTTCGGTAAGAAATTTAAAAATTGGAGCGGTATCATCTCCTTTTACAGAAACTTTCGCAGCCATCGGAAAACTTACACCATAATTTTTTTGGCAAAAAGCACCGATTTCAGCATTGCTTCCCGGCTCCTGACCACCGAAATTATTCGCAGGGAAACCAATTACTACCAATTTATCATTGTAATCTTTCGAAACCTTTTCAAGATCAGCATATTGCGGAGTAAAACCACATTCGGAAGCTGTGTTCACAATGAGGATTTTCTTCCCTTTAAAATCGGCAAAATTGATTTCTTTACCGTCTAAACTTTCTACTTTGTAATCGTAAATACTTTTCATGGCAACGTTTTTATCCTGTGAAATTTCCTTTTTTTGTTGAGTACAATTTTGCAAAAAAGCAGCAACTGATAAAAGGAGAATGAATAATTTTTTCATAATTGAGGTTGTTTTTTATTGAAAATTTTGCCAAGAAAATTCTTTTATTAAAATTTAAAAGTATTCGAAGGCAAAGCTTTGTTAGTTTCAATATTGTTGAGCATCATCACATAATCACTGTCTTTTTTCAGGGAAGAAGATTCTATTCTGAACGGCATCAGCAAACTTCCAACCTTTCTGTAATCGCTGTAAGAAAGGGTTTCATCGCTTTTTACTTCTTTCAGCAACATATAATTTTTGGTGTCGAAAAAGTAAATCGTTTTGTTGACATTTTTGGTCAATTCAACTTTGTGACAATAAATTTCGCCCACTTTTTCTTTTCCGAGATATTTGGCTTCGAAACCTTTGTTTTCCCAATCGATGAAATCGGTATCGAAACTTTCAGCTTTATAATTCGGGTACTCCTGAAGCTTGTTGGTTGCATAATTCATTGCGTAACCTTTTTTCCCGTCGTAGCCTTCGATTGCCGTTTCTTTTTTATTAATGGTGATGACAGTTTTTGTCAAATTTGGTCTTTGCTGGAAAATTTTTATCGCGTAAGAATCATTAATTCCCAAAGTAAGTTTTCCATATAAAATAGTGGAACTCAGCAATTTCCAATTGGTTAAACCACCTGAATTTTCTATATTTTGGTCGATAATTTCTTTGGCGGTTTGAGCTGAAATAATTCCGCTCATCAACATCATCAATACAAATACTATCTTTTTCATTCAATCGATCAATTTATTTTTTCAAATATATACTTTTTGAATTTAAGTAAGCTATAATTAAATTCTTGTGTTCAAAATTGCTCTCGCTTTCTCCAAATCTTCGGGAACATCAATCCCTACTCCCACAAAATCAGTTTCAATCATTTTGATTTTCATACCATATTCCAAATAACGGATACATTCAATTTTTTCTGAAATTTCTAAAGGTTTCATCGGCAATTGCGCGAAATTGAGCAACGCATTTTTCCTGAATGCATAAACACCAATATGTTTAAAATAAGCAACATCAGGATGAATTTCTCTCGGATAAGGAATCACAGAACGGCTGAAATACAGTGCAAAACCATCATTATCAGTAATTACTTTTACATTATTTGGATTCTCGATTTCTTCAGTATTTTTTAGCTTAATTTTCAATGATGCCAAAGAAATTTTCTCCTCAAAATCATCATTAAAAACAGAAATCAACTGTTTCAGCGGTTCGGTTTTTAGGAAAGGTTCATCCCCTTGAACATTTACCACGATATCGCAATCAATGTTCCGAACGGCTTCTGCAATTCTGTCACTTCCGGTTTCATGTTCTCCGGTCATCAAAGCGTTTCCGCCAATTTTCTTGATTTCCTCAAAAATAATTTCAGAATCGGTTGCCACAAAAACATCATTAAACAAACCGGTTTCTACCACATTTTGATAAGTAGTTGCGATTACGGTTTTATCGCCCAAAATCTGCATCAATTTTCCTGGAAAACGGCTGGCTTGATATCTCGCAGGTATTACCGCTATAATTTTCATCAATTAACTTAGTTTTGAAAGTGCGTTTTCTAATCTTGGCAACATTTTTTGAATTTCATTTAAAGACAAACCACCTGCCGAAGCTCTAAACCATGGCATATTTCCTGAGTTTCCAAATGCTGAAAATGGAACCAGTGCCACACCAGCTTCATTAATTAAATAAAAAACTAGATCCGAAGAATTCACAATTTGCGAACCATCAGGTTTAGTTTTTCCAAGATAATCCAATTCGATAGTCAAATAAAGCGCGCCCATCGGCTGAATGCTTTCTACAGCGAATCCTCGAGATTTCATATCCTGAATTCCGTGATGAAGAACGGATAAACTTTCTGCTATTTTTCCTTTAAAATTATCTACAAATGTATCTACATTTTCTGTTTCATTTAAAAATGTTGCAACCGCCTCCTGTTCAGGCTTTGGAGCCCATGCACCAACATGAGTTAGCAGAGCTTTCATTTTATCAATAATTGCTGCCGGTCCGAAACTCCAACCAACACGAACGCCGGTCGCAGCGAAACATTTGGAAGTTCCATCAATAAAAATCGTGTACTTCTTAAGTTCAGGAAACAAAGAAACCGGATTGAAATGCTCTTGCCCGAAAGTTAGCATTGCATAAATCTGATCATACATCAAATAAAGCGGTTTCTCGTTTTCGCCACGTTTTTTGTTTTCTTCCAAAACTAATTCGCAAATTTCTGAAAGTTGATCCTTCGTAAACATCGTTCCAGTCGGATTTAACGGAGAACAAAGCGCCAACAAAACAGCACCTTCCAAATGCGGTTTTAAATCTTCCGCGGTTGGTAGAAAATTATTGGATTGCGAAGTTTCTACTTCAATTTTTTCGGCGTTGGTTAAATACGCATAATGATTATTGTTCCACGAAGGAATTGGGTAAACCACTTTGTCACCATCATCCACAATGGTTTTGAAAGTCGCATAAATCAAAGGTCTGGAACCACCTGCAACTAAAATTTCTTCAGCGGAATAATCAAGATTCCAACGGGTTTTTAAATCTTTTGAAACCGATTTTCTTAAAGACAAAAGTCCGTTTGCTGGTGGATAATTCGTTAAATTATTTTGGTAAGCTTTCTGAATTTCTTCTTTGAGTTGCGCCGGAATCGGATAAATATTGGAATCTAAATCACCAATGGTAAGATTGGCAATTTCAGCTCCTTGAGCTTTTAAATCGTTAACTTGATTTCCGATTTTGATAATTTCTGAACCAATGAGGTTTTGGGCGAGTTTGGATACTTTCACGAGACTTATTTATTAGATGATAAAGAAAAGCGGCGAATGAATAAGAAATCACCGCTTTCTTTTTATTAATTGATGATTAAGATTCAAAGATCTTACAAGTTTAAATCTGCTTTTACTTGACTAATTTTTTGGTCTAAAAGCACTAATTTTTCTTTGAAATCCTGCTCAGAAACGATAGAATCTTTCACAGAAACATAAAATTTTATCTTCGGTTCCGTTCCTGAAGGGCGAACGCAAACTTTGGTTCCATCTTCGGTATAGTAGATCAACACGTTGGATTTTGGAATTCCGTCCATCACTGATTTTTTGCTATCAAGGATATTTAATGAAGTTTGCTCTTGATAATCTCTTACTTCCACTACTTTGGAACCTGCGATTTCTTTTGGTGGATTTTCGCGGAAATCAGTCATCATTTGTTTAATTTCTTCCGCTCCGGATCTTCCTTTTCTTACGACATTAATCAAGCCTTCGTAATACATTCCGATTTCTTTATAAATGTCTATCATATACTGATACATGGTTTTGCCATTGGCTTTGCACCAAGCTGCAATTTCGCAAGCGAGCAAAATAGAACCACAAGAATCTTTATCGCGAACGAAATCTCCGGTCATAAATCCGAAACTTTCTTCACCACCGCAAACGAATTTTTCCTGACCTTCGAAATCGCGAATCATTTTTCCGATCCACTTAAATCCGGTTAAACCAATTTTGCAATCAACTCCGAATTTTTTAGCGATATCAATAAAAACATCCGAAGTCACAATCGTAGAACCGATGAACTCTTTTCCGGTGATTTTTCCAGCTTTTTTCCATTGATCCAAGATATAATAAGTGAGAATCGTGTTGCACTGATTTCCGTTTAAAAGTTGAATTTCACCTTCTAAATTTCTTACTGCAATTCCCAAACGATCTCCGTCTGGATCGGTACCAATAACAATATCTCCGTTTGTAATTCGAGCTAAATCCATTGCCATTTCCAAAGCTGCAGGTTCTTCCGGATTCGGCGAATCTACCGTTGGGAAATTTCCGCTCGGAATCATTTGCTCTCTTACCAAATCAATTTTCTGGAAACCAGCTTTGCGTAAGGCTTTCGGAACTGTTGTATAAGTAGTTCCGTGAATGGAAGTAAATACAATATTGAGGTTATCATAGCCCGTTTTATCCTTTTGGTAAAGGGAATTTTCGATACATGCATCGATGTATACATCGTCTTGTTCCTCGCCAATCCATTCGATCAAATCATCGTTTCCGCTGAATTTAATTTCTTCAAATTTAACGGCATAAACTTCTTTAATAATCGCATCATCATTAGGCGGAACAATTTGTGCTCCGTCGTTCCAATAAACCTTGTAACCATTATATTCAGGCGGATTGTGGGATGCTGTTAAGACAATTCCGGCATTACATTTCTTGTCGCGAACAGTAAAAGAAAGTTCAGGAGTAGGACGATGTTCTTTGAACAATAAAACCTTGATTCCGTTTGCTGTAAGCACATCTGCACACATTTTCCCGAATTCTTTGGAATTATTTCGAACGTCGTATGCGATTGCAACCTTAATTTCTTCTCCAGGAAATTGCGTGTGAAGATAATTTGCCAAACCTTGCGTAGCTTGGCCCAAAGTATATTTGTTCAAACGATTGGTTCCAACGCCCATTACACCGCGCATTCCGCCTGTTCCGAATTCTAATTCTCGGTAAAAAGAATCTTCCAATTCATCGGAATTGGTATCAATCCAATTTTGGATGGTATTTTTGGTTTCTTCGTCGAAAGTATCTGTAAGCCAGAGTTTTGCTTTTTCTAAAGTTGTCATGTCTGTATAGTTGTATTGGTAGGTTATTTCAAAAGCTTGTTATTAACATTCGCTGTTTTTTCAATTTTAAAAGCTCTGATCGGATCGTTGTAATACACGAATTTCGCAGTATTTTTGATGTCTCCTTTCAATGAATCTTTCACATTTACTTCAGCATAATTTCCGTTTTTAGAATCGATTTTTAAGTTGTCGATAAACCAATAAGGAGCGATCAAACTAGCGGTATCAGAGATTTTTATCACTGCATCTTTAGTTTTTCCTAAAAAATTGGCGCGGCTTTTCTGCGTCATTTCCACTTCTGCTCTTCGAGAATTTACCGACCCAATAAATTTAGCATTATTTTTTAAATTTAATTTAAAATTATCGGTTTTTATTTCGCTGGAAATGTTCATTTCAACAGAATCGGAAAGGGAAACTTTCTCTAAATTATACTTTGAATAAACGGTAATATTATAAAAATCAACCGATTGCGTCTCACTTTTTTCTTCAATATTCAGAGTTTTATCTTTAACCTCAATCTCTAAATTTTTAAAAAAATTCGGATAGGTTTCCACATTCACAAAATTCTTATCAGAATGAATATAAAACAATCGAAACTTCCCTTTGAGATTGAGATTCACGAATTCCTCTACCGGAATATCTTTGCTTTCGATATTGCCTTTTGGTGAAATTTTTCCGCAAGAAATCACGGAAAGAATGAAGATGAGAAAAAACAGATTTTTCATTGTCTTTTTCTTTATATAGCTTATTTCGACAAAGAATTAAATCACTTCGTCGATATTATAATTCTTGTGTTCACGGTTCGATCTGATGATCATTTCTCCTAAAAACCCTGCAATGAAGAGCAAAGTTCCCATCAACATCATCGTTAATGCGATGAAAAACCATGCATTATTGGTCAAAAGATGGCCGTAAATTCCTCTCGAAACGTCAATTAATTTTGAAATTCCGAGCCAAAGCGCAGAAAGGAATCCGATAATAAACATCAAAGTTCCTACGGCGCCAAAAAAATGCATTGGTCTTCCTCCGAAACGACTTACAAACCAGAGTGTTACCAAATCCAAAAACCCACGAATGAATCTTTCGGTTCCGAATTTTGAAGTTCCGTAAGGTCTTGCTTGATGTTTAACTTCTTTTTCGGTAATTCTTCGGAAACCCGCATTGGCAGCCAAAACCGGAATATATCGGTGCATATCTCCATAAACATCGATGGATTTTACCACTTGTTTTTTATAGGCCTTTAAACCACAATTGAAATCGTGAAGTTCAACTCCCGAAACCTTTCTAGCAGCTGCATTGAAGAGTTTTGAAGGAATATTTTTGGTCATCACATTATCGAAACGTTTTTTCTTCCAGCCAGAAACGATATCGTAATGTTCATTTTTCACCATCGCATACAATTCCGGAATTTCTTCTGGAAAGTCCTGTAGATCAGCATCCATAGTGATTACAACATCACCGTTTGCTCTTTCGAAAGCTGCGTGAAGTGCCTGTGATTTCCCATAATTTCTGGAAAATTTAATCCCGTGAATTTGTGGATGTTGCACTTTCAAATTTTCGATGATACTCCACGAAAGATCGGTACTTCCGTCGTCTACAAACCAAATTTCATAGGACAAATTTTCGGTTTTGCAGACATTGTCGATTCTTGAAAACAGTTCTTCAAGGGATTCTTCTTCATTAAGAAGAGGTATGATGATGGATAAATTCATTGAGATATTTGAAATTTAATGTTCAAAAGAACAATATAAAATTTTATTTTAATTAATTGATAATTAGCAAATTATTCCTCGATTCGGCTTCGGAAAAAGCTTCCAAAAAACACGGATAAAATTACGTAAAAAACCATAACTGCTCCGAAATAATACGTAAACTGGCGAAACGAAAACATGTCTTTATTCTTGATCATTTCCGGAGAAAAACTTTGGAGTCGTGCATGATAATTTTTATCGAGTTCTTTTATTTCAGCTTCTTCTTTCAGGGTAGATTTTGCTTTTTCATATTCTTTGTTCAATTCGGTTTTCTGTCTTTCGATGTATTGATAATTGAGCAAATCTTTCGCGTCTTTGTCCACAAAATTCAGGAAAACAAACATCGTAAGCATCGAAAGCAATCCGCCGATAAACATCGGTTTGAAAGCGCTTCCAAAAACTGCCCGAAAACCCATCGGAAATCCCAACTTTTTGGCTGAACTTACCGAGTAATATGCTCCAGCAACATACACCACAGGAAGCAAAAATGCGTTCAAAAGCATTGAATTGTTGAAATAATCAACATTCATCCCGAAAAAATACATCCCAAAAAAGAGAACCATTGTCGCTATAAACAACATCAAACCAACTGCATATACGTTTTTTACCATATCCGAGAATTATAATTTTTAATTTTTTTTGAATTAGATTTTTGAATTTTGAATTAAACCCTTATCTTTGCAACGGCAAGTCCTAAACAACCAGCTCCTGTGAATCCTCCAGGGTGGGAACGCAGCAAAGGTAAACGGTTGTAGCGGTGTGATTTAGGTAGCTTGCCATTTTTTGTGTCTATACGTCAAATTTTTCTCCGAATTTTGGCAACACCAACTCCACTCCTTTTTCTTCGAAATGTTTCAAAGCTTCTTCATGATTGATTTTAATCGGTTCAAAAGTATCGAAATGACAGCCAATTACTTTCTTAGTTTTTAATAATTCTGAAGCTGCAAAACTTGCTTTTCGGGCACACATCGTATAATGAGATCCGATTGGAAGTACCGCCAAATCGATATTTCCGAATAATTGTGGAAACAATCCCATATCGGCCATCACGCCAGTATCGCCTGCAAAATAGATGTTTTTTCCAGGTAATCTAAAAATATATCCGCAAGGTTGTCCGCCGTAAGTTCCGTCCGGGAAAGAACTTGTGTGACTTGCCGGAACCATTGAAATTTTCAAATCATCAATTTTCGCAGAACCGCCAAAATTGAGATCAATTGAATTTGCGTGACCAAAATATCCGCAGATTTCAGGTTGACCAATCACCGCAGCTTCCGGATGATAATGTAAAACTTCTTTCACATCAGCGGTATGATCGCCGTGAGCGTGAGTAATGAGCACATAATCAATTTTTTGTGCTGAAATATCAAATCCAGATTCTGCTTTCCCGAAATTGTAAAAAGGATCTGTTAAAATATTTTTTTCTTTATAATTGAACAAAAAACAGTTTTGTCCGAGATATTGTATTTTCATTTTTTAAGTTTTTAAATTTAGTTTTAAATAGAAGTAAAAAGATAAATTATAAAACAAATTCCAATTGTTCGAATCTTATTTAAAAATAATTCAACCCAAAAGCCACCAAAATCGCCATCATTAAAGTCATTATTCCTACTTGTTTTAAAAATGGATCCAGTTCGCTTGGTTGTTTTACTTGCATTATTTTTCTTCGAAGTCCCGTCATCGGAAACATTAGAATAAAAAAGATGAAAGCGTAATATTTTCTTTGGGTGTGTAAACCATTCATCATCATAAAAACCAACATCAAAATAAGTGGTAATTGCAAGAGAATCACTTCATAAACCATCGCATTTCTGAAACCTAATCGCAAAGCCAGCGTTTTTTTTCCGCTTTTTGCATCGTTTTCAATGTCGCGCATGTTGTTTAAATTTAGAACTGCTGCGCTCAACATTCCGATTGCTGTAGCGGGAAGAAGCATATCCCAATGAAAAGTTTTGGTGAAAAGGAAATAACTTCCGCAAACGGAAACCAATCCGAAAAACACAAACACGAAAATATCGCCCAAACCTAAGTATCCATAAGGTTTTTTGCCGACCGTGTAACCGATTGCCGCCAAAATACACGCAATTCCCAATCCTACAAAAATGTAGAATTCATTCATTAAATTTTCTTTAAAAAACGCAAGATATAAAAGCGCAACGGTGGCCAAAAACGAAAGAATTGCGAACAAAATCACAGCATTTCTCATCTGGTTAGCGGTGATTTTTCCAGAAGCTACAGCTCTTTGCTCGGCTTCTCCTATCCTATTTTTGTCGGTTCCTTTTACGCCGTCGCCGTAATCGTTTGCGAAATTTGAAAGAATTTGATAAAGCAAAGTTACCAACATCGCCATTGCAAAAATCTTCCAATCCCAAGTTCCGCCTTGTTCGGTAATTCTCCATCTTGCGATGAAGGATGCCATGATAATTCCGCTCATTGACAGCGGTAAAGTACGCAGCCGAGCCGCTTTTATCCAATCAATCATATATTTTAGATATGAGATTTCAGGTATGAGATTTTAGACAAAATTTAAAAAATATGAGTCAATTTCTCCTATCTAAAATCTATTTTATGAAATCCATTTGTTTTCGCCGAAATCGGGTTTTCTTTTTTCTAGGAAAGCATTTCTACCTTCTTTCGCTTCATCGGTCATGTATGCCAAACGCGTTGCTTCGCCGGCAAAAACTTGTTGACCAACCATTCCGTCGTCGGTTAAATTCATCGCAAATTTCAGCATACGAATTGACATTGGCGATTTTCCTAAAATTTCCTGAGCCCATTCGTAAGCAGTGTCTTCCAGCTCTGCATGAGGAATTACTGCATTGACCATTCCCATTGCTTCAGCTTCTTTCGCGGAATAATTTCTTCCTAAAAAGAAAATTTCTCTGGCTTTTTTCTGACCAACCATTTTTGCCAAATATGCAGAACCATAACCACCATCAAAACTTGTAACATCGGCATCGGTTTGTTTGAAAATCGCGTGCTCTTCGCTGGCTAAAGTCAAATCGCAAACTACGTGTAACGAATGTCCGCCACCAACTGCCCAACCATTCACTACGGCGATCACCACTTTCGGCATAAAACGGATCAAACGCTGAACTTCTAAAATATTCAAACGATGTCTTCCATCTTCGCCTACGTAACCTTGTTCACCACGAGCTTTTTGGTCACCTCCACTGCAAAATGCGTGTCCACCGTCTTTCGGACTTGGTCCTTCACCGGTCAACAAAACCACACCAACAGAAGGATCTTCTGAAACGTGATAAAAAGCATCGTATAATTCTGAGGTAGTTTTTGGGCGGAATGCGTTGCGAACTTCAGGTCTGTTGAAGGCAATTCTTGCAACTGCGCCACACTTTTGGTAAGTAATATCTTCGTATTCTTTTACGGTTTTCCAATCGATCATTTTCTTGTAAAATTTGAGCCAAAGATACGGAATTTATGAGGCAAGACAAAAGGAAAACGGATGGTTTTTAGGGATAAAATCTGAATATTTTTCAGGTAAAAGTGAACTTAAAATAGCAATAAAAGTTCTGAATAAATTCTCAAAATAAACTATTTATTCAGGATTTTCTTCATCGGTGATTTCGTTGTTTTCTTGAAGAATTTGCTGAGCAATTTTCACATCGTGTTGATTTACCAAGAGATAATAGTTCTGAGAAATCGGAAAAACCGCCACATTATTCACATATTCGTTTTTGATGTGGCTCGGAATATCCCGAGATGAGAGTTTGGTTTTGGCCAATTCTATCTCGTAAAGGTATGATGACTGGAAAATCGGGACCAATTCTGACATTTTTTAATTTTTATTAAATGTAAGCTAAATTTAGTGACTTTTCAAAATAAAAACGACAGAACTTCTAGCCCTGATGGTAGTGGAAATCCTTCCGCCGACAAGGTCGGTGGAAGATTGCAACGAACAGCAGGACGAGTCTTCGAAAATTGCGAAAATCTTGATGCTCCTAAAAAAAATTACTCTGTTTTTCGTTTGTTAATGAACCAATACACCGGTAAACCAAGCAAAATAAGGATAAAACCAGGCCAAGTATATTGAGGCTTAAACCAAATTAGCAGGAGACAAAATGCACTTCCGATAAGTAAATATAAGATTGGTGTTATAGGGTAAAGCCAGGTTTTATAAGGTCTTTCGAGATTTGGTTTTTTGATTCTTAAATAAATTACGCCGAAAACGGTAATCATATAAAATAGAACGATAACGAAAGAAATCATGTCGAGTAAATCGCCGTATTGACCGCTAAGTGCGAGCACTGAAGCCCAAATTCCCTGCATCCAAAGTGATTTTTCAGGAACTTCGTTTTTGTTATTTTCGATTGCCTGTTTGAAAAACAGTCCGTCTTTTGCCATTGTTTGGAAAACGCGAGCTCCTGCTAAAACCAAACCATTGATGCAACCAAATGTAGAAATCATCACCAGAATCGCCATAATTACTGTACCAAGATTTCCAAAAATAACTTCGGAAGCAGCGACAGCAGGACGATTTTTATCAGCAAATGCAATTCCGTCACGATCTAAAGCATTCAGGTAAACGAAATTCACCAAAAGATACAAAACCATCACGACAGTTGTTCCCAAAACCATTGCTTTCACTACATTTTTCTTGGGATTTTCAATTTCACCGGACATAAAAGTAACGTTTTCCCAAGCAACAGAACTAAAGACTGAACCTACCATTGCCGCCGCAATTCCGCCAAGAAGTGTAACGCTTCCGATAGATTGCCAACCTGTGGACACCAGATCATTTCCTATTTCTTTCCCGAAATTTTGAAAAGCATTCCAGCCAAAATTCATGTTTTCAGCCCATTGCGAATCTTTTACCAAAAGAAATCCGAAAATAATAATGCCGAGCAACGCAACAATTTTGGAAGTGGTAAAAATATTCTGCAACAATTTGCCATTTTTCACCCCTTTCGTATTGATATAAGTAAGCAAAAGAATAATAACGATAGCTAAAATTTGAATCCAAGTAATTTTAAAACTTCCGCTTTGGAAAATGGGTTGAGAATTATTGAGGGCAGGAATCAAATAAGCGGTAAATTTCCCGAAAGCCATTGCTACTGCAGCAATTGTTCCGGTTTGAATTACCGTAAACAATCCCCAACCATAAAGAAAACCGGTCATTTTTCCGAAAATTTCAGTCATGTAGGTATATTGTCCACCAGCTTTTGGAAACATCGCAGAAAGTTCGCCGTAAGAAATTGCCGCTGCCACGGTCATAATTCCCGTGATAATCCACACTGCAATCAGCCAATATCCGGAGCCCAGATTCCGCATCATATCGGAACTTACAATAAAGATTCCACTGCCAATCATCGAGCCCATTACGAGCATTGTGGCATCCCAAAGTTTAAGTTTTTTCTTCATAAAGCTTAATTCTATTGAAACTCAGATAATTAATCCGAAAGTTTTTAGTTTTCTATTTTAAAAGTCTAAATATATTAATTTTATACAATGATATTTGTTTTTAATTGAGACTAATTTAAGATTTAACTAAAAAAAAATAGTTTTATAAAAATGAATGTAGAAATATTTATTAATTTTGAAAAAATTTGATTTATGAAAAAATTAGCATTTATATTCACTATCGCATTCTCTACATTAGTTTTTGCACAGGAAACCGAGAAAAAAATGGGTCCACCCGCAGGCAACGCTTTGGTAGGAGACGTTTACGGAAATACTATTTCTGCAAAAGCTGAAAAAAAGGCAATTTCACCAGAAAAATTGGATAAAAAACTTGCTCAAACTAAAAAACTCGAAAATGTAGCAGTTAAAGGTAAAGTAACCGATGTTTGTGATAAAAAAGGTTGCTGGCTCACCTTAGAAACAGAAAACAACGAAAAGTTTTTTGTAAAAATGAAAGATTACGGATTCTTCGTTCCTACCGCATTGATTGGTAAAAATGTAGTTTTAGAAGGGAACGCGGAAACTAAAATGATTTCTGTAGATGAACAAAAACATTATGCTGAAGACGCGAAAAAATCTCAACAAGAAATTGATGCGATCACAAAACCTCAGGAGGAAATCAGATTTGTCGCTTCCGGAATTAAGGTAGTTAATTAGTTATCAACAATTTACAAATATAAAGCGAGACTTTTCGGTCTCGCTTTTTTATTCTATTCTAAAATCTACTTCAGCATCCAATTTTGGAAATTTCTTTTCTGAAATGAATTTTTTTCCGGTACAATCGATTTCTTTCCAGCCCTTTTTCTTACCTACATCTCCCACTTCCATCACGATTGGTACGAACGAAATTTCATCATCTCCATCGACAATTTCCTCCTTGAATTGCACCGCGATATCGAGAATACATTCGTGATCGGTATTCAATTTTACATTTCTATAAATGATGTCATAGTGTGAATCTTTATTCTCCGGAATTTCTTGATATTTTTCCCAATCATCTTTCGCACCTTTCAATTCTGCAATAGCCTTCAAACCTTCATACAAAGCCAAAGTATAATATTTTCGGGTAGCTTCTCTTTTATAATCATTCGGAAAATGACCGCCTTCATACAAGATCGTCGGAATCCCCATTTTCGTGAAATTATCTCCGGTAGAAGTAGGATAAAACTCGTCAGAATATCGCGCAATCTGATTTGGAATTTCAGTTTTCAAAGCTTCAACAATCTTCACAATTACCGCCATCGATTTTTTTCGAGTTTCGGTTATTTCCCTTTCATGATTCATGGAAGGTGCTAAAAACGAAAGCGTTGCTGGATTTTCGCCATCAGAAGTAAAAATCGTTCGTTGTTCATGAAGATTCAGTGCATAATCGTATTCTCCATTTTCAGCGATATTTTTCAAAATAGGAAATTCTTTACTCGAAAGTTTCAGAAAATCGCGATTCATATCAATATCTATCGCATTTCTACGAGTCCATTTTTCAGAACCGTCAGGATTCAACATAAAGATAAAATCTAAAGTAATTTCAGAAAATAATTTTTCTTTCAACTCTGGTTGATCTTTAAAAACTTCCAACAAATCGAGCATTGCGTGCGTTGCATTAGATTCGTTTCCGTGCATTTGCGACCAAGCTAAAACCTTTGTTTCACCAGTTCCGATTCTCATTTTATAAATCGGCTGATCTAAAAAAGAAGTACCAACCTCCGAAATACAATCGCTGTAATTCGCCTGTAGGAAAAAAAATAATTTTTTCGGGGAAATATAGCGGTTTGGGAAATCAGGGCATTTTCGGTAATTGAAATTATCTCGCATTGAAATTTATTTTACATTTTTCAAATTTATATTTTTTAAATGGATTTAGAAAATTCACTTTTGTAAATTAATTAAACAACCCAAAACGTCAATTTGTCTGTTGATAAAATTGTGGATTGAATTATTTTTACTTATATTTTATAATTAGTTAAAAACCAATCAATTAAAATATTTATATAAACCACTATTTCAAATATACTTTAAGTAGAAAAACATCCACAAATGCCCATTTGTAGGGAAAAAACATAAACGTGATCTCTTGTTGATATCTATGTTAATTACATTTTAATTACAAATGTAAATTGAGATAAAAATGATTAATTCATTATCTTTGCTACAAATATTTTATATGGCTAACGAATCAATTTTTCTCTTAGGATTTATAGTATTCATCTTTTTTATCCTTGCTTTAGACTTAGGCTTATTAAAGAAAAAATCCGATACAATTTCAATGAAACAAGCAGGCTTGATGAGCTTTTTTGTAGTTGCCTTGTCAATGTGTTTTTATTTTATACTGATTACTTACGGTCACCTACTCCACGGGATCGATAGCATGGAAAAACTGCAACAGGTAATTTCTTCGCATCATCACCCCGTAAAAGTTATTCCTCAAGATTTGGAACACAGTATCCAATTGTATAACCAAAACCTTGGGTTGGAATATCTAACCGGTTACGTCGTTGAATATGCGCTTTCAGTGGATAATATCTTCGTTATGGTGCTTATTTTTACTGCATTTGGAGTTGCACAGAAGAATTATCATCGTGTGTTGTTTTGGGGAATTCTGGGAGCAATTGTGATGCGGTTTATCTTCATTTTCGTAGGTGCTGCTTTGATCGAAAAATTCAGCTGGATCATGTATGTATTCGGAGCATTCCTAGTCTTCACAGGGGTGAAAATGTTCTTTGATAAAGACAATGAAGAAAAAATTGATACTCAAAATCACCCGGTGGTGAAGTTTGCGAAACGATTTTTTAAAGTTCATGACCATTTTGTAGGAAACAAGTTTTTTGTAACAATAGAAGGTGTAAAGAAAATCACTCCGCTTTTTCTGGTTCTCCTTATTATAGAAGCCACCGATTTGATATTCGCGGTTGATAGTATTCCCGCAATTTTTTCGGTTACTAAAGATCCTTATATTGTATTTTTCTCCAATATTTTTGCCATCATTGGGCTTAGATCGATGTTCTTTTTATTGGCCGGAATTATCGACAAATTCCGTTTCCTAAAATTAGGTCTGGCTTTGCTCTTAACCTTTATCGGTTTGAAGATGCTTTTCCATTCATATCTTGATTCATTTGGATTTACTACAACACATTCTTTACTTGTTATTGTAAGTATTTTAGGTTTAAGTATCTTCTTCTCTTTAATATTTCCTGAACGTAAAAAAGAAAGAAAATTAAGAATCGATCAAGATAATAATGAAAATTTACATCGGTAATTTATAAAAGCAAATACCTTAATCATCTGAAAACCAACAATCATTTTGTTGGTTTTACTTTTGTAAATAGTTTTGGTTTTCATTTATTTACTTTTGTATATTGTAGCAAACAATTATTTATTTACATTTGTAATTATGAATTTGAACGAAAGAATTTCAAAAATTATAGAATATTCAGAACTTACTTCTTCTGAATTTGCTGATTCGATCGATGTACAACGTTCGAACATTTCGCACATCACTTCCGGTAGAAATAAACCTTCACTGGATTTCCTGATTAAGATTAAAGAACGTTTCCCTGAAATTCAGTGGGATTGGTTGATAAAAGGCGAAGGCGAAATGCTCATCAAACCCGAAACTGAAGTAATTGTAGAAAAACAAAAACCTACTTCCCTGCCCGATTTGTTCTCTTTAATTGACGATGATAATTTCGGAATTACGGAGAGTGAAGATTCGGTGCAAAAAGAAATTCCGCGAGAATCGAAAATTTCCGATCAAATGCCCGAAAAAGAAAAAATATCCGATTCTCAGCGATTAGCCGTTCAGGAAATTCAACCTAAATCACAAATTACTGAAAATCAACAAAATAAAATTATTCGAATTGTAATGTTTTACGACAACGGAAAATTTGAGAGTTTTGAGCCTTAATTATTAATAAACAACCTCATTTCAAATTAGAAATTTCTCTTACTCATTCATAAGCAGGAAAGAAATTTCGGTTCAGCATGATTTTTGTAAATTTGATTGTTTTCCAAAAACATATCAAATGAAATTAGCTGAACTCGCAAAGGAACTTGAAATATCTACCGAAAGCTTCATCAAATTTATTCAGGATTTCGATCTTGAACTTTCAGAATGCATCGCCACCAATTTTGATGTAAAGAAGGATTTCGAAAAATTCGCCAAAGAAAACAAGAGTTTTTTGAAGAAATATGATGCAGATTTAGGCCAAAATAAATCCGTTGAAGATATTGCCAAAAACATACAACAACCCAAAGACAAAGTCGCTGAAATTTTAGAAAAAGATAAAATAAAAGTTTACGACAACGGCTTTTATAAATCATCAATTTCCAGCTATGGTATTCATCAAAAACTGGGTGGCAATTATCAATTTGTTTATGATTATTTCGGCAAAAAAACCAATCTCTCAGAGCGAGATTTCATTGGTTATCGAGATCTTTTCTTCTTCATTTCCAAAACGTTAGATCCATTTTTGCATCTTGCTCCACTCACCGATTGGGGAATTCATAAACCTGCTGGAATTATTTTATACGGACCTCCGGGAAGTGGGAAAATTTTTTGGGCCAATAAAATTGCAGAAATTGTTGATTATCAGTTTAAACAGATTAAAAAATACTATTTCGGAACTTCATTTGTGGATGGTAGGAGAGCCAATTTCAACGATTTTTTAGTAGAAATGATGAAGGAAGACAAAGTTTTGCTTTTCATGGAAGAATTTGACGTAATTATGAGCGAAAGAAGCGAGGAAAAATCGGTTTCGTCTTGCGATGAAGAAACCAAGGAAATTGTGTTGCATTACGTAAGCCAATTCGAAAAAGAAGATTTACTGATGATTGGTTCTGCAAATTCTTTAGTCGATATTGATGATGAAATTCTGGCGCCGGGAAGATTCGATGTAACCATCCCAATTTTTCCGCCGAACGCCCATGAACGAGCAGAAATGATCTTGCATTACTTGAAAGAAAACCTTTCCAAAGATGCCATTTTAATGAAAATTTTAGAAACAAATAATGCGCATCATTTGCCTTTCTGGAAAGAAATTTCATCAAAAATGAAAGTGTTTTCGAATACGATGATTATTGATTTTACCCAAAGTTTGAAGAAAAAAATTAGAGATATTTACTTAAAAAATAGTTCTCTAAAAATCACAATTAATGAGAAACTTTTAGAATCCGCTTTCCGAGAAGCTGCCGCTAAGCTTACCGGAGAATATCTCAATCAGGTTGCGCAGTTTTTGCAGGATGTTTCCATCAACAATTACGACGATTTTCCGAAAAGAATTGAGGCGTTGAAAGTTGAATTAGACAGCTACAAAATGGTTGAAAAACCAATAAAAACAATTGGTTTCACTCATAATGGAGATCAGGAATCCTAATTTTTTCATCAAAAGAAATAGATTTTCCTAAGTAAGAAACGTCATTTTCAGGATTGGATTATTTTTTTTGCGAAGCTTTTTATTTACCGACATTTTCATGAGTTTGAGAATGATTAACGTTATTTTAAGAATTTTGCTATCTTTGAGAATTATCAAATTTAATTCATGAAAAAAATCTTCTTATCCATTTCCGTAATCGCTTTTGTAAGCGCGTTCGCACAAGAAATAACACTAGATAAAATATATTCCGGATATTACCGCGGTAAAGGAATTTCGGGAATCGCCTCCTTAAAAAACGGTGAAAATTATGCCGTAATCGAGCCTACAGGAATTGCAAAATATTCTTATAAAACCTCTCAGAAAGAAGGAAATATTGTCGATGGAAATTATCAGTCTTATATTTTTAATGATGATGAATCGAAAATTCTTTTGTTGAAAGACAGCGAACCTATTTATAGACATTCTTTCCTCGGAAAATTCGATGTAAAAGATTTAAAATCCGGAAAAGTTTTGAATTTAAATAACGGAAACTTCGTTCAGGAACCTACTTTTTCGCCTGACGGAACTAAGGTTGCATTTATTTCAGACAACAATCTTTTCTACCAAGATTTGAGTTCAGAAAAAATTACACAAATTACCACAGACGGTAAGAAAAATTCAATTATAAACGGACTTGCAGATTGGGTTTACGAAGAAGAATTCGGGCACGCAAAACAATACGAATGGACTAAAAATTCGGATGCAATCGTCTTTGTAAAATCCGATGAAACCGAGGTTCCGGAAATGTATATTCCGATCTATGAGAAACAACTTTACCCTTCGGAAATGCGTTTTAAATATCCAAAAGCTGGAGAGAAAAACTCGGTAGTTTCAGCACATTTATATCGTTTAGATTCTGATAAAACGATTGCTTTAAATTTATCAAACTTTAAGAATTATTACATCCCGAATGTTTATAAAACTGCAAAATCTGATGAAATTGTTTTGATTACTTCTGAAAGATTACAAAATGCTTCCGATGTTTTAAAAGTGAATACCAAAACCGGAAATATCCAGAAATTATTTACTGAAACGGATGAAAAATGGGTGGATACCGATAATGTTACTTTAGAATTTCTAGACGATAATTCATTCATTTGGGGATCAGAGCGCGACGGAAATCGCCATTTATACTGGTACGACCAAAACGGAAAACTGAAAAAACAAATCACCAAAGGAAATTGGGAAGTAACTGATTATTACGGATTTAACCCAAAAACAAAAGAAGTTCTTATTCAAACTACCGAAAAAGGAAGTATCAACAAAGTAGTTTCCAAAGTAAATATTGAGAACGGAAAATCTACTTTACTTTCAAACAGCGAAGGTAATAACAGTGCGAGTTTCAGCGGAAATTACAATTATTTCATCGAAACTTCCTCCACTTCTACAAAACCTTACACCTACGTTTTAAAGGATGGAAACGGGAATATCGTAAAGGAACTTCAGAACAATAACGAGCAGCTGAAAAAACTTCAAGCCGATAATATGGTGACTAAAGAATTTTTCACGATTCCGAACGAAGCCGGCGATCAAATGAACGCTTGGATAATGAAGCCGAAAAACTTCGATCCGAACAAGAAATATCCGTTATTTATGTTCCAATATTCAGGGCCAGGCTCGCAAAGTGTTTCTAATTCTTGGGATGCTGGAAACGGTTTATGGTTCAATCATTTGGTTCAGCAAGGTTATATTGTTGCTTGTGTAGATGGTCGCGGTACCGGCTACAAAGGGACCAAATATAAAAAAGTAACTTACTTAAATTTAGGAAAATACGAAATCGAAGATCAAATTGCAGCCGCAAAATGGTTCGGAAAACAATCTTACATTAATAAAGACAGAATCGGAATTTTCGGTTGGAGTTTCGGTGGTTATATGGCAAGTTTAGCGCTGACAAAAGGTGCAGACGTTTTCAAAACAGGAATTGCTGTAGCGCCGGTTACAAATTGGAGATATTATGATTCCGTTTACACCGAAAGATTCCTAAGAACTCCGCAGGAAAATGCAAAAGGTTATGACGAGAATTCGCCAACAGAATTTGCAAAATTATTGAAAGGAAAATTCCTATTAATCCACGGAACTGCTGATGATAACGTACATTTCCAAAATTCAATGGAGTTTTCGGAAGCTTTAATTCAGAACAAAAAACAGTTTGAATTTATGGCATATCCCGATAAAAACCACGGAATTTTTGGCGGAAATACAAGACCACAACTTTACCAAAAAATGACGAATTTTATATTGGAAAATTTGTAAAAATCGGAAGCTTAAAGCTGGAAGAAGATAAATTAAAACCGCAGAAGAAATTCTTTTGCGGTTTTTTATTTTGGTCTTTTATCAATGTTTTGATTTCCTTGAAACACAGCATTTATGCTGGTCAATTTTCGGTTTTCATCAACTTGATAGAAAATAATGTATGTGTATTTTTTGAAAGGTAAGCCTCTAAAATTTTTGTAATATATTTGATAAAAAGGATTTTGAATAATTTTTTGTAAAGTTTGCTCGTAATCTTTCACGAAATTTTGAGCAACTTTAATAGAAGTTTCTTTTTTGTAATAAGTAACTGCCTCTTTAATATTAGCTCTCGCAGTTGGCGAAATTCTAATTTTATAGCCCATATTCTTTTCTTAATTCAGCTAAAAATTCTTCATTATCTTGATATTCAGAATCTTCAATATCTTCCTGATTATCGAGTATATTTTTCTGATTTTCAGATAGATTATAGATTTTTTCTTCTTTTATTTTAGTGTATTTCTCCTTCAAAAAATCAATATAATCATTCACATTCCCTAAAAGTTCTTTGGGTAGTGTTTTAAGATTATTTTCTAAATCTTTTATTGTGATTTCCATTTTTAGGCCTTTATTTTTATCAAAGTTAGAAAAATTTTTCATTCAATTTAAAAAACTTATTTTTGGGAAATAAGAAATTTAAAATTATGAAAAGTAAACATCCAAAAGGTTTACCCTATCTTTTTTTCACTGAAATGTGGGAAAGATTCGGCTATTATTTAATTCTCGGAATTTTTGTATTATATCTCATTGAACCCCAAGGAATTGGTGGCGGATTAGGAATAACCGATAAAAACGCCGACGATATTTTCGGTACTTACATTGCCTTAACTTATTTAACTCCATTTATTGGTGGATTTTTGGCAGATCGGGTTTTAGGTTATATCAAATCGATTTATTTGGGCGGAATTTTAATGGCTGCTGGATATATCGGAATGGGAATTTTCAAAGATATGACTTTGTTTTATTGCTCGTTGGGATTAATTATTATTGGAAATGGCTTCTTCAAACCAACTATTTCTACCCTTCTGGGAAATCTCTACAGCGAGGAACCTTACAAAGCAAACAAAGATTCAGGCTACAATATTTTCTATATGGGAATTAATATCGGAGCGTTTATTTGCAATATTATTGCGGCTTTCATGAGGAATAAATTCGGTTGGGGCGAAGCTTTTATCACCGCTGGAGTCGGAATGTTGATAGGATTGGTTATTTTCTCAATCGGGATGAAACATTATCGCCACGCCGCCATAATGAAACCAAGTGAAGAAGGCGATACGAAACTTTCTGAGATCTTGTTAAAGGTTTTCGTTCCTGCAATTATCGCTGGAGCCATTGGCTGGTTTATCCCAGGAAATATCATAGGAAGTGATTCTACAGATGCGTTTATTTTCGCGACAATTCCTGTAATTTATTTCTATGTTTCCCTTTATTTTAAGGCCAATCCCGAAGAAAAACCTTCAATTGGTGCATTACTTTCAATATTTCTGATTTCCATGTTTTTCTGGGCTGTTTTCAAGCAAAACGGAACCGCACTTACAAGATGGGCCAATTATTATACCGATCGCAGCGTAACTCCTGCTTTGGAAAAACCTTTGGAATCAATCTACATGGTAGAAGGTTTATCTTATGAAAACAAAGAAGTTCCGGTTTACGACGATCAGTTCCGTGCTCAAAAAGACGAAAATAAAACGACCATAAAAGAACAGGGAAAAGATGTTTACTTTAAAAATATTTCCCCAGAAAAGCGAGCGAGTTTAGAATCAGGTTCTAATAATCAGGTTTTTCTTTACAATACCGAGCTCTTTCAATCCATTAATCCATTTTGGGTAATTGTTTTAACCCCTATTGTAGTTGGGGTTTGGATGCTATTAAGACGTAGAGATAAAGAACCTTCTACCCCTTCGAAAATTGTTATCGGACTTTTCATTTCCGCACTTTCCTGTTTGGTGATGGTTTTGGCTGTTCAAGCAGGAGAAAATGGTGTCATCAAAGTATCGCCGTGGTGGCTTGTCGCAAGTTATGGAGTGATCACAATTGGTGAACTTTGTCTTTCTCCTATGGGACTTTCATTTGTCTCTAAAATTTCACCGGCCAGAATTACTGCGTTGATGATGGGTGGTTTTTTCCTAGCAAATTCCGTTGGGAACAAGCTTTCGGGGATTTTAGCAAGTACCTGGTATGATTATGAAAACAAAACCAATTATTTTTTAGTCAATTTCGCTTTACTTATTTTCGCCACTTTACTCGGACTTTCAATGCTGAAAAGATTGAATAGAATCATGAAGGAAAAAGGACATTAAGATTATAAGAAAATCATCAATAGACAAAAATCGCAGAACATATCTGCGATTTTTCTGTTTAAAAACCTAAAATGTCTTTGCAAAAAGCCAAAAAAAACTATATTTGCTAATCTTAACAAAATTTAACAATAAAAATATGGATACAGCAGTGCAAAAAGGGCACCCGAAAGGTCTCTATCTTTTGTTTATGACAGAAATGTGGGAGCGTTTCTCTTATTATGGCATGCGTGCCATTTTCGTTCTTTACATGACGAAAATGCTTTTAATGGGTGACGCCGAAGCTTCAGAAATCTACGGAAGTTATACCGGATTGGTTTACCTTACTCCGCTTTTAGGTGGCTATCTTGCGGATCGTTTTCTGGGGAACAGAAGAAGTATTGAAATTGGTGGAATCTTAATGGCTTTAGGGCAATTCGTACTATTTTTCAGTGCATCAACCTCCGGAGCACCAGCAATCACTTTGATGTGGGTTGGTCTTACCATGCTCATCATCGGGAATGGATTCTTCAAACCGAACATTTCAACAATGGTTGGCCAACTTTATCCAAAAGGAGACAGAAGAGTTGATTCTGCTTTCACTATTTTCTATATGGGGATTAACCTCGGAGCATTCTTTTCACCACTGATTTGCGGTACTTTAGCAGAAAAAGTTGATTTCAAATGGGGATTCTTAGCTGCAGGTATTGGTATGATTATCGGTTTAATTACCTTCTTTTTACAAAAAAACAAATTGCTTGTTGATCATGAGCAAAAACCTATCGGAATGCCTACAAACAAATTTGGTATTGCACAATTTGGTCTTGTTTTAGGTTCTATCGCTGTAATTTTCTTTTTGATGAATTTCAAAACAATGTTCAACAGCGATCTCGATATCATTGGTTATTTAATTTATGGTGCGATGATTGCGATGCCACTTATCGTTTTAACCGATAAATCTTTAACCAAAGAAGAGCGCGAGCGAATCATGGTAATTTTCATCCTTGCATTCTTTGTTATCTTCTTCTGGGGAGCATTTGAACAAGCCGGAGCTTCTTTAACCATCTTTGCGGACAGACAGACTGACAGAAATTTATTCGGCTGGGAAATGCCAGCAAGTTATTTCCAATCGGTGAATCCGTTAGCAATTATCTTATTGGCACCATTATTTTCTTCTTTATGGTTGAGATTAGGAAACAGAGGTTTAGAGCCTTCTTCACCAAAGAAAATGGCAATTGGCTTGTCTTTAGTTTCTTTAGGTTATGTAGTAATCGCATTTGCAGTTTACGGACTTGGACTTATGGACAAAGTTTCTATGTTCTGGTTGATCGCTCTTTATGTAATCCATACCATGGGAGAACTTTGCCTTTCACCAATTGGACTTTCAATGGTTTCTAAACTTTCACCGGCACGTTTTTCATCTTTATTAATGGGAACTTGGTTCTTGGCAAATGCTGCTGCGAACAAGTTTGCAGGTACTTTATCCGCATTGATTCCTGGAAGTGGCGAAGACGGACAAGGCGCTGCTACCACTCATTTCTTAGGTTTCGAAATCAGCAACTTGTTCGATTTCTTCCTTGTTTTCATCGTAATGTGTGGCGTTGCAGCAGTAATTCTTTTCGTAATGAGCCGTTGGTTAGAAAAGAAAATGCACGGAGTAAATTAATCCAGAAAAAACATTTAATATCACAAAAACCACTGATTATTCAGTGGTTTTTTCTATTTTCGTAAAAGCAATTTGCCAGAAATTTGATCTTTCATCCGCAAATTGATATTCAAAATCAAATTCATCAATCTCATTATGAATCTTACACTCGAACAAATACAGGATTTTAAAGGCAAATATCCTCGACAAATTTGGTCATTATTTTTCTCTGAAATGTGGGAACGTTTCTGCTTCTACGGAATGCGCGGAATGCTTGTTTTCTTCATGATTTCTCAATTAAAATTTGGCGATCAGCAAGCCAATCTTCAATATGGAGCCACACAAGCTTTCGTGTACGCTTTCACCTTTGTTGGTGGACTTTTCGCTGATAAAATTTTAGGTTTCAGAAAATCACTTTTTTGGGGAGGATTATTAATGATTGTCGGAAGTTTAATTCTCGCCACCAATCCTCACGATTATTTCTTTCTCGGTATTGCATTTACCGTTGTGGGAACAGGATTTTTCAAACCCAATATTTCCACAATGGTCGGAAAACTCTACAAATCTGGAGATTCCAGAACTGATGCCGGATTTTCACTGTTTTATGCGGGAATTAATTTGGGCGCATTGCTCGGAGGTTATCTTTGCATCGCCATCGGAAAGGGTGAAATGCTTTCAAACCTTATTCCTGAAGACAAAAGATGGAACGTTGCTTTTGGTTTGGCTGCAGTGGTAATGGTGGTAAGTTTGATTAATTTCGTGTTTACTCAAAGAAGATTAGGACCAATTGGTTTACCTCCAATGAAAATTTTGTCTGATGGTTCTGCTGTTGCATTAGAAAAGTGGAAAGAATATGGCGTTTATGTACTTTCATTAATCTTCGTACCGCTGATTATGACAATGGTTTCCGTTCCCGAATACACCGATTTATTCATGTACATCGTGGGTCCGGCAACCTTACTTTATCTTTTTTATGAAATGACAAAAGTGAATTCCGCGGAAAGAAAAAAACTTTGGGCAGCTTTGGTTTTCATTATTTTCTCTATTATTTTCTGGGGAATTTACGAGCAATCCGGAGGTTCACTAAGTATTTTTGCAGCAAATAACCTCAATAAAGATTTGTTAGGATTAGATCCAAACGGCGTTAATAATTCCGGAGGTGCGTTTTTCATCATCTTTTTGGCGCCATTGGTCGGTTTATTCTGGATTTGGTTGAGCAAAAGAAAATTGGAACCCAATACGTTAATCAAATTTGGTTTAGGATTCATTTTCCTTGGTTTAGGATACTACATCTTATTTGCCACCCGAATTTTCGCTGATTTACAAGGAGTTACTTCATTAAATATTTTCACCATCGCATTATTGGTTATCACTTTTGGGGAACTTTGTCTTTCACCGATCGGACTTTCGATTATGACTAAACTTTCCACCGAAAAACTTCAAGGAATGATGATGGGAATGTGGTTTCTGGCTTCTGCTTACGGACAATATGTAGCGGGAATCATTGGTGCAAATATGGCTACAGCAGACGAAAATGCTTCCAATATGGATAAATTTTTAACCTACACCGAAGGCTACAAACAACTAGGAATTTATGCATTAATCGCAGGTGTTGTTTTGATCATTATTTCGCCTTTCGTGAAAAAATTAATGCAAGAAGTAAGATAATTTTTTAACTAAAGCTAATTTTTGCTATCCAACCCTCGATGAAAAAATTTACTTATTTATTTTTCCTTTTAATCGTATCTTTCGCTTATTCACAAGTGAGGTGGATGAGTTTGGAACAAGCGGTGAAAGCTCAAAAAAATCAACCTCGGAAAATCTTAATCGATTTCTATGCAGATGGTTGCGAACCATGCAAAATCATGGAAAATAAAACTTTCAACCATCCAGTGATCGCGAAATATCTGAATGAAAACTATTATCCTGTGAAGTTCAATGCGGAAAGCAAAGAAAATATCACTCTTTTCGGAAGGACTTTTGCAAACAATAACCAACCCGATAAAAAAGGAAAAAATTCCATACACGATTTCGTTAAATTTATGAATGTAACTACAGTTCCTACTACTGTTTTTTTGGATGAGCAAACCATGCCGATTACCATTTTGCAAGGAGCGCTCACCGCGAAGGAAATGGAACCTTATATTCCTTTTATCGCCAATGATGATTATAAAAAAATTGACACCCGCGAACAATGGGAAAATTATCAGAAAAAATTCAAATCATCCATTAAAGATTAGCAGAACAAGAATTTTCCTTTAATAAATCAAGACTTTCAAATTAATTTTTGGAAGTCTTTTTTATTTTACCGAAATTCGCCTTCATCTTAATTCAAGAAAAATCGACTTAGAAACGCCCATAGAATTCATCAAAGGAATCGGTCCGGAACGCGCCAAATTCATTCGAAATGTCTTGGGAATCGCGACAGTTGAAGACTTTCTCACATTTTATCCGCTGCGCTACATCGATAAAAGCAAAATTTACCAAATAGGCGATTTAAAACAAGAACCGGAAGTCGAAGTTCAGTTCAAAGGAAAAATCACAGATTTACAAGAAATCGGTTACGGTAAAGGTCAAAAACGACTTTCAGCAAAATTTCGCGACGAAACCGGAACGCTGGAATTGGTTTGGTTTCGCTATTCAAATTGGATGAAAGAGCAAATTCCACTGAATCGGGAAATCTTTATTTTCGGAAAAGTAAATCTTTTCAACAACAATTACTCAATGCCACATCCGGAAATAGAAATTGATGAGAAAAAAGCACTTTACGGCTCGCTTCTTCCCATTTATCCAGGAAGTGAAAAACTTTCGAAAAGAGGCATTAATAATAAATTTTTTCAAAATATTCTTTCGGAAATCACTCAAAGTTTACCTTTATTGATGCAAGAAAATTTGCCCGATACTTTGATGAAAAATTTAAAATTAATCGGAAGAATTCCCGCGTTTTATCACATTCATTTTCCGAAAGATTTCAATCATTTTGAGCACGCCAACCGAAGAATTAAATTTGAGGAAGCATTTTTCTTTCAATTGGGTTATGGTTTGAAAAAGCAGCATCAAAAAGCATCTGTTCTCGGAAATCCTTTCCCGAAAATTGGAGAAAACTTCAATAATTTTTACGAAAACAAGCTTCCTTTCGAGCTTACCAACGCACAAAAACGCGTTTTGAAAGAAATCCGAACCGATATGAAAAAGCCAATTCAAATGAACAGGCTTTTGCAAGGTGATGTAGGTTCCGGAAAAACAATGGTAGCATTGCTTACCATGTTAATCGCGATGGACAACGGTTTTCAAAGCTGTATGATGGCTCCGACGGAAATTTTGGCGCAACAACATTTCAATTCCATCCATGAATTATTGGAAGGCACAGAAATCAAAGTTCGGCTTTTAACAGGTTCTACGAAAACGTCCGAAAGAAAAATAATTCATGAAGAATTGCTCAGCGGCGAACTTTCAATTTTAGTAGGAACACACGCGGTTTTGGAAGATATCGTTCAATTTAAAAACCTCGGACTTGCGATTATCGATGAACAACACCGTTTTGGGGTCGCGCAAAGAGCCAAACTTTGGGCTAAAAATAAAATCGCTCCTCATATTTTGGTGATGACTGCAACGCCAATTCCGCGAACCTTGGCGATGAGTTTTTACAGCGATTTGGACGTTTCCATTATCGACGAAATGCCGGTCGGAAGAAAACCCATCCTCACCGCTCACAGAAGGGAAAAAGACCGACTTTCAGTTTTTAGATTTGCCAAAGAAGAAATCGAAAAAGGCCGACAAATTTATTTCGTATATCCATTAATTGAAGAATCGGAAACTTTGGATTACAAGAATTTAATGGAAAATTTCGACCATATTGTAGAATTTTTTGAAGGAAAAAATGTGACAATGCTTCACGGACGAATGAAACCTGCAGAAAAAGATGCGGCAATGCAGTATTTCGCCTCCGGAAAAGCGGAAATCATGGTCGCAACAACCGTAATCGAAGTTGGTGTAAATGTTCCGAATGCTTCTGTAATGATCATCGAAAGTGCGGAAAGATTCGGTTTGTCGCAGCTTCACCAACTTCGCGGAAGAGTCGGTCGTGGTGCGGAACAGAGCTATTGTATTTTAATGACTTCAGATAAACTCAGCAAAGAAAGCCGAACACGAATCAAAACAATGACCGAAACCAACGATGGATTCAAAATTTCAGAAGTCGATATGCAACTTCGCGGTCCCGGCGATATTTTGGGAACCCAACAAAGCGGCGTTGTAGATTTCAAAAAACTCGATTTGGTAAGCGACGGAAAGATCATTAAAGCAGCAAAATCTGCAGTTGAGCAACTATTACAGAAAGACGCTCATTTAGAGCATCCAGAAAATTTAAGCCTCAGAAATTACTATCTAAAGCAATATAAAGGTAAAAACAAATGGGGCCGGATTTCTTAACCAAAAATGACATAAAATTTAAGTTAGATAAATATTATTTAACCCACGATTGATGCTGAAAATTTGAATACTTTTGTCAATATGAAAAAAACATTCTTCCTACTCTTTTCCATCATTTTTCTGAATATTTTCGGGCAGTCCAAAATTACCGTTATAAAAGCCGGTGAAGGAACTCCAATTTCGAATGCGACAGTGATGTGCAACAGTAAAAATTTAGGAAAAACAAATGCATTAGGAGTTTTGAATTTTCGAACTAAATGTAAAAACATCAACATCAAAGCGGACGGTTTTTATGAAGAAGATGCTGTGGTAGATAAAGTAATGGAAGTGGCTCTCTCAAAAGTTGATCCAAAAATGCAGTCAATAGAAGCGGTGATCATTGCTGATAAAAGCGATCCGCGTGCACTACAAATTCTACAGAAAGTAAACGATAACTATCAAAAAAATTCACCTCAAAGTCTCGATTCCTATTCTTTTAAATCCTACGAGAAAATTTCTTTGGACATCGATGAAGACAGCATAAAAAACTATAACCTGTTCATCGAAAAAAGGTTGGATTCATTGAAAAAAATCCCATTACTGGCACAATCTAAAGAAAAAAAGAAAGATTCTTTGGAAAGTGTGAATGTAATGAAACTGATGGGCTCCAGTAAACTTTTCCTTTGGGAAAGGGCATCAGAATACCTTTATTCAAAAAAATATGGCGAGAAAATCAACGTCCTCGACAATCGAGTTTCTGGTCTGAAACAACCGATTTATGAAATGATGACGATGCGATCCAACAGGAACCGGATTCCACGAGAAATACGCGAAGAAAACCGTACACTTTATCGGTTTTTCCTCACCGATTCCATAGAAATTGAAGGTCGAAAAAATTATGTCATCCGTTTTCGCCAAGTCGATTACAAACAAGCTCCTAATAAAAGAAAATTCAACGGTTATCTTTATGTCGACGCCGAAACTTATGGTTTGAAAAAAATTGAAAGCAACAGCAAGAAAAAAAGCGACGGAAGCATCACAAGTATTTGGAAACCAATCAACAACAAATGGTTTTTGAGCAAAGAAAACTTTAAAATAAAAATGGGTTCTACGGCTTTTGAAACTAAAAAATCCGATGAAAAAGATCAAAAAACCAAGAAAAAATTCGGAAATTACGTTTTTGTAGTCGCTGATTATTTCGATTTCAAAACACCGATTCAGGAAAATAAAAAAGATTTTTCAGGCTACACGATGGCGGTAAAAAATTCCGACGGAAGTATCCTCAATCAATTCAGAACAGATTCGTTAACAGCCCGCGAAATCAATACTTACGAAAAAATCGACAGCGTTGGAAAAAAATATAAACTCGATCAAAAAATAAATGCTTTCACCGGTTTAATTAAAGGAAAAATAAGGGTCGGACAAGTAGATTTTGATGCTTCGCAAATCATTAAATACAATAAGTTTGAAGGAATAAGACTAGGAATTGCAGCTAAACTCAACGAAAGATTTAATAAATATATTTCGCCAGATGCTTATGTTGCTTACGGTTTCAAGGATGAAACATGGAAATACGGAGCCGGAATTGATGTAAAAACCACGCTTGACAAAAACTCATTTTTCAGAGCAGAATATTACAATGATGTTGTTGCTGCAGGTCGTTTCAACGAAAATTTATGGAATTTTAAAATGAAAATCATGAATTCCGGAATTGATTTGAAAAATGACCGATTCTATCATTATGAAGGTTTCAAATTGTCTTTTGAAAATGATTTAAGCAACGCATTAACCATGAATATTTCAGCCAAAAAAGATCGTGAAGAATCTACTTTCGATTATGATTTCATGAATCTTGGTCGAAAATTTGAAAATTTCGCTGGACAAATTACTTTCAAGTACGCACCGAAATCAAAAAACATCATGACGCCTTCCGGAAAATTCACTTACGAGCAGAGTTTTCCTGAATTTTATCTGAATTTTGAACAGGGTTTGAAAACTCTTGGCGGAGATGTCAATTACAGCAGATTCGATGTTTTAGCGCAACATAATTTTAAGACAAAAGCCGGCGTGACGGGCATTCGCGTTTACGGCGGTTTGGTTTCTGGAGAAACTCCAATTTGGAATCATTTCGCGATGAACGGGCTCGGAAATGGAAAAGATAGCTTCAATTTCAACCTCACTTCGTTCTTGGGATTTGCTACTATGGAAAGTGGAAAATACTATAACGATAAGTTTTTGGGTTATTATTTTACGCACAGAATTCCGTGGTATTTCAAAACTTTTGGGAAAAACACCTCGAGTTTTGATGTTGTTTACCGAGGAATTTCAGGCGATATGAAAAATCCGGAATATCATCAATTTGAATTTCAGAAACTAAATCATCTTTATCAGGAAATCGGTTTAGAAAGTAATCATTTCCTCGGAACGCCCTTCAATCTTGGATTTTTCTACAGAGTTGGGTACTACTCCACGCCTTCTTTCAAAGAAAATTTTGCCATCCAACTCAAACTTAATTTTTTAGGATTTTAAGAATTAAAATTACTTTTGCAAAAAAAAAACAGATTATCAAATGAAAATCATTCAGATTAAAGCTTCACAATTTTTTGAAATTTTAAAGTCGAGAGACACATCGATGTGGGAAATTTTTGCCCAAATGATTGATGGAGAAGAAAAAGAACTCATCTTTTTAGATGATGAAGAAAAAATTCTGTTCAATTATATTTTGCCAGTAAACCTCGATCAGCTCAACAAAGATCGTGAAGAATTTGCAAAAGAATATGCCGAAAAACTTTCGGGATTGAATTAATTGTTTAAAAACAAATCAACCGTTTTTTTAGCTTCAGCCACATCGTGAACTCGGAGAATTTTCGCACCTTTCTCCAGCATTTTGAGGTGGAGTTTTTGGGTTTCTTCATTCACCTCTAAAGGCTGTTTCCCCAAAGGTTTATAAATAAAAGATTTCCTTGAAATCCCGATCAATAAAGGATATTTACTGAAACTGATATGCTCCAATTCATCAATCATTTGATGTTGTTGCTCAACAGATTTCCCAAAACCAAAACCAGGATCCAGAATAATATCCTTCACTCCGAAACCTTGCAATTTTTGAATTTTTTCCGAAAAATAACGGTTGACATTCAGGATAATATCTTCGTCAATCAACTTTTCATGCATCGATTCATAGGTCGGGTTTACGTGCATTAAAATATATGGAAGTCCCGTTTTACCGACTGTTTCAAACATTTTTTCGTCAAACATTCCGCCGGAAATATCGTTCACGATATCGAGTCCTTCATTAAAACCAAACTCCACCACTTCAGCATAAAAAGTATCGAGAGAAATCAACGCTTCCGGAAATTCCTTTTTAATAAGAGAAATTATTTTCCCAATTCTTGAAATTTCCTCTGCAGCCGATAAAAACTGAGCATTTGGCCGTGTAGATTGTGGACCCATATCGATAATTTCAGCTCCATTTTTTAACATTTTTTCTGTGTGAATTAAAGCAGATTTTTCATCATTAAACTTTCCGCCATCTGAAAAAGAATCGGGCGTCAAATTAAGGATTCCCATGATTTTCGGTGAAGACAAATCGATGAGTTTTTCTCGACAATTGATAGAAAAAAAAGATGATGTATTGGAGTGAATTTGAGATTTCATAAGCGCAAATTTAGCAAATAGTTGATAGAAACTTACTTGTTTGAACTTCCATCTTCCCTCCAAAATTCTTATCTTTGAAAAGTTTAGAAAATTTATGCAGAAAACATCATTACAATACGACGAAGTGATCAGTGTTTGTCGGGATTTATTCAGTAAAAAGCTTACAGATTATGGCGCTTCTTTTCGAGTGCTCAGAACGCCTTCTTTGACCGATCAAATTTTCATTAAAGTAAAAAGTTTAAGGAATTTTCAAACCACTGGAATTTCCAAAGTTGGTGAATCTGAGGAAGAAAATTTCATCGCAATCGTAAATTATGCGATTATCGGATTAATTCAGTTGGAGAAAGGTTTTGCCGATGATTTCAAGCAAGACAAAAACGAAATTTTAGCACTTTATGACCAATTTGCCCACGAAGCAAAAGAACTCATGATGCGTAAAAACCACGATTACGGAGAGGCTTGGCGCGAAATGAGAATTTCATCGATCACCGATTTAATCTACCAGAAAGTACTTCGAACTAAACAAATCGAAGACAACGCGGGAGAAACATTGGTTTCCGAAGGAATTGATGCCAATTATTTCGATATGCTGAATTATGCGGTTTTCTGTCTGATCAAATTTTCAGAAAATAAATCGGAATTTAAACCTGAAATCATTTAAAAAAATACTGAATTTTCTTATCCTCGACTATGAAACATGTTTTACGAATTGTCATCGCTTTAATTTTCATCGCTTCCGGTTTTGTGAAAGCGGTGGATGTGGTAGGATTTTCCTTTAAATTAGAAGAATATTTTTCGCCATCAGTTTTCAACATGCCGTTTTTCGAAAGTCAGGCGTTGGTGATTGCAATTTTTGTGGTCGTATTGGAATTGGTTTTAGGATTGATGCTTTTACTGAGAATTCGTCTGAAATTCACTCTTTCTGCGCTAATTGCCGTATGTATTTTCTTTGCATTTCTTACTTTTTATTCGGCCTATTTTAATAAAGTTACCGATTGCGGATGTTTCGGAGATGCCCTAAAATTCACGCCTTGGCAAAGTTTCACTAAAGATTTAATTCTGTTGATCGGTTTGATTTTGCTGTGGTTTTTGTACAGAAATCAGTTTCAAATGCTTCAACCGAAAAATCCTTCGAAATATGTTGCGCTTTCGCTTTTTTCAATCATAATGGGTTTCGTTATCGCTCACGGAATTATCCATGAACCTTTGATCGATTTCAGAGATTATAAAATTGGAACCGATTTAAACGCCGAAAAATCAAAAATCGAGAAAGATCCTTCTGAATACAAAACTTTTTATTCATTAAAAAACTCAAAAACGGGGGAAGTTTTAGAAGTAAACCAGGACGATTATGTAAACGATAAAAAATATTGGGAAGAAGGTTCACCATGGAAAATAGAAGACGGAAAAACCACTTCCAAAATCGTGAAAGAAGGCTATTCATCAGAGATTTCGAAGTTTAAACCTGAAAGTTCAGAAGGAATGGATTTAACAGAAGAAATCCTAAAATCTCCAAAAGCGGTTCTTGTTTTTTCTTATCAACCCGACCATGCGGACAAAAATGTTTTAGCAGCAACCGAAGCTAAACTAAAATCTGAGAAAGATGCATTAATCTTGGGGATTTCGACCAATCCGAATACTTTTAAAACGATTAATAATGCAACGATGGATGCTACAGCGATCAAAACAATTGCAAGAAGTAATCCTTTTGTTTTAACTTTACAAAATGGAAAAATCGTTGACAAAATGTCTACGAATGATTATTTAAAGAACTAAATTTCAACAACATATATCACAATACAATGCAAAAATCAAATAAATCAATTGCAGGTTACCATCTTTTAATGATTCTTTCGTCTGTTGATGGGGAATTTGCTCCTGAAGAAGGATTAAAAGTGCAAGAATATCTCGCCGAAGAATTTCCTTTCAAAATGAATCTCGACAACGAGTTGGATGTGATTGCTACACTGAAGCCTGAAGATTGGAAAGATCATTTTGAGTTTCACGCTAGATGTTTCCATGATGATTCTATCGAAGAAGAGAGAAAAAGTTTTGCAGAATTCGCGAAATCATTAATTAAAGCTGATGATAGAGTGAGCGAAGACGAGCATCGTTTTTATAAATTACTAAAAAACATCTGGAATTTGGATTAAAAATTCAGCTTCTAAATTTTAAAATAACTTGAAGATTATGAGAAAAAAAATCGTTGCAGGAAACTGGAAAATGAATAAAAATGTAATTGAAGCCCAACAATTAATGTTTCAATTGCTTGATTACAAAAAAAACAACGCTACCAACTGTGAAGTTTGGATTGCGCCGCCTTCGCTTTATTTAATGATGGCTAAAGATTTATATGAACAAGACGAAATCGGGGTTTTTGCACAAGACATGAGCGAATATGAAAGTGGCGCTTACACTGGTGAAATTTCCGCTGATATGTTGGAATCCATCGATGCAACCGGAGCAATTATCGGCCATTCGGAACGCAGACAATACCACGGAGAAACCGATTCGCACTGCAACAGAAAAGTAAAGTTGGCTTTAGATAAAGGTTTAATTCCAATTTATTGCAACGGCGAAACTTTGGAGCAAAGAAAAGCCGGACAACATCTAGAAGTGGTAAAAAACCAAACTGAAGTTGCACTTTTCACCCTTTCTGCAGAGGAAATTAAGAAAGTTGTCATCGCTTACGAACCTGTTTGGGCCATCGGAACCGGCGAAACTGCATCTCCAGAACAGGCTCAGGAAATTCATGCGCACATCAGAAGCTTAATTGCAGCGAAATACGGACAAGAAGTTGCCGACGAAATTTCGATTTTGTACGGTGGTTCTGTAAAACCAGACAACGCTAAAGAAATCTTCTCACAACCGGATATCGACGGCGGTTTGATCGGCGGAGCGGCTTTGAAAGCTGAAGATTTTGCTAAAATTATTGAAGGTTTTAATTCTTAAAAACCATCCAAATTATAACAAAAAAGAACGCAAATTTGCGTTCTTTTTTTATTGAGGAAAGTAAATTGAATTGATTAATTTTCTACTTTTCTTTCTAAAACTTCGTCCACCATACCGAATTCTTTTGCTTCAGTAGAAGTCATCCAATAATCTCTGTCAGAAGCCTTTTCAACCCACTCATAGGTTTGTCCGGAGTGGATAGAGATAATGTCGTACAACTCTTTTTTGAGTTTCAACATTTCTCTTAAATTAATTTCCATGTCAGAAGCAACACCTTGTGCACCTCCGGAAGGTTGGTGAATCATCACTCTGGAGTGTTTCAATGCGGAACGTTTTCCTTTTTCACCAGCTACCAAAAGCACAGCACCCATCGAAGCTGCCATTCCGGTACAGATTGTAGAAACGTCAGGTTTGATGATTTGCATCGTATCATAAATTCCTAAACCTGCATAAACACTTCCACCAGGAGAGTTGATATAGATTTGGATATCTTTCGAAGCGTCTGAACTTTCAAGAAACAAAAGCTGAGCAGTTACGATATTAGCAACCTGATCATCGATACCAGTTCCAAGGAAGATGATTCTATCCATCATCAAACGAGAGAAAACGTCCATCTGAGCTACATTTAACCGTCTTTCTTCCATGATGTATGGCGTAAGATTGGTCGGGCCGTACATTCCCATGTATTGATCGGTTACCAATCCACTGTTTCCTAAATGTTTTACAGAGAAATCTCTGAATTCTTTTTTTATGTCCATAATATTATTAATTACAAAATTTAAAGTCTATTTTTAACGATTACTAATTTACAAACAATATTCCACAACCAAAAATCCGACAAACTGTCATAAAATCCTGAACAGTTTTTCGTCGATTTCTTTTCTCAATTGATTCAAACTGATAATTTTCTTATATGTTTCTTCATTATTTTCAGAATCCGACAAGCCTTTTTTCATGTCGTGGATAATTTTCATAATATATTCCCTTTTATAACGGAAAATCACGTCCTGTACAATTTTGGGTACTACTTCTTCTTCAGTACTGAAAAAAATCTGATGTTTGCCCCAATCGCTGTTTTCATAAGGTTCTACCAAGGCATCGGCAATTTTTCCTGTAATTTCTTCATCCATTAAAGTCATGAAAAAATTACCAGATCGGAGTTCATTTTCAGAGATTCCCGATTTTATTTCATTGATAATTTTCTGGTTGAGCACCGATTGTATTTCACATTGGTCTTCTTCCAAATGCCCAATAATCTCCTCGATAACGGTAATTTGATAAGGGTTGTTTTCCTCATCGGTCCTATCTAAAATGCGGTCGCCATATTTCAGCATCAATTCCACCATTTTTTCTTCAAGAATAAGCAATGGATTGATTGTTTCGAAAGCCTCAGGAACTTTTTCAAGCTTGGGTTTAACGGCTTGGGGTTCCTGTCTTTGCTGTGGTGAGGTTTGTTGTTTCTGAAGTTGTTTCTGAACATTTAATTCATTAAAAAGCGCTTGTTCGGAAAGTTGGAATTTATTTGAAACTTCTTTTAAATAAATTTCTTGTTTTAAAGCATTTTGAACAAAACCTACAGATTTCACTATGTCTCGGATGGATTCTGCCTTTTTTATCGGATCGTCGCCGGCTTCTTTAAGGAGAATTTCAGCTTTGAAATCGATAAAATCTTTAGCTTCTTTTTGAATGAAATTTTCCACATATTCCTGCGGATGTTTTCTGGCAAAAGAATCGGGATCATCACCATCAGGAAATAGCAAAACCCGAATATTCATCGACTCTGAAAGCAACATGTCGATGCTTCGAAAACTCGCTTTAATTCCGGCTTTATCGCCATCGAAAAGGATGGTTACATTCTCAGTAAGTCTTTTTATTAACTTAATTTGCTCAACGGTTAAAGCGGTTCCAGAACTGGAAACCACATTTTCAATTCCACTTTGGTGAAGCGCGATCACATCCATATAACCTTCCACCAAAAGACAAAGATTGTTTTTGGAAATTGCTTGTTTTGATTGATTTAAACCATAAAGAACATTAGATTTATGATAGATTTCCGTCTCAGGAGAATTGAGATATTTGGCTGTTTTTATATTGTTCTTAAGGATTCTCGCACCGAAACCCAAAACTCTTCCCGAGAAACTATGAATCGGAAAAATCACTCTTTCTCGGAATCTATCAACGCCGTTCGGAGAATTTTCAGGAAATATAGAAAGTCCGGATTTCTCTAAAATTTCTTTGGAATAGCCTTTATCTAGAGCATATTCGGTGAAGGCATTTTTCTTTTCGGGAGAATATCCCAATTGAAATTTCTTGATGATTTCATCGCGAAGCGCTCGTTCTTTAAAATAAGAATAACCGATGGTTTTGCCTTCTTCAGTTTCAAAAAGTTGATCTTGAAAAAAATCGTTCGCGATTTCATGAATCTTGAAGAGCAATTCTTTATCGGTTTGCGACTGTTTTTCGTCTTCGGTAAGTTCTCGGGTATCCTCTTCTATTTCGATTCCGTATTTTTTTGCCGCATGCCGAAGCGCTTCCGGATAGGTAAAATTCTCGATTTCCATGAGGAAAGAAATCGCTGTACCACCTTTTCCGCTAGAGAAATCTTTCCAGATTTGCTTGCTTGGAGAAACCACAAAACTTGCGGTTTTTTCATCATGAAAAGGGCTTAAACCTTTGAAATTGGAGCCGGCTCTTTTAAGCTGAACATATTCACCAATAATTTCTTCAACCCGAATGGTAGAGAAAATTTTATCGATGGTAGCTTTTGAAATCATGGTGTAAAAATAGGAATTTTTTTGAGGAAAATGGAGAAGATTGAAATAGGATTGATATTATGCTCCACTCCTACTTTCCTACGAAAGGGTTTGTTGTTGGAGGAAGAAAGAATAAAAAAAGACTGCACATTATAATAGAGAGTAAAGCCCTATCTATCAAATGCTCCACCACAATACCCCTGTCCTAAAAGGCTGCCATTGCCATCGATCAATCAGGAAATATTTTCCACCAAGATTTCTATCCTACAATGGTTTTCGCGAGTTTCGACGGAACAGATTTTAAGGTTTTCGATTAATAATTTTTCTTAAAAACCCTACCTTTTCTTTTTTTAAATTTCTTTATTAAGACAGAAATTTTTAGATAAAGTTTTGTCTAAAATTAATATTCTCCCACCAAGGAATTCAATTTTCCCGTTGCGGAGTTATATTCTCGTGTTGTAATTTTATATTCCCACAAGATAAAGTTCAATTATTGCGATGTGATTTTATATTCTTGCGTTGTAAAGTTATATTCTTCCATCCGCAATTTTAATTTTCCTGAAAATAGTTCTTCATTAACCCCAACAAAAAACCACTTCCCGAACCGGAAAGTGGTTTTTATTTAATCTTATTTAATTAAAATTCAAACAATACTGAACCCCAAGTAAATCCGCTTCCGAAAGCTGAAATGAGAACCAAATCACCTCTTTTCACTTTACCTTGTTCGATAGCTTCGCTCAATGCAATTGGGATTGATGCAGCCGTGGTATTTCCGTATTTCTGAATATTATTGAATACTTTATCTTCCGAAAGACCCATTTTTTGCTGTACAAACTGGGCAATTCTCAAATTCGCCTGATGTGGAATGAACATATCCAAATCTTCCACAGTTTTTCCTGCAGCATTCAATGCTTCCATCATGGTTTCAGGAAATCTGGTCACCGCATGTTTAAACACGAAATTCCCATTCATCACCGGATAAATCTCAGCATCGGTTACATTTTCAGGTTCCAAACGCATTCTATCGCTCCACCCGAATTTTGAACCTGGGAATTTAGTACACAATTCATCGGCAAATTTTCCTTCAGAATGCATATTGGTACTCAAAATATCACCGGCATTTTCATCCTCAGAAGCCGACAAAATCACTGCTCCTGCTCCATCACCAAAAATCACCGATACACCGCGACCTGCATCGGAAAAATCCAATCCAAAGGAATGAACTTCAGCCCCGACAACGAGAATATTTTTGTAAGTATTGGATTTAATAAAAGCATTGGCAACGCCCATTGCATATACAAATCCAGAACATTGGTTTCTCACATCCAACGCTCCAATTGTGTTGCAGCCAAGCATTTCTTGTAATAGAACGCCACAACCAGGAAAAAAATAGTCGGGTGAAAGTGTCGCAAAAACAATATAGTCTATATCTTTCGCAGATAAACCAGCCATTTTCAAGGCTTTTTCCGAAGCTTTAAAGGCAAGAAACGCGGTGGTTTCTTCGGAATCGTTGCGGTTTTTGCGATGGTGTCTTTCTTTGATGCCGGTTCTTTCCGTGATCCACTCATCACTGGTGGTCATAAGTTTCGACAAATCATCATTGGCAACTATGTTTTCAGGAACATAATGGCCAATTCCTTTAATAATACTTTTAGTCATGAAAATATTTTAATTTGCACAAAGATAAATTTATTTAATATATCAGAAAATCTTTAATTTATTCTTTAAAAAATATCATTAAATTTGTTGAATGCCAATAGAAATTATTTACCGAAACGACCACTGCGAATGGATTGATGTGGAATCTCCAACAGAGGAAGATTTGATTTTTTTACATGAAAGATATAAGATTAACCAGCTTCTTTTGGAAGACACTATTGACCCAAACCATCTCCCGAAATTTGAACAGGATGATGATGTGAATTTTTTTTTGATGCGAGAAAATACCGAACTGGAACGGTCTCACCTAAATACAATCAGTGATATTTCTACCAAATTGGGGGTTTTTCTGATTGGAAATCTCATCATCACCATTCACCGGATGAAGAATCGTAGTATTTATGAATTAAAAAAAGAAATTCTGCTTCCTGAGAATCAGGAGATTAATTCGGAAAGAATTGCTTTGAATTTGGCTTTAAAAGTGATGAAATCTTTTGATGACGAGTCGCAAAACCTGATGGAAACGATGGATAATATCGAAAATGAAATCTTCCTGAAAAATACCAACAATGCCAACCAAATCCGCAGATTGTATAAACTGAAAAGAAAATCGGGGCTGAATACGCGCATCCTGAATATTTCTGCCGATTGGGTTGATAAATTTAAAACCCTAAAACTCAACGAAACCCAAGTTACCGACCTGAAAGACAAACATAAAGACGTAATCGCCGATTTCGAACATCTCAATGCGCAAGTGATCAACTTGATTTCGATGTTTCTAGCATTGAGTGATCAAAAAGCCAATCAGGTGATGAAAGTGCTCGCAATTTACTCGATGTATTTTTTCCCGATTACCTTCATTGCAGGAATTTATGGGATGAATTTCGATAACATGCCGGAACTTCGTCAACCGCTAGGATATTTCTTTACTCTGGGTTTAATGGCTTTTATTTCGTTACTGACTTTCATTTATGTAAGAAGAAAACGGTGGTAGAAAATAGGGATATCGATAATTTTAATTAAAAAAAGCGATTTTAGAATTCTCTAAAACCGCTTTCAAAAAAAAAAAAATTAATTATAAACTACTAAAAACTATATTTTCGTCATTAATGCATCGCTTCGCTGACATCAATTGGTTCTCTACCTTTTCTCTCCTTCACAAACAACACAAAAGGAATGCAGACCAAAAATAACAATCCAAGATAAAGGAAAACGTCCATATAGGATAGTACTGATGCTTGCTTCAACACATTCAGGTCAAGAAGTTTATACGCTGATTGTAAAGCTACATCGGGAGAATATCCTTTTGCTATAAAACTTGCTTTCAAAGCAGCTACTCTTTGTTGAACATCAAAGCTATTGGCATCTAAATGTTGTGCAATATTTTCTCGATGTATGGAAGTTTGATTGGAAATAAAAGTGGTAATTGCCGCAATCCCAAACGAACCTCCTAATTGACGCATCATTCCTGTAAAAGCTGCTCCCTGACCAATTTCTTTACCTTTAAGGGTGCTTAAAGAAAGTGAAGTAATCGGGATAAACAAAAGTCCTAATCCTGCTCCACGAACCATCAGCATCCAGAAGAAATCGTCTTTACCGGTGTTTGGTGTAAGGATTTTATATCCCCAAAAACTGTAAATAAAGAAAATGAGCAATCCTAAGGAAACCAAAATCTGCTGTTTGACTCCTCTGGTCAATAATTTCCCAATAATTGGCATCATAAAAGCTGTTGTAAGCGCCGCAGGAATCATCAATGCTCCAGATTGTAAAGCCGTCCATCCCAAAATACTTTGGGTATATAAAGGCACAATAAAGGTAGATCCATACAACCCGAAACCGAGGATGAATGACATCACCGTACCGATTCGAAGGTTTCCGTTTTTCAAAACTCTCAATTCTACAATCGGGTATTTGCACGAAAGTTCACGCCATAGGAAAAGGATGAATCCTATCACCGCAACTACCGTTAAAATAACAATTTCTCGACTTTCAAACCAATCATCTTCATGCCCTTTTTCCAGAATATACTGAAGTGAACCTACAAATGCTGCCAAAAGTACAATTCCGTACCAATCGACATCTTTCGCCTTTCTTTTCTCTGAATATTTCGGACTTCGCACAAATTGCAGCGTCATCATTACCGCCGCAATTCCAATCGGAATATTGATGTAAAAAATATACGGCCAGCTGTAATTATCGACAATATAACCTCCCAATGGCGGACCGAGGGTTGGGCCAATAATTACTCCTAAACCATAAATTGCTTGCGCCATACTTCTCTTCTCGATCGGATAAGATTCGGTGATAATGGTTTGCGAAGTTACTAAAAGCGCTCCCCCACCAATTCCTTGCACCAATCGGAAAAATACGAGTTCCCAAATATTGGTTGCATTTCCACAAAGGAAAGAAAATACGGTAAAAATAATGATTGATGCTGCGAAATAGTTTCGTCGCCCAAATTGTTGAGAAAGCCAACTCGTCATAGGAACGATAATCACATTCCCGATAGCGTACGCGGTGATCACCCAACCAACTTCGGAAAGTGTGGCACCTAAATTCCCCTTCATTTCGTTCAACGCCACATTGACAATCGTGGAATCTACAATTTCCAGGAGGGCACACAAAATCGCCGTAATCGTGATGATAACGCGTCTTGCGCCATATTCAACTAATGAATCCTGTTCCATATTGTTGTTTGTTTGGATCATAAAGGAGGAAAAGAATGCTTAAAAACATACTTTCCCTGCTCTATAATTCCTTTTATTTTAAATTCACTGTTGTTTTTACATTCATTCCGGCGCGCAATTTTTTGGCAACGGTTGGATCTAATTTTACAAAATCGATTCTTACCGGAAGTCTTTGTACCACTTTCACGAAGTTTCCACTTGCGTTATCCGGAGGAAGAATAGAAAATGAAGAACCTGTAGCCGGAGAAAAAGAACTTACAACACCTTCAAATTTGTGATCTGGAAAAGCGTCGATTTCTACATCCACTTTTTGACCTTCTACCATTTTTGAAATTTGAGTTTCTTTATAATTTGCAATAATCCATAAACTGTTATCGCGCACTAAGCTGAACAACTGAGAACCTGCTTGCAAAAACTGACCTTTTTGAGTAGGAATTTTAGACACATAACCGTCTTCTGGTGCTGTGATAATGGTGTAAGAAAGGTTAAGTTTTGCATTTTCTACATCCACTTCTCTTTGTTTAGCAACCGAACTCGCTACGCCAATTTGCTCTGAACTTGCAGCGGTTTGCGAAGTCACAATTCCAGTTTGTTGAGCAGCTTGGTTTCTTTGATCAATCAGCACTTGCAATTGTCGATCAGCAGATTGCTTTGCTGCTAGAGCCGTTTCATATTGTTGTTGAGTGATGGTATGATCTTTCACCAAATTAGCATATCGATTCAAATCCTGAGTAGTTTTCCACACATTTACTTTTGCAGCTTCGATTTGTGCATTCGCGGTGGTAATTGCAGCATTCGCAGAATTGATATTTCTGGAAGCCGCCGCAGTACTTGCTTGTGCAGTAGAAACATTGCTTCTTGCAGTTCCTAAAGCCGCTAATGCAGATTCTAAAGCCATTTTCTGGTCTCTGTTATCCAAAATAATCAGTGTATCGCCTTTTTTTACAAATTGATTGTCTTTTACTTTTACTTCCGCTACATAACCGGAAATTTTAGAAATTACAGGACTCATGTTAGAAGCGATTTGTGCATCATCAGTTTCCTCGTGAGTTTGTGAAAATGAATAGGTTCGGTAACCGAAAAAACCGCCTATCAATATAACTGCTGCTAAAATAATAGGAAATACAATATTGTTTTTCTTTTTTTGTTCAGCGAAAACGTCTGGTTGTTCTGGTGTTTTATTATTTTCCATTTTGAAAGATGTTCTTTTAATATTGAATATTTTTTTAATGTTGACAATTTGATTTTCATCAAATTATTTGAAATACATTAATTGGCTGTTAAAATCCCGGAGGATTGCAATAATTTTCTGTAAGCTAATGCAGCATCGGCTTTTGCGTTCACTACATTTACATTAGCGGAGATTTGTGCTGCATCAGCATCGAGCAATTCGGTGATGGTCGCCAATCCGTTGTTGAATTTATTTTTGGTCACTCTGTAATTTTCATTCGCTTGGTCAGCTGCTTTTTCGTACACAGCGATTTTCTTTTTCGCAAATTCAGCATTTTGGAAATCTTTATTAATCTCCAATTTAATCTGATCATTCAGCAGTTCATTAGTTGCGATGAGTTGTTTTTCCTGCGCCTGAGCATTCATCAAAGAAGAATTTTTCTTCCAAAGATTATCGATGTTATACTTAATACCGATTCCGATGTTTGCTGCATTAGTAACTGTCAATATTTTCGGAATTTCCGCTGCAACATAACCTCCGGTAAGTGCGATTGTAGGAAGCGTTTCCGCTTTGGCTGCTTTCACTCCTAAATTGGCTGCTTTTAATTGATAATCAATCGCCTGCAAATCTTTTCTATTCGCAATTGCCTGATTCAAATAGTAAGAAACCGACTCGTTCGCAGAAAGTTCAGAAATATAGTTTTCATCGATTACAATTTCAGTAGTTTCGGGCAAACCCAAAAGCAAATCCATATTGATGTTGGCAATATTATAATTATTCTGTGCATCTAAAAGCTGCAATTCGATATTGGAAGTCTGAAGATTTGCCTTCAATTTGTCATTTCTCGCGATGATTCCATTGTTTTCTAACTTCTGGAAAGATTCATCTCTTTTTTGAGAAGCGGTAAGATTTTCTTCTAAAACTTTTATCGCTTGGCTGGCTTTGAAAAGATTGTTGTAAGCTTGAGAAATATTGTAAGCAATTGCAACCTTATCATTTTCGGAACTTAGTTTAGAAGCTTCAATAAGATATTCAGCGGACTGAATTCCGTATTTAATTCTTCCACCCGCGAAAATGGGCATCGATGCCGAAATATTTCCAAAAAAAGCAGAATTGGCTTTCGGTGAATTTCCGCCTGAACTTTGAGCAACTTTTAAGTCAACATTCGCATTAGCCAATGCCAAAGCACTCGCAGAAGCCGAAAGACTCGGTAATTTATTATTTTTAGCTTCCAAATAATTAGCGGTTGCCTGCTCAATTTTGGTTTGGTCGATTTTAAGATTTTTAGAATTCAAAATTCCCAATCGAACAGCTTCGTCTAAGGAAAGCGATTTTTTTTCCTGTGCGGAAATGGTAATTCCGGCGGCTAAAAAAGTAAGCGCAATAACGGAATTATATATGTTCTTCATAACCTAAAAGATATTTTAAAATGTTTTTAATATGAGCTTTGATATCAGTGATATACATTTCTTCGTAGTTTTCGTCGCCATCGAAAAAATCTTTGTACGTGGGCAAAGTATTGATTGCGGTAAATATCGTCCCGGAAATAGTGGCATGCAAAAACTCGAGTCTCGGTTTTTTAGTAAATATTTTCTTTTTTAAACCTTCTTCCAGTAACTGATCATAAATACTTAGAAAACCTTTTTTAGATTGCGTAAGAAAGGCCAAAATATGAGGGTTTTTGTTTCTCAACTGCTCGCGTTGCAAAATGAGGTAGAACGTTTTCAAATTTTTCACACGGTCGATGTATCTGTAAACCACCATATTGAGCTTTTCCCATTCATTTAAACTTTCGTTTAGCAATAATTCATTAGCAAAAGAAAGGCTTTCACTCATTCTTACCTCAAAAATCTTCTCAAAAAGTTTTTCTTTGGAACCAAAATAATAAGAAATCATGGAAATATTTACATTGGCCATTTTAGAAATTTCTCTCGTAGAAGTTCCATCAAAACCCTTTTCAGCAAAGAGTTTTTCGGCATTTATTAAGATGTTTTCTTGTTTTGACATTGTGTTTTGTGTTAATTTTCGGGTGCAAATTTAAACAAATATTTGAAAAAATCAAACGATTGATTGATTTATTTTAAATTAGAAAAGAGGAATTATCTTATTCACAATTGATGTCAATATTTATTTATAAAAATAAAAGCCCGAAATTCATTAAATGAAAATCGGACTTTGAATATTTAAAGAATCAAATTTAGTTTAAGAAAACCTCATATTTCTGGAGATCGTGAATGACTTCGAGTAAATTTCCATTGATTTTCACATGCGAGCGCATCGCCATCAGTTCAATATTAGAATGATCTTCAGGGTTTCTCACAAAGAAATTGAGTTTTTGTTCACCTTCCGAATCGATCAAATTCTCTTTGAAAAATTCGATATCTTCTTTTCGAAGGTCATTAATGTCGATCACGATGGTCATTTTCTTTGCAAATTTTTCAAAGGCATCCTTCAAATCGATTACATCACTTACGTTTACGAATACTCTACCATCGTTTAAAACTGCAAATTTAATCTTGAAAATCACAAATCGTTGCACATCAATTTTGTCGCGTAATCGCATGTAATCGCGGTCTCCCAAACGGAAACTATAGCTTCCGCTGTAATCTTCCAAAGTGATAAACGCTATTTTTTCGCCGCTGTTTTTTCCATCTTTTACGACATATTCGGTAACCAAGCCTGCAACCATATACTCGGGAGTATTGTTTTTCATGGCTTGTTTTTCTTTCCAGCTGAGTTTTTCATTGTTGAACAAATCGGGTTGCTGATTCCCAACAGAGTCTTTGAAAGCATCTACTTCATCCAAATTCAGAAAGTTGAAACTTCCTTTTGGTTCGGCTTTTTTAGGAGCATCTTCCATCAAAATATCTTCTTCGCCTTCCATAATATCGCCCACCATATCCAACAAATTGTCTTCTTCATCCGCAACATCTGCAATGTCGATTGGAGTAATCACTTTTTCGAGTTCGATGATATCATCTTTTTTAGATTCCAGAATTTCCTTTTTGCTGAGTACGCCTTGCATGAACTTAAACTGATATTTATACTCATCTAAAGGGTGTGCAGAAAGGTAAAATCCGATGATTTCCTTTTCCTTATTCAGCATGTGCATGTTTTGCCATTCGGGCGCCGGATTAATTTTTGGTGGTTCAATTTTCACTTCTTCAGCAAAATCGGCAAATAATGAATTTTCGATTTCATTTTTGCTGTCTTGGAAACTTTGTCCGTATCGCAAAAGCCTTTCCAGATTGGTTCTTCCGGAAATATCGATATCAAAATATTGTGCTCGGTGATAACGATCTACTTCATCAAAAGCTCCAGCAATCACCAAACTTTCAGCTACCCTTTTATTAATTTGTGAAGAAGGAACTTTCTCGAAGAAATCATAAATATTCTTAAATCTTCCGTTGATTCGGGCATTCACAATCGCTTCACTCGGACCTTCACCAATTCCTTTGATAGCTCCCAAACCGAAACGAATTTGCCCTTTATCATTTACTGCAAATTCATATTGAGATTCATTCACTGACGGTCCCAAAACATCCACTCCAATACTTTTGCAATCCTCCATGAACATTGTAATTTGCTTGGTATTATTGATGTTATTGGTCATCACACTTGCCATATATTCTGCCGGATAATTGGCTTTAAGATAAGCAGTATGATAGGCAATCAACGCATAACAAGTCGAGTGTGATTTGTTGAAAGCATATTCCGCAAAAGCTTCCCAGTCTTTCCAAATTTTGTTGAGCTTATCGACATCGAGATTATTTTTTTCGCCACCTTCGATGAATTTTGGATACATTTTATCGAGGACATCTTTTTGCTTTTTACCCATCGCTTTTCTAAGCGTGTCGGCTTCACCTTTGGTGAAATTGGCCAATTTTTGGGATAAAAGCATTACTTGCTCCTGATAAACGGTAATTCCGTAGGTTTCTTCGAGGTATTCTTTGGTTTCCTCTAAATCGTAAGTGGTTTCTTCGAGTCCGTTTTTCCGGTTGATAAAATTTGGAATATACTTGATCGGACCGGGACGATAAAGCGCGTTCATGGCAATTAAATCAGCAAACTTGGTCGGTTTCAGTTCGCGCATGTATTTTTGCATTCCCGGACTTTCATATTGGAAAATTCCGACTGTTTTTCCCTCTTGAAAGAGCTGATATGTTTTAAGATCATCCAACGGAATTAAATCCGGATCAATATCGATATTATGTCTTTGTTTGATTAGTCGAATCGCGTGTTTGATGATGGTTAAAGTCCGCAAACCAAGGAAATCCATTTTCAGCAAACCTGCACTTTCTGCCACGGAGTTATCGAATTGAGAAACCAAAATATCCGGATCTTTAGCCGCAATGGTAATCGGAACCAAATTGGAAATATCTTCAGGCGTAATAATCACTCCACATGCGTGAATTCCAGTGTTTCTGATGCAACCTTCCATTCTTTGCGCAGCTGAAAGAACTTGGAAACGTTCATCTTTCGGATTTTCCAGAATATCTTTCATTTCCTGAGCGAGCACTTTGTCTTCAGGACTTAATTTATCAAATTTCGAAAACGCTTTTGCGATATTCATTCCTGGTGTGGAAGGAATCAGTTTTGCGATATTATTGGTTTCTGGAATGGAAACATCTAGAACTCTTCCGGCATCTTTTATGGCAGATTTCCCTCCGAGAATCGAATAAGTGATGATTTGCGCAACGTTGGTTTTTCCGTATTTTTCAACCACCCATTTGATGATTTTGTCACGACCTTCATCATCAAAATCGATATCGATATCGGGCATGGAAATCCTTTCTGGATTAAGGAAACGCTCAAATAGCAAGTCATATTTAATGGGATCTACATTGGTAATTCCGGTACAATACGCAACTGCGGAACCTGCAGCGGAACCACGACCGGGACCAACCCAAACGCCCATTTTTCGGGCTTCGTTACAGAAATCCTGCACGATAAGGAAATATCCGGGATAACCGGTTTTTGCAATAACTTCAAGTTCAAAATCCAAGCGTTCCCTGATTTCATCAGTGATTTCATCGTATTTTTTATTGGCGCCTTCATAGGTTAAATGTCTTAAATATGCATTTTCACCTCGTTTTCCGCCGTCTACTACATCTTCTTCGCTTAAAAATTCTTCGGGAATACCGAACTCAGGTAGCAAAACATCTCTTTTTAAAGTATAAGGTTCAAATTTTGCCAACAACTCCGAATAAGCTTCAAAAGCATCAGGAAATTGGATGAAAGCATTTCGCAATTCTTCGGAATCTTTGATATAATATTCATTGCTAGGTAATCCTCTTCTTTTTCCGAAACCCTTTCCTACAGGCGAAGAAAGCTTTTCTCCGTCTTTAATACAATACAAAATATCCTGAATATTGGCATCGGATTTTTCGGTGTAGAAAGTTTCATTTTGAGCCAAAATTTTTACTTCATATTTTTCAGCAAATTCCAGCAATACTTCATTCAAATGCTCTTCTTCTTCCACCTCGTGATTTTGCAATTGCACATAAAAATCGTCATCAAAAGTATCTTTCCACCATTTAAAAACATCCTCCCCTTTTTGCTCCCCAAATTCTAGAATTGTACTAGGAATATCTCCGGTAGTTCCTGCTGTAAAAGCAATCAGATCTTCTTTATACTCAGCAATCATTTTTCTGGAAATCCTCGGAACTCCAAAATAAAATCCTTTCACATAGCCCAAACTCGAGAGTTTCGCAAGATTTTTATAGCCATTGAAATTTTTTGCCAATAAAACGACATTTGTTCTTCGATCGGGATCGTCTTTGGTAAATTGTTTCTGTTCAGGTCGATCCGATATATAAAATTCGCAACCGATAATCGGAATTAAAGGATTTTTCCGTGGTTCAGTTTCATTAAATTCGGTTCCTTCTTCATCTGCTTTTTGTTTTTTATCAAGATATTCTTGATAATTTTTTTTGATATTTCCGTTGGTTTTTTCAACTTCCGAAACAAATTTAAAAGCACCCATCATATTTCCCAAATCCACCAAACCAACGGCAGCGAAATTATTCCGAATCGCTTTATTCACCAAGTCCGAAATATTTGAAGAAGCTTGCAAAGACGAGTAAATACTGTGATTGTGGAAATTAAAATAATCCCCGATTTCAATCTCATCAGTCGATCCAAAATCTACTTTTTTCTTCTTTTTAGAGTCAGCAACTTGTCGTCGAATAACAATCCCAAAAGGCGGAAAAGGATTTGGATGATTTTTGATGAAATCTTGTAATTCTGTATCAGAAATTAGAAGTTTATCTGCCGGAATCAAGTCATTTCGCATCATTTCGAAGAAAACTTGCGCCGTTGCGTTCACGTCTGCCGCAGCGTTGTGGGCTTCATCGAATTGCTCTCCGTAGAGTTTTTCGTATAGTTCTACCAGTTTCGGCGATTTGTATCTTCCGTTTTTCCCACCACCCAACTTGCAAAAATCTGTTCCGAGTTCCATGGTATCTGCAGATGGAATTTTCTCCAAAACATTCTCCATTTCTTTTCGGTAGAATTCGGCTCCTACGATGTTGTAATCGAAATCGATATTGTGACCGGCAACTACTTTTGCTTTCTGGAGAACTGCTTTAAATTCTTCTAAAACTTCAGCCAAATCTCGACCTTCTTCCTTTGCCATCTTCGTTGAAATTCCGTGAATTCTAGTAGCATTAAAGGGAATATCATACCCTTCAGGTTTAATGACATAATCCTGATTTTCGAGAAGTGTACCGTCCTGAGCATGAAGTTGCCACGCGATTTGCACCATTCTCGGCCAGTTGTCGGAATCCGTTAATGGTGCATTGAAATTTTTAGGTAAACCCGTGGTTTCTGTGTCGAAAATAAGATACATTAAGTAGAGAATTTTGGTAAAATTAAGGTAAAATTTCTTTAAAAAAAATTTGTACTTAAGGAAAATTCAAGGTATTCTTTTTTCTTTTTCAAGAAAAAAACCTGCTTTGTGGAATGAGCAGGTTTAAAACAAAAATGTTTAAATTTTGTGCAAAGAAATCAAATTAGGTTGTTCTCGCTTTATTTCTAAATATATTCTTTCAAATTCTTTCCTAGAATTTCATTCCATCCGTTTTCAAAACTTTCTCGCTGGAAATCCTTTCCTAAATGGGCAAAGTTTTCTAAACCTTTGTGCGTTAAAACAATTACCGTTTCGTCTCCATCTTGCTCTAATTCCCATTTTACGATTGTTTTCTCTTTCGAAAATTCGGGATAAGACCAAGTGTGTTTGAATTTTTTGTTAGGAATCACTTCCAAAATCTCTCCGTGATGGTGATATTTGTTTTCACCTCCCGGCTCAAAAAAATTGAACTCATTATGAATTCCGAGTTCAAAATCGGGGATATCAAAATACCATTCTTTCATCTGCGCTTTATCGGTCAAAGCTTTCCAAACCTTGTCTACGGGTGCGTTAATTCTTTCTTTAACAACTACATTTTCGTGCATAATATTAGATTTTTTTGATTGTAATAAAGTTAATGAAATTATTTAATAGGAATATGATTTTCGAGGTGATTTAACTCACTTCTGGATTTTAATCTACATTTGTCCGCATTTTCTAAAGTAAAATTCACATTCATTCGTCTCTCCTTACAACTCAAATAAATTGGCAAAAAATGCTTTTAATAAAAAAAATTATGATAATATTTCTCATTCTTATCGGAATTGTGGCTCTGTCAACATTTCTAATTCTTCGTCATCCAAAATTCGGAAAAGCACCTTCCGGTGAAAGATTGCAGAGAATTTTAAAATCTCCTCATTATAAAAACGGAAAATTTGACAACCTGAATCCCACTCCACAACTTGCTGAAGATACCTCGATGCCGGAAGTGCTGTTCAGATTTCTTTTTGGGAAGAAAGAAAACCTGAGACCAAGCCAAAAATTAAGTTTTTCTAAAACCAATTTAAAAGAAATCACTACCGATGAGAATGTGTTCATCTGGATGGGACATTCGTCTTATTTTATGCAAATTGATGGCAAAAAAATTCTTGTTGATCCTGTTTTCAGTGGCAATGCATCGCCTTTTTCTTTTACTACAAAAGCATTTGACGGAACCGATATTTATTCCGTCGATGACATCCCGGAGCTGGATTATTTGGTGATCACGCATGACCATTGGGATCATCTCGATTATGAAACTGTGAAAAAACTCCAACCAAAAGTAAAAAAAGTAATAACAGGTCTCGGAACCGGCGAACATTTGGAATTTTGGAATTATGATCCTGAAAAAATCATTGAATTGGATTGGCATGAACAATCAGATTTGGGCAACGGTTATCAAGTATATTGCGAACCAGCAAGGCATTTTTCTGGGCGTGGTTTGAAGCGTGACCAAGCAATTTGGGCAAGTTTTGTTTTTGAAACTCCGAACCAAAGAATTTATATCGGTGGCGACAGCGGTTATGATGATCATTTCAAAAAAATCGGTGAAAAATATGGCAGTTTTGATTTGGCCATTCTTGAAAACGGACAGTACAACAAAGATTGGCGCTATATCCACATGATGCCCGGAGAAAACATAAAAGCCATGAAAGACCTGAATGCTAAAAGAATGATTCCGGTTCACAGCTCAAAATTCGCGCTAGCTACCCATGAATGGAATGAACCACTTGAAAAAATAACTCAGTTCAATACTGAAAACCAAAGAATCATCACCCCAAAAATTGGTGAAAAAGCAGATTACCTGAATGATACAAAAATCTACGAACAATGGTGGGAAAAAAGATAATGATATTGAAAAGATCAAGAAAACACCCTTGCATTATCAGATGACAAAAAACTCGGGACATTTTTGTATTTTTGAGAAACTTTAAATTTAAAAATGAAAAACGCCTATATTATTGACGGAGCTCGATCTGCCATCGGGAATTTTAAGGGAAGTATTGCAGCCGTAAGAACCGACGATTTGATTGCCTCGGTAATCAAAAGTCTAACAGCAAAAAACCCTGCAATCCCTTTAGATAAAATAGATGATGTGATTATCGGGTGCGCCAATCAAGCCGGTGAAGACAACCGAAATATCGCGAGAATGGCTTTGCTTTTGGCAGGACTTCCGATCAATGTTCCTGGCGAAACGGTGAATAGATTATGTGCATCTGGAATGAGTGCTGTAGCACTGGCGATGCGTGCGATAAAATCCGGCGAAGGCGACCTTTTCATCGCGGGAGGTGTGGAAGGAATGTCGAGAGCTCCTTTTGTTATTTCAAAAGCGGAAGGTGGTTTCGCAACCGACCAGAAAATCTATGATTCCAGTTTTGGATGGCGTTTTGTGAATCCGGAAATGGAGAAAACCTACGGCGTGGAAGCTATGGGAAAAACGGCGGAAAACCTGGCCGAGATGTATAAAATTTCGCGTGAGGAGCAGGATGAATTTGCTTTAAACTCTCAAATGAAAGCGAAAAAAGCGCAAGAATCCGGGAGATTGGCAGAAGAAATTTCGGACATTGTGATTCCGCAAAGAAAAGGCGATCCGATTATCGTCAACAAAGATGAATTTGTGAAACCGAACACCACTTTGGAGATTTTGGGGAAACTTCGCCCCGCTTTTGTGAAAGAAAACGGAACGGTAACCGCAGGAAATGCTTCCGGATTGAACGACGGAGCTGCCGCAATGATCATCGCTTCCGATGATGCGGTGAAAAATTATTGTTTGAAACCTTTGGCAAAAATCGTTTGCTCCGCAGTGGTGGGCGTAGAACCGAAAATTATGGGAATCGGTCCGGTTGGCGCTACAAAATTGGCATTGAAAAGAGCTGGTTTAACTTTAGACCAAATCGACATTATCGAACTGAATGAAGCATTTGCCTCGCAAAGTATCGCGTGTTTGAAAGAACTCGGAATTGCGAATGACGATGCGAGAGTGAATGTAAACGGCGGCGCGATCGCATTGGGTCACCCGCTGGGAATGAGTGGTTCGAGAATTACCTATTCCGCGGCGTTGGAACTGAATAAAACCGGTAAAAAATATGCATTGGCAACGATGTGTATCGGCGTGGGACAAGGCTATGCGGTGATTTTGGAGAATGTGAATGTGTAAGTTTATTTTTAAATAATATAAAGAACCCCATAAGTTTTCGCAACTTGTGGGGTTTTTTGATTAAAATTGTTTTGTATTTTATTAGTGAAAAGATACTGTTCAATGGGCGTCCTGCGTATAAGACGAAAGCTTAGTTATTAGCAGAAGTTTTTTTTAATAGTTGTCAATTCTCAGTACAATATTGCAGTAAAGTGCAGCACCATATAAATCAGGAAATAAAGTGTTATGATTAATATTCATCCTATTTAGAGATTTTAAGCATTTTTCTCTTTCTGTTGTAGGAATTTTGATTTTAAACAATTTTACTTTACTATCTCTTTCTTCTTTATATTTTTCTACAATTAGTGATTCTAAATCTTTCTTTGTTTTAAAATTTACAAATAAACCACTTTGACTTATAAGGCGATTATTAAAATCGGATATGGGTGAAAATAATTCCAAATCATCACTTAATTTTTCAGATATATTTTTTTGAGAAATCCCATAGATTATCCTATAATCAGTTTCAGTTTTTTCATCTGAGAAAGCAAAATATGCTGCAACATAAGGTGATTCTGTAAAGTCTAATAATGGTGTATTCAAAAAGTGATGCTGTCCAATCGCCCAAACTTCTCTGTCATCTGCTATTAAATCTTTATAAAATGTTGTTCGTCCTCTAATGGATTTTTTAAAATTTTCAATTTGAAGTTTTTTATATTTTTCGAAATTATTGTCTGAATGAAACTTTAAAGTTCTGTTCAATGTTGGTTCCAATTTCCAATCAGTATTTCTTTGACCTCGAAAAACATAGTTTTTATTAATATTACGAATTTTATCAACAATTAGTGAGTGATATTCATCCCAATTTTCTAAAGTGTATTCTTTAATACCATTAATATTTTTGCTTTCTATCATTAATGTTGGTTTAAAATTTCTGCTAACGGTTTACGGCTTTGTGCAGGTGGGGAATTAGAAATACGTCAGTTCAAATATACTACAAATGTTCAATAGAATTACCAATGTTCAATTACTTCCTTCAACCCCACTTGCACAAAACCGATGTTAGGCGTATGTGCCTTTTCTATAAGTGTTTTAGATTTAATCTTTGTTCTGCTTGTTCAATAATTTCTGCAATTCGTTTTTGTCTCGTTTGAGTTGTCTTGGCAAATAAAAGCTGTGTCAAAAGTAGCTTTTTTGCAGATTTGCTTAAGCTTAAAAAGTAGTCTTTTAGATTTGGTTTGTCAATATATTTTGCTTCCAAGTCTGCTGGAATAATTAATTCTTCCACTTCGTCCAAAATTGTCCAAGAGCCATTTTGTTTTGCTATTGCTACACTTTCAAATCCTGCTTTTGTCATTAGGCCTTGTTCTATGAGTTTGTCAACTTTGTTTTTGTTGATTTTGCTCCAAGTGCTTTTCGGTTTTCGTTTGCTAAAAAATTGGTGTGAAGTTTCTTCGTCAATTTTTATTTTTTTGCTATCTATCCACCCAAAACACAATGCAACATCAACAGCTTCACTCCAAGTAATAGATTTTAATTCTGATTTTTTGTTATAAAAAACAAGCCAAACAGCTTGTTTAGAAAGATAATTTTTTTCTAACCACTTTCTCCAAGCTGTTTGACTTTTAGGATAAAATATTTCTATTTCATTTTTCTGCATTACTTAACTACAGTAGCTTCTAATTCTATTGTCAAAGTTGCAAATAATCCTTTAACTTCCAATAGAGTTGTTGCTTGTTGAATTCCGTGTTTCATTATGAATGGCACATACACATCCATACAAGTGGTGAAAAACTCGTTGGTGTTTGTAGTATATACATTCAACCTTACAATGTCTTTACATTCGTAACTAGATTCAGTAATCAGTTGTTCCAAATTTGCGATTGTCTGAATGAGCTGACTTCTCATATCAGCATTACTTGGAACTCCATTAGCGTCAATAGCTACTTGTCCTGAGCAATACAAAGTTCCATTCGGTTGCTTTACTTCTACGGCTTGAACCGAATTTGTGTTTTTACCCCAAGCCCAAGGGTCAAATGTTGCTTTTTGCATCTTACTTAAATTTTAAATTGTTAAGCCACAAAAGTAAAATGCACTTGCGACAGCCTTATGTCAGGGGTCAAAACGAGTTAGTAAAATTTATCAAAATATTCCTGTAAAGTCATTTTGTGTTGCTCAAATTTCTCTGTTTGCACTTGCATTTTTGTAATTCTGTCCAAACGAAAATATCTAAATTCTTTGCGTAAACGACACCAAGCAATTAGCAACCAATTTTCTGTTGTACTGATTAATGCAAATGGCTCCACTGTTCTGTTTGAAGTTTTGTTTTGTTCGTTTGTATAGTCAAATTTTACCAATTGAAAATTCGTAAGTGCCCGTTGTAATTCAGAAATATTGTTGCTATTTCTTTCTCTGTTTAGGTTTTGTTCAAAACGAGTTCTGTCAGCAAGTAAATTAGCTCTGTCTTTATCTGTCTGTTTTAAAACAGCTTTTATTTTGTCAATGGCTTCTGTATAATCTTTGATAAATGAAGTGTCTTTGTTTTTCAACACCAACTGCTCGGCAAGGATTAAGGCATTGGCTTGGCTTTCGGTAAACATTACTGGTGGAATTTTGTAGCCTTCCATTAAAGAATAGCCTTTTCCATCTTCTGTTATTATTGGAATGCCTGCTTGTTCTAATGCTCTTATGTCTCTGTAAATTGTTCTTACACTAACATTGAATTTGTCTGCAAGATTAGTCGCAGTCAAAAGTCGTTTTGTTTGCAGTTGTGTTAATATCGCAGTCAGTCTTGAAAGTCGTTTTGTATTGTTGTCGTTCATTTATTTTGTCTGACTGTTAATGTTTGCAGGGTCTCGTGGCATTACGCCTAACAATCAAATATACGCAACTTTTCCAAATCAGCAAATAATCTTTAAAATTATTATGAAATTGTAGGCAAACCGTCGTCATATATAGTATTGTGCATTATTTTATATTGCGTATTATAGATTGTTTTTTGATAAAATCGCTTCTATGTTGCTGTTTTTAAGATATTTTAACCTATACAAAAAACGAAGTATTTTGATTGATTTTTCTGATAAATGATCTGCTTACACGGCTTGTAGCATCTTAGGAGATGCGGCGAAGTGGTAGTAATAAAAAACTGCTGAATTGTACAGCAGTTTTTTTTGTTTAACCCCATCTATTCTTTGTAGATTTCAAGGATTCGGTGATGAGTTTTTCTAAAATTTCTAGGTTTAAATCGGCTAATTTTTTGAAATAAATGCAACCTCCGTTTCCGGTTTTTATTTTTCCGAGATCGTTAAGAAGTGGTTGAACTTTTTCGTCGCCACAGTCCATCACATAGAGTGAGAATGCGGTTTTCCTGGGCGAGAAACCAATTCTGCACATGTCCCCTTGGTGGCCACTTTCGTATTGGTAGTGATACGTTCCGAATCCGATGATGGATGGCCCCCACATGGTGGCTTTTTCGCCGGAAAGTTTCTCCATGATTTGTATGAGTTTGAAGGAATCTTCGACTTTTTTCGGGTCTGAATTTCGGATAAATTCCTCGACTGAAATTTGGGTTGGTTTGGTTTTGTTTTCGGTTTTACTCATAAAAAAAAATTCCGGTTGAAAGATGAACAAAATGAGGTTCTAGCCCCGATTGGAGCAATTGTTTGAGCTCTTTTCGGCGGCGGCTTCGCCGCCGCCGAAAAAGCGAGTGCGGAAAGTGGGACGGGTTTTCGGAAGAGCAACGAGTTTTCTTGCTCCTAAAAAAAATTAGTGTTGTTGCTTTGCCGGATCGTCGTAATTCACCATCCAATTGATGCCAAATTTGTCGGTCCACATCCCGAAATAAGCGCCCCAAAAGGTTTCTGCAAGCGGCATGGTGACTACTCCACCTTCGGAAAGTCCGCTGAAAAGTCGGTCGGCTTCTTCCTTGGAATCGGTGTTGATGGAGATGGAAATATTGTTGCCCGCAACGAAATTAGAAGCCCACTCGCCGCCGGTATCGGAACCCATCAAAACGGTTTCTTGAGAGATTGGAAGCGTAACGTGCATGATTTTGTTTTTCTCTTCCTCAGAAATTTCTTTGCCTTCCATAGGTGGCATTTCGCCGAAACGTCCGATGTAGGGAAATTCGCCGCCGAAAACGGATTTGTAAAAATTAAAAGCTTCTTCGCAGTTGCCGTTGAAGGTTAAATACGCGTTTACTTGTGCCATGATATTTGTTTTTTTAAAGTTGATTTTTAAGTTTAATTTTTTGGGAAATGAAGTCCCATTTTGATATTGCATCTTTCGTAAGGCGTGTTTTCATCCACGGGAACTTCGGTGAATCCGAACTTTTTGTACATTTCTATCGCCGGAACCAGACTTCTGTTGGAAAGCAAAATCACTTTGTCACTTCCTAATTTTTGGGCTTCTTCGATACAATGTTTCATCAAAAGATTGCCGATTCCGTGTCCTTTAAATGCTTCTGTTACCGCCATTTTCGCTAGTTCGTAGCCATCGTGTTCTTTCAACAAAGAAGCGGTTCCTACGATTTGTTCACCGGCTTTTGCGAAGAAAATTTTGCCTCCTTTATCTAAAATTTCAGACTCCGGATTGGCCAATTGATGTTGGTCGAAACTTTCAACGACAAAATATTTCTGCAACCATTCTTCATTCAAAATTCTGAAATTATCGCGGTATTTGGGTTCGAAATTGATTATTTCAATGTTCATTTTTTTTATTTAAAGCTAATTTCCATCCTAGTAAAACTAAACTCCACACGGCAATTCCGAGGATCCAAAACCAAATCGGCGAAGGAATCGTCACCATCATATAAATCGAAGTGAAAAGGAATAAAATTCCGATTATCAATGCATAAATTTTCTTGCCATCATTTGCTATTTTTGTGGAAACAAAACCGCCAACCAAAGCACCGACCGCATAAGAAATAATCACAAAAAATATTGCCATAAAAGGCGCGTTTTCCACGTATTTTTTAATGGCTTCGGGTTCGTTGGGATCGGTTCCCGACGGAAGCGGATAGAGATAATGTCCCAGTTGCTGAACAAGCCCAACCGCAACACTTGTCAATAAAATTCCGGCTACAACGGCTACTATTTTTTTGATCATCATTATTAGTTTTTCCAGTTGGTTTTGTAATTTAAAGTTCCGTCGTAGCTTGCCCAATCGCCGATGAATTCAATGTATTGCTTTTCGATTTGTTGTTTTTTTGAATTCCACATGAAGGTGTAAATGAATTTTCCTTTCAAAATTCCGGAATGTTTTCCTTTGGGTTCTTCAGCAAACTCGTATTCACCGAAAACTGTACTTCTTTTTTTACCGTTTTTGTATTTGGTGATTTTCAATTTTCCTTCGAATTTCGAATGGGTATTTTCAACTACAGAATAGCCGGAAAGGAAATATTCTTGATCATTTTTTCTGTTTTGTTCAGAAATTTCGATCATTACTTTCATCGCAGTTTTTTCGTCGCCGATGGTTCCGGTATAAGGCTTCGAATTGTTCAGCCAAACCTTAGAAATATTGGGCATTTGCGCGAATGCAAAACTACTGATGAACAACAAAAAGAATAGTATTTTTTTCATATCAATCTGTATTAGATTTACTTCTTTAATGATTCCAAGTATCTCATTATTTCGTTTGAATTATGAAAATACATCGGAGATTTGGCATTTTCTTCTTGGTAAATTCCTTCGAAAACAATGACATTGAAAAGTTTCGGTATCATTTTTATATTTAAACTTCCATTAAAAACTTTCGAATTATCAGATGTTTTTTCTCCGTTCAAAACAACATCGAAATTAGAAATACTCGGATCACGTAATTTTTTGGTCTGTTTGGCATTGAAACTTATTTTCCCAGAAAACTTCGAAATTTCATTATCAATTTCTGCAATTCCTTCAACTAAATATTCATCTTTAATAGGCGAATAAACTGAATCAAATTTAACCTTTACATCATTCTTTTCGTTCTTTTTTCCTTCAAAATATTGGTGATTATTTTTAATTATTTCAATAATCTCTGCATTGCTTTGTGCAAAAGAAAAACTGCTAACGAACAACAAAAAGAATAGTATTTTTTTCATAAAATGAATGTTTCAATGGCTTTTCAAATAAAAATTAAACGCCAAATTGATCCAAATGATGATTCAAGTGTTTCGCCAACATGTTATTCCATTCCTGAGCGGTTAATTTCCCGAAGGAATGCGACATTTTCCCGTCGAAAGCGCTTCTTCCCAATTGTTGAGTTTTTTGGATGAATCCGATCAATCGTTTCTTTTCTTCCTCAAAATTTTTATTTCCTTTAATAATGAACATCGGACCTGTGGGAAGATTCTGTTTATAAGGAAGTTCATTTACCGTTTTAGGTTTCACGAAATTCTTCAAAAGGAAACCTGCCAAAAAACCAGGTTTAGGATGTTTTTCCGGCTCATAAATCGTTTCATACGCTACATTCAAATGCGCCAAAACCTGATCTACAGACATTTTTCCCCATTTTCTTTGGGTTTCCGGAGTCAGTCGATGGATTCTGTCGATGTAGTTTTGAGCTTCTTTTGCATCAAAAATATCTTGCATGGTTTTTTAATTTTAGGTTTAAACAAATTTAAGTTTTTTATAAAATAAAAGTTTATTTATTTTAAAACTTCTACAGAGCAAAAAACATCTTCCAAATCTTTATCTAATACAATCATAGAAAGCAATAATGAAAGTTTGTCCCTAAAGTGGTATATTCTTATTACTTTTGCCCGCTTGAAATTTTAGAAGAAATGATGACGAAAAATTTACTGCCATTGGCATTGGGTGGCTTAGCGATTGGTACTACAGAATTTGTAATTATGGGTTTGTTGCCCGATGTAGCCCAATCTTTATCCATCAGTATTCCCGAAGCGGGACATCTTATTTCTTCTTACGCGTTCGGAGTTGTTGTGGGAGCGCCTTTATTGGTTGCCTTTTCGGTAAAACATCCTCCTAAAAAGACACTCATTGCATTGATGATCATCTTCACTATTTTCAATGCATTATCGGCATTATCGCCCAATTATTATACATTGATGGTTGCGCGGTTTTTGGCAGGCTTACCTCATGGCGCATTTTTCGGAGTTGGAACGGTAGTCGCTGTGAATTTGGCAAAACCCGGCAAACAAGCACAAGCAATTGCCGCGATGTTTAGTGGATTGGCGCTCGCCAATTTAGCCATGGTTCCATTGGTTACTTTTATTGGACATCATTTTAGTTGGAGGGTTGCTTTCGGAATCGTTGCATTTTTGGGACTGATTACTCTATTTTCATTGAAATTATGGCTTCCAAATATTCCGCCTGTTGCGACTCCAAGTCTGAAAGATGATCTCGCATTTTTCAAAACCAAAAAAGCCTTAAACATCATCGCAATCACGGCAATTGGGTTCGGTGGTTTATTTGCTTGGTTCAGTTATATTGCACCTTATCTCACTCATATTGCCGGTTTTTCGGAGAATTCGGTTTCTTATATCATGATTTTAGCGGGAGCCGGAATGGTGGTCGGAAATTACCTTGGTGGTTTTATGGCAGATCGGATGAAACCTGTTTTGGCAGCGGGAATTTTAATGATTTCAATGGTTTTAATTTTGGTTGCGGTTTTCTTGTTTTCTGACACCAAAACATCTGCTTTGATTCTCACTTTCGGTTGCGGCGTTTTGTCGATGGCAGTAGGAACGCCAATCAATATCATGATGTTGAAAGCAGCAAAAGACTCCCAAATGATGGGCGCTGCGTTTATGCAAGCTTCTTTTAATGTTGCCAATTCTTTAGGTGCATTTTTCGGCGGAATTCCGTTGGTGTATGGTTTGGGATACAACTACCCTTCTTTGGTTGGTGCTTTCATGGCGTTCATTGGTTTTATTTTAATTTTGATTCATTATCAGAAATCTAAGGTTGAATAATCGTATAACCTGAATTGCAATCAACTTCGAATCAAATGGCAGATGCGTTCGATAAAAAGGTACTTTTTCCGAAGCAGATTCGAAGCAAACTGCCTCTTGATTCGAAGCCAATCCCTAAATAGGGGACCATTAATCATGTTAAATAAATCCAAATATCCTAGGGAAATAAACTCCTCCTGTGTAATAATTAAGTAATTGGGGCATGTCCTCCTGATTTTACAAATTCATCAGATCATAGTTGTCCTGAGTATCCTTACCAATAAAAATCCCCCTCTTTAAAATTCTATTTGCTTATTTAATAGAGTTATTTAAAGACGAGGTATATTGTAATTGCGAGACATGGGTGATCTAAATGAATTTTTAAAAATCTCTCACATTTTTTTGTTCAATGTAAAATGTGCAATGAGCCACTCATATTTTCGATGCCGAAAAAGACCGTTTTTGCCGTTTTTGCCGAAAAAGACTAGTTTTTGCCGAAAACAACCATTTTTGCCGAAAAGGGAGGTTTTTGCCGTTAGGAGGTTAGTGCCTTTATGGTGGGCTAGGACTGGGCTTTGCCTAGGCTTTAACTAGGGGGAAACTAGGCTTTGGAAAAAAGGAGCTTTGCAAAAGAATTATGAGGTTAAAGGGTTAGAAGGTTAAAAAGTTAGAAAGTTAAATACGTCCAATCCCCAGAATGTGCGAGAATATTTTCAAATTGTCTCATTTCCAAATTACCATATTCCGGACATGAACTTATTATCGATCGTTTTGAATTCTCTCCCTCCTAACTTCCTCAACTGATCTTTTTCCATTTCCATTTTTTCCATTACATTTGTGTAAATTAAAATTTTTATGAACCAGCTTTTCAGAAGAAAACTATATAGTGATCAGGAAGCTCCATCGGGCTTACTGCGTGTTTTAGGGGTATGGGATATTGTTTTTTTTGGTATTGCCGCCATTATTGGAGCCGGTAGTTTCAGCAGTTTGGGCGAAGCGGTTTTCCGTGGAGGTCCTGGGGTAATTGTTCTGTATATCATCTGTGGTTTTGCTTGTGGTTTTACTGCGCTTTGCTATGCGGAATTTGCCAGTAGAATACCTACTGCAGGTTCGGCTTATACTTATGCTTATGCCAGTTTCGGCGAACTCATTGCTTGGGTGATCGGTTGGGCACTTATTATGGAATACTCTTTCGGGAATATCTATGTAGCCTTTTCGTGGAGTGATTATTTCACCAGTTTTATGGGCAGAATTGGCGTGCATATCCCCGATTATCTTACTTGTAGCTATACTGAAGCCAAGAAAGCTTTCATGGGAGGTTCAGAAAATAAAGAACTAATCAATGCCTGGAAAAGCGCACCACTTATAGGAAATTTGAAATTAATCGTTGATATACCGGCTTTGGTCATCAACGGTTTAATCACTTGGCTTTGCTATGTTGGGGTGAAAGAATCGAAGAATTTCAATAATATTTTTGTTCTTTTAAAGCTCTTTATCATCCTATTGGTAATTGCAGTAGGAATTGCTTATATCAACACCGACAACTGGTTTCCCGTAAGTACGGTAACAGGAACCGCCTCTTTCATGCCCAATGGTTTTGCCGGGGTGATGAGTGCCGTTTCGGGTGTATTCTTTGCCTATATCGGGTTTGATGCCTTGAGTGTCTTATCTGAAGAAACTAAGAATCCACAGAAGAACCTACCGCGAGGGATGATCGTTTCTTTGGTTTTGTGTACTGCGATTTATATTGTCTTAACCTTGGTGCTTACCGGAATGGTAGACTACCGAAAATTTGATGGCGTCGGCGATCCATTGGCTTTCATCTTCGAAAAGTCCAATGCCAATGTTGCGTGGATGGAATTTGTGGTTTCTTTGGCTGCCATCATCGCTATTACAACAGTTCTATTAGTTTTCCAGATGGGACAACCGAGAATTTGGTATGCAATGAGCCGCGACGGTTTGATGCCTAAAAAGTTCATGGAAATCCACCCGAAACATAAAACCCCTGGTTTTGCAACCATCGTTACCGGAATTGTAGTAGGAGTTCCTATCCTCTTCACCGATAAATCTTTCATCCTCGATTTCACGAGTATTGGAACTATTTTCGCTTTCGTTTTGGTATGTGGCGGAGTTTTATTGCTTCCGTCGAAAGAAAAACTCAAAGGGCGTTTTCATTTGCCTTACATCAATGCAAAATTTATTTTCCCGGTTCTTTTCCTTGGCGGATTGGCTTTCTTCTATACATGGCAACCTCAGTTTTTCCATCATTTAAAAGACTGGCATGATCCTGAGGAAGGCGAATTCCGAATCTCGATCATTGTATTTTTGCTGATCAATTTGGTATTGTGCGTTTTAGCATTCCTAAAAAACCTATCACTTATTCCGTTAATCGGTTTGAGTTCCTGCCTTTATTTATTAACCGGAATGAGCCATAATAACTGGTTTTGGTTCCTGCTTTGGTTTGGAATCGGTTTGATTATTTATTTCTCTTATGGCTATAAGAACAGCAAACTCAACAACGATTTGAATGGTGATTTAAACTAAAAAAAATGGCTGAAAGAATAAAAACATTTGAAGAATTTTATGCTTTTTATTTAAGCGAACACCGCAAAACATGGACAAGAATTTTCCATTTCGTAGGAACATTGCTCATCTTTGTGGTACTGTTTTATGTAATCTGGTCCGGGAAAGAACGTTTTCTTTGGTACGTCCCGATTTTCGGATATGGTTTTGCTTGGTTCAGTCACGCCGTTTTCGAGAAAAACAAACCTGCAACTTTCAAATATCCTTTATGGAGTTTAATTTCAGATTTCAAACTCTTTTTCGAATTGCTGATAGGCAAACAAAAATTTAAAAGCTAGAATCTATAATAAAAAAACTCCCGGTTTGATCGGGAGTTTATCATTTTAAGCTTTGGTAATGAGTTCGAGGTTTTTGGCTTCTATTTCGCCTTCATCCAACTTAGCATCGCCTTTTCCTTTTTCTAAATCGAGCACCACATTCGGATGATTCACTTCCATAAAGGTTTTGAATTCCTCGATATTTTTAAAAAGATTGAAAGATTCTTTTTCCACATCATAAATCACTCCTTTTGTTCTTCTGGCAGCTGCTGCAGCGATGATTCCGCCCCACATTGCAGCACTGTTGCTGGTGAAATAATCTCTCACAAAAAGATAACCGCCTTTGTTTTCAGCTTTCAGGTAATAAATTCCTCCATCGTAACCTTGTCCTTTATCTTCTGAGTTGAATTTTTTAATCAAATTCACTACATGAATGTACAAACCCGTTCCGTCAGAAATAGCAAATGCTTTTTTGAGTTTCTTCCCTTTATCATCCAAATTATTGAAGCGAAAAGCAATTTGATCATCGGTCATCGCATTCGAAAGATTAGGCGTTGAAGTTGGGGTTTTGGCTCTGAAATCTTCATAAGTTTCATACACCCCTTTCGGATATTGATCCGGACTGAAATTCTGAGAAAAACCTAAAGCAAAAGCAGCTAAAGACAAAAGCGTAATTAATTTTTTCATTTATAAATTTTTTTGTTAAATATATTAATTTCTTGGAAATTAAACTATTTTTGGGAAAAAGAAACTATGAAGAAACTATTATCTATTTTATTTGCTGCAATGGTTGTTGTAACCAGTTGTGAGCCAGTTTATAAAGCTGCTAACTTTCAGGAAACCGCCAACCAACATCGGGTAATTGCAGTATTGCCTCCCAAAGTAATCATTGAAATAAAATCTGCAAAAGAAGCAGAAGCCATTAAAAATCAGGAAAAAATAGAAAGCGAACGTTTCCAAAATGCACTGGTTTCTTACCTCAATGAGAATCATACAAAGAACACTATTTTTGTAAAAGCACAAAACACAGAGGAAACCAATAAGATTTTGGCAGATAATAATATTACCAGTTTTGCTGGAAAAAGTTATCAGGAATTGGCGAAATTACTCGGTGTAGATGCGGTGGTAAGTTCCAGAGTTTCCCTTGCAAAACCTTTGACCAACGGAGAAGCGTTTTTCACAAGTTTATTGACCGGTTATGCTGCTCCTTCCAAGATTACCACCGTAGATTTATCGTTAACCGATACCAACAGCGGAAAAATGTTTTGGAATTACAATTGGCAAACCGGAGGAACCTTCATCTCAACAGAAAAACTCACCAATTCTTTAATGAAAGCCGCAGCTTACAAATTCCCTTATAAAACAAAAGATTTAAAATAAAAAAACTCCCGATTTGATCGGGAGTTTTTTTTATTCATTAATGACAAAAGTAATTCATCATTTCTAAGTCTAAAATCTAGAATCTAGCATCCAATTAATGCGTATGCGAAGATGGCGGTGGTGGATAATTTCCTTTATTCACCTCATCCATTTTTTGGGTAGCGGCCATAGAAACCACCAAATCATTGAGCATAGAACTCGCTGCACTTGGTGAATTAGGCAGTAAAACCAAATTGCTTCGGTTGTTTGCACCGATTGAATGCAGCGTATCGTAATGTTGCGTCACGACGATTAATGCAGAGGCTTCCTGAGCGTTGATTCCGGCATCGTTGAGCATTTTTACAGATTCTTCCAAACCTTTTGCGATTTCTCTTCTTTGGTCGGCGATCCCTTGTCCTTGTAGTTTTTTAGATTCGGCTTCAGCTTTTGCTACAGCTACAATTCTAATTTTTTGTGCTTCAGATTCGTATTCAGCAGCGGTTTTTTCTCTTTCAGCGGCGTTAATTCTGTTCATCGCATGTTTCACCTGCTCATCAGGATCGATGTCGGTAACCAAAGCTTTGATGATATCGTAACCATAACTTTGCATCGCTTCCTGAAGTTCCCCTTTCACGGCAATTGCTACGTCGTCTTTTTTCACAAAAACATCATCCAATTTTAATTTCGGAACTTCTGCTCTTACCACATCGAAAACGTAGGAAGTAATCTGGTTTTCCGGATTTTCTAAACGATAATAAGCATCAGCAACCTGATTTCTAATAACTTGATATTGCACAGAAACTTTCATTCTCATGAAGACATTATCCAAAGTTTTGGTATCGATAATCACATCGAGTTGTTGAATTCTGAGGTTCAAACGTTTCGCAACTTGGTCGATAAATGGGATTTTCAAATGTAAACCAGATTGGCGCACGCTGAGAAATTTTCCGAAACGTTCCACGATAGCCGCAGTTTCTTGCTTGACGGTAAAAAACGAGGCGAATAAGACGATAAGTCCTAAAAAAATAAGTACTCCTAAGAAAGTCATGTTAAATAAATTTGATGGTTAATAATCAGCCAGCAAATCGTTTGCTGATGTTATAAAGATAGTAAAAACTTTCGATCCATCAAAACTACATCGTCATCCCGATTTCGATGCCTTTTATTTTGCGGTAAAGGTCGGTGGCAAAATTATCCGTCATCCCCGAAACGAAGTCGATCACGCCCAAAACCTTCTGATAATCGGAACCTTCTTCATAATGAAATTGTTTTGGCAAAAGTTTCAGCGCCATTTTATCATAAGATTTTCTGTCAGATTTTTCTTTTAAAATTGGTGGAATAAAATGGTTTAAAAGTTCGTACATCACGTTGTAACCAGCGTTTTCTATTTCGATAACGGCTTTGTGACCGTAGATTTTTTCAATGGAAAAACTCTCAATTTCCTGCAGCGATTTGTTTTCGGATTTATAAATATCGAGCAGCGCTTTGTCTAAATTTCCATCTAAAATTGCAGTAAAATTGGTTTGGTACAGTTCAATGGATTTATTAATCAAAGCATTGATGACTTTCGCTCTCAAATAGGAAATTCTTTCGTTAGCATTCGTCAAAATCGCCAGTTTGTCCTCTACCCTTTTCATGTTTGCATTTTCAGATTTGATGAGGTCTACAAACAGATTTTCGCAATCCGAAGTCGAAACAATTCCCAATCGGTGCGCGTCTTCCATGTCGATAATGTTGTAGCAAATATCGTCCGCAGCTTCCACCAACCAGACAAATGGATGTCTTTTGAAAATCGTCGGTTCCGTGTTTTCCTGTAATAGATTTACGGCGTTGGCAATCTCCAGAAAAGTCTCTTTTTCGTTCTGGAAAAACCCAAATTTTTTGCGATGAATCACTCCTTTTTTCTTGGCAATCGCTTCGCAAGGATATTTCGCAATACTCGCCAAAGTGGTCATCGTGAGCTGGGTTCCACCTTCATCTTTCCCATTTTGTTGATGGGTTAAAACACGAATGGCATTAGCATTTCCTTCAAAATTCACCAAATCTGACCATTCTTTTTCAGTGAATTTTTGCTTTAAATCGGATTCGTTTTTCTCGAAATAACTTGCGATTGCATCTTCACCAGAATGCCCAAAAGCCGGATTTCCAACATCATGACAAAGACAAGCTGCGGCGATCACATTATGCAAATTGTGTTGGTAAAAATTCTGCGCATCTTCCGAAAGATCATTTTGGTAATTCTTCACGATGAAATCTCCCACCGCACTTCCTAAACTACGGCCAACAGAGGAAACTTCGAGAGAATGTGTCAATCTGTTATGCACAAAAACACTTCCCGGAAGTGGAAAAACCTGAGTTTTATTTTGTAATCTTCTAAATGCCGCCGAGAAAATAATGCGGTCGAAATCTCTTTGAAAATCAGTTCTGGATGCGGTAGTCGCTACATTTTGCCCCGTCCTTTGATTGGTGAAAATCCTGTTTAAATCCATCTTCCAAAAATACGTTTTTTATTGATTTTTATTCATGGTTATTCGTAAGAAATCGTTTGAAATTTATGAGTAAAAAGATTTGGATGTTGAATGTTTTTAATTGGAGATAGAATCTTAATCTTTATATTTGAATATGTAATTTATATAAAAATAATCCTCAAGACCAGTTGAAAATGAAAAAATTTATTTTAGGATTTCTTTTGATTTCTATTTCAAGCCCAATCTTTGCGCAAAATCATAGATTTGTATATGAATATTCATTTAAAATCGATTCTTTACATAGAGAAAATGTCACTAAAGAGATTATGAACTTAGATGTATCAAAAGAGGGTTCCGTCTTTTATAGCAATGAAAAGAAAAACTATGACTCGATAATGAATTCTGAATTTAAAAAAAATGAAGCTATTCATTCCACACATATTGATTTAAGTAAAGTTAAGAATAATTCAAAAGTCGGATTCTCTGTTAAAAAAAAGTATCCCAGTTTTGAAACTGTTCTTCATACTTCCATAAATGGTGATAAATATGCGATAATTTCGACAGAAAAGATTAATTGGAAAATTTTGCCGGAAATTGAAGAATTGTACGGATATAAAATTCAGAAAGCAACTGCTGAATATTTAGGAAGAAATTGGATTGCATGGTTTACTAATGAAATACAAATTCAAGATGGACCTTATAAATTTAATGGCCTACCTGGTTTAATTTTAAAAGTTTCTGATGAAAAAAATGATCATGCCTTTAATTTTATAGGAAGTAAAACAAATAATGTTAGATCGATATCAATTGATGATGAAGAAAAGGAGGTAGTAATCTCTAGTATGAAATTTAATCAACTATGGAAAGAATATTTAAAGGATCCAGCAAAAAAAATTAAGCAACTTTTTTCCGCAGACGATGGAACAACTATCAAAGTAACAGATGCGAATGGAAGAGAGCTAAGTCAATCTGAAATAGTAAGAAATAAAGAACAAAGAGTGAGGGACAACTTAAAAAAAACAAATAATTTCTTGGAATTATCTTTATATCAATAAAAAACCGTCTACAACAATTAAGATTGTGTTTCTACTACCGAATTCCTTTAGTGTGGTCATCAATAAAGAAAAATTTAATAAAAAAATCCCCTCCAAAACTGAAGGGGATTTTTATTAATCAATTATGATTTACATATACACTTCAATTGGCTCACAAGTACACACTAAATTTCTATCACCGAAAGCTTCGTCAACACGGGAAACGGTGGCGAAGAATTTGTGATCTCTCACCCATTCCAAAGGATATGCAGCTTTTTCGCGGCTGTAAGGTTTGTCCCAAGTATCGGAAATCACCACTTGCTCGGTGTGAGGAGCGTTTTTCAATACATTGTTCGCAGAATCGGCTGTACCTTCAGCGATTTCTTCGATTTCTTTTTTAATGGAAATCAGCGCTTCTGCAAAACGATCTAATTCTCTTTTGCTTTCCGATTCAGTAGGTTCAATCATCAATGTTCCGGCAACCGGGAAACTCACTGTTGGTGCATGGAAACCGTAATCCATCAAACGTTTTGCGATGTCGGTAACTTCAATTCCTAGTGGTTTGAACTGGCGGAAATCTACGATACATTCGTGAGCTACTCTTCCTTTTTCGTTTGCATAAAGGATTGGGAAATGTTCTGCCAAAACTTCTTTCAAATAATTGGCATTTAAAATAGCGTGTTCTGTAGATTTTTTCAATCCTTCAGTTCCCAACATTTTGATGTAGGCGTAAGAAATATTTAAAACCAAACTCGATCCGTAAGGTGCTGCAGAAATCGCTTCGATAGATTCTTTAGAACCAATTTTAATATTCGGGTTGCTTGGTAAAAACTTCACCAAATGTTCAGCCACGCAGATCGGACCAACACCTGGACCACCGCCACCATGAGGAATTGCGAAGGTTTTGTGAAGATTGAGGTGGCAAACATCTGCGCCAATATTTCCCGGAGAAGTGAAGCCAACTTGAGCGTTCATATTCGCGCCGTCCATATAAACTTGTCCGCCGTGCTCGTGGATTAAATTGGTGATTTCTTTGATATTGTCATCGAAAAATCCGTAAGTTGAAGGGTAAGTAATCATCGCAGCAGAAAGGTTTGCGCTATGTTCTTCGGCTTTTGCTTTCAGATCTTCGAAATCGATTTGTCCGCTTTCGAGGTTTTTCACCACAACTACTTTCATTCCTGCCATCACCGCAGAAGCAGGATTGGTTCCGTGTGCAGATTGAGGAATTAGAACGATGTTTCTGTGGCTTTCTCCGCGAGATTTGTGGTATTCGCGAATCACCATTAATCCAGCATATTCACCTTGCGCACCAGAATTTGGTTGAAGCGAAGTTCCTGCAAAACCTGTAATTTCAGCTAAATCTTTTTCTAATTGTTGAATTAAAGCTTGATAACCTCCCGCTTGTTCGGTAGGAACAAAAGGGTGAACGTTACCCCATTCTGCCCAAGAAAGTGGCAACATTTGGGTTGCAGCATTCAGTTTCATGGTACAAGAACCAAGTGAAATCATCGAATGGGTTAAAGAAAGATCTTTGCGCTCCAATCTTTTGATATAACGCATCAATTCGGTTTCGGTGTGGTATCTGTTGAAAACTTCTTCTTCTAAAATAGCATCCGTTCTCAATGAAGCCGCTGGAATTTGAACTTCTTCTTTAATTTCAAGTTTAAAACCTTGCGTTTTTTTGAATTGTGCTAAAGCATCAAAAAGATATTGAAGTTTTTCAAAAGTTGTAGCTTCGTTGATAGCGATGCTTACTACATTTTCTGAGAAATAATTAAGGTTGATTTTACGATCCAACATTAAATATTTCAATGCTTTTTTATCTTCTTCTCCCAAACGGAATTTTACGGTATCGAAGATTGGTTCTTCTACGATGTCATATCCTAAAGTTTTCAAACCATTAAGAAGCGCATTGGCTTTAAAATGAATTTGATCTGCAATGAAATTCAATCCTTTCGGACCGTGATAAACTGCATACATACTTGCCATCACGGCTAAAAGAACCTGCGCAGTACAAATATTGGAAGTTGCTTTTTCTCTTTTAATATGTTGCTCTCTGGTTTGCAACGCCATTCTCAATGCGCGTTTTCCGTAAGCATCTTGGGAAACCCCGATGATTCTTCCCGGAATATCTCTTTTATAATCTTCTTTACAAGCGAAAAAAGCAGCGTGAGGACCACCATAACCCATCGGAATTCCGAATCTTTGGGTAGTTCCAACGGCACAATCAGCGCCCATGTCTGCTGGAGATTTCAATTTTACCAAAGCCATCGGATCACAAGCAACTGCTACTTGAAGATGAAGTGTTTTATAAGATTTAATATTTTCTGTATAATCTAAAACCACTCCATTTTTGCCTGGATATTGAAGTAAAACTGCAAAATAAGTTTCATCCAAAGAATGATTTTGATGATCACCCTCAACGATTTCAATTCCTAAACCTTCAGCTTTGGTTTTCAATACCGCAACAGTTTGAGGTAAAACCAAATCAGAAACGAAAAACTTCGTCGCACCTGATTTTTTCTGGTCTTTGGTTCTGCTTTCAAAAAACATGTGCATTGCTTCTGCAGCTGCTGTCGCTTCATCCAATAAAGATGCGTTTGCCAATTTAAAGCCCGTTAAATCACAAACTACGGTTTGAAAATTCAAAAGAGCTTCTAATCTTCCTTGAGCAATTTCCGCTTGGTAAGGCGTGTAAGCCGTATACCAAGAAGGATTTTCTAAAATATTTCGCTGAATTGCGCTTGGCAAAATGGTATCGTGGTACCCAAAACCGATATAATTATCAAACAATAAATTCTTAGAAGCAAGATCCTTAGAATGTGCCAACATTTCATACTCTGAAAGTGCATCGGCAATGTTTAAATCTTTTTCTAAACGAATTGAATTAGGAATGGTTTGGGCGATAAGTTCATCAATACCCGAAACGCCAACTTTCTGTAACATTGCCTGTTTATCGGCTTCGTTAAGAGAAATGTGGCGATTTACAAACTGTGTTGTGTTCATATAATTTTACTAGATTTATTTAGAAATAAAGGTTCGTAAAAATACAATAATTTATACAAAGGCACAATGACCGTTTGTTGAAATCAGAAATTCAGAAAATTCGGGTTTGTTATTTTGATAGGTTCTAAATTAGAGTTATATTTGCAACATGAATCCAAACATCATCCCTTTTAAAATTGCACCACTTTCTCCTTTCTACGGAAAAACCGAAGAAATGTATTGTGACAAAAAGAAATGTTGCAAGAAATTCAAAAAAGGAAAACGCTGCAAAAAGTGCCCAGGAAGATTGAAAATGGCTTAAGCTAAAGGATATTTAAGCCGAAAAAGTTTTCACCAAAAGCATAATCGCAATGGCCAAAAAAAGAATGGCCAGAAAAATTCGCAAAAACTTCGGTTGACCGTTCGGATTTAATCTTGTGGGTTTTTGCGGCTTAAACAATTCTTCCACATCATTTCTAAATTTTTCCTTATCGTTTTCAAAAACCTCAGTAATGGTGATGGCGCGAACCACCGTTTTATTCAGCAAAGAATTCGTTGCATGAAGCAAAAGCTGAAATTTCCCGTCTTTGAATTCGGTGATTTTAAAAGCTCGCTCTCCATAGCTTTTCTCGAGTCCGAAAGGCAAAATCTTCACAATATCTGCCTGATTGGTTTGCCAAGTAATGATGATTTCTTCTCCTTTTACCGCATGAATTTTATTGGCTGAAAACGTCTTGATTGAAGGAGGCAGATTCGAGCGATTTGTTCGCTGTTGATGTCCTAAATTACCATCATAAATCCTCCTTTTCTCTTTATCCATCAATATTTCATACGCTTCCTGAGCTTCGCGAAAACGAGCTGCAAAAAACTCATCGTTTTCATTTTTATCGGGATGGTATTTCAGTGATAATTTCCGATACGCTTTTTTAATTTCTTCCTCTGAAGCGTTCTCCGGAAGGCCGAGAAAATAATAATAGTTTTTCATTCTGGAAGATTCGGGTTCGAATATTTTGGAGGAACAAAAGTAAGTTTTTTTTCGTATTTCGGCTTGAAAAGCTATTTCTCAAACAAAACAATCACAAAAAAAACGGAAAGAAATAGTTCCTCCCGTTTTACAAAACAATTAGTTTAATGTGCTTTTATGCTTCATTTTTTTGTTTAGCAAGCTCTTTTGCAACATTTTGATGCAAAATTTTCTTTCATTTTACTTTTTAATTCAGCATATTTTTCATCATCCATTTCACGGATTTTATCGGCAAATCCGAAAGGTGTTTTTTCCTGGATGTCGTATTCTTCGAAGATGCCTTTCATGAATTTTCTTTTCTGGGAAATTTTCTTCGCTGCTAAAGCTAAACCAACTACTGCAAGAGCTCCTATAGCTCCTTTTAAATTTGAATTTTTCATTTTTTTACTTTTTAAATTTTTAAATAAAGTTCTTTTTATGGAAGACGGAGTTTCTTGGTTTTTACTTTAAATAATTTAAAATAAATCACTGAAAATCAAACATAAAAAAAAACGGACAAAAGTCCGTTTCACAATTATTGTTTGTTTTTCCAAAAGAAATTTCCTTCGCAGCGTTTTCGCCAGATTTCCTTCAGTTTTTCTTTTTCTTCATCGGTCATTCCGTGGAATTTTTCTTCTTTCATTTGCTGGAAAGTTTGTTTTCCAAAACATTTTTTTCCACCTTTTCCGCCAAATCCACCGAAAAGAATTTTACAAAGAACCAAGATTCCCATCGCTTGCCAGTAAGTGATACTTTTCACGCCGATAATTTCGGGCAAAAGTGCGTTCCAAAGCCACATTACAATTCCGGAAACGGCAAAAAACATGACTATTCCCGCCAATACAAAAAATGCGATTTTGCCTTTTATTTTATTACTCATAACTTTTTTCTTTTTTTCCTGTTGTTTTCAAGGATGATATTTTCTCTTTTAATCTTTAAGATCGCGGTATAATTCCGACATTCTTACTCTTAAATATTTCACTGCGTAATTTTTTCTACTGATAATGGTTTTGATATTTTCTCTCTGTTCATCAGCAATTTCATGAAGCTTTTTTCCTTCAATTGCATTTTCCACAAAAACCAAACGTTGCTTTTCAGGCAATTCTTCTAAAGCTGAAAAAAGTTCTTTCCAAACTTCTTCGCGAAATGCCAATAATTCAGGATTTTCGGAATCATCGAGCAATAAAATATCTTTGATAGAAAAGCCTCCGTCTTCATCTTCATACACGAAATCTTCAAGATTTTCAGTTTTTTTCTTGCGATAACTGTCGGTAATTTTGTTGCGAGTAACCTGATAAAGCCACGCGCCAACGTTCATAATTTCTGAAATATTCGTCAAATTACTGAACTGATACCAAACTTCCTGCAAAATATCTTCCGCATCTTCCGCATTGTTCACTTTCGGACGGATAAAAGACGACAATTTACTACCGTAATTTTTCACGGTTTGCGCAATAATGCTGTCTTTTTCGGATTGTGACATGGGTATAATTTCCAGCTCCATATTTCAGTTGACGACTGAAACTGAAGTTTACTTTAAAAATTTGATATTTTTTTTCAAATGTAGTTTAAATAAAAAAAACGGAATGAGATTTCCGTTTTTGCTATGATTTATTTTCAATTAGTTATTTCTCAGCCAATTCTTTCAACAATTGCAAACCTTGGTTGAAACCCGATTTTATGTGATCGGAATATTCTTTCGAAATATGAATAATCACCCGGAGCTGCGTTGAATCCTCGGAAATTGCTCTCAAGAAATAAGATTCTTCGCTTCCACTCCATTCTTCAACTTCTTTGCTTTTGGTATCTTCCACGCCATCTTTTATCATTCCCAAATGACTAAAAACTACTTCTTCCGGTTCATTTAAACTTTTAATGGTAGAAACCATTCCGTCTCCGGAAGCTGCCAGAAAATAAGTTTTTCCGTTCACTTTCCAATCACTTTTATAATGAGAACCTTCGCCGAAAAATTGAGTCCATTGGGTATAAGAATCTTGGTTCCAAAGTACATCCCATATTTTTTGAATGGGCGCATTGATGATGATTTCAAAATTTAATGTTTCCATGATGATTAGATTTTTATAAATTATTCCGATTCTGAAAGGTTTTTAATCAATTCAAAATTTTGAGGATATTTGGTATTAAAAAATTCAACAAATTCATCCAAAGAGTTCACTTCCGCTTTCAGTAAAGTACCGTTATCATTGGGTTCGAGGATGTAAGTTACGGTAGAATCTTCCCAACCTTGTGGACTGAGTTCACCATCCATAATCCAGCCGAGATGTTTCATTCGGAGCAATTCATTTTCTTTGTTGATTTCGACCAAATTGTACATTCCGTTGTTCTTTTGATCGAGAAATTTCATGATGCTTCCTTCCTCCCAATTTCCTTCAAAATACGTTCCCGGATTCATTGCTGATGACCATTTTCCGTAAGAATCTTGGGTGAAAAGTACGTTCCAAACTTTTTCCAGAGTTGCCGAAATTTGCGTGGTAAATTCTAATAATTTCATGTAAAGTTTTTATTAATTGTGATATGCATTTTCCAAATCTTTGATGATGATTTTCTGCATTGTCGACATCGCTTGCATTACTTTTTGACCTTTGATGGGATCGGAATCATTCATTAATTCAATTAATTTTTTGGGCACAATTTGCCAACTTAATCCAAATTGGTCTTTCAACCAGCCGCACATGCTTGCTCTACCTCCATCAGCGATCAACGAATTCCAAAGATGATCAGTTTCCTCTTGATTATCGGTCATTACAACGATGGAAATTCCTTCATTGAAATCGAATTTATGATCATAGGAATTGTCCATACAGAGAAAATTATAACCATCAATTTCGAAATGCGCATGTTGAACATTCTCCGGAATTTCATGGGTTTTGTCACCTATTCCGTCGCCATATTTTAGGACTTTTCCAATGGATGAATTGGGGAAAATTTTGGTGTAAAGTTCCATGGCTTTCATTGCTTTCCCGTTGTTTTCATGGATAAACATTAAAGTAGGAAGAATTTTTTGCTCATCTTGTTTTTCTCCCAAATAAACTTGCCACGTCACCCCGTAACGGTCACGAACCCAGCCGTACTTTTTGCTCCAAGGATATTCACCAAGCTCCATTAATACGATTCCACCTTCTGAAAGTGGTTTCCAGTATTGATCAACTTCCGCTTCAGTTTCGCAAAGCACCATGAATGAAACCGATGCATTTTTTTCAAATTGCGGACCGGCATTTAGAATCATCATTTTCTGTCCGAATAATTCGAAGTTAATCACCACAGGAGTATCTACCGTAATCTTTCCGCCAAATGTTTCTGTGTAAAAACGCGCTGCTTCGTTCCCGGTTTTGTCAAACCAAAGACAAGGAAAAATATTGTTGTTCATTATTTTCTACTTATTAAAATTTCTAAGGGTAAAAATAGTGTAAATTGAACAGAATTTCACTGATTTTCTTTTCGGAATTCAACAATTCTACGAATCAAATCAAAAGGAATTTCCTTATTTAAAGGGAATTGTACCGAACCTTTGCCTTGCTTGTAAACTAATAATTCTTTCGCAAATTCTTGATGCCCATTCGGAGTTGCATAAAATCCGATGTGATGTTTGTAGCCGGCAAAATAAACCAAAGGTTTGTTGTTCAAATAAAATCCGGGCATTCCGTAACTGATTTTTTCTTCTGCGTCGGGAGCAACGGACAATATTGTTTTTCTTATTTCTAACAATTTTTGCTGAACTTCTGCTGGAAATGATTTGATATAAATTTCAACTTGATTCATTGTTAAAAAACTTTACCGCAATTCATTAATTATTTTCAACATATTTATGAAAGCGATCCAAGATTGCGTACCAACCTACTCGTTGCATTTCGATGGAATTCTGTGGTTCCGGCTCGAAAATTTCTATGATTTCGGTAGTATTTTCATCAATTTTATTGAACTGAACTTCCACTTTTCTACCATCGTCAAGATGGCTTTTTACCGATTCCAACATTTTGATTTCATCGATATAACCTGAAAAATCGTAGCCGAAACTTTTGTCTTTATATTCTAATCGATAATTGAACCTTCCACCTTCGCGAAAATCACTTTCTGCTTTTGGGCAATGCCAATTGGAGGTCGGGAAATTCCATTCCACGATATGTTTAGGGTTGTAAAAATAATCCCAAACTTTATATGCAGGTTGCAAAATCGTAATCTTGATGGTAAGAGGATTTTTCATATCATATTTTTCTCTAAATGTACTAAAAAAGAACGGATTACGAAAAACCGTTCTTTTGATAGTACTATTTCAGTGATTGATGATTTTTTGAAAAAAAACAAAAAAGAATTACTTCAAAACAGCTAAAGCTTTTTCATAATCTGGTTCCTGAGCAATTTCCGGAACTTGTTCGGTATAAATAACTTTGCCATGTTCATCCGTTACAACTACAGCGCGGCTCAGTAAACCTTTCATTGGTGAATCTATTAATGTTACGCCATAATCATCTCCGAAAGTTCCTCGGAAATCGGATAAAGTTTCCACGTGATCTAAACCTTCAGCTGCACAAAAACGACCTAAAGCAAAAGGCAAATCTTTAGAAACATTGATCACTACAGTGTTTTCCAAAGTTCCTGCTTCTTCGTTAAATTTTCTTGCTGAAGCAGCACAAATTCCGGTATCGATGCTTGGGAAAATATTGAAAATCTTCTTCTTCCCATCATAATCAGAAAGGGTTTTCACTTCTAATTTATCATTCACCAAAGCGAAATCTCTCACAGAAAGTCCCACTTCCGGCAATTGACCAATAGAATGAATTGGATTTCCTTTTAAGGTAATATCTGCCATAATTTTAATTTTTTTAGTTTCTCAAAAATAGCAAATATCTGCCGAAAGATATTTTAATTAAAGGTTAAATTAATCATAAAGTTAACTGTTGCTCTATTTCATAGCTTTATAAAAATACGTAAATTTGTAATTCAAAATTTTTAATAAAAATAAAAAATATCAGAATGTCAGAAAAATCCAAAATCGTCTATACTTGGACCGACGAAGCGCCAATGTTGGCCACTCATTCTTTCTTACCTATTGTAGAGGCATTTACCAAAACAGCAGATATTGAAATTTCACCAAAAGACATTTCACTTTCCGGAAGAATTTTAGCCAATTTCCCGGAATTTCTGAATGAAGATCAAAAAGTAGAAGATGCATTAGCAGAATTAGGAAAACTAGCCACTACTCCGGAAGCGAATATCATTAAACTTCCAAATATTTCTGCATCGGTTCCTCAATTAGACGAAGCCATCGCAGAATTACAAAAACAAGGATTTGCGGTTCCCAACTATCCTGCGGAGCCTAAAAATGCTGAAGAAGAAGCAATAAAAGCTAAATATGCCAAAGTTTTAGGAAGTGCGGTAAACCCTGTTTTGCGAGAAGGAAACTCCGACAGAAGAGCGCCAAAAGCCGTGAAAAACTATGCAAAAGCGAATCCTCACAGAATGGGCGTTTGGAGTGCAGATTCTAAGACTAAAGTTGCACACATGACCGCTGGAGATTTCTACGGAACTGAAAAATCGGTTACTGTTGAAAACGACTCTCAATTTAAAATAGAATTTTTCGGAAAAGATGGTTCTGTAAAGGTTTTGAAAGACCTTTCTCCATTGAAAGCCGGCGAAATTATTGATACTTCGGTGATGAATTTAGCAGCATTGAAAAAATTCACCGCTGATACAATTGCTGAAGCAAAATCGGCCAACGTATTGCTTTCTGCGCATTTGAAAGCGACGATGATGAAAATTTCCGATCCAATTATTTTTGGAGCGATCGTTCAGACCTTCTTCAGCGAAGTTTTCACCAAATATGCAGATTTGTTCAATCAACTTGATGTAAATCCAAACAACGGACTTCAGGATCTTTTTGATAAAATTTCAGGCAACGAAAAAGAAGCCGAAATCAAAGCTGATATTGAAAAAGCATTGGAAAACGGACCCGCTGTTGCGATGGTGAATTCAGATAAAGGAATTACCAATTTCCATGTTCCTTCGGATGTGATTGTGGATGCTTCTATGGCTGCATTAATCAGAGGTGGAGGAAAAATGTGGAACAAAGCTGGACAAGAAGAAGATACGATCGCGATGATTCCTGATAGAAATTACGCAGGTTTTTATCAATCGGCAATTGATGACATGAAGAAAAATGGCGCTTTGGATCCAAAAACGATGGGTTCTGTTCCAAATGTTGGTTTAATGGCTCAAAAAGCAGAAGAATACGGTTCTCACGACAAAACTTTCCAAGCAGAAGCAGAAGGAACTATAAAAGTTTCGGATGCGGAAGGAAATGTTTTCATGGAACAAGCAGTAGAAAAAGGCGATATTTTCAGAATGTGTCAAGTGAAAGATGCACCAATTCAGGATTGGGTGAAACTTGCGGTAAACAGAGCAAGACTTTCCGCTACACCAGCAATTTTCTGGTTGGATAATCAAAGAGCACACGACCGTGAAATGATCAAAAAAGTTGAAAAATACTTAAAAGATCACGATACCAATGGTCTTGACATCAAGATTTTGAATATCGAAGATGCAATGACTTTAACTTTAGAAAGAATCAGAAAAGGATTAGATACCATTTCGGTTTCCGGAAACGTTTTGAGAGACTATTTAACCGACCTCTTCCCTATTTTGGAATTGGGAACTTCTGCAAAAATGCTTTCCATCGTTCCATTGATGAACGGCGGCGGACTTTTCGAAACCGGAGCAGGTGGTTCTGCACCGAAACACATCGAACAATTCATCGAAGAAGGTTATTTGAGATGGGATTCTTTGGGTGAATTTATGGCTCTACAAGCAAGTTTAGAGCATTTAGCACAAACTCAAAACAACGAAAAAGCACAAGTTTTAGCAGACGCTTTAGATTTTGCTAACGAAAAATTCTTAGCAGAAGACAAATCACCTTCCAGAAAAGTTGGTTCTATTGACAACCGTGGTTCGCATTTCTATTTGGCGATGTATTGGGCAGAAGCTTTGGCTAATCAGACCAAAAATCAAGAGATTGCGGAAACTTTCAAACCAGTTGCAAAAGCAATGTTTGATAACGAAACCAAAATCAACGAAGAATTGATTGGAGCGCAAGGAAAACCACAAGATATTGGCGGTTATTACCATCCGGATGCAGCAAAAACTGATGCCGGAATGAGACCTTCATCTACTTTGAACTCAATTATTGATTCAATTTAAATTTGAATTAAAACCGTTTTAAACGATAAAACAAAACTCCCCGAATTTTTTCGGGGAGTTTTTTATTTTAAATCATTGTAAATTTTCTGAATTTGCTTTATGCTTTTGCCATAAAAATGATTAAACCACCATCTTCCGAAAAGATAAAGCGTAACCAGCATAAACAGACAACAACCGATAAACGTAAGAATGAAATTAACACCATCCAACATTTTCAAATTCGGCATATAATCGAAAATCAAAAGCATTTCGCATACCACAAACGGTACAAAAGCCAGATAAAAAGAAACATAATATTGTTCATTTAGCTTGAACTGAAACATCAAGTCTTTTAGATTGTCTTTAGCGTTCAAGTTGATTTCTCCCATATTCTTATAAAGCTGGAAAAATTTAAAGAAATAAAATCCCGTCACCAACATCATCGACGCAACCAAAGTGATACAATACACTTTAAATTTGAAAAAATGGAAATCCTTAAAAATGAAGAATAAAATAATTAAAACAAACATCACCATGGTGCTCCAGAATTCGTTTCTCATTTTTTTTCTCAATTGTTCCAATGGAAGATGAATTTCTTTTTGCTGTTCAATGCTAATTTCCGGGGTTTCAGCGATTTTTTCTTTGTCCCAGATTTCTTTTAAATTATCGAGTTCCATGATGTTGTGTATTAATAAGTTGTTTTAATTTTTCTTTAGCGCGGTTCATTTTCACGCGGGCATTTACTTCGGAAATTCCCATTTGTTCGGCGATTTGCTTGCCCGAATAATTCTCAAGATAATAGAAAATCAAAGCTTTGTCGATTGCGTTCAATTGGTTGATAGCCTCGTACATTTTTTTCAATTTTTGCTCCTCGTCATCATCATATTCATCCAGATTAATCTTGAAATTGCTCACTTCATTGTTCTGAATAAAGCTTCTCCGTTTTTCAGATTTTAAGAAAAGAATTGCAGTATTCAGGGCGATTCGGTACAACCAAGTTGAAAATTCACTTCTTCCTTCAAATGTGGGATATGCTTTCCAAACCTGGAACGTAATTTCCTGAAAAAGGTCTTTCTGATCGTCGAAATTATCCATATACATCTTAGAAATCTTGAAAATCACACCTTTGTGCTTTTCAATTTTTTCTAAAAAATCTTTTTCTAATGATGACATATTTTCTGGTTATCTGAAAAGTAAGTTACGATTTATCAAATTTGTTACATGATTTTACTAAAAAAAACTTCCCAAAGTGATTTACCTTGGGAAGTTTTTATTTTTATACGGAAGATTTTTACATCATTTTTAGGTTGTTCACCTCCAAATCGGTAAGAATTCTCCAGTGTCCTCGCTTGATATTTTTCTTGGTTAAACCGGCAAACATTACGCGATCCAAAGCCTCAACTTCATAGCCCAATCTTTGGAAAATTCTGCGTACCACTCGATTCCAACCAATGTGGATTTCGATTCCCACCTCGTTTCTTGGTTTTCCTTCGATGTAAGAAATGCTGTCAACTTCGGCAACGCCTTCTTCCAAACGAATTCCTTCAGCAATTGCGTTCAGATCAGCTCTGTCCAATTTTCTATCTAAGGTTACATGATATATTTTTTTCATGTTGAAAGACGGATGCGTCAGTTTTTTGGTCATGTGACCATCATTTGTAAGCAAAATTACTCCAGTGGTCGAACGATCCAATCTTCCTACTGGGAAAAGGCGATACGGTGAAGCATTTGCGACCAGATCTAAAACTGTTTTTCTAGCTTTTTCATCTTTCGTAGTAGAGATGTATCCTTTTGGCTTGTTTAAAAGCACATAAACCGGTTTTTCAGGAGTGATTCCTTGTCCATCGAAAATTACTTTATCGGTTTTCTGAACTTGGTACCCCATTTCTGTAACCACTTTTCCGTTGACCTGAACCAAACCTTGAGTGATTAATTCATCCGCTTCACGGCGAGAACAAATCCCGGAATTAGCGATGTATTTATTTAAACGAATACTTTCTTTTGGTGTTTCCTTGGTTAATTTATCGAATCTACGTTTTTGTACGAAAGATCTTGTCTTTTCGTTTTCCCCAAGTGGTCTTTCGTAATTTTTGAAAAGTTTTGTTGGACGGGCTTTTTGGTCACCTTTCCCAAATTTAGCATCTTTATCGAAAGATTTTCCAATTCTTTTTCCTGCAGGTTTTCTGGAAACCGGTCTGTCGAAAGTTTTTTCGTAAGATTTTGCTTCCGATTCAGACATTAATCTTGGTTCTCTGGCTTTCGCAGGTTTCTTTTCTTCGGTATTTTCAGGTTTTGGAGCGCGTGCACGGGAAGGAGCAGGTCTGGAACTTCCTGAATTGGAAATTTTTGAAATTCGTACTTTTTTAGGTTTGTTGTTGCTGTTTCTGTCTCGGCTCATTGTCTGAAAAATTTTTGCAAAGATAAAACTAATTCGTTGATATATCGACAATTCTTTTTAAACCGCTGTTTTTCAATATTAAATAGTGAATTTCATGATGACTAAAATCTTTCGGACTGGCTAAAATCTTTTAATTATTCCGTCCAATAACATTGAGATAATTCCTATAAAAACCCATATTCTTAAAATATTCATTAAAAAAAAATGAGTTTTTTTTACAGCATTTAACATCAAATAAATGCTAAAAATGATAACAAATAAGCCAATTGCAAAATAGAGATTGATAATGCTATGTATCCCAGTTTTGTTGATTAATAACATCGATACCAGCATCAATATTACTAAAAAAGATACTATAATTATTTTGGCAACGGAGTTTCCGAAATAGTTGGGAATAGTGGTATATCCAAACATTTTGTCTGCATTTTTAGTGAGAAAATCTTTGGTTACATCTATAATTAAAAGAATTAGAAAAAGAAAAACAGCCATCAGGAATACTTTTCCAGAAAAAGTGTGGTAATAAACCATCATCCCGAAAAAAGGGTAAAGTGTTAAACTTACAAATGTTACATTATTTAAAATAACTATTTTGCTTAGCTTATGACTGTAAAACCACATGAAAAACTGATAAATCAGAAAGAAAAACAATACTCTGGGAGAAATTAAAAAAGCAATGCCTAAGGAAATCAAATTAAGAGCGATATAGGCATAAAGGAAATATTTCTGCTTCAGGAAACTCTGAAATTTCGTGCGGAATGGCTTTGTGAGTTGATCTTTTTCCCGATCGTAAAATTGGTTGATAATTCCGCCGGCAAAAATGCTTAAAACTGTACAAAAAATAATCCCGTGAACTTTGAAATCGAAAACGAAATTTCTTAAACTTTCTTCCTGATTAAAAAGAAAAAAAGTAGAAACATACAATGCAAACGTAAGCAGCAAAGCCACAAAAACCCGCGCTCCCAAAAGGAAACCTACGAATTGGGATATTCTGTAAAGAATGGGATTTTTCATAAATTAAGCGGAATTATATAGAATTCAATTTTCCCCGACTTAATTTTTAGAATCTGTAAATGATTTCTTTATGAAATCCCTGAAGCATTTTATCTGCTTTCTCGTAATCTTTTGTAAAGCCCAAAATATAACCTCCGCCTCCACTGCCACAAAGTTTCAAGTAATAAGCGTTAGAATCCAGACCTTTTTTCCAAGCTTTATAGATCGTTTCGGGAATCATCGGTTTGAAATGTTCGTATGCCCAAACGGAAAGGCTTTTTAGATTTTTGAAAAAGGGATTCATTTCCTTTTTCAAAAAGGCATCAATACAAGCATTATTGTATCGGATAAATTCTTCTTTCAATGTTTTGCGGAATCCTTCAGTTTTCATTTTTTCAAAGAAAATCTGAACCATAGGTCCGGTTTCGCCCGTCATTCCGGAATCTATCAAGAAAATCGCACCTTTTCCTTCTTCGCTTTTTGGGATCGAAACACGGTCAACATTTTCTTTGTTTTCAATAAGAATCGGAAGATTCATGTAGCAAATCAAAGGGTCAATTCCTGAACTTTTCCCATGAAAATAGCTTTCTAAGAGACCAAAAACTTTCTTTAAATCTTTCAGTTCTTCTTTAGCAATGTTTTCAGGAGTATATTTTTTGATTGAATATTTTTCAAAAATAGCGGCTACTAAAGCTCCGGAACTTCCAACTCCGTAACCTTGAGGAATATTGGAATCGAAAAAAAGTCCTTTTTCGATATCTTTTTGAAAATCAGAAACATTCAGCTTAAAATTATCTGGTAATTCTAAATTTGTTAAATAATCTGAATATTTTTTCAAGGAAAGATTTGATTTTTTCTCGAAATCATTGTTTAAATCAGAGAATTTCAGTGTTCCTTTATAAAAACTGTACGGCAAGGTAAGTCCTTGTGAATCTTCAATAATTCCGTATTCTCCGAAGAGAAGGATTTTAGCGTAAAATAAAGGATTGCTCATAGTTTAATTTAACCCGTTGATTTTCAGTTGCAAAATTACTAAATTTTAATCGACCTGCAATATTTTTATATTAACAAAATTTAAGCCAATTTTTCAGAAATTTTCAATTTAAATTGAGTTCTTTCCATTGCCGATTTTTACTTTCAAAAATCTGATCAAAACCAATCCAGCAAAGAAAAATATAGACATTGATAATGCGGCGAATCTCATATTACTGTATTTCTCAATCATTGTTGCAAAAATGAAAGTTCCCAAGATAATTGCCAATTTTTCTAATACATCGTAAAAACTGAAATAGGTAGTATTATCCATAGAATCCTCCGGAAGAAGTTTCGAATAAGTGGAACGCGACATTGCTTGCAAACCGCCCATTACCAAACCGATGATTCCTGCAATTCCATAAAACTGATATTCTACATTTGGGTTTTCTTTATTTAAATAATAAGCCGATAGACACGCAACAATCCATAAAATAATTGCAATGGAAATCACATTTTTATTTCCAATTTTCTTCGATAACCATGAGAAAAACAGAGCGCCAATAATTGCTTCAATTTGTATCAGCAAAAGGGTTAAAATTAATTTGTCCTGTTCAAGATTAATTTCACTTTTTCCGAAAAGTGTCGCCATCAGGAAAATGGTCTGCATTCCAACGCTATAAAAGAAAAAACTCGAAAGGAAAAATTTCAAATTGCGATCTGCAAATAGCGTTCTTCCAACTTTAAATAATTCATGAAAACTTTCAATCACAATATCTTTATAAAAGCTGATATTGTCTTTCAAAACTTCCCAAAAACCGCCTTGTTCTTCGTGTTTTTTGAAAATATTTTTATAATTAAGCAGTACCAAATCTTTTGGTAATTGGTCTTTAACATTACCAAATTGTGGTAAATGTTTAAAAGTATATTGTGAAAATCCAAACCACCAAGCTCCGGTTAAAAGGAAGGAAATTCTGGTATAAAGCTTAGCTTCCTCAGCATTTTTTGCAAAAACCTGAATCAAAACCAAACAAATCACTACTAAAACCACTGAACCAATATAACCATAAACATAACCTCTGGCTGAAAGTGCATCCTGTTTATCGCGTGTTGCAATATCGGGAAGAAACGAATTATAGAACACCAAACTGCCCCAAAAACCGACACTTGCCGTAATACTGAACAAGAGTCCCAGAAAAACATTTTGCATCCCTGTAAACATCGCCAATCCCATGCAAGAAGTGGCACCAAGATAACAGAAAAACTGCAAAAATGATTTCTTATTCCCAATTGTATCTGCCAAAGACGATAAAATTGGAGAAAGCAAAACTACGATTAAGAATGAAATTGTGAGCGAGTAACCATAAATCGCATCCGGTTGATATTCTTTACCAAAAATGGTAATCATGTGTCGTACCGGAACTTTAATCCATTGTCCGGTTTCCTTTACAAACTCACTTTTTTCGGAAGCCGTTGTAAGAATCGAATAATAAATCGGAAAAATAGTAGAAGTAATTACCAACGAATACACCGAATTGGCCCAATCATAATAAGCCCACGCTTTCATGATTTTCGGATTGTTTTTGATATTTGGAGTCTGTAAATGATCGTTTTCAGGCATTGGTAAATAATTTATGGAACAAAAATAAAAAAACCATTAAGAATCTGATGAAAAAATTCATTAATAATTCTTAATGGCTGTATTTAAAAATAATTTGGCTTATACATTCTCGATGATGATCGCGCTTGCGCCACCTCCACCGTTACAAATTGCAGCGGCTCCGTATTTTCCTCCGTTTTGTTTAAGAATATTGATTAAACTAACAATAATTCTGGATCCTGAACTTCCAAGCGGATGTCCTAAAGAAACAGCTCCCCCGTTTACATTCACTTTATTGGCGTCTAAACCTAAAATTTTGTTGTTGGCCAAGCCTACCACAGAAAACGCTTCATTAAATTCGAAAAAGTCAATATCAGAAACTTGCAAACCAGCTTTTTGCAAAGCAATAGGCACTGCTTTTGAAGGAGCTGTAGTAAACCATTCCGGTTCGTGAGCAGCATCGGCATAAGAAACAATTTTTGCTAAAGGTTTCAATCCCAATTCTTCCATTTTTTCCTTCGACATTAAAACCAAAGCCGAAGCTCCGTCATTTAAAGTTGAAGCATTTGCCGCGGTTACCGTTCCATTTTCTTTCTGAAAAACAGTTGGTAAAGTCGAAATTCTGTCAAAATTTACAGATTTGTATTCTTCATCTTCAGAAAAAATAATAGGCTCACCTTTTCTTTGTGGAATTTCTACCGGAACGATTTCTTCATTAAATTTGCCTTCGGCCCAAGCTTTCGCTGAGCGTTTATAAGATTCTACAGCAAAATTATCCTGATCTTCTCTTGTAATTCCATATTCAGCTGCGCATTTTTCGGCGCAAACTCCCATGTGTACTTTGTTGTAAACATCTGTCAAGCCGTCTAAAACCATTCCATCTTGCATTTTCACATCGCCTAATTTGGTTGCATTTCTTGCATTGAAATAATGCGGAACAGAAGACATATTTTCCATTCCACCAGCAACGATGATGTCTTGATCATCTGCTTTGATGGATTGTGCAGCCATCATCACGGCTTTCATTCCAGATGCGCAAACTTTGTTAATAGTTGTGGATGGAGTTTCATTAGATAAACCAGCTCCCAAAGCCGCTTGACGTGCCGGAGCTTGCCCTTCACCTGCTTGCAATACATTTCCCATATAGACTTCCTGAACCAATTTCGGATCAAGATTTATTTTGTCTAAAGCACCTTTAATAGCAGTAGAACCTAATTTTGTAGCCGGAACCGTAGCTAAACTTCCCAAAAAACTTCCCATTGGAGTTCTAGCTGCAGAAACGATGAATACTTCTTTCATATTTTAATTTATAAGTTTATTAATACGGCAAATTACAAAAAAAAACACACTTTCTAAAAAGTGTGTTTTGATTTTATTTTAAAGGTTTTTCTTAATGTTTAAGCTCTGCTACAACCTCCGGATTATGCTTGTGTTTAAATAAAATTGCAAAAGCAATAGCAATAACCAATGCATAGATAGAGAAAACAAGCCAGATTTCATGCCACATTTTTCCACCACTTGGGTTGGTAAAGAAAGTTGAAATTAGCCAACCGCTTACTGAACTTCCCAAAATCGCTCCGAAACCATTGGTCATCATCATAAATAATCCTTGTGCAGATGAACGTATTTTGCTGTCAGTTGTTGATTCAACAAATAAAGAACCTGAAATATTGAAGAAGTCGAAAGCCATTCCGTAGATAATATTCGAAAGAATGATAAGGATAAGTCCCAAACCTTCCGGCGCTCCCAAAGAGAAGAAACCGAAACGCAAAACCCACGCTCCCATACTGATGAGCATTACCTTTTTAATTCCAAACTTGTAAAGGAAAAAAGGAATTGCCAAGATGAAAAGCGTTTCTGAAATCTGGGAAATAGAAATAATCATAGTAGAATATTGTACTACCGCTGAATCTTTGAAAGCTTCTACCGCTCCGAAATCTTTTAAAAATGTATCTCCGTACATGTTGGTCAACTGTAATGCAGCGCCCAAAAACATGGAGAAAATAAAGAACAAAGCCATTTTTTTCTCACCAAAAAGTTTGAAGGCATCTAAGCCTAACTTTTGGGACAAAGTAGCATCATGTGCGATGAGTTTTGGTGGCGGACATTTCGGTAAGAAATATGCATAAATTCCTAAGAAAACTGCACCGAAACCTGCAATATAAAACTGATTTGCATTCAATGAATTCGAGAAAAATCCTGATAAAACTTCTCCTATTTGGATTCCTGTTTTCGAGAAAGATTGCTCATCACTGAAAATATTGGTACACCACATTGCTACAATGAATCCGACAGTTCCCCATACTCTGATCGGCGGGAAAACTTTTACGACATCATAATGACTGTCTTTCAATAATTTATATGAAATTGAATTGGACAATGACAAAGTCGGCATGTAAAAGCACATTCCTACCAATAAAATCCAGAAAAATGAAGTAGGATCATCAGTTTTTGCCAATAAAAAAAGTGTAACTCCGTATAAAATGTGAAGCATTCCGTAAAGTTTCTCGGCATTGATCCATTTATCGGCGATAATTCCCATCAAAGCAGGCATAAATATGGAAGCGATTCCTAAAGTAGAAAATACCGCACCAAACTCAGCTCCACTCCATTGTTTATAGGCAAAACCATAAGTTCCGAGTGTGGTAAGCCATGCGCCCCAAACAAAAAACTGCAGAAAACTTATGATCGTAAGTCGTAATTTTAAATTCATTGTTTTATTTAATATTTTTAATCAATTTTTTTATTTCTTCTTTTTATTTCCTGCTGAAGCTCAAGAGCAGCATCGAAATCTTCGTCTTTTACAGCTTCTTCAAGAAGTTTATGCAAATCTTCCAACGGTAAATTCGCCAAATCTCCCTCATTTACTAAATCGAAATCTTCTTCTATGGTTGCAGGTTCATCTAGCTCCAGGAGAATCCCGGCTTCGCTCAACACTTGCTCAGTCGTATAAATTGGTGCATCGAATCGAACAGCCATCGCGACTGCATCGGAAGTACGGGCATCCAAAATGAGCTCTTGCCCATCGAAAATATTTTTAAAAATAATATTGGAGAAAAATACGCCATCGATAATCTGATAAATTACCACAGAGCTTAGCGTATAATTAACGGAAGTCACAAATTTGGTAAACAAATCATGAGTTAAAGGCCGAGGCGGATGAATATCTTTTTCTAGTCCTAAAGAAATAGATTGCGCCTCGAAATTTCCTATTACTACGGGTAATTTTACGTTGGTTTCCTCATCTTCCAAAAGGAGTGCATAAGCTCCGGATTGTGTTTGGCTGTAAGAAATTCCGCGTATGATTAATCTTTTGTAATCCATAGCTACAAATATAATTGATTTTTTAGATTCATGATTTAATTTTTTAAGGATATTTCTCTACCATCAATCTTTTAGGAGGAATAATAGCTCAACCATAAAAAAAACGCCGGAAAAATCCGACGTTTCAAGTATTTTATTGGATAAGATTTATCCTTTCAATGCTTTGATTTTCTGAGTCAATTCAGGAATAATTTGGAAAGCATCTCCTACTACTCCGTAATCAGCTGATTTGAAGAAAGGTGCTTCTGCATCACTATTGATCACCACAATGGTTTTAGAAGAATTCACTCCCGCCAAATGCTGAATCGCACCGGAAATCCCGATTGCGATATACAAATTCGGAGAAATTGCTTTTCCGGTTTGTCCAACGTGTTCAGAATGAGGTCTCCAACCGATATCGGAAACCGGCTTAGAACAAGCAGTTGCTGCACCAAGAACGTTCGCCAAATCTTCAACCATTCCCCAGTTTTCTGGAGCTTTCATTCCACGACCTGCTGAAACTACAATTTCTGCTTCTTTTAAGTCTAATTTACCGGAACTTTGTTCATGGGAAATCACTTTGGTATCATCATTTGCGATAGAAAGATTTTTCACTTCTTCAATTCCTGCTACTGGGTTTTCTTTCACTCCGAAAGCATTTTGAGAAACCGTTACGATAACTCCTTGTGCATCAGCTTTTGCGTGCATAAATCCTTTTCCGGAGAAAGCTCTTCTTTTCACTTGGAACGGCGAAATGCTTTCTGGCGCTTCTACAACATTGGTAATTAATGAAAAATCATTCATCACTGCCAACATTGGAGCTACAGAAGAAGCATCGGTAGTGTGAGGAAATATGATAATATTTCCGTTTGCAACCTCTTTTACCGCTTGTGCGTGAGCTTTAGCGCTAAAGTTTTTCAATCCTTCATCTTTTACGTTGATCACGTTATTTGCACCATATTTATACAAAAGATCCGAAGAATCTGTAGGATTAATGGTAATTGCGCTCACGGTTTCGCCCAATTGATCGGCAATTGCTTTAGCATAAGAAACCGCTTCGAAAGCTGCTTTCTTATAAATCCCGTTTATATTTTCTGCGTATACGAATACTGCCATTTTTTGAAATTTTAAATGTTAAAATTAAATTACTTTTGCTTCTTCATGAAGTAATCTTACCAACTCATCAAGCTGATCCGCAGCAACCATTTTCACTGCAGCTCTCGCTGGAACAGAATCGTAGGAAACTCCTTCAACACGAACTTCAGTAGAAGTCGGCTCTTGAACATGCAATGGTTTTGTTCTGGCAGACATAATTCCTCTCATGTTTGGAATAATTAAATCTTTCTCATCAACCATTCCTTTTTGACCAGCAATTACTGCAGGAAGTTTTACGGAAATTGTTTCTTTTCCACCTTCGATTTCGCGAACTGCTGTAGCTTCAGAACCGTTTACATCCAAACCTACACAAGCATTTACGAAAGGTTGATTAAGCAACTGAGCCACCATTCCAGGAACAGCACCACCGTTGTAATCGATAGATTCTTTACCACAAAGCACTAAATCGAAACCTCCATTCTGAGCTACATTTGCGATTTCTTTTGCAACAGAAAAACTGTCTTTAGGATCGGTATTTACACGAATTGCTTCGTTCGCACCGATTGCCAATGCTTTTCTGATTACTGCCTCAGTTCCTGCATCACCAACATTGACTACTGTTACTGTTGCACCTTGAGTTTCTTGTAATTTGATGGCTTTTGTTAATGCAAATTCATCCAAAGGGTTAATTACCCACTGAATTCCGTTTTTGTCGAAAGCAGATTTGTCTGCTGTGAAATTAATTTTGGAAGTAGTATCCGGAACACTACTGATACAAACTAATATTTTCATGTGTTAAATAATTTTAAAATGATTAAAAAGGCTCCAATTCCTATCGTGGTCTTTGGAGACGTTCAGTTTTGCTAAGTTAAACAATAATATATTATGCATGCATAGCATTTATAAGAATTAATATTTTATACATAATTTAACTGTTTGGTTTAGATGGTCTAACCTCAATTTTGCTTGGCAAAGTGCGCGGATTCATCTTGAAAAGGTCTAAAACCAATTCACCAATATCTTTTGGCTGAATTTTCCAAGCATCTTTCTCGGAAGGTTCATTTCCATTAAAATTAGTAGAAACAGAACCGGGCATAATTGTAGAAACTTTAATATTGTATTTCCTTAAATCAATCATCGCAGCCTGGGTGAATCCCACCACTCCAAATTTCGAAGCATTGTAACCTGAACCATTTTCAAAAAAATTAGTTCCCGCCAAACTGGCAATACTTATAAAATAGCCTTCTGTCTTCTTCAATTCTTCTACAGATGCTTTCAAAGTATGGAAAACCCCGGTGAGATTAGTATCCATCATATTGCTCCAATCTTCAGGTTCTAATTGATCAACCGGTTTGAAAATCCCTAAACCAGCATTGGCAATCACATAATCTAACCGACCGAATTTTTTAATAATTTCGGAAACTGCATTTTTTTCATCTTCCAAATTTTTAACATCAGAAGCAATTCCGAAAACCATCGACTGGTCTTCAGACAAAATATGAGCCGCTTCTTCAGCATCTTCCTGTTTTCTACCGGAAATAATTACTTTGATTCCGTTTTGAATTAAAACTTGTGCTATTCCAAAACCAATACCTTTGGTTCCGCCAGTTATGTATGCTACTTTATTTTTCATTTTTAACAATTTAATATTTCTTTAAATTTGTTATGCTTTCGCGTAATTTTCAAAGAAAAGCGGAATACTTTCGATTCCTTTATAGAAATTAAATAATCCATAATGTTCATTCGGCGAGTGGATTGCATCGGAATCTAAACCGAAGCCCATCAAAACAGATTTAGCGCCCAAAACCTGCTCAAACATTGCTGTAATCGGAATACTTCCACCACTTCTATAAGGTAAAACTTCTTTTCCGAAAGCTGTTTCCATTGCTTTTTTGGCCGCCAAAAATTCTTTCGTATCGCTTGGTAAAACATAAGGCATTCCGCCATGGTGAGGCGTAACTTTTACTTTTACATTTTTCGGAGCGATTTTTTCGAAATATTTGGTGAATTTTTCAGTAATTTCTTCAGGAGTTTGATAAGGAACCAAACGCATTGAAATTTTCGCAAAAGCTTTCGAAGGAATCACTGTTTTCGCACCTTCACCGGTGTACCCTCCCCAAATTCCGTTGCAATCTAATGTTGGACGAATCGAGGTTCTTTCTAATGTGGTGTATCCTTTTTCACCTTCAACATCATTTAAACCGATGGATTTTTTAAAACCTTCCGGATCATCTTTCAACTTATTCATTTCTGCTCTTTCAGCGTCCGAAACGATATCGACATTGTCATAAAACCCATCAATAATGATATGTCCGTCTTCATCAATCAAATTGGTAATCATTCTAGAAAGCACGTGAATCGGGTTCGGAACTGCGCCTCCATAAAGTCCTGAATGCAAATCTCTGTTCGGTCCTTCCACTTCTACTTCTACGTAACTTAAACCTCTCAAACCGGTAGTTACGGTTGGTTGTTCGTTCGAATAAATATGAGTATCTGAAATCAAAATAGCATCACAAGAAAGTTTTTCTTTGTTTTCGTTCACGAAATCTTCCAAACTTTTCGATCCAACTTCTTCTTCTCCTTCCAAAATGAATTTCACATTACAAGGCAAAGAATTGGTTTTCATCATCGCTTCAAACGCCTTTAAATGCATAAAAAACTGACCTTTATCATCAGCGGAACCTCTTGCGAAAATGGCGCCTTCTGGGTGAAGTTCTGTTTTCTCAATATACGGTTCGAAAGGTGGTTTCTTCCAAAGTTCCAACGGATCTGGAGGTTGCACATCATAATGTCCGTAAACCAAAACTGTCGGCAAATTTTTATCTAAAATTTTCTCCCCAAAAACGATAGGATAACCCTTGGTTTCGCAAATTTCAACTTCATCAGCATCTGCGTCTTTCAAAAATCCCGCAACGGCATCTGCACATTTCAAAACTTCGTCTTTATACGCAGGATCGGCAGAAATTGAGGCAATTTTCAGCAATTCAAACAATTCATCTACAAATCTCTGCTTGTTTTCCTGAATGTAATTTAATGTTTCTTGCATTTTATTTTTATTAATTATTATATAAATCGAATCTTGTAAAAATAAAAAAAATGCCTCGCAGGAGCAAGACATTTTATCTGTTTATTATAAAATTAAGTTTTATTTGCTATGATTTTCCGCAGCAGGATTTTCTACTTTTGCAGAATCGGTTTTCACAGCAGTTGTGTGCGTTTCTGTTGTTTTTGCAGAATCTTTTGATACTTCTTCAGCATGAGAAGTCGCAGCCGGCATTCCGTCTCCATGAATCTCATCATCGCTGTATCTTTCTGTGTTTTCGTCTAATTTCAGTACTCCTTTATTAGAACCTGCCTGTATTTTTTTACAGCTAATCACCAAACTTGCAAGCGCTACACCTAAAATAATTTTTTTCATAAGTAATTTCTATTGTTTTTATAGCTTATATGTCATCGCTGAATTTTTAAAATTCACACTAATCATTGGCGATTTCATATATTTTTTTTGATTGTCCAAAAGTAAGAAATATTACGATTTACCACAAAAAAATTAAATCTTTTCTAAACAGTTTTCAAAATAATTTTCCCTTTTTGGCTTTGAGTGAAAATTAAATACGAATTTCCACCGTCCGAAATTTTATATTTTCTCTTGATTTCTTCAGGTGAAAGCGGATGGTTTTTTGAAATAATATTGAATTTTTCTCCTTTTTTAATGGTTTTCGCATCAATTTGTTCAACCTCTAAAATTCTTCCCGGAAAAGCATTCAAACGTTCTTCCGAAGTGTAAAAATGAGAGTTTGGATGTAGTTTGCTTAAGTTAAATTTTTCGGAAATCAAATTAAAAGCACCCGATTTCAAAACAGCATTATTCGGAATATATAGAAACTTTAAAACTTCAGAAAATGTTGAAATTGCAGCTTTTTCGTCATTTAATTTAAAAACGAATTCTGGCTCATCAGTTTCCAGATTTACGGTAGAAATTTCGATTTCATCAGATTTTGAATCAGATTTAATAAAAACCAAAAGTTCTTTAACTTCATTTTTCACTGCGATAATTTGAATTTTCGAAATAAATTTCAAAACCGAAACCAAGTAAGAAATATCAATCAACGGAGAAAGTTTGATGATAATTTTATCTGAAATTTCACTCAGTTTTTCTTGAATTTCCAAAAGATTGGGCGATAAATCTTCGAGCAGAAATTTCTTATTCTTTTCAGAATCTCTTCTTGCCGGATCGAGATAAATTAAATCAAATTTTTCTGTATTTTCTTCTAAAAAAACTTCTAATTTTTCATTAATAAAATTCGCTTTTCGTCCCAAAACGTCCCAATTATTTTTCACGATTTCGATAAGTTCCGAATTTTGTTCAATGAGCGTAATTTTTTCAAATTTTTTCGATAAAAAATACGCATCAATCCCGAAACCACAAGTTAAATCAAGGAAATTTCTTCCATTCAAACTTTTAGATTTAAATTCTGCTGTCGATTGCGATGAAGCTTGCTCCAAATTGAGATTTGGCGGAAAAACAATTCCTTCTTTTAATAAGAATTCGAATTTTCTTTGAGCTACTTTTTTCCCTTTGATTTGTTGTACAATTTCCTGCATCGAAACCTCTGGAAATGGCGATTTTTTCAATAACAAAGAATGCAAATCAGTGGTTAGATTTGCATTAATAAATTGTTGTATTTCTGGTTTTAAAATATTTTTCAAAAGACAATTATTCGAACATTTCACTTAATCGTACAGGTGTAATTTTCAGAGGAGTATAAAGTTCTTCAACGGATTTCGTTTTCTCCAATTTAGGATAAAAATTCACGCCGATTAGTTTTATTTTCCCTTCTTCTACCCATTGTTGTTCTTTCACCGCATTTTCATAGACTTTTTGTTGGATCCAACCGGTTTTCAACAATTCGGAATAACCGCCGTTTTCTTCCATTTCGAGGAATAATTTCCATGACTTTTCAGCAAATTGTTGGGTGATATTTTCAATATAATAACTTCCATTTCCAGCGTCATCAAAAACATTGATGATACTTTCATAAGCCAAAACAATTTGTTGTTTGAAAGAAATTTCTTCGGAAAGTTCATCTCCATTTTCAACTCTAAAATCGTTCGTAAAAACTGCATCCGCACCACCAATCATTGCGGAAGAAAGTTCCAAAGAAGCCCGAATAATATTATTCTCAGGATCATTTTTCGATTTGTTTCGGGAAGAAGTTTCAGCAAAAATAAATGGAATATCGTTTAAGCCAAACTCTTTTGACAATTGATTAAAAACAAGTTTAAAAGCTCTCAACTTAGCAATTTCAAAGAAATAATTGGAATCAATTGCGAATTTGAACACAATATTTTTAAGAATTTCAGCACCGAAAATTTCTGCCAAATCTTTGGCTTTAGATAAAGCAATCGCCAATTGTTGAACAATTGTTGCTCCCGAATTTTGGTGAAGCGAAACATCAACTGCGATATTTCGGTCGAAATTTTTGGCCAAAAGTTCTTTGCCCAATTGAACATTAATCTCCCCTTTTTCATCTTCCGAAAAAAGATCAATTAAACTAAAATATCGATTAGATTCGTCTACAGAAATATGTTCCGCAAGATCTTTATTGTTGATGAAAATGGCTTTTTCTTCAAGATTTTCCACATTTTGATTTAAAAGAAATGCAAAAACATTTTCCTCCAAACCTTCCTGATAATTTGCAACCAAATGCGTAGATTCTTCCACTTTCGGAAGATTTTGCAAAGGCTTAGAAACGGAATCGTAATAAGGTTTCACGATAATTCCTTCCAAATTTTCTTTGGCAAGAATTTCATAGATATCTTCGGTTTTCAGTTGTTTCTGAACCAAACTTTCCCAATCTTGAATGGAGGTTTTTGCGAACATATCTTAAGGATTTTTTTTCAAATTAGTGCTGTCAACAACAAGAATGAAAATTTCTTCGTTAGGCTTTTTCATGAAATAATTTTCTCTTGCAAATTTTTCTTTTTCAGATTTATTATTCATGAGTTTTTTATAGAAATCGTCGTTTTTCTGATATTCGGTTTTGTAATATTCGAGCTGTTTTTCGTATTTATTGATTTCTCCGTTGAGTTCGTTCACCACCAAAAATGAAGTATTATCGAAGAAAATCATCCAAACCAAAAACAAAAAAACCGTGATGAAATACTTATTCAGAACATATTTCTGGATAAGTTTGAACGCCGGAGATTTTGGTTTTATTTCTTTAATCAGCTCTTTCATTTCCTTTAAAATTTAAAAATAAAGATACAGAAATTAATGTGATTTTTTCAAAGTATTGTTGATCACTGTTGAAAGGAAATCAATCGCCACGGTATTTTGTTTCATGTTGGGAACAATCAAATCGGCTTCATTTTTCGATGGCTCGATAAATTCTTGGTGCATCGGTTTCAAAGTGGTTTGGTAACGGTGCAAAACTTCCTGCAAATCGCGACCTCTTTCCTGTGTATCTCTTCGGATTCTTCGGATCAATCTTTCGTCGGAATCAGCGTGTACAAAGACTTTTAGATCATATTCTTTCAACAATTCAGAATTGGTTAAAACCAAAATTCCTTCCACAATCAGAACATTTTTAGGCTCTACCAAAACGTGATCGCCAGTTCGGGAATGCGTAACAAAAGAGTAAATCGGTTGTTCGATATTTTCTCCATTTTTTAGCGCTTTTACATGTTTTAACAAGAGTTCAAAATCAATAGATTTCGGGTGATCATAATTGAGAACTTCTCTTTCTGATAGCGTTAACTGCTGATTATCATGGTAATAATTATCTTGAGAAAGTACATTTACTCCTTCAGTATTCAGTTGCTGAAGAATTTTGTTTACCACAGTAGTTTTTCCAGAGCCTGTGCCGCCTGCAATTCCGATAACGAGCATAAATAATAGTTTATGCAAAGATAGAATTTTGCACGAATGATTCTGAATTTTATGGCAGGAATTTATGTCGAAAATCAAAAATTATCCTCCTTTTTTCTCAATTCCAAGGAGATAATAAACCACTGCACTCACTCGGGCCAAAAATTCCCGGGATTGGTTTCTGTAATAACTTTGATTGCTGAGAACATCCTGTGCATCGAAGCCCAACGCATTCATATTATTATTTCTGGCATAAAAAAGCGCCCGCAAATTATGAAAACCTTGAGAAACAATGATGATGTCGTTTTTTTTGTAAATATTCTTACAATTGTTGATGCTTACTTGTGTTTTAAAGCCTTTCGGATCTTCAATGATGATGTTTTCCGGAACGCCTTCCTGATAAACCAAGTAATTTTTCATGGCAAAAGGTTCATCATAGCCTTTGCTTTTTTCGCCACTTACGATGATTTTTTTTATTTTTCCGTGATGATAAAGCAGCGCTGTCGCCTCCATTCTTTTGGTAAAATAAGGATTGGAAACTCCCGATTTCATTCTCGGGGAAGTTCCTAAAACCAGAGCCGTTTCTCTTGGCGGAACTTTCGAAATTTTGGTAAAAGTTCGCCCGTTTGTTAATGCCACAACCCAAACATTTGCTAAAATCATCAGCAAAACTGCGATTTCAACAAGGTTAAAAAAAGATTTTAATATGTCTAAAATTCTTTTCAAAGGTTGTTCGTTTTTTTATGTTAAATCAAAATTGACCTTAATATTTTTGCTTAAAACAAATGACATACAGGCCAAAATCTTTCCTGATTGTTCTTCTTTTTCTGTTAAATATTCGTTCTCCAAAAGCTCCACTTCGCCCTCTTCCAAAATACATTCGCAACTTCCACAAATCCCTGATTTGCAAGAATACGGCAGCGGAAATCGTTGAATTAATAACTGTTGCAAAAGCTTAGTTTTATTATCTTCTAATTTCGTGGAATAATTTTTCCCAAAAAGCTTAAAATCCACTGAAATATCTTCTACCAAAGGAAATTGTTTTTCTACAGGATAAATATCTTCATTGTATTCCTCAAACAATTCAAAATGAATATTTTTTTTGGGAATTCCGTTGTTATAACAAGCATTTGCCAAAGATTTAATCATCTCTCCTTTTCCACAAATCAGCACTTCGTCAACTGCATCCCAAATCGTGCTTTCTTCGTCGGTATCGTCTAAATGCAAAATTTGGTTGATGATCAAATGAAGTTTTTTCTCATCTAATCTACCATAAAACAGGTTATCCGAAGTTTTTTCCTGCGAAAAGAAATAGAAAATTTGCAATCGGTCGCCGTATTTTTTCGCCAAAGCATCGAGTTCATTTTTAAAGGCAATTTCTTCGGATTTTCGGTTTCCATAAAACAAAAACAGCCGAGTTCTGGGTTCTGTATACAATAAATTTTTGAAATGGCTAATCAAAGGCGTAATCCCAATTCCACCAGCAAAACCAATGATCGTGCGGAATTCATGCGGTTTCGAGACCAAAGTAAATCGCCCTTTCGGTTCAGAAATTTCTACTTCGTCGCCAATTTCGAAACCTTCAAAAAGTTCTTTCGTAGAACTTTCCTCATTGTTTATTTTTATTCCTAAAGAAATTTTTTCTTCGTGCGGCGCAGAGGTAATCGAAAAATCATTCTGAAAATCCATTCCTTTTGCGAGATATTTCACTGTAACATATTGTCCGGCTTCGAAGCGATAATTCGATTTCAAAACCTCCGGAATCTCAAATTCCAAAGTGAAAGTGTTTTTGGTCAGCTGATGCTTTTTCGTTAATTTTAGCCTGTGAAATTCGGCTTGTCTCGCCTTAGATAAAAGTTTTTCCATATCAATTATGATTCAAAAATATAAAAATAAAATGAATAAATTAGTTTTAAGCATACTGATTTTGGCAATGCTTTCTGCCTGCAAAAAAGAAACAAAAACCGAGGATTTAAGCGATTATTCCACTACTGATTCAGTGAAAACTCCAGAATCGAATGAAGTTTCAGAAACCATAATTCCTTTCAAAAAAATCGAATTAACTCCGGACGAAACTTCGAAAATACTCGCAAAACAAAACAACGACACTTTATATGTAACCAATTTTTTCGCCACTTGGTGTGGACCGTGTATGGTTGAAATCCCCCATTTCAAAGAAAAAATGAAGGAATTGAAAGGCCAACCTGTGAAATTTACCTTTGTCAGTTTGGATGCTAAAGAAGATTGGGACACGAAAGTAAAAACTTTTGCAGAAGAAAATAACTTATCCGAAAACATCGTGTTGGTGGATGGTGAACAACTGATTCCCGAATATTTTCATGCCAATTTCAAGCAATGGGACGGCGGTTCTATTCCGTTTACCTTCATCCGAAAAGGCGATAAAACAGATGAAACTGTAGGAATGATGAGTAAGGAGATGCTGAATGAAAAGATTTCTTCTTTCTTGACTTCAAAATAACAATTAAAGAAAATTCCTTTGAAAATCAGTTTCAGGTTTATTTGTATGCTCATCATTATCGGAATTTTTATTTCGATATTGATTAACTTGAATATTGGTTTTTTAAAACTCGATTTTTCCGATTTTTTAGCTTCAAATTCTGAGAATTCACAAATTGCGCAACTTCGTATCAATCGGGTTTTGGCAATGTTTTTGGCGGGAATTTCTATTCCTACTTCCGGTTTTTTATTGCAGGAATATTTCCAGAATCCTTTGGCCGGCCCTTCTGTTTTGGGAATTTCATCTGTAGCGAGTCTAAGTGTTGCATTTTACATTTTTTTCTCACAAGATTTGGTACTTCCAGAATTTTTACAAAACAGTTTTCTCAGCATTTCTGCGATTGCGGGAAGTCTTTTGTTAATGCTGATTTTACTAGCTTTTTCCAATAAATTTCAAGACAAATCTTTCCTAATTATTTTCGGATTTCTAGTTTCTGCGTTGGCGGGAGCAGTCGTTTCTATATTGCAATTTTATGCGGAAAATCAAAGTCTTAAAAATTATATTTTGTGGAGTTTCGGAGCGAATAATCAGGTTTCAACTAACCAAATTTTGATTTTATCAGTGATTGTAATTTTCGGAATTTTCTTGAGTTTCAAATCCATAAAACCATTGATCGGAAACGCTTTAGGAACGGCTTATGCCCAAAGTTTAGGCGTGAATTTGAATCAATTGAAATATTTGATCATTATTGCTTCTTCACTGTTTTCGGCTTCTGCAACAGCATTTTTAGGACCGATTTTATTTATCGGAATCGTTGTTCCGCATTTTTGTCGAATGATCTTCAACCCCGCAAAACTGTGGCAACAATGGATTTTGAATATGATTTTAGGAATTTTCATCATGGAATTTTTCTCGATCATTTCAGAAACAACACAATTTCCTTTGAATGTAATCACTTCATTGTTCGGAATTCCGGTGATTCTTGCGATGATGCTAAAGAAAAATTAAGATGTTTTTACAATTGAAAAATACAACGCAAAGACGCAAAATAAGTTTTACAAAATTGATGTTTTAAGGCGCTAGTCATCAAAGATGACATTTTGATTATTTTAAACTAAAAACAAGAATATGACAGAAAATGAATTATCTAAAATTGTCTTTGATTTAGGATTAAAAATTCATAAAAAAATTTGGAGCAGGTTTGTTTGAAAATGTATACGAAGAGTGCTTGTTTTATGAATTAAAAAAAACGGGATTAAAAGTAGAAAAACAAAAAATATTACCAATAATTTATGAAGAATTAAGAATCGAAAATGCTTATAGAATTGATTTAATTATTGAAGATAAACTCATAATTGAAATAAAAACTGTAGACTTTATTAATGACGTTCATAAAGCTCAACTTTTGACCTACTTAAAAATGACCAATTGCAAACTAGGTTTACTTCTGAATTTTAGGACTGATGTTTTCAAAGATGGTGTAAAAAGGGTTGTTAATGGATTATGAAAATGAAAATCTTTGATTTTCTTGCGCCTTAAATGCCCAATTAAAATAAAAAAATAGAATTGCGCCTTTGCGTTAAATAATATGTTTTTACAATTAAAAAATACAACAATCGGTTACAAAACTCCTTTAATTAAACGCGTAGAAACCTCGTTGAATTTGGGTGAAATTTGTTTATTAATCGGAAACAACGGTGTTGGAAAAACTACTTTAATTAAATCGATTCTCAACCAAATTCCAACTTTGGGCGGAGATATTTTATTGCAAAATCAATCTTTAAAAAGACTTTCCCAGAAAGAGATCGCCGAACAAATCGCGGTGGTTTTTTCAAAATCTCAAGTTCCGACAAATTTCACTTTGACTGATTTGGTTGCTCTCGGAAAGTATATTCATTACCCTTATTATTTTCAATTAAATAAATCTGATTTACAAGAAGTTGAAGAAATTATCGAAAGTTTAAATTTAACTCAATATAAAAATTTTCCTTTACAAAAACTTTCTGACGGGAACCTTCAAAAAGCTTTTATCGGAAGAGCTTTAGCACAAAATTCTCCGATGATTATTCTTGATGAACCTACCACTCACCTCGATGAAGAGAATAAAATTATTATTTTAAAATTGCTAAGAAATTTAGCTAAAAAACATAATAAACTCATTCTTTTTTCTTCCCATGATTGGCGATTGGCAAAAGAATTTTCGGATCAAATTTGGTTGGTTAATAATGAAAAATTAGAAGCCGGAATCGCGGAAGAAATTCTATTAAAGCATGACGAATTGCTAAATCCTGAAATTTTCCGCTTCAGTGAAGGTTTTGTTGCTCCAAAAATTATCGCACCTCAATTGGAAAAGGAAATGTTGTATTCTTTTCTTCAAAAAAACTTTAAAAAAGACCTCTCAACTCTAAAATTTGAATACAAGGATCGTTTTTGGGTATTATCTGATGATAAAATTCAAAAAAAATGCGTTTCCTTTAAAGAGATTTCATATTTCGTCGCAAACCTTCATTAATTCTACATTTAAGCTTATTAAAACAGATACTATGCATGCATAGTATTATGCGAATCATATATTTTATCTAATTGATAATTAAACACTTACGTAAAACAATGAAAATACTATGCATGCATAGTATTTCTTTATTATATTTGTATAAATCACATCGTAAGATTATTATGGACCATAAAAATAATGATAAAGTTGAGAATGTAGATCTCATTTTGAAGTCGACTTGGCTTGCTGTTTCGAAGATGTATTCTGAATTCGCGCAAGACCATGATGCGACTGCAGTTCAAGCACTTACTCTTTTAAAAATCGATCCTAAAGAGGGAACTAGAAGCACAAATCTGGGACCTAAAATGGCCATTGAACCAACTTCTTTAACTAGAATTATAAAACTTCTGGAAGACAACGGATATATTTATAAAGAAAAAACCACCAATGATAAACGTGAAGTAATCATTAAACTTACTGATAAAGGACTGACCAGCAGAAATTTATCTAAAGAAGTCGTGGTAAATTTCAACAAAAAAGTGGTTGAAAAAATTTCTTCTGAAAAAATGAACATTTTCAAAGAAGTGATGCAAGACATCCTAAAAATAGCAAACGAACTGAATAATAAAAAATAATCAATATGAAAAGACGAATAAAACACGTTACCGTTCTTGGTTCAGGAATTATGGGAAGCGGAATTGCAGCGCACTTTGCCAACATCGGCGTTGAAGTTCTCCTTCTTGATATCGTTCCTTTTGAATTGACGGAAGCGGAACAGAAAAAAGGACTTACCAAAGAAGACAAAGTAGTGAGAAACAGAATCGCTACTGAAAGTTTGGGTAAATTGGTAAAATCAAGTCCCGCACTACTCTACAAAAAAGAATTTGCCGACAGAATTTCTGTTGGAAATTTCGATGATGATTTGCAAAAAATCAAAAATACCGATTGGATCATCGAAGTTGTGGTAGAAAGATTAGACATCAAAAAATCGGTGTACGAAAAAATCGAGCAATTCCGCAAACCGGGAACTTTGGTTTCTTCCAACACTTCAGGAATTCCGATTAATATGTTGGTAGAAGGCAGAAGCGATGATTTCAAACATTATTTCGCGGGAACTCACTTCTTTAATCCGGTAAGATATTTACCGCTTTTAGAAGTTATTCCTACCAAAGATACCGATGCAGAAATCGTGAAATTCTACATGGAATATGGTGCTAAATTTTTAGGAAAAACCACGGTTTTAGCTAAAGATACTCCAGCTTTCATCGCCAATAGAATCGGAGTTTTCTCGATGATGAATTTACTTCACAATGTAAAATCGATTGGTTTAAATGTGACGGAAGTTGATAAATTAACAGGTCCAGTAATTGGTCGTCCGAAATCTGCAACTTTCAGAACTGCGGATGTGGTTGGTTTGGATACTTTGGTTCACGTTGCGAATGGAGTTCACGGTTCTGGTGTAGAAGATGAGCAATTTAAAGGAACTTTTGTTTTGCCGGATTACATCAATTTTATGATGGAAAACAAATGGCTAGGTTCTAAAACCGACGGTGGTTTCTACAAAAAAGTAAAATCTGCTGATGGAAAATCTGAAATTCAAGGGTTAAATTTAGAAACGCTACAATACGAGTTACACGGAAAAGCCAATTTTGCAACCTTAGAATTAACTAAAAACATCGACAAACCAATTGATAGATTTAAAGTTTTAATTGGTGGAAAAGACAAAGCTGGTGAATTGTACAGAAAATCTCTTGGTGCTCTTTTCGCTTATGTTTCTCACAAAATCCCTGAAATATCAGACGAGCTTTATAAAGTAGACGATGCGATGAAAGCAGGTTTCGGTTGGGAAAATGGTCCTTTCGAAATTTGGGATGCAGTTGGCGTTCAAAAAGGAATTGAACTCGCTACAGAAGCAGGTTACACAGTTTCCGATTGGGTAAAATCTGTTGGTTCTTTCTATAAAGTTAATGAGGAAGGTCAAAGCATTTTCTTCGACAAAAATTCTGGAAATTACAACAATATTCCTGGTCAAGAAGCCTTCATTATCCTCGATAATATCAGAAAAAATAAAACTTTGTGGAGCAATTCTGGTTCTGCAATTCAAGATTTAGGAGACGGAATCATCAATTTTGAGATTCGTTCGAAAATGAATTCTCTTGGTGGCGAAGTTTTGGATGGTTTAAACCGTGCAATCGACTTAGCTGAAAAAGAATACGATGGTTTGGTGATTGGAAACCAAGGTGCTAATTTCTCTGTTGGAGCAAATTTAGCGATGATTTTAATGATGGCAATCGAGCAAGATTGGGACGATTTGAATATGGCAATTGCTTATTTCCAAAAATCGATGATGAGAGTTCGCTACTCCTCTATTCCTGTCGTTGTTGCGCCTCACGGAATGACGCTTGGTGGTGGTTGCGAGATGACCATGCACGCTGATAAAGTAGTTGCAGCAGCAGAAACTTACATCGGTTTGGTAGAAACCGGAGTTGGTGTAATTCCTGGTGGTGGTGGAACGAAAGAATTTGCGATTAGGACTTCGAGAGAATTCCACAGCGATGATGTGAAAAACAACCGTCTTCGTGATGCTTTCATGAATATCGCGATGGGTAAAGTGGCCACTTCCGCTTACGAAGCTTACGATATGGGAATTTTAGAAAATCATAAAGACATCGTGGTCGTAAACAAAAATACCCAAATTCTTGAAGCGAAAAAAGTTGCAAAATTAATGGCAGAACAAGGTTACACGCAACCAATTCCTCAAAAAGTAAAAGTTTTGGGTAAAGATGCACTTGGAATGTTCTACGTAGGAACCGATCAAATGTTAACCGGTAATTTCATTTCGGAACACGATAAATTAATCGCTGATAAACTCGCAAACGTTTTGGTAGGTGGAAATCTTTCAGAACCAACCGTAGTTACCGAACAATATCTATTGAACCTCGAAAGAGAAACTTTCTTACAACTTTGTGGAGAAAGAAAAACTTTAGAAAGAATTCAATACATGCTACAAAATGGAAAACCACTTCGTAATTAATCATTAAAATTTACAACAAATGTCAAGACAAGCATATATAATAAAAGGATTCAGAACAGCAGTGGGAAAGGCCCCGAAAGGATCGCTTCGTTTCACCCGTCCCGATGTTCTCGCGGCTACCGTGATTGAAAAATTAATGGCTGCAGTTCCACAACTCGACAAAGACAGAATCGACGATCTGATCGTTGGAAATGCAATGCCAGAAGCTGAACAAGGTTTAAATGTTGCCCGTTTAATTTCGTTAATGGGTTTAAATACCGACAAAGTTCCTGGTGTTACCGTGAACCGATATTGCGCATCCGGAAGTGAAGCGATTGCGATTGCTTCCGCGAAAATCCAAGCTGGAATGGCTGATTGCATCATCGCAGGAGGTACAGAATCCATGTCATATATTCCGATGGGTGGTTACAAACCCGTTCCGGAAACCGAAATTGCAAAAACCAATCCCGATTATTATTGGGGAATGGGCTACACCGCGGAAGAAGTGGCAAAACAGTACAATATTTCCAGAGAAGAGCAAGATCAATTTGCTTTTGAATCTCACATGAAAGCTTTGAAAGCCAATGAAACCGGTGCATTCAAAAACCAAATCGTTTCGATTCCGGTAGAATATAATTTCTTGGATGAAAATCAGAAAATTCAAACCAAAAAATTCGATTTCTCAGTGGATGAAGGTCCAAGAGCAGACACATCTTTGGAAGGTTTAGCAAAACTTCGTCCCGTTTTTGCAAACGGAGGTAGCGTTACCGCTGGAAATTCTTCACAAATGAGTGACGGAGCCGCTTTCGTGATCGTCATGAGCGAAGAAATGGTGAAAGAACTCGGCCTAGAACCTGAAGCAAGACTAGTGGCTTATGCAGCTGCTGGTTTGGAACCAAGAATCATGGGTATGGGACCGGTTTATGCTATTCCTAAAGCACTTAAACAAGCAGGTTTAGAGCTCAAAGACATCGACTTGATCGAACTTAACGAAGCTTTTGCGTCTCAATCTGTTGCGATCAAAAAAGAATTGGGATTAAATCCTGATATTTTAAACGTAAACGGTGGCGCTATCGCACTCGGACATCCACTGGGATGTACTGGAACGAAACTGACCGTTCAACTTCTAGACGAAATGAGAAAACGCGGTAACAAATACGGAATGGTTTCCATGTGCGTAGGAACCGGACAAGGAGCTGCTTCGATATTTGAACTTCTTTAAAGACGAATAGATAATAGACGAATAGATAATAGAGCACGTAATTATTAAACAATTTCTAATGAGTGGTTTTAAAAGACATAATTTCAAGAAGTTGAAAATTTGGCAAATGGGTTTAGATATTGCCAAAAGTGTCTTAGAACTTACCGATTCTTTTCCAATCACTGAGAAATATGGCATAAAAAGTCAGATGGACAGGTGTTCAATATCAATTCCTTCAAATATAGCTGAAGGTTCAAGCCGAACGAATAAATCTTTCAGTCATTTTATTGATATTGCTTTAGGTTCGTCTTTCGAATTACAAACGCAATTGATTTTAGCAAATGACAGAAAGTATATTTCAGATGAAGCTTTAGAAATCCTTGAAATTAAACTTGAAGAATGGCAAAGAGCCACAATGGTATTCCAAAATACTTTGAACGAATAGAAAAAAGAAAAAAAATGACCTATAAATTAAAATCAATTCATTGATCTATTATCTATCCGTCTATCATCTAAAAAAAAAATAAAAAATTAAAATCTAAAAATAATGGCCAATACACTTAAAGGCGGCGAATTTATCATCAAAGATATTCCTGCAAAAGAAATCTTCACTTTAGAAGAAATTAGCGAGGAGCAAAAAATGCTTCGCGAATCCATCAAAGAATTTATTGACAAGGAAGTGGTTCCGCATCATGAACGTTTCGAACACAAAGATTACGCATTAACCGAAGAAGTGATGCGCAAATTAGGTGAAATGGGTGTTCTTGGAGTTGCTGTTCCAGAGGAATATGGCGGTCTGGGAATGGGATTCATCACCACCATGCTTGCTTGCGACATGGCTTCCGGAGCGAATGGTTCTGTAGCAACCGCTTACGGAGCGCATACCGGAATCGGAACTTTACCGATTTTGCTTTACGGTACCGAGGAACAAAAGAAAAAATACCTTCCAGATTTGGCAGCAGGAACTAAATTTGGCGCATATTGCCTTACTGAGCCAGATGCTGGTTCGGATGCAAACTCTGGGAAAACCAAAGCCAGACTTTCCGAAGACGGAAAACATTACATCATCAACGGACAAAAAATGTGGATTTCGAATGCAGGTTTTGCCGATACTTTCACGTTTTTCGCTAAAATTGATGACGATAAAAACATCACCGGTTTTGTAGTAAACAGAAGCGAATTGGAAGATCCTTCAAGCTTAACTTTTGGCGAAGAAGAACACAAATTGGGAATCCGTTCCTCTTCTACTCGTCAGGTTTTCTTCAACGACATGAAAGTTCCTGTGGAAAATCTTTTGGGTGAAAGAAACAATGGTTTCAAAATCGCTTTGAATGCATTGAACGTTGGTAGAATTAAATTAGCTGCCGCAAACCTCGACGGACAAAGAAGAATCTTAGCTCACGCGACTCAATATGCCAACGAAAGAAAACAATTTGGCGTTGCGATTTCTACTTTCGGAGCAATCAGAAAGAAAATTGCTGAAATGGCAACCGGAATTTTCGTTTCCGAAGCCGGTTCTTACAGAGCTGCGAAAGATATTCAAGATAAAATTGATGAATTAATCGCAGGCGGAATGAATCACCAAGAAGCAGAATTGAAAGGCGTTGAAGAATACGCTGTTGAATGTTCTATCCTCAAAGTTTTCGTATCCGATTTAACCCAAAACACCGCAGACGAAGGAATCCAAATCTACGGCGGAATGGGCTTCTCTGAAGATGCGCCAATGGAAGCTGCGTGGAGAGATTCCAGAATCGCAAGAATCTACGAAGGAACCAACGAAATCAACCGTCTTTTGGCTGTTGGAATGCTCATCAAAAAAACAATGAAAGGCGAAATCGATTTGTTGAAACCTGCGATGGCAGTTGGAAAAGAATTAATGGGAATCCCTTCTTTCGAAGTGCCTGATTATTCTGAATTCATGAGCGAAGAAAAAGCCGTAATCGCCAATTTGAAAAAAGTTTTCTTAATGGTTTCCGGCGCTGCACTTCAAAAATACATGATGGAAATTGAGAAACAACAGCATTTATTGTTGAACGCTTCCGAAATCTTGAACCAAATTTACATGGCGGAATCTGCAGTTTTAAGAGCAGAAAAACATTTTGCACCAGACTCTGTGGAAGCAGCAATGGCTCAGTTGAACCTTTACAAAGCCACCGAAAAAATCATCGTAGCAGCCAAAGAAGGAATTATTTCTTTCGCAGAAGGCGACGAACAGCGAATGATGCTTTCTGGCTTAAGAAGATTCACCAAATATGCGAACCAACCGAACGTAATTGCACTTACCGAAAAAGTAGCTGCACATTTCGTAGAAAAAGGTCATTACTAAAATTAGTTTTGAATAATAACAGAACGCCTCAGGAAACTGGGGCGTTTTTTTTATTAATAATAAAAATTTCACCATAAAATAATCAAGAAAGACTTTGATAAATTGTGCCAAAACATTATTTTTGAGAAAAAACTAAGATTTACGCAAGATGGGACACTTACCGAAGCTTATTGAAGATTTAGCATTGATATTAATCGTCGCGGCTTTTGTCGTTCTTATTTTTCGTAAAATCAAGCAACCTTTAGTGTTGGGATATATTATCGCAGGTTTTTTGGTAAGTCCGAATTTCAAGATTTTCCCATCCATCGTCGATAGCGAAAACATCAAAACGCTCGCCGAAATTGGCGTAATTTTTCTCCTTTTCAGCCTCGGACTAGAATTCAGTTTTAAGAAATTGATGAATGTGGGCGGATCTGCTTCTATCACTGCATTTGTAGAAATTATTTTCATTACAGTCGCTGGATATTTCACCGGTAAATTACTCGGCTGGAGCACCATGGACAGTATGTTTCTCGGTGGAATGCTTGCGAGTTCGTCGACCACAATTATCATTCGTGCCTTCGATGAGTTGGGCGTGAAGACGAAGAATTTTGCCAAAACCGTTTTCGGAGTACTCGTGGTGGAAGATATTGTGGTGATTTTGCTGATGGTTTTGCTTTCAACCATCGCGGTTACCAAAGAATTTGAAGGCACCCAAATCCTTTTTACTGTAGCTAAATTGCTGTTCTTTTTGAGTCTTTGGTTCTTGCTGGGAATCTTTTTATTGCCAACTTTTTTAAAGAAAATAAAGAATCTTGTTGACGATGAAATTCTTTTGATTTTGGCAATTGGTTTGTGTCTGGGAATGGTTTTAGTGGCTACCAATGTTGGCTTTTCTGCCGAGTTGGGCGCTTTCGTAATGGGCTCTATTATCGCTGAAACTACCCTTGCAGAAAAGGTAGAACATACTTTAAAATCGGTGAAAGATCTTTTCGGTGCGGTATTTTTCGTTTCGGTGGGGATGATGATTAATTATGAAGCAATGATTACTTACGCATGGCCTATTTTAATTGTCACGCTACTTACTTTGTTCGGAAAAATGATCAGTTCCACATTGGGAGCGCTACTTTCTGGGCAACCGCTGAAACAGTCGGTACAAGTTGGGATGAGTATGGCGCAAATCGGAGAATTTGCTTTCATTGTGGCGACTTTAGGTTTGTCGTTGGGTGTTATTTCAGATTTTCTATTCCCAGTCGCAGTGGGAGTTTCGGCGATTACAACGTTTACAACGCCTTATTTAATTAAATTTTCCGAGCCGTTATACAATTGGTTGGTTAAGGTAATTCCGCCGAAATATCTCGCGAAAATCAATAAATATTCTTCCAATACCCAAAGTATTCAGGCCGAAAACAGCTGGCAAACTCTTTTGAAAAGTTATGGAAGAATCATGGGAATCAATGGGATTATCATTATTGCGATTTATCTGTTATTTTCACGATTTATTATTCCAGCTATCAATGAAAATTTGGACAGCAACGACATTAAAAATATCATTGGCAATGCACTTCCGATTCTTTTTATCCTTCCATTTTTATGGGCTTTAATGGTAAAAAGACCGGGTTCTAGTTCCTACAAAGAACTTTGGACCAAAACCAAATACAATCGCGGTCCTCTATTAATCATCGAAATTGCAAGATTTGCCGTCGGAATCGCTATTTTAGGATTTTTCTTGGATCGTTTTGCTTCTACCACTATTTCTTTCTTTATCACCATTCCGATCGCGATGATTCTTATTATTATCTTCTCGAAAAGACTCAACCGTTTTTATAATAGAATTGAAAAAAGGTTCATCACTAACCTAAACGACAGATCTCAAAAATCTGAAAAAGAAGCATTAAAAAGACTTGCCGGAAACACCGAAGTAATCAACAATCTCGCAGCTTGGGATGTTCACATCATCGAATTGGAGGTAAAACCTTTGGCAGATTTTATTGGTAAAAACCTCAATGAATTACAATGGCGTGAACAATATGGCGTGAACATTGGCTATATCCGAAGAGGTGAAAAACTGATTCACACGCCGGATCGTTTTCAGGTTTTGATGCCATATGACAAAGTCGGAATCATCGCAACCGATGATCAATTCCAAATTTTCAGGACAGTATTTGATAGTCAAGAAGTGGTTGCAGAACAAACTACGGATCATATTAAACTCGGCAAAATTCTCATCAATCACCATTCACCGAAGAAAGGTTTATCCATTCGCGAATCGGGAATTAGGGATAAGACCGATGGATTGGTGATTGCCATCAGAAGAGGCGACGAAAGAATCCTGAATCCAGATTCCTCAGAAATTTTACAAGTCGATGACATTGTTTGGGTTGTAGGAAACGGAAAAAAAATTGAAAAATTAAATATTGAAATTTAAAAAATGACCAAAGAAGAACTGCTAAATAAAGCAATAAAAATCGCTGATAAAGCCCATAAAGGACAAACCGACAAATTCGGTACTCCGTATATTGGTCATGTGATGCGGGTGATGAATTACGGCAAAACTTACGACGAAAAAATCGTTGGCGTACTACATGATGTGATTGAAGATTGTCCGGAAATTACTTACGATTATCTTTTGCAACAAGGTTTTCCTAACGATATCGTATTCGCCATTGAATGTCTTACTAAGAAACCTTCCGATCAAGATTATACGGAATTCATCAAACAAACTGAGCGTTCCGCTTTGGCTGTTTCGGTGAAGCTCAATGATTTAAGAGACAACATGGATTTGACCCGATTTACAAGACCTTTAACCGATAAAGATGCCAAAAGATTGAACAAATATCTGATGGCTTATTTGTATTTAAAGGAAAAGTATTAATCGGCAACTTTCTCGGAATCGCCGAGTAATTCGTTAAGTTCGGTCAATTCCGCTTTGGTTAAATCGCGCCATTTTCCAATCGGCAAATCGAGTTTGATATTCATGATTCTGATTCGCTTCAGCTTTTTCACTTCATAACCCAAATATTCGCACATTCTGCGAATTTGTCGGTTCAAACCTTGAGTTAAAATGATTCTGAACGATAAAGTATCGATCTGTTCCACCTCACATTTATTCGTGATGACGCCTAAAATAGGAACTCCGTTTCTCATTTTATGGAGAAATTGCGGCGTAATGGGTTTATCGACACGCACGATGTATTCTTTCTCGTGATTGTTTCTGGCGCGCAGGATTTTATTCACAATATCACCATCGGAAGTCAATAAAATAAGGCCTTCACTAGGTTTATCCAATCTTCCGACCGGAAAAATCCTTTTCGGATGGTTCACAAAATCGACAATATTGTTTTTTTCGCGTTTGGTATCGGTGGTACAAACAATTCCAACCGGCTTATTCAGGGCGATATACACGTGTTCTTCCTCTGTTTTTCTGATCGAAATACCATCGACCAAGATTTCATCTTCATCGGAAACTTTCGTGCCCAATTCAGGCGCAACGCCGTTCACCGTAATTCTTCCCTGCTCCAACATTCGGTCGGCTTCCCGACGCGAACAGAAACCAACTTCCGAAAGATATTTATTGATACGTGTTTTTTCCATGATGATGAAATATTTTTAAAGACCGTCGGAAAACTTGAAATCATTTTCCAGATATTGTGAAGAAGCGTTTTCTATGGAATAATCGCCGATTTTTGTTCTTCTTAAATTGGTTAAATACGCGCCAACTCCCAATTCCTGCCCGATATCGTGGGCTAAACTTCTGATGTAAGTTCCTTTCGAACAACCGACCGTAAAACGCACAAATGGCAATTCGATTTCGATATTATTCAGATAATGAATCGTGGTTTTTCTCGATTTCATTTCCACTTCTTCCCCTTTTCTTGCCAAATCGTATGCTCTTTTTCCATCGATTTTTATGGCAGAAAAAACAGGCGGTTTCTGCTCTATTTCTCCAACGAATTTTTCTAAAGTTTTTTTGATGAATTCTTCTGAAATATGGGAATAGTCTTGGTGAAGAATTTCAGGTTTTTCGGTGTCGTAAGATTCGGTTTGTACTCCGATTTTAATTTCGGTTAAATATTCTTTTGGCGCATCTTGAATTTCTGGAATTTTCTTGGTGAATTTTCCGGTACAAACGATTAAAAGTCCTGTCGCACGCGGATCCAAAGTTCCTGCATGACCGATTTTGAATTTCTTTGGAAGTTTAAATTCGCTTTTGAGTTTGTATTTCAGTTTATTTACTGCTTGAAAACTCGTCCAATCCAGTGGTTTGTCGAGTAAAATGATTTGTCCTTCTAAGAAATCCTGATCCGTCATTTTGGGAAACTAAATGGGGTGAAACAATCCTTTCTCGCAGCCCGACCTGAGTGGAGCTCTTTTTGCCGCAACGAAGTGGAGGCAAAAAAGCGGGAACGGAGGGCGGAAAAAGCTGCCCAAAAAATTATGCGAATTGTGTAAAATAAATCAATAAAACGATTCCGACGATAATTCGGTACCAACCCCAAGGTTTAAAGCCATATTTCGTTAAAACCCCGATGAAAAACTTGATCGCGATAACCGCAACCACGAATGCGACAACGTTTCCGACTAAAAATAGCATTAAATTATTGCCTTGCATAAGCATTTCGTAACCTTTTTGTTCGAGACCGTTGTGGTTCCAATCTTTCAGGAAAATCGAGTAAGTGGTAACGGCCAACATCGTAGGAACAGCGAGGAAAAACGAGAATTCTGCGGCGGCTTTTCTGGTTAATTTTTGTTGCATTCCACCGATGATGGAAGCAGCGCTTCGGCTAGTTCCGGGCATCATCGCGAGACATTGCCAAAACCCAATGATAATCACACTTTTGTAAGAAATATCTTTCTCGTCATCAACAATCGGAGTTTTGAATAATTTGTCGATAAAGAGCAAAACTACTCCGCCCAAAATCAATACAACTGCGATGGGAACGGGATCGCCGAGAACAGCTTCAATTTTATCATCGAACAATTTTCCTAAAACCAAAGCCGGAATTACCGCAACTGCCAATTTCAGGTAAAAATTAATGTTTTTGAAATCGAAAAACTTTTTCCAATATAAAAATACTACCGCGAGAATCGCTCCAAATTGAATGGAAACCTGAAACATTTTCACAAATTCATCTTCCTGAATCCCGAAAATGGAACTGGTGAAAATCATGTGTGCGGTGGATGAAACGGGAAGATATTCGGTTAAACCTTCGATGATGGCAATGATGATTGCTTTGATTAAATCCATTTTAATGAAATGTTTTTATTAAAAAAAATTTGTCAAAGCGAATCTCAATAAAATACGACTTTGACAAAAATTTGGGAATGAATGTTCTAATTTTATTTATTTCTTTTCAAAATCGCATAAACTTCTACAGCAAAACCAGCGATGACCAACAGCGGTGCAATACGAATTCTACGGATGGAAAAAATGTCTTCGTTCCAAGAAGTGGGATCGTATTTTCCGTCAACGGTATTGGCATCAGCTCCCATCATTAAAAGAAAACCTACCACAATTAGCGCTAAACCAATGAGCATGAATTTATAATTTTCTTTGCTGAAATAGAAGCTATTTTCCTTAGGAACTTCTACTTCTTTTGCTCCGATATTGTCAGCGGAAAAGTTTTTATTTTTTTTTGCCATTTTTAAGAATAATATAAATCATCAACATTAGATCTTAAGAATCTCCAAGTTGCGAAAATAGTACTGATTACGGTGATTAAAACACCAAGAAGGAAAATTCCAACTACCAAAATAATCAATTGATTATTGTCTTGAGCAAATGGAGTTCCGATTTGGGTAATGAAATAATACCAAGCTCCGAAAAGCACCGCTAAACCAAGAATTGCACCGATGATTCCTAGGATAATTGCTTCTTTGATGAATGGTTTTAAGATAAATCTACGTTTCGCACCAACCAACTGCATTGTCTTGATAATGAATCGTTTAGAAAATATTTTCAATCGAATTGAATTATTGATAAGTACAACAGCTAAAATCAAAAACAAGATCGAAAATCCTAAAATCCATTTCAAAATATTGTTAAGATTGTTGTAAACTTCCACCATCAAAGTGCTGTTGTTTTTTACATCAACAATTCCAGGTGTGGATTTGATTTGCTTGATGGCTTCATCAATTTTTACAGGATCTACATATTCAGGTTTCAAGGCAATTTCCACTGAAGAAGGGAAAATATTCTCTTCGAAAAGTGCGCTGCTTTCAATTCCCATGCTTTTTTTGGCTTCTTGAGCAGCCATTTCGCGGCTGATGTAAGTTGCGCGTTTCACAGGAGTCAAACCTTGAATTTTTTGGAAAGCTTCAGCTTCTCTTTTTACAATTTTCGCAGAATCTTTTGCATCATAATTTTCATCAAAATAAGCATTCACTACCAATTGTTCCTTGATATAATCGGAGTATTTTTGCGCATTGATGAGTATAAGTCCCATTAATCCTAATAAAAATAACACCAATGCAATACTGATCACCACTGTAATATTGCTTGAGCGAAGCCGTCTCTTGTTAAAATCTTCAACTGTCTTTGCCATTAAATAAAAAATTTCTGCTAAAATAGAAAAAAACTTCCGTAATTTGCGGAGAATCCAAGAAAATCGGTGTTAAAAAAAACATAAAGAAAATCTTCCTTGCACCGTTTTTTCATTAATTGAATACTGAATTTATGAGCGTTAGAGCCAAAAAACATCTCGGTCAACATTTCCTTACGGACGAAAATATTGCACAGAAAATCGTAGAAGGACTAAGTCTGGAAAATTATAAGAAAATTCTGGAAGTTGGTCCCGGAATGGGCGTTCTTACGAAATATCTTTTGGATAAAGATGCTGAAGTTTTCGTTGCAGAAATCGATACCGAATCGGTGGCTTATCTGAAAAATCATTATCCGAAATTGCAAGAAAACCATTTCACAGGCGACTTCCTGAAGATTAATATTGCGGAAACTTTCGGTGATCAAGTCGCGGTAATCGGGAATTTCCCTTATAATATTTCGTCTCAAATTTTATTTAAAATCATCGATTTTTATGAAAATGTGCCGGAAATGGTCGGAATGTTTCAAAAAGAAGTTGCCGAACGAACTGCCGCCATTCCACGAACCAAAGATTACGGGATTTTATCGGTTTTGGTTCAGGCGATTTATGATGTGAAATATCTTTTTACAGTTCATGAAAATGTCTTCAATCCGCCACCAAAAGTAAAATCCGGTGTAATCCGATTAACAAGAAATCCTAAAGAAGGTTTGGCTGGAAATGAGGTTTTATTTAAACAAATCGTGAAAGCAGGTTTCAACCAAAGACGAAAAAAATTGTCAAATTCTTTAAAAGTTTTGGAAATTCCGGAATTTCTGAAAAATCATCCTTTTTTGGATCAGCGCGCGGAAGAACTTTCTGTTGAAGATTTTATTTCTTTCACTAATGAATGGAAAAACGCCTAGTTTTCTGGCGTTTTTTCTTCTGAATTTTCATCATTTTTTTTCAAATCTTCAAGCTGTTCTTGCAGTTTTGCAATCACTTCACGAAGTGCTTTGATATCGTTCTTGTTGGATGAAACATTGCTTTTCAGCATTACATTTCTCGCTCTTTCGATGTGATCGTCTTCGTCTTCATCTTCGGCAATATCTTCGATATCTTCCTGAATATCATCAATATCTTCACTAATTTCCTCAATATCCTCGCTGATTTCTTCAATGTCATCTTGAATTTCTTCGATGTCTTCGCGAATGTCTTCAATGTGTTCGTGGCTGCGATTTACCGACATTTGAATGAAAATCGAGAAATAAATCGCTTCCAAAGACAAAACCGTTGTGAGTACCAAAAGCATTTTATCAACCGAAACTACTCCGAAAACCGGCAACAAAAATGCCGTGATAAAAACCAGTGAATGTACAATGAGTGAAGGAACAGAACCGATCCACCACATAATTTTATCCGTCACTTTTGCAAGAAACTGAATATTTCTTTCGCGTAATTCTTTTCGGCTCATTTTTTTTAGATTTCTGCAAAATTACTCAAAAATCTTTCGAAACACCTAAGCCAAACAAAGCAAAGTCGTATTTCGCAGGATCTTCTGCATTAAATTTTCTTAACACCAAATCCATTTCTTCCACCGTTTTCCAATCGTTTTGTTTTCTTTGAATTAAATTGAGTTTTCGGGAAATATTTCCGGTATGCACATCCAAAGGAATCGAAAGAAATTTCTGATTTAGGTTTTCCCAAATCCCGAAATCTACGCCTTTTCGGTCTTTTCGAACCATCCAGCGAAGAAACATCATCAATCTTTTTGCTGAAGAATTTTTGTACGTTGAACTTACGTGTTTATGGCTTCTGTGAAGGTTTTCCCCAAGAAATTGCGTTCTGAATCTTTCTAATGAATGATAATAATTAGTTTCATTTTCTTTCATTAAAAATAAATTTTCCAAGCTGTCATTTTCCTGATAAATTCGTTTGAAATTTAAGATAAATTCCCGAAAATCTTCTCCGTTAAATGTTCTATGAATGCTTTTTCCTTCTAAAAAACTCAAATCTTTCCGCGAAGCATTTTTCACAAAATCAAATGGCGAATTTTCCATCAAATTCATCATTTTTTCGGCATCATTGATGATCGATTTTCGGTTTCCCCAAGAAATTGTTGCAGACAAAAATCCTGCAATTTCAACATCCTGTTTTAAAGAAAAACGATGCAGAATCTGAATTGGATCATGCTCGATAAACTCGGGGTTGTTGTAGAAATCTGCTTTTTCGTCAAGAAAAATTTTTAATTCATCAAAATTCATGGTAAAAAAAATGATTGCGCAAAAATGAAAAATTCAATTAAAAAAATTAAATTTTAACTGGCTCCAACGCTTTTGGTAAAAACGAATTCGGGAAAACTTCCTTCGCTTCATCGGTGAACACATTTAAATCGTGATATCGGTTTGAAAAATGTCCTAAAATCAATTTTCCGACGTTGGCTTTTCTGGCAATTCGGGCAGCTTCCAAAGCGGTTGTATGACCTGTGTAATCAGCCATTTCTTTCAAATCATGAAGAAAAGTAGATTCGTGGTACAACACATCCACATTTTCAATAATCGGTAAAATAGATTCTAAATATCGAGTGTCGCTACAAAACGCGTAAGAAACAGATTTGCTCGGTTCGGTAGTGAGAATTTCGTTTTTTAAAACATAACTATCACTCAAAATAAAGTCTTTCCCGAGCTTTAAATTATGATAATCGCAAGTTTCTATTTCTGAATATTTTGAGATTTCTGCCATATTAAGATGGCGTTCTTTCGGTTTTTCACGGAAGAGATATCCGTTACAATAAATCCTGTGATCAAGGGGAATAGTGTAAACTTCTACCCGATTATCTTCGAATACTTTCTCTGATTTTTTGCTTTCAAGTTCATGGTAAATCACTTCAAAACCTTTGTGCGTTTCCGTAATTTTGAAAATGGTTTCCATCATTTCTTTGATTCCTTTCGGACCGTAAACATGAAGCGGAGTTTCTCTGCCCAAAAGTCGGAAAGACGCAATCAATCCCGGCAAACCAAAGCAATGATCGCCATGAAGGTGAGAAATAAAAATATGGTTAATTTTAGAAAATCTCGCTTTCGTTTTTCGAAGCTGAACTTGTGTACCCTCACCGCAATCGATTAAAAAAGCACGTTCTTCCATTTCGAGAAACTGAGCAGTTGGAGAAGAATTCACCGTAGGAATCGCCGAATTAAAACCGAGAATGGTAAGATAAGTACTCAAACTTTTGGGTGGTGGGTTTAAATGTTAATGTATTTCAATACAAATCTAATGAATATTTGCTGAAATTGAACAACAGAGGTAATATTTAAAAATTTTGACAAAAAAAAACCCGAAAGCGAATTCGGGATTTTATGATGATTTGAAGTTTTTATTTCTTTAATTCTTTAAATCTGAAATAAGAAACGATTGATAAAACAAGCATCGTTGACAAACCGATATACACCCAAGCCGGAACCGGAACCGGATCTCCTGCTGCGTAGGAATGTAATCCGCTCAAATAATAATTTACTCCAAAATAGGTCATTACCATTGAACAAAATGCAAACATCGTTGCAACATTGAATGCCCATCTGCTTCTCAAACCTGGAACCAATCTCATGTGTAAAACGAAGGCATAAACCATAATGGAAATAAACGCCCAAGTTTCTTTTGGGTCCCAGCTCCAGTATCTTCCCCACGATTCATTTGCCCAAATTCCGCCTAAGAAATTCCCAACCGTTAATGCAAAAAGTCCGATGGTCAAAGACATTTCAGATACAATACTTAATTCTTTCAAAGTAGTATCGTGGTGGATTTTGTATAATTTTTTACTTGAAATAATATAAAATACCAAAGTAATCACCGCAATAATCATCGACAAAGCGAAGAAACCGTAACTTGAAGTGATAATCGCAACGTGAACAATCAACCAGTAAGATTTAAGTACCGGAACAAGCGGTGTAATCTGCGGATCGAGAGCGGAACCACCATGAGCAAATCCCATCATGATGACCGCAACCATGAATCCTGCTGCTGGAATCAATGCATTTGAATTTCGATAAAGGAATAATCCCGCGGAAATTCCGACCCAAGAAATAAAGATAATCGCTTCGTATCCATTACTCCAAGGCGCGTGTCCCGACATATACCATCTTGCGATAAGTCCAAGGAAGTGTGCGAAATATCCGATACAACCAATCGCAATAATGACTTTAATTACTTTATTTAAAATTTTGTTTGGTTTAAATAAATCTACAAATCCTAAAATAAGCAACAAACCTCCGATAATTGTGTAGAAAATCAGAAGTTTAAAGTAAAGGTTTAGTTGATTCATGAAAACTTCTACATCTACTTTCGATTGCGAAGGAATCACATTTTTACCCCAAGTTTTCTGGTAATCTTTTAATTTGATTAATTCTGCATCAGCTTTTGCCCAATTTCCGTTTTGTTGAGCTTCCAAAATACTTGAAAAATAAGGACCCATCACTTTTTGTGAAGCTTCGTCCGGTTCAAAATTTTGGTCAAGCCAAGAATGCCAAGTGTTGTTCGGATCGTTTTGTACTGGAACAATTCTCATAAACTGACCACTGAAAAATTCGTTGAAAGCCTGAACTCTATCGTTGAGATCAATTACCGCTAAATCATATTTACTTTGTTCCGCCGGTTTTTTTCGGAAAGCTGCTTGATAATCTGCTTCCAAAACATAGTGCAACTGGCCTGATTTGTCCGCAGGAAACATATTCATTAAAGAAGTATAACCATCTTCATTAGCTTTTACTTTCTTTTTCAATTCGTCGCCGCCGTTAATTACTTTAATCAAAGGAACCATTGTCCAACTCGGAGTATCAGTATTAATCGACAAAAACCATTGATTTGCTGTCAATGTTTTTCCATCGCTACCTCGGAATTCATCTCTTTTATAAAGTTTTCGAAGAACATCTAAAGCCTGAGTATTCATCGGAACGATTCGTCCTTCGTAATTCTGAACCAAAAGATATCCGAATTTGTCTGCATGTTCTTTTGAAATACGGTTTCTGGCGATAATTTCATCCGCAGAAATCATTTTTGGAGATTTTAATGCAAATGAACTGGCTGTTTCTTTCGGTGCAGGTTCTTCCATCAAAAGTGCATCTGCATTTCCGTGGTTGTGTCCATCACTTGCGGAATGCGTTTGTTTTCCGGAACCATCTGTTCCGTGCGTGTCGATTTCTTGTGCACTGAAATTTAAACTTAATAAAAGCAATAAAACAGTTACCACTCTTTTCTTATTCACCGATTTTAAATTTTCATTAAGCTTCCAGAAATGAGAACCTTTCCAGAAGAACGTTACAAACATTCCTAAAAACAATAAAGCATAACCGATATATGAAATCAAAGTTCCCCAGAAATCGTGGTTTACAGAAAGTACGGTTCCTTTTCTATCTGGATCGAAACTCGCCTGGAAAAAACGGTAACCGCCATGATTTAAAACGTGGTTCATATAAATTTTATAAGGCGTTTGTTTGCCTTGGTCGATGATCTGAACATGGCTTTCATAAGCACTTGGCGATGAACTTCCTGGGTAAGTTTCCATCACGAATTTGTCTAATTTCAAAGAGAAAGGGGTGTTGTAAACTTTCGGTCCAAAACCAAGAATAATGTTCATTCCATCGATTGCAATTTGTTTGAACGCATTTGGATTTCCTTTTTCTACCGAAAGATCCACGATTTGTTTTGTTTTCGGTCCTTGAACTTCAACCGTCAATTGATCTGGAACATCCTTATCTTTCTTTCTATCACCTTCATAAGCGATGAGTTTTCCTTTCTTTAAACCTTCTGGAACAACCAATTTCAGGTCATTAACAGTGTAAAGGCTTCTCAAAGCCAATGGTTGGAATTCGTCTTTTTTCGTGGTTCCGGTTGCTTGTGTTGCCATCGTCATGAAATTAGCATCGACAGGCGTTTTGATCATTAAATTCCCATTATCATTTCGAAATTCTACAGCACCTTCAATCGCGCGATTGTAAGTAACCAAAGTTCCGTTGATCGATTTAGCTTCTCCAGATTTGATATAAAAATTCTCTCGGCCTTTATTTCCTGCAGAAACCAAATGCAAAAATTCTATTCCGTTGTTATCAGCAATTAAACTGTCTTTTTTTCTCTGAATAAATTGCAATTGCTTTACATTGATTTGTTTTCCGTGGTAATCGTAGCCAGCTTTGAAAGTTTTTCCAAAAAGTTGAGCAATTAATTTTGTTTTTTTAGCTTCATCGGAAATCATGGTAAAAGGAACATCTTGATAATTCAATACATCTCCTTTTTCTTCAATTTGAATTTTAAAATAATTTTTGTCAGTAATTACCTCGTTTGAAGTTTCTCCTTCGCGGATGTGCATGATACCTTCATAACTAATATATCGCGTGATTGCACCTCCAATAAAAAGAAGAATAAATGAAAGGTGAAACACCAAAACCGGCCATTTTTCTCTGCGGAAAAGTCGGTATCTCGAAATATTTCCAATAAAATTTAAAATGAGAAGAAACATAATTGCTTCAAACCATTTTGCTTCATAAATTAAAGCTTTTGCGGCAGGAGTACCAAAATCGTTTTCCAGGAAAGTTGCATACGCCATCGAAATAGCAAAAACCAGCAACAAAATCGCCATCGTACGCGTCGAAATAAGAATGTCTTGGAGTTTTTTCATTTTTTTGAAACTATCGGATTAAATCAAAATTCAAATAGTTGCAAAAATACGTTAGTTATTCTTAAAAACCGAATTTGAAAGATGTTATTTATCAGTTTCTATGAAATTCTAAAACCACCAAAATCAATTACTGATTCGTATTATTAAGCATCGGTACAAATTTATAAGCACCGAATTCTTCTTTTATAAATTCTTTTTCAGATTTTTTGGTAAACCTTGTTAGGATTTGTTCCTCAGTTTTCCCAAGCGGAATCACCATTATTCCGCCAATTTTCAGCTGATGAAGAAGTTCTGTTGGTAAAATTTCAGCACCGCAAGTCACCAAAATTTTATCAAAAGGCGCGAAAGTTGGCAAACCCGCAAAACCATCGCCAAAGCTCTGAAATTTTGGTCTTAAATGAAGTTCACGAAGTTTTTTCTGCGAGAAATCGTGCAGTTCTTTTTGTCGTTCAATCGTATAAACCAACGCATTCATAGCCACCAAAACAGCGGTTTGGTAACCACATCCGGTTCCTATTTCCAGCACTTTTTCTTTCTCTTTTAGTTGTAGCAATTCCGTTTGTTCTGCCACTGTTGAAGGATGCGAAATGGTTTGTTTTGCCAAAATCGGAAACGCGCGATCTTCGTAAGCGAAATCTTCAAAAATACTTTCCAGGAAAAGATGTCGCGGCACTTCATTCATTGCTCTCAAAACATTTTCGTCGGAAATCCCGATTTTTTCCCGAAGATATTCTACCAAAATTTTTCTTTTCCCTTTATGTAAAAATGAGTCCTGCATGTGACAAAAATAGGAATTTTAGTTGATTTTTTCTAGCTGATCATGGTCTGAAATTAAAAAACAATGAACACTCAACTCTCAACTGACAACTAATTATTATCTTTGAAAAAATTAATTTTCTATGCTAAAAGCAGGTTTAGTCGGCGCCGGACATCTCGGCAAAATCCATTTAAGATTATTGAATCAATCGGAAAAATATGAGTTAGTTGGTTTTTATGATGCTGATCAGGAAAACGGAAAAAAAATAGAAGCAGAATTTGGATATCGATATTTCGATAATTTTGATGATTTACTAAAGGAAATCGACATGCTCGATATCGTAACTCCAACTGTTTATCACTACGATTATGCGATGAAAGCGATACAAAATCACAAGCATTTTTTCATCGAAAAACCGGTCACACAAACGCTTCAACAAGCAGAAGAAATCCTTTATAAATGTAGAGAATTTGGCATCAAAGCGCAAGTTGGACATGTTGAAAGATACAATCCAGCTTTTATTGGTTCCAAAGAATTTATTCACAATCCGATGTTTATCGAAATTCACCGTTTAGCGGAGTTCAACCCGCGCGGAACCGATGTTTCGGTGGTTTTGGATTTAATGATTCATGATTTGGATATTTTGCTTTCTATTGTAAAATCTAAGGTGAAAAACATTCATGCTTCCGGAGTTTGTGTGGTTTCGAAAACGCCGGATATTTGTAATGCGAGAATTGAATTTGAAAACGGTTGTGTTGCGAATTTGACGACTTCTAGAATTTCGATGAAAGCGATGAGAAAATCTAGATTTTTCCAACAAGATGCTTATATTTCAGTTGATTTCTTAGAGAAAAAAGCAGAAGTAATCAGAATGAAAGAAGCGCCGGAAAACCCTTCCGATTTCGATATGATTATTGAAAATGCAGAAGGCGAAAAGAATCAAATTATTTTTGAATATCCTAAAATTCAAGCGAATAATGCGATTCTAGATGAATTAGAAAGTTTCGCCGACGCCATCAACGAAAATCGCGAAGTAGAAGTTTCTTTGGAAGACGGAACGGAAGCTTTGAAAGTGGCTTTGGAAATTATGAAATTAATTTCTAATTAATTGAATTTCTGCGAATTCCATAAACTTAAGAATGAAAAAACTCACTTTGCTTTTCTTGTTTTTTTCTCTGATCAGTTTCGCTCAAAAAGCTGAATTGAAAAAGGAAATTTCAAAAATTACCAACGGAAAGAAAGCCACTGTTGCTGTTTCCGTTTTAGGAATTGATTTTCCTTTTAAATATAATAATGAAAACGCGGAGAAAAAACTTCCGATGCAAAGTGTATTCAAATTCCATATTGCTTTGGCGGTTTTGGATTTGGTCGATCAAGGAAAATTGGATTTAAACCAGAAAATTTTCATTAAAAAATCTGAACTTTTACCCAATACTTGGAGTCCAATTCGTGAGAAAAATCCAGAAGGAAACTTTGAAATGCCCATTTCTGAGTTGATAGAATATACCGTTGCAATGAGCGACAACATCGGTTGCGACGTACTTTTAAGATTAATTGGCGGACCAAAAATTGTTCACAATTATTTGATTTCAAAAGGTGTAAAAGACACACAAATTGTGTACAACGAAGAAATAATGCAAAGTGCGTGGAAAAATCAGTATGAGAATTTCACCACGGTGAAATCTGCTACAAAATTGTTGAAAGAATTCTACGAAGGTAAAATTTTATCAAAAAAATCAACAGAATTTTTGTTGGGCGTGATGTACAGAACTTCTACAGGTTTAAATAAAATTGTAGAACAATTGCCAAAATCGACAAAAGTTGCACACAAAACCGGTTCTTCTGGTCATAATGATGAAGGTTTAATTGGTGCAGAAAACGATATCGCCATCATCACTTTACCCAACGGAAAAACATACGCAATCGCGATTTTTGTAAGTGATTCTACGGAAAATTATGATGATACTTGTAAATTGATTTCGGATGTTTCTAAAAAAGTTTGGGATTTTCTGAACACTTCAAAAAACTAAAATTTAATTCAAAAATAAATTTAAAAATAAAATGAAAAACATCGTCGTAATAGGAGCTGGAACTATGGGAAACGGAATTGCCCATACTTTTGCGCAAACTGGTTTTAAAGTAAATTTGGTAGATGTTTCTGAGCAAGCTCTGCAAAAAGGAATTTCTACGATTTCTAAAAATTTGGACAGAATTATCGCCAAAGGAAATCTTACCGAAGAACAAAAAGCCGAAACTTTAGGAAATATTTCGTCGTTCACTCAACTTTCTGAAGCTTGTGGAAATGCTGATTTAATCGTAGAAGCAGCAACTGAAAACCAAGATTTGAAGTTGAAAATTTTCAAACAAATGGATGAATTGGCTCCTGAAAATTGCATTTTGGCAACCAACACTTCCTCGATTTCAATTACCAAAATTGCAGCTGCGACGAAACGCCCAGAAAAAGTAATCGGAATGCACTTTATGAATCCTGTTCCGATTATGAAATTGGTGGAAATCATCAAGGGTTACTCTACTTCGAAAGAAACTTTTGATGCGATTTTCGAAATGTCGAAAACTTTAGGGAAAGTTCCTGTGGAAGTGAACGATTATCCAGGTTTTGTGGCGAACAGAATCCTGATGCCGATGATAAACGAAGCGATTGAAACTTTGTACAACGGCGTTGCAGGAGTTGAGGAAATCGACACGGTGATGAAATTGGGAATGGCGCATCCAATGGGACCGTTGCAATTGGCTGATTTTATCGGATTAGACGTTTGTTTAGCGATTTTATATGTGATGTATGACGGTTTCAAAAATCCTAAATACGCACCGAATCCGTTGTTGGTAAATATGGTAATGGCAGGAAAATTAGGTGTAAAATCCGGTGAAGGTTTCTACGATTATTCCGAATCTAAAAAAGCAGAAAAAGTAGCGAAAATGTTCCAACGCTAATTCTGAAACTCAATAAATTCTCTCGCTGATTCAGCTAATGATGCAGATTTCTAGTAATAATCTGTAAATTTGTTGAATTAGCGATTTTTTATGCGAAATAGAACTCAAGAAAAATTATTGAAAATTTCCATCTTCATCCTAACTTTGGTGATGATTGTTCTGCGGTTTTTGCTCAATGAAAAAGGAAGAACAAATCCCGATTCCATCAGGTTTATGCGGACTTCGAAACTGTTTCCAGAAATTGATAACACGACTACTCCACTCGGATATCCATTGAGTTTGAAATTTTTCACTTTCTTTGGTTTTGATGAATTTTGGGCAAGCAAATTGATCGGAATTCTCGCTTATCTTTTCATCATAATTTTCGCTTGGAAAAAGAAATTCTACTTCAAAGAAACCCTACTTTTGGGTGGAATTTTCAGCTTTGTTTCGATATTTTCTTACACGATGAGCGAATCGCTGATTTTGCCTTTTATGTTCCTTTTTCTTTATGTTTCAAGGCAAATTATCATTGGTGAATTCAAGGGTTTTAAGGCATTTTTATATTTGAGTTTGTCGCTTTTGGCGCTGTACAACATTCGTTATCCCGCACTTTTTATTATTGGTGGCGTTTTTCTTTTTGGAATTTTAAATTACCGAAAATCTCACGGAAAGTCCTTTATTTACTCGTCTTTCGTAGGTTTTGCCTATATCGTTTTGTATAAATTTCTTTTCATTGATTATTTTAATGACGATTACATCGATGAATTTTTAGAAATCGGGCTTCATCCGACGTCAAAATTGTTGATAGAATTGGTTCAAGGAATGGCAACGACTTTCAATCCGTTCATTCATATTGCGAATCCGGCGGGTGGAATCATCAATTTTGGGATTTACGGAATTGGCTTGTTGAATATTCTTTTGATGTGTTTTATTTTCATTAAAAATAAACTTTCAGAAACGGAGCGATTTTTCGTTTTCGTGGGAAGTATTGGAATCATTTGTTCGTTTTTTATCCAATATTTTTATTCGGTAAATCCGATTGATTATCGTTTGATGGCGCCGTTTTCGTTCCCGATTTGGCTGGTTTATTTCAAAAAAATGTATCAAATTTTCGGCAAACTGACTTATGGAATTACGATTTTAAGTTTGATGACCGGTTTTGTTTTCACTTGGCTTTCCCGAGGAAATTACCTTGAAAACCGACGAGAAATCACTAAATTCCTGAATTCTGAAAAATTAGAAGAAGGTCGCGTTTATTTCTTCATGGAAGATGATAAAATGCTCGATAAAATGCAAATTGCAGAATTAATAAGTACTGTGAACCCAAATGTGAAGGTAACTTTCAACCCAAAAGACACGATTCGACGCAATACGTTGACAAAATTCAAAGTTTTAAGAAAAATTAAAATCGACGAGAATAAATATCAATAATATTTTTTATCTTTGGAGAAGTTTAAACATTAGAAAAAATGAAATTACCAAAATTTTTATTAGCCGACAATTCAGATTTTCCTGAAGATTTATTTGTTGTTCACACGGAATATCCTAGATTTATCCTAAACGTAGAAGAAGAGGAAGTTGAATGGTTGGATGATTTGGAAGGTGATGACGAGGAAACAATGGCCGATGAAGCCACTAAAGTGGTAGAAGCTGCCTTCAAATGGTGCGATGACGAACTCGCAAAATATGACGAAGAAGACGACGACGAATAATAAAACAAAAAAAGGAGCTCAATCGAGTTCCTTTTTTTTGGTCTTTATTTTATGAAATCTATTGTTTATTGAATTTCAAAAGCAGCAGATTTCCTTTATACAATTCTAATGTATTTCCGCTTACCACATATTTATTGGCTTCGCTCAACATGCTGAAAAAGTTAGATTCCACCGACATATCTGCACAAGCCATTTTGGTTGAACCAATATTTTTTGCCGAAAAATTACCCGCTGTAGCATCCAGAAGAACTTCACCGAAATAACTGTTGCAACCTCCGTTTCCAGTAATTTTATTTGTTTCTATATTCAATGTTGGCGTTTTTCCTTTCACTTGATCCGCCAAAACCCATTTAGTTCCCGCGATATTTGCTTGCGAACCTCCAACTTTAGTGCTTGAAAGCGAAGAACAAGATGCCAAAGCAACGGTCGCAAATATTGATAAAAAAATGTTTTTCATAATCGATTCTTTTTATAGATTTAATTTTTTGCCAGAGATAATTTCTGCCTATTTCTTATAAAAATAATTTGGCCGATGAAGATTTTATATCGGTTTATTCGCTCAAATTTAAGTAATATTATTTATTATGTCATTATAAAACAAAAAAAAACATCCTATTTTCAGGATGTTTTCTATATAATATAATTGAATTTTAAGATCTTAGTTCAGCCGAAAATTCTTTCTGGAAAGTCTTTATCAAAGAATTCATCACTTCACTGATTTCTTTTTCTTCCAAAGTTTTTTCTTCATTTAAAAGTTCAAAACTCATTGCATAAGATTTCTTACCTTCCGGAAGATTTTTACCTTCGTAAACATCAAAAAGATTGATGTTTTTTAAATATTTCGAAGGATTTTTCTTCGCAGCTTGGTATAATTCGGAATAACTTACATTTTTGTCAATCAGCAATGCAAGATCTCTTCTGATTTTGTTGAATTTCGGAATATCAACAAACTTCAAATTACCATTTTCGCGAAGTTTTTGGCAAGTTTCGATTTCAATTTCTGCATAGAAACATTCTTGATCAATATCTGCATCTTTCAAAAATTCCGGAGAAACTTTTCCCAATCTCGCGATCACTTCACCTTTAGAAATCAATTGCAACGCATCGGAAAAACGCTCATCTTCCAACGCTTTTTCTTCAATATTTAAGTTCAATTTATCCAAAAGAACTTTAACGTAAGATTTTAAATAATAAAAATCCGTTACTGATTTCTGTTGAAGCCAATTTTCGGCAACATTTCTTCCAGAAACCAAAATGGCAAGCTGTTTTCGTTCTGTGTATTTTTCTTTTTTGTGATAAATTTTTCCGAGTTCGAAGAATTTAATATCCTGATTTTTTCTTTTAATATTATAATCCGCATTCTCCAAAAGTCCCTCCAATAGAGATTTTCTCATAAATGCTAAATCGCCACTCAATGGATTGAGCAATTTCACCGCATCGGTTTCATCTTTCACTGAAGTCAGGGAGTTATTCATCACCTCGTTGAAGCCATTGCTTTGTAAAGTTCTTGCCCAAGAATTTTCAAGAGCATCTTGGTCATCAAAACTCAATTTCACCGGTGTAAAAGAGATTTTCTGTGGCGCATCAATCTTGTTATAACCATAAATTCTAAGGATTTCTTCAATCACATCGATTTCTCTGGTGACATCTGCGCGATAAGGAGGAACGGAAATTTCTAAACCATTTTGGATTTCATTAAGAACTTCTATTTCAAGTGATTTCAGAATTTCTTTAATCTTTTCTTTATGAATTTTGGTTCCTAAAATTTGCTCAACTTTAGAAAATCTCAAAATAATATAGTTGTTTTCAATTTTTTGAGGGAAATGTTCCAACAACTCTCCTTTCAATTCTCCGCCGGCAATTTCCTGAATCATTGAAATCGCGTGACTGATAGCAATATTCGTATTATTCGGATCTACTCCACGTTCGAAACGGAAGGAAGCATCGGTATTTAAGCCATGATATTTCGCTCCTTTTCGCACCGCAACTGGGTTAAAATATGCACTTTCGAGGAAGATGGTTTTTGTATTTTCTGAAACTCCGGAATTCAATCCACCGAAAACTCCTGCGATACACATCGGCTCGTTGTTTCCGTCTTTAATCATGATTTCAGTTCCGTTCAATGTTCTTTCAACACCATCTAAAGTTGTAAATTTCGTTCCTTCAGCATTAACTCCAACTTTTACTTTTTTTCCGGCAATTTTATCGGCATCAAAAGCATGAAGAGGTTGCCCAAATCCATGTAAAATATAGTTGGTAATATCTACAATATTATTAATCGGACTCAACCCGATGGCTTTTAATCTTTGTTTCAACCAATCTGGAGAATCGGCTACTTGGACGTTCTCAATTACCGCTCCGATGTATCTTGGCGCCAATTCAGTATCCTCAACTTCCAATTGGAAATCGTTTGTCCCTTCAACATTTAAAGCTTTAGAAGATACTTTTTCAAACTGCGATTTCATTTGGTTTGAAACCAAAAATGCGTTCAAATCTCTCGCAACTCCATAATGCGACATTGCATCAGTTCGGTTCGGCGTCAATCCAATTTCGTAAACTTCATCCGTTGCAAGCTCAAAATAATCTGCGAAATTTTTCCCGATTTCAAATTTGTTTTCATCCAAAATCATTATTCCGCCGTGATCATCGCTCAATCCCAATTCGTCTTCCGCGCAAATCATTCCTTGCGAAACTTCGCCACGAATTTTAGCTTCTTTGATGGCAAATGAACTTCCATCTTTAGCATATATTTTTGTTCCGATTACAGCAACTGGAACGGTTTGTCCTGCTGCGACGTTCGGTGCCCCACAAACGATATTCAATATCTTACCGTTACCTACTTCTACAGTGGTTTTCTTTAATTTATCAGCATTCGGGTGTTGTTCGCAAGTCAAAACTTTTCCTACGACAATTCCTTCCAGGCTTCCTTTTATCGCTTCATATTTTTCGATTCCTTCTACTTCCAAACCAATATCGGTGAGATATTCTCCTATTTTATCAGATTTTAGTTCGGTTTTGATGTAATCTTTAAGCCAGTTGTTTGAGATTTTCATTTGATTTTCCTGTTTATTTTGAGGATCAATGGACCTTTCGGTTTTTTTGAAAGTTAGGGTAATGACTTTACACCGTCATACACCGATAAGTTTGCAAATATCGTGATTTTGGAGTTTAAAAAAAAATTGAGATCTGAAAAATTTCAAATCTCAATTTATTATTTTTTTAACTTAAATTACATTCCGATTACCGGCATCGAAAGCATCAAAATGTTTTCTTCTGCTTCTAAACCATCGACAGGTTCTATAATTCCCGGTCTGTTCGGTTGCGACATTTTCATCGTGATATCATCAGAACTCAATACAGAAAGCATTTCCGTAAGGAATTTGGAACTGAATCCAATGTTGATATCTTCCCCGTTATAATCGCAAGGAATTTGCATATCTGCTTTATTTGCATATTCTGTATCTTCTGCATGAAGGTGAAGAATGTTTCCTGACAACTTAAATCTCACTTGGTTCGTAGATTTATTGGACATGATGGAAGCTCTTCTGATAGAACTCAAAAGCAAATTTCTGTTGATCGTCAAAACATTCGGGTTTTCTTTTGGAATTACCGCAGAATAATTCGGATATTTCCCATCGATCAATCTACAAATCCAGATATTGTTTCCAAAAGTGAATTTGGCCATATTCTCATTAAATTCAATGATCACTTCTTCATTAGAATTCGCTAGAATATTTTTAAAAATCGCCAAAGGTTTTTTCGGCATGATGAATTCAATCGGTTCAGCGTTGATCAAATCAGTTCTTTTATAAACGACCAATCGGTGAGAATCTGTTGAAACGAAATTGGTTTCGTCTTCTTTAAATTGAAACAAAACTCCGGTCATCACAGGTCTTAGCGAATCATTACTTGTTGCAAAAAGCGTGTTGGTAAGCGCTTCGCTTAATACACCAGCTGAAATTCTCACACTTTGTGATGCATCAAATTCTGGTAATTCTGGGTAATCTTCTGCATTATCCAATGCCACTGCGAAGTTGTCTTTTTCGTCTAAAATTTCGAGTAAACTTCCGTTTCCGTCTTCAGAATCTTTAACAGATAATGTCAAAGGCTGTTCGCCATAAGTTTTTACAAAATCTTGAAAAATCTTTGCAGGAACGGCAAATTTTCCGGTCTCGTCAGATTTCACTTCCAGAGTCGTCACCAAAGTGGTTTCGCCATCGGAAGCGGTAATTTTCAAATTATTTCCATCAACTTCGAACAGGTAATTTTCTAAAATTGGTCTTGACTGAGAACTTGAAATCACTCCACTCACCGTGTTTAATGCTTTCTGTAACTCTCCGCTTGCAACAATAAATTTCATTTGTTATGTTATTTTATCGGTAAAATGGAACTGCAATTAGGCAAAATCTTCTTTTAATCCTTTACAGTTACATCAATTTTTTATTATTTTGACAAATATAAGAATTTGGAGCAAAAAAAGTAGCAAACTTTTTCATTAAAAAAACCAAATTCAGCAAAAGTTATCAACATTAATCGGCACCCGGAAAATGATAAGATTTATCGTCGGAATCATCAATAGTGATATTCAGAGCAAGATACAGAAAATGCAAATTCCGATTGCCCGACTTCGCAAATTCTCTTTGCCAAAGATAGCCAGATGCAATACCAAAATTTTCATCAATTTGATAACCCAAACCTCCAAAAACACGGTTTCTGGCAAACAGCGGCTTCTCGGTTGCTACGAAAAACACTTCGTCGTAAGCATTTGCAAATAAAGTCCCCGGCTTTACCGATTCGGCATTGAGCGGAACGGAAAAGTTCATTCTGTAACGAAAACGGATTCGATCGGAATGTTGATCTTTGTTTGGTTCATAAAACCAACTTTTTTCGGCTCTTAAACGATTTTCAAATTTGAATTTATTAACTTTTAAATCGATCACATCTTGCAACCAAACTCGGAATTCTTCCTTATCCATTGCATGATTTTTGTAATTTCCATAGCGTCCGATTCCGATAAATGGTTTATGATTTGGCGTTAAATTATATCCCAATCCACCTTTTATTTCGTAATAATCCGGGTAAGAATAATCTTCAATTCCGCGCAATTGCCCTTCACCATAAATGAAAAACTTTGGATGAATTTTATAAGTAATCGTCAACGAACTGAAACTGGACAAATGCTCCTGACCGAAAATCGAAGAATGAATTCCTAAAAAGAGCAACAATAAAAATATTTTTTTCATCTGATTAAAAGTGCAAAATTAAACAAAACTTATTAAAAACCAGTTTTGAAGCTCACTCCGACATGAAACCAACGACCAGGCATCGGAACACCGAATGTCTCGGTATAATCAGCATTTAAAATATTATTGATCATTACATAAACATTGTAATTCTTGGTATTGTAACTCAATTTTTCGTCGAGAATTTGATAACTTCCTGTAGAAACTCTTTCATTGTAACGATAAATCAATTGATTCGTCAATTTCTTCAAGAAAAAAACTTCGAGTTTAGCTACGAATTGATGTTTCAGGTTTTCCATTACATATCGCGACATCAATACTTCCGGTTGCTGATAGTTACTTTCTAAAAAAGTATAGCCCACAGAATACGATTTCAGGAATGAATTAAAATGTTGTCCAAACTCTACTTCTACTCCTTTTGTATTAATTTTTCCGATGTTTTCAGCTCGCCAAATATCAGTTGCATTTTGTTTCGACCAATCGATTGAATTATCCGAATTTCTTAAAAAACCACTGATTTTACCAAGAAAATTTTGCTTTTGAAATCGGTAACCAACTTCTGCTGAAACTGCATTTTCTGGTTTCAAATCTGGATTTCCAGCTTCGGTTTTACTCACATAATACAAATCGGTAAACGTCGGAATTCTGTTCACTTTTGCGATGTTTCCGTAGATTTTATGATTTTCATTAAAATCAAATCCCACGTCCAAACCTGGATAAAAGAAATTGCCTTCTTTATCATAATTGGCCCACGAAATTCCGGGAGAAACATTCAATGCATTTTGAAAAAAAGAAAAATGATGTTCAAAAAATACTTGTGACACAAATCTTTCACGATGTCCTAAATTATTACTGGCAAGGAATTCTTTGCGAAATTCCACTCCCAAACCGGTTATTCCCAAATCGGATCGGTAGCTTCCGTTCACTTCGGCACCCACATTATTCCCGATATGCATATTTCGGTAAATTTCAGGTTTATCGCGAATATATTCGTACATATCTTGTCCTCTTCGCCAATAAATCGAAGAATTCAACCCCCATTTTTCATAATTTTTATCAATTCCTAAACTCACAATTGAAGCTTGAGTTTCTTCGTATTGATCTTTCGCGGAAGGAGTCGCATAAAAACCGTTCGCACCAAATTTCTTCTCTTGAATTCCCGCTTGAAAATTCACATTCCCATTCTCGATTTTATATCGATTTTGGTAAAAAATATTGTTGATTTTATAATCGGTATTATAGCGATAACCATCTGAATTATTGGAATTTACCTGAATAAAATTCGACGAACGCTCATTTCCAAAATTGGCTCCAACTCCCAAAGAATACGTTTTGAAATCTCCGCCACTCGCCGTGAAAACAATGTTTTCATCGGAAGATGGTTTGGTAACGATATTGATAACTCCCGCATAAGCATTTTGCCCGAATCGTCGTGCAGCAGGACCTTTTACGATTTCTATTTTTTCAACTGAAGCCAAATCAAAAGGAATATTCATCGAATTATGACCGGTTTGCGAATCATTAATTCTAATTCCGTTTACTAAAATTAAAACCTGCTCGAAACTACTTCCACGCAACGAAATATCGGCTTGAACAGCATTTCCACCTCTTCTTCGGATATCCATTCCTGTGAATTGTGCCAAAACTTCTTCGATGCTTTTCGCCGGAGAATTTTCTAATTCTTTTTTTGAAATTACAGTGATGTTTTCATTCACTTTTCTCAGTGGAAGATTTAGAAATTTACCTTGTACCATCACTTCGTTGATTTCACTTTCCTTTTCTTGGGCGAAAACAGTTCCTATTATTCCTAAAAAAAGGACAGAACAGATGATTCTTTTCATTTATATTAGATTTATATTCTTTTTATTAAATTTTTGATAATTTATTTCCAATTGAAATTATCAAAAGTAATTTTATTTTTTCTAAAAAAATAGTCACAAATATAAATACTAATTTCCAGGCACAAAAGGCTTTTCTTTAATAAACGAATCGTTTAAACATAAAAAAATACAGCTCAAAGAACTGTATTTTACAAATAACTGAAAATCAAAATTTTCATCGTTTTCTCATCAAATGTGTAATCAAATCATTTAATAATTTTCTCATGATCGTATTACTTATTTGTTGGTTCAAAAATAGAAAAAAAATTCTAACCACTTTAACAATCAAAAATAATTTAAAAATTTTTGTTCAAAAAAAGGTTAATTTTGTAGGTCTCAATTTTACCCATGACTACAAATCCTGAAATCGATATAAAGAAACAAATTTTCGTAAAAAACGCTCACCTCAACAACCTGAAACACATTGATGTTCTACTGCCGAAGAATAAATTGATCGTGATTACGGGCGTTTCCGGAAGCGGAAAATCTTCGCTTGCTTTCGACACTATTTATGCCGAAGGACAGCGTAGATATGTGGAAAGTTTAAGTTCTTATGCTCGACAATTTCTCGGAAAATTAGAAAAACCAAAAGTGGACGACATCAAAGGTTTGGCGCCTTCGATTGCGATTCAGCAGAAAGTTATTTCTTCGAATCCGCGTTCTACCGTTGGAACTTCAACTGAAATTTATGATTATTTAAAATTGCTTTTTGCAAGAATTGGACGTACTTTTTCACCAATTTCCGGGCAAGAAGTGAAAAAGGATTCGGTTTCTGATGTAATTGATTTCATTAAAAAAAATGAAAACCAAACCTTCCTTCTAAGAAATCCTTTAAATTTCGACATTTCCAAATTCAATGAACAAATGAAAACCCTGAAATTATCAGGTTTTACAAGAATTGAAGTCAACGGAAATGTTGCAGGAATTGAAGACCTTGAGAGTTTCGGGTTTGTTCCTGAAAAAGATATGGAAATTCAGCTCGTGATCGATCGTTTCCGTTATGAAGACGACGAAAATTTCTTGCAAAGACTCGCCGATTCTATTCAAATGGCGTTTTATGAAGGTCAAGGATATTGCTCATTGAAAAATATCGAAACAGGAAAAATCACCGAATTTTCGAATAAATTTGAGCTGGATGGAATGGATTTCATGGAGCCAAATGTTCATTTTTTCAGTTTTAATAATCCTTATGGCGCTTGTCCGGAATGCGAAGGTTATGGAAAAGTAATCGGAATTGATGAAGATTTGGTGATTCCAAACAAAAATCTTTCGGTTTATGAAGATGCTGTAGCAAGCTGGAAAGGTGATACAATGAGCGAATGGAAAAAGGAATTCATCAAAAAAGCGGGAACAGAATTTCCGATTCATAAACCTTATCACCAACTTAGCAAGGAACAAAAAAACTTCCTTTGGAAAGGCGACAACAGCAAAGGTTTCCCTTCGATTACCAATTTTTTTAAAATGGTGGAGGAAAATCTTTACAAAATTCAATATCGAGTGATGCTTTCTCGATTTCGTGGAAAAACCGTTTGTCCGACTTGTGAAGGCTTGAGATTGCGCCAGGAAACACAATACGTGAAAATTGATGGCCACAATATTCAGGATATGATTGAGCTACCTCTGGATGAATTATTGCCATTAATAAATTCTCTAAAACTCAATAAACACGACGCAGAAATCGCCAAAAGATTGTTGTATGAAATCACTACCCGACTCGAGTTTTTAGATAAAGTTGGTTTAGGTTATCTCACACTCAATCGTACTTCCAATACGCTTTCCGGTGGAGAAAGTCAGCGAATTAACCTCGCGACATCTTTGGGAAGTTCGTTGGTTGGTTCCATTTATATTTTGGACGAACCTTCGATCGGTTTGCATTCACGCGATACCGAAAATTTAATTGAAGTCTTAAAAAACCTTCGCGATTTGGGAAATACCGTAATCGTGGTGGAACATGACGAAGATGTGATGAAAGCTGCCGATTACATCATCGATATCGGTCCGGAAGCCGGCTATCTCGGAGGTGAACTTGTTTTTGCAGGAGATTTTAAAGAATTGAAAAACTCAGATTCGCTGACTGCGCAATATTTAACAGGAAAATTAGAGATAAAAGTTCCTGAAAAGCGCAGAAAATCTAAAGAATTTATTCAAATAAAAGGTGCGAGACAAAACAATTTAAAAAACATCAATGTCGATATTCCTTTGGAAAGTTTGGTCGTAATTTCCGGAGTTTCCGGAAGTGGAAAATCAACTTTAATGAAAGAAATTCTCACGAACGATATTCAAATTCAATTGGGAATGGGCGGAAAAAAAGCCGATTATGATTCGGTGGAATTTCCTAAAAAACTCATCAAAAATATCGAACTGATTGACCAAAATCCAATCGGAAAATCTTCGCGATCGAATCCTGTAACTTATTTGAAAGCCTACGACGACATTCGCGATTTGTTTTCGAGACAGAAACTCGCCAAATTGCAAGGCTTGAAACCTAAACATTTTTCGTTCAACGTCGATGGCGGAAGATGCGATGAATGCAAAGGTGAAGGTGTAATCAATGTTTCGATGCAGTTTATGGCCGATATCGAATTGGAATGTGAAACTTGCCACGGAAGTCGTTTCAAAAACGAAATTCTCGATATTAAATTTGATGAAAAAAATATTTCCGATATTCTCCACATGACCGTCGATGAAGCATTGGAATTTTTCAAGGAAAATGAAGAACAAAAAATCGTAACCAAACTGAAACCACTTCAGGAAGTTGGTTTGGGTTATCTTCAGCTCGGGCAAAGTTCTTCAACACTTTCCGGAGGTGAAGCGCAAAGAGTGAAATTGGCTTCTTTCCTTGTGAAAGGCGTTTCCAACGATAAAACACTTTTCATTTTTGATGAACCTTCTACCGGATTGCATTTTCACGATATCAATAAATTGTTGACTTCCCTTCAAGCTTTAATCGAATTGGGACATTCGGTAATTGTGATCGAGCATCAACCTGATATCATCAAATCTGCAGATTACATCATCGACATCGGTCCGGAAGCTGGAAAACACGGCGGCGAAGTGGTTTTTGCAGGAACTCCTGAGGATTTAATTAAGGATAAAAAATCGCATACGGCGAAATATTTAAAAGAAAAATTGTGATCTAAAAGATGATTTAGAATTCATTTCCAGAACTTTATCCACAAATAAATGTGAGTAAAAAGTTATTTTTAACATTTAGTTTACATATCGTATTGAAAAATGTTTTAAATTTACTTTGAAAATAAGAGAGAGTGAAGACATTTTTCTATTTCAACATCCATAGAAATACCATTAAATTAATATAAAAATTTAAGAGAAGCATCGTCGGCTTCTCTTTTTTGTTGTTGTCTAACTAAAAAATGAGATGTTTTTATCTATTGAATCCGTTGCTAAACAGCGGATTCTCTTATTTCCCAAAAGTGACTCCACCAAGAATCGAACTTGGATCTAAAGTTTAGGAAACTTCTATTCTATCCGTTGAACTATGGAGCCGAAAACCAAATTTACAAAAACAAAAACTCCGTCGCAAAAGCAACGGAATTTTATTAAAAGACTTTTGTATCTCTTCAATAATGATGAAAATTATTGATGTTTTATACTTAAAAATTATTGTCCATTTTTCCCATCAACAACGATTCTATCTTTTCTGTTCGCCAATTCCCACGCCGTTGCGAAAACAAGTTGAGCACGTTTCTGAAGCGCAGAATAGTCAATTTTTTCAGGATCATCCGTTGGTTTGTGATAATCTTCATGAATTCCATCAAAGAAAAAAGCCACAGGAACGCCGTTTTTAGCAAAATTATAATGATCAGAACGATAATAAAGCCTTTGCGGATCTTTCGGATCGTCGTATTTATAATTGAGTTCCATTTTGGTCACTTTATTATTGGCTTCCACATTGATTTTCTTTAAATCGGAACTCAACATTTCCGAGCCAATCACATATACATAATCTTTTCCGCAATTGTCAGCATCGCATCTTCCGATCATATCGATATTAAGATCAGCAACTGTATTTGCGATCGGGAAAATTGGATTTTCAGCATAATATTTTGAACCCAACAAGCCATGTTCTTCTCCCGTTACATGCAGAAAAAGAATCGATCTTTTCGGCCCGTGACCAGCTTTTTTCGCTTGTTGAAAGGCTTTTGCAATTTGCATTACTGCAACTGTTCCACTTCCATCGTCATCAGCTCCGTTGTACACCACTCCATTTCTGGTTCCAACGTGGTCATAATGTGCAGAAATTACTATGATTTCTTCGGGTTTCTCACTTCCTTTTATGAAAGCTAGAATGTTTTCAGAATTTGGCAAACCTTTTCCTCTACCTGTATTCAAGCTTGCTGCGGGAATTTTTTGGTAATAAGAATTCATTTGGGCCGGATGCGAAACGCCCATTTCCTGATATTGTTTGATCATGTATTCGCCGGCTTTTTTCTGTCCCGGACTTCCGGTATCGCGACCTTCCATTTCGTCGGATGCAATCACATAAAGGTTTTTCTTTAAATCTTGTTGCGAAATAGCTTCCAAAGATTGTTTGAATACTTTACCGTCGTACGAATAGTTTACAGACGCACAACTACTAAGCATCACCACAGAAAATAGCGGTAGAAAAAGATTTTTCATAATTATTTTTTTGAAGTTTAAAAATAGTAATTAAATTTTAAAGTTTATTTTTAAATTTGATAATGGTTAAAAGAAAACATTCAGGCAAAGACCTTACAATATTCTCCGAAATGACGGCGCTCGCGCAACAAAACAACGCGGTAAATCTCTCGCAAGGTTTCCCCGATTACGAAATCGATGAGCGATTGAAAAAACTACTCGCCGAAGGAACCGAAAAAAACTTTAATCAATACGCTCCGATGAGCGGACTTCCAGCATTGGTTGATAATCTCATAACCTTCAACCAAACAAGGAAAATTCCAATTTCAGTATCCAAAGAAAATATCACCATTTCTCCTGGAGCGACTTATGGGATTTACACAGCGATTGCTGCGATTGTCAATTTTGGTGATGAAGTAATTGTTCTAGAGCCTTCATACGATTCCTATGTTCCAGCGATTGAAATGAATGGTGGTTTGCCTGTTTTTGTGAGTTTAAAAAATAATTTTGAAGTTGATTTTGATGCACTGAAAAATGCAATTTCCGAAAAAACCAAAGCAATAATTGTCAATTCGCCACATAATCCGTCCGGAAAAGTGTGGAAAAAATCCGATTGGGATCAACTCGCGTCGATTATAGATTCCACAGAAATCATCATAATTTCCGATGAAGTTTATGATATTCTCATCTATGATGATATCGAATTTCACAGCGCTTTCCATCATCCAAAACTTCGCGAAAGATGTTTCTGTATCTTTTCTTTCGGGAAAATGTTCCACATTACCGGCTGGAAAGTAGGTTACATTTTAGCTTCAGAAGAACTTTCTCTCGCCTATCGCCGTGTTCATCAATATTTAAGTTTCAGCGTGAATGCGCCTTCACAATATGCTTTAGCAAAATATCTTGAAATTTTTGATGCAAACGAAAACCGAAAAAACATGCAACAAAAAAGAGATTTTTTCCTCAATGAATTTAAAGATCTTCCATTTTCATTAAAAGAAAAAGCCGAAGCCGGATATTTTCAGGTTTTGGGTTATGAAAATATTTCTAAAGTTTCAGACAAAGAATTTGCAATTTGGCTAACTGAAAATGCAAAAGTTGCGACTATACCACTTTCGGCATTTTATCACGAGGAAACCAACACCGGAATGATCCGTTTTTGTTTTGCTAAAAAAGAAGAAACTATGCTTCGTGCCGCAACCAATCTTCGATATTTATGAGGATAAAAAAAATCGTCATTTTAAATGATTTAATCCACGGATTTCTAAATCCTTACCGATAGAATTTTTTTTAAACATTGTCAGAATCTTACTTTTCTCTTTTTCTCAAAACATCTTCAATTTCTTCCAAAGAAAATCCTTTTGCTTTAAGTAAAATTAAATAATGATATAACAAATCCGCAGCTTCATTTTTAAAGAGTTCTGCGTTATCATCTTTGGCTTCTATAACTAATTCCACAGCTTCTTCGCCAACTTTTTGCGCAACTTTGTTAATACCTTTTTGATAAAGTTGATTGGTGTAAGAATTTTCAATATTCTGATCAATTCTCTCATGTATGGTTTGCTCCAAACGATAAAGAAATCCTTTTTTTTGCTGGTTATCAAAGCATGAAATCGTTCCTTTGTGGCAAGTTGGTCCATCCGCTTTCACAGAAATTAGCAAAGTATCTTCATCACAATCCAAGAAGATTTCTTTTACCCAAAGGAAATTCCCGGAAGTTTCGCCTTTTGTCCAAAGTCGATTTTTGCTTCGGCTGAAAAAGGTAATTTTTTGCTCTTTTTGTGTTTTTTCAAATGCTTCTTCGTTCATATAACCCAACATCAATACTTGCATCGTCACCGCATCCTGAACAATTACCGGGAGCAATCCGTTGGTTTTATTAAAATTTGGTTTCATATTCTTACGGGGATTTTTTTTGTTTTTAAATAATTTTTAAGTTCAGGAATCGGAATTTGACCAAAATGAAAAACGCTTGCTGCCAAAGCTGCGGTAACATTGGTTTGAGAAAAAACTTCAGCAAAATGTTCCATCATTCCTGCTCCACCCGATGCAATCACCGGAATAGAAACCGCTTCAGAAACTGCTTTACAGATTTCTATAGCAAAACCGTTCTTTGTTCCGTCGTTATTCATCGAAGTTAATAGGATTTCTCCGGCTCCAAGTTCAGCACCTTTTCTAGCCCAATCGATGGCTTTAAAATCCGTGATTATCGTTCCGCCGCTTCGGAAAACTAGCCATTCTTCATTGACAAATTTCGTGTCAATTGCCAAAACCACACATTGATTTCCGAAAGTAAGTGCAATCTCGGAAATTAGTTCTGGACGAAGGATTGCAGCAGAATTAAGGCTGATTTTATCCGCGCCGGAATCGATGATCATTTTTGCATCTTCCAAAGTGTTGATGCCGCCACCAACAGTAAACGGAATATTGATTTCCGAAGCGATTCTGGTGACGAGATTGGTCAAAGTTTTCCGATTTTCGAGCGTTGCCGTAATGTCGAGAAAAACCAGTTCATCGGCTCCTTCATCCACATATCTTTTCGCCAATTCCACTGGATCACCTGCATCAGCAAGTTCTTTGAAATTGATTCCCTTCACGGTTCGCCCGTTTTTGATGTCTAAACAAGGGATAATTCTTTTCTTTAACATAATTTTGCCAATTCTTTTAATTCAATCGTTCCTTCATAAATTGCTTTTCCGATAATCGCACCACCGCAACCGATTTTTTCTAATTTTTTCACATCTTCAATGGTCGTAATTCCACCACTTGCAATCAGGTTGATTTCGGTTGTTTTTAAAATATCTTCATAAAGTTCAAACGCAGGTCCCGAAAGCATTCCATCTTTATCGATATCGGTTACGATTCCGTATTTTATCCCATTATTTTCGTAATTTTTAATGAAAGAAATCACGTCCAAATCACTGTTTTCGAGCCAACCATTGGTGGCAATCATTCTGTTTTTGCAATCGGCTCCCAAAATGATTTTCTCTGAACCATATTCAGTTATCCATTTCATCATTAAATCCGGATTTTGAGCGGCAATACTTCCTACGGTAATTTGCTTTGCACCAAATTCAAAAGCAGTTTTGATATCGTTTTCAGATTTAATTCCACCTCCGAAATCGATGTTTAATTTGGTTTTAGAAGCCAAAATTTCTAAGGTTTTATAATTGACAATTTGTTGAGATTTCGCTCCGTCCAAATCGACAAGATGCAGAAATTGAATCCCCGAATCCTCAAAGATTTGAGCCATTTCTAAAGGGTTTTCATTATATATTTTTTGGGTGGAATAATCGCCTTTCGTCAATCTCACACATTTTCCACCGATGATGTCGATAGCGGGAATAATTCTCATAAGCTTAAAAAGTTTTTTAAAATTCGTATTCCGGTTTCTGCTGATTTTTCCGGGTGAAATTGGGTCGCGTAGAAATTGTCTTTCTGTAAAGCCGCGCTGAAAGGCAAAATATAATCCGTTATAGCAACGGTTTCATCACAAATTTCTGCGTAAAAACTATGAACGAAATAGCAATTTTCTTCTGTATTAATTCCTTCAAAAAGTTTCCCTTTTAGAATTGTAAAATCATTCCAACCGGTGTGCGGAACGAGTTCTTGAGGAGGAAATTTCAAAACATTTGTTTTAAAAATTCCTAAAGTTTCAGTGGCTCCTTCTTCAGAAAATTCACAAAGCAATTGCATTCCGAGACAAATTCCTAAAACCGGCTGTGTAAGGGACTTTATGACTTCATCCAAACCTTTTTCTTTCAAATAATTCATAGCCGAACCCGCTTCGCCAACTCCGGGAATTATTACTTTTTCTGCTGATTTAATCACTTCAATATCATCGGTAATCATCGTTGGAAAACCGAGTCTTAGCACTGCATTTTCGACGGAAAGCGCGTTTCCTGCGTTGTATTTCAATATCGCGATCATAAAATTCCTTTGGTACTTGGGATGTTGTAATTTTCGGTTTTGGTCACTGCCATTTTTATTGCTTTTGCAAATGCTTTAAAAATCGATTCAATTTTGTGGTGCTCATTTTCACCTTCTGCTTTGATATTGAGATTGCATCTCGCCTGATCGGAAAACGATTTGAAAAAATGGAAAAACATCTCGGTTGGAACATCTCCAATTTTTTCTCTTTTAAATTCAGCATCCCAAACCAACCAAGGTCTTCCACCAAAATCGACCGCAACTTGAGCCAAACAATCGTCCATCGGAAGGAGAAAACCATAACGTGAAATGGCTTTTTTTTCACCAAGCGCTTGTAAAAACGCGTCACCCAAAGCGATTGCTGTATCTTCCATCGTGTGATGTTCATCAATTTCAAGGTCGCCATCGACTTGAATTTTCAAATCTAAATTCCCGTGTTTTGCAATTTGTTGCAACATGTGATCGAAAAATGGCAAACCGGTTTTAATTTCAGAATTTCCTTTTCCATCGAGGTTTAATTCAATGTTAATCGATGTTTCCAGAGTTTTTCTTTCTACTTTCCCGATTCTCGGAACGGATTTCAGAAAATCATAAATTTCATTCCAATCAATAGTCGAAAATGTTGCTTTGGAATCGCCTTTTTCATTAATGAAAATCGATTTTGTCCCTAAATTTTCTGCAAGTTGAAGGTCTGTTTTTCGATCGCCAATCACGAATGAATTTTCCAAGTCGTAATTGCCATAAATGTACTTTTGAAGCATTCCGACTCCGGGTTTTCTGGTCGGTTTATTTTCATATTCAAAGGAAGAATCAATCAAAATTTCGCTAAATTCAACACCTTCATTTTTCAAAGTATTGATGATGAAATTTTGCACCGGCCAGAAAGTTTCTTCCGGAAAAGAATCTGTTCCCAAACCGTCCTGATTGCTTACCATAACGAGTTCGTAGCTGAGTTCTTGGGCAATTTTTGAAAGTGAACTGATCACATTTGGGAGGAATTCCAGCTTTTCAAAAGCATCAATTTGAAAATCTTCAGGTTCGCGAATAATCGTTCCGTCGCGGTCGATAAATAAAACTTTTTTAGTCATTTTTTTGTTCTTTTAGGGCATTGAGTAACGCTTCATTTTCCTCGGGAGTTCCTACGGAAATTCTCATGCAATTTTTAATTACGGAATTTCGATTTCTGACGATAATTTTCTTCTGAATGAGTTTTTCATAGATTTCATCGGCATTTTCAACTTCCACGAGCAAGAAATTGGCATTAGATGGAAAGATTTTTTTAATGATTTTCAGCGCCGAGAGTTTTTCAATTAATTGCTGTTTTTCAATCAAAATATCTTTTACTTTTTGGTGAAATTTTTCTTCATTATTCAGAATTTCCAAAGCCGTTTTTTGGTTGATAACGCTGATGTTGTAAGGCGCTTTAACACGGTTGTAATATGAAAGAATTTCCTCATTCATCACACCGATTCCCAATCGAATTCCGGCCATCCCCCAAGCTTTACTTAAAGTTTGAATAATGATCAAATTGGGATATTTTGCAATTTTTTCGATGAAAGAAGGTTGCTCACAAAAATCAATATACGCTTCGTCGATAATCACAATTCCGTTGAAATTCTCGAGGATAAATTCGATATCTTCGATTTTCAACAAGTTTCCGGTAGGATTGTTGGGCGAACAAATAAAAATTAGTTTTAAAAATTCATCTAAAAAATACGGTTCCAAATCTTTTCTTTCAATTTGAAAATTGGTGTTTAAAGGAAGTTTAATAAGTTCAACATCATTAATATTGGCAGAAACTTCGTACATTCCGTAAGTTGGTACAAACGTCAAAGCCTTATCCAGTCTCGGTTCGCAGAAAATTCTAAAAGCTAAATCAATCACTTCATCGCTTCCGTTTCCGATGAAAATATTCTCTGGATTGGTATTTTTCAGTTCGGCAAGTTTCTGTTTCAATGCAGGTTGATACGGATCGGGATAGCGGTTGTAAATACCAAAAGGATTTTCATTGGCATCCAAAAAAATGCCTTCTTTCCCTGAATATTCGTCTCTCGCACTGGAATATGGCGCCAAATTGCGGATGTTTTTTCTTACGAGTTCTTCAATTTTACTTTTCATCTTGTAGTTTTTTAAGTCGAATGGAAACTGCATTTTTATGAGCCAAAAGTTGTTCAGCTTCCGCCATAATTTCGATGGTTTTTCCGATATTCTGAATTCCTTTTTTCGTGATTTTTTGGAAGGTAATTTTCTTCACAAAACTATCGAGCGAAACACCGCTATAGCTTTTTGCATAACCGTTTGTCGGCAAAGTGTGATTGGTTCCACTCGCGTAATCACCAGCACTTTCGCAGGAATAATTCCCAAGGAAAACCGAACCTGCATTTTTAATTTTTCCGGCAAATAGTTCCGCGTTATCAATCGCTAAAATCAAATGTTCAGGAGCATATAAATTGCTAAAATCAACGCATTCATTGATGGTATTCAACAATACAAAAAAGCTGTTTTCAAGGGCTTTTTCAGCAACGGAAGCTCTTGGTAAAAGTTGTAATTGATTATTTAAAGAAACTTTCACTTCCTCCATCAATTCAGCTGAATTTGAAAGCAAAACCACCTGACTGTCCGCTCCGTGTTCCGTCTGTGAAAGCAAATCTGCAGCGACAAAATCTGCATCAGCAGAAGAATCTGCAATCACCAAAACTTCGCTTGGTCCAGCCGGAAGATCAATCGCAATCCCGGTTTTCTGTACGAGTTCTTTTGCTTTAGTGACATATTGATTTCCAGGGCCAAAAATTTTGTCAACTTTAGGAACCGTTTCTGTACCGAAAGCCATCGCGCCAATCGCTTGTGCACCGCCAACTTTATAAATTTCCTCAATTCCAAGAAAGGTTGCTGTAAACAAAATCGCCGGATTAATTTTTCCGTTTTCGTCGGGAGGCGTACATAAAATTATTTTTTTACAACCTGCAATTTTCGCAGGAATTCCCAACATTAAAATCGTTGAAAACAAAGGTGCAGAACCACCCGGAATATACAATCCCACCTTTTCGATGGCCACACTTTTCCTCCAACATTCAACTCCGGAAATGGTTTCCACAATCGCTTCATTTATTTGTTGAGATTCGTGAAAAACCTTAATATTATTGACCGCTATGGCAATTGCATCTTTCAATTCAGTTGAAACTTCAGCACATGCAATTTCAATTTCACTAGATGAAACTTTGATATTTTCAACATTAACTTTATCGAATGCTAAAGTGAAGTTTTTCAACGCCGAATCACCTTCCAAACGAACTTTTTCAAGAACTGAAGCTACTTTTTCTTCCAAATCTTCTGCCGGAAAAGCTGGTCGTTTTGCGTATTTTTCCCAATCGGAATAAGGCGGATTGATAATGGTTTTCATTGTATTAAACTTAAACATATTAAAGAATCATTTTTTCAATTGGTACCACTAAAATTCCTTCTGCTCCGGCTTCTTTCAACTCATCGATGATTTCCCAAAATTTTTCTTCGCTGATGACGGAATGCAAACTGCTCCACCCTTCTTTTGCCAACGGAAGAATCGTTGGACTGTTCATTCCTGGTAATATTTGAATAATTTTTTCGAGTTGATTATTCTGCGTATTAAGCAAAATATATTTGTTTTCTTTAGCCTTTTGAACGGAACGAATTCGGAAAAGTAACTTGTTTAAAATTGACTGAATTTCTTCATCTAAATTTTGACTTGAAACCAAAACCGCCTGACTTTTAAGAACAATTTCAACCTCTTTTAATCCGTTAGAAAGCAAGGTAGAACCGCTGCTTACAATATCGCAAATTCCGTCTGCCAAACCGATTCCGGGTGCTATTTCCACACTTCCGGAAATCACTTCGATGGTTGCTTTAATTTGATTTTCATTGAAATAATTTTGCAAAATATTCGGATAAGAAGTCGCAACTTTTTTATCGTTGAAAAAAGAAATTCCTTCATAATCGGTTTCTTTCGGAACCGCCAAACTTAATCGACAACCTGAAAAATTGAGTTTTTCGACAATGTTAATTTGTTTCTGGCTTTCAAGAAATACATTTTCGCCGATAATGCCGATGTGTGCGACGTTTTGTTCTACATATTGCGGAATATCATCATCACGGAGAAACAAAATTTCTACAGGAAAATTACTGGATTCGGTGATCAGTTTTCCGCCACCATTTGGGAATTTCAGCCCACATTCTTCCAGAAGTGCAACAGATTTTTCATTGAGACGACCACTTTTTTGGATGGCGATTTTAAGCTTACTCATTGTTTTAATTTAAAAGAAAAGCATGAGTAAATCGAAGTTCTGGAAATGATAAAAAGAAAAATCCCACCTTGATTTACTCAGGCGGGATTAATAAATATGGTACTTTACAACATATCAAAATCAGCTCGCGTGAGTGCAAGTATGAAAATGATGATGATGTAATTGATTGAACATTCTTTGTCGTTTGATGGCGCAAATATATAAACAATTTTGATAAACTGCTCCATTTTTTTATTTTTTTTTCATCTTTATTACAACAAATTAAACATTTAAAAAAATATCCGATTGCAAACGGATAATTCTTTATATTTGATTATCAAATTTTTAGCGATGCAAAACTGTCTAGAATGTGGTGATCAAATCATCGGAAGAAGCGATAAAAAATTCTGCAATGATGGCTGCAGAAACGCCTACAACAATAAACATAACCGAGATTCTTCGAATTTGATGCGCAACATCAACAATAAGCTGCGCAAAAATCACCGCATCCTCAGTGAACAAAAATTCGTTGATGGAAAAGCTAAAATCACCAGAAGCAAACTCACTTCTGAAGGTTTTGATTTTGAATATTTTACCAATTTTAAAATTTATAAAAACGGTGCTGAATATCGGTTTCTCTATGAAATTGGTTATCGCTTTTTGGAAGACGACTGGATTTTATTGGTAAAAAAAGAATGATTTTCTTTTAATAAAATTAAAAATTAAAATCAGCTTTTATTTTTCCTGTTGAGTCCATTTTCTTGGATAAAAAATTAATCATTCTCATCAACCAAACGGATTTTATCCTCTAAAATTTCAATTTTTTTATCTCGATACAATCCACCGATGGCTTTCTTGAAATTCTTTTTGCTCATCTGCAGTTCCTGCTTAATTTCTTCTGGTTCAGATTTATCGGAAAGATAGAGCAAACCGTAGTTTTCATTTAATTTATCGAGAATCATTTGCTGAAATTCATCGTTGTTTTCGTAACCTTCCGGTTGTAGGGAAACATCAATTTTACCATCTTCTCTCACAGATTTTATGTAACCAATTTCTTCGGAAAGCGGGAATAATTTTTTGTAAACATCGGATGCGTAAATCAGTCCGATATATTTTTTATTGATGATGACATTCCAGCCCAATTCGCCTTCTCCCATTAAAATCAAATTCACTTTATCGCCTTTTCGGAAAGGCAAATCGTCGTACTGTGGATTTCTCTTAAACCTTGTGGTACCCGTGATTAATCCTAAAAATTCATCGATATAAACATGAACCAAATACCTTTTTCCTTCTACAATTTTCTGTTTTTGTTGCTTGTAAGGAATGAACAAATCTTTGATGATTCCCCAATCCATAAAAGCGCCACTTGGCAAACTTTGCACGCAAGTCATCACGGCAAACTCTCCTACTTCTGCGTTGGCTTTTTCGGTGGTTGCTTTCAGTTTATCATCATCTTGATAAACGAAAACTTCCATTTCATCGCCAATTTCAGCATCTTCGCTAGCGAAAATTTTAGGAAGAAATGCTCTTTCTCCGTTTTCATCTTCCAGAAATAAACCTGAATAATTTTTTTCTGCGATTTTTAATAATTGAGTTTTGCCGGGATTCATAGGTTAGCGTGATAAATAATTGACTGCAAAGGTAAGAAAACTAAAGGAACAGAAATTGCAGAATTTTGTCATGCCCTCTTCAGTTATCAGAAAATATTATTATAAGCCCGAACTTCAGATATTGACGATCGTTTATAGCTCTGGAGCGGTTTACAATTATCTTGAAGTTGTAGAGGAGGTTTTTGATGATTTCCGGGCGGCATTTTCTAAGGGAACTTATCTCAACAAAAAGATAAAACCGTTCTTTAGATACGAAAAAGTGAGTATAGACGCGACCTGGTAAAAATAGGCGAACATCCATCAGAAACGTGTCCGCATGGTGTAAAATAGGGTTCGCAATTTACAGAAATGATTCCGCAACGTTCAGATACGTTTCCGCAACCGTCAGAAATGCTTCCGCAACCGTCAGAAATGGTTCCGCGACCTACAGAAATGGTTCCGCAACGTACAGAAATGATAAAAAAACATTTCGGAACGATTTCCGTATCTGATTATTCAAAAAATTCATTATTTTTTATAAATTTTGATAATGAAATTATATTTTAATTATTAAATAATCAAAATAAATACTTGATTTTTTTTCTGATCAATGATGATCCTAAAAATTATAGCTTTGTGATAAAGTTGTCATTAAGCAACAAAAAAGAGAAGCCGAAACTTCTCTTTAATTATGATCTATTTTTAATGATTACATGTGGAGTGCAATTTTTCCCGTTGCGTCCAAGGCGGCCTCTTTAATCGCTTCCGCAAAAGTTGGGTGTGCATGCGACATTCTTGCAATATCTTCTGCACTTGCGCGGAATTCCATTGCGGTTACCGCAGCGGCGATCATATCTGCAGCTCTGGCTCCGATCATGTGAACGCCTAAAACTTCGTCGGTTTTTTCATCAGCGATGATTTTGATGAAACCATCCACATCGCCGGAAGCGCGGCTTCTTCCCAAAGCTCTCATTGGGAAATTTCCTACTTTTATGGCAACGCCTTCTGCTTTCAATTGCTCTTCTGTTTTACCCACTGCAGCAACTTCCGGCCAAGTGTAAACTACTCCTGGAATTAAATTATAATTGATGTGAGGTTTTTGTCCAGCCAATTGTTCTGCCACTAAAACGCCTTCTTCAGAAGCTTTGTGAGCCAACATTGCACCGGCAACTACATCTCCGATTGCATAGATATTCGCAACATTCGTTTGCAAGTGTTCATTGGTTTTTACTCTTCCTCTTTCGTCCAAATCTACACCTGCTTTTTCAATAGAAAGTCCGTCTGTATAAGGTTTTCTACCTACCGAAACCAACACATAATCACCTTCAACCACCACTTCTTCTCCTTTTTTATCTTTCGCAGTAACTTTCACAGAATCTCCATTTCTTTCCACTGCCTGAACTGCGGTTGAAAGCATGAATTTCATTCCTTGTTTTTTCAAAACTTTGTTGAGTTCTTTTGATAAAGCGCCGTCCATTGTTGGGATAATTTTATCCATAAATTCAACTACAGTTACTTCAGAACCTAATCTTTTGTAAACAGAGCCCAATTCCAGACCGATTACTCCACCACCGATTACAACTAAATGTTTAGGAATTTCTTTAAGTTTTAAAGCTTCAGTAGAAGTAATTACTCTTTCTTTATCTAAAGTGATAAACGGCAAAGAGCTCGGTTTAGAACCTGTCGCGATGATGATATATTTTGAATCAAGAACCTCGGAAGTACCGTCGTTTTTGGTTACCTTAACCTGAGTTGAAGATTCGAAACTTCCCACTCCTTCGAAAACGGTAATTTTATTTTTATCCATCAGGAATTGGATTCCTTTGGTTGTTTGTTCTACGACTTCGTCTTTGCGGGCAATCATTCTTGCCAAATCTGCAGTTGGTTCATTGATGAGGATCCCATGATTAGCAAAATTGTGTTTTGCGTTTTCGAAATGCTCCGAACTATCCAAAAGCGCTTTGGAAGGAATACAACCTACGTTCAGGCAAGTACCTCCCATCGTAGGATATTTCTCGATAATTGCAGTTTTTAGACCTAATTGCGCACAACGGATCGCAGCCACATAACCTCCAGGACCAGAACCGATTACGGTAACATCAAATTGACTCATTTTTATTTTTTTATGATTTTTATTGATTTTTTGAAGTTTACAAATTTACAAAATATTTTACCTAATGAGGGGCAGTTCTCAATAGATTTTTAAATAATGATCCCACTAGAAAGTTCTTAAGTGAATTTATTTTACCCACATTTACTGTTCCCACAATTCTTGCACGTGAGACAGCCTTCTTGATAAACAACTTGGTCTGAACCACAGCTGAAACATTTTCCGCTGGCTTCAGTTCCATCTGCAATGTAGCGTTTTAGGGCACGCGCCACTCCTGCTTTCCAGTTATTGATCGATTCTGAATCCAATTCTATTCGGTTGATTAATTCAACTACATTTTCAATCGGCATACCGTGTCTTAATGTTCCTGAAATCAATTTTGCATAATTCCAATATTCAGGATTAAATTTATGGGAAAGCCCTTCAATTGTCGTTTTATAACCTCGCAAATTGGTAAACTGAAAATCGTAACGAGATTGTCCGTCTTTGTCGCGATTTTTAATAATGAACCCTTCATTTACCCATCGTGGCAACGCGATTCCCTCTTCGTCATCAGCTAAACCGGTAAAAATTTCATAAGGTTTCTTATCAATTAAGCCCACAAAAGCAATCCATTTATCTTTATTATTTTGAAAACGAACGATATCCGCCTCTAATACTTGAGGTCTTTTGGTCGGGAAAACTGGTTGTAAAACACCAACTTTTTCTTCCGGTTTTTCCTCATTGGTAATTAAAACCCCAGAACGGGAACCATCACGATAAACGGTAACTCCCTTGCAACCGACTTCCCAAGCTTTGATATATAATTGATTAACCAATTCTTCAGTTGCATCATTCGGAATATTAATCGTCACAGAAATAGAATGATCCACCCATTTTTGAATGGCGCCTTGCATTTCTACTTTGCTCAACCAATCTACATCATTGGAAGTCGCTTTGTAATAAGGCGAAACTTCAATAATTTTATTAATTTCATCTTGGGAATATTTTTTTTCAGGATCCATTCCGTTCACTTCCATCCATTGCTTGAAACGATGATGGAAAACCAGATATTCTTCCCATGAATCGCCTACTTCATCCACAAAATCAACCCGAACATCCCGATCATTAGGATTCACTTTTCTTCTTCTTTTATAAACTGGAAGAAAAACCGGCTCAATCCCAGAAGTAGTTTGCGACATGAGCGAAGTGCTTCCGGTAGGCGCAATCGTAAGCAAAGCGATATTTCTTCTTCCGAATTTCTTTAAATCTTCATAAAGTTGCGGATCAGCTTCTTTTAATCTTAAAATAAAAGGATTTTTCGCTTCTCTTTTGGCATCATAAATCGCAAAAGCACCTCTTTCTTTGGCCATTTCAACGGACGAACGGTATGCTGCAAGTGCTAAAATTTTATGAACTAAAGTAGAAAATTCGTTGCCTTCTTTGCTGCCATATTGAATGTTTAACGCAGCCAACATATCGCCTTCTGCGGTAATTCCCACACCGGTTCTGCGGCCTTCAATGGTTTTTTTGCGAATTTTTGTCCAAAGATTTTTTTCAGTCGCTTTTATTTCATCTCCTTCAGGATCAGATTCAATTTTCAAAAGAATAGCATCAATTTTTTCAATTTCCAAATCGATGATGTCATCCATCATCTTTTGCGCATAACCTACATGCTCCTTAAAAAGTTCAAAATTAAATTTCGCTTTCTGGGTAAATGGATTTTCAACGTATGAAAAAAGATTGACAGCCAAAAGTCGACAAGAATCGTAAGGGCACAACGGAATTTCGCCACATGGATTGGTAGAAACCGTTTCGTAACCTAAATCAGCATAACAGTCGGGCAAAGATTCACGGATAATGGTATCCCAAAAAAGGATTCCTGGTTCAGCAGATTTCCAAGCATTGTGAATGATTCTTTCCCACAAATCGGTCGCTTTTATTTGCTTTTGAAACTTAGGATTTTCGCTATGAATCGGGTATTTTTGAAGGTAATCTCGCTTTTCAACGACCGATTTCATAAACTCATCATCAATTCGAACCGAAATATTAGCTCCGGTAATTTTCCCTTGCTCTAATTTGGCATTCACAAAATCCTCAGAATCAGGGTGATTAATAGAAACCGAAAGCATCAATGCTCCTCTCCTTCCGTCCTGCGCAACTTCGCGAGTTGAATTCGAATAGCGCTCCATAAAAGGAACCAATCCGGTGGAAGTAAGCGCAGAATTTTTCACTTCAGAATTTTTTGGCCGAATATGCGACAAATCATGACCAACACCACCACGTCTTTTCATCAACTGAACCTGCTCTTCATCAATTTTCATGATACTTCCGTAGGAATCACTTTGGGTTCCACTGCCGATTACAAAACAATTCGAAAGGGACGCAATCTGAAAATCATTCCCAATTCCGGTCATCGGACTTCCTTGCGGAATAATATATTTGAAGTTTTTGATGAGATTAAAAATTGCATCCTCAGAAAGCGGATTTGGGTATTTCGCTTCTATTCTTGCGATTTCAGAGGAAATTCTGCGGTGCATATCATCCGGAGTCTGTTCATAGATATTTCCGGCAGAATCTTTAAGTGCATATTTACTTACCCAAACTTTGGCAGCCAAATCATCACCATTGAAATAATCAAGTGTCGATTGATAAGCGTCTTCATAAGTAAATGTTTTATTTTTTTTTGAAATTAATTCAGTTTCCATAACTCTTTTTTTTTTGTGATTTTAAAATTACAATTATTTTATAACACCACAAAAAGTCTACAAATTATTTTACTTAATTAATTAATAATCAATACTATAAAATATTTAACAACTAAAAAAGTTAACAAAATATTTTAAAAATAATTAAATATGAAAAACAAATGAACTGATTTAATTTGAAATTCAAGCAGTAAAGAAAGAATTAAATTCTACCAATTTCTAAGAATAAATCTTCATATTGCTGCAATATGATTTCTTTGGAAAATCTATTTTTTATGGAATTTTTAATCGCTTCAGAATTGTGGTTTTCATTTAAAATCTCAGCAATTTTCTTCGCAAATTCTTGATGATTTTCAATATCGGAAATTTCTCCGTTGATTTTCGGTTGAATAATTTCATTAATTCCATCCTGAAAATCATTTGCCAAAGCAAAAACTCCGCAAGCTCCAGCTTCGAGCAAAACATTCGGGAAACCTTCGTAACGCGAAGAAAGCACGAATAAATCAGCAAATTTCAGGACTTGATAAGGATTTTTCTGTTGTCCGTGGAAGATTACATTTTCTAATTTTAAATCAGATTTCATTTGATGTAACAATTCTTTGTCTCTCCCATCACCGATAATGTGGAGCTTGATTTTTTCATTTTTTAAATGAGAAAAAACATTCAACAAATTATCGAAACCCTTTCTAGACGATAGATTTCCGATAGCAACAACATTTTTAAAATCATCATTAAAAGCTTCTGGTTTTGTGGAAAAATTCAGTTTTTCATTGATGAAATCAAAATCGACCGGATTATTGATTTTGATGAGTTTTTCTTTTTTAATCTTAAAATTTTCAATCAAATCATTTTGCATATCATTGCTCTGACAAATAATTCGCTGATAATTATTGTAAAATTTATAGAAAAATCGGATTTCCTTTCGGGTAACGTGTTTCGAAACGACGTTGGTTTCTCGCGCAATAAATTTTGTTTTCGGAAAAAGCTTGATAAATAAAGACAAATACGCATTAACTTCCCCAAAACCACTGAAAACAATATCGGGTTTTCGTTTTTTAATTTCGAGTAAAATAGGTTTTAAAGAATGTCTGATTCTGAGAGTTTTGATGTCAATAATCTCAACATCTTTTTTTAAAATCTCCAGGAAACCACCTTCTTTTCGGAGCAAAAGAATCTTGGGTTCAAACCGATTTCGTGTAAGATGATTCGCAAGCGTGGTGACAATTCTTTCGGCGCCAACGGTTTCTAAATCGGGTAAAATGAAGATGATGGAGATTTTTTTTCATTGATAAATTTTCTATCGCCATTCGATTTGGACGCAAAAAAAAAAAGAATTTTTAAGAAAATTTTTAAGTCTCTTTTCTAATAACGATAATCACTCCATTTTTTGCGTCTTCGCCATATAATTCGACGGCTTTTTCGTTCTTTAAAACCTGCACCGATTCGATGGTATTGGGATTTATCTTATTAAAGTCTTCATAAGGAATTCGTTCTCCATCAACTATGATTAAAGGTTTGATTTTCACATCCTTATTACAACACAAACAAATTTCTTTGTTGTTTTCAACAGGTGAAACATTTAAACCTTTCACTTTATTGTTGCTAGAATTTTCGAGAGGTCCATCAATTTGTGCGGAGAAAACTCCAAAACTGAACAAAAATATTCCAAAAACAATTTTCTTCATTATTTTAATTGGCTACGTCCGAAATAAATTTAATTCTCAACATTCTCACCTCTTCATCACTAAGATCATCACCAAATTCGGCTAAAAGAACTTTCATGCTGTCGCTTTCGCTTTCTCCCATGAATTCCATGAATTCTTCTACGATATCTTCATCGAAATTTTCATCGATATAATAATCAATATTCAATTTAGTTCCTTGATATACAATGCGTTCCATTTCCTTCAGCAATTCATCCATCGTGAGATTTTTTGCTTTGGCAATATCTTCGAGATCAATTTTCTTGTCGGTACTTTGGATGATGAATACTTTGTGGCTCGATTTATTGGCAACTCCCTTCAGTACCATATCTTGGGTTCTCTCGATGTTGTTTTCCTCAACATATTTTTTGATGAATTCTGCAAATTCTTTCCCAAATTTTTTAGCTTTTCCATCTCCAACACCGTAAATTTTAGCAATTTCTTCGATACTAATCGGATATTGAACGGTCATATCTTCCAAACTCGGATCCATAAAAACCGTATAAGGCGGAATTCCCTGTTTTTTAGCCACTTTCTTGCGAAGTTCTTTCAATTGGTTGAAAAGCGCTTCGTCCAAACCACCACTTTGTTGAACCTGGACTTGGTCGGAATCAGCTTTTGTTTGAGCCAAATCATATTCGCGGTCTTCAGCGATGAGGAAAGGATTTTTATCTTTTCCGGCAATAACTTTTAAACCTTTTTCGGTAACTTTTAAAACGCCGTAAGTTTCGATATCTTTTTGCAGAAAATTCTGTACTGTAGCTTGACGAATCACCGATTTCCAAAAGTTTTCCTGTTCATTTTTACCGATTCCAAAATGCTTGGTGGTTTCGAGTTTATAGGATTTGGTCACCGGATTTTCTTTCCCAACGATTACCGCAATAAGGTCTTTCGTACGGAATTTTTCTTCTAATTCTTTCACCAATGACAAAACCAATTTCAGTTCTTTGGTCGCATCTTTCAGTTTTGGTGGATTTACAGAATTGTCACACATGTTCGCACCAGCACCATTAATTGGGTCAAATTGTTCACCGAAATAATAAAGAATATACTGCCTTCTACTCATAGAAGTTTCGGCATAACCAACCACTTCATTCAGCAATTGCAAACCAATTTCGCGTTCAGAAACCGGTTTTTGCGCTAAAAATTTCTCGAGTTTTTCGATATCTTTTGGATCATAAAACGCCAGACAAATTCCTTCTCCACCGTCGCGCCCTGCTCTACCGGTTTCTTGGTAATAACTTTCCAAAGATTTCGGAATATCATAATGAATCACAAATCTGACATCCGGTTTGTCGATTCCCATTCCGAATGCGATGGTTGCTACGATCACATCAGCTTCTTCCATCAAGAATTTATCTTGATTGGCAACTCTGGTTTTTTGGTCTAAACCTGCATGATATGGAAGCGCATTGATGCCATTTACCTGAAGAAGTTGTGCAAATTCCTCCACTTTTCTTCTGCTCAAGCAATAGACAATTCCGGATTTTCCTTTATGTTGATTAATGAATTTTACAATTTCACGATCGATATTTACTTTCGGGCGTACTTCATAAAAAAGATTAGGTCGGTTGAAACTTTCTTTAAACACTAATGCTTTCGACATTCCCAAGGTTTTTTGGATATCATCCTGAACTTTAGGAGTTGCGGTTGCGGTAAGTGCAATCACAGGAACATCGGCAATTTTATCGATAATTAATTTCAAGTTTCGATATTCTGGGCGGAAATCATGTCCCCATTCGGAGATACAATGCGCTTCATCAATTGCAACAAAAGAAATAGTGATATCTTTCAAAAATTCAAGATAATCTTCTTTAATAAGAGATTCGGGAGCAACATATAGTAATTTTGTTTTTTTTGCTTTGATGTCATCGAAAACCTGCTTAGTTTGGGTTTTATTTAAAGACGAATTCAAAACATGAGCAACACCTTCATCGGAAGAAAGCCCATTAATCGCATCGACCTGATTTTTCATCAAGGCAATTAAAGGCGAAACGACAATCGCGGTACCTTCGGAAATCAGCGCCGGAAGTTGGTAGCAAAGCGATTTACCACCTCCTGTAGGCATTAATACAAAGATATCTTTCCCTTCCAAAAGATTTTTGACAATCTCTTCCTGTTGGCCTTTAAAAGTAGAAAAGCCGAAATATTTTTTTAGTTCCTTCGATAAATCGGCAGTATTTGTTTTCATTTTAATTCCAGTTTTTATAACAAAAGTTGAACATCCCAAGTGTTTTTTTCTAAAATTCAATTGCAGTTTACGGGCTGTTCATCTAAAATTGTTTGCTAAATTTGCATATTAACCAAAGTTAGAAAATAAAAATCAAAATAAAAAAATTGAAGCTTAATTTTAATTAAAATATAACAAAAACATTTGCGTATATTATAGGATTAAATTTCTTTCCCAAACCATCAAAATGAATCATCCTGACCTACTCCACATCGCCAAAAATGCTCTTTCCATCGAAATCAATGAGCTCAAAAATTTGAAAAACCGCCTCGACGAGAGCTTTCTGAAAGCCGTAGAAATCATTAGTTCAGCCAAAGGAAAACTCATCATCGTAGGAATTGGCAAGTCTGCGCATGTGGGAAACAAAATGGTAGCAACCTTGAATTCCACCGGAACTCCATCTCAATTTTTGCACGCTTCAGAAGCAATTCACGGAGATTTGGGCGTCATCCAAAAATCCGATGTTGTGCTTTGTATTTCAAATTCTGGAAATTCTCCGGAAATCGTAAACCTTCTTCCATTTTTGAAAGATTATTCTTCATCATTAATTGGAATGACAGGAAATTTGAACTCCAAACTTGCCGAATTTTCGGAAGTAGTACTCAATACTTCAGTTGAAAAAGAAGCTTGTCCAATTAAACTCGCTCCTACAAGTTCTACCACTGTCCAAATGGCTTTAGGAGATGCTTTGGCCGTTTGTTTGATGGAGCTCAGCGGATTTCGGGAAAATGATTTTGCTAAATTTCATCCGGGTGGAAGTTTAGGAAAAAATCTTACAGCAAAAGTGGAACAATTCCTTTCCCCACAAAAACCTTTGGTTTCCGCAGATTCCAATATTCGTGAAATCATCATCTCGATCAGCGCTTCCACACACGGAATTACCGTTGTTGAAGATGGAGAAAAAATCGTCGGAGTCATTACTGATGGAGATTTGCGAAGAATGTTGATGAGCGAACAAGATCTATCGAAAATTTCAGCGAAAGATATCATGAGCAGCAACCCGAAAAGCATCGACAAAAATGCTTTGGCAAAAGAAGCCATGCAAATCCTGAAAGATAAAAACATCGGTCAGCTGATTGTAACAGATCAGGGAAAATATTTTGGAATTATCGATATCCACCGTCTTTTGGATGAGGGAATTAATTAATTTTTCGAAAATATTCCGTTTCGGTTTTCATCAATAATTCAGTAATTTCGCAAACTTAAAATTTAACCTTTGAATATATAAAATGAGTGAAGGAAAAGAGATGTCGTTTTGGGGACACATCGGCGAATTGCGCGGTCACCTTATCCGTTCGTTGATAGCAATTATTGTCGGAGCAATTCTGGTAGGCTTCAATGTGAACTGGATTATGGATCATATTTTTTTCGGTCCAACACGCAATGATTTCCTCACGTTTCGGGTCGTAAACCATTATTCTCGTGAACTAATTGGCCACGACAGTATTATTTTGCCCGATCATTTTGCGGTACAGCAGAAGAAACTCTTCCAACAATTCAATGTGATGATGTCGGTTTCAATTTTTGGAGGGATGGTAGCGGCTTTTCCGTATATTGTTTGGGAACTTTGGCGATTTATTTCTCCGGCGCTTCATCCTAATGAAAGAAAAAATTCGGTTTTTCTCATTAATTTTGTTTGGATTCTTTTCCTTGTCGGAATTCTTTGTGGATATTTCCTCATTTTACCATTTGCGATCAACTTCGGTTTGCTCTTCAAAATCTCCGATTCCATCACCCAACTATTTGATCTCAGTGATTATACGACTTTGTTCATGCAGGTAGTTTTGGGAATGGGTATTGTTTTCCTTTTCCCAGTGATTGTTTATTTCCTCACTTCGATCGGAATTTTAACTCCAAAATTCATGAGAACTTACCGCCGACACGCAATCGTTTTGATTATGGTTGTAGCAGCGGTAATTACACCTGCAGATGTTTTGAGCATGTTGATGGCTGCTTTCCCGCTTCTTTTGTTGTATGAATTCAGCATTATGATGAGTGCTTATACTTACAAAAAAGTTCAGTACAGATCAAACTTGCCTGTAGAACAATAGTCTTTAATATTCTGATTAAAAACGATAGTTTATAAAAAAAAAATCCCTACTAGAAGGGATTTTTTTTATTTAATACTCAAAAATTAGAGTTGTCCGTCTTCTAGAATTTCTTTGTTCTGATATTCCTGCACCAAGTCGATAGCATTGGAAATAACGTCGCTCAGAGCGGTGATAAATGTATTTTCTTCCGCAAGACTCATGGCGTGTTTAAGGGCATCAATCTCTTTTGGGATGATTTCGTAGCTTAAATCACGTCCGGATTCCTGAATACCATCGATAAGTAATCCGTTGATTTCTTCTTCTTTTCTTCCACGAAGATGTTTTTCGTTTCGGATGATGATATGATCGAACATTCTTCCTGCAATTTTTCCACATTCTCGGATATCTTCATCGCGACGATCACCAACTCCGGAAATAATTCCTATTTTCTTCGGTGATTCTACATTTTTCAGGTAATCTTCAATTGCTTCGTAACCTGCTGGATTATGAGCAAAATCAATTAAGACTTTGAATTTTTTAAATTTAAAAATATTCAATCTTCCTGGAGTAAGCGCTGGACTTGGAATGAAAGTACGAAGCGAATTCGCAATATCCTCAATCTCGAAACCATGAAGATAAGTTGCCAAACTCGCCGCCAAAACATTGGAAATCATGAATTTTGCCTTTCCTTCCATCGTAATCGGAACATTGTGGGCTTTTACGATTCGGATTTTCCAATCTCCTTTTTTGATAGTGACGAAACCTTCTTCATAAACACAAGTGATTTTACCTTCTTTAGCAAATTTCTTAATGTGAGGATTGTTTTCATCAAGACTGAAAATAGCCACTTTAGCATCCAAATCTGGCATCAATCTCATCGAATATTCATCATCAGCATTCAATACGCACCACCCATCTTTTTTTACCGAATCGAGCACTACTCTTTTTACTCTGGTTAAATCTTTTAAGTTGTGAATGTCATTTAAACCAAGATGATCTTCTTTAATATTGGTTAAAACTCCGATATCACAGCTGGAAAATCCTAAACCTGAACGCAGAATTCCGCCTCTTGCAGTTTCCAGAATCGCAAATTCTACAGTAGGATCTTTCAAGATAAATTCCGCAGAAATCGGTCCTGTAGTATCGCCTTTAGTCAACATCGTGTTTTGAATATAAATTCCGTCGGAAGTCGTAAATCCTACACGATGACCATTATTCTTCACTATATGGGCAATCAAACGAGTTGTGGTGGTTTTACCATTAGTTCCCGTAACCGCGATAATCGGAATTCGGAAAGGTTTCCCTTGAGGATACAGCATATCAACAACCGGCGCTGCCACATTTCTCGGCAATCCTTCGCTTGGTGCCAAATGCATTCTGAATCCTGGTGCAGCATTTACTTCCAGAATCGCTCCACCACTTTCTTTTAATGGTTGAGTAAGGTTTTCTGCCATGATATCGATTCCGCAAACATCAAGTCCGATGATTTTAGAAATTCTTTCACACATCGTCACATTTTCCGGATGCACCATATCGGTAACATCGATGGAGGTTCCGCCTGTAGAAAGGTTTGCGGTAGATTTCAGATAAACAATTTCTCCTTTTTGCGGAACAGTTTCCAAGGTGTAATTCAGTTTTTCGAGCAGTTCATTGGTATCTTTATCAACCAAAATTTCGGTGAGCACATTTTCATGGCCATAACCTCTTCTTGGATCCAGATTTTCTTTATCAATAAGTTGCTGAATGGTCATTTCACCATCTCCAACGATGTGCGCAGGAACTCTTCTAGCAGCAGCTACCATTTTATGATTAATGACCAAAACTCGGAAATCATATCCAGTAATATACTTCTCAACAATGACTTTTCTTGAATAATTTTGGGCATGCTGAAGTCCTATTTTTGCTGTTTCCAGATCATTAACGTTGATTGATGATCCTTTTCCATGATTCCCGTCGAGCGGTTTCAGAACAATGGGATAACCAATTTTACGGATGACTCTTTCCAATTCTTCCGGTTCTGTAACCAAATCTCCCGAAGGCACAGGAATTGCGGCATCGTCGAGCATTTTTTTGGTTAATTCTTTGTTACAGGCAATATCCACCGCAATTGAACTGGTTTTTCCGGTAATAGTAGCTTGAAAACGTTGTTGATTCACCCCGTAACCCAATTGTACCAAAGAATTTCTTCCCAATCGAATCCACGGAATATTTCTTGCCACCGCTTCTTCCACGATACTTCCGGTAGAAGGACCTAATCGTTCTCTCTCACGAATCACTTTTAACTGATGAATACACTCGTGGATGTCGTAATATTTTGCTTCGATAAGGCAGTTGGCGATTTCTACCGACTGTTCAGCAGCGTACACTCCTGAATTTTCTTCCAAATAACTAAAAACAACATTATATACACCCGGAGTTTTCGTTTCTCGGGTTCTTCCGAAACCGGTATCCATTCCTGCTAAAGTCTGAATTTCCAGAGCGATATGTTCGATGACATGTCCCATCCAAGTACCCATTTCTACCCGTTGAAAAAAGCCACCCTCCACTCCTTCCGAGCAACGATGGGTAATCAAGGAAGGAATAAGCTGTTCTAATCTTTCCCGAAACCCTTCAATTTTGTTGGTCGGTAGATGCTCCATTTCCTCCAAATCGAGCCGCATCTGAATAAGTTTTTTCCTTCTGATGCTCCAGATATTGGGGCCCTTTAAAACCTGTATTTTTTCAATTTTCATAGTATGATTCTGTAATATTAGTGGTGGCTTTTTTTACTAGTCTTATCAAAGATAAAATAAATGCTTTATAATCGATATTTTTTTTGAAAAAAATTAATATAACCTTAAGATATTTGTTGAATATCCTTACTCCTTTCGTGTCTTATTGATATTTCCATTTTTAGAAAAAGTAAATATGGTGATAAAAGAATTAATAACCTTTTACAATGTACCACGAATAAATAAATCGCAAAATTCATTTATAGTTTTTTGAGAAATAAATAAACATTATAAAATGTGGTTTATTCTAATCTACGATAACGTACCCTCCTTCATAGCTTTGCTCTTATCAAAATAATGAATTTATAATTTTGTACAAAGGAAAATTAAGGAGAAGACTAGCTCCTATAAATTAGCTCAGTAGGTATGGAATTAGGACGGGTCAGCCAGACATTACTTATACTTTACTTTGACATTCCTTTGACATTCCTTTAACATTCCTTTGACTTTCCTTTGACTTTCTTTTAATTATGTATAAAAATCTGCGCGCTATATTGATAGATTTCTTCTCATTTGTCCTAATTTTCTTGATTCCTTAATCGTTTTATCCAAAATAAAACTCAAAATAGATCTTCTAAATACTTGAAAAAACAGATATTTACCCACTCCCAATGACTACCCAACGACACAAAAAGAAAGCAGCCCTTCTAAAAAAACTGCTTTATATCTAAAAACGAAATCCACATAAGGAGACCATCATACTGCTGAAAAGTTACAGAAACTCTCGTTCAAGGGCTTTACCTCTTCTTTTTATTTTTTTTTATTGGAATCCGTGATTATTAATTCATTTATCTTCGGTGAATCTTTGATTTCTGACTTGCAGACAAAACAAAACACTTTGTTGTTTTTCACTCGTTCCCAAAACCGTTTTTGCCGAATTTGCCGAAAAGGGAGCTTTTTGCCGAGAGGAGATCAGTGCCTTTATGGTGGGCTAGGACTGGGCTTTGACTAGGAGAATACTAGGCTTTGGGATAAAGTGTTTTCATTCAATTTTTATCTATTCACGAAACATCACGGCATAAAAAAAGACTGTCCTTTTGAGACAGCCTCTTTTTTATTTTTCGAGAAGTAAAGAAACCCATTCTTCCCGTTGCAGCTTTCTTTTCAGGGTGAGTTTTTGCTCGGTACAAACTTCCAAAATATCATCTACATCGAAGAAACACAATCCGGAAAGTAAGAGTTGTCCCCCATCGTTCAATACAGAAACATAAGTCGGAATATCGGAAATTAAAATATTCCTGTTGATGTTGGCCAAAATAATATCGAAATGCTCACTGCCCAAATTTTCTGCGGTTCCTTGCGAAATCTCCAATTCCACATTGTTTCGCGCCGCATTTTCTTTGGAATTCTCTACTGACCATTCATCGATGTCGATGGCCACGGTTTTTCCAGCGCCTTTTTGTTTCGCGAAAATGGCAAGAACCGAAGTTCCACAACCCATATCGAGCACGGTTTTGTTCTCGAAATCCATGTCGAGCATTTGCTGAACCATCAAGTAAGTAGTCGCATGGTGCCCCGTTCCGAAAGACATTTTCGGTTGAATAATGATTTCATGAGGAAGATTTTGGTTCTCGTGAAACTCTGCACGAATCGAAACCTGATTTTCTACATTAATCGGATCAAAATTCTTTTCCCATTCCTCATTCCAGTTGATATTTGGCATTTCCTGATACGTGTAGGAAATTTTGATTTCCGGATTTTGAAGCAAATGAATTTCTTTTAAATCTTCTTCTTTGAAAAGATCTTTCTGGATATAGGCTAAAATTCCTTCGTGTTCCTCGGTGAAACTGTCGAAACCGATCTCGATGAGTTCGGCCATCAGGATTTCGTTCCAAGGTTGCAAAGGCGATATTTTGAAGTTGAATTCTAAGTAATTATTCATTTTAATTTTTTTGTAAAAATAGTTAATTTTCTAATGATAACCGAACTGCGCCCCGGATTGAACGGCCTGTTTGAGCTCTTTTTGTGGAGCGCAGCGGAACAAAAAAGCGAGTAGTGAAAGCCGGAAATGTGCGCCCAAAGGAAAATAATTCCCAACTTTCATTAGTTTTGATGAAAATGCGAAGGAAATGCTTCTTCGGGTTTTTGGCGGAAAATATTGAGTAAAATCCACGATTTCAGGAAGCCGTAACCGTAGGAAAACATTTGGATATAGGTGGAAATTACAGCCATCGCGGCGATGCTGATGTTTTTGGTTAAAAGCAACGCGTGGAAAAACACGATAAATGTGTAAAGCCCATAAAATCCGAGGATTAATCCTTTTTGGAGCGTGAAATATTCGATGAATCCCAACACGTAACCGAGCAAAAATATCGATGGAAATGCGAAAGAAATTTTCACATAATTCGGGTGTCGCTGGTTGAGAATCGGTCTCGCACAGCCGAATTGATAGACTTGTTTGGAGAATTTCCCGAAATCGACGCGACGCTTGTGATACACGCCGATATTTTCAAAAAAAGCTGTAGTGAAGCCGTTTTCCCACAATTTCATCGACAGATCCGGATCTTCGCCAATTCTCATTTCGGAGAAACCGCCGACTTTTTCAAAAGCGGATTTTCGAACGCCCATATTGAAACTCCTCGGCTGAAATTTGGTAACCGCTTTTTTGCTTCCTCGAATTCCACCGGTGGTAAAAACCGAAGTCATCGAATAGGAAATTGCTTTCTGCATCAGATTGAAACCTTTGTGGGCTTTGTCGGCACCACCAAACGCATCGCAAGGAATTTCAGTGATATTTTTTTTGATATTTTCGATGTAATCTTTCTCCACAATCACATCGGAATCCACGAAAACGAGCCAGTCATTTTTCGCTCTTCTCGCGCCGTAATTTCGGCTTAAACCTGGTCCGGAATTGTCTTTTCGGAAAAACTGAATGGTTAAACTTTCATGAAAAAGTTCGGCCGTTGGTCGCAAATCAATCTTGGAACCATCATCCACAATGATGATTTCAAAATCTTTATCGGTTTGATGAGATAATGAATTGAGCAACTCGAAAAGTTCGTCTTTTCGGTTGTAGATTGCTATTATAATTGAAATTGAATTCAAAACTATTTTTTGAAATGTTTAGTGGCATCATCTTCCTCTTTCCTTTTGTTTGGAAAAAGGTAAAATAAATTGAGAATCATATCTAAAATGTCCCACAACATAATAAGAAGTCTATTATTTATTCTCCAATTTATGAACTTTCTTGGTTCCTTCGTACATTTCAAACTGCAGAAAACGACATTCCAATTTTCCGTTGAAAAGTTTGATTCTTCGGGAAGGTCTTAATCCAACTTTCTTCGCTGCATCGAGGTCGGAAGAGATAAACCAAGCCAAAGTATTTGGATAATTTTTCTTAAAAGTATCGCCGATTTTCTTGTAAAATTCGTCATCAGTGATTTCAATTCGCTCGTCGTATGGTGGATTGAAAACCATCATCAATGGGAATAATTCTTTTTTAGATTCGAAGAAATCTTGTCGTTTTACTTCGATTACATCTTCCATTTCTGCAGCTTCGATGTTGAGATGAGCCGCATTCAGCATTTGAGAATCCAAATCGTAACCAACAATTTTTCCGGTGAATTCTTTGATTCGGTTGATTCTTACTTCTTTTATTTTTTGAAAAAGTTCTGCATCATAATTTTTCCAGTTTTGGAAAGCGAATTTCTTTCTGAAAATCTGCGCCGGCAAATCCATTGCAATCATCGCAGCTTCGATGAGTAAAGTTCCTGAACCACACATCGGATCGAGGAAATTCCCTTTTCCGTCCCAACCTGCCAATTGCAACATTCCGCTTGCTAAAACTTCATTGATTGGAGCTTCACCTTGCTCTTTTCGGTAACCACGTTTGAACAACGGATCTCCCGCAGAATCCAAAGAAATCGTCACCAATTCGCGGTCGATATGCAAATGAAACTTGATATCGGGGTTCTGAACATCGACATTGGGTCTTTTTCGGTTGTGAAATTTAAAATAATCTACAATCGCATCTTTCATTTTCTGCGACATAAACTGAGAATGTTTAAATCTTTCTGAATACACGGTTGCATCAATCGCGAAAGTTTGATCCACACTCATGAAATCATCCCAGGGAAAAGCGAAAAGTTTATCGTAAAACCGGCTTTCGTCCCATGCTTTAAAAGTGATCACTGGAATTAAGATTTTGAGGGCAGTTCGCGCAGAATAATTAATTTTATAAAGAAAACCAAGATCACCTTCGCAGTTGACCGCGCGGTTTTTAATTTCGACATTTCTGCCGCCTAATTTCTTGATTTCCTCTGCCAATACTTCTTCGAGACCGAAAAAGGTTTTGATTTGAATTTGTAAATTGTCGATATCCATACTTTGCAAAGGTAATGATTTTCGAAGTTCTTGCATCGTGAGTTTTAGAACTTATAAAAGTTTGATAATCAAAGTAATCAATCGATAAGCGAGAGATCGTATATAATTAAGTCAAATTTAGTTATTTTTGCAGCATGGCTTGGTTTGAAACATGGTTTGATACTCCTTATTATCACATTCTCTATAAAGATCGGGATTTCCGAGAAGCAGAACAATTTATTACTCTATTAATCAATGATTTAAAGATAAAAAAAGACAGCACCATTATCGATTTGGCTTGCGGAAAAGGACGACATTCGGTTTATCTTAACAAATTAGGATACAATGTTTTAGGACTTGATCTATCGAAAGAAAGCATTTCTCAAAATAAAAAATTAGAAACTGATGCTACTGCGGAGCATTTCTTAAAGTTTTCAGTTCATGATATGCGAAATGAGATTTATCCGGAAGTTTCTGCGGAGAAAGTAGATGCGGTTTTTAATCTTTTCACAAGTTTTGGGTATTTTGATGATGAAATTGAGGACAAAAAAATCTTCAAGTCGGTATCGAATGTTTTAAAAGACGAATGTTATTTTGTTTTGGATTTCTTGAATGAAAAATGGGTGAAAAACACCTTGATTCCGGAAGATGAAATCACGAAAGAAGGAATTGCTTTTCAAATCTCAAAAAAAATTGAGAATCAATTTGTTATTAAAGACATTCGATTTCAGGATCAAGGAAAAGATTTTCATTTTTTCGAAAAAGTGAAGCTCCATACCTTAGAAACTATCGGGAATTATGCGGAAGAGTTTGGTTTTGAAAGAGTGAAAATTTACGGCGATTATCATCTTGGATCATTTGATCCGGAAAATTCGTCTCGTTGTATCAATGTTTTTAAGAAAAAAGCGCAATAATCATGATTATTATTTTATTGATATTAAGTGTTTTAGCCGGTGTTTTCCTCGGAAAATTCTTCGGCGAAAAACAAAAATTCGCCAAAAATCTTTTGATTCTCAGCGCCGGATTTCTAATTACCATCTGTTTGAATGATGTTTTCCCGGAAGTATATTCTGGGGACAATCATAATATCGGAATCTTTGTGATAATCGGGGTTTTGCTACAAATGCTTTTAGAAAATCTTACCAAAGGTTTTGAGCACGGCCATTTTCATCATCATCACGAAGAAAAAAACATTTTACCGGTTGCCTTAATGATCGGAATGTTTATCCATGCATTTTTAGAAGGAATTCCTCTCGCGAATGAGAAAAATATTTTCAGCCCTTATTTGATGGGAATTTTATTTCATAATTTGCCTATTTCATTTGTTTTGGGGGCGTTTCTTGTTCAAAAAGACAAATTCACCACTTCCTCTTGGCTTGTTATCGCTTTTTTTGCGGTAGCTTCTCCTTTAGGACTGCTTTTGGGCAATTACTTTAATCCTGATTACAAAGTGTATTTTCTTGCATTGGTCGGTGGAATTTTCCTTCATATTTCTTCCGTTATTATTTTCGAAAGCAACAAAAACCACAATATCGACTGGATGAAGATCCTGATGGTAATTTGCGGTATCTCTTTGGCTTTGGTCGGACATTTATTTCACAGCCATTAAATAAAAAAAAGACTCCGAATTTCTTCGGAGTCTCTCATCATTATTTCACTTAATTCTGGAAATTAAAATTTCCAGCCGAGTGTAATAAAGAAATTATCTTTTTTGTTTTTCACGTTTGAAACGATGGCTGCATCAGATTCTACAATGTATTGGCTAGAAAAATAACCTGTATTATTGGCTGCAGATCCTTGAATGAAAGGATTGCTATATTCTGAACTCACATTTTGATAAGCTGCATCGATGAAAAAGGATTTGAAATCATATCCAATTCCGGCAGCGATGGTATTTCTTTTTCCTAAAATCAAATTATCATAAGCCGTATTTCCTGCAACGGTTTGAATTGACATGGAATCGAAAGGACTTGCCGCAAAACCATATCCGCCTCTCAATCTGAAAGCTTGCACACGGTATTCTGCACCTACTTTCAACTCAGAAAGATTGGAATAATTATCTGAAAAGAATTGATTCAATTCGGTTTCTGCGTCTCCGTGAACTTTATATTTCGGTTTAGTAAGACCTAATGAATAATCCACATTGACTGCAAAGTTTTTGTTGGCAACATAGGCCGCACTCAATGTAGCTTTCATTGGCGTAGAAAGATCACGATCTTCAGTATAAGTTCCATCCACAGGATTTTCATATTCACTGTAAACTCTTGCAATTTTCCACCAAGTCGGTGTTTCGAGAGCTGCACCTAATCTCAATTGAGGACTAATTTTCCCGATCACCCCAACGGAAGCTGAAAAACCACTCGATGATTCGGAAAATGGTGTGTATTGCTTGTCATAAACATCGGTAACACCTGTATTATCGCTAAAAGCCGCAGAATCATACTGATCAAGAACCGAATTATGGAAATTTAATCCAGCTCCGACATAAATTCGGTTATCGTAATTTCCACCAACACCGATGCTCATTTTCGAAAGGTTTCCGTATCGGTTATAAGCATGACCTGCGAAAGCCAACTCATCTACCAAATTATTATCGGCATCTCTGATTTCATAAACCAAATCGCTGTTTCCAGGAGTTTCGGTGTAATCTTCTAAAGATTGGTTGGAGTAATTCACAGCAACATTCACAAACTTCCAAGGCGAAGAATCGATTTGAAAAACTGCAATTCCACCCACATTACCTAAATCGGTATTATTAACCTTATAATCCAAAGATTTTCCGACGTAGGACGTAGTATTTTTGCTGCTTTCAATACTTAAAGTTCCTGAAACTTCGCTCGCAATACTCACTCCGACACCTGCCGGGTTTGAATTTAAAACAGAGAAATCTCCACCCAAAGCTCCCATGGAACCAGCCATTGAGTTGTATTTTGAAGTTCCGTTTAATGATGAATTAGAATATACCTCTGAAGTATTTCTGATTGTTGAAATATCTTGTGCATTCGCAAAATAAGCAGCGGAAATGCTCAAGATCATTAAAGATTTTTTAATCATTTTATTAATATACACTTATTAAATATTATCTTCTGAAACCACCTGATGATCTTGTAGAACCGGAGCTTGAACTCGATGAACCACTTCCGAAACCACCACCGCTTCTGAATCCACCACCATCGCTAGAACTTGATCTAGTTGGGGCATCATAATTTGGCATGCTTTGGCGTGGTGCCGAATTATATCTAGGACGAGTATTCGGTTGTGGCGAAGTTCTCATTCTCGGTTGGGTACCATTATTATTTGGTCTTATAGATCCTGGTTGATTTCTGTATTGACTATCATTTCTGAATCCTGAATTTGAGCTATTATCAGTACGGAAATTTGAATTAGAAGTTCTCATTGAGTTTCTAAAAGCACCATCTGCACCACTTCTTTTATAGGTAAATCCACCACCGTAGGAATTATAGCCATATCCATAATTGTTGTAATAATAAGGACTGTAATAACCATAATAAGGATTTCCGTAACCATAATAAGGATTGTAATAGCCATACCAAGAATTATAACCAAATCCCCACGGATTATAATATCCGTACCAAGGATCAAATCCAAATCCCCAAGGACTATAATAACCACCAAAACCCCAAGGCGAACCCCATCCGTAACCTATTCCAAATCCAAAACCTGAATAAAATCCATAAGGATAGCCCCAGTTATCATTGTAATAAGTATCTGTTCCGGCATAGTTTCCCCAATCAGAATTTTGATTATCCTTCCAATTTTCATTTCTGTTATCGGAATTCAAATATTGATTGGGATTATCCGTTTGCTGATAATCATAATATTCGCCTACCCTATTCCCGCTGTTCATCACAGTACCTTCAGGCAGAGTATCTTTGTTAGGATCGTAATAAATCCCATCAGTCTCCGTATAACCACCCACTTGAGCGCCACACGACATCAAAATTAAACCACCGGAAACCGCCAAAACCGTTTTAGATTTAAGCAATTCAAGGAAATTTTTATAAGTAATTTTTTTCATGATAAGGTGAAAAGTTTTAATTTGAATTATATTTGCATTTTACACCAAAAACATACCAACCAAGGCTTGTAAATTTTGAGTAAAAATACAATTTTAAGTTTAGATTAAAGCAAAATACAAAAGTTAAATCAAAAGATCAAATAAATGGCAAAACTTACTTCAAGAGCCGAAGACTACAGCAAATGGTACAATGAATTAGTAGTAAAGGCTGATTTGGCAGAAAATTCCGGAGTTCGTGGATGTATGGTAATTAAACCTTACGGATACGCAATTTGGGAAAAAATGCGCGATCAAATGGACAAAAGATTCAAAGAAACCGGCCACGAAAATGCATATTTCCCCATTTTTATTCCCAAAAGCTTATTTGAAGCTGAAGAAAAAAATGCCGAAGGTTTTGCTAAAGAATGCGCCGTAGTAACTCATTACAGACTAAAAACTGATCCAGAAAATCCAAAAAAACTTATCGTAGATCCTGAAGCAAAGCTAGAAGAAGAACTCATCGTGCGCCCAACTTCCGAAGCCATCATCTGGAATACTTATAAAAACTGGATTCAGTCTTATCGTGATTTGCCAATTCTCATCAACCAATGGGCAAATGTAGTGCGTTGGGAAATGAGAACCCGTCTTTTCCTGAGAACTGCTGAATTCCTTTGGCAAGAAGGACACACCGCACATGCGACCAAAGAAGAAGCCGTGGAAGAAACCGAAAAAATGCTCGACGTATATGCCGATTTTGCCGAAAACTTCATGGCAATTCCTGTAATCCGTGGTATCAAAACTCCTTCTGAAAGATTTGCCGGCGCTGATGAAACTTATTGCATCGAAGCATTGATGCAAGACGGAAAAGCACTACAAGCGGGAACTTCTCACTTTTTAGGACAGAATTTCGGTAAAGCATTTGATGTGAAATTCACCAACAGAGAAGGAAAAATTGAACATGCATGGGGAACATCTTGGGGAACTTCTACCCGATTGATGGGAGCATTAATCATGACTCATTCCGATGATTTTGGTTTGGTATTACCTCCTACTTTAGCGCCAATTCAGGTGGTAATTGTTCCTATTTTTAAAGGAGAAGAACAATTGCAGCAAATTGATGAAGTTGCTTCTGATCTTCAGCAAAAATTAAAAGCGAAAGGAATTTCGGTGAAATACGATAACCGTACTGAGAACAAACCAGGCTGGAAATTCGCAGAATACGAATTAAAAGGAGTACCGGTAAGAGTTGCAATCGGAGCAAGAGACCTAGAAAATAAAACCGTAGAAATCGCCAGAAGGGACAATTTAACCAAAGAAACTCAACCGATTGAAAATCTAGAGGTTTATATCGAACAGTTACTAGAAACCATCCAAAAAGATATATTCCAAAAAGCATTGAATCATCGTGCTGAACATACCACAAAAGTGAATACTTACGAAGAATTCAAAAAAGTTTTGGAAGAAAAAGGTGGATTTATTTCTGCGCATTGGGACGGAACCGCTGAAGAAGAAGAACAAATCAAGAACGAAACAAAAGCAACCATCCGATGCATTCCTTTGGATAACCCACAGGAAGACGGAATCTCGCTTATTTCAGGAAAACCTTCGAAACAAAGAGTTATTTTTGCGAAATCTTATTAAGAATCTGTTTTTCATTGACAATATTTAACGAAACGTTAATTTTTTTATAAATTACACCTTTCATAGTAGACTTGGATTAAAATTTGTATAACTTTAGTAAGTTAAATTTTAAAAATAAACTATTATGTCATTAAATGTTATCGATCTTATCAAAGGACAGCTAGGTCCTGCGTTGGTTTCACAAGCTGCTTCTCAATTAGGAGAAAGCGAATCAGGAATTTCTAAAGCAATCAGCGGACTTTTACCTGCTGTTGTAGGTGGTTTAGCAGAAAATGCGGACAAACCTGGTGTTTTAGATGCCATTACCGGAGCTGCGAGTAGCGGTTTACTAGGAAATTTATTGGGTGGTTCATCCAATAATTCTTTAGTTAGTACCGTTCTTTCTGCTATTTTTGGAGACAAAATTGGCGGTTTAGTAAATGCTGTTGCTGGGTACGCTGGAATTAGCAACTCTTCATCAAACTCTTTATTGAATATGGTGACAGGTGCTTCATTGGGCTCGTTAGGAAAGTATGCAGCTGATAATAACTTGGGTGCTTCAGGATTATCTGGGCTTTTAAATGATCAAAAAGGAATCGTTTCATCGTTACTTCCTGCTGGTCTTTCTTTAGCTTCATTAGGTTTTGGAAATTGGTCAGGTTCAGATGCTTCTCTTGAAACTGAAAAAGTAAAAGTTACCTCTTACGACCAACCAAAAGTGGAAGTAAACAGAGGTGGAAATACCCATGTTAACGTTGATAGAAACGACGATAACGGAGGTGGATCTATCTGGAAATGGTTATTGCCTTTATTGCTTCTTGCTCTTGCAGCATGGTTCCTTTGGAAACAATGCAACAAACCAGCTGAAACAACTACAGCAGTAACAGATTCTACGGCAGTAGTAACAGATTCTTCTGCAGTAGTTGCTGTTGATTCTACTGCTACAACAACAGCAACCAAAGAATCTACAACAGTTACATTACCTGATGGAAAAACTTTGAACGCTTACAAAGGCGGTATCGAAGATCAAGTTGTAGCTTACCTTAATTCTGATGAGTACAAAAATGCTAACGAAGATGCGCTTAAAAACAAATGGTTCAACTTTGATAACTTGAACTTCGAATTCGGAACTACTAAATTAACTGCTGAATCTCAAGTTCAATTGGATAACTTGAAAGAAATTCTCGCAGCTTATCCGGATGCTAAAGTGAAAATTGGTGCTTATACCGATAAAAAAGGTGATGATGCTGGTAACAAAGCATTATCTCAAAAAAGAGCTGATGCTGTGAAAGCTGCTCTTGGTTCTGCACAAGTAACAGGTGCTGAAGGTTACGGAGAAGAATTTGCTACTGTTGCTGAAACAGCTTCTGATAAAGAAAGAGAAGCAGATAGAAAAACTGCTATCAGATTTACTAAATAATATTTAGATTAAAACATAAGAATCCCGGCAATGGTCGGGATTTTTTTTGTGTTAACTTTAAACAATCAACTAATTTAACAGCTCTAAAACAAGCAGTTCTTTTAGAAATAAGATTATTTTTCATTAAATATTTGCATACTATATTTATTTAACTAAATTTGTTAGATTAATCTAACATTTGTGAATAAAATCAATACAGGATGGCGTCGGGCTAAACATTCCAACTCGTTGCCAGAAGTCTTTTCAAGCATCAACATTCCTAAAGATGCAGGATTTTGGCGAAAACTCTTTGCCTTCGCCGGTCCAGGTTTAATGGTCGCTGTAGGTTACATGGATCCTGGAAATTGGGCTACAGATATCGCAGGAGGGGCACAATTTGGCTATACGTTACTTTCTGTAATCTTAATTTCAAACCTATTTGCAATTATTCTACAACACCTATCTTTGAAATTAGGAATCGTTGCGGAAAGAGATCTTGCACAAGCTTGCCGGGATCATTTCAGCCCTACAACTAATTTTATTTTATGGATTTTTTGTGAAATCGCAATTGCAGCTTGCGATTTGGCAGAAGTTATCGGTTCTGCAATTGCTTTAAATTTATTGTTCGGAATTCCTTTAACCTGGGGAGTGGTCATTACGGTCATCGATGTATTTCTTATTTTATTCCTTCAAGCAAAGGGTTTTAGACTAATTGAAAGTATTGTTGGTGGCTTGATTTTTATTATTTTGGGATGCTTCGCTTATGAAATTATCTTGAGTAAACCCGACATCTTCCCAATTCTAAGCGGTTTGGTTCCTCAAAAAGAAGTAGTTACCAATCCTTCAATGCTTTATATTGCTATAGGAATTTTGGGAGCAACGGTAATGCCACATAATCTCTATTTGCACAGCAGCATTGTGCAAACCAGGAATTACGACCGTACCACCGAAGGGAAAAAAGAAGCGATAAAATTTGCTACCATTGACAGCTCTCTATCCCTATTTCTTGCGTTTTTCATTAATGCAGCGATTCTGATTGTTGCAGCAGCTACATTCCACACTTCCGGAAACAAAGATGTTGCAGATATTCATGATGCTTATAAAATGCTTACTCCACTTTTAGGAACCACTTTCGCAAGTATTTTCTTCGCCATCGCACTCCTTGCTTCCGGACAAAATTCTACGCTTACAGGTACTTTAGCAGGACAAATCGTAATGGAAGGCTTCCTAAACATCCGCCTAAAACCATGGTTACGCCGATTGATTACCCGCCTTATTGCTGTAATTCCCGCACTCATCGTCACCATACTTTATGGGGAAAAAGGAACTACTGATTTATTGGTTCTCAGTCAAGTTATTCTTTCTATGCAGCTTAGTTTTGCTGTGGTTCCGCTCGTTATGTTTACCGGATCTAAATTGAAAATGGGAGAATTTGTCAATAAACCATGGCTAAAGATTTTGGTATGGATTATTGCGATCATAATCATTGTTCTCAATTTATATCTTTTAATTGAAACTTTTTTTCCATCGTAATACAACTCTGTTCACCTTTTTTGTAATTAAGAAATAAGAATTATTCATTTTTTGAATATTTATCAACAAAAAATAGAAACTCCATCAATAATCTGCCGAATTGTCCTAAAACTTTATTTGGCAAAATTGTTGCGAACTGATGCTTATAAAAATGTAATATTATGTCAGAAAACCAAGATATACACGAAGAAAACGTAAATACACCTGAGGAAAATACTCAAAATCCCGAAACAGAAACTACCGAAAATGTGACAGCTGCTCCGACTCCGGAAGAACTTTTGGCAGAAGAAAAAGACCGTTACGTAAGACTTTTTGCTGAGTTTGAAAATTACAAAAAAAGAACCGCAAAAGAAAAAATGGATTTCTTCCAGTATGCCAATCAGGATATGATGATTTCAATGTTGGGCGTTTTGGATGACTTTGAAAGAGCTTTAAAAGAAATGGCTAAAAATGGTAATGAAGCCGACCTACAGGGCGTGGAACTCATCTATCAAAAATTCAAAAACAAACTTTCAGAAAAAGGTTTAAAACCAATGGAAGTAAACTCCGGCGATTCTTTTAATGTTGATTTTCACGAAGCAATTACCCAAATCCCGGCTCCTTCGGAAGATTTGAAAGGCAAAATCGTAGATGTCATCGAAACTGGTTATACTTTAAATGAAAAGGTAATTCGTTTCGCTAAAGTGGTTACAGGAAACTAATTTTAAATTCTAATTCCTTAGATTTTAAATTATTCAAAATTTTATTATGTCAAAAAAAGATTATTACGAAGTGCTTGGAGTGAGCAAATCTGCAAGCGCCGATGAAATAAAGAAAGCTTACCGAAAAATGGCTTTGAAATATCACCCAGATAAAAACCCGGGTGATAAAGCTGCTGAAGAAAGTTTCAAGGAAGCAGCAGAAGCTTATGAAGTTTTGAGCGATGCCAACAAAAAAGCACGTTATGACCAATATGGTCACGCCGGAATGAGTGGCGGTGGTGGCTTTGGCGGTGGCGGTGGTTTCGGTGGTGGAATGAATATGGAAGATATTTTCAGCCAGTTTGGAGATATTTTCGGCGGTCATTTCGGCGGCGGCGGTGGCGCTCAAAGACAACAATTACGAGGAACGAATCTTCGAGTAAGAATTAAACTCAACCTTGAAGAAATGGTGAACGGCACCCAAAAAACCATTAAAGTTAAAAAACTGAAAATGGCACCGGGAGCAACCTCTAAAACCTGCCCGACTTGTAACGGAAGTGGTGTACAAGTGAAAGTGATGAACACCATGTTCGGACAAATGCAAACTCAAACTCATTGCGGAACTTGTCAGGGAATCGGAAAAGTTGCCGATAAAATTCCTGCAGGAGCGAATGCGCAAGGTTTAATAAAAGAAGACGAGGAAGTAACCATCAACATTCCTGCGGGAGCAAGAGAAGGCATCCAACTCAATGTACGCGGCAAAGGAAATGATGCACCATTTGGTGGAAATCCGGGTGATTTATTGGTTGTAGTAGAGGAAGAAACCGATTCTAAAATCAAGCGTGAAGGTGATAATCTTCATCAAGAATTATATATTTCATTTGCTGAAGCGGCTTTGGGAACTCAAAAAGAAATCCCTACAGTTGGCGGAAAAGTAAAAATAAAAATCGATGCGGGTACACAGTCCGGTAAAATCCTCAGATTGTCCGGCAAAGGCTTACCAAGCATCGACAGCTACGGAAAAGGTGATATGTTTGTTCATGTAAACGTTTGGACTCCACAACATCTTTCGCCGGAACAAAAAGAATTCTTCGAAAATCAAATCAAAAACGGAGAAATGATGGCTGAACCGTCCGGAAAAGAAAAAACGTTCTTCGATAAAGTACGCGACCTCTTTAATTGAACCTCAATAAAAAAGATTTTTTCAAGACTATTTGATTTTAAATAATCTGTTTTAGCATTAGGAAAATTCAATATACTACAAAAAAAGCAACCCGAATTGATCAGGTTGCTTTTTTTATGCTTTATGGTTCTCTTAATTATTCTTGAGTTGTTGTTTCCTCTTCCTTCTTTTTACCAAAGAAAAACTTAACAATAATAGGAACTGTGGTAATAAGGACAATGATAATAATGATCATCTCCAAGTGAGATTTCAAATCGATTCCAAACTGATCTTGGAAAAGTTTATCCAGATAATGGCCTGCAAAAATGAGGGAAAAAGACCAAAGAAATGCTCCGATAATATTATCTATTAAAAACCGAGTTTTATCCATTTTTACAATTCCTGCAACAATTGGCGTAAAAGTTCTCACAACCGGTAAAAATCTCGCCATAATTACCGCAAGAGCACCGTGTTGTTCAAAGAAATCATGTGCCTGAAAAAGATATTTTTTCTTGAAAAGGAATGAATCTTCTCTTTTGTAAAGCGCCGGACCTGCTTTTCGGCCGAACCAGTAACCAACTTCATTTCCCAAAACCGCAGCAATTGCTACAGCTGTGGCTAAAATCGTGGTATCTAAGAAATCATTTCCTGTGGACCCGAAGGTTTCAGTAATGATAGTAACCGCATAAATCCCGGATACAAACAACAAACTGTCGCCTGGTAAGAAAAACCCTACAAACAAACCGGTTTCAGCAAAAATGATAAATAATATGAGCCAAAAACCTCCATTATTTATATAAAATTCAGGATTTAAAAGATCCTTCCAACTTTCAAAATGTTCCATATTCGCAAAGATAATAAAACAAGGTGTTTTATGTGGATTAATAAATTGTTAAAGTTTGCCAAATCTTAAAGATTAAAATCATCTTCTGTTGCAGCAGTTCCATCAGCCATCAAGAAGGCTTTTAGAAAAGGAGTTAAATCACCATTCATCACGCCGTCCACATCCGAAGTTTCGTAGCCGGAACGCACATCTTTCACCAGTTTATAAGGGTGCATCACGTAATTCCGAATCTGGCTTCCCCACTCTATTTTCATTTTCCCGGCTTCAATTTCATTTCGGGCTTTCATTCGTTCCTCCAATTCCATTTCATACAATCGGGAACGCAATAATTGCATCGCTTTTTCTTTATTCTGAAGTTGAGAACGACTTTCGGAGTTTTCAATAATGATTCCCGTAGGTGCGTGACGAAGACGAACTGCCGTTTCTACTTTGTTTACGTTTTGTCCACCTGCTCCACTCGAACGCATGGTTTCAAAGGAAATATCAGCCGGATTGATATTAATTTCAATCGTATCATCCACCAACGGATATACATACACCGAAACAAAACTCGTATGGCGCTTCGCGTTGGAATCAAACGGTGAAATTCTCACCAAACGATGAACTCCATTTTCTCCACGCAAATATCCGAAAGCAAATTCCCCGTCAATTTCCAAAGTTACAGTCTTCACACCAGCTACATCGCCTTCCTGATAATTCAATTCGCGAATTTTGTATCCTTGTTTTTCAGCCCACATCGTGTACATTCTCATGAGCATTGAAGCCCAGTCGCAAGATTCGGTTCCACCCGCTCCTGCTGTAATTTGCAACACCGCAGAAAGTTCGTCGCCTTCATTCGACAACATATTTTTGAACTCTAAATCTTCAATTTTTTCCAGCAATAAAGGGAAAGATTCATCGAGTTCTTTCTCGGAATCCGGATCTTCTTTAGCAAAATCGATTAAAACCTGAATATCTTCAAATCTCGAGAAAATTTCTTCATAATCACTCACCCATTTTTTCTTTGAACGAAGCTGCTTCATGAAAATTTCTGCCTCTTTCGGGTTGTCCCAAAACTCTGGCGAAACGGTTTTTTCCTCATCATTAGAAATTTCGATTTTCTTTTTTTCAATCTGCAAAAATTTATATAAATCCTCAATTCGGGATTGGGCATCTTTTATCTGGTCGCTATTAATCATATTGCAAAAATACGGATTTGAAATTTTGGAATCGCAACAAATTTACAAATTCAAACATTAAAAAAGATTTAGAAAATACAGCAAGTTAATGATAATTTCCGTGGAGTTTTCAGATGAATTTATACTACTTTTGCCGAATGCGACATTATTTTCATTTCCTTCTCATCTTCTTATTTTCTTTAAACATTAATGCTCAGATTTCTGGGAAATATTACAGCATAAAACGAGTTTCAGATGGCGATACCGTGGTCATTCAGGATGAATCTCAAAATGAATATAAAATTCGATTCATAGGAATAGATGCTCCCGAAAGCAGAAATGTGGGCAAAAGAAAACAAGTTCAGGTTTTTGGCTTTGAAGCAAAAAGTCATTTAAAAAAAATGCTTGCCGATAAAAAAGTGCGATTAGAATTCGATGTGCAAAAAATCGATCGATACGGAAGAACTTTGGCGTATGTTTACCTTGAAAATGGCATATTTCTCAACCAATATTTGGTACAAAAAGGGTATGCAAGAATGGCGACTTTTCCGCCAAACATCAAATACGTCGATGTTTTCAGGAAGTCTGAGGAAAAAGCCCGAAAAAACGCACTCGGATTGTGGAAATATTATTAAAGCATTTCCGCCACCATTTCTCCAATTTTCGGAGCCAACGCAACGCCCATTCCGGAAAGCCGAACCGCCGCAACTTGTCGCGATGATACTTTTTCGACAATCGGTGATTTTTCAGTTCCCATCGCCATAATTCCACTCCAGCGTTTTTCTATTTTGAAGTTTTGATGAGGAAGAATCACGGTTTTCAGAAAGTTCTCTAAATGGTTTTGGAGTAATTCGGTGATTTTCAGTTCCGTAGTTTCTTCGTTTTTAAAATCCAGATTTCTTGCGCCACCCAACACAATTCGATTTCCTAAATTCCGGAAATAATAAAAACCTTCGTCATAATGAAAAGTTCCTTTAATTTTCAGATTTTCGATAGGTTCGGTGAGTAAAATTTGTCCGCGTGCAGGGAACAAATCGATTTTAGGTAAAAGATTTTGAGTAAAAGCATTCGTAGCAATCACCAGTTTTTCAGATTGAATTTCAAAATTTCCAGCAATGATTTTTACTGAACCTTCTGTTTCCGAAATTTCGAGAACTTCAGTTCCAAAGAGAAATTCCACCCCTAAATCCTGACATTTTTTCAATAATTTCTGCAACAATTTCCCGGAATGTAAACTTCCTTCACAAAGATTTTCAACCAAATATTCAGCATTTCCTAAACCAAATTCTTCAATTTTATTCTGGTTTAAATTAAATGTTTTTTCAAAATTGGTAATACTTTTCAATCGTTCATTCACTTCATCAATCCGTTGCAAAGGGCTATCATCATTCAGAATTTCGTAACCACCACATAATTTAAAATCGATTTCTTCAGGTTCAAAATAATTCTGAATTTTCTGCAAACCTTCGAAGCGCATTTTCACCAAACCAAAGGTTTTTTCCCATCCCATTTTTTCCGAATCAGCAATAATTTCAGTTAAACTCCCGAAACAGGCAAAACCAGCATTTCGTGTGGAAGCTCCCATCGGAACCGGACTTCTCTCTATAACCAAAACCGATTTCTCTGGAAACTTTTCTTTCACGGAAATAGCAGTCCATAAACCTGTAAAACCCGCACCAATAATGATGATATTACGGTTTCGATAAAAAGTTTCAGCTTCCCAAATACTTGGCTCCATAAATTCCTGAATTTTGATTTCTAAGATAAAAATAAAATCCGGGAAACCAATGCTTCCCGGATTTTGTATTTTAAAAAGTCGATGAAATTAAGCGTAAATCTGCTTATAATATTCGTCCGCCATTCTATCAGAATTGAAATTGTTTTTCACATCATCCATTGCGGTTTGTTGAATTTTTCTCCATTCGTCCGGACGATCATAATATGTTGGAAGAATTTCGTTTTCCAAAGCTGCATAGAGGTTTTCAAGATCGAAATTATCCTGATCGTAAACACTGGTGTTGTCGTAATCCGCTTGTGGAACCACAAAACCGTTCACTCCGTTTTTGGTAAATTCCGGAATCCAACCATCATCGGTTGAAAGATTCACAGATCCGTTCATTGCAGCAGTCATTCCGGAAGTTCCAGACGCTTCTCTTGGAACTCTTGGGTTGTTCAACCAAAGATCTGATCCTTGTTTCATCAATTTACTTAAAGCCAATTCGTAACCGGTAAGTACAGCCATATTTTTGTGGAATTTGCTTTCTTCTACCAAAGAATTGAAGGTTGAAATCGCCGAATAATCCATCGGATAAGGTTTTCCCGCCCAAATAATTTGCACAGGATATTTCGGATTGTTCAATAATCTCGCAAATCTTTCTTTGTCTTGCAACAATAAATCTGCTCTTTTGTAACCTGCAAATCTACGTGCCCAAACAATGGTGAAGACATTCGGATCGAATAAATTTCCGGTTTGGTCGGCTACTGTTTTGAAAAATCTTTTCTTTAAATGTTTTTTTCTGAAATCAAAAAGCACAGCATCGTTTTCATCTTTTGCGTCGTAAAGCGGTTTATCTGCCCAATATTTAAATTCCTGAGCGTTGGTAATGGCTTTAATTTCACAAATTTTAGAATATTTGCTCCACATTTTTCGGGAAACTTCACCGTGAAGTTGCGAAACACCATTCGCTACTCTCGCCATTCTCAGCGCACAAAGCGAGTGATTGAAACGATCGTCTTCCACGCCTTCAATGGTTTTTACTTCATCAATGCTGAGTCCGGAAAAATAGGACATATCATGGCAAAGGTAGATATTGTGTTTCTCGTTTCCGGCTTCTTCCGGCGTATGCGTGGTGAAAACTAATTTTTCTTTTACTTTTTCTAAATCACCGCCAAATTTTTTCAACAAATAGAATGCTGCAGGCAAACCGTGCGCTTCATTCAAATGATAAACATCACGCTCAAAGTTCATCAAATCCAGCAATTTAGCTCCACCTTTTCCGAGCAAAATGTACTGTGCAAGTTTGGTGGATTCATTAGCATCGTACAAACGGTGACAAATTGTTTTGGAAACATGATCGTTTTCCGGAACGTCGGTTGATAGGAAAAACATCGGCGCAGATTGGAAAATCTCAGGATCTAAATACCAAACTTTCACCCAAACCGGTGCAGAATGAATCTCAATTTGAAATTTAATTCCGGTATCTTGCAAGAAAGAATACATTTTTTTCGTCCAAGTTGGTTGCAAAGTTTGATCGTGATTTCTGGCTTGGTCATAGTAACCAAATTTCCATAAAATACCGATTCCTATTAAATCTTGCTTAAGGTTATAAGCACTTTTCATGTGTGAACCAGCCAAAAATCCGAGGCCGCCGGAATATATTTTTAATGCTTGATCGATGGCAAATTCCATCGAAAAATAGGCAACTTTTTTTGAATATTCAGGGTTGATACTGAAAGGCATCGTAAAGTTTTTAAAATCCATAATCGTGAATAAATTTAAGTTGCAAAGGTAAAAATTTTAATTACTGCCCGAAAATATTACGTTTATTTTTTGTTAAATATGATATAATCGATATTTTTTAATAATTTTATGAGAAAAACCTACTGTTTCAGCGTCTTTTTTTTCCCAAAAACATAAGGAAAAAACCATTTTCGATAAAATTGAATATTAATTATAGTTTAAATTTAAACTAAACGGTTGATTATCTAAATTTTTTATATAACTTTAAATCGTAAAATATTGGTATTCAATTTTTTGATTATAAAAAATAAGGTTATGAAGAAAGTATTTTCCGACGAAGATTTGGTGAAAAACCTCTCGCTTTACTACCTGAACCGCCACTTGAAAAAAAAGCCGATCGAGCGCTACCATCGGCAAATCGACAACTCCGAACTTCACGATAGAGAAAAGTACAAAAAAAAGGCAGAAATCCTTTTGCTGAACTCGTTTCTCCATCATTTTCCCGATGTACAATTTGAAAATCTCACCTGCGAAAGTCCCGATTTTATTGCCAGTTTCAACAATAAAAAAATCGGAATCGAACTGACCGAAGTGATCAACCACCTCGAAATAAAAAAGATCGAAAGCCAATTAAATAAAATTTTCCGCCAAGCTGAAATACTTTTGGAACAAGAAGACACCGCGAAATTTCGTGGTGTTTATTTTTTAGAATTCCACCATATTTCGAAGATTGATTTGCTCGAAAAACAGAACGAAATGGTCATCAACATCGTGAAATCCATTCGCCAAAATAAAAGTTATGGCTATGTGAAAAAAATCCGAAAATCGCCTCACCGCCGAAATGTTTTCATCACGCCGGATTTTACGATGGGACTTTTTGATGAACTATCTTCCGAAAAAATTATTGATTTAATCGAAAAGAAAAACGAGAAATTTCCTTATTACGATCGCAGCGTTGATGAATGTTGGCTCGTGATCGTTTCGGATATGAATTCGCTTGCGTCACGCTATACTTTTATTCAAAACAAAGAAAATCTACACCAAATACAATCGCCGTTTCACAAGATTTTTCATCTCGAAAACCTCTGCGGAAATTTAACAATGATTAAATAAAAAACACCCAACGTTTTTTGTAAATTTGATGAGTCAAAAGGATAAAAATCATGAAAGATCTTTTCATCAAACGGTTTCAGTATTACAAAGATTTGGGCGACAAAACCTTCACGCAGCTCAATGAACAAGAGATTTTGTGGCAATACAATGCAGAAAGTAATTCAATCGCAACGATTGTAAAACACCTTTCCGGAAACATGATTTCTCGCTGGACCAACTTCCTCACTGAAGATGGTGAAAAAGACTGGCGAAACCGCGATTCTGAATTTGAAAACAGTATAAATACCAAAACCGAAATGCAGGAATTATGGGAAAAAGGCTGGAAAATTCTGTTCAATGCTTTAGACCAAATCAACGAAGAAAACCTTCATCAAACCATTTTTATTCGTGGCGAAAAACATTCGGTGATTGATGCGGTTTTACGACAATTAGCGCATTATCCTTATCATATCGGGCAAATCGTGTACATCGCAAAAATGTTGAAAAATGAGGATTGGAAAACCCTTTCTATCGCCAGAAATCAATCCAAAGATTTCAATGATCAAATGTTTCTACAACAGAATTCATCTCCAGTTTGTTATGCAAAAAGCAATGAAGTTCGTGATGATTATAAAACGGAATAACCTCATCAATAAAGGCCAGATTCCTTTTTAGTTTAAAAATTCTAAAATCACTATCTTTGCAGCCTGAATTTTATACTGAATTGAACTCAAATCAACCCAAAACCGCCGCTTTCCACACATTGGGCTGCAAACTCAACTTTGCGGAAACCTCGACTATTGCGAGACAATTGACCGATGCTGGTTACGAGAAAGTAACTTTCGAAGACAAAGCCAACGTATATGTCATCAACACTTGTTCGGTGACCGAAAATGCCGACCGCGAATGTAAACTTCACGTGAAACGTGCCATGAAAGCCAATCCCGAAGGTTTGGTAGTTATTGTCGGTTGCTATGCTCAGCTAAAACCGGAAGAAATTTCGGCAATTGAAGGTGTAGATTTGGTTTTGGGCGCAAAAGAAAAATTCAACATCTTGAGTTATTTGGATGATTTGCACAAATCTGAAAATCAAGGAACGATCCATTCTTGTGAAATTGAAGAAACCGATTTTTTCATCGGAAGCTATTCAATTGGTGATCGAACACGCGCTTTTTTGAAAGTTCAAGATGGTTGCGATTACAAATGTACTTATTGCACAATTCCTTTGGCTAGAGGAATCTCCCGAAGTGATACCATAGAAAATGTGGTAAACAACGCGAAGGAAATTGCCGGAAAAGGAATCAGAGAAATTGTTTTAACCGGCGTCAACATCGGCGATTACGGAAAAGGTGAATTTGGAAATAAAAAACACGAACATACTTTTCTTGATTTGATTTCGGAACTCGACAAAGTGGAAGGCATCGAGAGAATCCGCATTTCTTCGATTGAACCAAATCTTTTGAAAGACGAAAGCATCGAATTGGTTTCTAAAAGCAGAAGTTTTGTTCCGCATTTTCACATTCCGTTGCAAAGCGGAAGCGATGATTTATTGAAAAAAATGAAACGTCGCTACTTAACAAATTTATACCAAAACAGAGTTGCAAAAATCCGTGAAGTAATGCCGGATGCAGCAATTGGCGTAGATGTAATTGTTGGATTTCCGGGCGAAACCGAAGAAAAATTCTTGGAAACTTATAACTTCCTGAATGAACTTCCGATCAGCTATTTGCATGTTTTCACTTATTCTGAAAGAGAAAATACGGAAGCTGCTGAAATGGAAGGTATTGTACCTATTCCTGAAAGAAAAAAACGCAATAAAATGCTTAGAATTCTTTCCGAGAAAAAGAAAATGGCGTTCTACCAAACTCAGTTGGGGAAAACATTGCCGATACTTTGGGAACACGAAAATAAAAACGGTTTAATGTTCGGTTTTACTGAAAATTATGTCCGTGTACAAAAACCTTTCGACGAAAATTCCATCAATCAAATTGAAGTCTTAAAACTCAACCAAATTGAAAACGACGGAACAGTTTCTGTAATTCCTGCTTTTGAAGAGTTTCTGGCGAAAATTTAATTCGCAGTTAGCTTCTTAACGTTACTCGTACCCATGATGTTCAACAAATCCGGAAAAAAAGGTAATGATAAAAAACAATCAATAAAACGGTAATTGTAACAGACGCAATTACGAGTGGTTCCTATATGTTTTTTTTGAATTTTCTGTGGCTTAATTTTTAATACAATTTAAGATGCAGAAATATTTTTTCACTTATGATAAACGTCCTCATACATCACTCCCGCCTCTATTCTAACAGGTAGAAAATTCCCTTCCGGAACCGTCGGGCAGTTGTAATCATAGGCATTGTAAGCACAGTAGGGTTGATAAGATTGATTGAAATCGAGAATGATCGTATTGCTTTTCGGGATTCTTAAATCCATATATTTTCCTCCACCATAAGTTTCTTTTCCATTGGTTCCGTCTCTGAAAGGTAAAAAAAGATAATCTTCAAACCCTTTTTTCTTTCTTAAATCTAAACTTTGATAAACGGTCAATACATAGGTTTGAGCATCCAAATCAAAACTCACTTTACCGAATTCTACATAAGGCTTCGTTTTGCCTAAGGAAGTGGGAATTTCAAAAGGAACTGCATTTTCTGTTTTTGTAAATTTGGCAGTAACACGGTATTTTAAATTGATTGGAAAGAACGGATGCTGTCTGAAATTGGTGTAATTATCGCCTCGCAAAGGAGTTTCCTTTGGGTTTTTATATTCTTGGTTCAGCGCCGACTGAAATTTTTTAATCTCCAGAACCTGTTTTTTAAGAGTTTGTGCAATTCCTAATGTAGAAATCAGGATGAACAGAAAAGTGAGTTTTTTCATGGTCTAACTTTTTTCCTAATCGGAATTTCCTTTCCAGTTTAATATAAAATAATCAAAGAATACCGATTTCCTTCTTTACTATACGATTTTCACACGATAAACATCAGTACCATTTCTTTTGATATTCTGAACAAAAAAGCCACCTTCTTCGGGAATTTCTTCTTTCAGGTTAAATGATTTACATTCTTTAGGCAAGCCTGAAAAAACTAAGGTAAACCAGAAATCCTTCATCGGCGGAACCTCGGTCCAATAAGGAAACAGAGAGATATTCTCGTGATGAATAAGGTGGCTTTTGTGGTGGGTATTTTCATCAATTAAAAAGGTAGATTGCCAAATTCTAATCAGATCTCCGGGAAAAAAAGTAGCGGGATAACAGCAATGTACAATCACTTGTTTCTCCTCCTCTACTTTGGTTTGCAGAGCTTCCAGTATTTCGGGCGATATGATGGGTTTGGTAATGGTACTCACTTTTTTTAATGAAAATGATACTGAATATTAATATTCAAGTTCTAATTTTTCTTTGGTATAATTTCTAATTTCTTCGGCAAGTTCAGGATTTTCAGCAAGCTTTTTCCCGTAAGACGGAACAATCTCTAGGATTTTGTCTTTCCACTCATTTTTCATTTTCTCACCGAAACATTTTTCCAGTACTTGAATCATTGCATAAACCGCAGTGGAAGCGCCCGGAGAAGCACCAAGAAGCGAAGCGATTGTTCCGTTTTTATTCACCACTACTTCAGTACCGAATTCCAGCTTCCCGCCGAGTTTTTCATCTTTTTTAATGATTTGTACTCTTTGTCCTGCCACTTTTATTTCCCAATCCTCTTCTTTTGCATCTTTCACAAACTCTCTCAAATGCTGCATTCTTTGAGATTTAGTCATTGCGACCTGCTGAACGAGATATTTGGTGAGTGGAATATTATGCCACCAAGCTCCAAAAAGAGATCTGATATTTTTAAAGTTCACACTTTCTGGTAAATCGAGATAGCTTCCTTCTTTTAGAAATTTGGTAGAGAAACCTGCGAACGGTCCAAAAAGTAAGGCTTTTTTGCCATCAATAATTCTGAGATCCAAATGTGGAACGCTCATTGGTGGTGCATCTACCGTAGCCTGAGTGTACACTTTGGCGTGATGCTTTTCTACCAACTCTTGGTTATGAGAAACCAGCCATTCCCCAGAAACAGGGAAACCTCCGTAGCCTTCGCTTTCCGGAATATCCGAACTGTCGAGAAGCGGCAACGCATAACCTCCTGCACCAATAAAAACAAAATCCGCAACCACTTCTTGTTTATGCTGGTTCAAACGGTCTTTCACTTGTATACTCCATTTGCTGTCTTTTTGCAGATCCAAATCTTTGGCTTCATGATAAAGGAAAACTTCAACATTGGAATGATCTACCAGATACCGTCCCATTTTTCTGGTAAGAATACCAAAATTCACATCGGTACCCAAATCCATTTTTGTTGCTGCGAGAACTTCATTATCTTTTCTTTTGCTCATTACCAGCGGAATCCATTCTTGAAGTTTTTGATGATCGGTGGTATATTCCATTCCTTTGAAAAGGATGGATTGAGTCAATTTCTCATGTCTTTTTCTAAGGTATTCGGCATCATTTACACCAAAAACCAAACTCATGTGAGGACAAGAGCTGATGAATTCTTTGGGGTTCCGAATGAAATTTTTATTCACCAAATAAGCCCAGAACTGTTTGGAAATTTCAAATTGCTCAGCAATATTTTCTGCTTTCGAAATATCAATACTTCCATCCTCTTTTTCCGGAGTATAATTGAGTTCACAAAAAGCAGAATGTCCTGTTCCTGCATTGTTCCATGCAGCAGAACTTTCCCGGGCAAATCTTCCGAGTCTTTCGAATATCGCAATTTCGAGATGAGGATCCAACTCACTAAGCAAAGTAGCGAGCGTGGTGCTCATAATTCCTCCACCGATTAAAACGACATCGTAGTGAGGTTTTGGAGTTCTTTTATTTAAAGATTTAGGCATGTTTGTTTAAAAATAGAAATTAATAGATTGTTGTATTTCTAATATCAATTCAATTTCGCAGTAAGTTTTTTAAATTCTTTTTCTGCATTTTTATCTTCGTAAAGAATTCTGTAAACCGCATCGATAATTGGGGTTTTCATTTTCTTTTCTTTTGCGGTTTTGTAGATAGAATCTGCAGCGTAGTAACCTTCGGCAATCATGTTCATCGATTGTATGGCCGATTTCACGGTATATCCTTTTCCGATAAGATTTCCTAAGTTTCGGTTTCTGGAAAAAAGAGAATACGCCGTTACGAGCAAATCTCCCAAATAGGCACTTTCGTTCACATCGCGTGGCATTTCGTGGATTCCTTCAAGGAAAAGTTCCATTTCGCGGATCGCATTCGATACGAAAACGGCCGTAAAGTTATCTCCATAACCTAAACCACTTGCAATACCGGCTCCTACTGCATAAATATTTTTCAAAATTGCGCTGTACTCATTTCCGAGAATATCGCAACTGCTGTTTACTTTAATAAACCTTGAAGCGAATTTATTGCAAAGCACCTCTCTGTTTTCCTCTACGGTAGCAATGGTCAGGTAAGAAAGTCTTTCCATCGCGACTTCTTCGGCGTGGCAAGGCCCGGCGATTACAGCTTGGCTTCGGAAACCGATTTTAAACTCATCACGGAGATAATGTGCTACCACATCATTGACTTTCGGTACAATTCCTTTGATGGCGGAAACAAATATTTTATTGCTATAATCGCAGGTCATCTTGTCTAAAGTATCTGAAAGATAGATGGATGGAGTTGCTAATACGACGATATCACACGCCGAAACCAACTCGTTGATATCAGTGGTTAGCCGGAGCGTTTTCACATTGAAATTAACCGCAGTAAGATAAGTAGGGTTATGATGCCGAAGTTCGATTGCTCCTTTTACGAACTCGTTGCGCACACACCAGTGAATCACTTTGCTGTTTTCGGTAAGCATCTTCACGATGGCGGTAGCAAAACTTCCGCTACCTACTACCCCGATAATCGGTTCTTTTTTCTGATCTTTCTTAGCCATAATCTTCACTTATGTTGCAAAGATACAAAAGTGCACAAGTAAAAAAAACCAATTTGGACATTAAGATTTTTCTATTTTTTTGGATTAAAAATTAACCATCACTGTAATTTCTAAAGACAACAACCGTTAAAAAACTGATAAAATAATCGCACAAAATCCACTTTAAAAAATTAATATTATTTTTGCAACCCGAAAATATAAACAACTGTTACAAAATAGTATATGAAGAATTTTCTAAGCAACAAGAAAAAAGTAAATATCTTACTTGGCGCTTTTTTACTGGTAATCTTTGCGCAAGCATTGATAATTACTAAACTTTATACCGGAAAAACCGACAAGACTTATGAGGTAAATCTGGTAAAAATAAACACCCAAAAAGACAGCATCGATTATCTTGAAATGAAAAATAATCTTGCTTTAGTAGATCAAACGGTTCGAGAGTTGAATTCTTTTCTGGCAGAAAAAAACATAACCGATGGAAAAATCGCAACTCTTGCGCAAGACAGCATTTCCAACGCAGTATATTTGGCAAAACAAACCAATCGCTACAGCCAATATTTGATGGATTTGCAGAATAAGCTGCAACAAGTTCCGCTGGGAATTCCTACTGAAGGTTACATTTCTTCTAATTTCGGAAAGAGAAAAAACCCGATTCCATTTAGAAACATCCTTTTAGCGTCTGCAAAACCGATGAAAATTGAAACTAAAACTGCGCCGGAAGTAATCGTAGAAAGAGACAGCGCCGGAAATATCATCAAAACTACTCCTGCGCCAAAAGCGGTAGTGGAAAAGAACAATCCACCAGCTGAAGCGGATCAAATCCAATTCCACAAAGGTCTTGATATCGCGGTAGCTTACGGAACCGATGTGCGCGCTGCGGCAAAAGGAACCGTGATTTTCGCGGGTAAAAAAGGAGGTTACGGCAATTGCGTGATTGTTTCCCACGGAAATGGTTTGGCGACACTTTATGGCCATCTTTCGGAGATTTTGGTGGAAACGAATGACAATATCAATGTCAACCAAGTTATCGCAAGATCCGGAAATTCTGGGCGTTCGACCGGTCCGCATCTGCATTATGAAGTTCATAAAAACAATACTCCGGTAAATCCGAAATTGTTTATGAGCCTTTAAAATTAATTGATTGAAATAAAAAAACACTCCAAAATCGGAGTGTTTTTTTGAACTTAAGTTTCTGTACAAGAAAAAAGACGGTTTTTACTGCATTAAACAAATCATGAAAAAGTCAATATTAAGGAATCAGTTCTGAATTCGGACAAACATTTTTTGACGAGATGAATGACATTTAAGAGTTGGGTTTAGCGTAAAATACTCATGAAATAATATTTGTTTTAACGCAAGGGACGCCAAGATTATTGACGAGTATTGATTTTAATAGGGTACAAAGGCATTTCGCTTAGTAATGAGAAATCTGCACCTCTACTCATTCCTACGGAATGAGTAGAGTTTAGAAATCTTGAAACAGGCACCCCACAGCGTTCCGTAGGAACGCTATCTTTAGTTTATATGACGCTCTGTTCGCAAAATATTCACACCAGTAATTGAGCATTATTAAAAATTCGCAATATTTAACATTTTTACATCAAAGTTTATAAAAAAATTAGCAATTACAATTAATCATGATACACGAAAATAACATTATTTTGTGAAATAAATAATTCATCATTATGGTTAAAAAATTTATTTTTATTCTAATTTTATGCAATTCACTTTTGTTTTCTCAAAAAATCAAAATCATCGATGCGGAAACTTTGAATGCAATTTCCAATGCAAGAATAATTTCTACAAACAATGTGTATTATAGTAATGACGACGGCTTTGTTTTGTTACCAGAAACATCTAAGAATCTTGAAATTTCTGCTTATGGGTATGAAACATTAAAAAATCAAGATTATAATACAATTTTAAAGCTGAAACCGCTTTATAATCAAATTGATGAAGTAAAAATAGTAAGCATTGATTTTCAGAAAATATTAAAAGAGGTTTCGGATAATTATACTGATATATATTATAACAAACCTATAATTTACGATGTTGAAATAAAGCAAAAAGCCTTTGAAAACCAAGAATTAAAAGTACTGATGATAGCGGATGGGAAATTCTGGAGCAAAAACGGAATGTATAATTCAAAAGATGCCTTTAATGATAACTTCGATAATTTTGTACAACTTCAAATTGATAATTTACGTTATCTAAAAACCGAACCTTATCAAAACTTTGTTCGTGAAAAAAAACCAAAAATTTCACACGATAACATTGGTGATTTATTTTTGCATTATGAATTATGGAGAACACACCGACTTTCTAAAAACAAAGGCGCGAAAATAAGTGGCAAATTAATCAATGAAGATGAAGAAGATCAGGAGATTTCTTACTCTATAAAAACTGATTCTTCTTATGTCTACAGTGGAAAATTCATTTACAATAAAAAAGACAAAGCAATTACCCATTTAGAGTTGGATTTTACACAAAATAAATCTGAGCCAAGGATCTACAAAGACGAAAACGGAAAAGAATTTAAAAGACAACTCGGCAATGGCATCATTATTTTCGACTATTATAAAAGAGACGATAAATATTTTCCTTCTAAAATTTCTTTTAAAACCAAAGGATTTAAGACTATTACAGAAAGTCAAACATTTGAATACAGCTCTTCCAGAGATGTGATTTTTAAAAGCTTCGAAACAACTGATAAAAAAGGTTTAGAAAACCCTGTGAAAATAAATCAAGCATATTGGACTAAATTGAAAATAAGCGATGACAAAGGCGATGTTCTTTTAACAAATGAAGAACAAAAATTTATTACTGATAAGAATATCAACATTAACAAAAACGACGATGAAAATTAAGCTTTTTATTTTGATTTTAACTCTAAGTGTCTTTGTCTTTCCAAAAGCGCAAACACATCGATTCATTTATGATGTTCCATATAAAAAGGATTCTACATCAACAATTTTAACCAAAGAAAATTATATCCTTGACATAGGACCTACTGAAACGAAGTACTATACCTATGATTTTTTCATTGCGGATTCTTTGATTAGTAATAACATTCCGTTTCCAAAAGAAATGAAATTAAACACTTCCGATATAATTGTCCATAAAAATAACAGCAACGCTTTCAGCCAATATGATTTATTGGAAAATACCGTCTTAAACCTACAGACTACAGATATTCAAAATTGGAAGTTGAGCAACGAAAACAAACGAGTCAAGGAACTAAACCTACAAAAAGCAACCACAACTTGGGGCGGAAGAAATTGGACAGCATGGTTTACAATGGACATTCCTTTTCAAGAGGGACCTTATAAATTTCATGGTTTACCCGGATTAATTGTTGAAATTTTTGATGACAAAAACAATTATCATTTTCAACTTGCTAAATCAGAAAATAAAAAAGCTTTGGTAGAAAATCAATTTATTGAAATGGCAATAGAAATGAGTGTTCCAATAACACTAGAAAAATACAAAACCACAAAATTGAAATATTATGAATCACCAATTAATTTCATTAAAAACGGAATTGGAGAAACAAATAGCGATCAATTTTTTCTAAATGATGGAACCTTCGTTAATTGTAAAAATAGCAGAGAAATTAATGAACAATTAAAAAACATAATCAAAAAATATAATAACCCTATTGAATTAGATAAAGCTATTGTTTATCCAAAATAGTTCCGTTGTCGCACGATTGTATCATGTATCCAATATATTGGTATAGTTATTTTAGGATCAGACAAAATCATACTCAAAAAAAATACTCCAAAATCGGAGTGTTTTTTCAATGTTATCTCTTTAACGATTACCACCTCACAGCATTAATTTACTTTTACCAATTCTACATCGAAGATGAGCCAAGCGTTTGGTGGAATTACGCCTCCTGCCCCTCTTGCTCCGTAACCTAATTCAGATGGAATTAAAAGTGTTGCTGCTTCTCCTTCTTTTAAAAGCAAGATTCCTTCGTCCCAACCTTTGATTACTTGTCCAACTCCGATAGGAATTTCGATCGGCTGATTTCTTTTGAAAGAGGAATCGAATTCGCTGCCATCAACCAATTTTCCAGCATAATGCACAGAAACTTCATCTCCAGCTTTTGGAGCTACACCGTGGGTAGTTTTGGTAATTTTGTAGTACAAACCAGATGGAGTTACTTGCATTCCTGCTTTCAAATCATCAACTAATTTTTGTTGGTTTGCGGCAAATTCTTCTTCTTTTTTCTTCTTTTCAGCTTCTATTTTAGCGAGAATTGCCTTGTTATTTTCCTGAATTTTTCCTTTTCCTTCGTTGAAAAGTTTGGCTGCATCGTAATCTTTGTATTCATCACCTTTTGAAAAAACAGAAACTTTCTCTAAAACCACATCGGTTTTTGGTTTGTCCTGCGCTCCTTTTTCTACATTCGCGATGGCATCAATTACCTCTTCACCTTTCACTACTTCACCGAAAATAGTATGTCTTCCGTCCAACCAAGGCGTTGCAACTTCGGTAATGAAAAACTGGGAACCATTGGTGTTTGGACCAGAATTCGCCATGGAAAGAATTCCTTTGCCTTTGTGTTGCAAATCGTTCTTTTCATCATCAAATTTATAACCAGGATCGCCCATTCCGGTTCCTTTTGGATCACCACCTTGAATCATGAAATCCTTAATCACACGGTGAAAAATGGTTCCATCATAGAAAGGAACTCCTTTCGCTTTGGATTTGTTTTCTATTTTTCCTTCTGCTAATCCGACGAAATTGGCAACGGTAACCGGCGCTTTTTTATCTTCGAATTTAACAATCATATTTCCTTTTGATGTTTGGAAATTTGCATAAAGACCATCTTTTAGGCCTTCGTAAGTTTCTTTGTCTACGTTCATTTTTTTATAAATTGGGGTACAACTTGTTAGCAATATTGCTGCTAATGCGATTAAAAAATTCTTCTTTATCATTAATTTTTATTTTACAATACTTTTATTTTGATGATCAGAGGCATATCATTCGGAATTTTGTCATTATCACCATAAGTTCCGAAAGCCAATACTGATGGGACTAAAAGCGTTGCTTCCTGGCCTTTTTTCAAATATCTTAAGGCATCTTCCACGGCTTTCAATTCTTCGAAACGACCAAACTGAACATTGCTATTTTTCTTGGGAGCATTATAAAGTTTGACAAGGTCGAAATCATACAAATCATATTGATAAGAAACAGTTTCGCCATCGTTCCTTTTCGGATTTTGTTGCAAATTTTCAATGTTTACCCAATAATTCATGCTCATTGGATAAAATTTCTCTTGCTGATTGGCAATCCAATCCTGAATTTGTTTCCTTTCGGTTTCGTTGAGATTTTTCGCCCTGTTTTTGGAAGTATTCAAATCTTTTTCACTCAGAAAACCGCCTACAGGAGGATGCGTCTGCGTATTTTGAGCACAAGAAATCAAAAACAAAAACGATATTAAAATACTTTTTTTCATATAAAACTTTTGCGAAAATAAGCATTTCGAACAACATAGTAAAACGAAAAAACCGAGGATTAAAATTTCCCCGGTTTCAGATTGTATTTTGTAAAAACTTATGCAGTTTCCATAATTTTCTTTTCTACCAAAACTCTCCATCCGAAAGGATCTTCAGATTTATTGGTTTGGATATCGACCAAATCTTTTTGAAGGGTTAATGCATAACTTTCTTCAGCAGGAAGGGTTGGCAACATTAGTTTTTCACCTTTATATCCTAATGCCTGGAAAACACTGGTTACAACAGCAGTTCCAACTCCCCAAACTTCTTTTAAAGTACCATTTTTCTGAGCTTCAATAACGGTTTTTACAGCTACTGGTTCTATTTTTACTTCAATTCCGCGCTTCTTCGCTAAATTAATAAAACTGTCTCTAGTAACACCATCCAAGATTTTCTCAGAAGTTGGTGGCGTATAAATAGTATCATTAATTCTTACAAAAACGTTCATAGTTCCACTTTCTTCGAAATATTCGTGGGTAGAATCATCAGTCCAGATAATTTGCTCGTAACCTTGTTCAATCGCAAGTTGAGTTGGATAAAACGACGCAGCATAGTTTCCTGCCGCTTTCGCTGATCCTACTCCTCCGTTTGCTGATCTCGAATAGAAGTCAGAAATTAAAACAGAAACCGGTTCTGTGTAATAACTTTTTGCAGGAGTTGCTACAATTGCAAACATATATTTGTCGGAAATTCTAGCCTTCAAAGCTTCTTCAGTAGCGAAAATAAGTGGTCGGATATACAACGACATTCCTTCTCCTTGTGGAATCCAAGCTCTGTCGATATCTACCAAAGCTTTCAGTCCTCCTATGAACATTTCTTCAGTAACTTCCGGCATTGCAAGTCGTTTCGCCGATTTATTGATTCTTTCAAAATTCTTCTCCGGCCTGAAAAGGAAAACGTCTCCATTTGGATCTTTGTACGCCTTCATTCCTTCGAAACACGCCTGACCATAATTTACTCCCATCATTGCTGGTGAAAAAGGCAATCCTCCATAAGGCATTACCTTCACATCACCCCATTTACCGTTTTCATATTCGCAAATAACCATGTGATCGATAAAGGTATTTCCAAAGGAAAAATTATCAGGGTCGAATGTCGAAATTCGCGGATTTGTAGATTTTTGAATTATCATTTTAAAAATTTTAGTTGATGTTCTACAAATTTAATATAATTTTTTAAATATCAAAATTTTGATTTAATTTTGAAAAAAAATTAAGATGAATCGGGAAATTAAAACCACTTCAGACGGAAGTAAAACATTATATATCAATGAATTAAATGAAAATTACCATTCACATTACGGAGCCCTCCAAGAGGCGATACACGTGTTTATTAAAAATGGATTAAATCTGGTTTATTTTTGCGATATTAATATTTTAGAACTCGGTTTTGGAACAGGACTTAACGTTTTGGTAACAATTGATGAATTTTTGAAAACTGACAAAAATCATATAATCAAATTCTTTACAATTGAAAAATATCCTGTAAACAATTCAGAAATCGAGGAGCTAGCCTATGATTCTTTCTTTCAAAACCCAAAAATGAAAGAATATTACCATCAAATTCACTCTTGCGAATGGAATGAAACCATAGAAATTCTCTCGAATTTTTTCTTCACCAAATACAAAGCTGATTTTTTTGAACTGAAAAACATTGATTTACCGAAAATTAACCTTGTTTATTATGATTGTTTCGGCGCGAGAGTTCAACCGGATTTATGGGAAAAACCTTTATTTGAAATGGTTTCCGACAAAATGGCAATCGGCGGTTTGCTCACCACCTATTCTTCTAAAGGAAGCGTAAGAAGAATCCTACAAGAACTTAATTTTAAAATAGAGAAAAAAGCAGGTCCTCCCGGAAAACGAGAAATGATTAACGCAGTGAAATTAAATGAGGGTTTTTAGTAACTTTGTGAAAACAATTAAGCCAGTCTATTATGATCGACAAGTTCAATATTCGTGTTTATGCCGCTGCAGTGAAAGATAAAAAAGTGCTGGTTTTACACGAAGAATATGCAGGTGAACAATTGATGAAACTTCCTGGTGGTGGCCTGGAATTCGGAGAAGGATTACAAGATTGCTTGCATCGGGAATTTGAGGAAGAACTGAATGTGAAAATAAATATTCTCGGTCATCTTTATACCCAAGAAGATTTCCTAGTATCGCGCTTCCGAAACAATGAACAGCTTTTGACGGTGTATTATTTGGTGGAAATCATCGATGAAAATGAATTCCTCATCATGGATCCTTGCATTGAAAAAACAGAATGGATTCCCATCGATATTGATGAAAATCCATTTCCGTTACCTATTGATAAAATTGTTTTCGAAAAACTGAAAGAAAAGTTCTTATAAAATTTCGTTCAATATTTTTGCTAATCTCAAACCTCCATAGAGCAACTGACGCTCCATTAAATCTGTAAATTTATAGTTGTAATCGTAAGAATAAGAACCATCCATTAAAGTGTTGGCATAAATTCTATTAGCACTTAGGTGACTCTCGTACAACCAATCTTCTAAAGTTCCTGATTGTATTTGCTTCACTTCTTCTTTTGATTTTACATCCAATAAAGCAGCATATTCAGTGTAGCTGTATTTCTGAAAATCGATCAATTTAGTATCCCAAAGCGTATGCAAATTGGTATTTTCACCAAAAAATTTAATTTTCACTTTGTTTCCTCCTAAATCTTCCGCTCTCCCTACATGCAATGGTTGCGATGAGTCTCCAACCAAATGAATCAGAAAACGCAGTGCAATCTCGCGATCTTTGGCGGATGTTTTTTTATCTTTAATTTGCTCTGAAAGCGTTTTGATTTGGGTATATAAATTCGGACCGGTTTGTGCCTTCAAACTATCAGAAAACATCTTAAAATTCGGTTGTGGATTGATGTTTACATAATGCCAACGATCAGTCTGTTTCCAAACTCCGGTAGTATCAGATTTGATGAAATCCGGCCAATTTGCCCAATAAGCAAGTTTTTCCTGCCCGATGATTTTCTTCAGGTTTCTTTTCGCTTTTCCGGAAAGATGGTTTTCGGCAATTTCCGCCACCACTCTGTGACCGGTTACACCATAAGAATACACAAAACTGAAACTCAATACCGAAATGATCAGCACTAAGTTCATTAGAAATTTTCTCATAAACTATTTTTTAATTTTAAAATTCTGATAACCTGGATACGGTAGGAAATAACCAGCATTCCAGTTGCTTTGAAGCAAGGATTCCACAAACTCGTCGGATCTGTTTCTATGGGGATCATAAGGCTCTTTGAGGTCAACATCTGCAATGTTTCCTTTCACGTTCCACCAGAAAGCACTCCATCCGCCTCGCAATTCTTTAATAATTTCGAAAACCGTTTTTCCGGTCGCGCGGTTCATGAGTTTCGCAAAAACCTTCCCTTCTGTAGTCGTCAAATCTCTTAATTGCTTTTCATATTGATCTGCAAGCGCTTTTTGGCGCTCATCAATATATTTGCGTTGAGACTTTCTGTCAAGATTTTGAAGATCTTTTTGAATGTTTTGGTACTGGCTTAAAGCCGTAAGAAACAACGGATAAACCCTGTTGAGTTTTTTGTTGAGGAAATAGTAATAATTTTGATCGAGTTGATTATTAAATCTAGGTTTATTCAGTAGAATCAACTCATCCATCACCACTACATTTTCACCATTGATTTCGTATATCTTAGCTTTTTGCGCTTCGTCGTAGTAATATTTATTTCCAAATTCATCCGTTTTCAAAAGCTCTGGCGGATATTGGCTTAAAGGCTTCGGGGAAAAAAGTGAATCCTGCTGTGCATATGCTATAAACCCCGAAAACAAAAGAAATATTACGATTATTTTATTAAATTTCATTACTTTTACTTCCTATAAAATCAAATATCAGCAACAAAATTCATTCCCTTTTATATGAAATTTGAAAATAAATCTCTTAAATTTTTAGAAGAATATCTAAACACTGCAAGTCCAACTGGTTACGAACACAACGGCCAAAAAGTCTGGATGAATTACATCAAACCCTATGTGGACAAAATTGAAGTAGACCACTACGGAACTTGCTACGGAATTATCAATCCTGAAGCGGAATTCAAAGTAGTCATCGAAGCGCACGCGGATGAAATTTCTTGGTATGTGAATTACATCACCGATGATGGTTTAATTTATGTCATCCGAAATGGTGGTTCTGATCAAATGATTGCTCCTTCCAAAGTAGTTCATATTCATGGCGAAAAAGGCATTGTAAAAGGTGTTTTCGGTTGGCCGGCAATTCATACTCGTGGCGTAAATTCCAACGAACCGGTTCCGAAACTCGAAAATATTTTCATCGATTGTGGCGCAACCAGCAAAAAAGAAGTGGAAGATTTAGGAATTTTCGTTGGTACGATGATCACTTATCCCGACGAATTCTTCGAACTGAATGACCGATATTTCGTTTGTCGTGCTTTGGACAACAGAATTGGCGGATTTATGATTGCCGAAGTGGCTCGACTTTTAAAAGAAAACAAAAAGAAACTGCCTTTCGGTCTATACATTACCAATTCCGTGCAGGAAGAAGTCGGTTTATACGGCGCCGATATGATTGCAGATACCATTAAACCGAACATCGCAATCGTGACGGATGTTACTCACGACACATCCACACCGATGATTGAAAAGAAAAAAGAAGGTGACCAAAAATGTGGCAACGGACCGGTAGTTTTCTTCGCACCGAGCGTTCATCACATCATTCGTGAACTGATTGTGGAAACCGCAAAAACCAAGAAAATCCCTTTCCAAAGAGCTGCAGCAAGCCGCGCAACAGGAACCGACACCGATGCTTTCGCGCATTCCAACGGCGGAGTTCCTTCTGCTTTAATCTCTCTTCCTTTGCGATACATGCACACCACGGTAGAAATGGTTTCCAAAGAAGATGTCGGAAATGTGATTCAGTTGATTTATGAAACGCTATTGAAGATTAAACCTGACATGAAATTGAAGTATCATTAAATAGAGTCAAGAATCTTGTATCTAACATCTAATAAGAAAAAAAATGAAAACTAAGTTAATAGCTCCTTCTCTTTTATCCGCAGACTTTGGGAATCTGCAACGCGACATCGAAATGCTCAATAATTCCCAAGCAGATTGGCTGCATGTGGACGTCATGGACGGAAGATTTGTACCCAACATTTCCTTCGGATTTCCGGTAATGAAAACCATTCAACAACACGCGAAGAAATTTGTGGATGTCCATTTAATGATTGTAGAACCCGAAAAATACGTGGAAGAATTCATCAACATGGGTGCAGATTTGGTTTCCGTGCATTATGAAGCGTGTACCCATCTTCACCGCACAATCAATTTCATTCAGGACAAAGGCGCAAAAGCAGGTGTCGTTTTGAATCCATCAACGCCGGTTTTGATGCTGGAAGACATCATCTCGGAGGTAGATTTGGTATTATTAATGAGTGTAAATCCGGGTTTTGGTGGACAAAAATTCATTGAAAATACCTACAAAAAAATCGCAGAAACGAAAGATCTTATTTTATCCAATAATTCCACTGCATTAATTCAAATCGACGGTGGCGTAAATCTAGACAATGCCGCGAAACTTTTCGAAGCCGGAGCTGATGTCCTCGTCGCCGGAAACGCTGTATTTTCCTCTGAAAGTCCTGAAAAAACGATAGAACTTTTGAAAATTTAAAAAAAATAAAATAAGGCAGTTCAAATTGGAATTGCCTTATTTTTTTTTTAAAGATAGTAGGAAATCACTTTTCTGATTAAGAATACCTTTTTTTAAAATGTAACTTCTGACGCTATTTTTTCGTATTTAATTATAAAAAACATCTTGGAAAAACAATCTGTATTTGAAACGGTCATCGAATGGATTAATTGGATTAAAATTGTTCTTTCTCCTACCATTCTCTCTGCAATTATAGGAGTTGCAATTTACCTTTCGATGGAAAATAAAACTACAGGAATTTTTCTTTTAGTATTTATTAATGCAATAGGTTTTGGCTTAGGAATTCTTTGGGCAAATAAGATTAAAAAGAAACACGGAAGCACCCATTTTATCAGCAGAACTGATGCTTCACCTGATATTGACGATATTCGATAGAAAATAACAACAACACAACAACAACAGATTATTTATATTCAATTTTATGATTGAGTTCTATCGGATTATTATTTTCTCTCATTTTCTTTTGAATATTTTCTGTCATCTGTTTTAGATTCATATCAACAGGATTACCATTTTGGTCGCCGATTTTGTATTTTATACCTCGTTCTTAATTTCAGAGAATGGATCGGAATAATAATTATACTGCAATTTCTTATAAATATCCCAACTTATTTCTTTCCCTTTTCTCAGATAAAACAGTTGATGATCCTTATTATTTTTGATTTCCATCAAGTTAAAATCGTAGTCTCCTTTATCATCGTATAATTTTACAATAAGTCCAGGCAAACCTTGAAAAACATAAGGCCCATCTTGGATTAGTGTATTTTTATCAAACCATGCTGTCCAATTTCTTCCGCCATAATTCACTGTTGCTTTCTGGCAATCTATATTATCAATTTTCTGTATATCATTCAATATTTGCCAATCGATATGATCTTTTAATCTTATGAAATAGAGATCATTCATTAAAGGTGTTGTAATATTTTTTATTATCTCTTTACTTTCTCTGTTTTTAATAACATAAAGTTCTGTGAAAGTTATTTTTTCTATACCTCTAAAGCCCATATTATATTTTAGAGAATCAGAAATCCTTGCCTGTTCAGACCTAAATACAGATTGATTTCCTAATACATCTAAATAATATACTTCCGTTAAAAGACTATCTTTATTTGAATCGGGTTTATATTTGAGTTCGTATACAAAAGATATATTTTGTGCAAAAACAAAATTTGATAAGAGCAAAAGGATTAATAATATTTTTTTCATGTGAGGTACTTCTTACATCTCAAGACCATCTATAACCAACTGTCTTTTTATTTTAGTAAATTGATTTCGATTATATTATTATCTTTTTTAAAACTATCTAACCATTGATCATTTAGTTCTTTAATTATCTGCGCAGATGTTCTAAAGTTTCCATTTGCATCTCTTTGATCTGGAATTTTGTCAATCAAATCGGCTGTCGGATTCTTGCGATAATTTTTAAATTTTTTAACAAATTGATCATAACTTAAATTGAATTCTTTATAATTATTCAATTTTGGATATTCAAAGTCGGCAACGCTATTTTTAATTCCTTTTAATTCAAAAATGTGATTCTTATTGGTGTCTTCCACTTTCAGAATTAAGCCCGGAAGATTTTTGAATTTATAAGGTCCATATTGAATTGGGATCTCTTTAGCAAACCATGCTATCCACTTTCGTCCTCCGAACTCACTTGTAGCCTTTTGAACATCATAGTTTAAAATTGTTGAGAACTCATTTTCCAATTTCCATTTTAAATCAATTTCTTGTTTGACGACATACTTGTCCCAAGACATAAAAGTGATATATTCCGCCAGATTTGATTGAGGGTAATTTATCACTCTATCACTAATCATTTCTTTATTATACGGCATTGCCATAAGCCCTTTTAAACTTTCTGCTAACTGCGTTGAATCGGAAGAATATCTTTCCGAACTATAAAATTCCGATCTATCTTTTTGAATATTCAAAATCATTAATTCATCTTTCACATTTTGGTGATTTGTTGAATCTGGAATGAATTTATAATTATATATAAATATTTTATTTTGTGCAAATGCACTTGGAGTCGTCAAGAAAATCAATCCTAAAATTACTCCTGCGAAAAGTTTTTTCATCTTGTAAATTTTATCAAATATAAATAAAAAAGTCCGGAAAAAATTTCCGGACTTTTATAATAATAAGATGAATTCTTAATTAGAAAATCTCTCTTCCTGAAAAGTGAAATTGCGCTTCGATCAATGCATTTTCATCAGAATCTGATCCGTGAACTGCATTTTCGCCGATGCTTCTCGCAAACATTTTTCTGATGGTTCCTTCTGCTGCTTCAGCTGGGTTGGTTGCACCAATTAGCGTACGGAAATCTTCAACAGCATTGTCTTTTTCCAAAACTGCTGCTACAATTGGTCCGGAAGACATGAATTCTACCAACTCACCATAGAAAGGTCTTTCAGCGTGTACTGCGTAGAATTTTTGAGCATCTGCAACCGTAAGTTGAGTTAATTTCAATGCTTTGATTTTGAAACCTCCTTCTGCAATTTTTCCTAAAATAGCTCCAATGTGACCATCTGCAACTGCATCTGGCTTGATCATCGTGAATGTAATTTTACCTGACATAAATCTTGTTTTAATGTGGCGCAAAAGTACAAAAAAAACTTCTTATATTTGCACCGAAAATTCTCATGACGAGTAGCCAAATTTATTTGGCACGGAAATTGTAAATTATTTTTCGATTCTCATGTTTAATTTGAGTTTTCATGGTTATTAGTTTTTACCCAGCTTCGGCTGGGTTTTTTTATTGTTATAAAGCAGAGTTTTCCTCTGCTTCTTCCATGAGTTTCAAATAGGTGAGATAGCGAGTTTCCTCAATTTCTCCGGTTTCTATGTTGGCCAAAACTGCACATTTGGGTTCGTTCAAATGCATGCAATTGTGGAATTTACAGTCTCTTCCGATCCTAAAGATTTCCGGAAAATAATGTTGAATTTCTTCTTTTTGCACATCAATCATCGCAAATTCCCGGACCCCTGGCGTATCGATTACACTGCCGCCGAAATCCCAAAAATGCATTTGCGCAAAAGTAGTGGTATGTTTCCCTTTCAGTTGAGATACTGAAATCTCTGAAGTTTTGATATTTAAATCCGGTTGCATCGCATTAACCAAAGTAGATTTTCCACTTCCCGAGTGACCGAAAAACACCGAAACTTTATCTTTTATGGTTTCTGTGAGAACTTCTAGATTCATTTTTGAATAGGAAGAAATCTCCATAGTTTCATAACCGATATGCTCATACAAAGCCCGGAAACTTGCCACAAAATCTTTCTCATCATCATTCAACATATCCATTTTATTGAACAAAATGAGTGGCGTGATGTTATAAGCTTCGCAACAAGCCAAAAAGCGATCGAGGAAACCCAACGATGTTTCCGGATGTTTCACGGTAAAAATAAAACAGGCCACATCGATATTTGACGCAATGATATGTGCTTCTTTCGAGAGGTTCACCGATTTTCGGATCAGGTAATTTTTTCTGGGTTCAATCTTGGTAATCCATGCAACATCGTCCTGCTCCAAAGAAAATTCTACCCGATCGCCTACCGCCAAAGGATTGGTCAACCTGGTTTTAATAAGTTTAAACTTACCCCGAATTCTCGCTTCAAAAAACCGTCCGGTTTCTTGTTCCAAAACCTGGTACCAACTACCGGTAGATTTGGTGATGAGCCCTTTCATTAAAAAGAATTTATGGCCGCCATCTTAAATATTATTCTGAATATCAATCGATTCTTCGTGAATAGCTTTGAAAACTTTCTCGATAAACTCCTGAGACATTCCTGTTTCGTCCGCTTTTTGGCTTGCGTATTCAGTGATCACTTTCCATCTTTCCGGCTGGAAGATCGCGATGTTGTTTTCTTTCTTTAAAGTTCCGATTTTCTCAGAAATTTTCATCCTTTGAGACAAAAGTTCAATTAAATTAAAATCAAGATCCGAAATTAGAGTACGGTGTCTTCCCATTTCGTCATCAAAAGCGGAAATATCGGAATTTCTAATCTGTAAATTATTAATTAAATCTGCCAAAACCTCAGGCGTAATTTGCTGTGAAGCGTCACTCCAAGCTTCATCAGGTGTGCAATGGGTTTCGATAATCATTCCTTGGTAACCGACATTAAAGGCTTCCTGAGCAATGCCTGCTAAACCGGTTCTGTTTCCACAAATATGCGACGGATCTACCAACATCGGGATATTCGGATATTGGTTCTTGAAATCTAAAGCAATTTGCCAGTTCGGAATATTTCTATATTTTGTTTTCTGGTAAGTAGAAAAACCGCGGTGAATAACCCCTAAATTTTTCACATCTTGTCCTAAAAGTCTTTCCAAAGCGCCGATCCACAAAGCCAAATCAGGATTCACAGGATTCTTCACAAAAACCGGTTTGTCGGTTCCTTTCAATGCTTCTGCAATTTCCTGAACGGTAAATGGGTTCACAGTAGAACGCGCTCCGATCCATAAGATATCAACATCCACTTCCAATGCAGCAGCAACGTGATGTGCATTAGCAACTTCGGTAGCGGTTTTGAAACCGTATTCTGATTTTACTTTCTTCAACCAATTGAGACCGATTACTCCTACTCCTTCAAAACCATTGGGTTTAGTTCTTGGTTTCCAGATTCCTGCACGGAAAATAGGCACTTCGGCATGGGTTTCTTTAATTCTTCTTGCGGTTTCCAGCATTTGAGATTCACTTTCTGCACTACACGGACCAGCAATAATCAACGGGCTTGGAAAATCCTTCACCCATTTGTTTTCTATATCTTTTAAATTCATTATAACATGGGAAGCCAAAATTTCATTGGCTAATTGGTAATTTTAATTGAGATCAAACTTAAATATATCATCTAAATCCTTTAAAATAGGATTTATTTCGGCAAATTTATCAAAAATCTTTCGTTTGGTGACGATTTCTTTCTTCAGAGTTACATCATTTTTATACTCCACTACGATGTTGAAATGACTAACTTTATGCATAAAATGATTGAAAAAATCTCCTCTCACTTTCTCGAATTCGCTTTTTGCAGATTCCGATGGATAGGTGATTTCAACCGTATTTTCATCTTTTTTCCGAAGTTTAAAGGAACTGATTGCGTTAAATACAATAATGTCCTTGGTTTGCATTTCACCCAAAAAATTATTCCATTCGATGTTCAAATCGGTTTCAGTAAAATGATTGCTCGGCAAGTCCTCTTTCGTGGTAGTTTTCTCTTGCTCTTCTTCCTTTTTGGAGGGGTTTAAGGCTGCAAGAATACTGTACTTTGGCTGAATACTTTTTTGGGCAATCGGCTCTGCCGTTTTTTGGATTTTTTGGGGTTCCTCCTTCGGAAACTCTTCTGAAACCCTTATATTAGAGGTTTTGGGAAGGGGTTTAGCTACAGATTCTGTTTTAAGAAGCGGTGCTAATATCAGATACTTTTTTTTTTTACTTCGGAGCCGTTGGCGGTGATGGATGAAAGTTGCATCAAAGCAATTTCTACAGTAAGCCTCGGATTCTTGGAGTTTTTATAATTAATATCTGCGTGATTACAGATTTCAATCGCATCAATGAGTTGCTGGGCGTTCCATTTTTTGCTTTGCTCAGCAAATTTGGCTTTTGTTTTTTCCCCTACTTCAATTAAACTTAAAGTAACAGGATTCTGCGCCATCATTAAATCTCTGAAATGATTTCCCAATCCGGCAATGAAAATATGTGGATCAAAACCTTTTTTTACAATCTCGTTAAAGGCAAACAAAACATCAGAAATTCTGTTTTCATGTGCGATATCAACGATATTGAGATACTGGTCGTAATCTAGAATATTCAAAACTTCGGCAGCTTTAACCAAAGTAATATTTTTCTGAGTAAAGGTCGAAAGTCGATCGAAAATCGAAAGCGCATCCCGAAGTGCACCATCCGCTTTTTGAGCAATCAGGTAGAGTGCATCATCTTCGTAAGCGATTCCTTCTTTTTCGGCGATATTTTTCAGATGATTCTGGATGTCTTCAATGGTGATTCTTTTGAAATCATAAATCTGACATCGAGACAAAATCGTAGGAATAATTTTATGCTTTTCAGTGGTAGCAAGGATGAAAATTGCGTGAGCTGGCGGTTCTTCCAAGGTTTTCAAAAACGCATTGAAAGCTGCTGCAGAAAGCATATGAACCTCATCAATAATATAGATTTTATACTTTCCTACTTGCGGAGCAAAACGTACTTGGTCGGTCAATTCGCGAATATCTTCCACCGAGTTATTCGAAGCCGCATCGAGTTCGAAAATATTATAAGCAAAGCCATCCTCAGAGGTGGAACCGTCTTTTTCGTTGATTTTTCTTGCAAGAATTCTAGCGCAGGTAGTTTTCCCTACTCCTCTCGGTCCGCAAAACAACAACGCCTGAGCCAACTGGTTTTCTTCTATGGCGTGTTCCAAAGTATCTGTAATATGAGATTGTCCCACAACAGTATCAAACTCTTGGGGACGGTATTTTCTTGCAGAAACCACGAAATTTTCCATTGGTCAAAAATAAGGAAATAATTGAGAAGATAAAATAAATGAGGGGATTTATTATCCTGAAAAACGTCTTCCAAAAATCATATATCTTTCCATTTAACCTCCACTTACTTCTAAGAAAAAAAAGATTCACCAAGCAATAAACCAATGAATTCCAATGGTTTAATTCATAAACAAATACCTCCTTTCCTTTCGTTAAATTTCTCAATTCCTTGAAACAGTTTTACTTTAATATTAATTTTTACTTCCAAAAAAGTTAATGAAATTCTGATGCAAAGGTCTTGGTAACATTTTTACACCATTCACTGGATTCTTTTTAATTCATTTCGTATGAAATAATTCTATATACCGTTTTTCCAACTCTCCCTAATTAAAACCAAAAATGGAACGCATTTTGTAATGAACAGGAAAAAAAATATAAACAATGAAAAAATTAGTATTTGCAGCATTTCTCGCGCTGATTGCAACATCTTGTGAGAAAAAACAAGAAACCGGAACCATCACTACCCAAAACACAGAAATAACCAACCCGGAAACTACTACAACTACTACGATAACCCCAATCGACTCTGCTACCGCAGTAGCACAAACAGAAAAAGTAACCACCGCTGATAAAACCGTTACTACCAAATCCACCACAGGAGAAGTGTACCAATATATCAGCAACGACAAAAAAACCGAATTCAGTGTAATTTTTGATGCTGAAAAAGGAACAGCTGCCGTAAAAAATGAAACCACCGGAAAAACTTACGACATGAAAACTACTTTAAGCGCAAGCGGTGCTAAGTACCAAGATATCAACGGCAATTTCTTCTGGGAACACAAGGCGAATTCATTTTAGGAAAAGGCGACAAAGATTTAATCGAAGGAAAACTGAAATAATCTTCATTATTCTTTAAATTTTAGTTAAAAGGCAGCGTTTTTTTTGCTGCTTTTTTTGACTAAAAACATTCCATATTTTTTACAAACAAAGAAGAAATCTTCTTCTCAATACTTAATAAACCTCTCTTTTCTTGTACAGATCTCACACACTAATCTATTGAAACCACTTTTAAAAGGCGAGTCAATTTTATCTTGCATAGTTATATTAGGATTTATTCATTGACCTGTATAGTTATTTCAGGACGGGTCAATCACTACTTTAGTAAGGGATAAATAAAGGGTAAATAAGGGTTATCTCCAATGATTATCCATAGTAGGTCCATATAAAGTCCATAGTAAGTCTATATAAACTATTCTTAAACTATTTATATAAAATTAATTTTTATTGTATTATGCTGGGATTTAACCTTAAGTAAAGAAGGTATTTCCATAACACTAATATGGGAGTGAATTAAGGAGATGCATTGGGAAGATTGGAAGTGATGCTTGTCTTTTCCTAATCAAACGAGTACTTTTGCAGGATAAATTAAAGTATGGACAGTGTTTTCAAGCTATTCGATTTTTCCCAGAAGGTGAATTACCGCACAGAGATTCTTGCCGGACTCACCGTTGCAATGACAATGATTCCCGAGTCGCTTTCTTTTGCTATTTTAGCAGGATTTCCGCCTTTGGTAGGGTTGTATGGCGCATTTATCATGGGATTGGTGACCGCGATTTTCGGTGGAAGATCGGGATTGATTTCGGGAGGAGCCGGCGCTACGGTAATCGTGCTGATTGCTTTGATGAAATCTCACGGGTTGGAATACGTTTTTGGAGCGATAGCATTGGCCGGAGTTTTACAGATTATCGTTGGAATTTTCAAATTGGGGAAGTTTATTCGACTTGTCCCGCAACCGGTGATGTATGGCTTTGTCAATGGTTTGGCTATCGTTATCTTCATGTCGCAACTGGAGCAATTTAAGGTGACGGTCAACGGAAAGATTGAATGGCTTAGCGGAACTCCGCTTCTGATCATGGCGGGTTTGGTAGCGCTGACGATTTCCATTATGTTGCTTTTTCCGAAAATTACCAAGAAAATACCCGCTTCACTCATCGCTATTGCGGTGGTTTTTGCCATTGTGATGATTTTCAATATCGATACTAAACAGGTTGAAGATATTGCTTCAATCAGTGGTACACTCCCTCCTTTTCATGTTCCGAATATTCCTTTCAATTTCGAGTCGTTGCAAATTATTTTTCCTTATGCGCTGATTATGGCAGCAGTGGGATTAACGGAAGGACTTTTGACCTTGAATTTGGTAGATGAAATTACGAGAACCAAAGGAAATTCCAACCGCGAATGTGTAGCGCAAGGCAGTGCGAATATTCTGAACGGTTTCTTTTTTGGGATGGGCGGTTGCCCGATGATTGCACAGACTTTGGTGAATCTTTCCGCAGGTTCCAGAGCAAGACTTTCTGGAATTGTAGCTGCTTTGACGATTTTGATCATCATCTTGGTTGGAGCGCCTGTTATCGGAAAATTACCGTTGGCTGCTCTCACTGGTGTGATGATGATGGTCGCAGTGGGCACCTTTGAATGGACGAGTTTGAGAATTTTCAAACGAATGCCCAAATCGGATATTTTCGTGATGATTGTGGTGATGCTGATTACCGTTTTTCTTCACAATCTTGCATTGGCCGTTTTAATTGGAGTGATTATTTCCGCCTTGGTTTTCGCGTGGGATAATGCAAAAAGAATTCGAGCCAGAAAGTATCTCGATGAAAATGGAGTGAAACATTACGATATTTATGGACCCCTATTTTTCGGATCGGTAACCGGATTTGCAGAGAAATTTGATGTCTCCAATGATCCAGAAGAAATCATCATCGATTTCGCGGAAAGTCGCGTGGTCGATATGTCTGCTATAGAAGCTCTGAATGCCATTACCCATCGATATCACCAAGCCGGGAAAACTGTTCGGCTGCAACACCTCAGCGCAGATTGCATCACCTTGCTAAAAAATGCTGAAGCCATCATTGAAGTTAATATTTTGGAAGATCCCGAATACTTGGTCACAGAAAAAAATAAATAGTACAAAAAACACCTCTCTTCATCAAAAGCGGTGTTTGTTTTAACTGATAAATCTGTGGTTCTTATTCTCTAAGAATATCAAAAAATAAAAGGTTTAGTGAGGCAGTTTTTCTCTAAAATATCCATACACCCAAGTCCCTGCAATTGCGCTAATCAAGGTAACTGCCACAACTGTAGCACCGGTTCCGATTTGTGCAAATAAGGGACCAGGACAAGCTCCGGTAATCGCCCAACCCAAACCGAAGATTAGGCCACCATAGATTTGACCTTTATTGAATTCTTTTTTATGAAAGATAATTTCTTCGCCATAAATGGTTTTGATGTTGAATTTTTTAATGATAAAAATGGAAATCATAGCCACCAAAATAGCACTTCCGATGATTCCGTACATGTGGAAAGATTGCAATCGGAACATCTCCTGAATCCGGAACCAACTGATGATTTCAGCTTTGATAAAAATAAACCCGAAAAGAATTCCCAAAACCAAATATTTCAAGTTGTGATACCATCGATGCTGAAGTTGACTTTCGTTCACGCACATTGCGTCTAAAGATCTTATTTCCAGATCATTTTTTTCTTCTATATTTTGTTGCATTTTTTAAATTATTAAAGTGAAAGAATAATCGGAAGCAATACATTCGCCATTAAAAATCCGCCAATCATAAAACAAATAGTGGCAATTAAACTCGGAAGTTGAAGATTCGCAATTCCCATGATGGAGTGACCACTGGTACATCCTCCGGCGTATCGGGTTCCGAAACCTACAAGAAAACCACCGCCTACCATCATCAGAAAACCACGAAGCGTGAAAAGAGATTCCCAATTCATGAGTTGAACCGGTACCAAATTCGAGTAATCGGTGATGCCGTAACCCGCCAATTCCTTGGCAAGATCAGGATTCACTTGGACAGGATTAGGATTTGAGAAAAACAACATGGTAATCACTCCGCCCAGGAAAATCCCGAAAACGAAGAACAAATTCCATGCTTCTTTTTTCCAATTGTATTTAAAAAAGGGAATATTTGCCGGCAAACACGATGCGCAAATATGGCGCAACGAAGAGGAAATACCGAAAGTTTTGTTCCCAAGAATGAGAAGCGCCGGAACCATAAGTCCGATCAAAGGTCCCGCGACATACCACGGCCACGGCTGCTGGATAAGTTCTATCATAAAATTGTTTACTTAGTTAGGAGTTGTTGCACATTTCGCCAAGTTCCCTCGTCTGCGACGTTTTTAATACCACTTTGATTGAGCGTTTTTTGGCGTGGCTGCTTCTGTTACCACTTCTGCAGAAAACCATCATGTTTTTCTTGCATACAAATTTACCCAAATGTTTTGAAACAGAATCCTCTGTTTCATATTTGGGGAGCTTCCATAAGCGATACACAGAAAAATTTTGGTAATCGGCAGTACATTGTACTAATTAAGCATTTATTCTCATGCTGATTTAGCAGATAGAACAGATTCTATTTTATTTTTTTATTGCTTATTTACCATTCAATATTCAGAAGTGTATTTTAAAGAAACATTCTGATTAAACGGTTTGGAAATACTGGAAGCGTAGGATTTATTATTTTGTGGAATTCATAAAAATGATTATCTTTAAAACTCACATCCTAAATATTATTTATGTCTCTAACATTTCTACTTCTGGTAATGATCGCAGTACTTGTTACCATTGGAATCATTACAAAAAAACTCGACCTCCTTAGCTATTCTGAACCAGATAAAAACGGGAACAGAAAACCCACCGGTTTCAAATGGAAGCCTGTCACTTTTATTTTCCTCGCTGTTTTAGCAGCACTCTTCCAGCCCATGAATTATGAAGTAATCAGCGTGGGGCACAAAGGGCTTTTAATTAATCTTTTAGGCGATAAAAGGGGCGCTTCGAATACTGAAGAAGTGTCGGGTGTAGTATTCTATAACAAATATACCCAAGAAATTCAAGAAGTTCCGCTCGACCAGCGACATATCGAATACCCTGAATCCATAATCGTAGCCAAAGGTGGCTTCCCCTGTCCGATCAAACCTTCGTTCAACTATTCGGTAAAAGAATCCACCGCAGCAGATATGTTCACAAACCTTCGCTCCACTTATAAAAAAGGCGGATTGGAAGCGATACAGGAAGGTTGGCTGAATAATGCCATTATCGGCGCGATAAATGATGTAGCAAACCGTCATTCAATTGATTATCTTTTTAATAACCGGGAAACTTACGAAGCGGAAATTTTATCAGAAGTAAACAAAAGAATTGGAAAGTGGTTCTTGGTTTCTCAATTAAAAACTAATATTCAACCTCCAAAAGCAATTCGCCAATCTATCGAAGATAAAGCAACAGCAGATGCTGATGCCATCAAGGCTGAAGCACAAGCAAGAGTGGCACAGGCCGATGCACAAAGAAAAATTCAGTTGGCAAAAGGTGATTCAGCTTCGATGGTGATTAGAGCACAGGCAGAAGCAAAAGCCATCAGCCTGAAACAGCAAGAAATCACCCCTACTTATGTAGAATACCAACGCGTGCTGAAATGGGACGGGGTAATGCCAAGTACGGTACTAGGAAGTGGAAGCAATACCCTGTTGAATGTGAAGTAGAAGAAACACCTTTTTTAAGAAACATCAGAAAACTAATTATTTGGATTGAACCTATGGAGGAAATAAACCTTTATAACGAATCCAAAAAGAATATTATTGCCAAAAACTCAAACAAATTAAATAAGCAAAAAATAGCTGACGATAAAAAAAGATCAAAGAATTTACAGATAAAATAAAAACAAAAAACCCTTTAAAACTTACGCTTTAAAGGGTTTAAATGTAAACCGTGAAATTTACATCGCGGAGGAACAGGGATTCGAACCCCGGGACCTGTTACAGTCAACAGTTTTCAAGACTGCCGCAATCGACCACTCTGCCATTCCTCCAGTAAAAATGATTTCTCATTTTCAGTGGTGCAAATATAAAGCGCTTTTATAAACTGAGCAAATTATTTTTGCAAAAAGTTGGTAAAAAACTCATATTCAAAGAGAAAAATTTAGTTTCTGGCAAGATTTAACCCTGCATATACTGCTCCCAAACCCAATATTACGCTGAGAACAACGTATAAAATGAGGATGAAATAATCGCCACTTTGCCAAAGGGAAATATTTTCCGCCGAAAAAGTAGAGAAGGTCGTAAAACCTCCGCAAAACCCGGTAATCAGAAGAAATTTCAGATAATTATCTATTTTAATAAAATAAGCACTGAAAACTCCGATCAGGAAACACCCGATGATATTCACCGCAAAAGTTCCCATCGGAAAGGCATTGATGTTCCATAATTTCTGGGTATAATTAGAAACCAAGAAACGCAGAACACTCCCGAAACCGCCACCGATGAATATGTAGAAAAGATTTTTCATTATTTAGAATCAAGAGCCTAGACGCTAGATGCTAGACTTAATTTTCTATTAACTCTTAGTGAAGTTCTGCTAAATATTTCTCGGCATCCATCGCTGCCATACAACCACTTCCTGCTGCAGTAATCGCCTGACGATACATATGATCCTGAACATCACCTGCAGCGAAAACACCCGGCAAGTTGGTTAAGCTCGAACCAGGAATAGTTTTGATGTATCCGTTTTCATCCAAGTCGATTTGGCCAACGAAAATATCGGTGTTGGGTTTGTGACCAATCGCGATAAAAATTCCGTGTACATCGATTTTTGAAGTTTCTTGAGTTTGGTTATTGATTACCACCGCTCTTTCTACCAAAGCATTTTCACCTTCGATAGCGATTAATTCATGGTTGAATTTCACTTCGATATTTGGAGTATTTAAAACCCTATGAACCATCGCTTTCGAAGCGCGAAACTCGCCTTTTCTCACCAACATTGTTACTTTATTGGTCAGTTTCGCCAAGTAAGTTGCCTCTTCCGCTGCGGTATCGCCCGCTCCTACTACCACTACATCTTTTCCTTTATAGAAAAATCCGTCGCAGGTTGCACAAGCAGAAACGCCGCCTCCGGAATATTTTTTCTCGTCTTCAAGACCTAAATATTTCGCAGTTGCACCGGTTGAAATAATCACTGTTTTGGCTAAAATCTCTTTGTTACCTGCCCATAAATGATGAACACCGCCCACTTCTTTAGAAAATTCAACTTTGGTGATGAGTTCATAATGCACTTTGGTATCGAATCTTTCGGCTTGTTTCTGCAAATCCATCATCATTTGCGGACCCGTAACCCCATCGGGATATCCCGGGAAATTATCAACTTCGGTAGTGGTGGTAAGTTGTCCTCCAGGTTCAAGACCGGTGTACAATTCGGGTTTAAGGTCGGCTCTTGCAGCATAAATAGCAGCGGTGAATCCGGAAGGTCCGGAACCTACGATGACGCAATCTAAAATATTTTGTTCCATGAATTAAGTTTAAAAATTTGAATGCTCAAAAATCGGGATTTATTTTTGGTTGAAGTTTATTTTTGATATTTTTTTTCAATGACAGGAAATTATAGTTTCACTTTCAATTGATCCACTCTTAAAATTTTATACACCATTTCTCTCAGCAGTTCACCTTCGTCCATATTGATTGCACCGAGACCTTTATTTTTAAGGTCAATCTCCCTGAGGATTGAAATAATTCTTGTGCAATGTTTAAGATTATAAAACCGAGCAGCTTCTGTGTAATCTTTAATAAAATACGGACTCACGCCCATTGTGGAAGCCTGTATTTGTGGCGATTGCCCTGATAAAGTATGGTAAATGATGAGGTTGGAAAAGAAATTATACAAATTCCCGATCATCATTACAAAAGGATTTGCTTTCGGTGATTTTCCGATGAAATGAGCAATTCTCATTGCAGTTGCTTCATCTTTTTTACCCAATGCTTTGATGAGTTCGAAAACATTGAAATCTTTGCTGATTCCGATATGGGTTTCGATGGTTTTTTCGTCGAGAACGTCGCCCTCTTTCAAAATCATTTTCAGTTTCTGCAATTCATTGGAAATTCTCGACAAATCGGTCCCAAGATATTCTGAAAGCATTGCCGGAATATTAGGTTTTGCCTGAAGTTTTAGGTTTCTCAGTTCCTGTTCAATCCACTTTGGAACTTCATAATCCCGCATTTTTTCGCTGAGAAAGAGCATCTTATTTTTCGCAAGGGTTTTTGCAAAACTTTTTCTGGAATCTATTTTTTTATGTTTATGCGCGATCACCAAAAGCGTAGATTCCACAGGGTTTTCGACATAGATTTTCAGGGCATCAGCATCTTTTTCGGTTAAGCGAATTTCTTGGGCTTCTTTAAGGATAATCACCTGTTTATCGCCCATCATCGGGAATTGTCGCGCTAAAGAAAGCACATCGCTAAAAGTAGTATCTTTCCCATAAACCACCGTTTGGTTAAATGCTTTTTCATCTTCCTCCAAAACATCATTTTCAAATGATCTCACGGCCACATCCATAAAAAAAGGTTCTTCGCCGTGGAAAAAATAAATCGGTAATAACTCTTTATTTTTAATATTTTTGAGGATTAAATCTAATTCTTTCATAAATGCAACTTCCGAAACTGAATTTTGAGGATACTTTTGATTTTCAAATCAAGAGAGACAAAGATAAGTTTTTTATTTATGATTTGGTTCGGAAAAACTGGCTTTTGCTCACGCCCGAAGAATGGGTTCGGCAACATTGGGTGCATTATTTTCATCTAAAAAAAGGCAGAAATCTTTCCTCCCTAATCCTCGAAAAAAAGCTGAAACTGAACGGTACCACCAAGAGAATTGATCTTTTGGTCACCGAAAAGACCCTTCCAAAAATCTTGGTCGAATGCAAAGCTCCGCAGATCAAAATCACCGAAAAAACTTTTGAGCAAATCGCTCGCTACAACTCCATCATCGGTGCCGAAGAAATAATACTTTCCAATGGATTGCAACATATTTTTGCGAAATTTTCTGAAAATCGTTATGTTTTTTCGCCTTTTGCATATTAATTTTGCCGGATGTTAAAACTCAACCACCCTATTATTTCCATTTTCCCTTTACTAATTTTTGTTCTTGTATTTCTGGGTTTCGGAATTTATTATGATGATTTTTATGCGCTTCCTTCTCCTATCGCAGCGTTGATCGGAATTACCGCAGCTTTTGTTTTATTAAAAGGGAAAATCAACGAAAAAGTTGATACTTTCCTGAAAGGTTGCGGCGACGGAAAAATCCTCACGATGTGCATCATTTACCTTTTGGCAGGTGCTTTTGCAACGTTAACCAAAGCAACAGGAAGTGTAGATTCTATTGTGAATTTAGGATTAAATTATGTTTCTCCTGCGTATTTTCCGGTGGGCGTTTTCGTGATCGCTTCTTTTCTTTCATTTGCATCGGGAACTTCGGTTGGATCCATCGTTACGCTTGGTCCCATCGTTATTGCTTTAGCTGAAAAAAGCGAATCTCCATTGGGATTAATTGGTGCTTGTTTGCTTTCGGGATCGATGTTTGGCGATAATCTTTCCATTATTTCAGACACTACGATTGCCGCGACCCAAAGTTTGGGTTGTCAAATGAAAGATAAATTCCGTTTCAATTCCAAACTGGCTTTTCCGGCTGCCTTTGTGACGATTTTAATTTTAATTGTGATGGGCTTTAACCATGAAAGCACTGCGGTAATCAGCGGAGATAAAGATTTCAATCTCATTTTAATTTTGCCTTATCTTTTAGTAATTGTGCTGTCATTGATTGGTTTAAATGTGTTTGTAGTTTTATTTGCAGGATTGGTTTTCGCAGGATTGCTCGGTTTCGGTTATGGAAGTTTCGATTTTATCGGCTTTGCCAAAAAAACGTACGAAGGATTTACCAGCATGACCGAAATATTCTTGCTTTCGCTTCTCACAGGCGGTTTGGCTGCTTTGGTAGAAAAAGCTGGTGGGATTTCTTTTGTTATTAAAAACATCAGCAAAATCATTAATTCACAAAAAACGGCACTTTTAGGAATCGGTGGTTTGGTTACGGTGGCCAATCTTTGCGTTGCCAACAATACCATTTCGATTATTATTTCAGGAAAAGTAGCGAAAGAAATTAATGATAAATACGAACTAAAACCACAGCAAAGTGCTTCCATTCTTGATATTTTCTCTTGTTATGTTCAAGGTTTGATTCCTTATGGCGCTCAAATTTTAATTTTAATTTCGCTGAGTAATTTTAAAATCAATTATCCAGATCTCGTTCAATTTTCATTTTACCTTCATATCCTTTTAGTATTCACATTAATCAGCATTTTTTTCGGTAAAAAACAATCAGTATGACTCAGCAAAATTCAGCAATAAAAAATATTATTTTCGATTTCGGGGGAGTTTTGATGGATTGGAATCCACGGTATTTTTTCAAAGATTATTTTAATGATGATGAAAAAATGGAGTTTTTCCTTAAAAATATTGCCGATGATGAATGGAATGCGGAACAAGACCGCGGAAGAAGTTTGGCTGAAGGAACTGAAATTTTAGTCACAAAATTCCCAGATTGGGAAACGGAAATCCGCGCTTATTACGATAATTGGACGACTATGCTGAAATCGGATATTCCGGAAAACGTGGCGGTTTTAAAGCAATTAAAACATTCCGAATACGAACTTTTCGGGTTAACCAACTGGTCTGCGGAAACCTTTCCTTATGCTTTGTCAAACTATGATTTCTTTGAAATTTTTGAGGAAAAAATCGTGGTTTCCGGAGAAGAAAAACTCATCAAACCCGATCCGAAAATCTGGCATGTTCTTTTGGAAAAATACCAATTAAATGCAGAAGAATCGGTTTTCATTGATGACAATCCAAAGAATATTGAAATTGCTAAAAACATCGATTTCATAACCGTTCACATCAACGATGGAACAGATTTAGCAAAAGAACTTCGAGATTTAAAACTGGTATTTTAATTAAAAAAGTCTATAATTCCTCTTCCCGATTAACTAATTCCATTGAAAAAGCGGGCAAACAAATTGCCAAATATTCGCATGGATTTTCGAACGGATTGCTGTAGCGAATTCTAGCGCCTTTTTCGATCAAAATACTTTGTCCGGCTTCCAAAACAACAGTTTCACCATCAATTTCAAATTGCTTTTTTCCTTTGATAATGTAAGTAAACTCATCAAATTCAGGAGTTTGATGTGGCTCGCTCCAATTTGACGGAGCCACCATGTGTGCAATTGAAATATTGGAATTTCCGGTAGAATTTCCCCAGATTTCTTCGATCAACTTCCCATCATTGGTCGGAACCACGAAAGGCGATTTTTGGATTTTATATTTGGACATTTTATCTTTTTAAGGTCATTCAAAAATACGATTATCTTTTGTTTTCGGAAAAACACATCGGTAAGATCTTAAAAAAAAAACAATTAATTTGTCTTTATTTTTTATGTGTAAATTTGACCTAATAAAAATCACCAATATGATACGATCCTTATTGCTCACGGCTGCAATCGCAGCTTCAGGAACTTTATTCAGTCAAGCGTTAAAAACTGTTTCTTATCAAGACGGCAACCAAAAACTAAAAGGTTTAGTCACTTCCAATGCAGGAAAAAAACTTCCCGGAGTTCTCATTTTACCTGCGTGGAAAGGTATTGACAACGAAGCCAAAACCGCAGCAACCAATTTAGAAAAAGAAGGTTATATTGTATTCATCGCGGATATTTATGGCGAAGGAAACACTCCTACAGATAATGCTTCTGCGGCAAAAACAGCGGGATATTACAAAGAAAATTTTGCAGCATATCAAAAAAGAATTTCGCTAGCTTTAGAACAACTGAAAAAAAACGGTGCAATACCTGAAAAAATTGCGATTATCGGTTATTGTTTTGGCGGAACCGGCGCTTTAGAAGCTGCAAGAAGAAAATTACCAGCTGCAGGATTCGTCTCTATTCATGGTGGATTGGCGAAAAATTTGGAAAGAAAAAATGAGGAATTGTTGACCAAAATTTTGGTTGAACATCCGGCAGATGATCAAAGTGTGACTGCCGAAGATTACAGCAATCTCGTTAAAGAAATGAATGAAGGAAAAGCCGATTGGCAAATCATTACCTACGCTAACTCGAAACATACTTTCACCAATCCGGAGTCGCCAGATTACAATCCGACGATGGCGAAGCGCGCATGGAACCATACTTTGATGTTTTTAAAAGAGATTTTGAAATAATTACTTTCAAAATTTACTGACCAAAGCTTCAAATAAAAATCCTTTTCAGTTTTGAAAAGGATTTTTTATGTTTTCTAAATTGAAATAAAGTTGAAAATCATTAAATTTTAGAATCTTTTTATCATTTCAAATTTTTCCTGAATTAAAAAGTAAATTTCGTGTCATTTTTAATCACTGAAAGCACGATATTGCTGTGATACTGTCCGATATTGGGGATGTTGGCGATAACGGTGGTCACGAAATTATTGTAATCTTTGATATTTTTTGCCACGACTTTAATCATATAATCATAGGTTCCGGAAAGACTCACCACTTCCAAAACTTGAGGTTCCGCTTTGATTTTGGCTTCAAATTCCTGTAATTTTTCGTTGGATTGCTCCTTCAAAACAACATTACAATAAGCCATAATTTCGAAGCCGGCAAGTTCCGCATCGATCAAAACAATGGTTTTCCGGATGATACCGCTGTTTCTCAACGATTTAATTCTTTCATAGGTCGCAGTAAAAGACAGTCCTATTTTTTCGGCTAAATCTTTCACCGATACCGTAGAATCTTCCTGCAGGAAATTGAGTATTTTATGATCGTTCGCGTCTAATGTTTTCATTTTTATCAATTAAATTTCCTAAAGATTTCCTCGAAATTCTGAGTAATTTCTTCCAAACACAAATTGCCGATACTTCCTTTATGAGTATGTTTCAGATCGTCGTTTCGGTAATGATAAGTGCCGTTTTCAATGGAATTTCCGACTTCGCGGTACGCTTCCCGAAAACTTGCCCCATTCATCACCAACTCATTGATTTTTTCGACGCTGAAAAGATAATCATATTTTTCGTCCTTTAAAATATTTTCTTTCACGATAATGTGTTGAAGCATGAATTCAAAAATGCTTAAACAATCCTTCAAATCCTGAATTCCAGGGAAAATAATTTCTTTGGTCAGTTGAAAATCTCTGTGGTAACCGGATGGAAGGTTATTCGTAAGCAACGTCAATTCATTCGGAACACTTTGGATTCTCGCAGATTTTGCGCGGATCAATTCAAAAACATCAGGATTTTTTTTGTGAGGCATAATGCTGCTTCCGGTCGTAAGTTCCGACGGAAAACTGATAAAACCGTAATTCTGATTGCTGAACATGCAGATATCATAAGCCAATTTTCCCAAAGTTGCTGCCAAAGTACTCATCGCCATCGCCGTGATTTTCTCTGATTTTCCGCGGGTCATTTGCGCATAAACGGAATTGATGTTCATTTTTTTAAGATTCAATTCTTTGGTCGTAAAATCTCTGTCGAGCGGAAAAGAAGAACCAAAACCAGCACCCGAACCCAAAGGATTTTTTTGAACCACCGATAAAGCCGCTGCCAAAACCTCCAAATCTTCCGATAAAGATTCTGCAAAAGCGCTGAACCAAAGCCCAAATGAAGAAGGCATTCCGATCTGAAAATGCGTATAACCGGGCATTAAGGCGGATTTATGCGTTTCTGAAAGGGAAATTAATCGTTCAAATAATTTTTTTGAAAGTTGCGCAATCGATTTAATTTCCGCTACTAAATATAATTTTATTGCCAATAAAACTTGGTCGTTTCGTGATCTTCCGGTATGGATTTTTTTGCCGGCATCGCCTAATTTTTCCGTTAAATTAAACTCAATTTGGCTGTGTATATCCTCTACTCCATCTTTAATAAAAAGCTGATTTTCTTTGGCCAATACATACATTTCATCCAATTCTTTTTGGATGGATTCATTCTCTTCCTCTGTCAAAAATCCGATTTTGGTGAGCATTTTACAGTGCGCTTTCGTCCCGACAATGTCGTATTGAGCCAATAAAACATCGAAATCTTTATCTTTACCAACGGTAAATTTTTCAATAATTTCTAAGTATTTCAGATTCGCGGAATCTTTTGCCCACAATTTTTTATTTTCCATTTTTTAGAGAATATGAGAGAGAATTTTAATGTATTTTTCGATGCCTTCGGCGAGTTCTTTTTCGTAAATAAATTCATCCGCGGTATGAGAACGCGTGGAATCTCCGGGACCAATTTTGACCGAATTGAAAGGCATTAACGCCTGATCTGAAACCGTTGGCGAGCCGTAAAGTTCGCAGTTTTCTTTCTTCGCAGCCAACACGAAAGGATGATCCAAATTAATACTTGAAGAATTCAAAGCCAAAGATCTGGGTTGAATTTCGGACTCCAATTCATTTCTGAAAATTTCCACAATTTCTGAATTTGAATAATGCTCGTTCGTCCGTACATCCACCGTAAAATGGCATTGATCCGGAACCACATTATGCTGCGAACCAGCATTAACAATCGTCACCGTCGCTTTTACTTTGCCCAAAACATCAGAAACCTTATCAAAACTTAAATTCTGAATTTTCTGAATATCGCGAAACGCTTTATAAATAGAATTATCGTTATTGATGTGAGCCGCGTGAGAAGCCGTTCCTTTCGCTACACAATTCAAAACCACCAAGCCTTTTTCAGCAATCGCCAAATCCATTTTCGTAGGTTCGCCGACAATTGCGAAATCAATTTTTCCTAAATCTTCAAGAATCGATTTCACTCCGTTCTCGCCGGAAATTTCTTCTTCTGCTGTAGCTGCGTAAATTAAATTGTACTTGAGTTTCTGATCATAAAAATGCGTGAAAACAGCCCATAAACTCACCAAACTTGCACCCGCATCATTGCTTCCTAAACCGAAAATTTTTCCGTCTTTTTCAACAGCTTTAAACGGATCCAATGTGTACGCCGAATTGGGTTTAACCGTGTCGTGGTGAGAATTCAGCAGAATTGTTGGCAAACTTTTATCGAAATAAAGATTTTTTGCCCAAATATTATTTCCTTTTCTCTGAAACGGAATATTCTTTTCGCTTAAATATTTTTCAATAATTAATGCCGTAATTTCCTCTTCTCTACTGAAAGAAGGCGTTTCGATGAGTTGCATCAAAAAATTTTGGGCGTCTTTTTTTAAAATTTCCATTAATGTAATATGATGTTTGTTCCCGGTTTTTTCTGATTAAAATAACTTTGTAGCGCATCACTTTTTAGAATTCTTGCTTCTTCCACACCATGATACAACGCTCTGAAAGCCGTTTGTAGCTTAGGAATCATTCCGTCGGCGATTTGTTTGGTTTCTTTCATTTGCGTAAAATCAGCTTTAGAAATTTCTTCAATAACTGAATTTTCATCGGCAATGTCTTTTAAAACTCCATTTTTTTCGAAACAATAAATGAGGTGCGTTTTATAAGTTGCCGACATTGCTTTTGCAATTTCCGCCGCCATTACATCTGCATTGGTATTCAAAAGTTCGCTTTCTTCGCTGATGCTGATCGAGTTGACAACCGGAAAGATATTTTTAGAAATAAAATCATCAAAAACCATTTCATCAACCTTCACAATATCGCCCACAAAACCATAATTAATGACAGAAACATCTCTTTTTTTTGAAACAATACAGTTCAAATCAGCACCGGAAATTCCGATTGCTAAACGATTTTTTGAAGATAAACCCGCAACAATATTTTTATTAATCAAACCCGCGTAAACCATTGTGCAAAGTTCCAAAGTTTCCGCAGAAGTGATGCGTCGTCCTTCCACCATTTGTTGTGGAATCTGCAGTTTTTGGGCGAGTTCTGTTACTTTTTTTCCACCACCGTGAACTAAAATTATTTTTCTTCCCGATGCCGCAATTGTTTTTAAACAAATTTTCAGCGTTTCAGGATTATTAATGGTTTCGCCACCAATTTTTATGATGAATAAATCTTCCATTTTACAACGAATTTTCGAGAATTTTCTTAATGATTAATTGCGCAGAAAGTGTTCTGTTATTAGCTTGCTGATAAATTAAAGAGTTGGCAGAATCCAAAACTGCATCGCTCATTTCCAGATTTCTACGAACCGGAAGACAGTGCATGAATTTCGTTTCCGGATTAGTTTTTAAGAACTCTTCGCCCAAAAGCCAATTTCCTTTTACTTCAGGCATTGCGCCATAATCATCAAATGACGACCAGTTTTTAACATACACAAAATCCGCATCCTTTAACGCTTCTTCCTGATTGTGATACACTTTTACATCACCCGTAAATTCTTTGCTTAAATCATAACCTTCCGGATTTGCGATACAAAAATCGACTTCCGAAGCGTTCATCCATTCCGCGAAAGAGTTCCCAACCGCTTGTGGAAGCGCTTTGATGTGTGGCGCCCAAGACAAAACTACTTTCGGTTTCTGAGGTTTATTCCAGTTTTCGCGAATCGTAATTAAATCTGCAAAACTCTGCAAAGGGTGTCGTGTAGCCGATTCCAGAGAAATTACCGGAACTGTTGCGTATTTGATGAATGAATTCAAAACGAACTCACTGTAATCTTCGTCACGATCTTTTAAACCCGGAAAACATCGCAAACCGATAACGTCACAATATTCACTTAAAACTTTTGCTGCATCTTTGATGTGTTCAACCGTAGAGCCGTTCATCACCGCGTTTTCTGCAAATTCCCAATTCCAGGCATCTTGTCCAGCGTTGATGACCTGAACCTGCATTCCGAGATTCATTCCAGCTTTTTGGCTGCTCATTCTTGTTCTTAAACTTGGGTTTAGAAAGACCAATCCGAGCGTTTTATTTTTCCCTAAATCACTGAACCCGTAAAGATTTTTTTTTAGTTCCAATGCTTCCTGAACGAGGATTTCAGGATTTGATATATCGTGTACTGAAGTGAAATTTTTCATTTTTTAAATTGAATTTAAGACTGATTGAAGAGAAGAAATCAAATAATCCATTTCAGGATAAGAAATAGTAAGTGGCGGCAAAAGCCTCATCGTTAAAGGATTTGAAGCGCTTCCGACAAAAATTTTAAACTCTTCCCTTAATTTTTTTGAAACTTGTGAAGCCGGAATTTCAAAATCGATTCCGATTAAAAGACCTTTTCCGCGGATTTCCTTGATCTGTGGAATTTCATTTAATTTTTGGACTAAATATTTTCCTTTTTGAAGAGATTCTTCAATAAGATCTTCATCAGAAATAATCTCTAAAACCCCAATTGCTGCCGCACAAGCCAAATGATTTCCGCCAAAAGTAGTTCCAAGCATTTTGTGTTTTGCAGGGATTTTCGGAGAAACCAACACGCCACCAATCGGAAAACCGTTTGCCATTCCTTTTGCAGTCGTAATAATATCAGGTTTAACACCGAAATGCTGATGAGCAAAGAATTTTCCGCTTCTTGCGTAACCCGACTGAATTTCATCTGAAATAAAGAAAAGCGAATTTTCAGCACACAATTTCGAGATTTTCGACATCAATTCTTGCGAAGGAATTTGAATTCCGCCAATTCCCTGAATTCCTTCAATGATAACTCCGGCCAAATCCTGAATATTTTCAAAAAAAAGCTTTTCAAACGCTTCAACATTATTCCATTCACAAAAAATAAAATTCGAAGTTTCGTTTACTGGAGCCACAATCGAAGGATCGTCGGTCGCTGCAACTGCCGCGGAAGTTCGTCCGTGAAAAGAATTTTTAAACGTAATGAATTTCTTTTTCCCTGAAATAAAAGATGCAATTTTTAGGGCGTTTTCATTCGCTTCCGCGCCGGAATTACACAAAAAAAGGTTGTAATCTTCATATCCTGAAATTTTTCCGAGTTTTTCGGCCAATTGTTCCTGCAATTTATTAATCACGGAATTGGAATAAAAACCAATTTTATCAAGCTGATTTTTAATTTTTTCCACATAAAAAGGATGCGAATGGCCAACAGAAATCACCGCGTGACCGCCATAGAAATCGAGATATTCGGTTCCGTTTTCGTCCCAAAGTTTGCAGTTTTCTGCCTTCACAATATTTACGGGCATCAAAGGATATACATCAAATAATTTCATGATTAAAAAACAGAAGGTTTAAGATTTAATCCAGCTTTTTCATTAAAACCGAACATCAAATTCATATTTTGGATGGCTTGTCCGGAAGCGCCTTTCAACAGATTATCGATCGCGACATGAACTGCCAGATTTTTTCCTACTTTTTCGATATAAACCACCGCTTTATTGGTGTTTACGACTTGTTTCAGATCAATCGGACTTGCGGAAACGAAAACGAATTTTGAATATTTATAAGCATATTTATAAATTTCCTCGATTTCTGCCTGAGAAAGATTGCTTTCCATCATTAATGAAACGAAAATTCCACGGGTAAAATCACCTCTCCACGGGATGAAATTGATTTCGGTTTTGGTTTCAGAAATCAGTGAAATGCTTTTCTTAATTTCTGCAATATGTTGATGCGTAAAGGTTTTATAAGGAGAAATATTATCATTTCGCCAATTGAAATTCAGCGATTGGTGCAAAGCTTTTCCAGCTCCGGTAGAACCAGTGATTCCTACGCATTGTATTTTTTCAATTTTTTCTTGCTTTAAAATCGGTAAAATCCCCAACTGAATCGCTGTCGCAAAACAGCCCGGATTGGCGATATACGAAGCTTTTGCAATTTTTTCTTTGTTAAATTCCGAAAGTCCATAGATGAATTTTTTATCATTCCATTCTTCATCCACTCGAAAATCATTTCCCAAATCGATAATTTTAGTTTCGGGAGCAATCCGTTTTTCGTTTTCGATAAGCCAGTTTTTGCTTTCGCCATGCGGAAGACAAAGAAAAATCATATCGGCGGGTTGCGCAAGATTTTCAAATTTTAAAGTCGTTTCCCCAAACAAATCTTTATGAACATCAGAAACAAATTCGCCCTGAAGACTTTGACTCGTCACGAAAGAAATCTCTACATTCGGGTGATAAAGCAAGATTCGAATTAATTCGCCTGCTGTAAAACCTGTTCCGCCTACAATTCCTACTTTTATTTTTTCCATGTTAATTCTTGTTGTTTACCTGATGATAAATGCTGAGCGCATTCGAATAAATTTTGGAGAAACCTTTTACGTCAGATTCCGTCCAGGTTTTGTTCATTTCTCCGTAAGAACCGAATTTTGAAGACATTAAATCGTTTTCCGACTCCACTCCGATCAGTGAAAAATGATAAGGTTTAAGTAAAATTTTCACAATACCATTCACGGTTTTCTGTGAAGACTCGAAAAGCATTTCAATATCCTGCATCACCGGATCAAGAACCAATCCATCGTGCAGATAATTCCCGTAGGAAAGACTCAGCTGATCTTTAATGAAAAGTTGGCTTTTGGTTAAGGTGTGTTTTTCCAGCAAATGATGCGCTTTCAAAATGATTAAAGGCGCTGCAGCTTCAAAACTTACCCGACCTTTGATTCCGATAATCGTATCGCCAACATGCGTATCACGGCCAATTGCAAAAGCTTGCGCAATTTCCTGAATGAGCTGAATTGCCTCAATCGGTTTAGAAAATTCTTGACCATTCACCGCTTTGATTTCGCCTTTTTCGAAAGTAATGCTCATTTCTTCCGGTTCAGATTTTGAAATTTGCGTTGGAAAAGCCGTTTCCGGAAGTGACAGATTTGAAGTTAAGGTTTCTTTTCCACCTACAGATGTTCCCCAAAGACCTTTATTGATCGAATATTGTGATTTTTCAAAATTGATTTCGAAACCATTTTCTTTTAAAAATTCTATTTCTTCATTTCTGGAAAGTTTCAGATCACGAATCGGCGTGATGATTTCAATTTCGGGCAAAAGAATCTGAAAAATAATATCAAATCTCACCTGATCATTTCCCGCGCCTGTACTGCCGTGAGCGATGGATTTTGCACCAATTTTTTTAGCATAATTTGCAATCGCTGTTGCTTGAAAAACCCTTTCAGAACTTACGGAAAGCGGATAAGTATTGTTTTTTAAAACATTTCCGAAAATTAAATATTTGATGCATTTTTGATAATAATTCTCCGCATCATCGATTACATGGAAAGATTTTACGCCCAATTGATAAGCGCGTTCCTCGGTTTTTTTTATTTCTTCTTCAGAAAATCCACCAAGATTGACCATCACCGCATGCACTTCTAATTGCTTCACTTTCGAAAGATAAACGGCACAAAAAGAAGTATCGAGTCCGCCACTGTAAGCTAAAACTACTTTTTCCATAACATTGTTTTTATTTTTTTAAATTTTGAAAACAACTTCTGGTCATTTTCTGATTTGATATTATTAGCACTTTCTTGAGATTGATGTTCCTCCGGATTGTACAACATCGCTGTACAAAGGCAGTTTTTTCGATCTTTACTTTTTAAAATTTCAAAATTCACGCAACTTTGACAACCACTCCAAAAGACATCATCTTGAGTTAATTCAGAATACGTAACCGGCTTGTAACCCAAGCTGCTATTGATTTTCATGACCGCCAAACCTGTTGTAAGACCAAATAATTTTGCATTGGGATATTTTTCACGTGAATAGGAAAATATTTTCTGCTTAATCGCTTTTGCCAAACCATCTTTCCTGAATTTTTTGGCGACAATTAAACCCGAATTGGCTACGTATTCTTTATTGCTCCAGGTTTCGATGTAGCAGAAACCCGCCCACTCACCTTCAGCTGAAAAAGCAATTACCGCTTTTCCTTCTTTAATTTTTTCTTCAAGATAAGATGCCGATCGCTTTGCAATACCGGTTCCGCGCTCTTTTGCCGATTCCTCAATTTCTTTTAAAATCGCAGGAACAAATTCAATATGCTGATTTTCAGCAATTTTAACTATAAAATCATTATTAAAATCCACTTTCATCTAAATTAAAGCGCAAAATTAGATAATTTTTGTTTAAAACAAACTATTTATAGATTTTATTTTTAATAATTAAGGAAATTTAGATTATAATATCTACAAAACAAAAAAAAGCACAGATAAAATCTGCGCTTCTTTCACAATCAATGATAAAATAAATTCGTTTTCTTAGAAAACCATCTCCGGAATTTCTCCCTCAATAATTAAATCGGCTTCGGTAGCCTTCACGATATCTTCAACGGAAACTCCCGGCGCTCGTTCCAAAAGCTTGAAACCTTTATCAGTCACTTCCAAAACAGCCAATTCCGTAACTACCTTCTTCACACAACCCACTCCAGTTAAGGGAAGCGTACATTTTTTCAGAATTTTACTTTCTCCAGCTTTGTTTACATGCATCATCGCAACAATAATATTTTCTGCGGAAGCCACCAAATCCATCGCGCCACCCATTCCTTTCACCATTTTTCCAGGAATTTTCCAATTGGCAATATCACCGTTTTCGGAAACTTCCATTGCTCCAAGAATCGTGAGATCCACTTTTTGGCTTCGAATCATTCCGAAACTAAAGGCAGAATCAAAGAACGACGCTCCGGGAAGCGTAGTAATCGTTTGTTTTCCGGCGTTGATAAGATCTGCATCTTCTTTGCCTTCATAAGGAAAAGGGCCCATTCCAAGCACTCCGTTTTCACTCTGGAATTCCACAGAAATATCCTGCGGAACATAGTTTGCGACCAAAGTTGGAATCCCAATTCCGAGATTTACGTAGTAACGATCTTTTACTTCTTTAGATATGCGTTGAGCGATTTGTTCTTTGGTAAGCATGTTTACATTGTTTGTTGCTAATTTAAATAAAGTTTAGGTAATACAAAAATGTAGATAAAAAGACGGAGAAATGAAGTAAATTTGCCGATTCATTTAGAACCAAAACCCTTTTCAGAATATATGAAAACCCTATTATACTACCTCAAACCGTACAGAACTTTACTTTTTATATCGCTTGCATTGGCGGCGGTCAATCAGGTTTTCTCGTTGTTTTCACCGGCTATTACAGGAAATATTCTCGACCGATTCGTTACGCATCCCGGATTTTTCGATAAAGAAAAAACACTTCCTCGTAATATTGACCAATACATCTACGGCACAGATGCCAACCACGGCATTCTATATTTTCTTGGTCTTTTAATCGGAACAGCAATGGTAAGCCGTATTGCGAAGGCTTTTCAGGATTATGCGGTTAATGTAATTATTCAAAAATTTGGAGCCAAAATATTTACCGATGGTCTGCAACACTCTATGCGTTTGCCATATCAGGAATTCGAAGATCAAAGTAGCGGTGAAACCCTATCAATCCTGACAAAAGTGCGCACCGATACCGAGCGGTTCATCACCAGTTTTGTGAATGTGTTTTTTGGAATTATCGTGAGCATTATTTTCGTTTCCATCTATGCCATCCGACTACATTGGAGCATTATGCCGGTTTATATCGTGGGGATTTTCGTGATTTCTTTTGTGACCAATATTTTAAGTAAAAAGATTAAATCGATTCAAAAAAATATCGTTTCCGAAACCAATGCACTCGCCGGAACCACCACCGAAAGCTTGCGTAATATCGAGATTGTAAAGAGTTTAGGACTTACCAATCAAGAAGTTAAACGATTGAACAACAATACCTACAAAATTCTGAACTTGGAGCTGAAAAAGGTAAAAAGCATCCGTTCGCTGAGTTTCATACAAGGAACAATGGTCAATTTCCTGCAGCAACTTATCACGCTGACGCTACTTTTGCTCATCTTCAAAGACATCGTTTCGCCGGGGCAATATTTGTCACTGATGTTCTACGGATTCTTTATTTTCGGGCCTATGCAGGAAATCGGCAACATCATTATTTCTTACCGTGAGGCTCAGGCGTCGCTGAATAATTTTGACCAATTAATGAAAAAATCGCCGGAACCAAGTCCGAAAAATCCAAGGAAAATAGGTGCCATCAATGATTTGGAATTCAGAAATGTGGCATTCAAGCACCAATCAGCGCAATACAAGGCCCTGAATCGAATATCCTTTGAAGTGAAAAACGGAGAAACCATCGCATTTGTAGGACCAAGCGGTAGCGGCAAATCTACTTTGGTAAAAATGCTTGTAGGACTTTACCGCCCGCAGGAAGGTGAGATTTTTTATAACCAAATCCCCGGAAAAGATTTTGATTTTGATGAATTGCGCAACCAAATCGGATTCGTGACTCAGGATACCCAACTTTTCGCCGGAACCATCCGTGAAAACTTGTTGTTTGTAAATCCCAATGCTACCGATGAAGACATCCGTACGGCATTAGAAAAAGCAAGCTGTACCAACCTGCTGAACCGTGCTGAAAAGGGTATCGAAACCGTTATCGGCGAAGGTGGACTAAAACTTTCAGGCGGTGAAAAACAGCGCATCGCGATTGCAAGAGCGCTTTTGCGTAAGCCGCATCTTTTAATTTTTGATGAAGCCACTTCAGCGCTGGACAGCATCACGGAAGAGGAAATCACAGCGACCATCCGAGAAATTTCGCTTGAAAAAGAACAGATTACAGTACTTATTGCACACCGATTGAGCACCATTATGCACGCCGACCGCATCTTCGTCCTAGAACGTGGACAAATCATCGAAACCGGCTCACACGAGGCTTTACTCAACGAAAAGGGACTGTATTATGCAATGTGGAGACAACAGATTGGGGAAAGAAAATAGGATTATTATTTAAAAACGGGCGCTTTATCTTTTTCAATAAAGATATATCGTCCTTTAATGCCATTTTGTAGCATTTGCTTCTTTTTGTTTAGTTCCGCAACACTTTCTACTGTTTCGTTTTTGAAAGATGCTTTGCCACCATCTTTTATTTGGGATGAAAACATTCTGACAGGATCAACGTAAATATCCTGGATGTATTCATTGAATTTCGCATTAGTAACAGGAAGCGCTGGCTTGCCGTAGTGAGTTTCTACAAAATCCTTAGTATCAAAGGTTTTTGTGAGTTTTATATTCTTAATCAAACGATAGGAAAAATCTTTATCACTATCTTCCAGTGAAAAAATAAGTCCAGGCAAACCACGAAATTTATACGGCCCTTCAGAGATGTTGATGTCTTTAGCAAACCATGCAGTCCAATCTCTACCACCAAACTGTGTAGTCGCTTTCTGTAGTTTATAACCGTCTATCGTTTGCGTTTCGGGCAATAGCTTCCATTTCATTTCATCATTACTAATTACTTTGAAATAGTCGAAAAAATCTCTGTATTGTAAATTTTTATTGGTGTTAAATTTTCTCACCAAAACCTGATCGGATTTTGTGCTGTACCGTGATGAATATTCATTTCCTCGCTTATTTAATGAATCATATTTTACAAATTCATAATCGTAAAATTTCACCTCATCTTTATTGATATCCAATGTCATCAAATCCGTCCTATAGGCTTCCGCCGGATTATTTCGGTATTTCATTTCGTAGATAAAGCGGTTGGTCTGTGCAAAAGTTATTTGGCTGCACAAAATGAATAATATTGTGAAGGTTAAGTTTTTCATGTTAAATAACAAGATAATGTAAATTCAAAGAAATTAATTCTCTTTCCTTCTTACTGTTCTTTGCTCAATTCTTTTCTCGAATTTTTCACCTTGGAAAATTCTTTGAACCATAATTCCCGGGATGTGGATTTCATTGGGATCCAATTGTCCTGGCTCTAAAAGTTCTTCCACTTCAGCGATGGTAATTTTTCCTGCTCCCGCCATTGGAAAATTAAAATTTCTGGCAGAACCTTTGAAAATTAAATTTCCAGCATGGTCGCCTTTCCAAGCTTTTACAATAGAAAAATCTGCTTCATATGCATTTTCTAAAATATGCATTTTCCCGTGAAATTCTTTGGTTTCTTTTCCTTCGGCAACTTCAGTTCCGTAACCGGCAGGCGTATAAAAAGCAGGAATTCCGGCTTGTGCAGCGCGGCATTTTTCTGCTAAAGTTCCTTGTGGAGTGAGTTCTACTTCCAATTCACCAGAGAGCATTTGTCTTTCAAATTCGGCATTTTCACCAACATAAGAAGAAATCATTTTTTTGATTTGCTTTTTTTGCAATAAAAGTCCAAGCCCGAAATCATCCACTCCGGCATTGTTTGAAATACAGGTTAAATCTGTAACACCGCTTTCTACCAAAGCTGCAATTGTATTCTCAGGAATTCCGCACAATCCGAACCCACCCAACATGAGCGTCATGCCACTTTGGATCCCTGCGATGGCTTCTTGAACGTTTTTTACTCTTTTATCGATCATTTTTTATTGAAATTTTATGGCTTGAAATTACGAATTTTTTAATTATCTTCTTTGGATTCTTACAGATTAGTACAGATATTTTTTGAAGCAGATTTAAAATCTCCACGAAATTGAAAATTTAAAAAAAATATTTTCTAAAGTGTTGGCTGTCAGAAAAAATTGTTTTATTTTTGCAACCTGTTAATCAACCTCTGACGAAGGACGTGAAAGTTGGTTAGCTCGACAAAAACAATTTTTTACAAAAAAAAATGGATTTAGTAAAGTACGTACAAGACAAGTACATCACAAAAAAAGAATTCCCAGAATTCAAAGCCGGTGACACCATCACTGTGTATTACGAAATTAAAGAAGGTGCTAAAACAAGAACTCAGTTCTTTAAAGGTACTGTAATTCAGTTGAGAGGAACTGGCCTTACCAAAACTTTTACCATCAGAAAAATGAGTGGTGATGTAGGTGTAGAGAGAGTTTTCCCATTGAACATGCCTGCTCTTCAAAAAATTGAATTAGACAGAAAAGGTAAAGTTAGAAGAGCAAGAATCTACTACTTCAGAGACCTTAGAGGTAAAAAAGCGAGAATTAAAGACGCTGCTTACAAAAAATAATTCAGACAACAACAATAGGAAAACCCATCAAATTTATTTGGTGGGTTTTTTATTGTTGTAAAGCGACTATGCATGCTTCACGAATTCTCCAAAAAAGTTGGCAGAGAACAAGAAACTTGTGGATTTTATTCTAAATAATTTTTAAGAAACTGCTGATGGTGTTGCATTTTAAAATGGGTAAGCTGAGAGATATTGATTTCAATTTCATCTACCAAATTTCAATAAAATCTTTAGGAATTGTTTACTTTTAAATAGTTATGCGCTTCAGGCATTTTCAAAAGAATTCTATTTTCCCATATTAGAATATTAAAAGAAATGATTAAACATGCCACTGTGATTTCAATGGCGAAATTTTGGATTGAATTTATATAAAAGAACAGATGTTATCAAAATAATTTTTTCAGATTTAAAACAAGGAAAATGGCAAACATTTTCTTCGCTAATTATTTAAACAAAAAAAAGCGCCCCAGATCACTGAGGCGCCATTTTTATTATTGAAAATCAGGAATTAGTTTCCTCCTTCCATTTTCTTTTTCAATTCTGCTAAAACGTCTAAATCACCTAAAGTAGATTTCTCTTCGTTGCTAGATGAAGCAGCTGGTTTAGAAGAGGCTTCTTTCACGTTTTTCTTCTCTTCGTCTCTGAAGATTCCTGTGTGTGAAACTACTACTCTCTTGAATTCTTTGTTGAATTCAATTACTTTGAATTGTGCTTCTTCTCCTTTCTTGATTTTAGAACCATCTTCTTTTTCTAATAATCTTGATGGGCAGAATGCTTCAACTTCAGCGTCTTCAAACTGAACTTGTGCTCCTTTATCGAAAACTTCTGTAGCTTTTCCTGCGTGTACAGTTCCTTCAGCATATTTAGTTTCGAATTTATCCCAAGGATTTTCAAGAAGTTGTTTGTGACCTAAAGAAAGTCTTCTTGCAGCAGTATCTAGTTCAAGAACTACAACATCTAATTTATCTCCTACCGCACAGAATTCTGATGGGTGTTTGATTTTTTTAGTCCAAGAAAGATCAGAAATGTAGATCAAACCATCGATACCTTCTTCTAATTCTACGAATACACCGAAGTTGGTGAAGTTTCTTACAGTTCCTACGTGCTGAGAACCTACTGGATATTTAGCTTCGATGTTCGCCCAAGGATCTTGAGTAAGTTGTTTCATTCCTAAAGAGATTTTTCTGTCTTCTCTGTCAAGAGTTAAAACTTCTGCTTCTACCTCATCACCTACTTTTACGAAATCACCTGCACTTCTTAAGTGAGTTGACCAAGACATTTCAGAAACGTGTATTAATCCCTCTACACCTGGAGCAACTTCTACGAATGCACCGTAATCAGCTAAAACAACTACTTTTCCTTTCACTTTATCACCAACTTTCAAGTCAGCAGAAAGCGCATCCCATGGGTGAGCTTCCAATTGCTTCATACCTAATTGGATTCTTGTTTTTTCGTCATCGAAATCAAGGATTACAACTTTTACAGTTTCCCCGTCAGAAAGGATTTCAGATGGGTGGTTTACTCTAGACCAAGAAAGGTCGGTAATGTGGATCAATCCATCAACACCACCTAAGTCTACGAATACCCCGTAAGAAGTAATATTTTTAACAGTTCCTTCAAGAACTTGTCCTTTTTCTAATTGACCGATGATTTCACGTTTTTGACCTTCAAGATCTGCTTCGATAAGCGCTTTATGAGATACAACAACGTTTTTGAACTCAGGGTTGATTTTCACAACTTTGAATTCCATTGTTTTACCAACAAACTGATCGTAATCTTTGATTGGTTTCACATCGATTTGAGAACCTGGTAAGAATGCTTCGATACCGTGTACGTCAACGATCATACCACCTTTAGTTCTAGATTTTACGAAACCGTTTACGATTTCTCCAGTTTCGTGAAGTTCGTTTACTTTATCCCAAGCTTTAAGAGTTCTTGCTTTTTTGTGAGAAAGTTGCAATTGACCAGATTTGTCTTCTCTTCTGTCAACCATTACTTCTACTTCATCACCAACTTTCAATCCTTGGTTATAACGGAATTCGTTTAATGAAATAACCCCTTCAGATTTGAAGTTGATATCTACGATAGCTTCTTTATCAGTAAGTCTTACAACTTTTCCTACCAATACATCGTTATCGCTAAGGTTGTTAAGAGATCCGTTATAGATTTCCTCTAAATCACTTTTCTCTTTTCTTGCATCAGCATCTAATCCTGATTCGAAAGAATCCCAATCAAATTGTTCTGGTGCTACGTTTTGGTTTAATAAAACCTCTGCTGAATTTGTCTCTTTTGACATTTTCTAATAAAATTTGTATTCCTTCTTTCTCGTTGCTTGGCCCAATGTGGTTCACGAAAAATACGGAAGTTGTTAGTTATGAATATTTTAACTTTGCCAAATGCTCCCACAAAAAGTGGTGCAAAATTAAGAAAATATTTGATAATCACAATATTTTCAGAACTTTAAAATCAAATTTCTTAAACACTAGATTTCTCAAACAAAGCCCTTTTCTTTACCTTTGCAATATGAATTTAGAATCCATCTTCCAAAAACTGCAGATTCAGGACATGAATCAAATGCAGAAATCTACTTATACCGCGACCGAAAACGATACAGACGTCATTCTGCTATCGCCCACCGGATCGGGAAAAACGCTCGCATTCTTGTTTCCTTTGCTTAGAAATTTAAAAAAAGAAAACACCGGAATTCAGGCGATGATTCTCGTTCCCGTAAGAGAACTCGCGCTGCAAATTGAGCAGGTTTTCAAACAAATGGGAACCGATTTCAAAGTTTCCATCTGCTACGGAGGTCATGATAAAAAAATTGAAATCAACAATTTTCGGGACTCTCCGGCGGTTTTAATCGGAACTCCGGGAAGAATTGCTTATCATTTAAGAAATCAAAATTTCGATCCTACGACGATTAAAACTTTGGTTTTAGATGAATTCGATAAAGCTTTGGAGCTCGGTTTCGAGGAAGATATGAATGAAATCATCGAAGCTTTGGAAAATAATTCCCAACGAATTCTCACTTCCGCAACTGCGATGGATAAAATTCCGGATTTTGTAGGATTAAAGAATGAAAAAATCATTAATTTCCTTAAAACTCAAGAAACCAAACCGGACATCCAATTGAGAAAAGTAATGACAATTTCCGAGAAAAAATTAGATACTCTATTCCATTTGATCTGTAAAATAGGCAATAAAAGAACCTTGATTTTCTGTAATCACCGCGATGCAGTTGATCGAATTTCCGAATTATTAAGAGAAAAAGGAATCCAGCGAGAAACTTTCCACGGCGGAATGGAGCAAGACGAAAGAGAACGCGCGCTGCTGAAGTTTCGGAACGATTCAGCAAGGATTTTAATCACCACCGATTTGGCTGCACGCGGTTTGGATATTCCGGAAGTGGAATCGATTGTTCATTATCAACTTCCGCCGAAAGAAGACGCTTTCATCCACCGAAATGGGCGAACCGCGAGAATGAACGCCAAAGGTTTTGCGTATTTAATTATGACTGAAGACGAAAATTTCTCTTTCATTAAAAATAATACTCCGGAAGAAAGTGTCGTTGGCTTCGATAAAGCGCCGGAAAGAACGCCCAACCAAACCATCTACATCAGCGCTGGGAAAAAAGATAAGGTCAACAAAGTAGATATCGTCGGTTATCTCATCAAAAAAGGTGGCTTGGAAAAAGACGAAATCGGCCTGATTGAAGTGAAAGATACGACTTCGTACGTCGCTGTCAACCGAAAAAAAACCATCGAACTTCTGAAAAAATTGGCCAACGAAAAACTTAAAGGCAAAAAAGTAAAAATAGAAATCGCTTACTAAAAGCGATTTTTTTTATTCAACTCCGGAAACATTCATTTCTAAAGTGTAAACAGATTTTGAAGCGGTAATAAATAAAGTAGCATTATTTTTACCACCGAAAGTAACATTTGCCGTCCACTCTTCCGGAATTGGAATATTGGTAATTTTTTCACCTTTTTTATTAAAAATTGTTACGCCATTTCCTGTCAGATAGAGATTTCCTTGGTTATCGAGCGTCATTCCGTCGGATCCCATTTCACAAAATAATTTCTTTGCGGAAAGTTTTCCTTCGCCCAAAATGTCGTAAACATAAGTTTTTCCGGCATCAATATCGGAAACAAACAACTTTTTGAACTTTTCGGAACCTATAATTCCGTTGGGTTGCACGAAAGTTTCCAACTTTGTTATTGTACCGTTTTGGTTTCGATAATACAAGTTTTTCTGGGGAATTTCTTGTTTGAAATTTTGCCAGTAATTTCTTTCATACAAAGGATCGGTAAAATAAATTCCGCCGAAACCGTCAATCCAAAGATCATTCGGGCCGTTCAATCTTTTGCCTTCAAAACCTTTTGATAAGATATGAATGTCTTTATTTTTACTAATCTTCCAAATTTCACCCTGATTATCGGAGCAAGTGATCAAATTATCGTCTTTATCAAAATAAGTTCCGTTGGCTCTTCCTGTTTTTTCAAGAAATAACTCAACTCGGTTATTTTTCCAGTTCCAGAAATAAATTTTATCGTTCGGTTGATCCGTGAAATATATATTTCCAGCATTATCAGAGGCTGGTCCTTCCGTAAATGCAAATTGACTTGAGACCAAGTTCGGCTCATTTTCAAACAGATTATCTCGGTTATTTTGAACTTTGCAGTTGGTTAAAATCAACAAACCTGTAGCCGCAACAAACTTCCAAATATTTTTCATCATGTAAATTCTAAATTGCAAGATACAATTTGTATAAAAGAATTAAAAATAATTATCTTTGAGAATTCGATTTTTAATCAATGAAACTTAATCTTCCAGATAAACTCTACTACTCTATTGGCGAAGTTGCGAAAGCATTTAACGTCAATACTTCCCTTATTCGCTATTGGGAACAAGAATTTCCTATCATTAAACCGAAGAAAAACAAAAAGGGAAACCGGTATTTCACTCCGGAAGATCTAAAAAATCTGCAAATTATCTATCATTTGGTGAAAGAAAAAGGCTACACTTTGGATGGTGCAAGAATCGCATTAACGACCAATTCTAAAATCTCGGAAACCATCACCATGATCGATCGATTGGAGTTTGTAAAAGCTGAGTTACAGAAACTTAAAGATTCTTTAGTTGACAAACCAGAGTAGAAAAAAAGTTTTTTTTCTCTCATCAAAAAAATTTTTTTTACCACTAAAGAAAAGAAAATTCCTAGTAATTTTGTAAAAAAGAATTGCTATGAAACCTCCATTTCAATTTTCAGCAGCCAAAAACTATTTTTTAGGTTTTGCTACTTCCGGAGCTATACTTTTATCTGGTCTGTTTTATTTTGATCATGATAAAAATGAAGAAAACCAAACGAATCCTACCGAACAAATTGAGTTTACGAATGTCGAAAAAACAGAATTACAAGAATTTGACCCGAATGATTTAGATGAAAATGGCTGGAAAAAACTTGGATTTTCCGACAAACAAGTTGCCACCATTTTGAAATATAAAAATATTGTCGGCGGCGAATTCACTTCAAAAGCTCAATTAAAAAAATGTTATTCGATTTCTGAGGAAAAATTTGATGAATTAGAGCCTTATATCTTGCTTCCTGACAAAGCCGAAAATTCTTATGAAAGCACAAATTACAAGTCTTTTTACAACTCTAATCAAGGAAATTACGAGAAAAAAGAACTCAAAATTCCCGGAAAATTCAATCCTGATACTTTCAGTTCGGCAGATTTTGTGAAAATGGGCTTTACCGAAAAACAAGCCAATTCGATCTTGAAATACAAACAATATCTCGGCGGAAGCTTCATTAGTAAAGAAAAATTTAAAGATTGCTTCATCATCAGTGAAGAAAATTATCGGAAAATGGAACCATTTCTTCTGCTTCCCGAAAAAACTCCGGAAAACTTCACCGCAAAGACGAATTTCAGAAACCCATCTTCAGAAAAAGAGAAATTTAGTTACCAAAAATTCGATCCCAACATTACCGATTTAGAAGGTTGGCGAAAACTCGGCTTCTCCGAAAAACAGGCGCAAGTAATCATCAATTATCGCGACCGAAATTTGAAAGGAAGTTTTAAAAACCTTGATGATATCGCGCGATGTTTTGTGATTTCGGAGGAAAAATTTAATGAAATGAAACCTTTCATTGTAATGAATCCACAAAATTTCAAAATAAATTCTTCAACTTCAACATCTTATTCAAAAACTGAAAATGCGCCAGAAGCCAAAACCGATTTTTCGAAAATGGATCTCAACCAAATTACTTTTAAACAACTTATAGAATTTGGTTTTGATGAAAAAAGTGCCGGAATGCTACTGAATTATCGGAAAAAACTCGGTGGTTTCGTCACCAAACAACAAATTGTAGAGACTTACGATATTGACAAAGAATTAGCGCAAAAACTGGTTTCCACAGCAAGATTAGACCATTCTAATGTTCCAAAATACACTTTAGTTTCCGCTCCCGAAGAATGGTTGAAATCTCATCCTTATTTTAAATATTCTGCTGATAAAATTATATATTATAGAATTTCTTATCCAAGCGACGAAAAGATATGGAAATTCCTGAAAACAAAACCTGAATATGAGGCCAGAATGAGGCTATATTTAAGGTGATTCATGTGTTTTTGACTAGTAAAGAAAATCCCCACATCTGCATGCGGGGATTTTCAATTTTATATTTTCAAGTGATTATTTTTTGATAAACTTCACCGCATGATCATCAAGTTTCAGGATATAAACTCCCGATTTTAGTTGCTGAACATTCAATGAATTGCCGTTTTTGAAAGGAGAATTTTCTTGTTTCAATAATCTTCCGGAAATATCAACTAGAGATGCTTTCTTAACTTTTTCGAGTTGTTTTCCTTTTACAAAAAGTAAATCTCCAACAGGATTCGAATATACTGAAAACTCATTCTCATTAATCGTGGAAACATCAGCCGCGGCTAAACTTCCTATATTTTTGCAATAATCTGATGCATGGCTTTGCCATTCGGAAAGAGTGAAAATATTAGTCGGTTGCTGTACTGAATTTAAGCGATACAAAGAAACATTTCCGAGTGTTGAAAAATTACTCATATCTTTTGTTCCAATCGCATCAATTGTTTCGGAACTGTAGCGAAGTTCCAAATACTGGCTTCCAGAGAAAGTCATTTGAGGTGCCGCAGTCACAAATCTCGCTTGATTGTTTGTGATACAAGGCAATTGCGCATTGGGATTTAGAATTACAAAAGTTTCATTTGGTTGAACCGTTCCTTCCAATTCAAACGGCGCAGGAAAATAATAATTGGAATTAAGACTGTTATAAAACTGAATACTCAATCGGTATTTGTCCAAATATACAGGATGTCCTGTTTTATTGGTGATTTCGATGGCTTTGTTGTTCGAAGATCCTTCGATATATTTTGTGATTATTAAATCTTTTGCAAAAACATCGTTTGCCAAAGTCGTTACAGGAACCAAATTACTTTCCGAAGACTCCAAATAGCCGTTGTCATAAGCTTTTACCGTAAATTGATAAGCTGTAGAGGGTTGAAGATGATCGATATTGATGTTGGTATTTTTTGTGTTGGCAACTAAAACACCATTTTGGTAAATTTTATAGCCGATAACATCTGAATCGGTCGAGGCATTCCAATTTAAAGTAACGAAATACGCGCTGTTTTTGCCCACATTCAAATTCGTTGGCGCTTGCGGAGCAACTGCATCAGGAGTTTGAGTCCAAATCAAATTCACCCATTCCGGATGATCGATAAAAGGATTCCGGTTTTTTTGAATGGCAAAAACTGCATTATTTCGGTCAATTTCCTTTTGCGAAACCGGATCTTGAGCATTCCACTGAAGCAACATTTGCAAATACCAATTCTCGAAAGCTTTTTCCTCAGTTCCATCCAAAGGACTGGTATCATTGGCGGCTGAAGTTCCGTTGTAGAAATTAAAAGAGCTTAATTTCCCTTCATATCTTACCGCAAAATAAAGCAAACTTCTTGCGATGTCTCCTTTAAATTCATTAATCGGTTCATAAACTCTTCCGGTGTATCCTGAGCCGGCGGTTGCGTTGTTGTTAATTTTGGATCCGTTGGTAAAAGTATAATAAGGAGTTGTTGTCGTTTTTGCAATTCCGTAAGGGTAATTGCTTCTCAACTGGTTAATTCTGGCGTCGGTAGGAATTACATAAAACAAATCAGAATACATCGGATAATTGCTATTGAAAGTACTTTGTGTCATCATGTGTTCACGGTTCCAGCCGAGTCCTTCTGCATTTGCGGAACCTATGATATTTGCGGTTGTGTATTCGTAAGCATCGGGTCCGTTAGGAATTTCAGAGTAAATATCCAATAAAAGTGTGGTGTTCGAAGCATCATGATCGTAATATCGATCCAAATCGGTTTGGTTATAAAAATTCGTCAAATCACCATAATGCCAATTGATATTTTTCTCCGAAATTATCTGGTGAAGTTTCGATTTCAATGCATATCCCGTAAGCGTTGAAGTACCATCATAATATCCTGAAGGCGCCTGTGCTTCAGCTAAAAACGGCAATAAAATCAAAAATAAAATTCTTTTCATTTCCTAAAAATTTGGTTTACAATTTAGTCAAATAACTTGCTCTTGAGATGAAAACTTCATTAATTTTTATCATTTTCTACCATTATAATTTATTTATAAAAAACATTATCAACATAATTATCATTATTTTTTTTCAAAATTCATCAATTTAATTATCTTTGAGAACAAATAAGAAATAAACAAAATATGAATAGTGAAACGCTGAGCAACATCGCAATGATTGCAGAAACCGCAAAAGATTTTGCAGAAAAAAATATCCGTCCGAATATCTTGGAATGGGACGAAAGCCAAACATTTCCGGTAGAACTTTTCCATCAATTGGGAGAAATGGGATTTATGGGAATTGTAATTCCTGAAGAATATGGCGGATCTGGTTTGGGCTATCATGAATATGTGGCAATTTTGGACGAAATTTCTCAAGTTGATCCATCAATCGGATTGTCAGTTGCTGCTCACAACTCACTTTGCACCAATCATATTTATGAATTCGGAAACGAAGAACAACGCAAAAAATGGCTCCCACAACTCGCTTCCGGAAAGGTAATCGGTGCATGGGGACTTACCGAACATAACACCGGTTCCGATTCAGGCGGAATGAGCACAACTGCAGTTAAAGACGGTGACGAATGGGTTTTGAACGGTGCCAAAAACTTCATTACTCACGCAATTTCCGGCGATATCGCTGTTGTAATGACCAGAACTGGCGAAAAAGGAGCAAAAAATAATTCTACAGCTTTCGTTTTGGAAAAAGGAATGCCAGGATTTTCTTCAGGTAAAAAAGAAAACAAACTTGGGATGAGAGCTTCCGAAACTGCTGAATTAATTTTCGATAACATAAGAGTTCCAGATTCTCATCGTTTAGGTGAAGTAGGATCTGGTTTCAAACAAGCTATGAAAATTCTTGACGGCGGAAGAATCTCAATCGCTGCGCTAAGTTTAGGAACAGCAAGAGGCGCTTACAAAGCCGCTTTGAAATATTCTTTAGAAAGAAAACAATTCGGAAAAGCCATCAACGAATTTCAGGCAATTAATTTCATGCTTGCAGATATGGCAACAGAAATCGACGCTGCCGAACTGCTGATTCAGCGCGCTTCCAACCTTAAAAATGCAAAAAAACCAATGACCAAAGAAGGTGCAATGGCAAAATTATACGCTTCAGAAGCTTGTGTAAGAATCGCAAATAATGCAGTTCAGGTTTTCGGCGGTTACGGTTATACCAAAGATTTCCCTGTGGAAAAATTCTACAGAGATTCCAAGCTTTGCACCATCGGAGAAGGAACTTCCGAGATTCAAAGGCTGGTGATCGGAAGAGAAATTTCTAAATAAAATATTGGATTTTATCTTCATTCAAATACTAAAAGCATCGAAATTCGGTGCTTTTTTTCGTTATTTATTTGAAAAAGTCTTTAACAGAAATCACTTTTGATTTTCTATATTTGTTAAAATTTAATTTTAATGGAAAAAATAGATTCACTGAACCAAGTTGCAGAATTCCACAAAACCTTTAACGCACCGATTTTAGAAATACCTCAAATCCCTTCTAAAGAAAGGTGTGAACTGAGAATTTCGCTGCTTCAGGAAGAATTAAATGAATTGAAAGAAGCCATTTCTGACCAAAATATGGTAGAAATTGCCGATGCACTTTGCGATTTGCAATATGTTTTGAGTGGTGCGGTTTTAGAATTTGGTTTGGGCGAAAAATTCGTGGAAATGTTCAATGAAGTTCACCGTTCGAATATGTCGAAAGCATGTGATAATCAGCAACAAGCAGATGAAACTATTTCATTTTATGCCAAAAAAGGCGAAGAAGCGTTCTCGGAAATTTCCGGAAATAAAATTAATGTTCATCGAAAATCTGATTATAAAGTATTGAAAAACAAATATTATTCGCCTGCAGATTTGGAAACTATCTTGAAAAAATAAAAATCATTTTTTCCTTTTTTAATTTTAACCAACATGTATTCATCAATGAAAAAAATAACTAAAACCCTTTTGTTTACCGCTGCTTCCCTACTAGCTTTTCAATCTTGTGATTCGCAAAAAGTAGTCGTAAACCGCGAAGTTGAAACCACCAATGACGGCAAAATGCTACTCGGAACACAAACGAAAAACCAACTTCAAAAAGCACCTTACAGCGATTGGTACGTAAAAGAACACGATGAATACGCGATTGACCAAAAAACTGTGGAAGAACTTAAAAAAGAAAAACTCAATTCCTACGGAATCACTGTATTTTTGGGAACTTGGTGCGAAGATAGTCACCGAGAAGTTCCAAGATTGATGAAAATTTTGGAAAGCATCAATTTTCCGGAGCAAAAATTAACAATCATCGCGGTAAACCGTAAAAAAGAATCTCCAAGTGGTGAAGAAGGTGTTTACAATATTCAAAAAGTACCGACCATCATCGTGCAGAAATATGGCAAAGAAATTGGAAGGATTATCGAATATCCAACGACAGGTTATCTGGAAAGAGACCTACTCGAAATTCTGAAAAAAGACAATACCAACCTTAAAGACCTTTTAAAATAAATTGAAAACAGACAAAAGAATATTACCGTTCATTTTAGGAGCAATTGCCATGTTGCTCGTGTTTTTCATTTGGGATTCAATCACCAAAAAAGCTGATGATAAAGTTCAGAACGATTTTTATATTATCACCAATCAAATCAAAAAAATGAACAAAATGGTGGTGATGGAGCAGGATTTTTCGAGTATGCAGAAAACCAAAATCACTTCGCAGCTTATGGGAGGAATGCTTCCGAATATGGAAAAGGAGCTGATCACTTTCACCAAAACGAATGCGCAAGTTTCTTACGATTTGAACAAAATGAAACTTGAGGTAGATTCCGTCAACAAAAAACTCATTATTAAGGAACTTCCCAATGCCGATATTCGGATCATTCCAAGTGTAGAAATTCAATCCATGGATGATTCTTTCTTGGATCGTTTTGATCAAAAAGATTTACAAAAAATCACAAAATCTGCGAAAGATAATGCTTATAAAACCGTAAATCAGGAGCGATTGCGAAGTGAAGGAAGAAAACAACTTCTGGAAAACTTGGATCATATTTTCGTTTTGGCAAAGGCTTTGAATTATAAAATCGAGGACCAAACCGGTCAGATCGATACTTCAAAACTTTAAATAAAAAAAGATGGAAAAAGACAAAGCCAAATCAGCAGAAACCAAGAAAGAAAACCAGGATTTACCGAACATTCCTGCTTCTTCAGAAAAAATAAACTCGGAAAAAACTGTGAAAAAGCAAATACAAGAAAGTTCGAAACTCAACAAAGACGGCAAAACCGACAATACTAAAAAAAATAGCGAAAATTAATTTTTTCGCTTTTTTAATTCCCGTAAAAACAACATTTTAAAGTTTTACACCAAAAATAAAAGTATCGCAGCGACTAACATAATAACTAAAGCCGCAAAACCAAGAATATTCATCCAAATTCCGTTGACATAAATTCCCATAATTTTCTTGTTATTCGAAATATGCAAAATAATTCCAATTAAAACCGGCGCGGTGACTCCATAAAGAATCGCAGTATAAATCAATGCCTTAATCGGAGAAATTCCCACATAATTCAAAGATAATCCCAACAGCAAAGAAATCGCAATGATGAAATAAAACCCCTTGGCTTCATGAAATTTTTTGTCTAAACCTTCTTCCCAGCCGAACGTTTCTGAAAAAATATAGGAAAGAGAACCTCCCAAAACAGGTATTGCGATAAGTCCGGTACTTATAATCCCAACTGCGAACAGCAAATATGCCAGATTTCCGGCCAAAGGTTTCAGCGCCATTGCCGCTTCTTCCACTGTATTAATTTGATGAATATTGCCATTGTAAAGTACAGTACCCGTCGCAAGAATAATGAAATACATTACCAGCGCAGAAAATGTCATTCCGAAATCTACATCTGTCTTCATTTCAGAAATTATTTTTTTATCAATAACCACATGGGTTTTCTTACTCTTAGTCTCTTCTACTTCCACCGATGTCTGCCAGAAAAAAAGATAGGGAGAAATGGTTGTCCCTAAAATTCCTACCAAAATCGCAATAAATTCCTTATCAAATTTGATAGTCGGGATAAAAGTAGCTTTTAAAATAGCCATCAAATCTTGCTTATAAAGAAAAGGAACCACAAAATATACGAGCATTACAATACACAAATATTTGAGGGTAGCCACAATTTTTCGATAAGGCAAATAAATGATTAAAAATATTAAAAGTAAGGTAAAAAAAACACTGAAAAAAGATGCATCAATTACAGGAAACAATAGATTTCCTACAGCTCCCATCGCGGCAATATCCGCACCGATGTTCATTACAATTGCCGGAAAACTGAACAGCAACATCAGGTAAAGTATTGGTTTTGGGTAATGTTTTTTTAATGTTCCCGTTAATCCTTCTGAAGTAACCAAGCCAATTCTGGCGCACATCTGCTGAATTGCTGCCATAAGCGGAAAAGCCACAATGGCGGTCCAAAGCGTTGTCAATCCAAATGCAGCACCGGCTTGCGAATAAGTGGCAATTCCAGAAGGATCGTCGTCGCTTGCACCGGTTACAAGACCCGGACCAATCATTTTCCAAAATTTCTTCAGTGGTGATTTCTTTTTTTCGCTCATTTTAACAATAAACTATTCATTATCAAACAATTCAAAGAGTTTTCAAATTGTACAAGTAAATTTACAAACTAAAAAAACATAAAAAACAATTAGAAGATTCTTTTCTAAAAAATCAGTTTCAAATTAATAAAATAGTCGGTTAAAAACACTTTAATTTTCACATTAAATCCGTATTTTTGCAACTTAAAATTTTTAATTCAGTATGATAAAAATTACTCTTCCCGACGGAAGCATCAGAGAATTCGAAAGCGCTGTAACACCGCTTGAAGTAGCAAAATCAATAAGTGAAGGTTTGGCAAGAAACACCATTTCCGCAATCGTAAACGGAACGCAGGTTGAAATCACCACACCGATAACCACAGATTCTACGCTACAGCTTCTGACGTGGAATGATGATATGGGAAAAAAAGCATTCTGGCATTCCTCTGCACACCTTTTGGCACAGGCAATTATGGAATTTTATCCTGAAGCAAAACTTACCATCGGTCCAGCTATTGAGCAAGGATTTTATTATGATGTAGATTTCGGCGACGAAAGTTTATCTGAAAAAGATTTCGAAAAAATCGAAAAAAAGATGCTCGAAAATGCAAAGAAAGATTCTACATTCAACCTTTATTCGGTTTCTAAAGCCGATGCTTTGAAGGAATATGAAGGCAATGAATACAAAACCGAGCTCATCTCTAATTTGAACGACGGCGAAATCACTTTCTGTTCCCATGATAACTTTACAGATTTGTGTCGCGGTGGTCACATTCCATCTACCGGCATTGTGAAAGCTGTGAAAATTTTAAATGCAGCCGGTGCTTATTGGCGAGGTGATGAGAAAAACAAGCAACTTACCAGAGTTTACGCAATTTCTTTCCCGAAACAGAAAGATTTAACCGAATATTTAGAAAGATTAGAAGAAGCAAAACGCCGCGATCACAGAAAACTCGGTAGAGAATTAGGTATTTATGCTTTCTCAGAAAAAGTAGGAGCCGGACTTCCATTGTGGTTACCAAAAGGAACTGCTTTGAGAAAAAAATTGGAAAACTTCCTTTCCGAAGCTCAGAAAAAATCGGGTTACGAATTCGTAATGACGCCACATATCGGAGCCAAAGAATTATACGTAACATCCGGTCACTGGGATAAATATGGTGCAGATAGTTTCCAACCGATCAAAACACCAAATGAAGGTGAAGAATTCATGTTGAAACCGATGAACTGTCCTCACCACTGCGAGATCTACAAAGTTGGACAATGGTCTTATAAAGATTTGCCAAAAAGATTTGCCGAATTCGGAACCGTTTATCGTTATGAGCAATCCGGAGAACTTCACGGTTTAACCAGAGTTCGTGGTTTTACTCAAGATGATGCTCACCTTTTCTGTACTCCAGATCAACTTTTGGCTGAATTTGAAAACGTAATCGATTTAACACTTTATGTTTTCAAATCATTAGGATTTGAAGATTTTGTAACGCAAGTTTCACTCAGAGATCCTGAGAAGAAAGAAAAATATATTGGAAGCGACGAAAACTGGAAAAAAGCGGAAGACGCAATCATTCAAGCTGCTGAAAAGAAAGGTTTAAAAACCATTGTCGAATACGGCGAAGCTGCTTTCTACGGACCAAAACTCGATTTCATGGTGAAAGATGCTTTGGGAAGAAGCTGGCAATTGGGAACCATTCAAGTAGATTATAATTTGCCTGAAAGATTTGATCTTTGGTACACCGGAAGCGACAACGAAAAACACAGACCCGTAATGATTCACCGCGCACCATTCGGTTCTATGGAAAGATTCATCGCAATTTTATTGGAAAATACCGCAGGTGATTTCCCATTGTGGCTTGCTCCAGACCAATTCACCATCTTGCCGATTAGTGAAAAATATGTTGATTATGCAAAAAAAGTTTCACAATTGCTAGAAAATCACGATATTTGCGGGCTGATTGACGACAGAAACGAGAAAACGGGTAAAAAAATCCGTGATGCCGAGTTGAAAAAACTTCCATTTATGCTGATTGTAGGTGAAAATGAAGAAGTTGGCGAAACGGTTTCTGTAAGAAGAAGAGGCGAAGGAGATTTAGGAACGATGACCATAGAAGAATTCATCACCTACTTCAAAAAAGAATCAAAAATTTAGAATTAACTTTAAAACATAACACCATAGCACAGAAATTTAATTACCGAGGTAGAGGTCCACAGAGACGCGTACAAGAAGATTTGCACCAGATCAATGAAAAGATTCGTGCGAAAGAAGTACGCTTAGTCGGTGATAACGTAGAACCAGGCGTGTATCCTTTAGCAAAAGCATTGGAAATAGCTAAAGAACAGGAGCTGGATTTGGTTGTAATTTCCGACAAAGCTGAACCTTATATTTCCAGAATTCTGGATTATAAAAAATTCCTTTACGAGCAAAAGAAGAAGCAAAAAGAGCTGAAAGCCAAGCAAGTAAAAGTAGTCGTAAAAGAAATTAGATTTGGTCCACAAACTGATGACCACGATTACGAATTCAAGAAAAAACATGCTGAAAAGTTCTTGGAAGAAGGTTCTAAATTGAAAACCTATGTTTTCTTCAAAGGCCGTTCAATTATTTTCAAAGATCAGGGAGAAATTCTTCTTTTAAAATTGGCTCAGGAGTTGGAACATGTTGGAAAAGTTGACCAATTGCCAAAACTAGAAGGCAAGAGAATGATTATGATGATGAGCCCGAAAAAAGCTGCGAAATAAGCAATTTTCAGATTTAACTTGATTAAATCATCTAAAAAGATATTGATAACAAATATTATAAATTAAGCAAAATGCCAAAATTAAAAACTAAATCAGGTGCTAAAAAGCGTTTTAAGCTTACCGGAACAGGTAAAATTAAAAGAAAAAATGCTTTCAAAAGCCACATCTTGACGAAAAAAGAAACTAAGCAAAAGAGAAATCTTACGCAAACTTCTTACGTTGCTACTGTGGATGAGAAAAGCGTTTTACGTCAATTAGCAATCAAGTAGTTTTTATAAATCTTTCGGTTTATAAGAATTCAAAAAAATTCAGAAATTTTAACCCTGAAACGGAGCAGAAAAGTGTAATGAAATAATTTACCGCCCTTTTCAAAAAAAACAATTTAAATTATGCCAAGATCAGTAAATGCAGTAGCTTCTAGAGCTCGCAGAAAAAAAGTAATGAAGCAGGCTAAAGGTTTTTTCGGTAGAAGAAAAAATGTTTGGACTGTAGCTAAAAACGCCGTAGAAAAAGCAATGCAATATGCTTACCGCGGTAGAAAAGAGAAGAAAAGAAATTTCAGAAGCCTTTGGATTACCCGTATCAATGCAGGTGCTAGAGAACACGGAATGTCTTATTCTCAATTTATGGGCGCTCTAAAAAGCAACAATATCGAACTGAACAGAAAAGTTTTAGCAGATTTAGCAATGAATCACCCTGAAGCTTTCAAAGCAGTTGTAGATCAAATCAAATAAATGTAAAATTTTTTGTTATCAATGTTTAAATCTCATACAAATTTGTATGAGATTTTTTTTATTAAATTTGACGATATAATTTATTAAATGAAAAAACTATTTCTTCTTTCAGCTATTACCCTTTCAACTTCATTTTCTGCACAAACTTTTGTTCAAGCTTATCAAGACAGAGTAAATCAAATCACCCAGAATAATATAAATACTTATCTTACAGAATTTGCAAGTTTTGGAGTGAAAACAACTGGAAGCGCAAATAACAATAACGCATTTAATTGGCTTAAAAATAAATATCTCGCATTTGGCTACACCGAAGCTCAAGTTTCTGAAAATGCCTTTTCCTACAATGGAAATACAACGAAGAACCTCATTCTCACCAAAACCGGAACCAAATATCCAAACACCTACGTCATTGTTTGTGGGCATTACCATACCATCGTCGGACCTGGAGTAAATGACAACAGAAGCGGAACTTCCATTATTTTGGAAATGGCAAGAATTCTGAAAGATGTTCCAACAGAATATTCCATAAAATTCATCAATTTCACCGGTGAAGAACAAGGACTTCGAGGAAGCCAAAACTACGTAAATACCGTTGTAAATAGCACTAATCCAAAGATGAATATCAAAGTGGTTTTCAATATTGACCAAGTGGTGGCGTTGCGGGCGAAGTAAATAACACTATCACCTGCGAACGAGATACTAGCAACTCCCCTTCTACCAACAACGTAGCTTCGAACACCGTTACCCAAGAATTGATGAATTGTGTCACTTTATATTCGCCGCTACAAACCAATTTATCTTATGCATACGGATCGGATTATATGCCTTTTCAATCGAATGGTGAGGTGATTACTGGACTTTACGAATATAATGAAAGCTCACAACCGCATTCTTCCAGTGACACCTACGTAAATATGGATCCTGTTTTTGTTTATAATGTTGCTAAAGCGGCTCTAGGCGCGGTTCAGCACTTTTCAACTGCCGAAACAAGTAATTTGTCGGCAGCAGATTGTCCACCGGAAAAAATGTTAGAATCATTGAGAATTTATCCGAATCCGGCTTCAAATTTTATTAATATTGAAATGTTGAATTCGAATTTAAGAGATTATTCTTTCAGCATTACCGATTTGTCAGGAAAACTTTTGGTCAAGACTCAAAACGCTAAAAAAGTAGATATCTCCAAACTTTCACCCGGAATTTATTTCGAAACGATGAATGTTGAAGACCAAAAACTCACCAAGAAAATCATCATTTCAAAATAGAAAAAAATCACGATATCGAAATCGTTTCCTTATAAACTTTCATCAGTTCATTTGCAATATTCTCATCGCTAAATTTCTGTGCGTAAATCAAACCCTTTTCTACACGCCGTTTCCGCTCGGATTCGTTGTTCCAAAGAAATGAAATTTTAGATTTTAAATCTTCAAAATTATTGGGATTAATATAAAGCGAATCATTTCCGCCGGCTTCCGGAAGCGAACTCATATTACTCGTAATTACTGCTGTTCCTGAAAAAAGAGCTTCGATAACCGGAATTCCGAAACCTTCGAAAACGCTTGGATAAACAAAAAATTCTGCCAATTTATAAATTGCAGCCAACTCTTCCATTGAAACATTTTCCAAGAAAAAAACTTGGTTTCGCATCTTATTTTTGGTGATAAAACGCTCTACTTTTTTGAAATATTTCTCTTTTTTCTTCCCTACAACCACCAAAGGAATTTCGGTGTTTTGTATAGCTTTTACAATATTCAAGAGGTTTTTTCTTTCTTCAATTGTGCCAACATTCAAAATAAATTTCTCAGGAAGTTTATATTTTTCCTGAACTGAATTTAAAAAGTCTTGACTCTGAGTTTCTTTAAAAGAATGATGACAACCCTGATAAACTACCCTAATTTTGCTTTCCGGAACTTTCAAAAATTTGATGATATCAGCTTTGGTTTGTTCGGAAATTGATATAATTAAATCTGCCTGTGCAGTTGCTTTTTTAAACTTCCAAAAGTGAATTTTCCGATCGAAAAAACTGTAATATTCAGGATATCTCAAGAAAATTAAATCGTGAATTGTCACAATTTTTTTAATGGGTTTTTCATTCCATTTTAACGGTAGTTCCCCAGAAAGTCCATGGAAAATATCGCAATCGGCATTTTGTGCATCTTTTCCCATTTTAAACTGTCGGGAAAGCTTTCCTTTCGAAGTTTCCAAAAACGAGACATTTTCCAATTCTACAATTTCCTTTGCGCGTTCTGATTTTTTATTGTTTAAAATAAAATATTGATTATCAGGAAAATAAGTTGCCATAATCCTCACCAAATCGCGAGAATAATTTCCTAATCCCGAACTATTGTTGAAAAAACGTTTTCCGTCGAAAGCAATTTTCATGATTGAATACTTTTTTGAAATTCCTGAAAAGTTCCGAATGAATATTTTTTTTCTTTTAAATAATTCAAAAAATCGTCAAACCTTTCTACCATTGAATTTCCAGTGTTTTTAGTAGTAAAACCCGGAAGTTTAAATTTTTCATCATTGATATCTGCAAATTCCCACGGATGGAAATAAATGTTCAAATAATGATCATTTTTTAATACATCAGCTGCTAATTTTTTATAAAAACTTAAAGGAAAATTATGAAAACTCAGCCAAAAAAGCGGAATCCTGAAGTTTGGAGAAACCGAAGCCGGAATTTGCAATACATTTCCTTCTTTAAAATACGTTCGCGAAACTTTCAAATTGTTATATCTTCCTGGCAAAAAAGTAGGATTCACCGAAGAATTGTAGGAGTAGCCGGCTTTTTCAACTTCATTTTCGTCGACTTTCATCATTCTCGGCATTCTCAAACCTGTGATTTTTGTATTAAAAAGTTCAGCTAGTTTTTCTCTTGATTTTTTCAAATCGCTATTCTCAAATTTTGAATGAAACCAAGTATGGGAAGCCAATTCGTGACCTTCAGCAAGTAATTGTTCTATTAAGTCTTTATTATTTTCCGCAAAAGTAACCGTTGAAAAAAAAGTCGCTTTTGCTTGATGTTTTTTTAATAATGACAAAATATTTTGTAAACCTTTTCTTGATATGGAAAGCTGTTCTTCAAAGGGAATTTCACCTTCGTATTCCAAAGGCATATCAAATTCTTCGATGTCGAAACTAAGTAAAACCATTTATTAAAAATTTTTAGAACGAATGATATAATTGGGTCTTTGTTTCACCTGATTGAAAATTTTACCAAGGTAAATCCCCATAATTCCTAAAATAATCAACTGAACACCACCAAAAAAAACCACAGTCATTATCAGCGATGCCCAACCAGAAATTTCTGTTCCGGTAAGAAAAGAATGAATGACATAAGTACCATAACCCACTGTTGCAATTGCTGAAAATATAAAGCCCAAATAAGCTGCGAGATAAAGCGGTTTCACACTGAAAGCGGTAATACCAGTGAAGGCGAATTTCATCATTTTTTTGAGATTATAGCTGCTTTCTCCTGTTGCTCTTTCGCAGGCAGTGAAATGTATACCAACACATTTGAAACCCATCCAATAAGACAATCCGCGTAAAAAAATATCAGATTCATGCATATTTCGAACCACATCTACGACTGAAGCATCCATCAATCGGAAATCTGAACCGCCGCCTTCACTTAGGTTTACATCTGAAATTCTTGTTAAAAAACGATAATATAATTTACTAGTTTTTCTTTTGAAAGATGAAATTTGTTTCGGATATTTTCGGATCGTATGAACAATATCGAAACCCTCTTCCCATTTTTTGATGAGCTCGGGAATAAGTTCCGGCGGATGCTGCAAATCAGCATCCATGGAAATCATTGCATTTCCTGTGGAATAGTCCATTCCGGCTTTCACAGCGTGTTGATGACCGAAATTTCTAGAAAATTCAATGAATTTTATGTCTTCATTATTTTGGGAAATTTGCTCCAGAATTTGTTGCGTATTATCGCGGCTACCGTCATTTACAAAAATAATTTCGAATCGATAATTGGCGATTTTAGAAAAAATATCCTTAATCCTTTGATAAATCAGTGGAATATTGCCTTCTTCGTTGTGAGCGGGAATAACAATGGAAATTTTTTTCACTTTTGTGTTTAATTTTTTAGTTTAATTTGTAATCTTTTTCAAAATTTTTGGTCATTAATTCATAAATAATTCTAAGCCAAACAACGCAGCAAGGTAGCGCTTTCAGAGAATATTTCATGATATAATTTTCTTTGATAAATTTCGGGAAAAGATCCGAAAAAGAAAAACAGGTTAAAATCATTACAAAAATAAGCAAACCGATGATCAAAGGCGATTTTTCTTTTTGAATAATAAACCAAATCATCACTCCAGAAACGGCAATAATGTAAGTTGGCGATTCGGAACTTGAACTGAAAAGCACGATGAATAAAAGCGTTGAAGCCAAAATCATCAACTGAAAAGCAAGATTTTTGTATTGATTAATTCTTAAATAAGGCAAACCGAAAACCAAAATTCCCGGAACCAAAAAAACAAAATTTGAAATATCCGGATTCCCCAAAACACGACGTACAATTCCCATCAAAGAATAATCTTGCCGATTTCCCAAGACCTGATTTGAAGAATTTTTTTCTGATAAAGATTGAAACCAATCCATATAAGATTGAATTCCGAAATGTGGACTCGAAATGAGCATTGGCAAAACCAAAAATAAGATTCCAAAACCTATCATTGAGAAGATAAACTTCCATTTATTTTTAATAAAAAAGAAGGAAGAAAGCCCCGCAATTCCATATAATTTCACGAAAAAACCAATGAGAATCGTGATTGCAGATTTGGTTTCTTTTCTTTCATAAACATACACCGCCGTTAGAATCAGCAATCCGGTTAAGGCAATATTAAACTGTAAACTTACTGCTGCGGTAATGAATTCTTGCAAACAAAGCCACGCAAAAAACGCTTTTTTAGCATTAGAAAAAGGCAGTTTATGAATGGCAAATAAAAAAACATAAGTGTTCGCAACATTCCACAAAATCATTCCTAGCCAATCGGGCAAAATTGCAAACGGAGCTATTAAAATACTGAAAAAAACGCCGTAATGATTAGAATCAAAATGCACATCAGGATACAGAAGATAAATGTTTTTTTGAGCTAAAGTATTGGTAAAAACATTCTTGAAAATCAAGTAATTATTATATTTCAGCGGGCCTCCTGCATATTTTGTAATGGACGAAATTGCTGAAATCAAAAGATAAATCCCAAAAATATATCGAGGATTCGCAATAAATTTTAGGAATTTATCTTTCAAAATGAATACGTTTAAAATGAATTAAACTGCAACATTATTTTCTCTTAATGCATCATTTAGAGAGGTTTTTTTATCAGTAGATTCTTTTCTTTGTCCGATAATCAATGCGCAAGGAACTTGGAATTCACCTGCCGGAAATTGTTTCGTATAACTTCCAGGAATCACCACCGAACGAGCAGGAACTCGACCTTTGATTTCTACAGGTTCGGAACCGGTAACATCAATGATTTTTGTGGAAGCGGTAAGCACTACATTTGCGCCCAAAACAGCTTCTTTTTCTACGTGAACACCTTCCACAACGATACATCTTGAACCTACAAAAACGTCATCTTCAATAATTACCGGTGCAGCTTGAAGCGGTTCTAAAACTCCACCAATTCCTACTCCACCGCTCAGGTGAACGTTTTTTCCGATTTGCGCGCAACTTCCAACCGTAGCCCAAGTATCAACCATCGTTCCAGAATCTACGTAAGCGCCTATGTTCACATAAGACGGCATCAAAATCACTCCAGAAGCGATGAAAGCGCCTTCACGAGCAACCGCATGAGGAACTACACGAACTCCTTTTTCAGCATAATTTCTTTTTAATGGCATTTTATCGTGGAATTCAAAAGGGCCAACTTCAATGGTTTCCATTTTCTGAATTGGGAAATACATCACGACCGCTTTTTTCACCCATTCATTTACTTTCCAACCATTTTCGGTAGGTTCAGCAACGCGGAGTTCGCCCAAATCTAATTGTCGGATAACTTCACGAATGGCTTTCTGGCTGTCTTCATTTTGTAATAATTCTCTGTTATCCCAGATATTTTCGATGGTTTGTTGTAACATAATTTATTTTAGTTTTAAGAATAATAATTTCAGCAAATTTACAAAACTCTTCGTGCGAAAAGGTAGGCTTTGTTCCAATATCTTTCATTGAGAGATGAAATAATCACTCCTTTAGAAGTAGAAGCGTGAATAAATTTCACTTCTCCGTCATTGCCGATATCTTGTACAATTCCAACATGAGAAACTCTGCTTCCGCCCGATGTTGCGAAAAATACGAGATCGCCTGGTTTTGCCTCTTTAATGCTGATTTCTTTGCCTGTATTCGATTGGTCTTCAGATCTACGCGGAAGTTTTTTATCGTTTTCATCAAAAACTTTGGAAACCAAACCCGAACAATCGAATCCTGCTGAAGTATTTCCAGCGTATTTGTATGGTGCGCCTAAATATTTTTCGGCATCTTTTAAAATTTCTTTAATTTGACCATTGATATTTCCAGAATAATGAGAAGACAAAGTTTTCAAATCTGGACTTTTAGCCACAGTTTTTGTAGGTGATGATCTCTTAACGACGGTTTTGGAAGATCCACAAGAAACTAAAACCATCATAGCAAAGACATAAAAAAATAAGTTTTTCATATTTTAAAAAAGCAATTTCTCAAAAATAGTAAATTTATTCTCAATTGATATTAATTTTACATTTTTTCCTTATTTAATAAATGTTTGAGCCTATTTATTGCGTTCCTTAGAAAAAAGGAATTATATTTAATTTTTGAAAGAGAAAAAAGAAAAAGCACCAAAAAAATGACCATTTTAGAATTCAAAAGACACTTTAAAGAAGAACTTGCCGAATTGTATTCGGAATCTGAAAGCGCCGAAATTTATGCAATATTTGTACAGAAAATGGTAGGATTTGATCGGCATTTGCAAAGACGTTTTCAGAATCAGGAGCTTTTGCAAAGTCATATCGAAGATTTGGAAAAAATAATTGACGAACTGAAAACCGGCAAACCATTTCAGCAAATTTTAGGAGAAACTGAATTTTATGGATTTCAAATTTTTGTTGATGAAAACGTTCTGATTCCACGTCCGGAAACCGAAGAATTGCTTGAACTTGCGATTGAAAAAATAAAAGAAAACTTTCAAAAAAAAGAATTAAAAATCTTGGATATCGGAACTGGAAGCGGAATTATTCCAATTGTTTTGAAGAAAAATTTCCCAAATTCGGAGGTTTCCGCGATTGATTATTCGGAAAATGCTTTGAAAATTGCTCAGAAAAACGCCAAATTTCATGAAGTTGAAATTGAATTTATTCATCAAAATTATTTAGATGAAAATTTAAAAACAAAATACGACATCATCATCTCAAATCCGCCGTACATCGGAATTGACGAAGAAAACGAAATTGCTGATTCGGTAAAGGAATTTGAACCCAAAATGGCACTTTTCTCTCCTACTTCAAACGCTTTAATTTTCTATGAAAAAATTGCAGAAGATTGCAAAAATCATCTCACAGAAAATGGAATGATTTTTCTGGAAATTAACCAGAAATTGGGTATTGAAACACAAAATCTTTTTACCGAAAATTTATCGGAAGTTCATTTAATGAAAGATATTTCTGGAAATGACCGATTTGTTTGGGGAAAGAAATAAACCTACCCTATTTTCTTTTTCACAAAAACCTGATACGACATATAAATCAACGGAATCGACATAATTCCAAGGAAAAGTGCGTTTTCAAATGCACGTTCAGGTTGTAACGCTACTGCATAAACCAAACCGAAAAATGCACCTCCCAAATGCGCCGCATGACCGATATTATCGTGTTGACGCGGATTCAGCATACTATAAACCGAATAGCCGAAGTAAAGAAATCCAAAAATATAACCCGGAATTGGAATTGGTATGAAGAAAAAATAAATTCCCAAATCCGGAATCATGGCTATAGAAGCAAACAAAATCCCAGAAACTCCGCCACTCGCGCCGATTGCCGAATACCACGATTGATTTTTATACAAATACAAGGAAAATAAATTCCCAAGAAGAATCGATCCGAAATAAATAATCAAAAAACCAAAATAACCGAAACCTTGATTAACAATAGGTCCGAAGAAATACAAGGTCATCATGTTGAAAAGCAAATGCATCAAATCGCCATGTAAAAAACCGGCGGAAAGCAGTCTGATGTATTCTTTGTTTCGAAGAATTGCACCTACGTTGAATTTATATTTCTCGAAAATATTTTGATTGTTGAAAGCGATAAAACTGATAACAGCGGTAATCGCAATCACGATTAAAAGAATTGAACTCATATTTTGTTATAAAAGAAAAGTTTCGAAAACGAAACTTTGGTTATACTATTTCTGAAGTTAAACTTCTGGAGATTAATTTTTCGTGCATCGGTTTCAGGAGTTCTAAACTACCTGTTTTTACGGTACATTTTCCTTTGTAATGAACCAAAATTGTGCATTGTTCGGCTTGTTCCAAAGTATGTCCGCAGATTTCGATAAGGCATTCAATCACATAATCGAAAGTATTGACATCGTCGTTCCAAAGCACCAATTTGTAAACTTCGTCTTCATTTTCCATCAGCGCAACGTCTTCTTCGTATTCGCGCTGGGGTTTTTCGTAATCTTTTACAAATCCGGGTTTGTTATTAAAAGTAATCATCAAAGATTAAATTTTTAAATTAAATTTCACTGATTTCTTCGGTCAAATCGTCGATAATACTCGGTTCTTCATAAACCAATTCAACCAAATCAACACTTTTGTTCTGCATTTTCAAGATTTTCACATGGTAATCATTGATATTAAATTCCTGATTTTCACCTGGAATATCTTCCAATTCATGCAAAATATAACCTGCCAAAGTATTGTATTCACCGTCTTCAGAAAGCGGGAATAATTTTGGCAAATGCTCATTAATTTCATCCAAAGGCTGAGTTGCCTGAACCCAGAAAACATTTTCACCGACTTTATCCACGATTTTCTCTTCATCATCTTCTTCATCCTGAATTTCGCCTACTAATTCTTCCAAAATATCTTCTAAAGTAATGATTCCTTCAGTTCCTCCGAATTCGTCAATAACAACCGCTAAATGCTGTTTTTTCTGCTGGAAAACTTTCAAAAGATCGGAAATTTTCTTACTTCCAACTACGAAGAAAGCTTCTCTCATCAATTCTTCCAAATCGTTGTGGTTCAGCTCTCCTTTTCTTTTTACATATTCACGGATAATTTCTTTGGCATAAAAAATACCAATAATATTGTCTATAGAATCTTTATAAACGGGAAGTCGCGAATATCCACCATCCATAATTCTGGTGATTATATCTTCAACAGGTTCTTCGATATCGATGGAAGAAATATTCTGTCGCGGAACCATAATTTGTTTCGCAGAATGATCGGTAAAATCGAAAGCATTTTTGATGATTTCGTAATTTTCTTCTTCTATTTCACCAGAATCTGCAGATTGTTTTACCAAAAGTTGCAGCTCTTCCGTCGAGTGAATTTCATGTTCTGAAGCTGGATGAATTTTCATCAAACGCAAAGCAGTGTTCGACATTTTATTCATCGTCCAAATGAAAGGTTTAAAAATAGTATAGAAAACCCGCAACGGCATCGCAATCGCCATTGTGGTGGCTTCAGCTTTACGGATCGCAATAGATTTAGGAATCAATTCACCGAAAACAATATGCATCACGGTGATCAAAAGGAAACTTAGAACCAATGAAATCGTGGTGACACTCGTTTCAGCTATTTCAAAATTAAAATAATGGAAAATATTTTCAATCACGTGGTGCATCGCACTTTCGCCGACCCAACCTAATGCAAGCGAAGCTAATGTGATCCCGAGTTGTGTTGCAGAAAGATATTCATCAAGATGCTTGATAATGTGTTCTGCTTGTTTTGCCATCGAGTTGCCTTCGGCGGCTTTAATCTGAATCTGAGAGTAACGAACTTTTACGATAGAAAATTCTGCGGCTACGAAAAACCCATTGAGTAATACTAAGAATAATGCTAATAAAAGCTTGACGACGTCTGAATCCATTTAAATTTTAAAAAATATTTGATGCAAAGATATAGAAAATTAAATAATTAAATATTTTGGAATTTTATTGGCCTTTCTTTTAAGAATATAAAAAAAGCACCGACTTTAATCGATGCTTTTTTATGATATTAAAAATATTCCTTTTAAGAATTTTTCAGCGCTTCAGCACCAGAAACAATTTCCAAAATTTCATTGGTAATTGCAGCTTGACGGGCTTTGTTATAGAAAATTACAAGTTCATTTTTCAATGCTTGCGCGTTGTCTGTTGCCTTATGCATCGCTGTCATTCTGGCTCCGTGTTCAGAAGCGATAGAGTCTAGAATTGCTTTGTAAACCTGAGTTTTGATGGATTTAGGAATCAAAACATTGAGGATTTCAGCGGCATTCGGTTCAAAAAGATAATCAGTATTTGTATTACCTTCTCTTTCCGACATTGCGATTGGCAACACTTGCTCGGTTTTTACTTCTTGGGTTGCAGCGTTGATGAATTTATTATAAATAACAAAAACTTTATCAAATTTTTCTTCTTTATAATCCTTCATCACATTTTCCATAAAGTTGGAAACTACCTGAAAACTCATACCATCAAAGATTGCACTTTGATTATCATAGATTTTTCTGGTTCTTTTTACTGCATCAAACACTTTTTTTCCAACAGAAAGAATTTCTACCTCATGTTGGGAATTGCCTACGACATTATTCAATTCTTTGATTACTGAAGAGTTGAAAGCTCCTGCAAGACCTTTGTTTGAAGTAACTACAATATAAAGAACTTTTTTCACCTCTCTTTCAGCAGTAAAAGTAGAAACTCCTTCAAGATCGGTAGTGGAACTTACATTTTCGATAATTTCCTGCAATTTTTCTGAGTAAGGTCTCAACATTACAATAGCATCAGTTGCTTTTTTCAGTTTCGCTGCCGAAACCATTTTCATCGCACTCGTGATTTGCATTGTAGAAGAGATTGAAGTAATTCTTCCCCGTATTTCCTTTAAGTTTGCCATTCTATGGGTTGAAAATTTAAAATTCAATATTCAGAAAATTTATTCTGAATATTGAATATTGAATTAATTTTAGTTGTATTTAGAAGCTAGTTCTGTAGCAGCTTGCTTCAAAACTCCTGTGATGCTGTCATCAATTTTTCCTGCTTTGATGGCTGCCATAGTATCAGGATGTTTAGATCTCAAGAATTCTACGTATTCTTTTTGGAATTCTTTTACTTTTCTGATAGGGATATTTCTCAATAAGTTTTCAGTACCTGCGTAAATCATTGCTACCTGAGAATCTACAGGAAGTGGAGAGTTTACCGGTTGTTTCAAGATTTCTACGTTTCTTTCACCTTTAGAAATTACCCCAAGAGTTGAAGCATCAAGATCGGAACCGAATTTAGCAAAAGCTTCTAATTCTTTGTATTGAGCTTGATCCAATTTTAAAGTACCAGAAACTTTTTTCATTGATTTAATCTGAGCATTACCACCCACACGCGATACAGAAATACCTACGTTGATCGCTGGACGAACCCCAGAGTTGAATAAATCTGACTCCAAGAAAATCTGTCCATCAGTAATCGAAATTACGTTGGTTGGGATATATGCAGAAACGTCACCCGCTTGAGTTTCAATAATCGGAAGTGCTGTTAAAGATCCACCACCTTTTACGATTGGTTTCAAAGATTCAGGCAAATCATTCATTTGAGCAGCAATGGTATCATCTTTAATAACTTTTGCAGCTCTTTCCAATAATCTGGAGTGAAGATAGAAAACGTCTCCAGGATAAGCTTCACGGCCCGGTGGTCTTCTCAACAATAGAGAAAGCTCACGGTAAGCTACCGCTTGTTTAGATAAATCATCATAAATGATCAAAGCTGGTCTACCAGTATCACGGAAATATTCTCCGATTGAAGCTCCCGCCATTGGCGCGTAAACCTGCATTGGAGTTGGATCGGAAGCGTTTGCTGCTACAACTACGGTATAAGCTGCTGCTCCTTTATCTTCTAATGTTTTTACGATTTGTGCTACGGTAGAAGCTTTTTGTCCTACTGCAACATATATACAGAATACAGGTTCTCCTGCATCATAAAATTCTTTTTGGTTAAGAATAGTATCGATTGCCACAGTGGTTTTACCAGTTTGACGGTCACCGATGATCAACTCTCTTTGCCCTCTTCCTACAGGAATCATGGAATCGATTGCTACGATACCAGTTTGAAGTGGCTCAGTAACAGGTTGACGGAAAATAACTCCAGGAGCCTTTCTTTCCAATGGCATTTCGAATAATTCACCAGCGATAGGTCCTTTACCGTCGATAGGGTTTCCAAGGGTATCTACTACTCTTCCCAACATCCCTTCACCAACTTTGATTGATGAGATTCTTTTGGTTCTGTTTACGGTATCACCTTCTTTTACCAATTTGGATTCACCAAGAAGTGCCACACCCACATTATCTTCTGCAAGGTTCAAAACAATACCTTCAATACCGCTTTCGAATTTTACCAATTCACCGTACTGAACATTTTCTAAACCGTATACTAAAGCGATCCCATCACCGATGGTCAATACAGTTCCTACTTCTTCCACATTCGATTGTGTGTCGAAGTTTGCTAGCTGCTGTTTAAGAATTGCAGATACTTCTGCCGGATTTATTTCTGCCATTTTATGGTTGTTTTTGTCTTAATTTAATTGAAATTCTTTTTTAAGCTTATTCAGTTTTGATTTTACTGAATGATCTATCTGCTGATCCCCAACTCGTAAAATATAACCTCCCAAAAGATCGGGATTGATGATTGATTTCACATCAAACTGATTATCATGGTTTACCAAATTGGTTGATTTCAGGATATTGCTGATATTTTCAGAAGAAAGTTCGGTTGCTGAAGTTAAGGTAATTCGCTGAACTCCTTTCATATCTTCAACTTTATTGATAAATTCCTGTGCGATATTTTGCATTTGGCTTTCGCGTCCGTGCTTGATGATCAATTGAAGCAAACTTTTAGTTACAGGCGAGAAATCTTTAAAAATCTCTAAAGCAATGCTCACTTTTTTCTTTACATCAATAATCGGAGAACCGAAAAAATTCTGAAGTTCTTTTGATTTTTCAATGGTTTTCACAATATCACCCATTTCACCAAAAACAGCATCAGTTTGTCCTGATTCCTGAGTGAAATTGAGTAATCCTTGTGCGTATCTTTTTGCTACTTTACTTGTAAGCATCTTAGTTCAAATTAGATTTGTTCAAAATATTTTCTACCAAAGCATTTTGCGCATCGCTATTATCTAATTTTTGTTTCAAAATAGATTCTGCAATATTTACAGACAATGCACCGATTTGGTTTTTAATATCGCTCATTGCAGCAGCTTTTTCAGACTGGATAGACTGTCTAGCTTGTTCAATGATTTTATCAGCTTCGGTTTTAGCAGCATCTTTTGCTTCACCTACGATTCTGTCTTTAATTTCTCTAGCTTCTTTCAAAATATTATCACGTTCTACTTTTGCTTCGCGGATGATGATTTCGTTTTCAGCTTTCAAATTCTGAACTTCTTGTTTTGCCAATTTCGCTTGGTTTAGAGAGTCAACGATTGTAACTTCTCTTTCATTCACAGCATCCATAATTGGTTTCCAAGCGAATTTTCTTAGAACCAATAAAAGGATGATAAAAATCACCGACTGGATGATGAATAAACCTGATGAAAAATTTTCTAATAATCCCATAAGAGTTATAATAAAATATTGTAATTGTTTTTTTTAATTTTTTAAAAATCACTTGCCGTAACCAACCGTTCCCGGCAAGTGATAGAGTTTTACAACTTCTTAGTTTACAGCAAATAATGCAGCAAACGCAACCCCTTCTACAAGAGCTGCAGCGATCAACATCGCAGTTTGAAGTTTACCAGCTTGTTCTGGTTGTCTAGCCATACCTTCTAGAGCAGCAGCACCGATTTTACCGATACCAATACCTGTTCCGATTACTACTAAACCTGCACCAATGATTTTAGGCATTTCTTGCATAATATATAATTTTAAAAAATTAGTTTCTATTTAAATAAGTTCCAAACGAACAACTATGTTTTCAATTAGTGATGAGCTTCTTCATGATGATGCTCCTCATTTGCCATCCCGAAATATACTGCAGAAAGCATGGTGAAAATATACGCCTGTAAAAACGCTACCAATACTTCCAATAAATATAAAACGAATGTTAAGAATGGAAAAGCAACCCCTGCAATTACGTTTTTGAAATAATAAATCAAAGCAATCAAACTCATGATGATAATGTGTCCTGCAGACATGTTTGCAAATAGACGTATTAACAATGAGAAAGGCTTAATGAATAAACCAACAAGCTCGATCGGCATCATTACTATTTTCATCGGCCAAGGCAATCCCGGCATCCAGAAGATGTGTTGCCAGTAATTTTTATTTGCAGTAAACTGAGTAATGAAAAATGTAATTAAAGCTAATGCAACAGTGATAGCCAAGTTACCCGTAACGTTGATCCCAAAAGGCATTAGACCAAATATATTTAAGAACAAAATAAAGAAAAATACGGTCAATAAATAACTCATATATTTTTTATAATTGTTCCCGATGTTTGGTTTCGCGATTTCATCTCTTACGAAAAGTACCAATGGTTCGAAAATCTTTCCAACTCCAGAAGGAACAAGCGATTTTTTGTAATTTCTCGCCATCGATCCGAAAATCAACAACATTAATACAGCAGTCACCAAAATCATCAAAACACTTTTAGTGATCGAAAGATCTATAACTTTTTCGTTGGTTGCATGATGATGCTCGTCTAAAGTAAGTGTTCCGTTAGCATCAGTTTTATAAATTTTCTCGTGAGAAAGCGTGTAATAAGCACCTTTGCTTTCAACTGGTTTTTCTCCGTGGTGGAATTCAGAACTCATAAAAGCATGAAAACCGTTGGCTTTATCATAAAAAATCACCGGCAATGGGAAACCAATATGCTTCTCGGTTCCGTCGGCATTTTTGGCCACCATAATATCAAAGCTATGAGCATCTAATAAGTGATGATCGATAAAGTTCTTGTTTTCTGTTTTTATTTTTTCATCTTCAGAGACCACCTTAGTCACTTCAGTTCCGTGATTAGGGGCCGCTACTGCTGCATTTTCATGCTGTGCAAATGATGATGAAAATGTCGATAAAAAACCTACGATAAGTACTACTCTTTTCAGCATTGATATATCTTATTTTAAAGTTTTGCAAAAATAGAATAAATAATCATAATATAAAAATCCTTTTTTACTGATTTTTTTCATCTTTTTCCGTAACCCCGACTTCACCGTTCTGTATCAATTTCACCGAATACAGCGTTTCGAGAAGCAAAGAGACAAGATAAGGGACAATAAAATGAATTTTATAATTGGGAACTTCACTCAAATTAAGTTTCTTCATCACAAGAAACATAATCATCAATTTAAACATTACCAAACCCATGAAAGCAAATCCTATATACGTTGGAAAAGTTTTTTTGATGATTGAAAGAATCGTAATCACCATCATAAAAAGCAACGTAAGAAATAAATAATACTTTACAAATGTGGTTTCAAAACCTATTTCTAAAATCTGCCAGATTACAAAATGCAAAAAGAACATCAAAAAAAACAAGATGACATATAACGTGCTACTTTTTATTTTCATTATTCTGAATATTTTTTAATTGATGCAAAAGATTGTAAAAAGCGAGTCCCATTCCCAAAAAACCGATACCTACCGTTAACAGATTACTCTGAATCTCGAAATAATCGTTAATTTTTTTTCCGCCCCAAAATGCAAGTCCCATCGTAGCGAGCATTTGAAAAACAATCGCTGAATAGACGCCATATTGCCGCAAACCATTCTTTTCAAACTTTTCTTGGTCTTCTTTGCTGAACTCCTCTTCTGTTGGTTTTTCGTCGGACATTTTCTTTTCGTTTATGCAAATCTAATGATTATAAGACAATAGAAAAATTTAGAATTTTAAAATTCATCAAATTTCTGTATTTTTGCGCATCTTAAATAAAAAACAATGTTCAATAGTTTACAGGATAAGTTAGACAAAGCACTTCATAATATTTCCGGACGCGGAAAAATTACCGAAATCAACGTTGCAGAAACCGTAAAAGAAATCCGCCGCGCTTTGGTGGATGCCGATGTTAATTATAAAGTTGCGAAAGATTTAACCAAAAGAGTTCAGGAAAAAGCTTTAGGACAAAATGTTTTAACCAGTTTAACTCCGGGACAATTGATGACCAAAATCGTTCACGACGAGTTGGTAGAATTAATGGGCGGAACTCAGGAAGGAATCAACCTCTCTGGAAAACCAACCGTAATTCTAATTGCCGGATTACAAGGTTCCGGTAAAACCACTTTCTCCGGAAAATTGGCCAATTACCTTAAACAAAAAAGAAACAAAAAACCTTTATTGGTCGCTTGTGATGTTTACAGACCTGCAGCGATAGAACAATTGAAAGTTTTGGGAAGCCAAACCGGAATTCCTGTTTATACCGAAGAAGGCGCTGTAAATCCTTCCTCAATTGCTGAAAACGCAGTGAAATTTGCGAAAGAAAACAACCACGATGTCGTAATCGTGGATACCGCAGGTCGATTGGCGATTGATGAGCAAATGATGAACGAAATAAAATCGGTACATTATTTCATTAAACCTCACGAAACTTTATTTGTGGTAGATTCCATGACCGGTCAGGATGCTGTGAATACTGCAAAAGCCTTCAACGAAGCTTTGAATTTCGACGGGGTTGTTTTGACCAAATTAGATGGTGATACACGAGGTGGAGCAGCTTTAACGATTCGTTCCGTGGTTGAAAAACCAATCAAATTCATTTCTACCGGCGAAAAAATGGAAGCTTTGGATATTTTCTATCCTGAAAGAATGGCGGACAGAATTTTGGGAATGGGTGATGTAGTTTCCCTTGTAGAAAGAGCTCAGGAACAATTTGACGAAGAAGAAGCGAAAAAACTTCACAAGAAAATTGCTAAAAACGAATTTGGTTTTGATGATTTCTTAAAGCAAATCAATCAGATCAAAAAAATGGGAAATATGAAAGATTTGATGGGAATGATTCCTGGAGTTGGAAAGGCCATCAAAGATGTGGACATTCAAGATGATGCGTTCAAACACATCGAAGCAATCATCCACTCGATGACGCCGGAGGAAAGAAGACGACCATCAATCATCAATACCCAAAGAAAAAACCGAATCGCAAAAGGTTCCGGAAGAAAAATTGAAGATGTAAATGCTTTGATGAAACAATTTGACCAAATGGGAAAAATGATGAAGATGATGCAAGGTCCACAAGGAAAACAAATGATGGAAATGATGAGCAAAGGAATGCCGAAAATCCCAGGAATGGGCGGCAATCTTTTCGGAAAATAAAATTAAATATCCCAAATTTAGAAATAAAAAAATCCCGAATTGTAATGATTCGGGATTTCTTTTTTAGATGAATTTCTTATTTAAAGAAAACAGAAATTCCAACTCCAGCACCTAAGTTATTGGTATTGCTTTCTAGATCATTGTTTTCGCTATATTTCAAATTAGCAGCAGTATAATTTAATCCTAAATTAAATGCAACATTTGGGGTTACGAAATAAGCAACTCCAGCTCCGAAACCGTAAGCAAGACCATTTAATTTAAAATCTTCACCACCTTCAGTAGTTTTGTTAGTAGCATATCCAATACCTGCTTCAACATAAGGCTTCACTTCTCCAGCAACAGGAAAAAAGTAAGTAGTTTGAGGAATAACAGTGAATGTATCAGATTTAGAATCTCCAGTTTTGGAATGGTTATAACTTAATCCTAAACCAACTGCCAAATTATTAATTACAAAATAGCTAGCTGCAGGAGTGAAAGCAAATGTAGAAGTTTTAACATCACTAACTTCATTTCCTTGAAATTTCACTTTAGCATTGGTTGAATTAAAAGCGATTTCAGATTTACCTGATACCATCCAATTTCCTTTTTCAGTTTGCGCATTCACCGCTGCGAAAAGTGCCAATGCACCAACTAACAATAATTTTTTCATGAATTTTTAATTTAAATTGGCTGCAAAGATAAATTTAATTAACATTTCGTTAATATGATTTTTCTCATAAAAAAATCCCGCAACTACGCGGGATTTATAAATTTATTGAAAAGAGATTATTTTCCGAATTTATAAGATAAACCTATCTGGAAAACATTATCTTTATAAGTATCACTTGTTGGATTATCTTTCGCAATATCAGTGAAACCAGCTACATATCTTGCGTTAATCCCAAAATTAGGAATGAAATAATAACCCATACCTAACCCAATTCCAAAGTCGAAACTATTGAACTCATCTTTAACATCATCACTACCACCATCCCATTTATCTTTAGCACTAAGCAAGAAACTAAATTCAGGACCTGCTTCTAAATAAAACTGAGGCGTTGCGTTGTACTGAAACATACCGGTACAGATAGATAATCTCCAACCGTAGAACCATCCTCACTACCTTCCCACTTTACACCTTTTGAATTATACAGCAATTCAGGTTGTATACTGAAATTTTCAGCAATTGGAGCATTCATAAAAATTCCAGCATTAAGACCCACTCTAGATTTTGAATCTTCAGCATTCGATACACTTGAAATGTTCATTCCGGCTTTTACACCAAAAGTCTGTGCGTTCAAAGCACCAAAAAGTGCTAATGCACCCACTAAAAAAAATTTTTCATGATTAATTATTTTTAAATTAGTAAAACTAATATAAAGAAAATTTATTTATTAACAAGTTATTAATAATTTTTGTCAATTTATTTTCTAAATACTTAATAACAATCTAATTATTTAAACAAACCCTTATTGTGGAATTGTTAGTAACTACTCTTCTCTTTGCCTTTTTTCTTCATTTCCATACGCATTGATGATTTTTCGGACTACAGGATGTCGCACCACATCTTCGTCGGTAAGGTGCACAAAACCAATTTCTTGTACATCCTTCAAAATTCTCATCGCTTCTTTGAGGCCGGATTTTTGTCTTAAAGGCAAATCAACCTGACTCGGATCGCCGGTGATGATGAATTTCGCATTCATTCCCATTCTGGTAAGGAACATTTTCATTTGCGAATGCGTGGTATTTTGCGCTTCGTCAAGAATTACAAAAGCTTCATCAAGTGTTCTCCCACGCATGAAAGCCAACGGAGCCACTTCGATTACTTTTTTCTCAATAAATCCCTCCAACTTTTCGTGAGGAATCATATCGCGCAGCGCGTCGTAAAGTGGCTGTAAATAAGGATCCAGCTTCTCTTTTAAATCTCCGGGAAGAAACCCCAAACTCTCCCCCGCTTCTACCGCAGGTCTCGTGAGGATGATTCTTTTAACTTCTTTATCGCGCAAAGCTCTTGCTGCAAGCGCTACACTCGTATAAGTTTTTCCGGTTCCGGCGGGTCCAATTGCGAAAACCATGTCTTTTTTCTCGCATTCTTTTACGAGTTTTTTTAGATTGGTGGTTTTGGCTTTGATTACTTTTCCATTCACGCCTTTTACAATGATATCCTGATCGAAAACTAACTGTTTTTCAGTTTCATTTTTAATATTCAGAATATTTTCAACATCTTTTAAGGTAATGGAATTGTGTTTAGAGATAAAATTTACGATATCATCCAACTTATTTTTCAATACATCAAGCGCTTCATTGTTTCCCAAAGCAAATATAAAATGGTCTCTTCCCGTAATTTTAAGGGTAGGAAAACTCGATTTTAAAAGATTGAAATACTGATTATTAACTCCGTAAAAAGTTTTGGCATCGATGCCTGTAATTTCGTAGTTCAGTTCAAACATTTAGGTGTTCTTTAATATTAATATTTTTTCTAAAATTATCGAAATAATTTCAAATACGGTATTTTTGTTTTCCACAATAGGAACAAAATATTTTTTTTAAACTAAATTTGCGTTTCTTTAAATTTCATCATGTCCATTATTACATTCACATCAGATTACGGGTTGGTAGATCACAGGGTTCCTTCTGTGAAAGGAAAAATCCTGAGTTTAAATGAAAATGTAAATATTGTCGATATTTCACATGAAATCCAAGCCTACAACCTCCTTCAAACCGCCTATATTGTTAGAAATGCATATTCTTTTTTCCCGAAAGGCACCGTACACATTATTGCGGTAGATAGTTTTTATACCAAAGATAGAAAATGCATCCTTTATAAAGCGGATGGACATTATTTTATCGCAGCGGATAATGGAGTTTTAAGTTTAATTTTTTATGATATCAAACCGGAAGCGGTGTACGAAATCACGTTTAATAATAGGTTTGATGATGAAGTAAACTTTACTTCTACTGATATTTTTGCTCCCGCTGCTGTTCATTTGAAAAACGGTGGATTGCCAGAAGTGATCGGAAGAAAATACAAACATCCGAAGCAACTTTCTTTTCCGAGAGCCGTGTACAATGAAAGTGAAAAAATGATTATCGGAGAAATCATGTACATTGATAATTTCGGGAATGTAATTTCGAATATCAGCAAAAAATTCTTCGAAAAGAACGGTGTTGGTTATGAAAATTTCATCGTGAAATTTAGGAATTTGGCGCTTACAAGGATCTATAATCAGTACACCGAATTCGTCAACGATTGGCAAAATGAGCATGAATATCACGGAAAATCGGTAGCTATTTTCAATGATGCAGGTTTGCTGGAACTTACCATTTACAAAGGAAATAGCCAAAACGGCGCTAAAACCCTTTTCGGAATGAAAGTAGGAGAAAGCATTTATATTGAATTTCTTTAATTTTATTAATAAAAAAAAGCCGCTTCTTTCGAAACGGCTTTTTCATTGCTTTTAGAGTTTTTATCTAATTACTTTTTTGGTAACAGTTTCTTTTGAAGTAGTCACACTTACCACATAAGTTCCTTTCGGGAAAGCGGCAAGATCTACTTTTTCTTCGGTTGAATTAGATTTAGCGTTATTTTTCACCAATTTTCCTGATGCATCAAACACCGAGTAAAAAAGTATTTTATCTTTTGATTTGATGTCAAAAATTCCTTTCACAGATGATTGAGAAATACTTACTGATGCTGAAGCAGCAGTTTCGTCTGTTGCCAAGGTCAAACATTCGAAATTAGAATTCCAACCTGTTGCAGTAACTCTGGAATCAGAAATAAATCTTACAGTAATAGCTCCAGTTGCATGGGTAGAAGTAAATGGTCCAGGAATAGTATTTCCGCTAAGTTGTGTGCCGTTGGCAAATCCAGGTGATTCAGTAGTTGGTCCGTTGTAAATATTCATAAAATCATATCCTTGTTCTGTATCAAATTGAGTAAAGGTAAGTTTCAACTTTTCATTTGAATTTGTTGGATAGAAAGTCTTGGTGATAATTTGGTTATCTCCGTAATTGGCTTCTGCACTTCCCGGGTCGGAAAATGCAACACCACTACACCAATTTGCATCCGTAAAAATAAGTTGCTCATAATCGAAAGCTTGAGGTCCTGAACATTCAGTTCCTACAGAAACATTGTAGTAAGTCCCTCCATTCAGATTATTAAAGTTCAAAACTTTATTCGAAGTAGTTCCAGAAGTAATTACAGTTCCGTCCATTTTAGCAAGTTTATATTTCCAGCCTGTCGCTACATTATCCACGATTGTCGCAGTAACCGAATTGGTTGTACCATTACTTATGGCAAGTCCCGTAATGGTTGATTCGCAAGAAGTAATACAATCAGTGCCTAAACATCCTTTAGAATTCACTGTAGCTCTGATTAAAGCTCCAGGTTGAGGACCAAATCCGTTGGCAAAATTGATTCCTACGGAAGAAACCAAATGACAATAACTCATGATTGTACCGCCTGTTTCTGTAGGTAGAGCGCCATCACAACCTTCATCATTTCCTGAAGCCGGTCCGCAACCATCAATTGCTGTGTTATTTCCGTTCCAGTTACAAGCGTGAGTATGTGGAGAACCCAAATTATGCCCGATTTCGTGAGTCATTGCCTCGATATTCCAAGAATAAGTAGGAACATTAGCATAAGCTAAATTCACTCCGGAATAAGAATATTTGTATGTTGTGCAAAGAGCATTTACCCAAGCGATACTTGTTGTAGCAGGATTTCTCAATAGTTGAGCAATATCACCATTAAATGAAGTTCTTGTATTTCTGAATTGATTTAAGATATTCGAAGGAGTTCCGGAATAAGGATCGGTCTTCGTCCAAACCATTACTTCACTTAAAGCGACGGTAATTCCGTCATTCGCATAAAGCGTTGAAATATTATTGTGCATCGAGGTAACCCAATTGGTCGTCTTAGCAACATTAGAACCGTTTTGAGTATATGGACCGTAACCTGCTTCATAAAAAATCCTTACACAGTTATCGGTTTTATTTGCGATCATCGTTTTAGAATCAAAGGATAGAGTCGGTAATTTTTGATTTTCGGCCAACTCATCAGCCGAACAAGAAAAAGGATTTTCTCCTTTCAGTTTTTGATCGTTATAGGAAACGAATTCATCAGCAGTTTTAGATTTACCTATAACGATATTTCCAACATTTTTAATCGAAGTTACCCCAACAATATCATCTTTGAAAAAACTGATCGCCACAAGAGATTCATTATCACCTTTCACAATTCCTTGATAATATACTCCCGGTGTGTAGTTGATGTAACCTTTATCGGTATTCACCTTAAAATCTTGGGTGAAAAAGTTGTTTTTCACCAATTCTACAGTAATATTTTTTCCTTCAAACAGAAAATCCATTTGCATAGCATCGGGTTTTTCCGAATTAATTTTTTGAAGTTCAGTTTTTCGCAACTTCATTACTGTAATACCTTCCGCTGCGGTTCGATAAGTCACTTGCTTTTCTAGTAAGGAATCTACAGTAAATGGGCTGTATTTTACAAACGTTTTTTTGGCAATGTGTGAGCTTTTTACTTTTTCAGCAATCGGTTTTAAATCCTGAGAATAACCGAAAGAGAAAAATGCCAAACCGAAACACAATTGGAAAATTCTTTTCATATTGATATATTAAACATTGTTAGATTACAAAAAAACTAAAAAAAAGCTGAAAATCCCTTTAAAAAATCCATTTTAACATTAATCTTATCGATAGTTTTTCTAAACATAAATCTTTTATCTTTGCACATAAATTTTTCAGATGCTTTATACCATTATCAAAGCCATTCACATTATCTTCATGGTCAGTTATTTCGCAGGTATTTTTTACTTGGTACGACTCTTCGTTTATTATAAAGACACTGATGTTTTTGAGAATCAAAAAAAACAAATCCTGAGAGAACAATATATTTTCATGGCGAGAAGATTATGGAATATCATCACCGTTCCGGCAGGAATCATCATGCTTGCAAGTGGTTTAACTATGATTTTTCTAAATTTTGGTTTAATGAAAATGCCGTGGTTTCACCTCAAACTCACCTTTTTGGTTGGACTTGCATTTTACCATTTCTGGTGCTGGAAAAAAGTTTTGCAAATGAAAATTCTCGCCGGAAATACATTACCAATCGAGAATATTAAACTTCGACAAGCCAACGAAATTGCTACTTTCATCTTATTTTTAGTGGTTTTCACAGTAATTCTGAAATCAATGGTTATCGAATATTGGTGGCAATTAATTGTAGGATTTATCGTTTTGGTTATGCTCATCATGACGACCGTGAAACTCGTTAATAAAAACAAGAAATCTTAATTTTTCTCAATAATTCATTATAAAAATGATCGCAATATTCAAAAAAGAACTTTGGAGTTATTTTGGGAATTGGAGCGCGTGGTTAATTATCGCGGCTTTTAGTTTAATCGGAACGCTTTTTCTGTTTTTCTTCGAAAACGATTCCAATATTTTCGATATCGGAACGGCTTCCCTTCAAAGTTATTTCGTGCTTGTTCCGTGGTTACTGATGTTCATTATGCCCGCAATTTCCATGAAAACTTTGGCAGAAGAGCAACAATCCGGAACCTTGAATTGGCTTTTTTCGCAACCGATCAAAATCTCCGAAATTATCATAGGGAAATTCCTTTCCGTTTGGTTGGTGGGTGTACTTTGCTTGGTTCCGTCGGTAATTTATTTGTACACGGTTTACGTTTTGGGCGTTCCAGAAGGCAACATCGATTTGGGCGCAACTTACGGAAGTTATTTCGGATTAATTATTCTTACCGCAGTATTTTCAGCTGTTGGAATCTTGGCTTCTTCCCTTTCGCAGAACCAAATTATGGCGTATTTGCTCGGTGTTTTCATGTGTTTTATTTTCTATTTTGGGATCGAACAATTAGCGAGTTATAAATTATTGGGCGGTGTAGATTATGTACTTTCTAATCTTGGTTTTTATCAGCATTTTCTAGCTTTCACACGAGGTCTTATCGATGCAAAAGATGTTTTCTATTTCATTTTAGTGATAGTAATTTGCCTGTTTTTGGCTAAAATTTTTGTAGAAAAGAAAAAATAAACTGAACTGTTTAGATATTTAAAAATGAACAAAAAGAACATTATATATAGCATTCTTGCATTAATTTTATTGGCCGGAGTTTTCGGAATTTTCTCAAAACGACTCGATCTTACTCAAGAAAAACGCTACACCCTCTCCGATTCTACCGTGAAAATTCTGGAATCAGTCGACAAACCGCTTCAGGTGGATGTTTATCTGGAAGGCGATTTCCCAGCGAGTTTCCGTCAATTGCAGAATGAAACGAAATTTATGCTCGAAGAATTCCGAAAAATCAATCCGAAAATCGATTATAAATTCATCGATCCGATAAAAACCAAAATGTCGAAAGATACTTTGGCCGCGATGGGAATGCAACCTTCGATTCTTCCGGACATGAAAGACGGGAAAATCTCGGAAATCGTGATGTTTCCGTTTGCTGCGATCAAATACAATTCTTACGGCGCTTCAATTCCTTTAATCATCAACCAAACCGGAATCGACGCTTCCGAACAATTAACCCGATCTATCGAAAGTTTGGAATATAATTTTGCTTCAAATATTAAAGCCATCACCGAAGAAAGAAAGAAAAGTATCGGAATTCTGATCAATCAAGACGAATTGAGTCCGGAGCAATTTCAAGGTTTTATGGAAATGGCACTCGAAAATTACAACGCTGGTCCGATAATTCCCGAAAATCAGGAAGAATTGACTATAGCCGATCTTCCTAAATTAAAAAAAATGGACGCTTTGGTGATCGCAAAACCCAGAAAACCATTCACCGAAAACGAAAAAGTAATTCTCGATCAATACATCATGAATGGCGGGAAAACGTTGTGGATGATTGACGCTGTGAATGCAGAAATGGACACACTTTTCCGATCGAAAAAAATCATGGCTTATCCGATGGATACGAAATTGACAGATTTCTTTTTCAATTACGGAATCCGAATTAATCCAGGATTGGTGAAGGATATGAAAAAATCGGCACTCATCAGAATTGTTTCCGGTGAAGTGGCCGGAAATCCGCAATTCAGTAGTTTTCTTTGGCCTTATTTTCCTTTAGGAATTGCCGAAAATAAAAATCCGATTACCAAAAACATCAATCCGGTAAAATTTGAATTTCCAACTTCCATCGATACTTTAGGAAGAAAAAATATCAAAACCAATGTTCTTTTCGAATCCAGCGAAAGAACCAATACGAAGCAAGTTCCCAATTATGTTGCGTTGGGCGAAATTGTACGCGCTGATTCTCTCAGCGAATTCGACAAACCAAGTTCACCGAAAATTTTTGCGGTAAGTTTAGAAGGAAAATTCAATTCAGCATACGCAACACGTAGCGAAAGAACGACTTATCCGAATTTCAAATCGCAAAGCTTGGACAATAAAATGATTGTAATTGCCGACGGAGATATCGGGAGAAACCAAGTTTACAAAGGAAAAGCGTTGCCTTTAGGTGAAGATTTGCTCACCAAACAAACCTACGGAAACGAACAATTCCTAAGAAATGCACTCGATTTCCTTTTGGATGATGCTAATTTAATGGAACTCCGGAACCGAAATATCGAAGCGAGATTACTCGATCGGCAGAGAATTGACGAAGAAAGATCGAAATGGCAATGGATCAATTTACTGATTCCTATTGCGATTATCGGGCTTTTGGGAGGATTTTTCTTCTGGCTTAGAAAAAAGAAATTTGCTTAAAAATTCAGTTAAATAAAAAGAAAACGGTTTCAAATTTTGGAACCGTTTTTTTGTTTAAATATCTTTGATAAAATCTTCATAATCGTAGAAAAATCTTTCGAAACCTTCCATTTTTTCTACAAAAAACTCGAAAATTTCTTGCCAAGTATTTTTATTGAAAACTGAAACATTTTCTTTGGTGACCCAAATTCTGGAAATTACTTTTCCGTTTTCCAAAGTGTAAAATTCATCTTTATAAAATTCGCCAACTTCTTCTTTCAGCTTTTCTTCCAGCGACCAAATCTTTTCGTAGTAGGCATTTCGAAAGAGTTCGTCTTTCATTTCAATATCGATAGAAACTTCCGCTTTTTTGTTATCTGCGTAAAATTTAAAAGAAAAATCCTTAATTTTGGTGTCATACAACAACCATTTTCTAGGAAAACTTTTCCCGAAAGCGATCCAAAAATCTTTTTTGAGCTTTTGCGCTTCTTGTTTGCTAAACATTTTTAAATAAATTTATGCGAACTTAATCAATTTTCTATTGAAGCCGAAATTTTATATTCTCCTATTTTTATTACTTTTGCTAAATGCTATCCAAAAAATCTCAATACGCCCTGAAAGCACTTTCATATCTTGTTGACAAACAAGATGAAGGTCCGATTTTGATTTCCGAGATTTCAGAAAAAAAGAAAATTCCTCTTAAATTCCTGGAAAATATCCTTCTTGAACTCAAAAAAGCTGAAATTCTCGACAGTAAAAAAGGGAAAGGTGGAGGCTATTTTTTCAGTAAAAATCCACGGGATATTTCGTTGGCAAAAATCATTCGATTGGTAAATGGTCCAATCGCGATGTTGCCGTGTGTAAGCCTAAATTTTTATGAAAAATGCACCAATTGTACAGAAGAGCACTGCGCATTACACGATGTTTTGATCGAAGTTCGTGATGCTACTTTGGCAATTTTGGAGAAAAAATCGCTTCTTGAACTAAAAGACTAACCTTTTTTTGATTTAATAGTCTACCATTTTTGTAGATTAAATTTTTATGAAGTAAATTTGCCTCCTAAATAAAGATTTCAATATGCTTTCAACCGACGATATTCTGAATCTCGAAAATTTATCTACCGAAGAAAGTCTTCGATTCATCGCGGAAAAATTCCCGGAAGGAGCCGTTTTTTCAACTTCTTTGGGACAAGAAGATCAAGTGATTACGGACATGATTTTTAGAAATAAAATGAACATTAAAGTATTCACTTTGGATACCGGAAGGCTTTTTTATGAACATTACGAACTACTTTCTCAGAACAACGCTCGATACAAAACCAAAACGGAAGTTTATTTTCCCGATGCAAATGATGTGGAAAAATATGTAAACGAAAAGGGAATTAATGCATTTTTTCATTCCGTAGAAAACCGAAAAGAATGTTGCTACATCCGAAAAGTAAAACCTTTGAATCGTGCTTTGGAAGGAACTAAAATATGGATTACTGGTTTACGCAGCGAACAATCTGAAAACCGCGAAAGCATGAAAATGATCGAATGGGACGAAACGAGAAACCTTTTCAAATTCAACCCGCTGATTCATTGGACTTACAATGATGTTTTGAAATACATCGAAGAAAATAAAGTGCAAGATTTACCTCTTCACAAAAAAGGCTTCATCAGCGTGGGCTGTAAACCTTGTACAAGAGCCATCACAGAAGGCGAAAATCCAAGAGCTGGAAGATGGTTTTGGGAAGAATCCCAGAAAGAATGCGGTTTACATTCGAAGTAAACTACTTCCAAAATTCTTTATTTTAAAAATTTTAATTCAATCTCAAAAATTCTTTAGTGATCAATATGAGCAAATATCAATTAGACTACCTGGAACAATTAGAAGCCGAAAGTATTTTTATCATGCGCGAATTAGCGGCACAATTCGAAAATCCAGCGCTGCTTTTCAGTGGTGGCAAAGATTCTATCACGTTGGTTCATCTCGCAAAAAAGGCTTTCGCACCTATGAAAATTCCTTTTCCGTTGGTTCATATTGATACCGGACACAATTTCCCAGAAGCTTTAGCATATCGCGACAATTTAGCCAAAGAAATCGGCGCCGAACTGATCGTAAGAAAAGTAGAAGACACGATTCGCGAGAAAAAACTCACCGAACCTAAAGGAAAATTCGCGTCGAGAAACTGGCTTCAAACGCATACTCTTCTCGATACGATTGAAGAATTCAAATTTGACGCTTGCATCGGCGGAGCACGTCGTGATGAGGAAAAAGCCAGAGCGAAAGAACGTTTTTTCTCTGTTCGTGATGAATTCGGGCAGTGGGAACCCAAACTTCAAAGACCGGAACTTTGGAATATCTACAACGGAAGAATTCACAAAGGTGAAAATGTAAGAGTTTTCCCAATTTCAAACTGGACCGAACTTGATGTTTGGAATTACATTAAAAAAGAAAAAATTCAACTTCCTTCGATTTATTTTGCTCATCAGCGCGATGTTATTGAATATGAAGGTCAATTAATTGCAGTTTCCGATTTCATTACTATTGATGAAAACGACACGATTATCAACAAAAAGGTGCGTTACAGAACTGTGGGCGATATGACTTGTACCGCTGCTGTAGAAAGCGATGCCGCAACTTTGGACGAAGTGGTGAATGAAATTACAGCTTCTAGAATTTCCGAGCGCGGCGAAACCAGAATTGACGATAAAGTGACCGAAGCTGCAATGGAAGACCGCAAAAAAGGAGGATATTTTTAACAAATTAACAGAGAAAAATTACTAATTATTAGTGAGTTTAAACATCAAATTCATTAGTGATTTTTAATGATCAAATTAAATATGGACATATTAAGATTTATTACCGCCGGAAGTGTAGATGACGGAAAAAGTACCTTAATTGGAAGACTGCTTTACGACAGCAAAAGTATTTTGGTAGACCAATTAGAAGCTCTCGAAAAACAATCGAAAAACAAAAACGCAGACGGAATCGATTTAGCGATTCTCACCGACGGTTTGCGCGCCGAAAGAGAACAAGGAATCACGATCGACGTTGCGTATCGATATTTTTCTACACCAAAAAGGAAATTTATTATTGCAGACGCTCCGGGACACGTACAATATACCCGAAATATGATCACAGGCGCGTCGAATTCACAGTTGATCATCATTTTAATTGATGCACGACAAGGCGTTATCGAGCAAACTCGGCGACATTCCATCATCGCATCGCTTCTGAAAATGAAACGCGTGGTAGTTGCTGTAAATAAAATGGATTTGGTTGATTATTCCGAAGAAGTTTTTAACCAAATTAAAAAAGATTACGAACAAGTTGCAGAAAGTCTCGGTTTGAAAAACGTGGCTTACTTTCCTATTTCAGCATTTTATGGCGATAATATTGTAGAAAAATCCGAGAAAATGGCTTGGTTTGAAGAAGAACCTTTGCTCACTTTTCTAGAAAATGTCGAGGTAAATGAAGATGTAGATTACGAAAACGCAAGGTTTCAGGTTCAGTATGTGATTCGTCCGCAAACCGAAGAATTGCACGATTATCGCGGGTATGCAGGTCAAATAATTTCCGGAACTTATAAAAAAGGCGATAAAATAACCATTCTCCCAGAAAATATTGAAACCACAATTTCTAAAGTAGAAACCGGCGGAAATGAAGTAGATGAAGTTTTCGCTTTGCAACCTGCTGTTTTGCATTTAGAAGACGATATTGATGTAAGTCGTGGTGATTTTTTTGTTAAATCTGAAAATAAACCTCGCGTTGAAAATGAATTTGAAGCTTTAGTTTGCTGGCTCGATAAACGCGAACTTTCCGAAGGAAACAGATATTTTATTCAACACAAAAGCAGACTTCTAAAAACTATCGTCAAGGAAATCGAATACAAAATCGATGTTAATACATTGCAACAAACGCCAGTTACCGACGCAGTAAAATTAAATGAAATTGTGAAAGTACGTCTGAAAACTTCATCACCATTAGTTTTTGATGCTTTCGAAAAGAATAATTCAACAGGAAGTGCAATTTTGGTCGATGAAACCAGCAATTCAACCGTTGGTGCGGTAATGCTTTTGTAAATTTTTAACAAAAATTATTTACTGAATTTAATGTCGTCCGAAAACAATATTCAGCATCAATCTTTGAGCGTTTTCCTGAATCTGGAGAACCTGAAAGTGCTTATTGTAGGTGGCGGGAACGAAGCTCTTGAAAGTCTTAAAACAATTATTAACAGTTTTCCGAATACTAAAATCAACTTGATTTTCGAATCGGTTTCTGATGAAATTAAACTTTTCGCAGAAGGTAAAGACAACATCCGGATTCAGGAAAGACGGTTTTTCGAAGACGATTTTTACAATGCACACATCGCGCTGATCACCGATCTGGGCACAGAATTTTACACTGAGATTATCGATATTGTTCAGAAGAAAAATGTGCTTATCAGCATTGCTAATCAACCCGAGCTGAGTGATTTCCAACTTGAGAATTTTATTACAAAAAAACGCGAAATCATTCAGGAAGAGCAAAAATTGAAATGGCAATACTCCAAAGAAGCCAAAAAATACCGGCGTATCGTGATTTATTTATCACTCACTTTTGCAGCTTTTTTCTTAGGAATTGCATTTGATAATTACTTTTCATACGCGCAGGCAAAGGATTTTGTTTATGAAATTCCAAATGAATTTTACTGGATGCTCGCAATCGGATTTTTTGCCCAAATGGTTGATGGTGCATTAGGAATGGGTTATGGATTGACGAGTTCTACGCTGATGATGGGAATGGGCGTGAAACTTCCTTCGATTTCCGGTTCTATTCACACTGCGGAAATGTTTTCAAGTGCGATGAGCGGCTATTCGCATTATAAATACGGAAATGTAAACAAAAAAATGTTGCTTTATCTCGCGGTTCCAGGAGTTATTGGCGCAATTTCCGGATCTTTGTTGCTCATTTATTTGGGAAATCAATATGAAGATTTAGCGAAAGGATTGATGGCAACTTACACTCTAATTATGGGCTACAGAATTACAAGGCTTGCCTTCAAAAAAATTGTAGTAAAACAGAAAACTCACATCGGAAGACTCGGTTTTCTGGGTGGAATGATGGATGCTTTCGGAGGCGGAGGTTGGGGTCCGATTGTGACTTCTACCCTACTTTCCAAAGGAAGAAAAACCAATTACGTAATCGGAACAGTGAGCATGGCAGAATTTTTCGTAACCCTTGCTGCAGCGATTGTTTTTTTCTCAAGTTTGGGAGTTTCCAACATTGAAATTATCTTAGGATTAATTATCGGTGGAATTTTGGCAGCACCGATCGCAGCTCGATTAGCAGGAAAAATGCCAAGAAAAACTGCATTAATTTTGGTAGCTTTATTACTCATTATTTCGAGTGGAAGAAATCTTTATAAAATATTTTTCTAAATAAAAAAAACCTCCCAAAATGGAAGGTTTTTTAGTTTTTTAATATTCTTCTATTAAATAACACTCAATTCTTTCCCCACTTTTTCGAAAGCGGCAATTGCTTTATCCAATTGTTCTTTGGTATGCGCAGCAGAAAGTTGGACACGAATCCTGGCTTTCCCTTTTGGCACCACAGGATAGAAAAATCCGATTACATAAATTCCTTCATCCATCAGTTTTTCTGCCATTTTTTGAGCTAAAGGTGCGTCGTATAACATCACCGGAACAATCGCAGCATCACCATCCGGAATATCGAAACCTTTGGCTTTCATTTCAGTTCGGAAATATTCTGCATTTTCCATCACGCGATCTCGCAACGAAGTATCTTCAGAAATCATATCTAAAACTTTCATCGCCGCACCAACAATTCCCGGAGCCAAGGAATTCGAGAATAAATACGGTCTGGAACGCTGTCTCAACATGTCAATAATTTCTTTTTTACCGGAAGTAAATCCGCCAAGCGCGCCTCCTAAAGCTTTTCCCAAAGTTGAAGTTATCAAATCAACTCTTCCCATCACTTCGTTGGCTTCATGAGTTCCACGACCGGTTTTTCCAATAAATCCTGTTGCGTGGGAATCATCAACCATCACCAAACAATCGTATTTTTCAGCCAAATCGCAAACGCCTTTTAGATCAGCAACAATTCCATCCATGGAGAAAACTCCGTCGGTAACAATGATTCTGAAACGGTGATTTTTTTCAGAAGCTGCTTTTAATTGTGCTTCCAAATCTTCCATATTATTATTTTTGTAACGGTATCTCGCAGCTTTGCAAAGACGAACGCCGTCAATGATTGAAGCATGGTTCAATTCATCAGAAATAATAGCGTCATCCTCTGAAAATAAAGGTTCGAAAACACCACCATTCGCATCAAAACAAGCTGCATAAAGAATAGTATCTTCCATTCCCAAAAACTTCGAAATTTTCACTTCCAATTCTTTGTGAATATCCTGAGTTCCGCAAATGAAACGAACGGAAGACATCCCGTAACCGTGGCTTTCAATCATATCTTGAGAAGCTTTCATCACTTCCGGATGATTAGAAAGTCCTAAATAATTGTTTGCACAAAAGTTGAGCAATTTTTTTCCATTAGCTTCGATTTCCGCAGATTGTTGGGAAGTAATAATTCTTTCAGTTTTGAAAAGACCGTCGTTTTTGATATTTTGTAATTCATTCTGAAGGGTTTCCAGATAATTTTTAGAAATCATAATTCAAATTTTTTAGAAATGCTAATTTAAGAAAAAAGCTTCGACAGAAATATTAAACTAATTCTTTTTAGGAAAGAATTTAATTTCTTTTTCAATAAAAAAAGCCTCTCAATTATTATTGAAAGGTTAAGGATATTGTTGATTTATTATTTAATTAAAGATTCAGCGCAGGTTCCAAAAGTTGTTCCATCCTGCTTTTTACTTGATCTACCGAACCTGCGTAATTATTGATAAGCAAAGAGAAAACTAAAGTTTTACCGCTATTTGTTTTCATATATCCGGCCAAAGTTTTCACTTTATTTAATGTGCCTGTTTTAGCAAAAATTTGTCCGTTTCCGGTTCCCAAAAACATTTTCTTCAAAGTTCCGGTTTGTCCCCCAATCGGCAATGAATCGAAATAAGTTTTATAGTATTTTTGGTTCATTAAACTGGTTAAAAATTTCACTTGCGAAATCGGAGTTACCAAATTACTTCGCGATAAACCGCTTCCATCAATATAATTAAGTCCGTTCGTATCGAAAGAACTTTCCGTCAAATGATCTACCACCACTTTTCTTCCAGATTCTAAAGTTTGATCTCCATTTTTCTGAAAACCAACCATTCTCAAAGTCGCTTCTGCCAAAGCATTATCACTGTGTTGATTGGTGTAATAAATAATTTCCGATAAAGTTGGCGATTGATAAGTGGTAATAAATTCTCTTTTTTCAGGATTCAAATCTGTCGTTTTGGTAACCACTTTTCCGGTTACTGGCAAACCTCTTTTCAACATGTTTGCTCGCAAATTATTCGCAAGATAAGCCGGCGCATCAGGCAATTTTGTGGTAAGTCCCAATCCGTTAAAATTATCTGCATAAACCATCTGGTTGATATATGGTGAGATGTAATAGAAATTCTTGTTTTCAGCAAAAGGGTTGGCTTGTTTGGCAATTAATTTCTCGTTTTGAGGATTAATTTCAAACGTAGAACCAACTGGAAGATAGTAACTTCCGTTTTCTAACCAAACGATATTGGCCGGTAAACGCTGCATTTTGTTCATCTTAAAAACAGCAGTTTGGATGATGATATCGCCATTTACTTTCTTAATTCCTTTTTCCGAAATCGCAGCCATAAAATCTGAAATAATCATGCTATAGGAAGATGCTCCAGCTTTATTAGTTCCCAAAGAAGGATCACCACTTCCAACTACATACAGATTTCCTTGCAAAACACCTTCTGCATCAATATTTCCTGAATATTCAAGCTGAGTATTCCAACGGAACTTTTCTCCCAAAAGATTAATTGCAGTTTCTGTAGTCAACAATTTTGTAGTTGAAGCTGGTACCAAAGAAGCGTTTTCATTGTATGAACTTACTACTTTTTTGGTTTTAGGATCGTAAATCACAAAACCCCAATTCGCATTTCGAAGCACCGGATCGTTCATGATCGAATTGATTTTGATATCGACCAATTCTTTAGCCGACATTAATTTTTCTGGTGCAGAAATATTGGAAGAGTGAGTTTCGTAAGATTGAGGATAATTTGAAGAAGTAAAAGTTCCTTGCCCGAATGCCAGTGCAGATAGTGCAAAAGCAGTAGAGACCAATATATTTTTAAGTCTAATCATTTAAATTTAATTTGATAATCTGAATAATGCTTATTATTCAACGGTCAAAAATATAAATTATTACCGAGCTACCGTGTTTTCACCCTTATAAAACACCGTTAATTTTGTTAAAAAGTGTTAAAAATCAACAAAAGTCAGTTTTTTAATGCTCTGATATGCAGTAATTTCGTCAAATTCTTCAAAACTTTTGAGCAAAAGATCTTTAAATTCTTTATACTTTTTACCTCGCGGAAATTTGAGTAAAATTTGATATTGATACATCAAATTCAGTTTTCCGATTGGCGATTTTTCCGGACCGAGAATACATTCTTCCGGAAGATATTTTCGCAGAATTGAACCCAAAAACTGAGACGCGCGATTCACCTTGTCTTCTTTTCGATGTTTCAATTCAATCATAATCAGTTTTACAAACGGTGGATAAAGAAATTTCTTTCTTTCTTCCAAAAAATGTCGGTAAATTTTATCCTGATCATTATCTTTAATTAATTGAAATACAAGATGTTGTGGATTATAAGTTTGAATTAAAACTTTCCCTTCACCAGAAATTCTTCCCGCTCTTCCGGAAACTTGAGTAATCAATTGAAAAGCTCTTTCTTCCGCCCGAAAATCTTGTACATACAACATTGAATCCGCTCGTGGAATCGCCACTAATTCAATATTATCAAAATCTAATCCCTTGGAAATCATTTGAGTACCAACCAAAATGTCGGTTTCGCCACTTTCTATTTTTTCGTATAATTTCTCGTAGGCGAATTTTTTACGCATTGAATCTACATCCATTCGATCGACTTCCGAATTTGGAAAAAGTCGCTGAACTTCCTCGTGAACCTGCTCCACACCTACTCCACGTTCGTTCAGATTTTCAGAATGACATTTCGGACAAACTTTTGGTTTCGCCGATTTTTGCCCACAATAATGACATTTCATCTCATTCGAATATTTGTGATAAGTCATAACCACATCACAATTCGAGCAATAATTCACATAACCGCAACTTTCACACTCCACCACATTGGCGTATCCACGGCGGTTGTGGAGAATCATAGTTTGTTTTTTATGTTCAATTTCATGCTTAATTTCATCAATTAATTTCAAAGAAAAATTCCCCATTACTTTTTTAGAATCTTGTGCTTCTTTAAAGTTAATCAATTCAAATTCAGGAAGTTTTACATTTCCAAATCGTTCCGAAAGGTAAATATATTTCAGTTTTTCGGTTTTGGCCAAATAATACGATTCCACCGATGGCGTTGCAGAACCCAAAATCACCGGAGCTTGATACAATTTTGCTAAAACTTGCGCCGCATCTTTCGCATTAAAAAAAGGCGAAACTTCTCGCGGTTTGTACGCCGAATCGTGTTCTTCATCAACGATAATTAAACCCAAATTCTGAAATGGGAGGAACAAAGAATTCCTAGTTCCGATCAGTATTTTCAACTGATTATTTTTAATTTTTCGCCAAACCTCGACCTTTTCAAAATCGGTCAGTTTTTGGTGATAAAAACCAAGTTGTTTGCCGTATTTTTTTTCTAAACGCTGCACAATTTGTTTGGTAAGCGCTATTTCTGGAAGCAAAAAAAGCACATTTTTACCTTCAGAAACCGTTTCTTCGATTTTCTCTAAATAAATATGCGTTTTCCCGGACGAAGTGACGCCGTGAAGCAAAACATTTTTCCCAATTTCAAAAGCTTCATCGATTTCTTTCTTCGATTGCAACTGAGTTTCCGTGAGTTTTTCGATGGTTTCTATTTCGCCTTCATAAGCTTCCAAACGATCTCTTTGAAGAAAATATTCCTGAACTAAATTCTTTTCAACCAAAGATTTCAATTGTGGTTGCGAGAAATTTCCTTCTTCAAAAACTTCAGATTTTTTCAAATCTTTTTTAGGATTTTCGGTAAATTTTTCAAGCAAATAAAGAAAAAGTTCTTGCTGTTTTGGCGAACGTTTCAGTTCCAAAAGAATTTCCGGAATTTTCCGCTTTTCGATTTCTTGTTCGTTGATTTTCAGGTAAGCAACTTCCTTTGCGCTGTATTTTTCCGAAATTTTTTCATCAATTTCAATGTATTGAAGATCAATTAACGAATTGATGGTTTTCACAATTTCTTTTTTCGGAATAAATGCTTCAATTTCGGTTAAATTGATCAATTGCCGAACTTCCAAAGCCTGAATCAGGTACATTTCATTCACATCCAAATTCTCGAAATCGACCGTGATATTAGGTTTTAATTTAAGATAAGTTTCGCTTTCCAACTTTAAAGATGAAGGGAAAGCAAACCGATAAATCTCGCCCAAATTGCAGAGATAATACTCGGAAATCCATTGCCAGAAAAGGATTTGTTCTTCGGGAAGAATCGGAAAATCGTCGAGGATATTAACAATTTCTTTCGGTACAAAATTTTCCGGTTTTCGATCATGAATTTCAACAACGATACCGGTATAAATTTTCTTGCCACGAAAAGAAACCAAAACGCGCATTCCAGGTTGCAAAATTTCAATTAAATCATCGGGAACTTTATAGGTAAAAGTCCCTGCAAGATTGAGCGGCAAAATGATTTGGGCAAAAGTCAATTCAATAGATTATTTGAAAATTCACGAAGCTTCGAAGCACAAATTTAATGAAAAAGAGTTGGAAAAAATCCAACTCTGTTCTATTTAAAATGATAAGAAAAACGATTAATTACCTTTTCTTCTTTTCAATTCTTTACTAATCAATGACAATTCGCGACCTGTTTGTCCTGCTACAGAAGTATTTTCTTCGGCTCTGCGAATTAAATAAGGAACCACATCTTTCACCGGACCATACGGAAGGTATTTTGCAACATTATATTTTTGGTCGGCAAGCGTGTAAGTAATATTGTCGCTCATGCCGTAAAGTTGCCCGAAATAAATGCTTTCGGTGATATTTTCAAGGCCTTTTGCTTTCATTTTATTCATCACAAGTTCGGTAGAAATCTCGTTATGAGTTCCGAAAAATGCAGAAACCCGATCGATATTTTCCATCACGAAGTCGATTCCAGAATTGTAATTTTTATCGGTAGCATCTTTATTAGGCTGGATCGGATCCGGATAATTTTTCTCCGCTGCTCTTTCTCTTTCCTTTTCCATATAGGCACCGCGCACAATTTTGTACCCGATAAAATATCCTTTTTCCTTCGCGCGCTGAAGATTTTCCTGCATATATTCAAGCCTTCCGGTTCGGTACATCTGAATGGTATTCCAAACGATGGGTTGTTCACGGTTGTATTTCTCCATCATTTCTTCTACCAAATGATCTGCTGCATCTTGCATCCAAGATTCTTCCGCATCGATCATTACTTTTTTATGGTTTTGATGACAAAGTTGACATACTTCATCAAATCTTTTTACCACACGCGCCCATTCTTCTTTTTGGCTTTCTGTCAATTCGATTCCTTTTCCAACCGCTTCGTAAATATCGATTCGGCCAAAAGCAGTTGGTTTAAAAACAATAAACGGAATCGCAGGATTGCCAACAGAAAACTTTACAATATCTTTAATTTCTTTGCAAACCGCATCAAAAGTAGCTTCTTCTTCTTTTCCTTCAATCGAATAATCGAAAATACTGCCTACTCCACGTCTGAACATTCTAGTTACACATTTCATGCTCTCTTCGCGGGTTTCGCCACCGCAAAACTGCTCAAACAAAGTAGCTTTTACCAAATCTCCGGCAAGAGGAAAGTCATTATGAACGGTAAAATTCAAAATTCGGGTCCCTATTTTGGTTAAAGCCGGCTGCTCGATTAATTTGAACATCCAGAAAGCTTTTTTTAGCTGGGAATTGGATTTATCGGCAAAAGCCAATTGTGTGTTATTGAAAATACTCATTAATACTTTTTAATACTCGCAAATTTAATAATACTATATGAATTGAAAAAACGAATTTAAAGTTTAATTTTGTGATAAATTTCAGCATTATGATTTCAATTTTAGACCAAAATTTTTCTCAACTCAATCAATTTTTAAATACATTAAAACCTTCGAAACTTTTTATTCTTGTTGATGAAAATACACATGAATATTGTCTTCCAACAGTTTTGGGAAATTTGGAAAACGAAATCCCGTTTGAAATCATCGAAATTGAAGCCGGCGAGGAACTGAAAACCATCGAAACGGCGACGCAACTTTGGGAAATTCTCTCCGAATTTGAAGCCGATCGAAAATCATTGATGCTAAATCTTGGTGGCGGTGTGATCACCGATTTGGGCGGATTTGTGGCTTCTACATACAAGCGCGGAATTCCGTTCATCAATTTACCAACCACACTTTTAGGAATGTGCGACGCGTCAATTGGCGGAAAAACAGGAATAGATCATCAGTTTCTGAAAAATATTGTAGGAACTTTTGCTGAGCCGGAACAGATTTTCGTTTTCCCATATTTCCTGCGAACTTTGCCTTTCGTTGAACTTCGAAGTGGATTTGCTGAGATGTTGAAACACGGTTTAATTGCCGACGAAAAACACTGGAAAGACCTTATTTCCATTGAAAACTTAGATCCGGAAAAAATTTATCCTTTTATTGAAACTTCGATGAAGATTAAACAAAAGGTGGTAGAAATTGATTTTAAAGAACAAAACATTCGCAAGACTTTAAACTTCGGACACACGATTGGTCATGCCGTGGAAAGTTTATTTTTGCAAACCAATCAACTCATTCCTCACGGGGAAGCGGTTGCTCTCGGAATGATTTGCGAAACGCAGCTTTCTGTTTTGGAAAATCTCATCAATTCGGAAACGGCGAAAAACATCATCGAAAAAATCAGGAAATTTTATCCTTATATTTCAATTAATGCCTTTTCAACGGAGCAAATCTTGGCTTTAATGAAGAATGATAAGAAAAATTCTGACGGAAAAATCAGTTTTTCGTTGATTGACAAGATTGGAAATTGCCAATTTGATCGTTCGGTTTCGGAAGAAAACATCATTTCAGCATTACATTTTTATCAAAATTTAGGGTAAAAATTCAATTTTGACATTATTTAACGCATAACATCTTTATAAATTTTATAAAATTTCTATTTCCAAAAACCAAATTTAAATTACTAAAAATCAATTATTTACAATTGAATAATTTTAAACTATTGTTTAATTTTTCATAAGACATATCATTTTTGGCACAGCGTTTGAAACATCCCACCCGTAAAACAATTTAAAAAACGTGAATTTGAGAAGCGTTTCTAAATGCAAGAAGGATTAAAATTAAATCTTTTTATTTTAGAAGAAGCGATTATCAAATTCCAAAAAAATTTAATTAAAATTTAAGAATTATGAAAAAGTTATTTTTAGGTGCAGCAATCGCAATGAGTTCATTAACATTCGCACAACAATTTGGTATTAAAGGTGGTATGAACGTTTCTTCACTATCTACTGAGGAAGGTTTAGATGATCAAAAATCTAAAATTGGTTTCAATGCAGGTTTATTCATGAATGCTCCATTAGCAGAAAACTTTAGCATCCAACCAGAGTTACTTTATTCTCAGTACGGTGATAAAGCTAACGCTACTATCGCAGGAAACGAATACTCTTATTCAAGAAAACTTGACTATGTAACTTTACCTGTAATGTTCCAATATAACGCGACTCCAAGTTTTTATTTAGAAGCAGGTCCTGAGTTCGGATTGTTGGTAAGTGCAAAAAATAAAGTAAAAAATGAAACTTCAGGTCAAACCGTAACTGAATCAGACAACTATAAAGATGATCTAAATGGATTTAACTTTGGTTTAGGTCTTGGTGCAGGTTACTATTTTACACCTAATGTAGGTTTAACTGCAAGATATGTTGCTGGTTTTACTGATATTTACAAAGATGGACAAAACTCTGGTGACGCTGTAAAAAACAACGTATTCCAAGTTGGTTTAGCTTATAAATTCTAAGACAACACTCATATTACACTTAATATTACAAAGGTTGGGAAATTTCCCAACCTTTTTTTATTTATTCATCAGTATAATCTGGGTTTGGCCCGGCTGGCACCGGATATTCTTCGGTAAAACAACCGAAACAATGGTTGGAACTTCCCAGGATAACTTTCAGGTTATCCATACTTAAAAACTCCAACGAATCTACGCCCAAATAATTACGCAATTCCTCTACCGACATATTGGCGGAAATTAAATCGTCTTTCGAAGGCGTATCGATCCCCAAATAACACGGCGCAATAATCGGTGGTGAAACGCTGCGGAAATGGATTTCTTTAACTCCCGCATCTTTCAAAATTTTCACCAAACGCTTTGAAGTGGTTCCACGAACAATAGAGTCATCAATAATGACCACCCTTTTCCCTTTAATTTCGGACAGAATGGGGTTGAGTTTTAAATTCACTATTCTTTCCCGCATTTCTTGCGTCGGAACGATGAAACTTCTCCCAATGTATCTATTTTTAATTAGAACCGGACGAAACGGAATGCCCGAAGCGATGGAAAAACCAATCGCCGCAGGAACTCCAGAATCGGGAACTCCAATTACAATATCTGCTTCTACAGGAGCCTGTTCCCAGATTTTCATTCCGGATTTTTCACGAATTTCATGAACATTGATATTTTCCAAAACAGAATCGGGTCTTGCAAAATAAATATATTCGAATGCGCAGATTTTATTTACGCAGTTTTCTTTAACCAAAAACGATTTGAGTCCCTTTTCATTTTCGCTGGTGTAAACGATTTCTCCTGGCAAAATATCGCGAACATATTGCGCACCAACAGCGTCTAATGCAACTGATTCCGATGCTGCAACGAAAGTTTTCTCGTCAATCGCTCCCAAAACCAAAGGTCGAATTCCGTGGAAATCGCGGAAGGCAAAGAATTTATTTCTCGTCATTCCAACCACCGAATAAGCACCTTCTATTTTTTCCATCGTAGCTTTAATAGCGCCCCGCAAACCAAGATCCAGATTTTTTTGGATTAAACGCAAAATGACTTCAGAATCGGAAGTTGCTTTAAAAACTACACCTTCAGCTTCGAGTTCTTTTTTAAGCTCTTGAGCGTTGGTCAAATTTCCGTTATGAGCAATGGAAAGAATAATTTGATCATATTCGTTTTTGGCAAAGAACGGTTGGAAATTGTATTTCTTTTTGTCACCCGCCGTCGTATATCTTGTATGTCCGATCGCAGAGTTTCCCATGAAAGTTTCGGGTTCGCGAATGTTTTTATAGACATCGAGAACAAGACCCTCATCTTTAACATTGACAATTTTTCCATTTTTTATCACCGAAATTCCGCAAGCTTCCTGACCGCGATGTTGCAATGCGAAAAGGCCAAATTGCGAAAGCGAAAAAGTATCTAAATCGGTATCAGAATACAATCCGAAAATTCCGCATTCTTCAGAAGGAGCGTCAAAAACGTCATCCGATTTCAGCAAATTCCTTCCGTATGTTCTTTCTTTGAACTGGTTTAAATAATTTACTTTATGTTGTTGTAAATCTTTCATTTTTTTCTTTTCTCCAAAAAAAATTATTTGTTCAGTACCTTTTTCAATCGTTCGTAGATTTCGACATAAGCTTCTGTCACCTCGCCCAAATCTCTTCTGAAACGGTCTTTATCCAATTTTTTCATCGTGTCTTTATCCCAAAGTCTGCAAGTATCTGGTGAAATTTCGTCGGCAAGAATAATTTGTCCGTCAGCAGTTTTGCCTAATTCTATTTTGAAATCCACCAAAATAATATTCATTTTATCGAAAAGGTCGATCAAAATCTCGTTGATATCTGAAGTAAGTTCGTACATTTCATCGAGATCTTCGTAGGTTGCGGCACCCAAAAAAACCGCGTGATGATCATTGATAAGCGGATCTCCCAACTCATCTTTTTTATAACAAATATCGAAAATAGTCACCGGAGATTTGATGCCTTCTTCCACACCTAATCTTTGCGCCATACTTCCTGCAGAATAGTTGCGAACCACCATTTCTAAAGGTATAATGTTCACTTTCTTAACCAATTGTTCTCTTTCGTCAATCTTTTTGATGAAATGAGTTGGAATTCCTTTCTCATTCAAATATTCGAAAATCATAGTGGTGATGGCATTATTCATTTCACCTTTCAAGTCTACACTTCCTCTTTTCTGTGCATTGAAAGCAGTTGCATCATCTTTGAATCGAACAATCACTTCATTTGGCTGATCTGTTTCGAAAACTTGTTTTGCTTTTCCTTCATAAAGCATTGCTCCTTTTGTCATTTTTACTTTTTATTTGATTATTTCAATTGTTTTTAATTTAAATTTTAACTAAAATTCCTGTCAACACAGCGATTCCGAAACTTAATAAAGTTCCTATCAATACATATTCGGTTAGTTTTCTTTGCTTGGCTTCTGCCAAATCACTAAATCTGAAAACCGATTTTGCGGCAATCATAAACCCCACGCCTTCCCAATGATCGACGAGGATGAATACAAACACCAAAAGCCTTTCGAGAATTCCTATATATTTCCCTGCATTCACGAGGGATTCTGTTTGAAACTTGCTGTGCTCTACGGTAACGGGAGTCCAAATAGAGATCAAAATTTTGATGAAAATTGAAGATGGAACCGTTAAAAAAACCACTGCCGTAATGAGTTTTAAAGTTTCAGAATTAAAGAAATCTTCCCATCGGAAATACGGAAAATACACCATTGATAAGCCGACAATCACCAAAATATGGAGCAATTGATCAACAAAAAACCATGTTCTTTTGGTTTTTGAATTCTGAAAATTCAGTTTTGCCCAATCGATAAAAAAATGTGAAACTCCGATGATTACAGCGATCCACCAAAGTTCTAAATTCCATAAAAAAACGAATGCGAGAACTGTATGCAATAAAATATGAAGATACAAATAGATGCTTTTCCCCTTTTTCTTCTCTTTATCCGCGACCCATGAATTGGGTTGTAGAAGAAAATCTCCTAACAAATGTGCCAATATGAGAGGAATAAAAATCATTAGAGTTCTGCTATTTTTTTTCTGAAAAACAAATCGGTTTCCTGAATCAAATCAAAATTTGATCGTTTAATTCTCTGACTTACTGACGATTGAGTAATATTAAGTTCTTTTGCCAATTCTTCCTGAGTAAGTTCCGGATTGGTGAGCAACCGATGAATAATTTCCGCCGTAGCAACCGACCAACTGTCGAAATCGATCGAAGCCCATTTAAAAAGAATATTCAAATCGCGGTTCACTTTATCATTTTCGGTTTTTATCGCCAAAGTTCGTCCTTCAGTTTTGATATCATTTAAAAGTCGCCCAGAATTCACGTAAGCAGAACCGTTTGACTCGGTAATTTTTTCGGAGAGAAAAACTTCATTTCCAATGCCAATTGCCAATCTCACGTCCAGATTCTCAAAAGTCCTGATGAGTGATTTTATCATTAAAGATTTTGAAAAAACTTCATCAACATTGCATTTCAACTGAAATTCGTCCCCACGGTACACCTCCCAGTTTTCGGGAGTTGAAGACCAACTTCCCAACAAATTTTTCAACTTAGGAAGCCACAATTCAGAATCAGTATTTTGAGAATTAATAATATCTCCGGTAATAATGGCAATCATTCTGCAAATATAAGCAATTGCCCTTATAAAACCTAAATATAAGCTAAATCGATAATAAATTTATTTTATAAGGGAATTTACTTATAATTAATCTCTTTTTATTTTTAAATATTTATCCATTCTCAAAGCATTTCTTACTTGAAATACTCGACTCCGTTTTTGAAAATATTATGATAATTGGCGGTCGGAATATTCTTCAACAAACCTTCCGAAAATCTTTCCGGATGCCCCATTCTACCAAAAATTTTCCCTGATTTACTCGCGATTCCTTCAATTCCAAACAAGGAATTATTCGGATTGAAAGGCATTCCATGTGCAATTTTCCCTTCAAAATCAATGTATTGAGTGGCAATTTGTCCGCTTTCATACAATTCTTTAATCACTTCTTCACTTGCCATAAATCTTCCTTCGCCGTGCGAAATCGGAATCGTAAACACTTGATCTTTCATCCCTTTTAGCCAAGGCGATTGATCGCTAACAACTTTCACATCAACCATTTGAGAAATATGTCTTCCGATTGCATTATGCGCCAATGTTGGAGAATTCTCGTCCAAATCGCGAATCTCACCATAAGGCAAAAGTCCGGATTTTACCAAGGCCTGGAATCCGTTGCAAATCCCGAGAATCATTCCGTCACGGTTCAATAAATCGTGAACTGCGTTTTTCATTTTCTCGTTTTTCAAAACATTCACAATGAATTTCGCAGAACCATCCGGCTCGTCACCGGCAGAAAATCCGCCAGAAAAAACCAAAATTTGCGATTGATTGATTTCAGAAATCCACGCATCCAAACTTTCATTGAGAAGCTGATGATTCAAATTGATCAACGGCAAATTTGAAACTTCTGCACCTTCTTTTCGGAAAGCATTTTGAGTTTCATATTCACAATTGGTTCCCGGAAAAACAGGTGCAAAAACACGAGGTTTTGCAATTCCGTGTTTTCGGATTATTATGGTTTCTGCTTTTGTAGCATTGAATTTTTCGTCCAGTTCTACCACAATTTTTTCTTTTTCAATCGTAGGAAACAGCTCTTCAAAAGTTCCTTTGTAAACCTCAAATAAACTTGAGATAGAAATTTTTAAATCATTAATTATTAAATATTTATCAGTTTTTACCTCACCAATCAATTGAATCAAATCATTATTTAATTCTGAAGAACTTTCAATGATTAAACTTCCAATATTTTTATTTAAAAGTAAATGTTGATCCAGCGAAATCTCGGCTCCTAATTGGTTTCCGAAACTCATTTTTGCTAAAGCAACCGCAACTCCACCATCCTTGATGGACTTCACAGAAACAATCTTTTTCGCCTTACTATTTTCATGAATAAATTCGAAAACTTGTTTCAATTTATCATAATCCGGCAAACCATTTTCCTGAGGAATGTGATGGAATAAATACAATTTGTTTCCTGCTTTCTTGAATTCCGGAGAAATGATGTTTTTCTTTTCACCATTTGCGCAAGCGAAAGAAATCAAAGTTGGCGGCACATTGATATCCTGAAAACTTCCACTCATCGAATCTTTTCCGCCAATCGCAGCGAGTTCCAAATTCATTTGTGCATCGTATGCGCCGAGAAGCGACGCCAAAGGTTTTCCCCATTTTTCAGGTTGATTTCCCAGTTTTTCAAAATATTCCTGAAAACTCAAACGAATATTTTTATAATTTCCGCCCATGGCTACGATTTTCGCAACGCTTTCAATCACCGCATTTGCAGCGCCAATCATCGAGTTTTGAGAAGAAACTTCCGCATCAAATCCCCAACTTGCCAAAGAAACTGTTTCGATATTTTCAGCATTTAAAACCGGCAAAGTTTGCACACTTCCTTCCATCTCCGTTTCCTGAAATTTCCCACCAAAAGGCATCGCAACGGAAGTTCCGCCAACAGATGCATCAAACATTTCAGCCAAACCTTTTTGCGAAGCACTATTTTTACTCGAAATCGCTTTCAAGAAATTCTCATCAGTGAATTTAATATTTTGATTTTCAACTTTTTGCAAATGTGAAATTTCCGCATGTTGAGATTTTGCACAACCGTTAGTATCTAAAAATTCGCGGCTTAAATCCACAATTTTATTTCCCTGCCAAAACATCTGCATTCTTCCGGAATCGGTTACTTTCGCCACTTCTACGGCTTTAATATTTTCCTTTTCGCAGAATTTGATGAATTTTTCTTTGTCCTTCGCATCAATCACCACCGCCATTCTTTCCTGAGATTCAGAAATTGCGAGCTCTGTCCCGTTTAATCCATCATACTTCAAAGGCAGAATATCGAGGTTGATTTCAAGAGAATCAGCGATTTCGCCTATCGCCACAGAAACGCCGCCGGCTCCAAAATCGTTTGATTTTTTAATTAAAGTAGTGACTTCAGGATTTCTAAACAATCGCTGAATTTTACGTTCTTCCACCGCATTTCCTTTCTGAACTTCCGTGGAAAGTGTATGAATAGAGGTTTCATCTTGCTCTTTTGAACTTCCAGTTGCACCTCCAACTCCATCGCGACCGGTTGCTCCACCAAGCAAAATCACCAGATCTCCGGGTTGCGGTTTTTCGCGTCTTACCCAATCTTTTTTCACCGCTCCGACTACAAATCCAACTTCCATGCGTTTTGCTTTGTAGCCATCGTGGTAAATTTCATTCACCAAAGTAGTCGCCAAACCAATCTGGTTTCCGTAGGAAGAATAGCCATTTGCGGCTTGCTTCGTAATTGTTCTTTGCGGAAGTTTTCCCGGTAAAGTTTCAGAAATCGGCTCCAAAACATCTGCAGCTCCTGAAAGTCGCATCGCTTGATAAACAAACGCTCTTCCGGACAATGGATCGCGAATTGCGCCCCCCAAACACGTGGAAGCACCGCCAAAAGGTTCAATTTCTGTCGGGTGATTGTGGGTTTCGTTTTTAAACAAAAGATACCAAGGTTCTTTTTTACCGTCAAATTCGGCTTCAATTTCTATGGTACACGCATTGATTTCATCAGAAACAACGAGGTTTTCGAGCTTTCCGGTTTTGTGGAAATATCTCGCACAAACCGTCGCCAAATCCATCAAAGAAATCGGTTTCGCTTCTCTTCCGAGGAATTTTCTTTTCTCTAAATAATCATTAAAAATAGTTTTCAAAGTTTCCTTAAAACCATCATTAAACTGAATATCAGTCAATTCCGTTTCGAAAGTCGTATGTCGGCAATGATCACTCCAATACGTATCGAGGACCTTAAGTTCAGTTTCCGAAGGATTTCGGTCTTCAGTTTTAAAATAGTTCTGAATAAATTCCAAATCATCGAATCCCAAAGCAAAACCGTGATGAAGATAAAACTCTTTAAGTTCGTCCGTAGAAAAATCGATAAAACCCTCATTAATAATGACCGGATCGGGAGTTTCCTCGGCCGGAATTTCAAGTTGAGACAAATCTTTTTCCTGAGATTCAACCTTATTGATTAAATGATTTTTAATTTTTTCAACCTCATTTTCAGAAACGCCGAAAAGTTCGATGAGTTTTCCGCTTCTTACTTTTGAATTTTCATTTCCGGTAAGCAAAGCGATACATTGTTGCGCAGAATCTGCTCTTTGATCGTATTGTCCGGGTAAAAATTCGGTAGCAAAATGAAGGTTTTCAGCAGGATTTTTAGTGTGAAGAATATCCACCACTGGATCCACAAAAGTATTGAAAATCACTTTATTAAGTTCACTTTCTTCGATACCGAAAACATCATAAATATTATACACTTTTACATCCTGAATATGCGGAATGATGGTTTTGATTTCACTAAAAATTTTCGGACTTTCTACATCGAAAATACCGCGCTTTTCTACAAAAATTCTTTTATTATCAGACATTCTATGTCAATTTTAAAGGGAATAATTCATTAAAAAATGCAGACAAAATTGCCTGCATCGCTTTATACTTTAAGGTCAGCTTCTAAGCCAATCAAGTCGGAATATTTATCAAGAATCGGCTGTACCTCGTTCTGGATAAACTCTTCGGTTTGAATCGGTGCGAATCCGATGAAGTTTTTCGGATCGAGCATTTCCATGAACTTGGTTTTATCCAATTTCAGCGAATCGTCGTTCAAAATCCTTTCAATAAGGTCATTTTCTTTGCCTTCCATTTTCACTTTCTTGGAAGCTTCCATCGAGTGAACACGGATGGTTTCGTGGATTTCCTGACGATCACCACCGGCTTTCACTTCTTCCATGATGATGTATTCTGTCGCCATGAAAGGAAGCTCGTCCATGATGTGTTTCTTGATTCGGTTTTCGTAAACCACGATTCCGTTCATGATGTTGTTCCAAATCAACAAAATAGCGTCTACCGCAAGAAAAGACTGAGGAATTGCGAGTCTTTTGTTGGCAGAATCGTCCAAAGTTCTTTCAAACCATTGCGTTGCAGCCACCATCGCGGAACTTGAGGAAAGTGACATCACAAATTTCGACAGCGAACCAATTCTCTCTGAACGCATTGGATTTCTTTTGTAAGCCATCGCCGATGAACCGATTTGGTTTTTCTCGAAAGGTTCTTCAATTTCCTTTAAATTCTGCAAAAGTCGCAAATCATTGGTAAATTTATGTGCAGATTGAGCGATATTCGACAATAAAGCCAAAACTTTCGCATCAATTTTTCGGTCGTAAGTTTGCCCAGAAACGCCAAAAACTTTATCAAATCCAAAACGTTTTGAAAGTTCTGTATCCAAATGTTTAACTTTGGAATAATCGCCGTTGAAAAGTTCTAGAAAACTTGCTGCGGTTCCGGTAGTTCCTTTCACACCGCGGAATCTTAAAGTTTCGAGGAAAAATTCGAGTTCCTCAAAATCCAAAATTAATGATTGCAACCAAAGTGTTGCTCTTTTTCCGACGGTCGTCAATTGCGCGGGTTGATAATGCGTAAAACCGAGAGTTGGTAAATCTTTGTATTTTATAGCGAAATCGGAAAGATTTTTAATGACATTCACCATTTGTTTTCTCAAAAGCAACAATCCGTCACGCATTTGAATCAAATCGGTGTTATCGCCTACAAAAGCGGAAGTCGCACCCAAATGGATAATTCCTTTTGCGGAAGGAGCCGCATCGCCGTACGTGTGTACATGAGCCATCACGTCATGTCGGAATTTTTTTTCGTATTCTGCAGCTTTCACATAATCGATGTTTTCTGCATTTTCTTTGAGTTCTGCGATTTGTTCGTCGGAAATATCCAAACCAAGATCTTTTTCGATTTCGGCAAGGGCGATCCACAATTTTCGCCAGTTTCTGAACTTATTGTTCGGCGAAAAATTATAGAGCATTTCCTCACTTGAATAGCGTTCTTCAAGGGGATTTTTGTAGGAATTCATTCTTTCTTTTTACTTTTTTAGATGCACAAATTTAAGAAAAATATAAGAATTTGAAGGGTTGCATTTCTGTTTTTTTAGCATTAAAATCTACAACTTCACCTTGCTTATTTCCGACCTTTGAAATCTTTCATCGTATCATAAACTCCAAAAACATTTTTCATCACCCAATCAAATATAGGTAATGGTAAAATTCCTTGAGAAAGACGAATAAACCAATACGGAAGCGGCATCGCAAGCATTTTTGTTTTCGATTCAATGGCTTTAATAATCTTTTCAGCGGTTGGTTCAGGTTCTAGAATGGGCAATAATTTAGATTTCACGCCGTCAAACATTCCGGTATTGATATAAAAAGGCATGATCGTGGTGACCGAAATATTCTTGCCGAGTTGTTCCATTTCGAGGCGCAGACTATCGCTCCAGCCGACTACTGCCCATTTTGAAGCTGCGTAAACCGACATTTTCGGGTTAGAAATCAAACCTGCGGAAGAAGCAATATTGCAAATCGCTCCGGAATTTTCCGCCATCATTCCGGGTAAAAATTCTAAACCGATATGCATCACTGCATTGGAATTAATGTTCATGCTTTTTTCAATTTGTTCATGAGTGTGTTCATGAAAATATTTTCCGACCACAATTCCTGCGTTATTAATTAGAATATCTGTTTTTCCTACTTCTGTTCTTACTTTTTGGGCATTAATTTTAATTTGATCCAGATCGAAAACATCTACTTTATAAGTAAAAATTTCCCCACCAATTTTAGAAAATTCTTCTTTGGTTTTCACCAAAGCCTCTTCATTGATGTCCCAAATAATTAACTTACTAGCGCCTCTTTCCAGAGATTTTCTGGCCATAATTTTTCCAATTCCAGAACAACCGCCTGTGATGAGTACCGTTTTTTTCTTAAAATCCATCTTGTTTTAATCTGTTTATTTAAAGTAAATTTGTTTTTATAAAATAAATGTAATGAATTTCACAAAGATATTAGCCGATCAACGAGTATTTTTTAACAGCCAGAAAACAAAGAGTATTAAATTCAGAAAAATGTATCTGGAGAAACTGCGCGATTTAATCATTAAAAATGAAGAGTTTTTATATGAAGCGATTTACAAAGATTTCGGAAAATCCAGATTTGACACCTATAATACCGAGATTTCTTTTATCCTAAAAGACATTGAATATTACCTAAAAAATCTGAATTTACTGGCAAAACCCAAAAAAGTGAGAACCAATCTTGCCAACCAGTTGGGAAAGAGTAAAATCCACAGCGAACCCCTCGGTTGTACACTTGTCATCGGTGCATGGAATTATCCGTACCAACTTTCGCTTTCTCCTCTGGTTACTTCTATGGCAGCAGGAAACACCTGCATTATAAAACCTAGCGAAGTTGCTGAAAACACGATGAAAGCAATAGCAAAAATCATCAATGAAAATTTTCCTAATGATTATATTTTCGTGGCAGAAGGCGGTGTAGAGGAAATTACCGAAATTTTAAAACTAAAATTCGATAAAATATTTTTCACGGGAAGTACAAAAGTTGGCCAAATTGTATATGAAGCTGCTGCGAAAAATCTAACGCCCGTAACTTTGGAATTGGGCGGAAAAAGCCCGGCAATTGTCACTGCAAATGCAGACTTTGAGGTAGCCGCAAAAAGAATTGTTTGGGGAAAATTCTTGAATGCCGGACAAACTTGTGTGGCTCCGGATTATATTTTGGTGGATGAAAAAGTGAAAGACAGTTTTCTGGATACTTTGAAATCTTATATTCAAAAATTCAATTACCAACCAGATTCTGAACATTATACAAAAATCATCAATCAAAGAAATTTCGAGAGACTTGTGAACTTCATTGAAAAAGACAAAATCTATTTCGGAGGAAATCACGATTCACAAAAACTTCATATCGAACCCACAATTTTGCACCCAATCGATTGGGATGATGCGGTAATGCAGGAAGAAATTTTCGGTCCGATACTGCCAGTTTTGACTTTTAATAACTTAAATGAAGCTTTGCTTAAAATCTCAGAAAAAGAAAAACCTTTAGCAGCCTATCTTTTCACCAATAATTCTGAAGAAAAAGAAAGCTTTACTTCGAAAATTTCTTTTGGTGGTGGATGTATCAATGATGTGGTGATGCATTTGAGCAACGAAAATCTGCCATTCGGAGGCGTTGGAAATTCCGGAATCGGAAACTATCACGGAAAATTTGGTTTTGATACATTTTCTCATAAAAAATCCGTTCTGGAACGCGTCACTTGGGGCGAACCCGATCTAAAATATCCTCCTTATACAGAGAAAAAAATGACATGGATTAAGAAATTGCTATAAAAAAAAGTTCCGGAAATTTCCGGAACTTTTTGTTTTATGATTTTGGAACCCACTTCTCAAAGAATTCTTTCACTTTTTCTTTGCTGTAGCCTTTTCCCTCTTCCAACACTGCGCTGTCTTGCGTGTGAATCATTTTTCCGTCCTGATCTAAAACAACGAAAACCGGATAACCGAATTTCGCTCCAGGATTGTCATATTTAGCAAAAACCTTCTCGTTTTTGTTCTCCGGCGAATAATTCAAATGGTAATAAAGGTAATTTTCGTCTACTACTTCTTTCAATTCCGAAGTTGTTTGCACGAAATTATTGAATCTCAAACACCAAATACACCAGTTTCCTCCGGCTTGTAAAATGATATTTTTATTTTCAGCTTTTGCTTTTTTCACCAGTTCAGCAATTTTAGCTTCAGCATTTTCAGTTGCGTTATAAGGTTTCGGAAGTTTTGCTTTTTCCTCTGCTGCGCGTTTTTTGTTGGCGGCCACTATCGCTGCGCTGTCAACTTCCGCTACTGTCGACGTTTTCTCGGTAGTTGCGTCGGTTGATTGTGCAAATGTTACACTCCCGATACTAAGTGCCGAGAACATCATCAATTTTATCTTACTGCTTTTCATTGATTTTTCAATTAAATTAATGCTGCAAAATAACAAAAATAGCGCCAACTATAAACTTTATAATTCCTAAATTTGCAAAACACTTATGAATTTTTTATTTAAAATAATTATCCTTTTTTCGAAATTACCCTTAAAGGTTTTGTATTGGCTGTCCGATTTTATTTTCGTGATACTTTACTCCGTAGTTGGCTATCGAAAAGAGGTTGTATTCCAAAATCTGAAAAATTCTTTCCCAGATAAAAGCGATTCGGAACTGAAAATCATCAGAAAGAAATTTTACCATAATTTCTGCGATTATGTTGTGGAAACTTTAAAATCTTTCACCATTTCTTCCCACGAATTGCGGGTTCGCGTGCAACATCTTAATCAAGACGTTTTTCATGAAGCCAAAGCGGAAAACAAAAATATAATTCTTCTCGCAGGACATATTTTTAATTGGGAATGGTTCAATGCAATGGCTACGATTATTCCTCAGGAAAAAAGTTTTCCCGTGTATCGCAAAGTTCAGAGCAGTTTCTGGGAACAGAGAGTAAAGGAAATCCGCAACCGTTTTGGCAATCACGCCTTGGAAGCCAAAGAAGTCATCCGACATATTTTTAAAAATCCTAATGATGGAAATTCGGTGTATATGTTCGTTGCCGATCAAACTCCTCATGTTTCTGAAGTAACTTATGGACTGAATTTTCTCAACCAAAAAACACCGGCTTTCATAGGGTACGACAGGCTTTCGACCAGAATGGATCTGGCGTTTGTTTTTTGTGAAATGAAAAAAGTAAAACGTGGATATTATCAAGTTAATTACTACCGAATCGAGCCCGATGGCGAAAAATTTGAAGAATATGAAGTGGTAAGAAAGTTCCATAAAATGCTCGAAACCACCATCAATAAAAGACCCGATAATTATCTTTGGTCTCACCGAAGATGGAAATATCAGCATGCGATAAAAGTAATGGAAACCCGAATTTAATCCTTATTGATTTGAAAGTAGCGATCGCAATTCTCAACTGGAACGGAAAAAATTGGTTAGAAAAATTTCTTCCCAATGTGATTTCACATTCCCAAAATGCTGAACTTTATGTCATCGACAATGCATCAACCGATGATTCCGTAGATTTTCTGAAATCCAGTTTTCCGGGGGTGAAAATCGTGCAAAATATTACCAACTCAGGATTTGCAGGCGGTTATAATGAAGGTTTAAAAAAAATTGATGCAGAAGTTTTCTGTCTCCTGAATTCTGATGTTGAAGTAACCGAAAACTGGCTAAACCCCGTTCTCGAATTATTTGAAAAAGATCAAAATATTGCAGCGATTCAACCTAAAATATTGGCTTATCATCGGAAAAATCACTTTGAATTTGCCGGCGCTGGTGGCGGATTAATTGACAACCTTGGTTATCCATATTGTCGCGGTAGAATTTTTGATAAAATTGAAGAAGACAAAGGTCAATACAATGATGAAACCGAGATTTTCTGGGCATCGGGTTGTTGTTTATTTGTTCGATCCAAAGATTTTTGGGCAGAAAATGGTTTTGATGAAAGATTTTTTGCGCATCAAGAAGAAATTGATTTGTGTTGGCGTTTGAAAAACTCTGGAAAGAAAATATTCTATACCGGAAAATCTACTGTTTATCATGTCGGCGGCGGAACATTAAACAAAGAAAATCCAAAGAAAACGTACCTTAACATCCGAAATAATCTTTCAATGTTGCTGAAAAACTTGTCTTTTCCAAAACTGGTCTGGTTGATATTTTTCAGATTATGTTTGGACGGAATTGCCGGTTTATATTTTGGTTTCAAAAACGGTCCGGCTCATTTATGGGCGGTTGTGAGAGCCCATTTTGGGTTCTATGCACAACTTCCGGGAACCATAAAACGGAGAAAAAAACATCAAATAGAGAATTATTACCAATCAAAATGGTTGATTTTCAAACATTTTATTTAAAAATTCAAACCATAAAAAATGCTTGATTTTTGCGCCATCGATTTTGAAACTGCTACTCACGAACGTAATTCCGCTTGTGAAATGGGAATTTGTGTAGTGGAAAATGGTGAAATTGTGAAAACCCAAACCTGGCTCATCAAACCGCCGAGTTTTCCTTATTTCAATCCACGAAATATCGACGTACACGGAATTCGGCCGGAAGATGTGCAAAACTCTCCTACTTTTGAAGAAGTATGGCATGAAGCTGAAAATTTAATGTACGGAAATCTGATGATCGCTCACAACGCGGCTTTCGATGCAGGTGTACTAAGAAGTAGTTTGGATTATTATGGTTTTTTCAAACCGAAAATGGAATATCTGTGTTCCATTCAAATTGCGAAAAAATCTTGGAAAAATTTACCAAGATATGGTTTGAAAAGCCTTGCAGAACAACATCAATTATCTTTCAACCACCACCGCGCAGGCGATGACGCAGAAGTTTGTGCGAAAATTTCACTTTTGGCATTTCAAAATTTGATGATTACAAGAAATGATGAAGTGAAGGAAGTGATGAAAAAAAGTGTGAAGATGTTATAAAATCAATTGCTTAAAACTTCCGCCATCAGATTAAATTTCGGAATTTCGATTTCCAAAGGCTTATTGTTTAACAGATTTTTACAAAAATACATCCCACTCATACTCCCAACACCGGAACGCAAAACGACATGAGAGAAGTATTTGAATTCTTCACCGGGATTAATTTCGGGAGTTAAACCAATCACGCCATCTCCCGCTACTTCTGTGAAACCGAAGCCCACATCGTAAATAAGCCATCTTCTTTTGAGAAGAACAATAGGATTTTCGCCCAAATTTTCAATAGTAACATTGTAACGAAAAACAAATCTGTTTTCTGAGGGAAAACTGTTTTTAGCGTCGTATTCCGGAATCACTGTGACTTTAATGTCGAAAGTAGTGGTAGAAAACATATCATTTGGTTTTTAGAATTTACTGATATCAATACAAAAATCCCGCCTTTTTATGGACGGGATTATTGTTATTTAAAAACTTTAAAATTAATTAAAGTTCTAATGCTTTTCTCTCGTCGCCGTTCATTAAGAATTCTACTGGATTATCAATTGCTTCTTTTACAGCAACTAAGAAACCTACAGATTCTTTTCCGTCGATAATTCTGTGGTCATAAGAAAGTGCAACATACATCATCGGGCGAATTACCACTTGTCCATCAACAGCCATTGGTCTTTGAAGAATGTTGTGCATACCTAAAATAGCAGATTGTGGCGGGTTGATAATTGGTGTTGACATCATTGAACCGAAAGTTCCACCATTAGTAACTGTGAATGTTCCACCTGTCATTTCATCAACAGTAATTTTTCCGGTTCTCACTTTATCGGCAAGATCTTTAATGTTAGCTTCTACCCCTCTGAAAGTCATGTTTTCAGCATTTCTAAGAACAGGAACCATCAAACCTTTCGGTCCGGAAACAGCAATAGAAATATCGCAGAAGTCGTAGTTAATTTTATAATCTCCGTCGATGGAAGCATTCACATCAGGATACATTTGCAATGCACGAGTAACTGCTTTGGTGAAGAATGACATGAAACCTAAACCAACGCCGTGTTTCGCAGCAAATTCTTCTTTATATTGTTTTCTGATTCTGAAAATTTCAGACATGTCCACTTCGTTGAAAGTAGTCAACATTGCTGTTTCGTTTTTCACAGATACCAATCTTGCAGCGATTTTTCTTCTAAGAACTGAAAGTTTAGTAGTATTAGAACCTCTGGATCCACCTGTAGAAGAAGGAGTTCCCATAGCCGCAACTTGCGCAGTTTGAGCATCATCTTTGGTGATTCTTCCATCTTTTCCGGTACCTGAAACTTGTGCAGCTGGAATTCCTTTTTCATCAAGAATTTTCTTAGCAGCAGGCGAAGGAGTTCCTGTAGCGTAAGAAGTTGCAGTAGTTTTTTCTTCTTTCTGCGCTTCCTGAACGATCGCAGGTTTTTCAACCACTTTTTGTTCCGCTTGAGGAGCTTCAGCATTTTCAGCTTTCGGAGCAGCTTCACCGGCTGGTTTCGCAGCATCCATATCGATAAGACAAACAACCTGACCAACTTGTACCACCTCGCCTTCTTCAGCTTTTAAGGTGATAACTCCACTTTGCTCAGCAGGTAATTCAAGTGTTGCTTTATCGGAATCTACTTCGGCAATTGGTTGATCTTTTTCTACATAATCGCCGTCTTTTACCAACCAAGATGCGATTTCAACTTCGGTGATGGATTCTCCCGGAGAAGGGACTTTCATTTCTAATATTGACATCGTGAATATTTTTTTTTATTATTTAAAATTGAAATTATGCGGTAACCGGTCTTTTTGCAGGCGCATCGTCTCGGTCGAAAACTCTATTAATTACGTTATTTTGATTTTTTTCAAACATTTTATGACTTCCCGGAGCTGGTGAACCACTTGCTACAGGCGCGATTACATCGATATTGGATTTTCTGAAGTTTCGTAAAATATAATTCCATGCACCCATATTTTCAGGTTCTTCCTGTACCCAAAGCAATTGTTTTCTGTTGCTATATTTGCTTAAAATTTCCTCTACCTTATCTTGCTGAAGTGGATATAGTTGCTCTAATCTTACCAAAGCAATATTTTCGCAAGCTAGTTCTTCTTTTTTAGCTAAAAGTTCGTAGTAAATCTTACCTGAACAAAGCACCAATTTCTCTATTTTTTCAGGATTTGCAGTTGCATCATCCAAAATTGGTTGGAAGCTTCCTGTTGCAAAATCTTCAAGAGGAGAAACTACTTGCGGATGTCTTAGCAATGATTTTGGAGTCATTACAACAAGAGGTTTTCTGAAATTCCACTTCATTTGTCTTCTCAGAAGGTGGAAATAGTTTGCAGGAGTAGTCGCATTAGCTACCGTCATATTTTCATTTGCACCAAGACCTAAGAATCTTTCAAGTCTCGCGGAAGAGTGTTCCGCACCCTGTCCTTCGAAACCATGCGGAAGAAGCATTACCAATCCGTTTTGGACTTTCCATTTTTCTTCTGCAGCGGCTAAATATTGATCAACAATAATTTGCGCTCCGTTCACAAAATCACCAAACTGAGCTTCCCAAATGGTCAATGTATTCGGTGAAGCCATTGCATATCCATAATCGAAACCTAAAACTCCGTATTCGGAAAGGTGAGAATTGTAAACATCAAAACGGCTCTCAGAAATATGTCTTAATGGGATATATTCTTCCTCGGTATCTTCCGTTTTCACAACAGCATGACGGTGAGAGAATGTTCCTCTTTCCACATCTTCCCCAGAAATTCTCACGTTATTGCCTTCAACTAATAAAGTTGCATACGCCAACCATTCACCCAAAGCCCAATCCAAAGAATTGCCTTCGATCATTTTCAAACGATTTTCGAAAAGTCGGGTAATTTTGTTGATGAATTTTTTATCAGCCGGCAAAGTAGTCATTTCTACTGCCAGTTTTTTCAATTTATCAAGATCAAATCCTGTATCTACAGCATTTTGCATAGCTCCTCTCGGGCAAAGCGGATATTGTTTCCAGTCCTCCGCCATGAAGATATCCATGGTGTTTTTTGCAATTTCTTTGGAAGCATCGAAATCAGCATCTAAAAGCGTTTTGAATTCGGTTTCCATTTTCTTGAGCACCTCATCAGAAACAATTCCTTCTTTGATGAGTTGTTCTTTGTAAATTTCTCTCGGGTTTTTATGTTTTGAGATCAATTTGTATAAATTCGGTTGGGTGAATCTTGGTTCATCACCTTCATTGTGACCGTATTTTCTGTACCCTAAAAGATCGATGTACACATCTTTACCAAACTCAGCACGGAAATCGGCAGCAAATCTAATCGCGTGAACTACCGCTTCCACATCATCTGCATTCACATGCATCACAGGAGATTCGGTTACTTTTGCGATATCGGTACAATAAGTTGATGAACGCGCATCCAAATAATTGGTGGTAAATGAAACCTGGTTATTCACAACAATATGAACCGTTCCACCAGTTTTGTAACCTTCCAAAGTCATCATTTGTGCGATTTCGTACACAATTCCTTGTCCGGCAATCGCTCCGTCACCGTGAATAACGATCGGTAATACTTTTTTATAATCTTTATACTTATCGTCTACTTTCGCACGGCAAATTCCTTCAACCAAAGCAGCAACCGTTTCCAGGTGGGAAGGGTTTGGCGTTAAGTTGATAGAAACCTCCTCGCCGGAAGCAGTTTTTATTTTTTTAGATGAACCCAAGTGATATTTCACATCACCGGAGAATACATCTTCTTCAAATTCTTTTCCTTCAAATTCTGAGAAAATCTGCTTGTAAGATTTTCCGAAAATATTGGTCAATACGTTCAATCTACCTCTGTGTGCCATTCCGAGAACGACCTCATCAACACCCAATTGCGATGAACGGGTAATCAACTGATCCAAAGCAGGAATCAAAGACTCGCCACCTTCGAGGGAAAATCTTTTTTGCCCAACAAATTTGGTATGAAGATAATTTTCAAAAGCAACTGCTTGATTGAGTTTTCCTAAGATTTCAGTTTTCTCTGCAGCATTCAATTTTGCATGATTTTCATTCACCTGAAGCCATTCTCTGATGAAGTTTTTCTCCTTAACGTTATTGATATGCATATACTCAACGCCGATAGATTCGCAATAGATTTTTTCTAAATGATTGATAATCTCTTGCAAAGTTGCGGCAGCAGGCATTCCTGTTTCTGTAGCAGAGTTGAATTTTTTGTTCAAATCTTGTTGAGAAAGCCCAAAATTTTCAATCGCCAAGGTAGGTTCGTAATGTCTTCTTTCTCTTACCGGATTGGTATTGGTGAAAAGATGACCTCTTTGTCTGTATGCCTCAATAAGGTTCAAAACCTTGAATTCCTTTTGAATATCATCAGGAATTAGTCCGTTTGCTGCAGCATTGTTTGCCAATTGCACCGCATTCGGAGCCGAAGCTACAAAGTTGTTATCTCCCGGAGTTTCATCGCCATAATTCTCCAATGCAAAATCAAATCCCTGGAAAAATGCTTTCCAGGAAGGCTCTAAACTATCGGGATATTTTAAATATTGTTGGTATAAGTCTTCTATTAACTGCGAATGTGCAGCATTCAGAAATGAAAATTTGTCCATTATTTACAGATTAACTGTTGGTTTTTATTTAAAAGACAAATTTAGCAAAAAAAAGTGAAGTACTAAAGCCGAAAACCCTTTAAAAATAAGTTAAATATTTATCTAAAAACCGGCAACGATAATTTCAAGAGTGTATTTGTTTCGGAGCTTGGCTCTTCAAGGAAAGTTTGTTGCAAATCTCCCGTTCTCATGGTGTCGTGTTTTGCTTTTAAAAGAAGCTGCTGAATCGCCTTGACGCGCCCGGAATAATTGCCTCGATAGTAAATCACATAGTTTCTGGAAGCATTTACTGTTCTGAAACTGAAATTATTATCAGAAACCCCAATTCTTTTCGAAAGTGGAATTCCGTAGTAATAAGAAACCTCTTTATCCTTGAAATTATCTGCATCAGTGATTAACACAGGTTCTCCGTATTCGTCATTTCTTTTTCCTAAATCCATTTTTATGTAATTCAGGGTTTTGTTGTGATTCATGACGATATTTTTGAAGAGAGCGTCCTTGGTATTTTTAGAATTCACATTGATCCCGAGAAGCAGTTGCCCTTGTTGTTCTTCCACCATTAAACTATCAAATTTCAAATTCTCAAGTTGTTGTTCTTTTTGAACTTTATTTCCCAGAACATCCATGAGATTTTTCATGCTTAAATCAATCTTTTCAGCAATGAAATCTTCAGTAATTAAATTCAGCGACCGCTTCAATAAAGGTTGTTTTGGAGTATGAATGTACCATGTAACCGATGTTTTGTTGTTTTGAGAACGGAACTTCACATCTATCAGGTAAGGATTGTTTCTTTTTCCTTCAAAAAGTTGGTAACGAAGCGTTCGATTAGGGTTTTCGTAGCGAATGAAGAAATCACCGAATTGATCCGCATCTTTTTTGTTGTGATAACTCATCGAACTTCCCTGCCCTTCATAAGGAGTGAAATAATCGAAAGTGAAATCCTGATCTTCTGAGAAAAAGGCATTCCAACGGGTGAAATTCTGCAAGTTATTAAACTGTGGAAAAACCCGATCTACAGGATAAGCAATTTCTTTTTGAATGGTAAAGCTTTTTGCATCCTCCACAAACGTCATCGCAACAGCATAAACTGCCATCGCAAAAAGCACCAATAAACTCCCTAATTTTAACCAACGCATGGGGCAAAAATACAAAAAACCACTTCAAAAAAAACACGACAATAAAAATATTGCCGGGTTGGATGTTTCCTAAAAAAAATTTTAAGGAATAATTGTGCCGGGTTGGATGACTGCGTTTTTCTTTACGACCACAATTCCGTCTTTGATGGAATAGCTTTCAAAATCTCCATCTTGAAGATGTTTTCCTCCGATAATTCTTACATTATCGCCGATGTAGCAGTTTTTATCTAGAATGGCTCGCTCGATATAGCAATATTTACCTACACCCAAATTAGGCACCCCATGTTGATCATTCGCTACAATATCTTTGGTATCCTGATAGAAATCTGCTCCCATCATGTAGGTATCCATCAATGTACTTCCTTTGTCGATGCGGCTTCGGTTTCCTACAATTGAATTTTCTATTTTATCGGCCATTACAATACATCCATCTCCGAAAATCGCTTTGCTCACATAAGAACCGAGAATTTTAGAAGGAGGCAACATTCTCGCTCTGGTGTAGATCGGCGCATTGCTAAATAGATTAAAATGAGGAAAATCTCTGGTCAAATCGATATTGGCATCGAAGAAAGAATCAATCGTACCGATATCAGTCCAGTATCCATCGTATTGAAAACTCAATGTTTTATAGGTTCCTAAAGCATTTGGAATCAACTCTCCCCCGAAATCGTCGCCGGGCATATTTTCAAACATCTTTTTGAGGACATTTTTACTGAACACATAAATCCCCATTGAAGCGAGGTATTCTTTCCCTTCAGATTTACTTTTTTCAGAAACTTCAGATTTCCAATCTTCAAGAATATCGTGTGATGGTTTCTCAACAAAAGATGTAATGTTTCCTTGATCATCCGACTTTAAAATTCCGAATCCGGGGGCGTCTTTGCAATTTACCGGAATAGTCGCAATAGTGATATCGCCTTCATTTTTGCAATGGAAATCAATCATTTCACGGAAATCCATCTGATAAAGTTGATCTCCGGAAAGAATTAAAATATAGTCGTATTCGTATTTTGACAAGTGTTTCATCGACTGTCGCACCGCATCTGCCGTACCTTGATACCATTGGTCATTTTCAACATTTTGCTCGGCTGCGAGAATATCCACGAAGCCTTTGCTAAAGATATCAAAGTGATAAGAGTTCTTGATATGCGAATTGAGCGAAGCAGAGTTGAACTGAGTAAGCACCAAAATCCTATTAAATCCCGAATTGAGGCAATTGGAAATCGGAATATCCACTAACCTGTATTTTCCGGCAATAGGCACTGCGGGTTTCGAACGCGAATAAGTTAATGGAAACAGTCGAGTTCCCCTGCCACCACCAAGAACTATAGAAATCACACTGGGTTTCATATTGTGTATTTTTTTAATATTTTTAATGCGTTTGGATTCATAACAATATTAGCATTTTTTACGCATCCTACAAAATATTATTTGATGATGATTATTAGTTTAAAGAAATTTTAACATCATTTAAACCTCCCTAGCTTTACGAAATCGTAAACTGAAGATGCTATCAGATGTAACATTATTAAAACTATATTACTTGTATTTCAGGACGGGTCACTTCTAGGATACTTCGAGATAAGTCCATAGTAAATCTATAGTAAGTCCATAGTAAGTCTAATAAAACATTGGAAAAACAATGGATTTTTAATACTTTTTTATTGAAGATAACTCGAAGTTGATACGGTACTTATGGGTAGCTAACCCGTCTTTAACATGCATTTGGTATGGACAGCATTAGACAAACCTACGCTACATGCTTCTGCCGAATCTTTCAAGTTGTTATTTTTTCATTGATGACCTAATTATTAAAAATAACCTATAGCTTTCACAGCACTGATTATCTTTGATTTACAGAAAAACAGAATCGAAAATTAATTTTTACGGAAAATATTGTTTTTATAAAAAAAATGATTAACATTTGTACTTTCTTATTTAACTTTTTATAAGAAAACGGTATTTACAAAAATATACTTTATGAAAGTACTTGTAATTGAATGAAAGAAACCTGTATTACCCTATTTTTTCTTATGATTGCAAGCATTCATCATGCACAAAAGAGGGAGATATGCCTGACAAAATCAGGAAATTCCTCGTACGCCATACTCATTTCTGAAAAGGCTGGAACAACAGAAATAAAAGCTGCCCAAATAATCTCTCACTATTTTCAGGAAGTAACCGGAATAAACCTTCCCATTGAGAATCACAAGACTCCTCATCATGATTACCTCATCATCCGTGAAAAGGAGATGCAAGACCTCACCTCAAAACAAGATGCCTTTGAAATCAAGAATGAGGGCAAGGATATTCTATTGATTGGAAATCCAAATAAGGGCGTCCTTTACGCAGTATATCATTTTATAGAAAACTATTTACAATGTAAAAAATGGGCACCCAACGAGCCTGCTGTATGCCCATCTTTAAAAGAGATTAATATAGAACTCCCCTTACAAATCAACGAAAGCCCTTCATTCAATTATAGAGAAATTCACTCTACCGCCATCAATGATCAAGAGTATATGGATTGGCATAAATTACACTATCTCGAAGACTTATGGGGACTTTGGGGACATAGCTATAACCGATTAGTGTCCCCAGAAAATTTTAAGGCACATCCCGAGTATTTTGCATTTTTTCAAGGAAAAAGAAGACCAGAGCAACTTTGTTTATCCAATGAAAAAGTATTTGAAGAGACCATTGTTTCGTTAGAAAAACTTTTTAAAGAACATCCAACGGCAAAGTACTGGTCCATAAGTCCCAACGATGATATTGGATATTGTGAATGTGATCTATGCAGACCCATTAATGAAGCAGAAGGAGGTCCTCAAGGTCCACTTATGCGATTTATCAATAAAATATCAGAAAGATATCCAGAAAAAAAATTCACAACTCTCGCTTACGGTTCTACAAGCAGACCGCCCTTACAAACAAGACCTCGAGAAAATGTAATCATCTTTTTAAGTAATATAGACCTTTTTCGAAATGATCCGGTTGCAAAAGAAAAATCTGCTGCATTTTTTGTCGACAACCTCAAGGGCTGGTTACAGAAAACGCCCAATGTATTTATTTGGGATTATTATACCCAATTTACCAATTATGTAGCACCGTTTCCTGATGTATTAAATATTGGAGAAAATATAGAATACTATAAAACGATGAATGTAGATGGAGTCTTTGCCCAACTAGGCGGTAATCATTACGTACACCAAAATGAGATTAAAACCTATTTATTAGCCAAAAAACTATGGAATAGCAGTGAAAATACCGATCAATTGCTTGATGATTTCCTAGCGGGATATTATCAAAAAGCTGCACCACGCATTAAGGAATATCTTCAGAAAATGAAGTTTTATTTAAAAGAAAGCGGAAGGAATCTGGATATTTATGGAAATCCTGTAAGTGAATACCAATCTTATTTAACTCCCGAAATTATGGATGAGATGAGCAGCCTCTTTGACGACGCAGAAAAAACATCAGGAGACAGGCAGATCATCCACCGGATACAAAAACTTAGGTTAGCCTTTGATTATGCCTATCTGCAACAAGCGCGATTCTACGGTCGTGATAAAAATGGGATCTATGTCCAAAATCAAAATGGGAAATGGATCTTAAATAAAACGATCCCCAAAAGGGTAAAAACTTTCATTAGCACTGCAAAAAAGGTGGGAATCACAGAACTAGCCGAAAGCGGCTATTCCCTTAAAACATACGAAACAGAATGGAAAAAAATAATAAAGACCGGAGTCTTAGACAATTCAGCGATTGGATCAGAGGTTCATTTTGAGCATCCATGGATTTCTGATTTTCCAGGAAAAAAAGAAAAAACACTAACAGATGGAATGTATGGATTCCCAGATTTCAGCTACAACTGGCTTCTATTTAATCTTTCCAATACCATAACCTTAAAAATGGATTCCCCTAAAAGAGTTCATGATATATCGATGTCATTTTTAGAAGATCAGCGACACTGGATATTCCTACCCAATAATGTACAAGTATCCGTTTCAAAAGATGGGATTAATTATCAGGTATTCTCTCCACAGATGCTAAATACTGAAGAAAACTATTCGATAAACACTCAAAAAACTACTTTCATCGTGGATGATGTCATACAGTATATTAAAGTCTCATTTACTCCTTTAGATCAATTGCCAGAATGGAAAAGCCATCCTAATAAAAAGCCATTAGTAGCTATCGATGAAATATGGGTCAATTGAAACAAATTGTCATATTTAAAATGAGTTTGTTTAAAATTTTGGGTAGTTAGTTTGAGCGTTTTCCTACTTGATTACACGATGTATATCTTCAAAAGAAAGTGTAGGTTAAAAATAATTTTATCAATTTTTACCTACAAGATGTTCAATTTGCGAACGCCTATTAACACAGGGTTTTGGAGTGGTTCGGTGTCCTTGTTTTTCTCAATTCGGTGTCCTTTTTTGTTGAGGTATCCTCGTTTTTTGAGAATGAATTTCTCGATTCGGATTTTCTAAGAAAATCTTTCTCTTTTCTGATTTTTAATTCGGTGTCCTTTTTATTTTCAATTTAGAAAGGTAATCGAATTGGACTCCTAATTTTTGTTTTTTTTGTCGGATTCTGCATTTCAAGCAAAATAAAAACCCCTTAAATCCACAAGATTTAAGGGGTTTTGTAATAAATTGCATTTCTGCTTGCGATCCGGACGGGACTCGAACCCGCGACCTCCGCCGTGACAGGGCGGCATTCTAACCAGCTGAACTACCGGATCAATTTTTTGAAGATAAAATTGTAAATCTTTTCTGCGATCCGGACGGGACTCGAACCCGCGACCTCCGCCGTGACAGGGCGGCATTCTAACCAGCTGAACTACCGGATCTTTAGAATTACCTACTCAGAAAGTTTCTTTCTTTTTGGTGAGTGCAAAAATACAACTTTTTGGCTATCTACAAAATGTTTTTGCAAAAAAAATGCTTTCTTTTTCGGAAAGCATTGATTCTTATGGGATTATTTTTTCTATAAATGTGCAGATAATTTCTCAGCAATCACTTCTTTGGAAGCAACTCCTACAATTTTATCTACTACTTCCCCGTTTTTGAAGATTAAAACGGTAGGAATATTTCTGATGCCGTAATCCACAGAAACCTGCTGATTGTTGTCAACATCTACTTTTCCTACAACCGCTTTTCCTTCGAAATCAGTTGCAATTTCTTCTACAATTGGTCCCAACATTCTACATGGTCCACACCATACTGCCCAAAAGTCAACTAATACAGGTTTATCTGAATTCAAAACCATTTCTTGGAATGACTGATCTGTTATTTCTAATGCCATTTTTATAAATTTTTATAATTAAAATTATTTTTTCGGTTCAAAATTACAACTTTTTAGCGACTTTGCCGAATCCTCTATCTATGTTCAATATTTGTTTTTTCTATCTTAGAAGCTGAAGCGATTTCTTTTAAAGCATCCACTAAAACATCAATATCTTTTTTAGTAGTGAGGTGGCTGAATGAAATTCTTAGAGGCGTTGATTGTTCCATTTCTTCTTCATCCAAAATCATCATCATGACCATTGATGGTTTAGACGCGCCCGATGAACAGGCACTTCCCTGAGAAATTGCGATTCCTTTCATGTCTAGTTTCAAACCAATCATTGGATCTTTGAATGGCAAAAGAACGCTTAAAACAGTGTATAAACTTCCTTCTTCAGCACTTCTACCGTTGAATTTCACTCCTTCTATTTCATTCGAAAGTTTTTCGATTGTATAATTTTTGATTCCTTTGATGTGAGAAGCATAATCATTCATATTTTTCAACGAAAGTTCCAACGCTTTTCCTAAACCCACGATTCCACAAACGTTTTCAGTTCCTGCTCTCAATGATCTTTCTTGCGGACCACCGGTGATTATCCCTTTTAATCCTGAAGATTTTCTGATAAAAGCAAATCCGCTTCCTTTGGGACCATGAAATTTATGAGCACTGCAGCTCGCAAAATCTACCTGAATATCGGAAAAATCCAAATCCATGTGCGCCATTGATTGTACCGTATCTGAATGGAAAAGAGCATTGTTTTCTTTGCAAATTTCCGCTACTTTTTTGATGTCGAGAAGATTTCCGATTTCGTTATTGGCATGCATCAAACTTACCAAAGTTTTCTTTTCGGAGTTTTTTAATAATTCTTCAAGTTTATTGAGATCCAAATCCCCTTTTTGGTCTGGTCGAAGGTAAACCACCTCAACGCCTCTCCTGTTTTTCATCTCCAGAACTGTTTCTGCAACACATTTGTGTTCCAATGGCGAAGTAATGATTCGCTCCACACCAATATGATCCACGCAAGATTTGATGATCATATTATTGGACTCCGTTCCGCATGAAGTGAAGATGATTTCAGCCGGAGTAACATGCAAATAATCGGCAACTTCTCTCCTAGCTTTTTCGATAAGGATTTTAGCTTCTTGCCCGAAACTGTGGGTGGATGAAGGATTGCCATAAGTAACTTTCATTACCGACACCATTGCATCAATTACCTCTTCTGAAAGCGGTGTTGTAGCAGCATTGTCCAGATATATTTTGTCCATTTTTTTGTACTTTCTTATTATGATTTTCAGCAGTTAAAATTAGTGAAAAAATTCAAAATGGCTTTCATTTGCCCAAGCCAACATTTCCCGATCGCCCGAAGTATCACCAAACGCGATGGTTTTATCGAATTTTCTGTCGGAAACAGCTTCTTTAATTCGGTTTACTTTTTCAGCTCCATTACAATTTTTACCGATGAAATTTCCAGTGAATTTATCATTTTTAAATTCGGCCTGTGTGGACAAAAGCTTCATCTTAAACTCATTAGCAAAAGGCGCTACCCAAATATCCAAAGAAGCGGAAACGATATAGGATTCGGTATTTTCGTAGTCAATGTTTTTGATGAATTCCAAAGCATTCTCTCTGAAAATTTGCGGATAAAACTCTTTAAAAAAAAGTTCTGCTTTCTTTTCGATTTTGCTTTTACTTTCTCCTTTTAAAATGGATGCAATGAAACTTTTCTTCACTTTTTCGGCATCCGCAAGCTTTAATTTAAGCAAAACAAACAGTGGAATATGCTTGACAAACTGAATCCTAAATTTCGTAGCGTCATAAAATTTCAAGTACAAAAACATCGTGTCTTTGTAGGTTAAAGTTCCGTCAAAATCGAAGCAATATAATTTTTTCATCAATCGAAATCCTGTTTCTTAGAGTTTTAGTTTTTTAAAAATAAATTCCGGAATACTTCTGATAATCAACATAATCAATCCCCAAATCGGCAGAACATACGCAACATTTTTTTTCTTTTTAAATGCTCTGTAAATGGCTTCTGCGGCTTGTTTTGGTGTCGCAGTCAATTTTGGATTCAGTGGCAAACCTTCGGTCATTTTCGTATCCATAAATCCTGGTTTTATTGTCATTACGTGAACTTTTCGGTTGAACATATAATTCCTCAATCCGCTCAAATAAGCCGTTAAACCCGCTTTTGCACTTCCGTAAATGAAATTGCTCTGTCTTCCACGATCTCCCGCTACCGAAGACAAAACGATCATTGTTCCGGAACGTTGTCTTTCCATTTTCTGAGCAAAAAAATTGAGCAACGGAATCAGTTTTGCGTAATTAATATCGACAATATTTGCAGTGTTTTTAGGGTCATACAATCCTTCTTCGGTTCCTTCACCCAGAAAACCCGTTGCGCAAAACAGCAAATCAGAAGAAATCGCTTCCAACTTGGTGTATTCATTTTCCTTCAACAAATCGAACTCAATGATTTCGGAACCTTGAAGGTATTTCACATCGAGATGACGGGCAAATTTTTCAGTAGTTTCCCGATTAGAGGTAACCAAAAATATCGTTGAATATTTTCCACCAGCTTCTAAAACCTTTTCTACAAAGGCTTGCGCAACTTCTGAATTGCTTCCGAGTATGATCATAAATTAGAATTAGTAGAAATATTTCAGTTATTATTAATGATTCTTTTGTGCTGCAACGAAACAAATTTAGGATTCTGCACATTTTGCAAATAATTGGTCAAGCTGGATTTGCTCATGCTGTCTTTGGTTAAATAAATTCTTCCACCGAATTCTTCAACAATCACATCCAGTTTTTCCACCAAATTTTTGAGATTTTTGTTCACTTTAAAATCCAAAGCCAAGGTATAACCTTCCATTGGGAAAGAGTTGTAAGCTTCTGGATTGTTTTTCCCGAAAAGTTTCAACACAGCGAGGAAAGAACCGTTTCCGCTTTTGGCGATGGTTTCCAGGATTTTTTTCATTCCTTCTTTCCCATTTTCTTTGGGAATCACCATTTGATATTGAATAAAACCTTCTTTTCCATAGATTTTATTCCAGTCATTCATCACATCCAAAGGGTAGAAAAAAGTTTCATAATCCACATAATTCTTTGTCTCTTTTTTCTGTTGTTTAATGAAATACAACCAATTGAATAACTTTACCGTCCATTTATTCAGAACAAAATTTGGAAGATAAAAAGGTATTGTGGGCATTAATTTTGACTTTAATCTTAAAGGATTTTCCTGAAGATTTTTGGATAATTCATGTCTGAAGGCATGTTCGCCTCTCATCAAAATACTTTTTCCTAATTTTTTCCCTTTTTGCAGACAGTCAATCCAAGCTACGCTATAAGTCCACGCACCGCTTTCTTCGAATAGTTTAAAGATTTCATCTAAGTTATCGGCTTTGATGGATTCTTGACGAATATATGCAGTTTCAATATTTTTCAATTTAAATTTGGCGGAAATAATAATTCCTGTAAGTCCCATTCCGCCAATGGTTGCCCAGAATTTTTCAGAATTTTCAGTTCGCGAGCAAGTAATGACTTCACTTTTTTCATTTAATAAAGAAAACTCCTGCACATATTCGGAAAAGCAACCTTCCAAATGATGATTTTTGCCATGAACATCCGAAGCGATAGCACCTCCAACGGATACAAATTTAGTTCCGGGCGTCACATAAAGAAAATAACCTTGAGGAACACAAACTTCGAGCACCTCCGAAAGCAACACTCCGGATTCACATTCAATCACACCGTTCAACCGATCAAAACTGATAAATTTATTGAGTCTTTTGGTAGATAATATATGTTCAGAAAGCGAGGCATCACCATAACATCGGCCGTTTCCGCGAGCGATAACTTCGTTATTATTTTGTACGAATTCTTTAATTTTTTGGATAGAATCTTCAGATTTCATTTCTTTTTCCACGACCAAAAAATTGCCCCAATTCGTAACTTTTTGTGTAAAATTTGGTTTCATTATTTGAAATAAATTTGAAGTAAAAAGGCCGCAAGCCACAGTATCAAGGTAATCTGAATGTATCGGTCTTTATAAATAATCTTGGTCGGCGATTCGGTTTTGTTGTACACCAAAGTTTGCTGCAAATAGCGCAAAAAAGCAAACACCACAAAAATCACCGTATAAAAAACTCTTGGGTGAAAACGCTGCTGAACCTCCGGAGAAAGCGTAAACATAAGGTAACACACAATAGCGAGCGTACAACTGATGGAAAGTGCTATATCGGCAAACTGCACATTGTAACCGTCTAAAGCCTTTCTTGTTTTCCCAGAAATTTGCGCATTGATCAATTCTCCACGTCTTTTCCCGATCGCCAATACTAAAGCAAGGACAAACGTAAGGAGAATCGCCCACTGAGAAATAAAAATTCCGGTGGCGTAACCTCCTGCCAAAACCCTTAACACAAAACCAATAGCGATGATACACACATCAATAATAGCAACATGTTTCAGCTTAAAAGTGTACAAAACATTCATTAAAAAATAAAAAATAATGATAGATGCAAACTTCCAGAAATTATGGTGAAAATAAGCTTCACCAAAGATTATTAAAACAGTACTTAGTATGATTAAACCTATAAAAACAATAATTGCTGAAGTTTTGGAAATAGCTCCGCTCGCGAGTGGTCTTTTGCTTTTTTCAGGGTGAATTTTATCAGACTCAATGTCGGAATAATCGTTGAGAATATAAACTGAACTCGCTGCGAAAGAAAATACTAAAAACGCAAAAAAACTTTTAATCAACAGATCAAAATTGGTGATATTTCCGGAAAAGAAAAGGGGCACAAAAACAAAAAGGTTCTTCACCCATTGTTCTACACGCAGCAGTTTTAAATATTTTGTCATCAATGTAAAAATCAATTCCAAAAATAGTGAATTTAAAATAAAAAAATCCGCCGAAGCGGACTTAATTATAATAAAAAAGGTTTGGTCTTATTGAGCTGTTTTAGCATCATTGATCATGTCTTCGTTTGCAGTGATCGCGAACTCAACTCTTCTGTTTTGAGCTCTACCTTCATCGGTATCATTAGTTGCGATAGGTTCTTTCTCACCAACACCCATTGTAAGCATTCTGCTTGCAGCAATTCCTTTGGAAACTAAATAAGTCTTCACAGCCGCTGCTCTTCTATCAGAAAGCGAAAGGTTGTATTGATCAGTTCCTTTGCTATCGGTATGTCCGTAGATATTGATGTTGGTATCAGGATTGTTTTTCAAAACTTCAGCCAATTTATCAAGATTTGCCATAGCAACAGAAGTTAAATTTGAAGAATCAAATCCGAAGTTGACCATATTTTCTTTCATGGTAACTTTAATTCCTTCTCCTACTCTTTCTACTTCAGCACCAGGTAAAGTTTCTTTGATTTCTTTGGCTTGTTTATCCATATTTCTACCGATCACGTTACCAGCAACACCACCAACGATTCCACCAAGAACTGCACCTGCAGGAGCGTTTTTACCTTTACCGATGTTGTTTCCTAAAACACCACCAATTACTGCACCGGCTGCTGTACCAATTACGGTACCTTTTTGTTGGTTATTTGCGTTTTGTACTGCTTCACAACTTGTCAAAACCAAAGAAGAGGAAATGAACAAAGCTGCGATATTTGTTTTATTAAAAATATTCATAATTATAAATTTATATTATTATTTCATGCCAGTTCTGGCAAAGTTATATACGATTCTTACGTTTTCGCCATTTGAAGGAACATTTTGCTCCAAGCTGAAACCATCTGTAGTTTGGCTAATTAAATTTAAAGAATAACCTTCAGTTACTGCTTTTGCTTTAGATCCTTCCAATAATTTTTTGAATTTGAATTCGTTACCATTCACCACTTCAAATTTGATCGGCTGAATAACACTTGGGCAAGAACCACCACCGTTTAAGGTATATGAACCTGTCCAGTTGTTTGGAATCAGTCTCCAATGACTTCCTACGAAACATTGTGCATCCGCACCTTCATCGAAAGGTTTTACTTTAAAATTCTTATCGTAATCAACGCTGGTAATTTCCCAGTCACCTTTTAATTTTAAGAATTCACTTCTATTTGATTGAGCTGTTTTTGCTGTGGAACAAGAAACTGTAAATGCAGCTCCAATGATTCCGGCCAATAGTAAATTTTTCATAGTAATAAAATTATTTAAGTTCAAGTTACAAAAAACCGTGCCAAGTTGATGATTTAAATAAAAAAAGCCCGAAAAATATCGGACTTTATACTATTCTGAATGAAGATTATTTTCTTTTCACTCGTTTTTTCAATGCTTTTTTTGCTGCGGTCGATTTAGTTGGAGCCGCTTTATAGAAGTTGGTATAAGCATATTCTGCAGCTTTTCTCACATCAATTACTCCACCAGCTTCTGAAATTAAATCGAATCTGTTGTTGGTATTCGAATTGATCATTGCATTTACCGAAGATTTGTTGGAAGTTTTAACAAAAGATTCGATGATTTGCTCCGGTTTCAGATTCGGCATGTACGCCAACAAAATAGAAGCCGCTCCTGCAACAACTGGTGATGCCATCGATGTTCCTTGAAGATATTCATATTTTCCATCTGTAACGGTAGAATAAATTTGCTCGCCTGGTGCGAAAACATTCACCATTTTTTGGTTATAATTGGAGAAATCAGCTCTCAAAAATTCATTATTATTGGTTGATGCACCTACAACAATCATGTTATTAACGAAAGGTTTTGCATCGTTTACGTCTTTAAAATTGGTAGGATATGCAACATGTTCTGCAACATTTTCATTCTCGTTTCCTGCTGCTTTCACCAAAAGAACTCCTTTATCTTGTGCGTATTTGAAAGCATTCCAAACTTCAGATTTCCCTGGAGAAACAGGTTTTCCGAAACTCATGTTTAAGATTTTCGCTCCGTTATCTACAGCATATCTAATCGCGTTGGCAACATCTTTATCTCTTTCGTCACCATCAGGAACCGCTCTTACAGTCATTATTTTTGCAACTTTATATCCTACACCGTACTGGATTTCTTTACCTTGAGGAAGTCCGGCAATGATACCTGCAACGTGGGTTCCGTGTTTTGCATCGGGACCTTCGTAGTGATTATTTCCGTATTTTCTTTCAGAATAATCTTCATAATGATCGCCCACGATTTCTGCTCTTGGATCGAAATCTAAATTATACTGTTTTGTTGCTTGTGGACCATAATAATCCAAAGCTTCTTTCATTTGGCTTTCCAAATATTTTTGAACTTCCGCTGGAGATTTTCCATTAACGGAAGGATCTTTCGCAATTTGCCCCAAAACTGAAACCGCCATCGCTTGTTCCTGAGTTGCAGGTGTTATCGCAGAAACTGCTTCTGTAGTTAGGTTTTTACCATTAAGTAAAGCCACCATACTCGGAATCATTTTCTGAATTCTTGAGTAAGTTTCGTAGCCTTGTTTTGCATCGATGCTTTTTTTGGTGAAAATTTCTTTCGCCTTCATGTACATCGCAAATTCTTCCGGCATTTTTGCCTGATTTGCTTTGTTGGTCGTAGAATTTGCGCCTTCGAAAATCGATTGATATTTTTTCACCACGCGGGTAACTTCCATATTATCAACATCGATGTCGCCGTTTTTACCGCCGATGAAATTCCAGCCGTAAATATCGTCTACATAACCGTTTCCATCGTCATCTTTACCATTATTTGGAACTTCATTTGGATTTTTCCACATGTTTTTTACCAATCCTGGATGATCTACTTCAACACCACTATCTAAAACTCCAACAATCACCGACTTCGGTTTTAAACCTTTGGATTCGAGATATTTATAAGCATTTTGGGTATTAACACCATATACATTGGATGAAGAAAAATCTTTGTGATACCAAGTCATCAAATCTTTGTCCTGCATCGGATCCAAAGCAGTAGTATTTTGAGCAAAAGATGCAAAACCCGTCATAAAGCAGGCTGCAATGAGAATTCTTTTCATAATTAATTATTATTTTGACTGAACATTTCTTAAATAAGTCAAACTTTCCGGTCCTTTGTTACAAATCAAATCCAAAATGGAAAGGTCCTTCTCGAAACCCAATTTGTCGGAAAAGGTTTGATAATAATCTTCCATTTCAAATTCCGATTCTTTTTTGGCAGAAAATCGATTTCTAAAATCTGCCGCAACCGGAGTTTTGCTGAATTCTTCATTCAAAGAATATGCCTTTTCTGTTTTAAGAATTTTCAAAATGATTCGTAGCGCATTCAAATTAAATTGAAATAAAGACTGAGTTTCAAAGCTGAAAATCTGTTCTAATTGATCTTCATAATACTCAAAATAAGGTGAACTTTGATACGCGTTTTTGATCGATTTCCAATGAAGTTTTTGCCAATTTTCCCTTTGCGAAACCTCAATTTCATTGATTGTTTTTTTCCCGTTATGCAAAGTCGGAATTATTAAAGTCAATCTTCCGTTTGCACCATAAATAACGGTTCTGTTGCGGTAAGTTTGCTTCGGAAAATTCTCGAATTGCTCAATGGAAATTTTGTTTTCCTCTTTCAAAAAAACAGAAAACCACGAAATCGGCGGCAAATAAAACAAAGGCAATAAAACGTCCATTTAAGTTAAAAGTTGATGGTTGATAGTTTTCAGTTGAAATCCACTGAAATTAATCTTCTTTTTCTTTTTTCTTAAAGAATTTCGCGAAATAATCCCAACCGAAAAACAACGCAAGAATAATCACCGCAACCCACCAATAGGAAGTTTTGTTGGCTTCACCAGTGTTTGTCGCTTTGAACATTCTATCCCAACGGATTTTTTTACCTTCAGGTTGATAAGATGAACTTTTATCTGGGAACAAACCTTCAACGCTCATCCAAGTAAACATCGGTTTTCCAACGATATTTTCTTCCGGAACGAAACCGAAAAATCTTGCATCCAAAGAAGCATCGCGGTTATCACCAATCATCATGTAATAATCTTGCTGAATCGTGTATTGATTGGTTTCTTTTCCGTTTACAAAGATTTTCCCGTTTTTATTTTCGAGTTTATTATGCTCATATTCGGAAATAATCCACTGATATTCAGGTAAAGTTTCTTGGTTTAAAGTAACCACATCTCCTTTTTTAGGAATTCTCAAAGGTCCATACCAATCCTGATTCCATTTTTTGTTGATAGGGAAAATCGATTGTGTCGTATCAACATTTTTGGTATAAGCATCTCTCGCCGCATTTACTTTATAAGAAACCGCTGCGGAATCTTTTTCCCAAATATGTTCTTTCAATTCAATAATTTGCGGAAGTTTTTTAATTTCCTTAGCTGTTTCATCAGTTAAACCTTGAAAATCATAAAGATAACCGGTTTCAGTTTGGATTTCCTGAACTGGAAGGAAACCATATTGTTTATATAACGCAGGAATATCAAGTTGGCTTCCGGTTGTTGCGATGTATTTATGTTGTTCTTGTTGATCGCCCAAAATCGTTTCCGGTTTGCCGTTCACGAAAAGTCTGCCCGCTTTCATTTCGATAACATCCCCTGCAACAGCAACGCAACGTTTTACGTAAGGATCTTTTCTATCAATCGCTTTATGCACTGAATCTTGAGGATAATTGAATACAACGATATCGTTTTTCTCAGGTTTGCTGAATTGGAAAATTCTGGCATAAGGCAACTTCACCGCATCAACATACGATTTCGGATCGTCTTTTGGATTTCCTTTTTCTCCAGTATCCATGATGGTTCCCTGCAAAAACGGAATCGCCACAGGACGCATCGGCATTCGGTAACCGTAGCTCCACTTATTCACAAATAGGAAATCTCCCACCAAAAGTGTTCTTTCCATTGAACCAGTCGGAATTCCGAAAGGTTGGGTAAAAAAAACATGAACAATCGTAGCGAAAACTACCGCAAATGTTACCGAACCAAGGAAAGATTCTTTCTTTTTTTCATTTTTTTCTTCTTCAGTGAGGTATAATTCGTCCTCTTTTTCAACTTCTGCATCTTTAGAATAATTCACAAAAGCCATATAAATAAAAGGAAGAACAACGGTAAGCAATTTCTGTGTGAATGAACTTTTCCCGAAATGTTTCATTAAAAATAAATGAAAAACCGTCATCATAATCGGTCCTACAATCGGAAGATACGCCATCGAAACCCACCATTTCGAGTGTTTAGTCTCTTTTTGAATGATATAATAATTGTAAAAAGGCACAAAAGCAAAAAGCGGATTGTAGCCCATTTTTTTGAAAAGCTTCCATGTAGAAATCCCCATCAATACAGAAAGAATGAGAACATAAACGGCATAAGTAAGAAAGTAGTTCATATATTTTTGCTTTTTGCTTTAGGAATTTTGTCCGAAGCAGTTTTTCATTAGTTTAATAATAGCGGAATTTGTTACAATCCCAAAACGTCTTTCATCGAGAAGTTTCCGGTTTTTCCTTGAATCCATTCAGCGGCGATTACGGCACCCAATGCAAATCCGTCTCTGCTGAAAGCAGTGTGTTTAATTTCGATTTCATCCACTTCGCTTCTATAAAAAACGCTGTGAGTTCCGGGAACTTCATCTTCGCGAATCGCAACAATTCCAAGCTGGTTTTCCATGGTTTCATCGATTTTCCAAGCGTTGAATTTTTGATTATTTTTAATGATTCCTTCCGCCAAAGAAATCGCAGTTCCACTTGGAGCATCTTTTTTATGGGTGTGATGAATTTCTTCCAATTGAACATTGTATTCATTGAAATTTTTCATCAAATCGGCCAATTTTTCATTTAAGGCAAAAAATAAATTCACGCCCAAACTGAAATTGGAACCATATAAAAAAGCGGTATTATTTTCGGAAGCTATTTTCTCAATTTCTGGCTTCTGATCGAGCCAACCGGTAGTTCCGCAAATCACAGGAACTTTGTTTTCGAGGCAACTTTTAATATTATTGAAAGCCACTTCAGGATTGGTAAATTCGATCGCCACGTCCGGATTATTGAGATTTTCTTTGGTGGGCGTTTCCGTTAATCTTGCCACGATTTCATGACCTCTTTTTTCGGCAATCTCCGCAATGATCTTGCCCATTTTTCCGTATCCTACAATCGCTATTTTCATATTATTCAACGCCGAAGCGCTTCTTTTTCTTTAAAAATTATAACTTAAACTTAAACCAGCTTTAGAATTCTGGTTACCAAATTCATCAAAAATCACTGTGGGTTTCAAAGCTAAATCAGGATCTTTTCGACCTTCGTACAAGTGCGCATCAACTACTGCATCGACAATATTTAGTATATAAACCAAACCCGTCACCGCGATTGCATAATCTCGTTGACGCTTTGCACGATCCTGAACTCTTCCCAAAGCATCTGCAGTAATTCCCGGAATATCAGAAAACTCGTGAGTTTGTCCGTTTAACTGAGCGATAAATGCGTTTCGATATCTCGTATATTGTTTTTGATTCCAAAGAACAATCCCAACACCGGTTCCAATTCCGCCCCAAACGATGGGAATTTTCCAATATTTTTTGTTGTAATATTGACCCAAACCAGGCAAAACTGCTGAGTAAAGTCCTGCTTTTGTCGGATTATATTTCTCAATTTTCGGAGTTGCATTCGCTTCCTCAATATCAGCAATTACCTCAACATCAGAGGAAGAATTTTTGGTAGAAATGGAATCTGTAGGATAATTTTCAACACGAATTGTATCTTTCGGACTGACTTGTGCGAAAATTTTCAGCGAAAACAACAGAATGAAAATTAGGATGATTTTTTTCATTTATTAAAGTGTGAAAGGATGTTTTCGAGCTCTTCTTCATTTTTGAAATCGAGGACAATTTTCCCTTTTTTTCCGTTGGCGGAGGTTTTTATTTCAACTTTTACTTCCAAGATATCAGCGAGATTTTTCTCTGCTTTCTTAAACTGATTCGGAACCGGAGCTTTTGCTTTTTTCTCTGTAACCACAGGGTTTTTAAGCAAATTAGATTCTTGTTCAGCTTGTCTTACACTCAAATTATTTTTAATGATTCTATTAAAAAGCTCTTGCTGTTTCTGAGGATCGTCCAAGCTGATAATTGCTCTACCATGACCGGCCGAAATCTCGCCACTTCGAATGGAATTCTGAACATCCGGATCCAACCTCAACAAACGAATGGAATTGGTAATCGTACTTCTTTCCTTTCCTACTCTTTGGCTTAAATTTTCCTGAGTCATCCCGATTTCTTCGAGCAATCGCTGATAAGTAAGTGCAATTTCGATAGCATCTAAATCTTCACGCTGGATATTTTCCACCAAAGCCATTTCGAGCAATTCCTGATCATTCACCAATCGAATATAAGCTGGAATGGTTTCTAAACCTGCAATTTTACTGGCACGAAAACGTCTTTCACCAGAAATAATTTCGAATTTATCGCCCTCTTTTCGGAGTGTAATCGGCTGAATGACTCCTAAATTTTTGATCGACTGCGCGAGATCATTCAGGGCTTTTTCATCAAAATAAGTTCGCGGTTGCGTGGCGTTGGCATAAATATCTTCCAACGAAACTTCTACGATGTTTCCTACAAATTTATCAGCACCTTCATCGGTTGCGGAGTTTACGGTAGCTTTAGATTCAGCACTTAAAATTGCTCCCAAACCGCGTCCCATTGCTCTTTTCTTGTCTTTCATTCGGTATAAATGATGATTGATGTTTAACTTAAATCGGTTTAGTTCTTTACTAAACTATCGTTTTTCAAAAGCACTTCTTCTGCTAATTGAAGATACTGGATCGCACCTTTGCTTTCTGCATCATAATTCAATATACTTTCTCCAAAACTTGGTGCTTCACTCAACCTTACATTTCTGCTGATAATGGTTTCGAAAACCATTTCCGGGAAATGTGAATTCACCTCTTCCACTACCTGATTAGAAAGTCTTAATCTGGAATCGTACATGGTTAAAAGCAAACCTTCTATATCAAGTTCTTTATTGTGAATTTTCTGTACGTTTTTAATGGTGTTAAGAAGTTTTCCCAAACCTTCCAATGCAAAATATTCGCACTGAATCGGAATAATCACCGAATCAGCCGCCGTTAAAGCATTAATGGTAATCAAACCTAAACTCGGTGCACAATCGATGATGATGTAATCGTAATCATCTCTGATAGATTTCAAAGCCTCTTTCAGCATATATTCGCGGTTTTCGCGATCAACTAATTCGATTTCAGCAGCCACCAAATCGATATGAGAAGGGATAATATCTAAATTAGGCGAAGCTGTTTTTTGAATACAATTACGAGCATCTGCACTGTGTTCCAAGAGGTTGTAGGTAGAAAAACCGGCTTCATCAATCCCCAATCCTGAAGTTGCATTCGCCTGTGGATCAGCATCAATTAACAAAATTTTCTTCTCTAAAACACCCAATGCAGCTGCTAAATTAACGGCGGTAGTGGTTTTCCCTACTCCACCTTTCTGATTCGCAACACCTATAACTTTAGCCATTCTTTAAATTTTAATCTTCAAAAATACACTTTTTTCTGATTTTCGGATGATTGTTAATAACTCCGTTTAAGTTAAAATATTGTTAATTAGTCGTTTATGCATGAAAAAAATTATCCACAAAAGCATAGTTTTTGTGGATAAGTGGTTTAAAGATTTATTTACTGAATATTTTACTCAAACTGTATCGAAATCGGGAATTTGAAATAACTTCTCACATTCTCGCCATTGAGTTTCGCTGGAGTCCATTTTCCTTTGATGCTGCGAATAGTTTTTTCCGCTTCTTTATTGAATTGTGAATCGTTTCCATTGGCTTTGATGTTGGAAATTGTTCCGTCTTTTTCTACGATGAAAGTTACGACAGTTTTCATCAAATCTCCGCTTCCTTCGAAATTTTCAGTATCAAAATTTCCAACAACTTTGCTCCTGAAAGCATTGATTCCACCATTAAAACTCGCTTCTACATCAACCGTAGTAACCGGATTATTATCCACTGTTTTTGGTGCGACTACATCGGGGGTTTTCACAGCTGGAACAACCACTTGAGGTGGACTAACAACCGTAACCGGCGGATTATCCAAGCTTGTAGTAGTTCCAGGAACTGCATCCGCAATATCTTGTTTGGTCACAGGTTTTGGTTCATTCGCATTTCTGGTAGGAGTTGCTACTCGGGAATCATAAGTGTTCACTTTTGGAGGAACGATTGGTTTTACAATTTCCGGAGCTTTTTCCGGAGCCTGATCTACAGGTTTTAAAACATGCCCAGAAGTTGGTGGTGCAACAACCACCGTTTTTGTAGAAAACGAATTGAGCAACAAAGGAGTCAAAGCAATTGCCGCAAAAAAAGCAACACCTATTAATAATGACTTTTGAAGAATTTCGCTTTCTTGATTTCTCAATACATAAGCTCCATAATTCTTATTACGGTTTTCGAAGAGAATTTCGTTGAAACGATTATCTTGATCGGATTTGAATAGATTTTTCATCACAAAAAGATTTATTAAATTAAACATCGTTTTATAAGTTTTACACCAACAACTTACAATTGATAAAAACTTATCAAAAAATAAACCAATTCTTTACGTAATTAAAACGAATACTATTCAAATCATAACAATATGAGAAATTCCACTAAAATAAACCACAAAAAAAGCTGTCAGAAAAATTCCAACAGCTTTTATATAATCGTTTAATTAATTTTTAAAACAATTCTTTTCGGATGATATTTTGGCTTCTTTCAGGGCCTACAGAAACTAGATACACATTGATTCCCAAGTAATTTTCGATGAATTCGATGTATTTTTTCGCATTTCCAGGCAATTCATCGTAGCTTCTTACTTTGGTAATATCTTCTGTCCAACCTTCTAATTCTTCATAAATTGGTTCATAATTATAAAGTTTAGTAGTAGATGAAGTGAAATAATCGATGATTTTTCCGTCTTCGGTTTTATACTGCGTTGCGATTTTCAAAGTTGGAATTCCGGAAAGAACATCGAGTTTTGTGATTACGAGATTATTAATTCCGTTGATCATTGTGGCATGTTTCAGTGACACTAAATCGAGCCAACCGGTTCTTCTTGGTCTTCCGGTTGTAGCGCCAAATTCGAAACCGATTTGTCTTATTTTCTCGCCCAATTCATTATCAAGTTCCGTTGGGAAAGGTCCTTCGCCTACCCTTGTTGTATAAGCTTTCGCCACTCCGATAAGGTTTTGAAGGCTTGTTGGTGGAACTCCAGCTCCCGAACAAACTCCGCCGGTTGTTGGTGAAGAGGAAGTTACATAAGGATAAGTTCCAAAATCGATATCCAACATGGCAGCTTGTGCTCCTTCAAAAAGGATGTTTTTTCCTTCGCGAATAGCTTGGTTTAGTTCAACTTCTGTATCTACGATTCTATCTTTCAGTTTTTGACCTAATTCAATAAATTCATTATAAATTTCATCGAATTCTAAGGTTGGTTTATCGAAGTATTTTTCAAAAAGTGAATTTTTTATCTTTAAATTCTTCTTGATTTTTTCGGCTAAAACTTCAGGATTCAAAAGATCTACCATACGAATTCCGACTCTGGCAATTTTGTCTTCGTAACAAGGTCCGATTCCCTTTTTGGTAGTTCCGATGTGAGTTCCGCCGGTTTCTTCTTCGCGATAAGTGTCGAGAAGAATGTGATAAGGCATGATAACATGGGCTCTTCGGCTGATAAAAACATGATCGGTTTTCATGCCTTTATCTTCAATTTGTCCAATTTCTTTAAGGAAAGATTTTGGATTTACCACTACTCCGTTGGCAATGATGCATTTACCTTTACACTGCAAAACACCTGAAGGAAGCAGGTGCAGGACAAATTTTTCATCCCCTACATACACGGTATGTCCGGCATTATCGCCTCCTTGAAAACGAACTACATAATCCGATTTTGCTGATAAAACGTCTGTAATTTTACCTTTGCCTTCATCACCATACTGAAGACCTACCACCACATAAGTTGACATATTTTTACTTTTTTTTAGATTTCTACAAAAATAGTTTTATTAATAGTTTTGGGCAAAAGTTTATCCCAGAAAATAACATTTTTTAACCTAAAAAACGAATGCTCACTTAATAAAAGAAGATTATTTAAAAAAAACCTTAAATTTGCACATTGTAAATAATCTATGGAATCTATTCAAGTTCACGACAAAACCTTTGTTCCTTATTTAAAGGATGCAGAAATCCAAGAAATCGTAAAAGCTACTGCACTGAAAATTTATGAAGACTACAAAGACGAAACCCCAATATTTGTGGGAGTTTTGAATGGAGTTATCATGTTTTTTTCTGATTTACTGAAACACTATCCGGGGAAATGCGAAATCGCTTTTATCCAAATGAGTTCCTACGCAGGTACACAATCTACGGGAATTGTTTATCAAAAAATGGAATTGACTAAAGACATCAAAGACCGACACATTATTTTGGTGGAAGACATCGTGGATACCGGAAACACTGTAGAAAGCTTGTTTCAGTATTTTACAGAAACCCAACGCCCAAAATCGGTAAGATTGGCTTCTTTTCTTTTGAAACCTGATGTTTATAAGAAGGATTTCAAACTCGATTACATCGGAAAAGAAATTCCCAACAAATTTGTTTTAGGCTACGGATTAGATTACGACGAGCTCGGCAGAAACCTGAAAGATTTGTACCAACTGGAAGAAGGTCGTATTAACGAATAATCTCCTTAAATAATTTTAAAATTCAAATTCAAATCTAATAAAATGATAAACATCGTTCTCTTCGGTCCTCCAGGAAGCGGAAAAGGCACTCAGGCACAGAACCTGATTGAAAAATTTAACCTTAAGCAAATTTCTACAGGCGATTTGTTCCGTTACAACATGAAAAACGGTACCGAACTAGGAAATTTGGCAAAATCATATATCGACAAAGGCGAACTCGTACCCGATCAGGTAACCACGGATATGTTGAGAGATGAAGTGAAAAAACCAACCGAAACCAACGGATTTATTTTCGACGGATATCCAAGAACAGCCAACCAAACTGAAGCTTTGGAAACCATCGTAAAAGAAATTTTGAATGATGATATCTCTATTTGCCTTTCATTGGTGGTGGATGATGAAATCTTAGTAGAAAGATTACTAAAAAGAGGCGAAACCAGTGGAAGAACCGATGATTCCAACGAAGAAATCATCCGAACAAGAATTAAAGAATATTACGCGAAAACCGCAGAAGTTGCTGAATTGTACAAACAACAAGGCAAATACGTGGAAGTAAACGGAGTCGGAGCAATCGATGAGATTTCAGAAAAACTTTTTGCGGAAGTAGAAAAAATAAAATAAATGAAAAATAAGAACAGGTTTTATCGAAAAATCTTTTCTTATTTTATCATTCAGAACTTATAAGAATTAAAAATGTCAAATTTCGTAGATTACGTAAAAATCCACTGTAAAAGTGGTCATGGTGGTGCCGGTTCAGCGCATCTTCGCCGTGAAAAATATATTCCGAAAGGCGGTCCCGACGGTGGTGACGGTGGACGCGGCGGTCACGTAATTATGAAAGGAAACGCTCATGAATGGACGCTTCTTCCGCTTCGTTTCACCCGCCACATCAAGGCAGAACGAGGCCACAATGGAGGCAAAAACCAGCTTACCGGTGCTTATGGTGAAGATGTGTACATCGAAGTTCCCATCGGAACTATTGCCAAAAATGAAGAAGGTGAAATTTTAGGAGAAATCTTAGAAGACGGTCAAGAAATCATCATCATGAAAGGCGGAATGGGTGGTTTAGGCAACGAACATTTTAAATCTTCCACCAACCAAACTCCACGTTATGCGCAACCCGGAATGCCCGGCGAAGAAGGTTTTGTAACTTTCGAGCTGAAACTTCTTGCTGATGTAGGACTTGTTGGTTTCCCGAATGCAGGTAAATCTACCCTTTTGGCGGCGGTTTCTGCGGCTAAACCTAAAATCGCTGATTACGCATTTACAACCCTTACTCCGAATTTAGGAATTGTGGATTACCGAAACTACAAATCTTTCGTAATGGCCGATATTCCTGGAATTATCGAAGGTGCAGCGGAAGGAAAAGGTCTTGGACACCGATTTTTGAGACATATTGAAAGAAACTCGATTCTTCTGTTCCTAATTCCCGCTGATGCAGAAGATTATTTCCAAGAATTTAAAATTTTGGAGAACGAATTGAAAGAGTTTAATCCTGAACTTTTAGATAAAGATTTCATTATTTCCATTTCAAAAGCCGATATGTTGGATGAGGAACTGAAAGGCGAAATCTCCAAGAAATTCCCGGAAAACAAACAACCGATTTTCTTCTCTGCAGTAACGCAAGAAGGCTTGATGGAGCTGAAAGACGAAATCTGGAAAAGACTTCACGGTTAAAATTCAAAAAAAAACAGAAAATAGATTTGAAAACTTTCGAATCTATTTTTTTTGGTATAATAATTGAGCCATCCAAACAAATCAAAATCATGAAATATCTACTAACACTTTTATCATTTACATTTCTAATGTCTTGTGCAACCACCACCAAATCTCAATATTCTAAAATCGAATACGAAGCCGGAGCTTGTTTCGGATTTTGCCCGATTTTTAAAATCACCATCAATCCCGATAGAACTGCGGTGATCGATGCGGAACGATTTACCTTTACCGAAGGCAGAACCAAAGATGATATGTCCGGAGAGAAAGAAGGCACTTTCAAAGCAACCATCAAAGAAGCTGATTATCAATTACTTTTATCAAAATTAGATTCTTTGGATTTAAAAAATCTGAAAGATTATTACGGAAACAAAAACGTAAGCGATTTGCCAACTTCTCATTTAAAAATCACTTTCGCTGATGGAACTCAGAAACACATTGAAGATTACGGAAAAGGGGGCACCGAGAAATTAGACGAAGTTTATCAAATCATTGAAGATTTAAGAAAATCGCAAGATTGGACTAAAATCAAATAATTATTTGCTTAAAAATAAAGAAAATTAATGCTAAATTAATTTACACTATCTTTGCATCACAAAATTCCTTCTTCGCGGAAGGATTTTTTATGAACGATGTCATTCTTGATGAAATTCGCAACCTGCGAAATCCGAAATTTTTCGAAATTTTCAACTTCATTCCTTCGTTACATTACCTAAAGAATGACGCAGTTCATTTTATTTTAATTAAAAATTTTTCATTTGAAATTTACCGACTTAAAACTCATCGATCCTATCGCTAAAGCGTTACAGGAAGAAGGTTACACACAACCAACCCCAATTCAGCAACAAGCAATTCCAAGCATATTAGAAGGCAAAGACCTCCTCGGAACTGCACAAACAGGAACCGGAAAAACAGCAGCTTTTGCGATTCCAATTCTGCAAAACTTAACACAGAAAAACGTTCGAAATAACCAAATCAAAGCTTTGATTTTGACACCAACCAGAGAATTGGCGATTCAAATCGAAGAAAGTTTCAACGCTTACGGAAGACATTTGAAGATGAGAAATCTCGTGGTTTTCGGTGGCGTAAAACAAGGCGCTCAAGAAGCTGCACTTAAAAAAGGTGTAGATATTTTGGTCGCAACTCCGGGAAGACTTTTAGATTTTATTTCGCAAGGAATTATCTCTTTGAAAAACCTTGAAATCTTTGTATTAGACGAAGCTGACCGAATGCTCGATATGGGTTTTGTGCATGATGTGAAAAAAATTGTGAAACTTTTGCCTCAAAAAAGACAAACTTTGTTCTTCTCGGCAACATTCCCGGATGAGATTAAAACTTTGGCAAATTCCATGTTGAATAATCCTGTAAAAGTAGCAGTGGCGCCGGTTTCTGCAACTGCAGATACGATTCAGCAGAAAGTTTATTTCGTTGAGAAAGACAACAAATTAGATTTGTTAACGCACATTCTTCAGCAAGATATTTCCGATTCAGTTTTGGTATTTTCGAGAACCAAACATGGCGCCGATAAAATCGCTAGAAAACTTCAATCTCACAAAATTTCGGCCGAAGCAATTCACGGAAATAAATCCCAAAATCAACGACAAAACGCGCTTACCAATTTTAAATCTGGAAAAACCAGAATTTTGGTTGCGACCGATATTGCTGCAAGAGGAATTGATATTGATGAGTTAAAATATGTAGTAAATTTCGAGCTTTCCGATGTTTCCGAAACTTACGTTCACCGAATTGGAAGAACAGGAAGAGCCGGTGCAGAAGGGAAATCGATCTCGTTTGTAGATGGTCTAGATTTATTGAATCTGAAAAATACAGAAAAGCTAATCGGTAAGAAAATTCCTGTAGAAACCGATCATCCTTTTCATACCGATAATTTGGTACCACAGAAAAGAGATTCGAACAACAAACCTTTCAATCCGCGGCCAAAACCACAAAGTAAAGAGAATATCGGCTACAAAAAACCGAAAAACAAAAGTAATTTTTCGCGAAACAAATAAAACGAAAAACTAATAGAAGCCGCGAATTAAAGGGAAAAACCTACTTTGATTCGCGGTTTTTTTATGTTTAAATTTTAAATAATTGCAAAGCATTTTCTGTGGTAATTCGATCGATTTCAGAGAACTCTTTTCCATAAATATCCACGAGTTTTCCGGCGACCAAATCGAGGTAACCACTTTCGTTTCTTTTCCCACGATGTGGAACCGGCGCGAGATAAGGAGAATCGGTTTCCAGAACGATTTTTTCTAAAGGAATTTCGCTTAAAAACTGATCGATTTTTCCATTTTTAAAAGTGACAACTCCACCAATTCCTAAGATGAAATTCAAATCGATAGCGTGTTTTGCTTGCTCCAAATCTCCGGAAAAACAATGGAAAATCCCACGCAATTTTGGGTGTTTTTTTCTTTCTAAAACTTCAAAAGTCTCATCGAAACTTTCTCTGGTATGAATCACAATCGGCAAATCTCTTTCAATTGCCCAATCAATTTGCTGTTCGAAAGCTTTAATCTGAATATCTAAAGTTGTTTTGTCCCAATACAAATCGATTCCTATTTCTCCAATCGCCGGAAAATGTCTTTGATTCAAGTAATTTTCAACAATTTTGAGTTCATTTTCCCAAGTTTCGGGTTTCACATAACACGGATGAAGTCCCATCATCGAATAAATTTGGTTAGGAAATTCACTTTCCAAAGCCAACATTTTTTCGTGTGATTCAGAATCAATTGCCGGAAGAAAAAAATGAGAAACTCCTTTATTCAAAGCTCTTTCAATCATTTCTTTTCTATCTTCGTCAAATTCTTCGGCGTATAAATGGGTATGTGTATCGATCATTTTATTTGTTTTTCAAGGTTGCAGCCCGACTTGAACGGAGCTCTTTTTGTGCAGCGAAGCGGAACAAAAAAGCGGGAGTGGAAGGCGGAAATAGCTGCCCAAATCAATTTAAAATATTTTATGCTTTACTTTCGCTTGTTGTGTGGCGATTTTTTCTTTGATATTTTCAAGAAATTCAAGATGTTTCGTGCTTTTTTCGTCGGAAGTTTTATGTGCTAAAGCTTTCGCAATTTTGAAATTTTCTTCCACGAAATCCTTGGTCGATTCCGAAAAAAAGGCGTTGCCAAATTTCTCCCAAATGTATTGAATCGCCTGTTGATTCGGATGAATTAAATCTTCTTTGTAGAATCTATAATCGCGCAAATCATCCATTAAAATCTCATAAATTGGCAAATAATGACAGTTTTCAAACTGTGATAAAATCTCGTGAATTGCGGTGATCAGTTTGGATTTGCTCCAATTATTTTCCACGATTCCATCTTTGGTGTGGCGAACAGGTGAAACGGTGAACAAAATTTGTACATTTTCATTGCAAATATCCTTCAAAGTTGTCACAGTTTCGTAAATAGAATCGGTGATTTCCAGGTGGGTTAACATCCTTTTTTCGAAGAATTTCCCAGGAATTTTATGGCAATTTGCAACGAGTTTTTTCTTGGGTAAAAATTCATAAATAAATGAAGTTCCGTAAGTGATGATGACCCAATTGGTGTTCTGAAGAAACCCATTTCCGAGCTCGATATTTCGGTTGATTTTCTCTAAAATCTGATGTACAAACCTCGCATTAAAGCTGCTATGATGATCAAGTGAGATCATTTCATCATTGTATTTTATCAAATCTTCTTCGGTATAAAACTCGGCATCATGAAGTTTTTTCAACGCCTGATTCACTGAAAATGGATTAAAAATGGTTCCAAAAGGGTTATTTAGAACCTGAATTTGTCCGGTTTTCATCAAATCGGACATTTCAGTGGCAAAACAAGAACCAATGGAAAAAACATGGTCTTGAATTTCTATTTTTTTTGGGAAAGCAGGGATTTCTACTTCGGTTCGGAATTTCATTTTTTCTATTTGAGAATTTGAAAATGCGCTACTTTGAAAAATATTGAACTCAATGGTTACTTCATTTCCAAATCAACACATTGTTCTTTTAAGATTCTCTTCTTAAAAGATAATTGGCCAACTCAATAAATGGTTTCTTTTTCTCATCGGAAACACTTAATTTATTGAGGTAACCTTGTGCAATTTCGTTGTATTCTTGAATTAAAAGAAGGGTTTTTTCATCAACTTTCGTGCGACGGAAAATCTTTTCGACACTGTAGATTTTATCTACATTATCGCTTTTTTTAGAATACCAGTAATCTAGTTCTTTTCTTTCTTCTTCGGTAGCATGTTCTTTGGCAAGGAGATAGAGTACAGTTTTTTTGTTTTCATAAATGTCTCCTGCATGTTTTTTTCCGAACTGTTCTTGGTTCCCGAATACATCTAGATAATCATCCATAATTTGGAAAGCAATTCCGACATTTTTACCAAAATTAAAAATCGCTTTAGCATCTTTAAAATCAGCACCGGCAATTAACGCACCTATTTCGAAAGAAGAAGCGCTTAAAACTCCAGTTTTATAGGTAATCATGCGGATATAATCATTAAAAGTTACATTCGGCAAAGATTCAAAATTGATATCATATTGTTGTCCTTCACAAAGCAAAAGTCCGGTGTGTGTGAACACTCGAATACAAGCTTTGAACAAATCCGGCTCCAAATCTTCAAAGAATTTATAAGCTTTTAGCAAAAGTGCATCACCCGAGAGAATTCCGGTATTGATTCCGTGTAAAGTATGAATGGTAGGCTGGTTTCTTCGAAGTGGTGCTTCATCCATAATATCATCATGAATCAGCGTGAAATTATGAAAAAACTCAATTGCCAATGCAGGTTTTATCGCCTTCTGAAGGTCTCCACCAAACATATCATTCGCCATAAGCACCATGATTGGGCGCAGTCTTTTACCACCGTGTGAAATAATATAATTCATGGGATCGTAGAGCTCCGTGGGTTTATCTTTGAAGATGTATTTTTCAACAGCCTTGGCTACGATTTCCTGATATTCGTCTAAAAATTGCATAAATTTTCTTGTTTTTACAAAATTACAATTTTAAAAAGTTTTAGTTCCTAATAGTTGATAAAAAAAACCACTTCCTTGAAAGTGGTTTTATCTTTTTAGTATAAAATATTTTATCGAACTGCAATCACAATCAGATAAGTAATCCCTGCAACGATTGCCGAAATTGGAATGGTTAATATCCATGCCCAAAGCAAACTTACGGTAATTCCCCATCGTACTGCGGAAACTCGTTTGGTTAATCCTACCCCGATAATCGCACCAGTAATGGTGTGGGTAGTAGAAACCGGAATCCCGAAATGTTCGGTTAAGAAAAGAGTGACAGCACCTGCAGTTTCAGCTGCAACACCTTCAAGTGGGGTAACTTTGGTGATTCTGGTTCCCATTGTTTTCACAATTTTCCAACCACCACTCATGGTTCCCAAAGCAATCATCAAAAATGAAGTAAAAGGCACCCACCAATAATGCTCTACGAAATAGGTAAATTGATGCGAACCATCCATTGCGAGATAAACAGGATCATGTAACATTTGAACATGATAATAAATCACGGCTGCACCGATAATTCCCATTACTTTTTGCGCATCGTTGGTTCCATGTCCCAAACTAAATAATGCGGAAGAAACCAGCTGCAATTTTTTGAAGATATTGTCGGCTTTACGTGGATTGGTTTTCTTGGCAATATTTACAATAATTAAAGTAATAATAATTGAAATAATAGACCCAATAACCGGAGCGAGGAAGATGAAAAGGATAATTGGAATGACCTTATCATATTTCACTACATTTTGGGTAAATAGCTGCTTGAAGGTAAGCGAAATCGTATCGAAAAATGAAAGGTTCGGTTGTGCTAAAACTATCGCATGATAGTCTGAAACCAAAGCATACATCAAAGCGGCTCCTAAAAACCCACCAATAAGGGTGTGTGATGAAGAAGACGGAATCCCAAACCACCAAGTGAGCAAATTCCAAGCGATAGCGGCGATTAATCCGGCCAAAATCACTTCAAGATTGATAAAATCTTCATTGACGGATTTGGCAATCGTATTCCCGATTTTGAATTCTCCGATTACGTAAGCTGCAAGAAAGAAAGCTGCAAAGTTCCATAATGCGGCCCATAAAACAGCCTGAAACGGGGTTAATACTTTGGTAGAAACAATAGTAGCAATAGAGTTTGCTGCATCATGAAACCCGTTGATATAATCAAATATTAATGCTAAAACGATGATTACGATTAATAATATTGGTAAATCCATTCTTTATTTTTAAGGTTAAAGGATCGGGTTACGCATATTTTATCACAATACTGTCCATCGTATTGGCAACATCTTCTGCCTTATCAGTTACTGTTTCTAGATATTCTAGAACTGATTTTATTTTGATGATATTAATTGCATCGTTTGTTTCGAAAAGCTTCACTGTAGCCTGACTTAGAACATCATCAGCGATATTTTCGTAAGAATTGATTTTGATACAAGATTCTTTTACTCCTTGTGGATTTCTAAAATCTTTTAGGTCGCTAATCGCAGTTTGAATTTCCACACAAGACTTGTAAATCAGTAGTGAGAATTCTGTATAAGCAGGATCTAGCGGTGTTTTATATAAATAAATATACTTTGCAGATGCATACATGAAGTCGGCAATATCGTCTAATCCACTTGCAAGATGATTAATATCTTCTCTATCAAACGGAGTGATGAAATTTTCGCCTAATTGAACAAAAATCTCGTGAGTAAGATCATCCAATTTATGCTCATAATCGCTCATATTCTTAAGCATTGTATCATCATTGATATCAAAATCCAACAATCCTTCATGAAATTCTTTGGACATTTCTGTTAGCGTAGCTGCTACTTTTTCGAAGAGTACAAAAAACACTTTGTCTTTTGGTTGGAATGCTTTGAAAATATTGCCAATTCCCATTTTATTTTATTTATAATTAGTGGTGCAAATTTCCGAAAAAGTGGACGAACTTTTATGTTTTAATATTAAGTTTTATTAACATTAGCGATTAGTTTTCCACCAAAAACATATAAAAAAAATCAGTCCCATTATAAAAATGGAACTGATCAAATTTTATCAATTTTCAGGCAGAGATTAGTTAGCCACTTCGGCTCTCATATCTTTTCCTTTAAATTTCTGAGTTTGTAAACCTTTCAAAACTTCATCTTTAAAAGATTTTTCTACTTCAAAGAAAGAGAATTTTTCTAAAATTTCAATTTCTCCGATATCTGGTCGTTTTTTAGATTTCGCGGTAGATTTGTTGATGATTTCCAACATATCCATTTTCTTCAATTGGTCTTTTTTACCAAGATTAAAGAAAAATCTCACCATATCGCCATTGTTTTTTCTTGGCTTTCTGTCGCGATCTCTTCCACCATCACGTCCTCCGTCTCGGAAGTTATCTCTTCTATCACCTCTGTCGCGGTCTCTTCCACGATCTCTGTCTCTTCCGCGATCACGATCTCTTCCACCTCTTTCTCCTCGGTCATCGCTATTGAATTTCTGATCAGCCAAATCGTTCTTGTCTTTGTAGAACATTGCCAAATCTCTCAATTGCAATTGCAATAATTTGTGAACCAATTCTTCTTTGGTGAATTCAGATAAATCAGGAATTAAAGAATCATCAAAAGTGAAAAACTCTTCATGTTCTGTGAATAATTTTTCGAAAACACCACCTACCTGAGCTTTGATAATCGCTTCTCCGGTTGGGATTTTTTTCTCAACAATATCAATTTTTGTTGAAGCTTTGATTTGTTTTAATTTTCTGGATTCTTCAGGTTTAATCAAAGACATCGAGATTCCGTCTTTCCCAGCTCTACCGGTTCTTCCGCTTCGATGAACGAAAACTTCAGGATCATCCGGCAAAGAATAATGGATAACGTGAGTTAATGAATTCACATCCAACCCTCTTGCAGCCACATCAGTAGCTACCAAAATATCAATATTTTTGAGACGGAATTTCTTCATTACCGTATCTCTCTGCGCCTGAGACAAATCGCCGTGAAGCGCATCTGCAGCGTATCCGTTTTGCATCAAAAAGTCAGCAACTTCTTGAGTTTCCATACGAGTACGACAGAAAAGAATTGAATATTGATTCGGATTTGCATCAATCAATCTCTTCAAAGCTTCTTTTTTATGACGGTAACCTACCACATAAAATTCGTGCTTGATGTTTTTCTTCACCTCGTTGATAGATCCTACGGAAATACGGTGAGGGGAAGTTAAATAATTCTTGGAAATTCTTTCAACCTCTTTATTCATGGTTGCAGAGAATAAATAAGTTTGTTTCGTTTCCGGAGTTTCTTTCAAAATAGTTTCCAAATCATCTTTGAAACCCATTGAAAGCATTTCATCTGCTTCATCTAAAACCAACCATTGAATTTCTGAAAAATCCAATGCTTTTCTGTTAATCAAATCGATCACACGTCCCGGAGTTCCCACAATAATTTGCGGTTTATCGCGAAGTGAACGGATTTGATCCATAATACTGCTTCCACCGTATACTGCCGTAGTCTTAATGTTCGGCAAATACTTGGAATAATTTTTAATGTCTTTCGTAATCTGAAGACACAGCTCTCTTGTCGGACAAAGCACCAAAAATTGGATTTTGCGACTACCCTCGTTAATCATATCCAAAATCGGAAGCGAAAATGCTGCTGTTTTGCCCGTCCCTGTCTGCGCTAGTGCGATCATATCGCGTATATCTGTAGAGATAAAAGGAATGGTCTGTTTTTGGATTTCTGTTGGGCTTGTAAACCCTAATTCACCAACTGCCTTTAGAATTTCTGGACTTAGGCTGGTTTCTGTAAATAAATTCATTAAGTATATTAAATATTTTGCAAAGATACGTTTTTTTGAATTGATAAAAATTACATTGTTTTATTAAATTTATCTTAAAGAATACATTAATCATCCTTAGACCCTAATTTTTCAGTAAATTTGGGCTAAAATCTTAGAAATATGTCCCCGAAAATCGATGCTTCAACCCTGAATTTTCTTAAAAATCTATCCAAAAACAACAATCGTGAGTGGTTTACAGAAAATAAAAACCTATATATTACTGCTCAGCAAAACGTAGTGAACGTTGTGGAAGATTTAATTGAAAAAATCGGAGAAGTTGATGAAGAAATTCTGAAAATTGATGCCAAGAAATCGCTTTTCCGCATTTATCGCGATGTTCGTTTTTCGAAAGACAAATCCCCATACAAAACCAACTTCGGTGCAGGTTTGGGAATGGGAAAAGGCAATAGAATTTCCGGATATTATTTGCATATCGAACCTGGAAAATCTTTTCTCGCAGGCGGAGTTTATCAACCTGACGCGTCTGTTTTAAAAGAAATTCGCAAAGAAATTTCGATGAACGCTAAAGAATTTATGGAAATTTTGGAACAGGATGATTTTCGCAATAATTTCCGCGGATTAAGTGTAGAAGGCAAGCTGCAAAGAGTTCCCAACGGTTTCGAAAAGGACGATCCAATGGCGGAATTCTTAAAATTAAAGAACTTTATCGTCGTTCATCCAATTTCCAATGAAGATTTGATCAATGAAAATGTTACAAAAAACATTGCTAAGATTTACAAATCGATGAAACCGCTCAATGATTTTCTGAGTGCACCTTTTATGTAGTTTTACCAAAAAATAACTTTAATTTTTTAAAGAATTTAAAGTTTTCTGAAGCTCAGGATCTTTTGGATTGATGGAATAATAATTGGCTATCGCACCTTTTTGGTCAATAACTATGAATCTCGGAACCCAGTTCAGATCGATATAATTATTGAAATTATTTTTCCAGCCTTCATCAAACCAGTAATTTTCATTTTCAGTAATCTGGTATTTTTCCAAACCTTTTTTCCATTGCTCGTGCGAACGGTCGAGGGAGAAATAGACAAACTCAATCTCAGGATTCTTCTCTTTAAGTTCCTTTGTAGAAGGCAGTGCGAGAATACAGTCGCGGCACCAGCTTGCCCAGAAGTCGATGATTAAAATTTTACCTTCATGCATTTTTAAAACTTCCGATACCGAAAGTTTTTTGCCGTTTTGCGAGGTAATTTTCTGAGCCAGGGCTTCTTTTGAAAATTCCGTTTTATTGACTTGGGGAACTTTTTGCGCAAAGATTGTACAGACGATAAAAAGTATGAGAAAGCTAAATATCTTTTTCATTGTTTTCTAAATTTTCTCGAATAAAACAATCGATTGGTTAGTATCAATAATGGCTTTCCCGTTTTTAACTGTTATAACTAAGCCCGAATAAGCATCCCGAAGTTTTGTTCCTTCTTCAAAAATTTCGCGCACTGAAATTTCTTTAAGGCCAGAGTTTAAATCCAAGCCGATCAAAACTTTGTCGGTATTGAAAGTTCTTGTAAACCAATAAGGCGAAGACGAAATCATCTGATGAACTCCTGCTCCAACAGCAGGATGATTTGCACGGAATTTCCCTAATTTCTGGTAATGTTGCAATAATTTTTGGCTTTCTGAATTATTTTGAATTTCATTCCAATTCATATTACTTCGAAGCGTTGCATCTCCTTGTGTTCCTTCAATAATCAAGCTTCTCGCAGATTCGTCGCCGTAATAAACCTGAGAAATTCCGGGCGCAAGTAAAAGTTTGGTTCCGGCTTCGAAAGTTCTTTTTCGCTCCTTATCGAAAGGCCAACCGTCATCATGAGAAGTTAAATAATTCATCACCGTTTTTCCGTTTAAATCCGAATGAAGCAACTTCGAATAGTTGGAAAACAGCTCTTCATATGATTTATTGGCGTCTCCTTTAAAATCAAAATTAATCAAAGATTTGAATCCGTTTTGATAATAATTGACCTTTTTATCACCGAAATCGTAATTCTGCTTTTGCGAAATTCCATAACCGTAAACTTCTCCTACCGTGAAAAACACATTATTATCGAGCACTTTCGTCGGATGATTTATTTTATAAATATCAAAAGCTTCCTGACATATTTTCTGGAAATCCTTCCAAACATCTTCATTAGTATGCTTCACAGTATCAACACGATAACCATCAATCCCAAATTCTTCAATATAATCTGCAAGCCATTTCATGATGTAATATTTTGGCGCTTTCGGATAACCGGTTCTTGTGAAGAAATCGTTCAAAGATTTCATTTCCGCTTCATACCTTCCTTCTTTTTTCCATTTTTCAACCAACATTTGTGGCAATTCCGCGGGACTGTTGGATTCCGTTAAGACATCAGGAAGATTCGCAACCAAAGTGCATGCAGTCGTATTTTGGTAATTATTATATTGACATTGTGGAGAAGTACGAACCCATGAATTCGGGTAAACAGGATCGATTTCCGTAACCGGACCGGTATGATTTACCACTGCATCCAAAACCACGCGGATTCCTTTTGCATGGGCTTTTTCAACCAATTCTTTCAGTTCTGCTTTTGTACCAAAATTGGGGTCGAGATTCGTCCAATCTTTTGCCCAATATCCATGAAATGCATACGTTTTGCCCGTTCCTTCATCGGTTGCGCCATGAATTTGCTCCACAATTGGAGTCATCCAAATTGCATTGATTCCCAAATCGGTGAAATAATTATCATCAATTTTCTGGATAATTCCTCTTAAATCTCCGCCTTCAAATCCTCGTAAAACCGCAGCTTTTTCTTTTCTTTCAAAATTGACATCATTAGAAACATCTCCATTTTTGAAACGATCTGTCAACAAAAAATACATATTTGCGCCTTCCCAAGTGAAATTTTGTTTTTTAGAATTATTAAGCGATCCGCATGAAACAAGTGCAGAAAAACCAGCGAGAATAAAGAACTTTTTCATAAAAATTATTTGATTGTTAAAGATAAGGATTACCGCGCTCTACAGAAACCGATTTCATCTTTCTCTTCTATTTTAACATTTATTTAACATATTTTTCTATCTTTGTTTTCCTCAACGAAAAAAAGTATGTCTTTATACCAAAGAATTGCCGAAAATCTACAGTTTATTTCTCCCCAATTTTATAAGGAAAGATATTTTAAAAATATCACCCGCAAAAATTATTCGGAGAGAAATATCGAACCGGAACTACTTTGGATAAAGGATTATTTAAAAACTGATGCTGTTTTTTTGGACATTGGGGCGAATGCCGGAAGTTTTATTTTTCAACTTGAAAATAAACTGTCTCCAAAAAACATTTACGCTTTTGAACCAAATAAAAATCTGTTTTCAAGGTTAAAACGAATTTTCCCTACAACCAATATTTTTCCTTTAGCGCTTTCCGATAAAAATGAAATTGCAACTTTCAAAGTACCCGTCATTAATGGAAAAAAATATGCATCGCGCGGAACTTTGCAAGTCGATTACCGCGAAATCGGTGAAGCGAAACATGTTTTACAACAGGTAAAAGTGATGAAATTGGACGATTGGGTTGCTCAGGAAAAATTAGAAAAAATTGATTTCATAAAAATAGATGTTGAAGGCAATGAAATGCAAACTTTACGCGGTGCAAAAAGCGTGATCGAAAAATTTCATCCAACAATGATGGTCGAAATGGAGCAAAGGCATCACACCGAACCGCTTCAACATCTGATTTCTGAAATTGAAAATTGGGGCTATGCAACCTTTTTCCTAAACAGAGAAACTTTTGAATTGGAAAAATTCGATGAAAAGTTGATTTCCGAATATAATGACGGCAAAGTTGGAACCAAACAAGCCTACATCAACAACATGATTTTCATCCCAAAACCCCTTAAAAACAAAGAAATATGAGTGTAGTTGCGCGACAGGGTTTTAAATATTCCATAATTGGATATCTCGGATTTTTGCTCGGAACTTTTTCGGCGATTTTCGTGTTTCCTCACGATATGGAGTTTTACGGAAAACTTCGTTATGTGCTTCCTACAGCTGAAATGCTACTTCCTGTAGTAGTTTTTGGATTATCTTTTTCTAATGTTAAATTTTTCAACCAAACGCAACAAGACGGAAAACATCAGAATTTTCTTTCGCTTTCTTTGTTGGGAATTTTATTGAATTTCATCATTTTTCTGATCGGATATTTCGCCATTAATTTGCTGTTCCCAAAACTTCAGCAAACCGAAATGTGGCAAATGAAACGCCTGATTTTACCGCTGATTCTCGTACTTGCTTTCAGTGCAGTTTTCAATAAATATCTTTCCAATTTCAAGCGAATCGTCGTACCAAATATTTTTGAAAATTTATTGCCGAAAATTGCCAATTTGGGCGCATTTTGCCTCTTCTTTTTTATTGGCTTTCCTGAAAAAGCGGCGTACCTTTTCTTTATCGGAATGTTTATTTTAGGGCTTTTCGGATATATTTATTACACCAACCGACTCGAAAAAATAAAACCCGATTTTTCCACAGATTATATTAAAAAAGATAACCTTTGGAAAGAGGTTTTAAACTATAGTTTCTATGGATTTTTAGGCAATATCGGGAATTTTATCGCGGTGAGAATCGACAGTGTGATGATCGGCGAATTCCTCGGTTTTGAACCAAACGGAGTGTACAATACGCTCTACTCCATCATTTCGCTAATCACGGTTCCGGCGATGGGATTGTACAGTATTTCTGCGCCAATTATCAATAAACATCTCGCTGAAAACGATTATGAAGAACTCGATCGTTTGCACAAAAAATCTTCCTTAATCTTATTTTTCCTTGGCTTGGTTTTGCTTTCGTGTGTATTGGTTGGTTTTCCGTATTTAACGCATTTTATCAAGAACGGTGAGCTTTTGCGACAATCAGAACCTGTGATTTGGGTACTCGGTTTTGCGATGCTTTTCGATTTGGCAACCGGATTCAACGGACACATAATTTCGCTTTCTAAATATTACCGTTTCAATATCGTGGTGATGCTTTTTCTGGCTGTGACAACGGTTTTGCTGAATATTTACTTCCTAAAAAATACCAATCTTGAACTTTTCGGAGTAGCAATTGCAACAGCAATTTCTTTAACGCTTTTCAACATCGCCAAAATCACTTTCAATTACATCAAATTCGGAGTTTTTCCATTGACGATTGAAATGATTTACGCCCTAATTATCGGAACTTTAGGCATTACCGTTGCGATTATTTTACCGGATTTTAAAAGCAGTTTCGTGAATTTAATTTACAAACCATCCTTCGTTTTGCTCTTGTTTTTCATCGGAAATTATTTCTTGAAAATTTTTCCATTGGAAGACTATATCAACAAAAAATTTCTTGGAAGTATTTTTAAATTTTAAAGAAGATTCAGAAGTTTTTGTTCTAAATTTTTCCGCACTTTCTCACGAGCAAAATTTTCTCCAAAATCGTAAGACATTAATTCTTCACCATTAAAAATCTGTTCTTCCACATTCTTGTTTTCCGGAATAATAAATGGATGCGAATTTGGATAATTTTCAGGGAAAATCGCCAATTTTCCATACTTGATGGCATCGCCAATATTCCCACTCATTTTGGTTTTTCCGTAAAATTCTTTTTGACTAAAAAACTCCGTTTCACTTTGAATTGGACACCATAAAATATCGGATTTCTGCATCCATTCATCGAAATTTTGTTGAGAAACTTTCTCTGTGAAATATTGAATAGAAATATTTTGTGGCTTGACTTTCTCAAATTCTTTAAGCCAAGAAAGCTCTTCCCCTTCAGCTTTTCCTAAAAAAACAAACTGAAAACTTGCATTACTTTTAAAAATTTTAATTTTTTCTAAAAGGTGAAAATAATCTCTTCTTTCCTGAGAAACTGCGCCGGGAATTGCAATCGTAATGATCGATTTTCGGCTTTCGGAATATTCATTTGTAAAGAAAACCGGAAGAAATTTCAATGGGAAATTTTGATTTTCCTGAATTAAAGTTTCATCCAAAACCAAAAGATTTTTCGCGTTTTTAAAAACTTCAGTTGCAGAAAGCAAATCTTCTTTCAACAAAAGTTTTAAACGGTATTTAAAATCCTTTTTAAAAATATTCTTAAAAAGTTGAAACTTTGAAATTTTTGTGAAATTCAAATTGTGAACAATCACAGAAGTATTGAATTTTCGGGAAATTTCATTGAATACATTAAAATATCGGTGAACAGTTCCAATAATTACCAATTGATAATCGTTGCTTGATAATTGACGAAAAAGCGTTTCTGGAGTTGTTTTTATGATGTTTTCAGTTTCATTTAAACCCAAGGTTTTGAGGATTTTTTCACTAAAATAATAATCCACAGAAAACTCGCGGGAATCATTCATTAATTCCATGAAATTCGCAGCAATTTCCGCATGCGTATCGAGTTCGATGTAAGCGATTTTTTTCAAAATTAATGTACTTTTTTTCCGGAACTATATGTTTCCAAAACCGTTGTTTCCAAAATTTTATTTTCCTCAACTTTCATTAAATCCTGATTTAAAACCACAAAATCTGCAGATTTTCCGGCTTCCAAACTTCCCAATTCCTTTTCCTGAAAAGCCGATTTCGCAGCCCAAATCGTCATTCCACGCAACGCTTGTTCTCTGGTTAATGCATTTTCTTTCTGAAAACCATTTGCCGGAAAATTTTTATTATCTTTTCTGGCAACTGCCGCAAAAAATGTTTTTATCGGATTGATTTCCTCGACCGGAAAATCGGTTCCCAGAGGAAGCCAGCCATTTTGATTCAGCAAATCTTCGTAGGCATAAGAGTATTTCAAACGATCCTTCCCCAATCTTTCTTCCGCCCAATACATATCCGAAGTCGCATGAGTAGGCTGAACCGAAGGAATGATGGAATATTTTCCGAACAAATCGAAATCACTTTTATCGACAATTTGCGCATGTTCAATTCGCCATCTTCGGTCGTTTTTAATGCCTAAAACTTCGCCATAAATGTTTAAAATCGTTCGGTTTGCAGAATCTCCAATCGCGTGCGTACACATTTGCAAATCACTATTTTTCAGTTTTTTAGCTAAAGTTTCAAAATGATTTTGGTCGCTTAACAGAAAACCTTTCCATCCTTTTTTATCAGAATAATCGTGAATCAAACAGGCTCCTCGCGAACCGAGCGCACCGTCTGAATAGACTTTGTAGCCACCAAAAGTGATATTTCCTTTGGTAAATCGACCTTTTTTAATCCAATCATCATAAGTCGAAGGATTGTCTTCCAGCAAAGCGAAAATTTTCATTTTCAATACATTCTGATCCTGCGCTTTTTCTAAAAGTGAAAATATATGCGTAGAAATTCCGCAATCGTGAAGCGAAGTCAAACCATAAGAAAAACAGGTTTTCTGCAAATCTGCAAAATACTGAATCGCCATTTCATCGCTGATTTCTGGAATGTGTTTTTCCACCAAAAGCATCGCATTATCAACTAAAATTCCGGTAAGTTTGCCGTTTTTTACTTCTATTTCTCCGCCATTTATCTTGATATTCACGGTAATTCCTGCAATATCGAGCGCTTTTTGGTTGGCAATCGCGGCGTGACCGTCAACTCGCTTCAAATAAACCGGACGATTTGGGAACAATTCATCGAGTTTTGCTTTGTTCGGAAACTCTTTTACCGGCCAATCATTTTGATCCCAACTTCTTCCGTAAAGCCATTCCATAGGCGCATTTTTGGAATAATCGGTCAATTTCTGAATGATTTCTTCCCAAGATTTTGTTCCCCACAATTCGCATTTCCATTTGTCGGTCGCGTAACCGGTGAAATGACAATGTGCATCAATAAATCCAGGAAAAACAGGTTTCCCATCAAGATTTTGAATATTCTGAGATTGAAATTTCTTTAAAATTTCTTTGTTTTTTCCAACTGCTAAAATTTTTCCGTTGGAAACCGCCATCGATTCAGCAATTTCGAATTTGGAATTTACAGTGTAAATTTTTGCATTGGTAATGATCAAATCTGCGGGTTTTTGCGCAGAAATATTCATTAAAAAAAGCAGGAAAAATAGTCTTAAAATAGATTTCATGATGATTATTTTTTGTTCAACATTTCTTTCCAACGTAAATTTCTGATGAATTGAATTTCATCTTTCGATAATGAACGTGGATGATTTTGTTTTAAAAATGATTTCAAAGTGATGAAAAACTCTGAAAAAGATTTATTTTTCAACGAAGATTTTCCGGAAGAAATCAGCGTTAAAGGAAAACTCAAACCGATATTATAGAAATATTCTCCCAATTTTTCGGCTTTCTGATTTTTGTATTTATAAGCGGTCGGACGAAGATGTTTCACCCATAAACCTTTGATTGTCAATACTTCCCAACCGTGTTTTTTGGCCAACATCACATCGATATTGTCCCAACCCAAAACTGGTCGCAAACCATTCATGTCCTGAAAACATTCTTTTCTGTAGGATTTTATCGGTCCGCGAACGTGATTTTTAGAGGAAATATTCTCGAAAGTCCATTGCGATTTTTCGTCTTTAAAATCGAAAGCGAGGTTTTTCTCAAAAATGGATTTTTTAATTTTAACAATTCCAGAAACCATTCCTGCTTTTGGATTTTTCTCATAAACTTCATTAATTTTTTTGAGATAATTTTCAGGAAAAATAATATCCGCATCGAATTTGCAAACAATATCAAAATCTTTTAAATTAACCGATTCCAAACCTTTATTAAATGTTCGAACCACTTTCGCGCCGGGTGAATATTCGGATTCTTTTAAATTAAAGATTTCAAATTGCAGATTATTTTCAACAAATCTTCCTACAATTTCTTGAGTTTTATCCGTGGAACCATCGTTCACAATAATGCATTTAAAATCTTGAAACGTCTGATTTTTCAGCGATTCTAAACAGAAAAGTATATTTTTTTCCTCGTTGTGAGTGGGAATGATTAGGAGAAACTTCATCGACTACAAAAGTTCGTCATGCCATTGTCTGTAAGTCACTTTCGCGACCAAACCTTCCTGTACAAAAGGATCGCCTTTCACAAATTCTTCGGCAGATTCGAGATCGGTGAAAATTCCCATCGCGCCTTCACCAGGAACGGAAAACGGCCCAATTCCAAGGACTTTTCCGGCTTTCACAAATTTGTCCTCGTTTTCCTGATGCTTCGGATAAACTTCCATAAATTGCTCCATCGTCGCTTCTGGATTGTTTTCGTAAAAAATTACTGTTTTCATAATTATTGGTTTTAAATTTTAATGCGCTTCCAACCAATTATCGCCTACGCCAACTTCTACGAGAAGCGGAACTTTGGTTTCAAATGCGGATTCCATTTCCGTTTTTATCAGGGTTTTAGCGGTTTCCACTTCATCAATCGGTGCTTCAAACAAAAGTTCATCATGAACCTGAAGCAACATTTTGGTTTTTAAATCTTTTTCCTGAAGTTTTTCATCAATTTTAATCATCGCCAACTTAATCACATCGGCTGCACTTCCCTGAATTGGAGCATTCACCGCGTTTCTTTCTGCATGAGCTCTTACCACAAAATTGGCGGAATTAATGTCTTTTAAATGACGTTTTCGGTGCAAAATAGTTTCCACATAACCCAAATCTTGCGCTTTTTTCACTTGTTCGGCCATGTATTTTTTCAGTTGCGGATAAGTTTCGAAATACGCTTCAATCATTTGTTTCGCCTCGGTTCTTGAAAGTCCGGTTTGTTCCGCCAAAGCAAATGCTCCTTGTCCGTAAATAATTCCAAAATTTACCGTTTTAGCCTGACTTCGCTGGGTTTTGGTGACTTCTTCCAAAGGAATTTTAAAAAGCTTAGAAGCCGTAGAAGCATGAATATCTTCTCCATTTTGGAAGGCGAGAATCATGTTTTCTTCATTGGAAATTTCGGCAATTAAACGCAATTCAATTTGAGAATAATCGGCAGAAATAATTTTTTTCCCTTCTCCAGCTACGAATGCGCCCCGAATTTGCTGACCACGCAATGTACGAATCGGAATGTTTTGAAGGTTTGGATTCACTGAAGCCAAACGACCCGTCGCAGCAGTAGTTTGCGAGAAATTGGTATGAACTCGGTGATCATCTTTGTCGATTTGCAAAGGCAACGCATCCACATAAGTCGATTTCAGTTTCTGGTAAGTTCGGTATTCCAAAATATATTTGATGATATCGTGTTTCCCGGAAAGTTTCTGCAAAACATCTTCGGAAGTGGCGTACTGACCAGTTTTTGTCTTTTTCGCTTTCGGATCGAGTTGCATTTTTTCAAATAAAATTTCGCCCAATTGTTTCGGAGAATTCATGTTAAATTCTTCACCGGAAAGTTCAAAAATATTTTTTTCAAGTTCGCGAAGATCATTTTCCAAATCTTTGCTTTCCTGTTCGAGCCATTTTTTATCCAAAGAAACTCCTTCTAATTCCATTTTGGCAAGCACTTTCATCAAAGGCATTTCCACTTTAAAAAAGAGATCTTCAAGATTTTCTTTCTTAAGTTGTGGCGCGAAAAGTTCGTACAATTGCCATGTAATATCGGCGTCTTCAGCGGCATAATTGGTTTGTTCTTCAATCGAAACCGAACGTAATGTTCCTTGATTTTTTCCTTTGCCAATAAGGGTTTCAATGGAAATTGGTTGATAATGAAGATAAATTTCCGAGAGGTAATCCATCCCGTGTCTTCCGTCGGGATTCAACAAATAATGAGCAATCATCGTATCGAAAATCGCACCTTCCACTTCAATTCCGTATTGCTTTAAAACTTTGTAATCATATTTTAAGTTATGAGCAATCTTAACAATTTCTTTTTTCTCAAAAAATGGACGGAAAATTTCCAATGTTTCGAGCGCTTCTTCACGATTTTCAGAGAGCGGAACGTAGTAAGCAAGCCCTTTTTTATAGGAAAAACTCATCCCGATCAATTCGGCTTCCAACTCATTTAAAGAAGTAGTTTCGGTGTCAAAACAAACCGCTTTTTGAGCGAGTAAATTCTGAACCAATATTTTCTGAGCTTTCGGAGCATCGATAAATTGGTACAAATGGTCGCTTTGCGCGATATTGGATTGCGTATTCGTCGCGTGATCCAGCTCTTCATAAGTGGCAAAAAGATCGAGCTGAACCGGTTTATTTTGATCTTCAACCTTGTCGAAACGGCTTATTTTATTAGGATCGGTTTCTTTTTCAGTATCTTTTGCGGGAGCGAATGCGCGGTAAAGATTTTCATATAATCTTCGGAATTCTATTTCATCGAAAACTTCTTTCACTTTCTCGAAATCCGGAACTTCAAGGTCATATTTTTCTTGTTCGAAATCGATTGGCGCGTCACAAATAATAGTTGCTAATTTCTTGGATAAAATCCCACGTTCTGCGCTGGCTTCTACTTTTTCTCGTAGCTTTCCTTTAATTTCATGGGTATTTGCAAGCAGATTTTCGATGCTTCCATATTCTTTGAGAAATTTTTTGGCGGTTTTTTCACCAACCCCTTCCAATCCCGGAATATTATCGACAGCATCGCCCATCATCGCCAAATAATCGATGACTTGTTTTGTATCTTCGATTTCGTATTTTTCTTTTACTTCTTCAACACCCAAAATCTCGAATTCAGCACCTTTTAAACCTGGTTTGTAAATTTTAATTTTATCAGTCACCAACTGTGCAAAATCTTTATCCGGAGTCACCATAAAAGTGGTATAACCTTGCTTTTCCGCTTTGCAAGCAATGGTTCCGATCACATCATCGGCTTCGTAACCTTCAACACCCAAAATTGGTACGTGCATCGCCTCCAAAATCCGGTGAATATAGGGAACTGCAATTTTTATAGCTTCGGGAGTTTCGCTTCGATTGGCTTTGTAATCTGCAAAATCAGCGGTTCTTACACTCGCTTGACCTACATCGAAAACCACTGCTAAATGCGTAGGTTTTTCTCGACGAATCAACTCGATCAATGAATTGGTAAATCCGAAAATAGCAGAAGTATCTTTCCCATCGCTGGTAATTCTCGGACTGCGGATTAAGGCGTAATATCCGCGGAAAATCATCGCAAATGCATCGATGAGGAAAAGTCGTTTATCGTTGTTGTGTGACATAATAGCAAAGATAATATTTTACAGCGATGCACGAAAAGGAATGAGCGAAGATTCGTGAAACGTTGCGCTTGCTATTAAGATTTAGGTGAAAAAATACTTAGGAATTCGATTGTTGTCTTTTGTGAATTACCTTCAATGAAAGCGTTGCGAAGAAACCTCCGAGGAAAAATCCCATCAAAGCGCCCATGAGAATATCCATCGGGAAATGAACTCCCAAATAAATTCGGCTATAAGAAACCATCGCCGCCCAAATGAATAGAAAATAAGGCAAATACCGATGTGTTTTGTGCAACAAAATACTCATCAAAGTTGCAATAAAAAAGGTATTGGAAGCATGACTTGAATAAAAACCAAATTGTCCACCACATTTCACTTCGCGCAACAAACCGTCTAATGAAGGGTCATGACAAGGTCTCAATCTGGAAATTCCGGTTTTGAAAATCCCGGCAAGTTGGTCAGAAACCGTTACACCTAAAGCAATGAAAATGAGTATAAAAACCAAATTTCTGGTTCCAAATTTTTTGTAAAGCAAATAAAGGAAAATAATGTAAAGCGGAACCCAAATCCAAGTCTCCGAAACCATGATCCAGAACTGATCGAATGGCTGACTCCCCAAATTATTGAGGCATAAAAACAGCTGTTTATCTTCTTGAATGATTTCTTGCATTTTATCGGCTTACGGGACCTTCGTGTTCGTCGTTTTCCGCGAGATTTACTTTTGGCTGAGCTCTTTCCGCGAGCGCTTCTTTATTTTCGACATCGGCAAGTGGGTTGTAATCTTTCGCGGCTTGTTTCACCTTATCAATTTCCCTTTTTATTTCAGCAACAGGATTATCGGTTTCCTTCAAAATTTCGGTTTTCACATCCTCCATCGCACCACGCATTTTTCTTACTCCTTGACCTAAGTCACGAGCAATTTGTGGCAATTTATCGGGTCCGAACAAGACTACAATCGCTACAGCGATCAAAAGCATCTCTCCTATACTTAATTCCATTCGGCAAAATTACAAAAGATTTTGCGTTTCAAATAAAAAATAAATCCTTATTTCGTTGTGATGATTTATTCGATTTAAATTAAAACCAATAAATAGGCATTTGCACTGGAATAAAATTCCTCAATTGCACATCATTGCTTAAATTTGCAACCAACAGAAAAACAATTCATGTCACTTCAGATCATTCATTTAAAAAAAAATTTCGGAGATCAAGTTGCTTTAAACGACATCAACCTCGAGATCGGAAATAGCGAAATCATCGGGCTTTTAGGCCCCAATGGAGCCGGAAAATCTACGCTGATGAAATCGATTGTCGGTGCGATGAAAATTGATGAAGGGCATATTTTGTTCAACGAAGAAGATATTACCAAAAACGAAATTAGCGCGAAGAAAAAAATGGGTTTTTTGCCGGAAAACAATCCGCTTTACCCAGAAATGTATGTAAAAGAATACCTGAATTTCGTTGCGGACATTCATCAAATTTCTAAAGAAAGAATTGATGAAGTGATTGAATTGGTGGGAATTACACCAGAAAAATCCAAGAAAATATCGCAACTTTCAAAAGGTTACAAGCAAAGAGTTGGTCTTGCACAGGCAATTTTGCATTCACCGGATTTGCTGATTCTCGATGAACCAACCAATGGTCTGGATCCCAACCAAATCATTGAAATTCGTAATGTGATTAAGGAAATTGGGCGTCAAAAGACCGTTATTCTTTCCACCCACATCATGCAGGAAGTGGAAGCGCTTTGCTCAAGGGTGATTCTCATTCACCAAGGAAATATCATTCAGGATTCCCAAATTGATGAATTTAAAGGGAAATACGGCAGTTTAGAAGAAGCATTTGCAAATTACACCCATTCATAAAAAAAGCCCTGAAAATTATACTTTCAGGGCTTTTTGTTTTTAAAATTTCTTTTACAACTTTTCGATATTATCGGTAAGGGTATTGATGAAATTCTGAAGCGGTTTCTCTACCATCATTTTGATAAACGGATTGAATTTTCCTTCAAACAACAACTGAACTTCGGTTTGATTTTCATTCAAAGCATTCATTGTACCTTTCAACAAGAAATCCAAACTTGAGCTTGCGGAAGAAAGCAAAACTTGGTTTTCGGTAACTTCATCGATTTTAAGGGCGATTTCGGGCATTCCTTTTAAACCAAATTTGAATCCGTTGTCTCTTACTTCGAAGTTCTGCAAAGATTCGGGCATCAGATTTTTATAATCTTCAGGATTTTTCAACATCCCTACTAACTCGCTTACAGATTTATTTACAATAATTTTGCGTCCTTCTAAATTCATTTTTATATTTTTGTGAGATTAAATGGTTGCAAATGTATAAAGTTTTTGTGAATGAAAAAAAATTAACGCTTAGTAAATACCCAGAAAACGTGGAAAAAAAGCTCCGTTTCGAGGGTTTTGCGACTCTGGAAATCGCGATTGATCTTCTGCAAAATACTTCATGCCCGGAACTGAATGTATATGGGGAAAATATTGAAGAAATCTGGGAAGATTTTACCCACATGTTCAGAGTGATTGAAGCTGCGGGAGGCGTTGTCAACAATAAAAATGGTGAAATTTTATTCATTCATAGAATCGGAAAATGGGATTTACCGAAAGGAAAAATCGAAAAAGGTGAATCTCTGGAACAAGCTGCACTGCGTGAAGTAGAAGAAGAAACCGGATTATCGGAACTTATTTTAGAAGAATTCCTCAACAATACTTTTCACATTTACACCGAAAGAAACGGCGAAAAAATCCTGAAAACCACTTATTGGTTCAGAATGCAATATGTGGGCAGCGAAACGCCGAAACCCCAGATCGAAGAGGGAATTTCTGAAGTATCATGGAAAAACCAAGAAGCGATTATGAAAGAAGTCTTTCCTGTTACTTTCCAGAATATCAAATTGGTGCTGAATGATTATTGGGATTTAAATTAACCGATTAGGTCCAGAATTTTCTCAAGCGCAATTCCTCTCGATGCTTTTAACAGAATGTTTTCTGATTTGATATGCTCCGACACCAAATACTGTGAAAATTCCTGAGTATTTTCAAAAGATCTGGAGATTTGATTGGCTTTTTTAAAGTGCTTTCCTACCGTGATGATTTCATCAAAATTCAATGATTCTGCAAGCGCCATAATCGCCTGATGTTCCTTTTCAGACTCCTCGCCCAATTCCAACATATCGCCGATGATCACCGTTTTGCTACCCTCGAAAGTACTGAAATTCTTCAACGATTCCACCATCGAACTCGGATTGGCATTATAAGTATCTAACACAAATGTTTTCCCGTTTTTTTGCAATACTTGAGAACGCATATTGGTAGGCGTGTAATTTTCGATTGCGGTTTTTATTTGCTCAAAATTTAAACCGAAATGGAATCCCAAACTCGCTGCAGCACAAAGATTGGTAAAATTATAATTTCCGGTAAGTTTGGATTGCGCTTTTTGACCTTGAAAACTTAAACCTACAAAATTTTCAGTAGAAAATTCTTCAAACAGATAATCAGAATTTGCTTTACCAAAAGTAATTTTTGGGGAATAATTTTCTGTTTTTTCAACCTGAATCGGATCATTTTCATTCACCAAAATAGTTTGAGAATGGCTTTTCAGATAATCATACATTTCAGATTTTCCTTTAATAACTCCTTCAAAACCACCGAAACCTTCAAGATGCGCTTTCCCAAAATTGGTAATGTAACCGAAATTGGGTTGTGCAATTTTACACAGCATTTCAATTTCTTTTTGATGATTGGCACCCATTTCTACTACCGCCATTTCGTGTTCGGGCTTGATAGAAAGCAAGGTTAGCGGAACTCCTATATGATTATTTAAGTTTCCAAAAGTATATTGCAAATTATATTTCTGAGATAAAACCACGTGGATGATTTCTTTGGTAGTAGTTTTACCGTTACTTCCCGTCAATGCGATGATTGGAATTTTCAACTGGTTGCGGTGATGAATCGCCAATTCTTGAAGAAAAACCAATGTAGAAGGCACATGAAAAATGTTACGTTCTATATTTTCAAACGCCTGATCTTCTACAATTACCGCTAAAGCTCCTTCATCAGCAGCTTTTTCAGCCAAAGTAGCTGCGTTGAAATTGTCTCCGGAAAAAGCAAAGAAAATATCATTAGATTCAATCTTTCTGCTGTCGATGGTTACTTTTCCTGCTTGCAGAAAAAGAGGATAAAAAGAGGCTACATTCATTTTTCAAAAATAAAAAATCCTTCTGCAAAAACAGAAGGATTTGGGAAATATTTTATACTAATTATCTTTTAGTTCTACCTTTTCCGGCAGATTTAGCATCCTGTGCAACACGGAAACCAACCCAACCGTAAGCTTTAGCTTCATCACGGTATCTTCTTTGTCCTGGATCTAGCCAATAAGCACCATCCAACCAAGAACCACCTTTGATAACTCTTACTTCGTTAGATACTCTGGTTGTTCTGGATACAGGATCTTTTTGAAGAACTACTCTACCGCGGCCATCAACGATAAATCTTTTTTGTTTAGAATTATACATGTTGTAGCCAGCTGTGGTACTGTCTTCACCTCTACCGTAACCTGCATCTAATGAAGATTGGAAATCACCATCCTTGAAGTTTCTGTTATCAGCAACAACTTCTCTTTCATATTGTCCAGGTAATCCTCTATAAAGTAGTCTACCGTCAGCTAAAGTATCATATTTAGGGTTTACAATTTTTCTAAATGTCCCATCTGCATTTTTAACAACTTCCTGAACCACATTACCTCTATAATAATTAAAATCACTAGCTTCCTGATCTATAATAGGTCGATAAACATCTGCGGTCCATTCTGCAACGTTACCAAACATTCCATAAAGCCCTAAATTATTAGATGGATATTGTTTTACATCCGATGTCGTTGATGAACCATTTTCCCATCCTCCAGCTCCAGAATAATCCCCACTTCCAATTTTAAAATTATCCAGATATTTACCATTATCTTTCTTTCTTTGACTTTTCAATTGTTCTATGGCCGGTTTTTTATTCAAGTACATATTGTACTTTCTTTCTTTTTCCATCCCTAAAGCTGCAAATTCCCATTCCACCTCTGTTGGGAGTCGAAATCTAGAAACTACTCCATCTGACACATTTTTATTTGCTGCAATAATTCGTTGGTTTGTTGTTTTAATTCCAAATCGTTGTTTCAATCTTTGGGTATTGATATAGTCTTCAGTATCAGGATCATTCTCTTTAAATTTATCTAGGCTAAATGAATTTGCACCTAAATTATTTGATTCATTTTTATAAAAATTTTTAGAGATCACTCCTTGTTGCATTAACACTTTTTCATTTGCTCTATCGGTCAACCAATCACAATACCTTGAAGCTTGCAACCAAGAAACCCCAACTACTGGATAGTAATCATATTGAGGGCTATAGAAATAAGTTTCAGCAAAATCATTTCTTGAAAGTTCATTATTCCAAACAGAAGTATTTGGTAGAGCTCCATTATAAATTTCTTTATAATCAGGATTAGATGGTGGAAAAACAAATTTCAACCATGTTACATACTCACGGTATTCATAGTTGGTAATTTCTGTCTCTCCCAAATAGAAAGAAGTTACTTGCATTCTTCTTGGGGTATTATTCCAGTCACGCATTACATCATCTTTCACTAATCCCATCGTAAAAGTACCCCCTTCTACATAGACCATTCCTGGCCATCCTTTTTGCTGTTTTCCACTAAAAAACCAACCATTTTGTTCATTAGGTTTCCATCCTGTTTTACTAACAAATCGCGTAGTTCCACCGCCCTTTTTACCGTTACCACCTCCACCACAACTTGTAAGTATAAAAGTAGAACTGAACATTAATAACGTAAACAACTTAAGTTTATTCATAGTTGGTATATAGATATTATCAAGGTACAAAGAAAAAAGAATTTCTCTAATAAATGAAATTAATATTTTACTTTTTTTAGAAAACGTTAACAAATTAATTTTATTGTTCATAAGAAATCTATTATTTTTCGTTTAATTTGTAATCCTGAAACTTCAAACACAATGAAAAGTATTTTTACTTTCGTTTTTATTATTTTTCTGATTTGTTTAACAACAGCGCAAACCGTTAAAATCCAATGGCAGGGCTCAAAAAAGATAGACTACGGAAGCTATCAACTCACTGTACCCTATTTTCAGGATGATGCTTTTTCTTATGAAAACGGTAACGTGTATTATAGCAATAAGGGAAAATTTTCAGGAAAAAATCAAACCGTAACCAATCTAGTTTGGGAAAAAGTCTCCCAAAAAGAACTTTTTGACTTAAGTATTTACAATATTTCCAATACAGATCAAGCAGGCATAAGCAATTACACCAATCCTTACACCCAGGAAATTACTTCGAATGTAAAAGTTGCTGCCTTGAAATCGGAAAAAGGAAATATTTATAGATTAACATCTTTTACCATTGCAAATAGCACTGAATCTACCCAACCTAGCTCAATGTTGTCGGGAAAAATCGGCACCACCGATAACCCATTGAAAAGTGGAAATTTCTATAAAATAAAAGTAAATAAATCCGGAATTTTTAAAATAACCGCTCAATTTCTGAGAGATAATGGCATTAACCCTGCCAATATTAACCCAAAAAATTTCAGAATTTATGGAAATGGCGGAGTGATGCTGCCTGAACACAATCTGGATTTCAGATATTCGGCTTTACAAGAAAATGCAATTCAGGTGGTTGGCGAAGAAGATGGCGCCTGGAACGACGGTGATTATGCTTTATTTTATGCACAAGGACCACACGGATTTAACCTTTATAAAAACTATGATTATCCAAACGGAATTGGGAGCAGACGAATCGATACCAGAACAGATAAACCGTATAATTTTGTCAATATTTATGAAGATTATGCCTATTATTTCATCAATTTTGATTTAGGTCCCGGAAAAAGAGTTCAGGAAACCGATCAGGCTGTGAATTCCAATATTATTTCACGCTATGATGATTTTCAATTCATTAATGAAGAAAAATTCAATTTAATGAAAATCGGTCGAATCTGGACCGGAGATGTCATTTCAGGAACTAAAACACTTAGTTTCACCACCAAATCGCCGATACAATCCAGCGATGTAATTCGATATCGTTCCAGAGTGTTGGGATATCAATCTGCCGGAAACCAAATCACCACTACCATTAACAACCAAAATCCTGGTATTTCCTCCATTTTTCCGACCGAGAAAAAAGAGGCAATTCCATTGGTGTACAACGGTACCGTAACCAATTTACAAGGGAACCAACTTACCTTTAATTTCACACCAAACACTGCCGCAAATCCTAACGGAAAATTCTATTTTGATTACGCCGAAGTTCAATATAAAGAAGACCTTAAATTCAATAATTCTCAAATGAATTTCCGCAGCTACGACATCAATGAAGGAAGTTCAGAATTATATACTTTCAATATTTCCGATGCATCGGCGATCGAACAAGTTTGGCAGGTTTCAGATATTACCAATGCATCTAAAAAGGTAAATAAATCAGGCAGCAACAGCACTTTCAGCTTTGGATACCTTGCCAACAACACCCAATTTGTAAACGAATTTGTAGCTTTCAAAAATAGTGATGCTTATGTTCCTGCTTTTGTGGGAAAAATTGAAAATCAAGATCTTTCAGGCTTGCAAAACATCGATTATTTGATGATTACCTCCTCAGAAATGATGGGACAAGCACAAAGATTGGCCAACTATTACCAAGACAAATATAACGTTGCAGTAGTTGATGTAAATAAAATTTACAACGAATTCAGCAGTGGCAGCAAAGATATTACTGCCATCCGCGATTTCGCTACAAAACTCAATACACCAACAGGAAAACTAAAATATATGTTTATCCTCGGTGATACTTCCTACGATTTCCGAGGAAGAAACCATCCAGGTTCGGATATTGTTCCTTCTTACCAAAGTGAAGAAAGTGGAGATTATGCCAACTCATTTGTGACTGATGATTATTATACAATGACTTCGCCACAACTAGCCAATAATGTGTTGATCTCTTCTTCCCTCCCCGATTTACCTGTTGGAAGATTACCTGCAGCCAATCTTTCCGAAGCGAAACTTTTAATAGACAAAGCTTTGGCTTACAACAACGCACTTCCAGGTCAACCTTCCCCGTTTGGAGAGTGGCGAATGAAACTCGATTTCGTCGTGGATGATGATGCGGATAATCAATTTCCTTTCCATAATACAATGAACGCATCATTGGTGAATGTTTTTGAAACTGGTGATTTAAGAAAAGAATACAACGTAAGAAAACTTTATCTTGACGCTTTCACTGCGCAAACTTCCGCTGGTGGACAAAGATATCCTCAAATAAACCAAGCCATCGCAAATGATGTAGGAAACAGCCTTTATTTGTTTTATTTCGGACATGGAGGAATCAACGGATGGGCGCAAGAAAGAGTTTTAACTTTAGATGAAATTCAGAATTTCAATAATTACAATAACGTTTACGCAAGATTTCCGCTGGTTTCTACCATCACCTGTGAATTCACGCTTTGGGACGATCCGGCAACGTTTTCTGCGGGAGAACAAGTGATGAAATCTAAACAAGGTGGTGCTTCGATGATGCTTACTTCCAGCCGCGCAATCGGTGTTGGATATGGCGAAGTATTTACCACGATTTTCACCCGACATCTTTTTAATTTGGTGAATGACGATTTCACAAGTTTAGGAGATGCTTTCTTAAAGGCTAAAATTGAAAAAGGAGCTCATGCCGACCACTTGAAAGTGAATTTATTAGGTGATCCAGCGACCAAAATGAGCCGTCCGAAAAGATTATTAACCATCGATAATATCGAATCTCCGGTTCCCGGGCAGTTGCGCGCATTGGATTTCGTGAAAGTGAAAGGCCGCATCAACAAAGCCGACGGAACGATTGACAATACCTTTAACGGAAGAGTGGCGATTAATATCTTTGATAAAAGACTCAACAAAAAAACATTGAACAACGACGGAGTTCCAAAAATGAACCCCGTTCTCAATTACACAGAAGAAGGTGGATCGATTGTGAAATCTTCCGGTCAAGCGGTAAATGGCACTTTCACGGTGGAATTTTATGTTCCAAAAGACATTAATTATGAAATTGGTGACGGCAGAATTTTAGCTTATGCTGATAATAAAGTTTTTGATGTTTTCAGCAATCAAGTTCAAAAAATTGGCGGAATCAATCCGGATGGAATCAATGATAATGAAGCGCCGAAAGTTCAACTTTACATGAACAATACCAATTTTGCGGATGGCGGAATTACCGATCAGAATCCAATGCTTTTGGCTTGTGTAACCGATGACAAGGGAATCAACTCTACCGGTTCGGGAATTGGGCACGACATCACCGTGGTTCTCGACGGGCAAATTATCAATACTGTAGCGCTGAATGATTTCTATTTTTCCGGCGACGGAAACGGATGTACTAATCCTTCTTTATCTGATTATCAGAAAGGAAATGTAAGTTACCCATTCCGAAATTTATCACCTGGAGCTCATCAACTTACTTTTAAAGTGTGGGACATCAACAATAATGCAACTACTCAAACGTTAAACTTTATGGTTAAAGATGAAACCAACCAAAATTTAATTGTTAATAAACTCTTAAATTGGCCAAATCCTTTTACCAGCAAAACCTACGTACAGTTCGAGCACAATTGCGATGATATTTTAGACGTGAATGTGCAGATCTATACCATCACAGGAAAACTAGTTAAAACCATAAGTACTTCGGTTACCGCTGAGCTGTTCTACCAAGGTTATAGAACTCCAAGAACTGCTATTGAATGGGACGGAAAAGATGATTTTGGGGATGCGGTAGGAAAAGGAACTTATATATTTAAAATCTTTGCGAAAAGTCAAAATCAGGACAAATGCAAAGGAAGCGCAACCGCTGTAGAAAAAATGGTCATTTTAAAATAAAAAATATGAACGATAAAAAACGACTTTATGAAATTGACTAAAAAATTATTTTTAGGACTAAGTTTAGGAGTAAGTGTAGCTGCTTATTCGCAAATTCAGCCTGTACTTACCGGAGCTCCGTTTCTAAGGATTTCCCCGGATGCAAGAGCTGGAGGTATGGGAGATCAAGGGGTCGCAACTACTACTGATGGTTTCTCACAGTTCTGGAACGCTGCGAAATACCCATTCAGCAAAACTACTTCTGCAATTGGAGTTAATTATACTCCATACATGAATAAGCTCACAAATGATACCTTCTTGCTTTACGGTGCCTATCATCAATTTTTGGGAGAAGAAGAAAGAGCTACTATTTCTGCTAGTATTTACTATTTTAACATGGGAGAAGTAGATTTAAGGGATATCCTAACACCGGACATATCATCAGGAACAGTAAAACCTAACGAATTTTCCATCGATGTGGCATATGGTCTGAAGCTTTCAGATTATTATTCCATGGCGGTAACTGGTCGTTTCATTCGTTCAGATTTATCCGGAGGATTCAACTCTGATAACACATTGAAGCCTGCAAACTCTTTCGCAGTAGATGTTTCAGGATATTTCCAATCGGAAAGACACACGAGTATTAATGAATTCGAAGGTCGTGCAAGAGCAGGTTTTGCCATTCAAAATTTAGGTCCAAGATTGGATTATACCGGTGATGAAGAATCCAGATCTTATCTTCCAACTACTGCAAGATTAGGAGCGGGTTACGATTTATTTATTGATGATTTGAACCGAGTAGGTGTAAACTTTGAAGCTTCCAAATTATTGGTTGCTGGTCCGGATGAAACCGGAAACGTTCCAAATGTCGGAGTAATTGAAGGAATCGGAAAATCATTCAGCAACCCACAAAGTGTTATGTTCAGTGGCGCTGTTGAATATGAATACGACAATGCATTCGCTTTAAGAGGCGGTTATTTCCACGAAAGTGAGCAACAAGGAGCCAGACAATACGCTACCGTCGGAGTTGGGTTGAAATACCAGTCTTTCGGATTAGATATGTCTTACCTTATCAACACTTCCAAAGTAAATTCAGCATTAGATAATACCTTAAGATTCGGACTTACTTGGAATATCGGTGAAGATTCTTCCAACGCTGACTATTAATTTTATTTAATAAAAAAAATACGAAAAGCCTCAAGAAATTGGGGCTTTTTTTGTAGAATTACTCTTAAATTTGTCCTATGAATTATGCCGCACAACTCAGAAAATTTACAACAAGCCAATATATTTATTCGGCGATTCGTATTTCTCTGGCGATTGTGGTTCCGAGCATTATTCTAGCATATTTTGGTTTGCTTAAAGAATACTTCCTGCTTCCTCTGGCAACCAGTTTTGTAGGACTTACCGATCAACCTGGCCCCTTTATCCGCCGAAGAAACGCACTCATTCTTGCCGTGATTTCATTCTTTTTGGTAGCATTAGTGGCGAGTTTTCTAAAAACATTCCCAGTATTGATCTATCTTGAAATTATTTTCTTCGGAATGTTTTTCTCAATGATTGGGATCTATGGACAAAGACTTGCCGCAGTGGGTTCGCTTTCTTTAGTCGTTTTAGGAATTTTCATTGATGGACATCTCAGTGGTGAAAATTTATTTCAAAGTTTGCTCACCTTTCTGGCGGGCGCAGTTTTGTATTTGCTTATTTTTTTAATTGTTTCAAAAATTCAACCCTATAAATTGGCGGGGCAAATGATTGGCGAAAACTATCTCGAACTTGCCGATTACCTCAACATTAAATCTAAATTTTATCAGCCAAATCCCGATTTTTCATTACTTCATTCGCAAGTAATTTCTCAGCAAATTAAAATTAAAAATCTTCAGGAAGAAACTCGAGAAACTGTTTTCCAGACAAGGAAAATCGTCAATGAATCTACCACGACAAGCCGGCTTTTGATGTTGATGTTCCTAAATTCTATCGATCTTCACGAAAAACTGATGACTTCCGAAAGCGACTACCGAAAAATTCAGGAAACCTTCGGAAATACCGGATTTTTAACATCAATCAGCGAATACCTTTCGAAAATTTCGGAAGAACTTAGCAATATCGGAATCGCTTTACAAGGTGGAACCAAAGCAAAACCGATTTATAAAATTGATGAAGAATTAAGCAATATTTACGAGCAATATTTCGACTTGAGAACCAGTCGCCTGAATGCGGAAAACCTCGAAGATTTCATGATTCTGCGCCTCATCTTGGTGCGAATTACCGATATCACCGACGAAATAAAAACCATTTATAAAGTATTTACCCAAGATATTAAGTTGGCAAAAAGTCTTTCAACAGGCTTAGATTACCGAAAATTTGTAACTGCGGAAGAGAAAATCAATTTCAAAGTGCTGCGCAATAATCTTTCGTTGAAATCCTCGCATTTTCGCCATTCGGTGCGAATCACCATCGCATTGCTGATTGGTTACGCCATTTCAAAGCTTAGTTTCTTGGGAATCGGACATTCCTACTGGATTCTCATTACCCTCGTCGCGATCATGAAACCGGCCTACTCTACCACCAAACACCGCAATCTTTTGCGATTATATGGAACAGTTGTGGGAGCGGTTTTGGCCTATCTTATCTTGTTTTTTATCGATAACAATAGCGTTCTTTTTACGCTTTTATTGCTTTCGATGATTCTTTGTTTCACCTTTCTGAAAGCCAGATATTTCTGGGCAGTTTTGTTCATGACGATTTATATTTTCCTGACTTTTAATTTCCTCACACCCGGAAATGTGAACCTTATTTTCAAAGACCGAATTCTTGATACCGCAATCGCAGGTCTCGTTGCATTCGCGGTTTCTTACTTTATATTACCGGTTTGGGAGCATACGCAGAATTTAGTTTTAATGCAAAAAACCACTAAAAGCAACTTGAAATATTTCAATGCTGCAATGGATTTCTTTAAAAATGAAAACGCAGGAATTCAGGATTATAAACTTAAAAGAAAAGACGCCATCATCGATCTCGGAAACCTTTCGGATAATTTCCAAAGAATGATTTCCGATCCTAAAAACCAACAAAAAAAGATGGAATTGGTGCATCAATTTGTGAATACCGCACATTTGATTACAGCTTATATCGCTTCGTTTTCCCAATATTCCAAAAAGGCAAAAGATTACCCTGAAATCGATTTCGACAGCTGGAACCGTAAAATTTCTGCCGAATTATTGCGCACCGGACTCATCCTGAACCAGAAAAAATACCACCGTGATATTGTGGAAGAAAGTCAACTAAAACCTGAAGACACCGTAGAAAAACTCCTTGAAACCCGGAAGAAGGAAATCATGGAAAACGACATTTCAGACCGCCGAGATCCAAACAGAATCACCCGATTGACAGAGTTGAAAAACCTTAGAGAAATCCTCGAGTTGATCTATGATGTAGCGAAGGAACAACGAAAATGTGCGGAAAAACTGGAACCGGAAATTCAGTCTACAATGGTGAAGCAATAATGGTCGAAAAACTCGACCCGGGCTTTGTACAAATCTGAAACCTGATCATCGTGAACCCTACACATAATATTGAAGGGAAAATCGAGACTGAAAGGCTTCACTTCATAGTGCTTTTTGAGCGACCAGTAATTGGAATGGTGAATCTTGTACATGCTCTCTTTCAGCGACCAAATCACCGTGAGATAGGCCACTTCCTTGTCTTTTTCTATAAAACCAGCCTCTTCTTCATGCAGAAATTTGTGCTTTATTCTGACGATTTTCGGATTAAATGGCTCAATATCAATTCCGACTTTGTTTTTAGAAATCGCCAAAGCCGCGTACGGAAACGAATGCGTAATTGAAATCTCGAAATCTTTCGGAAAAAGATAAGGTTCGCGGCCATTATAGAGAATTTTATAATCCGGCAACACCGATTTCAGGATTTTTCTTACCAAAAGATACTCTTTCAACTTGGTCGGATGATAATCTTTAATCCGATCATCATTTTCTTTTTCCAACAATTCCTGAGGATCCAGCATTTCATTTTCATCATATTTCCAAAGAAGTATGGTGGCATGATCATCGGAAAAATCTCGGTATAATGGCATATTTTAACAATACAAAACGAATTGAAGCTTCGCAAAAATACTTATTTTTTTTGAGGTGATAAATCATCATTACGAAATCTGTCTTTCATAGAAACCCTTTGAAAATTACTATTACTGTTTGATAATTTCATAAAAATAGGAAACAAAAGTCCTTAAAAAACGTTAAATTTTGTTAATGCTATTCTTTTATATTCTACAATCACTGTACATTTGCGCCGAAAATGAAGAGAGCACTTACTTACCTTTTTCCTGTAATTTTTCTACTGTTCCTGTTGAAAAACATTTTCGCCGTGGATTTTAGCAGTGATATGAAGGTTTTTGTAGGTCAATCGCTTTCCAAAATTCATAATCCTTCATTAAAGATTTTTGAAAAAGAAAAATCACAAAAACACAATATAGAAGGATTTAAACAGGATTTCACTGATGATGATATCCAGTTTTCCGATTATTCATTCATTTCATTTATTGCTAGTGTTGTGGTTTTGTTCAACTTAGCCCTTCATTTTCTTTATCGGGAGAAATCTTTGTCTCCTTTCACCCTTTTTCTACTCAACAGAAACGTCAATCGACGATATATTTTGTTGGAGAATTTACGCCTTTAAAATTCAATTTCCGTTATTAAAACATTGATTATCATAGATATTCAATGCTAATCCCTGTATTATTTCATTCGAAATTCTACACCAATTCTTTTATTAAAAAAAATCAATAATACTTTTTAAAAACTTACCATGGTTATGTTTAAATTATTTTCAGGCATTGCATTGTGCAGCGCATTATTAGCAGTTTCGTGTTCGAAGAAACCCGAAGAAAAAGAAGAAAATGCGGTTTATCCCGTTACCAATCCGGTAAAAAAAGACACCACGCTTACCAAAGAATATGTAGCACAAATTAAATCAGTAAAAAACATCGAGATTCGCGCTCAGGAAAAGGGTTTTCTACAAAAAGTGTATGTAGATGAAGGCCAATATGTTCATCAAGGACAAGTGCTTTTCCAAATCATGCCACAGCTTTATCAGGCAGATTATATGAAAGCCAAAGCTGAAGTTACACAAGCGCAAATTGAGCTTCAAAACGCGAGTACTTTATCCAAAAACAATGTGGTTTCTCCACAAGAAAGAGCCATGGCAAAAGCAAAATTGGATGCCGCAGTTGCCGAAATGAAAGCCGCTCAAATTCATTTATCGTTTACCAATATTCGTGCGCCGTTTTCCGGAATCATCAACCGTTTGCCACTGAAATTGGGAAGTTTGGTGGATGAAGGCGATTTGCTGACTTCCCTATCCGACAACTCCGGAATTTTCGCTTATTTCAATGTCGCGGAACCGGAATACATCAATTACATGACGCATTCTTCTGAAAACCAGAAAACTCCGGTTTCATTGGTAATGGCCAATGGCGAAAAATTCCCGGAAACCGGTTATGTACAAACCGTGGAAGGTGAATTTGACGGTGAAACAGGGAATATCGCTTTTCGTGCGAAGTTTCCGAATTCCAAAAGCATCCTGAGAAATGGCGAAACCGGGAAAATCCAAATGCAAGTTCCGCTCATCGGTGCGATCATTATTCCTCAAAAAGCAACTTACGAAATTCAGGATAAAACTTACGTTTTTGTAATCGATAAAAATGGAATAGCCAAATCTCGCGAAGTGAAAATCGGGAACGAACTGACGGATATTTATATTATTTCTTCCGGATTATCAGAAAATGACAAAATCTTATTGGATGGAGTTCAGAAAGTGAAAGACGACCAAAAACTGAAAGTGAAATTTGAAAATCCTGCTTCAGTTTTAAAGAATTTACAATATAAAGCGAACTAAAAAGAAAGAGTATCATGTTTAAAAAATTTATACGCAGACCAGTTCTGTCCATCGTGATCTCGCTTGTGATCGTGTTTCTCGGAGTTTTATCTTTATTAAAACTTCCAGTTACTCAATTCCCTTCGATCTCGCCACCGAAAGTAAATATTACCGCAGAATATCCCGGTGCCAACAACGAACTTTTGGTAAAATCGGTCATTATTCCGCTCGAAAGAGCAATGAACGGCGTTCCCGGAATGAAATACATGGAAAGTGACGCCGGAAATGACGGTGAAGCGTCTATTAATCTGGTTTTCGATTTGGGAACCGACCCGAATGTTGCTGCCATCAACGTACAAAACCGGGTTTCTTCAGCGATCAACAAACTTCCGCCTTTAACTATTCGTGAAGGGGTGAAAATTACGCGTGAAGAACCCAACATTTTGATGTATGTAAATGTGTACAGCGACGATCCGAAAGTGGATAATAAATTCGTTTTCAACTTTGCCGACATCAATATTTTGCCGGAATTGCAAAGGATTCCCGGTGTTGGTGAAGCCGATATCGTAGGAAATCGTGATTATGCGATGAGAATCTGGCTAAAACCTGATCGAATGACAGCTTACAACATTTCTTCCGATGAAGTAATGAGTGCTTTGAGTGCCCAAAGTTTGGAAGCTTCACCGGGAAAAACTGGCGAAAGTTCTGGTAAAAAATCTTCAACTTTCGAATATGTCATTAAATATCCCGGAAGATATACCGACGAAAAACAATACGGCAATATCATCATTAAATCCAATTCTGATGGTCAATTTATCCGCCTGAAAGACGTTGCCGATATCGAGTTCGGAAGTAGTATGTATGATATTTACACCACTTTGGATGGCAAAACATCTGCTGCAATTACCATCAAACAATCGTATGGTTCCAACGCAAGCGACGTAATTACCAAAGTGAAAGCTTTGATGGAAGACATCGGAAAACACAACCTTCCGAAAGGCATGCACTACAAAATCAGCTATGATGTTTCCCGATTTTTGGACGCGTCTATTGAAAAAGTGGTACACACCCTTTTTGAGGCCTTTATTTTGGTGGGAATCGTAGTATTTCTATTCTTGGGAGATTGGCGTTCCACCATTATTCCGATTGTTGCGGTTCCGGTTTCTTTGGTTGGAGCATTTGCCGTAATGTCGGCATTTGGAATTACCTTAAACTTAATTTCACTTTTTGCTTTGGTAATGGCAATTGGGGTGGTTGTGGATGATGCCATTGTTGTCATAGAAGCCGTTCACGCAAAAATGGAACAGGAAAATCTCTCTCCTTTGCGAGCAACAGAAAAAGCGATGCACGAAATCAGTGGAGCAATTGTCGCAATTACTTTGGTAATGGCGTCGGTGTTCATTCCGATTGCGTTTATGAGTGGTCCGGTTGGGGTTTTCTATCGTCAGTTTTCCATTACAATGGCTTCTGCGATTATCCTTTCGGGGATTGTAGCACTTACTTTAACACCGGCTTTGTGTGCTTTAATTTTAAAAAACAACCATGGAAAAGAGCGCAAAAAAACACCGGTTAACCGATTTTTAGATCAATTCAACAACGTTTTCAACCGTGGACAGAAAAAATATGAGAATATTTTAAGCAAAACGGTTTCTCGAAAAGTAATTACGCTTCCTTTGCTCTTGCTTTTCTGTGGATTCATCTATCTTTTGGGCAATAAACTTCCTTCCGGATTTATTCCTCAAGAAGATCAGGGAATGATTTACGCGATAATTCAAACTCCACCAGGTTCTACTTTGGAAAGAACGAACAGCATCGCGCTTCAACTTCAAAAAGTAGCAGAAAAAGTAGATGGTGTGCAATCTGTTTCTTCTTTGGCTGGTTTTGAAATTTTAACAGAAGGAACCGGCGCCAACTCCGGAACTTGTATGATTAACTTGAAAGATTGGAAAGATCGAAAACATTCTGCCCAAGAAATCATCAAAGAATTAGAGCAAAAAAGCAAAAACATTACCGGAGCTGAATTGGAATTCTTTCAACCGCCTTCCATTCCGGGATATGGAGCTGCAGGAGGTTTTGAGATGCGACTTTTAGATAAAGCCGGAACCGGAGATTATCACAAAATGGAACAGGTTTCTAAAGATTTTGTGAAGGAATTGAAAAAACGCCCTGAAATCGGCGAAGCTTTCACGTTCTATTCCGCGAGTTTCCCTCAATATACTTTGAATGTTGACAATGATATTGCCCAACAAAAAGGTGTAACACTGGAAAATGCAATGGACAACCTATCGACGATGGTTGGTTCCAACTATGAAACTAGTTTTATCCGATTCGATAGACCTTATAAAGTGATTGTTCAGGCAGGTCCGCAATACCGCGCGATGCCGCAAGATTTGCTTAAATTATATGTGAAAAACAATAAGGATGAAATGGTGCCATATTCCGATTTTATGAGTTTGAAAAAAAGCTATGGACTTTCGGAAATGACGCGCTACAACATGTACAACTCTTCGGAAGTGAGTGGTAACCCGGCAAATGGCTACAGTTCCGGAGAAGCCATCAAAGCGGTTCAGGAAGTCGCCGACAAAACCCTTCCGAGAGGTTATGGAATCGATTGGGCGGGAATTTCCAAAGATGAAGTGTCGCGCGGCAACGAGGCGATTTATATTTTCTTGGTTTGTTTGGGATTTGTTTACCTGATTTTATCGGCACAATATGAAAGTTTTGTATTGCCGTTGCCAATCATTTTATCATTACCAACCGGAATTTTCGGAGCGTTCCTTTGCTTGCAATTATTTGGTTTAGAAAATAACATTTATGCCCAAATCGCGATGATTATGCTCATCGGTTTGCTTGGAAAAAATGCGGTATTGATTGTCGAATTTGCGGTACAAAGGAAAAACGAAGGCGTTTCTGTTCGCGAAGCGGCTTTGGAAGGAGCTTCCCTACGTTTCCGTCCGATTTTGATGACCTCTTTTGCATTTATTGCAGGTTTGCTTCCTTTAGCGATGGCAACCGGACCGGGAGCAGTAGGAAACCGAACAATTGGTACCGCTGCTGCAGGTGGAATGCTTCTAGGAACGGTTTTTGGGCTATTCCTTGTTCCGGGACTCTATTATATTTTCGGATTAATTGCCGCAAAATCGAGATTGTCACATTATGAAAAAGACAATCCATTGAGTGAAGAATTAGATGACCACAACACAAGTTTAATACAAGGTAATGAAGACTAAATTTAATTTAATATATATAGGCGCAGCATTAGCATTAACGGCAATGCTCGATAGCTGTAAAGCCCCGATGGCAACTGTCGTTGAGGATCATACAAAAGAAGAAATTCCACAGAATTTTCAGAACCAACCAACGGATGCTTCGAAACAAAATACCGGATTAACGCCCTGGAAACAGTTTTTCACCGATCCCGAATTGACCCAGCTCATCGATATTGCGTTGAAAAACAATCAGGATTTGATGATTACCCTGCAGGAAATTGAAATCGCTAAGGCCAATGTTCTGTACAAAAACGGTCTGCTGAAACCCACCGTAACAGCTGGTGCAGGCGCCGGAGTTGAAAAAGTTGGTCGTTACACCAGTTCCGGAGCGGGCGATGCTTCCACCAAAATGGATGGCGAAAAAGATGTTCCGGAATGGCTCCCAGATTATCGCGGCGGAATTTCTGCGGATTGGGAAGTCGATATTTGGCATAAATTGAGAACCGAAAAACAATCGGCGGTTGCGCATTATCTTTCCACGGTGGAAGGGAAAAATTTTGTGCTTTCTCAACTTATTTCCGAAGTTGCAGGGAATTATTATGATCTTCTTTCGCTCGATAATCAGTTAGAAATCATTCAGAAATATATTGTTTTGCAACAAAGAGCTTTGGAAATTTCAAAAATTCAGAAGCAAGCGATGGCGACCACTGAACTGGCCGTGAAGAAATTTGAAGCGGAATTAGCCAAGTCGAAAGCATCAGAATTCGACCTTCGCCAGCAAATCACCGAAAAGGAAAACCTCATCAATTCATTATTGGGAAGATTTCCTCAACCGATTGCAAGAAACAAAGACACTTTCATGCAGCTCATCCCTCAAACAGTCTATACCGGGGTGCCGAGTGAATTATTGGATAACCGTCCCGACATCAAAGCGGCCGAATTGGAACTTCAATCCGCAAAACTCGATGTGGAAGCTGCCAGAAAAGAATTCTACCCTTCTTTAAGAATCGGTGCGGAATTAGGTTTAGATGCTTTTAATCCAGCATATTTATTGAAAATGCCTGAATCACTTGCAGCCAATATTGTGGGAGATTTTGCCGGTCCGATTATCAATAAAACAGCCATTCAGGCGAACTTTAAAACGGCCGATGCAAAACAGATTGAAGCGCTTTATGAATACGACAAAACCATTGTTAATGCCTATCTGGAAGTGAGCAACCTCCTATCGAAAATCAAAAACATGGATGGTTACTACCAACTGAAAGCTCAGCAATCCAAAGCATTGGACGATTCTAATGAAATCGCCAACTTGCTCTTCAAAAACTCGCGTGCAAATTACCTCGAAGTTTTACTGAACCAAAGAGATGCTCTGGATGCCAAAATGGAACTTGTGGAAGCCAAAAAAAACCAACTTTCAGCCGTAGTCGACATCTACAAAAGTTTAGGTGGCGGCTGGAAATAAATGTAAATTGAAAAACAATCTACAAAAAATCTGTCTCAGTAATGAGGCAGATTTTTATTTAACAAAAAGAAAAAAAACTTAAAAAAAGTAAGATGAATCCCCAACATTCTAATTTTTTTTACAAAAAAAACTGCTGTAGAACCTTTTTGAAAGTCAGAATAAAATTGCGTAATTTTGCAAAAATTTTTCAATTCAATGAACACAACAACACAATACGTTCCTTACAAAGTAAAGGACATTTCCCTAGCTGAATGGGGCAGAAAAGAGATCATGCTCGCTGAAGCAGAAATGCCGGGCTTGATGGCAATCCGTGAAGAATTTGGACCTTCACAACCTTTGAAAGGGGCAAGAATTGCAGGATGTCTTCACATGACGATTCAAACTGCAGTTTTGATTGAAACTTTAGTAGCATTAGGAGCTGAAGTTACTTGGTCTTCTTGTAATATTTTCTCCACGCAAGACCACGCTGCTGCTGCAATTGCTGCTGCAGGAATTCCTGTTTACGCTTGGAAAGGAATGAACGAGGAAGAATTCGAATGGTGTATCGAACAAACCGTATTTTTCGGCGAAGATAGAAAACCTTTGAACTTAATCTTAGACGATGGTGGTGATTTAACCAACTTGGTTTTCGATAAATATCCTGAATTAACTGCAGGAATTAAAGGTCTTTCTGAAGAAACAACAACTGGAGTTCACCGTTTGTATGAAAGAATGGCCAACGGAACTTTGGTGATGCCGGCAATCAATGTAAATGATTCGGTAACCAAATCCAAATTCGACAACAAATACGGATGTAGAGAGTCTGCTGTAGATGCAGTGAGAAGAGCTACCGACGTAATGTTAGCGGGTAAACGAGTAGTTGTTTGTGGATATGGTGATGTAGGTAAAGGTACAGCGGCTTCTTTCAGAGGTGCTGGTTCTATTGTAACTGTTACCGAAGTAGATCCAATCTGTGCGCTACAAGCTGCAATGGAAGGCTACGAAGTGAAAAAATTGGAAACTGTGGTAGAAAATGCTGACATCATCATCACTACTACCGGTAACTTCAACATCGTAAGAGCGGAACATTTCAAAAAGATGAAAGACAAAACCATCGTTTGTAACATCGGTCACTTCGATAATGAAATCGACATGGTATGGTTGAACAAAAACTATGGTGACACCAAATATGAAGTAAAACCACAAGTGGATATTTACAACATTGAAGGCAAAGAAATAATCATCCTTGCAGAAGGTAGATTGGTAAACCTTGGTTGTGCAACTGGTCACCCATCATTTGTGATGAGTAACTCTTTCAGTAACCAAACTTTGGCACAAATTGAATTATGGACCAATTCAGCAGCATACAAAAACGAAGTATATACCCTTCCTAAGAAATTAGACGAAAAAGTAGCTGCCCTTCACTTGAAAAAAATCGGTGTAGAATTGGAAACTCTTTCTCCTGAACAAGCCAAATATATCGGTGTAGAAGTAGAAGGACCTTTCAAACCGGAATATTACAGATACTAATTAGATATTAGATGTTAGATGTTAGATGCTAGACACTAGATATTAGACATCTTAAACATAAAAAATCGCTTTGGATTAATTCCGAAGCGTTTTTTTTATGTAAAAAATTCATTTAAATTTTGCCTTTATTACCGAGAAAATCTTCAAAAAAATACTATCAATTAATTAAAAAAGAGTATTAGATATATCCTACAAAAGTACTAGAAAAAAAAGGGTGAAAACACCCTAATTTTAATCACATAATGTGACTAACTTTGACGTACACAAAACCACAAATGATGAAAAAATTTACTCTTGGAGTAGCATTATTGCTATTCTCTATTTCGTTCGCACAAGTAGGCATCAACACTCAGGATCCTAACAAAGCTACTGTTTTGGATATCAATTCCAATGCCAAGGGAATTCTCATTCCAAGGCTTTCCTCAACTGAAAGAGACACTAGTTTGGCAGACAACGATCCTCTTACGATTCCACCGGCAGGAGTTGTCAACAATGCACTTGCCTCAGGAACTCTTATTTATAACACTACCGCTAATCGTTTTGAATTTTGGGACGGTACCGTTTGGCGACAATTATTTGTTGCAACAAGTTCGCAAGCCGGAAATGATGGGGTAGTAAAAATTAATTCCGGAGCCGGAGGAACGAAACCTACCGTAAATTTAGGTGCTAACGGAAGTACTTATGGCACTGCAAAGCAAATTATCTACACTACTCCACTAATATTTGCACCAAGTCCTACCACCAGTTGGCCAGAAACTACGGTTCCATTTCCTGGAGTAACCGAAAATATTTATATAGGAACTACTGCAGCAACCCAACGTTGGAGAGAAAACGAAATTAATGGGCAAGTTCATATTTGGAGAGTAATCGCCACAGTTACTGCAGGTTCTAACTCTGCAAGTTCGGTAAAAGCCACTTTTAAAAATCCAAATACTGGTTTTGAGATCAATTCTATTTCCTTATTACCATCCGGTTCTAGTGGAAATCCACAAGTATTAACCTTTTATTTTTACACCATTGCCGATCCGGATAGTTTGGCCACAGGAAAAGGGTATCAATTGTGGATGGAAGCGGATGCAGCAGTTGATGTAGTAGTAGATTCCATGACACGGGTTTCATTATTCAAAGATTAATGGACTGCTCCATAAAACCATTTTAACTGAAATAAAAAGGCGGTGGAATAATGGTTTTATGAATCATTGATAGCTAAAATTTTTATTGGTTTTTTGTATTGCTATTGCTTTTTTCAGTATTTTTAATTCAAATTAAAAACATGAAAAAGGCATTAGCATTTTTGGTTGTATTTCTATTATTTGCAAACGTTTACAGTCAAAACAAACCCGCTTTTTGGGACGACATTCAGCAATTCAAAACATTAAATAAGGAAAATCCACCACCGAAAGGAGCCATTCTCTTATTAGGAAGTTCCTCATTTACCTATTGGAGGGATGTGAACAGCTATTTTCCTGGTAAAACATTCGTAAACCGTGGCTTTGGTGGTTCTACCCTAACTGATTTAAATTTCTATTCTGATGAATTGCTGAAACCGTATGCTCCGAAACAAATCATTATTTATTGTGGTGAAAACGATTTGGCAGCAAACGAAAACCTGAAACCAAGAGAGGTTTTTAACCGTTTTAAACATTTCTATGCAGAAATCCGCAAATATTATCCCGAAGTTCCCGTAGCGTATGTGTCGATGAAAATGTCGCCGAGTCGTGAAAAATTGTGGCCAAAATATACTGTTGCGAATGCAATGATTAAAAAATTCATGGATAGAAAAAAAAATGCTGAATACATCGACATTACCAAAGCAATGAACAGCGCAGACGGAAAAATACGGGAAGAGCTTTTTCTCGAAGATAGGCTTCACATGAAACCCGAAGGATATCAAATCTGGAAAAAAGTAATGGAACCTTATTTAAAATAGAACGATGAAAAGACATGAAGCTTTAGTACAGTTGAGCAGAGATCATCACTTTGGATTATTGCTCTGCTGGAAATTAAAAGAAGGTTTAAAGAAAGACATTTCCGTGGAAAGAATGTCAAAATATATCGTTCTCTTTTATGAACAAAACCTAAAACCTCATTTTGCAGAAGAAGAAGAAACCATTTTTCTTATTTTAGGCAACTCGCATCCTCTAATTGAAGAAGCCATTTCGCAACATCGCGAACTTGAAAAAATGATTTCTGACGGTTTTGAAACTCCTGAACAGATACAGATTTTTCGCGATTTACTCGAACTCCACATCCGAACAGAAGAAAGACAAATTTTCCCTGAGATTGAAAAAACGGCCACAGAGGAAGAACTTCAAAACCTTTTAAAACAAAATTATCCTGAACTCAAAGAGCCTGAATACGAGGACTTGTTCTGGAAATAACAACTTCAATTTTTATAAAAAAAATCCCGGAAATCCGGGATTATTTTTTTCGTTTCGCTTTCGATTTAGCTTTAGCTTGCGCGCGATTGGTTGGTTTTGTCTTCGGTGGATTCCTTTTGGTAGGTCCTCCGAGGTTGATCTTTTTATTTTTATCTTTCTTCTCATGGAAAGCGCCGCCACCTTCTTCCAATTTCACGGTGTGGGCATTTTTCATCACCACCGTTTCTTTTTCTGAAGCGATTTTTACAGGATTCACTTTCACTTCCGATGGGAAATCTTTCAGTTTCAGCTCTTTGTCCATTAACAATTCAATATCCAAAAGCAAAGTTTCCTCTTTTTTAGTAACAAACGAAATGGAAATCCCATTTTTATCAGCCCTTCCGGTTCGTCCGATTCGATGGATGTATTGCTCCGGAACTTCAGGAATTTCAAAATTAATAACGTGGGTAATATCTGAAATATCCAAACCTCTCGCCATAATGTCAGTCGTAATCAAACCTCTCACTTTTTGAGCTTCGAAGTTTCTCATCGCATTCAAACGGTAATTTTGGGATTTATTGGAGTGAATCACATCGAATTCATCAGGGAAAAGCTCATCAATTTTCGTATAAAGATAATCGGCATTCTTTTTATTATTACAGAAAATCAACACTTTAGAAAAATCAGTATCGGTTTTCAACAAATGTTCCAATAGATTAATCTTCGTATTGAAATTTTCAACTTTAAAGGAAATCTGCTCAATTTTCTCCAATGGAGTTCCAGATTTTGCCAAGGAAATTTCGATCGGATTTGCAAAATATTCTTCCAAAACCGCATCAACAGCTTCAGTCATCGTTGCAGAAAAAAGAATATTTTGTCTTTTTTCTCTCATCATGGTAAAGATATTCGCCAATTGAACTTTGAAACCCAAATTCAGCATTTCATCAAATTCATCGACCACCAATTTCTGAACTTCTTTCAAAGAAATTGCGTTATCAATCGCCAAATCCATGATTCTTCCCGGAGTTCCTACCAAAATATCGCAACCATTATCAAAAAGTAATTTCTGAGTTTTGATATTCACGCCTCCATAAATTCCTACTACTCTCGCAGTAATATTTTGGGTAAGATTTTTCACAATTTCGGTCACCTGAACCACCAATTCCCGCGTAGGAACAAGGATTACAACGGTTGGATTTCCGTTTTTGTTGTACTTCCAGGTTTTAAGAACAGGCAAAAGATACGCTAAGGTTTTTCCGGTTCCGGTTTGGGCAATTCCCATCACGTCACGGCCAGAAAGGATTGGTTTCAGGGATTTTTCCTGAATCGGCGTGGGTTCAAATAAATTTTGATCGGCCAATACGTCGAGAATCTTTTCGGGCAGTTCGAAATCGGCAAAAGTGATTTTTTCCATTTTGCAAAGATAGTTTATTTCAGAAAAACGAAATTGAAAGTTGTAACTGTTTCATTAATAGAGACAAAACATCTCTTTTGATAAATATTATTCATTATTTCTCCTTTTAATGAAAACATAATGTAACAAAGATGCAGGTACCGTTGTCTTATTGAAAGATTGAAAACTTTATGAAAAAAACATTAACCATCTTGGCTTTTTTACCTGTATTGATGATTTCTGCACAAGTAAAAAACGATTCTACCAAAACCAAAGACATCGCCGAAGTTACGGTAATTGCTAAAAAACCAACCATTGAAAACAAAGCAGACAGAACGGTTTTTAATGTCGCAAACAGCTCCATTCTCGCCGGAAACACCACTTGGGACATCCTGAGAATGACGCCGCAAGTGAGCATGGATAGCAATGATAACCTGCTCGCAGAAGGAGAATCGGTGACGGTGTACATCAACGACAGGAAAACGGTTTTCACCGGAAAGGAACTGAAAGATTACCTGAAAACCATCGCAGCAGATAATTTGATGAAAATTGAAGTCATCACCACGCCTTCTGCAAGATATGAGGCGACAGGTCCGGTCATCAATATCGTGCTGAAAAAAATGGAAAATGAAGGCATAAAAGGCAGCGTTTCCCTCACCAATACACAGAATACCAAGAACTCGCAATACGCCAATTTCAATCTTAATTATCACAAAAAGAATTTCACCGAAACCCTCACCGGAGGCTACAGCGACAATACTTATGTGATGAAAAACTATAATGAAAATTTCATTGAGCAAAACAATGCGCTCACCAAAATACAAACGGAAAGTACGGAAACGGGAAAATCACCTTCATTCTCCACCACTTCCGAGTTGGAACTGAATGACAAAAACAACGTCGGTTTTATTTTTGAATATTCCCAAAGCAAGAGAACCAGTTTTTCCGATGCGTACGGAGAAAATTTTATCGCAAATAATCTGCAGGATTACTATGTAAAAACCCAAAATTTAACCGGTTTAAATAGAAATTTAGGAAGTAACCTTTTCTATAAATATTACGACAAAGAGAAAAACAAAATCCTCGATTTGAACGCGGGAATTAATTACAGTTCGGTGACGGATACCAACGAACACCTCATCAATTCGAGTACGAGCAGCATTCCGACGGGAATTAGGATTTTGGCGGATAACCAAAACCGGGATTATTATTTCAAGGCAGATTATTCGCAACCTTTGGGAAAATCCGGAAGTACGATTGAATTTGGTGGAAAAACCAGCTATAAAAACTATGTGATTCCGTATGATTATTACGGATTGACGGCCAACAACTGGCTTGAGGATCTTTCCCGAAGCAATGATTTTCATTATTTGGAAAATTTAAACTCGGTGTATGCCAATTTCAGCAAAACATTTTTCAAAAAATTAGAAACCCGAATCGGTTTGCGCTACGAATATATTTGGTTTAAAGTGCGACAGGACATAGGAAATATCGAAAAAACAGATGCATATGGAACGTTGCTTCCTGATTTGCTTGTGAAATATCCATTGTCCGAAAAATCGGATCTTACGGCGACTTACAAGCACAATATTTGGCGACCTTGGTACAGCGAAATGAATCCTTTCGAATTGCCTATGGACAACGGAACTTATATGCGCGGAAATATGAATCTGAAACCCAACCCGAACGACAGATTCAGCCTGAAACTTGGTCTTTACAAGAAATATTTTATCACTGCGAGTTACTGGTACAGCAATCAGGATTACTGGACGACTTATTTCAAAGACGGCGACAAAACCATTCAAATGGAAGAAAATTTCCCGGGAAAAGTGGCGAAATATGGTTTGAATTTTAATACCAATCAGCAATTTTTGAAAAACAAACTGAATGTAAATTTAAGCTTGAACTTAAATTATACCGACAACAGCGATTTCAACGCGCAGAATAATTTGAAAGATGCCAAAGATTATTTCACCAATTTCGGCGGTTCATCGAACATTTCGTACAACAATCTTTTCAACAAAAATATCAATATCAACGGGTGGTTTGGGCTGTTTAGTCAGAATTACGGGAATTCTTATGGCAATCAAATGAATTTCTTCCATAATATTTCGGTGACTAAAATTTTCCCGAAAACCCAAATGGAAGCGAGTTTGCAGATGTTCAACATTTTCCAAAGACCGGTATTTGATGTGACCACTTATACACCGATCGGAACTTTCAGAAACTCAACCAAAGCCGACTGGTACGGATTTTCTTTAACCTTTATCAAAAGATTCGGAAACCAGAAAGTGAAAGAAAACACCAAAACCAATGTTGAAAAAGACGGTGGCGGAAGTAAAGAATAAAAAGAAAAATCCTTCTGAAATTTCAGAAGGATTTTTTTATTAAAACCTATTCCCACTCGATGGTTGCAGGCGGTTTGCTCGAAATATCATAAGCAATTCTGTTGATGCCTTTCACCTCGTTGATGATTCTGTTCGATATATTTTCCAGAAATTCCCAAGGAAATTTACTGAAAGTCGCGGTCATAAAATCGGTGGTATTGGCAGAACGAACCACCGCGGTATATTCGTAAGTTCGCTCATCGCCCATCACTCCGACCGATTTCACCGGAAGTAAAACCACAAATGCTTGGGAAACCTTTTCGTACAAATTATTTTTATACAATTCTTCGATGAAAATATCATCGGCTTCTTGCAAGATTTTCACTTTTTCTTCATCTATATCACCTAAGATTCTAATTCCCAAACCAGGTCCAGGAAAGGGATGACGGTGAACCAAATGGTGCGGAATACCAAGCTCCTCGCCTACTTTTCGAACTTCATCTTTGAATAATTCTCTCAAAGGTTCCAGCAATTCGAAATCCATTTCTTCGGGAAGTCCGCCCACGTTGTGATGCGATTTAATCACTGCTGATGGACCTTTTACCGACTGACTTTCGATCACATCCGGATAAATGGTTCCTTGAGCAAGGAATTTTGCGCCTTCAATTTTATGGGATTCTTCATCAAAAACCACCACGAATTCGTTTCCGATGATTTTTCGTTTTTCTTCAGGATCGGAAACGCCTTTCAATTTGGCCATAAATCTTTCCTTTGCATCGATCAATTTGATGTTGAGATGAAAATGTTCCCCATAATTTTTCATCACTTTTTCGGCTTCATCTTTTCTTAAAAGTCCGGTATCCACGAAGATACATTGCAATTGATTGCCGATGGCTTTATGAATTAAAACTGCCGCCACGGAAGAATCTACACCGCCGGAAAGTCCGAGAATCACTTTTTGATCTCCCACTTTTTCCTTGATTTCGGCTACGGTTTTATCGATATAATTGGTAAGTTTCCAATCTTTTGGCGCTTTACAAATATTAAAAACAAAATTTTCAATCATTCGTGCTCCTTCTTCGGTATGAGAAACTTCCGGATGGAACTGTACGCAATAAATTTTCTTGCTTTCATCGGAAATGGCGGAAATCACATCCGTTGTTCCGTTGATGGCAAATCCTTCAGGAGCAGTTTCTACCTCATCAAAATGGCTCATCCAAACCGTTGAAAATCGGCTAATGCCAGAAAGCAATGAATTAGATTTTTGGATTTCAAATTTGGCTTTTCCGTATTCGCCTTTTTCGCCTTTTTTCACTTTTCCGCCTAAAAGATGCGTGGTGAGTTGCATTCCGTAGCAAATTCCCAAAACAGGAATTCCTTTTTCAAACAATGCTTTATCGACTAAATGGGCATCTTCTGCATTCACAGAACTTGGTCCGCCTGAAAGGATAATTCCGGAAGGATTTCTCGCTAAAATATCTTCTAAACTTGTATTGAACGGAAGCACTTCGGAATAAACGCCGAGTTCGCGGATTCTTCTTGCGATGAGTTGGTTATACTGAGATCCAAAATCGAGGATGATAATACCGTTATTCATTAAATTTTTACTTTTTATTAATTCTATTTTCTTACTGCTTCTTTTTCAAAATATTAGAACAAAATCTTTTATAAAAAAAGGCGTGATTTCTCACGCCTTTTACTTTTAAAATTTGCCAATATCTTCTCTGTAAAATTCGTAATCGAAATGGATGGTTTTGGCGTCATCGTACACTTTTTTGCGGGCTTCATCGTAAGTTGCACCTGTCGCGACCAAACTCAAAACTCTTCCTCCGGTAGTTAAAACTCGAGAGCCGGAAGCTTTTGCACCAGCGAAAAGCACTTGGCTTTGTTGTACTTTCTCTATATTTCTGATTTCGAAACCGGTTTCTATTTTTCGTGGATATCCGCCGGAACACATGACGAGGCAAACCGCTTTTTCATCCTTGAATTTCAAGCTGATTTCTCTTTCTTCCAAACAATCCATAATGACATCATACAGTTCGTTTTCCATCAAAGCAAGAATCACCTGAGTTTCCGGATCGCCCATTCTCATGTTATATTCCAAAAGGAAAGTTCCGTTGTTGGTCACCATTAACCCGAAAAAGATAAAACCTTTGAAGTGAATATTCGCCGATTCTAAACCAGCAAGCGTCGGCTTCATGATATTTTCTTCGAAATCTTGGTAATGTTCTGCCGTAAATTCCGGACTTGGAGCCACACTTCCCATTCCGCCGGTATTCGGTCCGGTATCTCCGTTTCCTGCTTTTTTATAGTCTTTTACAGGAATACATGGGAACAGATTTTTTCCGTTCGAAAATGCGATAATAGAAGCCTCAAAACCTTTCAAATATTCCTCAATCACCAATTGAATTCCGGCATCGCCATAAATTCTTTCGATCATGAATTTGTGAATAGTAGATTCGGCTTCGGTAAGATCTTCAGCGATTACAACACCTTTTCCACCAGCTAATCCACTGGCTTTAATAACTACTGGAAATTGCTGCTTTCTTACATAATCAATTGCATCTTGGTAAGCATCAAACACGACTGCTTTTGCGGTTTTGATGTTATTGGTTTGCATGAATTTTTTAGAGAAAGCTTTGCTTCCTTCCAATTCTGCAGTTCTTTTTTCAGGTCCGAAAATCTTCAGTCCATGTTTTTTGAATTCATCTACAATTCCTTCCACCAACGGCGCTTCAGGACCTACTATGGTAAGATCGATTCGTTCTTTGATGGCGAAATCTCTAAGCCCTTCTACACTTTCTTCATATACATTTTGCCCAAGTTGATCGGTTGTTGCATTTCCTTGTGCAAAATACATTTTCGTAATTCTTTTGTCGCCTTTCAGTTTTACTGCAATTGCAGACTCTCTGGCTCCATTTCCTATGATTAATATTTTCATTGTTTTATTATTTGGATTCTCCAAAATTACTAATTTGAAAGGGAATCTCAAATTTAGTTTGGAGAAAAATTTTATTCATTTCTTAAAAATACAGCCTTTTCAGAGGGCTATTCTTTTAAAAATTATCAATGCAAGAAATGTCTCATTCCGGTGAACATCATTGGAATCCCGTGTTCGTTGGCTGCTTCGATGCTTTCCTCGTCTCTCATACTTCCACCGGGTTGAATGATGGCTTTTATTCCTTCTTTTGCGCAGAAATCAACCACGTCACGGAAAGGGAAAAACGCATCAGAAGCCAAAACCAAATCTCCTTGGAACTTTTCTTTCGCTCTTTCTACTGCATGCTCGGTTGCCCAGATTCGGTTTACTTGTCCGCCGCCAATTCCTAAAGCTTGATAACCATTGGAAACGACAATTGCATTTGATTTCACATATTTTACAACACGTTGCGCAAACAAAAGTGCTTTTTCTTGTTCTGTCGTTGGTTTAAAAACCGTCACGGTTTCAATTTTTTCTGAGAACTGATTGTCATTATCTTGCACCAAAATTCCTCCATCCACTTTCACCCAAGTTTGAGCATCGGAAACTGGATTTTTAATCTTGATAATTCTTAAATTTTTCTTCTTTCTTAAAATTTCAAGTGCATCTTCATCAAAAGATGGCGCCATCACAATTTCTAAGAAAGTTTTGTTGAGCTCTTCTGCTGTGGCTGCATCCACGTTAAAATTCATTCCAATAATCCCGCCAAAAATAGAAACCGGATCACATTCGAAGGTTTTTTTATAGGTTTCTAAAGCTGAATTTCCTACCGCAACTCCGCAAGGTGTAGAATGTTTTACGGCGCAACAAGCCATTTCGTTTTTGAACTCATTTACCACTTTCCAACACAAATCCATATCGCGAAGGTTGTTGAATGACAATTCTTTTCCACCCAAAATTTCGAAATCTTTCATCGCTCCGTTATCGGTGGTGGAAACATAATAAGCTGCCGTTTGATGCGGGTTTTCACCATATCTTAAATCTGAAACTTTTTTGTAAGAAGCATTCAAATACTGCGGATATTCTTCATCCAAAAGCATTTTTGAAATCGCACCGTCATAAGCTGAAGTCAAGTTAAAGACTTTTCCGGCGAGTTTTTTTCTAGTTTCTAAAGTGGTATTTCCGGTTTCAGCGATTTCCTGTTGAACTTTTGCGTAATCTTCCACATCGGTAATTACGCTAACCGAATTGAAATTTTTAGCTCCAGATCTCAACATGGAAGGTCCGCCGATGTCTATAAATTCTACTTTTTCATCTAAAGAAATATCGGAATTGGCATTTTCGAAAAACGGATACAAATTCACAATCACCATATCAATCAGCCCGATTTCATGTTGCTGAACGGTATTCATGTGCTCCTCATTATCGCGAACTGCGAGTAAACCGCCGTGAACTTTCGGATGCAAAGTTTTCACTCTTCCGTCCAACATTTCAGGGAATTCGGTCACTTCATCAATCTGAATAGGATGTAAACCTGCATCTTTCAAATGTTTGAAAGTTCCGCCGGTGGAAACCAATTCGTAGTTATTTTCTTCTAAAAACCTTGCAAAATCAATGAGTCCGGATTTATCGGAAACAGAGATCAGCGCTCTCTTTTTTGACATTTTCTTTCTTTTTTACTTTTTATTAAATCTTTGGAAATCAATTTTCATTTTAATTCCAATCATTTTTTTACTTCAAACTGATGATTTTCAATAGAAATCAATCTGCTAAAACTTTATTAATCGCTTTCGGGAAAATTTCATATTCCACTTGATGGATTTTTTGGGCTAAAGTTTCCACTGTTTCACCTTCTGAAATCTCAAATGATTTTTGAAGAATAATTTCGCCTTCATCAATCCCGGGAGTTACAAAATGAACGGTCGCACCACTTTCTTTTTCTTTCGCTTCCAAAACCGCTTCATGAACATGATGTCCCCACATTCCTTTTCCACCGAATTTCGGCAAAAGTGAAGGATGAATATTAATAATTTTGCCTTTAAAATTCTCTACAAATTCTTTATTCAAAATCGATAAAAACCCTGCAAGGACAATTAAATCTGTATTTTCAGGAATTTCTTTCGCTAAATTCTCGGAAAAAGTTTTTCCTCTTTTGATTAAAATATTTTTGATGCCGTGGTTTTCGGCTCTTTGCAAACCAAAACATTCACGATCAGCAACTACCAAATCAATTTTGGCATTCGGAATTTCACCCTGCTCAATCGCATCGATGATCCGCTGAAGATTGGAACCGGAACCAGAAACTAAAATAACGATGTTCTTCATAATGTAATAATGTAATAATGTAATAATTTAACAATCTAAAAAATGTATCAAAAAATGGTAAACTGTTAAATTGTTAAATTTATAAATGGTTACATTAAAATTATTTGTTCCGAATCATTGACGATTTCTCCGATGACATAAGCATCTTCAAGCAAATCCAAAACTTTCGTTGCGTGATTCTCATCCACCACGATCACCATTCCAACGCCCATGTTGAAGGTTCCATACATTTCTGATCTTTCGATATTTCCACGTTTTTCAAGTTCCAGCATGATGCTCGGAATTTTTATTTTTGAGGTATCAATCTTCGCACAAAGATTTTCTGGGATAATTCTCGGAACATTTTCGATCAATCCACCACCAGTAATATGGGCAATTCCGGAAATTTTTACTTCTTCTAAAACTTTATGAATCGGCTGATAATAGAGTCTCGTAGGAACAAGAAGTGTTTCATACAAAGGTTTTCCTTCAAACTCTTCATTAAAATCAGGGAAAATTTTTCTTACCAAAGAAAATCCGTTGCTGTGAAAACCGGAACTTGGCAATGCGATAATTTGGTCTCCTTCTTTGATTTTGGAACCATCGATAATTTGATCTTTTTCTACAATTCCTACGCAGAAACCAGCTACATCATAATCTCCGGCTTGATACATTCCAGGCATTTCGGCTGTTTCACCACCGATGAGCGCACAATTATTGTCTTTGCAGGCTTTCACCATTCCCATCACAATTTCGGCTGCAATATCGGAATCGAGTTTTCCACAAGCCAAATAATCAAGGAAAAACAAAGGCTTCGCGCCATGACAAATAATATCATTCGCACACATCGCAAAACAATCAACCCCGATGGAATCATATTTTTTCGAATCTAAAGCGACTTTCAGCTTGGTTCCTACTCCATCAGTTCCGCTTACCAGAACTGGATTTTGGTAACCGCCAATCTGGTAAAAAGCACCGAAACTTCCCAAATTGTTCAATACATTTTCGTTGTGGGTTTCGGCAACTGCCGATTTTATTTTGTCGACAGTTTTGTAACCTTCTTCTTTGTCAACTCCTGCGGATTTGTACGTATTGCTCATTTTTACTTTTTATTAAATTTTACGATCATCAAAACTTGAATTTCAATGAAATCCGAGAACAAAAAAGCCGACAATCATACAGACGTCGGCTCATTATTATTTTTTGGCGAAAATTACACATCCAATATTTTGGAAATTCTCTTTCTGGGAATGTATTTTTTTCGGTTTCAAGGATACAAATTTTGTTCTGCGAAAATAAGATTTTTCTGTGAAAAGAAAAAATGGAATTGAAAAAAGAAGGTTTTATAAAACCATAAAGAGCTGAATTGTCATTGAAATTCCTATTTTTGCTCAACATAAAAAAATACAATATGGCTTCAGGCTTTTTTGCGATCTTAGATGATATTGCTGCTTTGATGGACGACATCGCGGTAACGTCGAAATTAGCAACCAAACAAACTGCAGGAATTTTAGGAGATGATCTTGCCGTAAACGCTGAGAAAGCGACCGGATTCCTATCTTCTCGTGAAGTTCCGGTTTTGCTGAAAATCATGAAAGGTTCCTTTATCAATAAACTCATCATCGTTCCGGTGGTGTTTCTGTTGCAATGGATTTATCCTCCCGCAATAACGATCATTTTGATTTTGGGTGGACTTTATCTTGCGTATGAAGGCGTTGAAAAGATTATTGAATTCATCATTCACCGAAGAAAAACAGGCCACGAAGTAGTAGAAGAAATCGAAGAACCAAGCAACGCCGGTGAAGAGGAAGAAGCAGCAAAAGTAAATTCAGCCATTCAAACCGATTTTATTCTTTCCCTGGAAATTGTAATTATTGCTTTGGCTTCTGCAAAAGATGGTTTTGAAACTTTAAAATCTCAATTTAACCCACTTTTGGTAGAAATTCTAACTGTTTCTATCGTCGCGATTATTGCAACAGTTGGGGTTTACGGAATTGTAGCATTGATTGTAAGAATGGATGATGCAGGTTATAAACTCATCAGAAAATCAAATGGAAAAGGGTTCATCAACACCTTGGGCGAACTTTTGGTAAAGGCGCTTCCTTGGGTGATTAAACTTTTAGGAATTGTAGGAACTGTCGCTCTAATCTTGGTTGCCGGTGGAATTTTTGCTCACAATATCGATTGGCTTCACCATCATTTCTTGCCGGATGTACCATCGACAGTGAGGGAAGCATTGCTCGGAATCATCGCTGGTTTGATTATGGTTCCGATATTCATGCTGTTTAAAAGAGCTTTTCGATTTGTAAAAAAGAAAAAAGCGGAACAAGCTTAATACAAAAATCCGTCTCAGAACTGAGGCGGATTTCTTTTTAATTTAATATAGATATGGGATTTGGTGAATGATTTTCACTTTAAAAAAAACAATTTGATTGGTTTAAAGAATACTTTTATCGATAAAAATTTGTGATGCAAGATATTCGCGCATCACTTTCATAAGGTGAGTGAGTTTCTGCATATCATTTTAATTTTTAACAAATATAATAATGAATTGCGTCAAAAATTGTCAATCAACCAGCGTAGTTTGTAAATATTAACAAAATTTAATTTTTCACCACTTTGAAAATTGGATACAAAAAAAAGCTGCTTCAGTGTTGAGGCAGCTTCTTTTTTTTATCTATTTTAATTCAATTTTTGTTTTACGCTTTCTGCTTTTTCTTTCAGTTCGGCGAGTTTTTCTTCGTGGGTGATTCCTTTTTCAGGATCAAAACTTTCGCTGTATTTTGGGAGCGAAAATACTTCTAAAACTTTGGCTCCATCGAAAGGAAATCTTTTTTCAGCGATTTCTAAAACGCTGGCTCCGCCTCTTGCTCCATCGGAAGTTGCCATCAGAAACATCGGTTTTTCAGCAAAAATCTTTCTGCCTTTAATACGAGACATCCAATCCATCAAGTTTTTGAAAACTGCCGAAAAGTTTCCGTTGTTTTCCGGGGTGGAAAGCAAAATCAGATCAGAAGCGTCAATCTTGGCCGCAAAATCTAATGCGGTTTGCGGAATTCCGGATTCGAGTTCGATTTCTCTTTTGTAGATGGGCATTTCATAATCATTTAAATCTAAAATTTCCACCTCATTTTCCGAGAAGAATGTAGAAGCAAAGGTAACGAGCTTCTTGTTGATCGATACCGTAGAATTGCTTCCTGCAAAAGCGAGTATTTTCATTGTTTCAATTTTTTTTAAAAGATACCTATTTTAAATATTCATCGGAACTTCCATCAATAAAATTTCTGAATTTTCTAATGCTTCCAAAGTAAAACTTTCGGTTTCCCAAATTCCGAAGCCGTCTCTGGTTTCTAAAATTTGATCGCCAACTTTTGCGGAACCTTTTAAAACAAAAATATAAACGCCGTTTCCGGGTTGATGAATTTGATATTCTTTAGCATTTCCAGCTTCAAAATTAGCCATATTGAACCATGCATTTTGATGAATCCAAACGCCTTCATCTTCTGTGTTTGGCGAAAGAATTTGTTGGAAATCGTTGATTTTTTCGTTTTCCTTAATGCTGATTTGGTCGTAACGCGGGGTAACATTCATCTTATTCGGGATCACCCAAATCTGTAAAAACTTTACAAGCTCGTCTTTATTTTTATTATACTCGCTGTGCATGACTCCGGTTCCGGCGCTCATTACCTGGATTTCTCCTTTTCTGATTACTGCTGTAGTTCCCATAGAATCTTTATGCTCCAAATCGCCTTCCAAAGGAATGGAAATAATTTCCATATCTCGGTGTGGATGAGTTCCGAAACCCATTCCTGAAGCTACTTGGTCGTCGTTTAAAACGCGAAGAGCACCGAAATTCATTCTTTCTGGGTTGTAATAGTTGGCAAAACTAAAAGTGTGATGGGATTTTAACCAACCGTGGTCTGCGAAGCCACGGGTTTCTGCTTGGTGATATATTGTTTTCATAACGGTATATTTTAATGATTTATAATGATACAAATCTACCATTTATAAGTTTCAAAACCATTGACATAAGGTAAGAACAAAGCTTTAAAATGCTTCTGATTCCTGAGGATTTCGTTGGGCAATTTTGTTGGCAAGCCAGCTTACATAAAACAATTGAAAACTATGATAAATCATCACCGGTAAAAGGAAAAGCACTTTCTGATCATCCGGAATTCCTAAAACAAGCAAAAACAAACTACCATGTACCAAGGATTTTTTGGAACCACAAAAGGTTGCCGTGATGATTTCTTTGGGTTTAAAATTCATTTTTCTGGCAATGAATTGAATGATATGATAGGTCATAAAAAATAAAGAAACGACACTGAAAGTCAAGAGTAAAAAGACAAAACTTGGTACTGAGGCAAAAATATTTTCAATAAATGCGGTGGAAAAACTTTCGTAAACAATCAAAAGAATGATGAGCCGATCGAACTCTGAAATGATATTGGAATACCGCGTTACCCATTTTTTAAAGAAAGGATTCAAAGCTATCCCTAAAATAATAGGAAGCAGAACTTTAAGCAACAACTGCTCAACGATTTCGGTTTGGTCAGCGTTTTCAGGGTTTGCATTTAAGAAGAAACTCATCAGAAGCGGAGTCATCACAATACCAATCAGCCCAGAAATAGAGGCATTAAAAATGGCAGAGGTGACATTTCCTTTGGCGATAGAAACCATCACCACGGATGAGGAAACCGTGGAAGGAAGGCTTGCCAGGAAAAACACCGATAACCACATGCTATAATACGCAGTATCTCGAAAGGCGGGATAAAAAATGAACACCAGAAAAGGAAAAAGGAGAAAGGTTGCGGACTGAATTAAAAGATGGAGTTTCCAATTGGAGACGTCTTTCAAGACTTCTTTGAGGTTGAGCTTGAGACCATATAAGAGAAATATTCCTGCGATTCCCCAATCGATGAAGGACGAGAGCGGGAACCATTGGTTATAAGACGGACGAAACGGAACGAATTTGGCGAGCAAAACCATCGATGCCAAGAGGAACAGAAAGGTGTTTTGTTTGGTGAAAATCTTGAATATCAACTTCATTTGAAAATATTAAAAATAAAAATCCTTAAAGTTTTTGAGGCTTTAAGGACTATAAATGTATGATATTTTTTTGGGATCGATTGAGGTAGTTGATCAAAAATCAATTTTAAAAATGCACCTGCTGGATTTCTTCTTCGATTTCTTTAGGGGTTTCTGGGGTTTCGTCTTTAATTAAAAACATCGTAACGGCAGCTGCTACAATCATGCAGATCCCTCCTACTACGACATAGTCGATGGCCATATTTCCGAAAAGGTTTTTCACAATCGGGCCTCCGAAAACTCCGTTGATGATTTGCGGAATTACAATGAAGAAATTGAATATTCCCATGTAAACGCCCATTTTGCGCTGTGGAATGGCATCAATAAGCATTGCATAAGGCATCGCGAGAATACTTGCCCACGCGAAACCTAAACCGACCATGGAGATCCATAACATCCCAGTGTCTTTAATAAAGAACATGGAAATTAAACCCAAACCGCCTGCAAATAAAGCCAAAGCGTGGGTTTGTTTTTTGCCTATCGCCTTGGCAATTGGGGTTAAAAGGAATGCGAAAGGAATGGCAAATAAATTATACAATCCGAAAAGGTGTCCTGTAAGGTTTCCGGCATTATTGAACGCATCGGAATGGGTATCTTCGGGCGCTAAACCGAAATGGTGAGTCGCCAAAGCACTTGTGGTGAAAACCCACATGGTAAACAAAGCAAACCAAGAGAAAAATTGCACGGCACCCAACTTCTTCATCAAAGGCGGAATGGTAGCAAAATCTTTGAAAATATCCATGAATTTGGAATGTTCCGGCTCTTGCTTATCGTCAGAAAAGTCGGCAAATTCTTGTGGTGAGTATTCTCTGGTAGTGAAAATGGTGTATAGAATGGAAAGAATAAGCACCGCGGCGCCTACGTAAAATGCATAAATCACATTATCTGCAACGAAGCCTTTCTCAGCAACATTGGAAACGCCAAGTTTGGTAAGCCAATTGGGCATTTCGGAACCGATAACGGCGCCAATTCCGATCAAAATAGTTTGTACCGAAAACCCTATTGTACCTTGATGTTTCGGCAACATATCGCCGACCAACGCACGGAAAGGTTCCATCGCGATATTCACGGAAAAATCCATCATCGCGAGGAAAATAACGGCCAAAAGCAAAACATTGGCTGCGATTAAATGGGTAACAGAAGCTGCATTGGGAAGGAGCACCAAACCGATGGCGCAAAGAACAGCCCCGATTAAAAAGTAAGGTTTTCTACGTCCGAGCGGACTCCAAGTATTATCGCCCATGTGACCGATAATCGGTTGCACGATAAGGCCCGTAATAGGCGCAACGAGCCAGAACCAAGATAGCTCGTGAACATCTGCGCCGAGGTTGGCGAGGATTCTACTTGCATTTCCGTTCTGCAGACCAAATGCCATTTGGATTCCGAGAAACCCCATACTCATATTGATAATTTGAGCGATACTGAGGTTAGGTTTTATTTTTTTTGCCATAATGCTTTAGGTAAATTGGATATTCAAAAATTATTGATTCTTTAAATTTTTCAGGAGGGAATCTTCGATAGGAGTTTTCGCCTTCACCACCTCATCGATCACCTCATTGGGAACAGTAGTCGATAATACATATTGTCGGATTTTCCATTTGCCACCGATTTTTTCGAGGACACCAGAACCGCGACAGATTTTCATTTGGGTATCTAAAACCTCATCAAACCAAGCGTAATTGCCATCTTTGCTGAAGGTGATATTTCTTTTCAATGAAATGAAATTCCAAGCTTTTCCTTTGTCGAAAAAGGGTTTTGCCCAAACCATGAATTCTTTTTTGTTCCAGACTTCAGTGGCATCGGTTCCGATGAAAGTGGATTCTTCGGCATACAGATCGAAATAATTGGTATAATCTGCAGCGGCAGCGAAAGCATTCAAATCGTCGAGAACTTTAGCGACATTTTTCTTCTGAACGTTTTCGTAGAAGCCTTTTTTCTGGGCTGAAACTGTTGCGGAAAAATTGAAAATCAACAACAAAATTCCAATAAAAGTTATTTTTTTCATAGTAATCATTTTGGTTAGTGTTTGTTTTTAGCACAAAGGATTCAGAATTATTTTAACTCTAAAATTAAGGAAGATTTTCCCGAAACGGTGAGTTTATTTTGTGGATTGATCGAAAAATCTTTTCCTGAAATCACATCTTTTCCGGCAGAAACTCCTGATAAAGATTCTGCGAAACGGCTTAAATCAAAGGTTTGCTCTTTTTCGTTGTTGTTGATAACCACCATTACTTTTTCCTTGTCATTGTATCGGAAATAGACATATACCTTTTCTTTTGGCATATAATGCTTGGTTTTTCCGTTGTGGATGACATCTTTTCCTTTTCTCCAATTCAATATTTTTTGGGTAAAATTATAGAAATCTTGTTGCTCAGGAGTTTGGGTTTTCGGGTTAAAGGCATTTTGCGAATCCCCTTTCCAACCACCCGGAAAATCTCTTCGGATATCGGCATCACCCCCTTTATTTTTGTCACCACGCATTCCAATTTCGGAACCATAATAAATCTGCGGAATTCCTCGAACGGTGGAAATTAAAGTCAGTGCTATTTTGTAATACCTCGAATCTCCATTGAAAATCTCATTGAATCTTTCGGTATCGTGGTTTTCAAAAAAGACGAGAATATTGTTGATGTCGGGATAGAGAAAATCGTTTCCGAATACATTATAAAGCTTGATCATTCCTTTGTCCCAACCGTCTTCTTCCTTCAGTGCAACAGGTAAATCGGTGTACAAAGTAAAATCCATCACTGCCGGTAAATGGGAATTATAGCCATCAATTTCCGCAATCCTGGAATTTTTTTGCCAATAGGAAATATGCGCCGGGCTGTACATCCATGCCTCGCCCACGATATTGAAATTCGGATATTCGTCAGTAATAGCTTTCGCCCATTTTGCCATGGCTTCTTTGTTGTTGTAAGGATAGGTATCCACGCGCATTCCGCCTAATTCCGCATATTCAATCCACCAAATTGCGTTTTGCGTTAAATATTTCAAAACCAAAGGATTGCTTTGATTCAAATCAGGCATCGTGGTATCGAACCAACCGTTTAAGGCTTCTTTTTTATCGATTTCTGCGACATTGGTGTCAAACTGAGAAGTGGTTCTGTAATTGGATCTTTTGAAACCATACTTCCCTTCCCCATCCGGAAATTGGTGAATCCAGGCTTTGGTAGGCAAATCCTGAATCAGCCAATGCGAAATTCCCCAGTGATTAGTCACATAATCCTGAACGAGCTTCATTCCTCGTTTTTGCAATTCTTGGGAAAGTTCCAGATATTCTTCATTGGTTCCGTATCGACCATCGATTTGGTAAAGATCGGTTTGTGCGTAGCCATGGTAGGAAGTTCTTTTTTCATTGTCTTCGTTCACCGGAGTCAGCCAAAGTGCAGTAGCACCCAAATTTTGAAGATAATCGAGATTATTGATAATCCCTCGCAAATCTCCGCCGTGTCTTCCGCTCGGTGCATTTCTATTAGCTTTATCGGTAAGGTTTTTTTGGGAGTCATTGGATAGATCCCCGTTGGCAAACCGATCGGGCATAATTAGATACATCACATCTTTCGAAGTGTACGATGCTCTGTTGGCAGAATTGGGTTTTCTGTTTTTGAGTTCATATTTATAGGAATAAACGGTTTTGTTATTTTCTTTAAAATTAATTTTAAAAAGAGAACGGTTGATTTCATTAGTATTCACGGTGATGAATACATAATTGGGGTTTTCGGTTTTGGTTAAATCTTTAATCTGAATTTGGTCAGAAAGTTCTACCGAATATTTAGAAATATCTTTTCCGTAAACTAAAATCTGAAGTTCCGGATTCTTCATTCCTTTCCACCAAAAAGCGGGTTCCACCTTCTGAATTTGTCCAAAAGAAAGAGCCGAAATAAGAATAAACAAAAGTGATTTTTTCATATTTTCAAAAAAAACCTTACAGGTTGAAGAAACCTGCAAGGTGTGGTTGAGTTTATTTTACTTTAACAGAAATTGCATATCCGCCACTTCTCACGAGTTTCATCGGTAGTTTAGAGGAACTTGTAACTGTTTTTTTATAGATTTTGTAAGACTGTGGATTGTTGATGTAATCCGCATCATCGCCATCTGCGTAAACGGTTGCTTCGTATTTTTTCCCTTTTGGAAGGAAAGAAAAATCTACCGTGAAGTTTCTAGCATTTTCATCGGTAATTCCGCCTACGAACCACTCGTCTTTTCCTTTGGTTTTACGGGCAGTATGGATATAATCTCCTGGTTCAGCAGCCAAAATTTTGGTATCATCCCAATCCAAAGCAACGTCTTTGATAAATTGGAATGCATCCATATGTCTTGCGTAGTTTTCAGGTAAATCAGCAGCCATCTGAAGCGGAGAATACATCACCACATACAGTGCCAACTGCTTTGCCAAGGTAGTTTTCACAAAACGTTTATCACCTGGGAAATAATAATCGAATTTAGTCTGGAAGATTCCCGGTGTGTAATCCATCGGTCCACCCATGAATCGGGTAAATGGCAAAATGGTTTGGTGATCGGGATTATTTCCTCCAAATGCTTCGAATTCAGTTCCACGTGCGGCTTCTGCAGCAATCCAGTTTGGATAGGTTCTGTTCAAACCTGTTGGGCGAACAGATTCATGGGAATTAACCATGATTTTATAATCATTGGCTTTCTCTGCAATTCTTAAATAATGATTGATCATCCATTGTGAATAATGGTGTTCTCCTCTCGGAATAATATTTCCTACATAACCTGTTTTCACAGCGTCGTAGCCATACTTGTTCATCAATTTGAAAGCATCATCTGCCCATCTTTCGTAATTGGTTGCCGAACCCGAAGTTTCGTGGTGCATGATGAGTTTCATATTTTTGGAATGAGCGTAGTCATTCAACATTTTAATATCAAAATCAGGATAAGGCGTCACGAAATCGAATACAAATTCTTTGCTGTGCCCGAACCAATCTTCCCAACCTGCGTTCCAACCTTCGATAAGTAAAGCATCGAAACCATTTGCTGATGCAAAATCGATGTACTCTTTCACTTTAGTATTATTGGCAGCGTGGTTTCCGTTCGGTGTGAGTTTAGAAAAATCGGTTTTTCCGATGTGTACGTTGTTCGCTGTGGAATAAGACCAATTGGATTTTCCGATGATCATTTCCCACCAAACACCCATATATTTTGTAGGTTTAATGTAGGAAGTATCTTTATATTCAGTCGGTTCATTAAGGTTAAAAATCATTTTCGAAGCCAAAACTTCTTCCGCTTTTGGGGAAGCAATAATGGTTCTCCAAGGAGAAACCGCCGGCGTTTGAATATATCCTTTTGCGCCTTGTCCATCAGGGGTTAGGTGGGTTTTAAATTTAAATTGAGCAGCATCCAATTCCAGGTTGGAAGCAGGATAATTAATTACCGCAGCTTCAGCAATGTTCACGTACAATTGGTCCTTTCCTTCTTTTTTAAGCATTAAAGGAGTTTGAACCGCGTTTTTAATTAAAGTTTGCGAAGCATTTCCATCATAGGAAGTTGGCCATTTTGCAGGAATTTCCGAAAGATTGGTCGTCTGAGTTTGGTATTCTTGAGAATCGTAATCTCCGGCAAGCCACCAAGCTTTCATATCGGTTGGCAAATCGATTTCAGAATCTTCTTCTTTGATGATGAAATAGTTCAGATTTTTTTGTTGTGGGAACTCATACCTAAAACCAAGTCCATCATTAAACAATCTGAATTTCAATACAATATGACGATCATTCGCATCCTGATTGAGGGTTACCGCAAGTTCGTTGTAGTGATTGACATACGATTTTTTCTCGCCCATAATTGGATTCCAACTTTCGTTTTTGGAATCAAATTTTTCAGCTGTTTTGGTAAATCCTCCTGATAAATCTTTGCCTTTTTGGTCTTTATTTTCAATTTCGGAAGCAAACTGAATATCGCCATCTCGCAAAAGTCTTAATCCTAATTTAGAATCTTCAACAACGGTTTTTCCTTGGTATTTTAGGTTATAATAAGGAACTCCGCTCTTGAGCTGAAAGTTCATTTCAAACTTTCCGTCGGGGGATTTTAGGGATTGTGCGTTCAGGGAAATACTTCCTAATAATAGAAAAAGTGCTGAGATTTTTATATTTTTCATAATGATTATTTCGAATCAATAAATTTAGAGAAAATGCTAGTAATGACCAAGTTTTTGAGCATTTTTTATCCCCAAAAAACAAAAAAACTGCTGCTAAAATGCAACAGTTTTTTTTAAAAAATTTTAAGGAAAAAATCAGACTATTGAGGAGTCAATTTATAAGTTCCTAATTTGATGTTGGCAGTAATTTTATAAGTAGCGCCACCACCATTGTATTGAATGTTATTGTTATCACCGTTTGGTCCTAAGAAACCTGAGTTTCCAGCGCCATGGATATTACCCCATTCCATACCTGACCAATCTTGCTGACCAAGGAATTTGAATTCAGCTCCATCCGGAACAGCGATTTCATATTCGTAAACACCGTCACCAACTTGAGTCATTTCAAGTGCAGCTCCTGCATTCCAACCTTGGATAGATCCTACCAAATAAACATTGGTCGGTAAAGTAGGAACTGAAGAAGGAGTCACAGTGATGTCTCTTGAGTTTTGGTTAATGGTGATTTTATACATTCCAGAGTCTCCGGTAAACTTCATGTTTTCCGCTCCTGAAGGCTCTAAATTGCTTGACCAAGTTTTGAAATACTTATAAGAATCATTAATTCCAGGTGCATTTAAACTGTAGTTAATAGGATTCCAATCTTGTTGACCTAAGAATCTGAATTCACCATTGTTTTCCAAATAAGTATAAATTTCAGAAATTTCATTGGTGTTTTTCAAAAGCTGTGCTCCTGAAGCATTCCAGCCCACTGCAGTACCACCACCTACAAGATAGAAATCTACATAAGCAGGTTGGTAAGGAGTAACTTTAAAGGTAACAATATCGGAAGCTTTAGTAATGGTACCTCCTGTTGATGTTGTAGTTGCTGTAACTCGAATATCAGCAGAAGATGTTACATTCACAGGAAGTCCTGCTTTGATAGCAATATCATTCAAGGTAAAATTAGAAACCGCCAACTGAGTTTCATCAGTAGTAGTTCCTAATACTTGAAAGTTTGTCGATCCAGCAGCAGCAATCTCCACTGTGTAATCTACGGCAACTCCATAAGTATAATCCGACCAAAGAATAGTGGCAGCTGTTTCTAATGGCGCATCAGCATTCAATGTAATCAATTGACCTGCAGTAGGGTTTTTGATTATAGGTTTTCCGGAAGGATAAGGAGTAACCATAAAACTAATGGCATTCGATACTTCAGAACCTGTTTCTACTCTTACATAAGTATTTTGCGAAGAATAAGGCGAAAGCCCTGCCTGCAACATCGCAGTATTTAATTCACCAATAGTAGTAGTTAAGGTATTTGTAGTAGAAGTACCCAACTCCACTTTAGTTGCAAAATCTTCAGAATTCGAAACAACAACGGTGTAAGTTCCGCTTGTAGTTTTGGAATTATCCCATCTTAACACAAAAGGGTTATTAGCCATCGTTGGATACAAAACTGCAGCTCCTAAAGTAGTATTATACAGAGTAAATGAAGGTTCCGGAGTAGTCCAGTCTCTATCTGCACTTCGGTCGCAAGAGGTGAAAACAAAGGCTGACACCATGGCTACTAATAAATATTTAAATATATTTTTCATAAAATTTTTATTAAGAATTAAAGGAGTCAACATTACTCAACTGGAATAATAGTATATGCTCCTGTTGCATCATTGAAATACACATCATAAGTCCACTCTGCGCCTAAAGGAATATTGGCACCTCCTTGTACTGCAGTTCCAAAGAACTCAGCATTGGTTCCCCAACTAACATCCCAAGCATTGTTTGCTCTGAATTTAAATTCACCAGCTTGTAACGATACTGAATGAGCCATCCAAACATGTGGATCGAAAGTGGATTGTGTCAATTGCGTATCGGTATCCCAATTTCCATTCACTGAACCTATTATTGAAACACTTGTATAAGTTTTTGTCGGCGCAGCTACAGGCTCTAAGGTATAAGTAAGGTCTGTAGTATTTACAGTAAGCTTATAGTATCCTTCAGATAATACTTTGATATCACCTGAACCACCATCAGTACTCAACATTCCAGCTGCAGAACCTAAACCAAACTGAGCATCCCAAGATCCTTTTACTTTAATCATTTTAAATCCTCCAACTTTGAATAAACCGGTAAAGGTATATTGCCCAGTTTCTGTTGATTTTAATAATGGTAATAGATTATTGTTACTTGCTAAGTTATCCCAACCTCCTGCAGTTGCATCTCCTATAAGGTACAAATCAACATATTTGTAAATAGGTGCTGCTAAATAAGGGGTAATCTTCAAACTGGTAACATTTGAAACTTGCTCAAAATCATTATCACCAATGAACGATACAACTCTAAAGTACATTTCCTGTTCAACACCTGGTAAAAAACCAATTTTCTTTGCAGCATTATTCATTTCTACATTTGAAAAAGAAAGATGAGTAACCGATTGAATGGTTGAACCTAAAATTTCTTTAGTCTCAAAACTTTCTGATGCACTGATTTCTACTGTGTATTTTGTTTCTACAGGCACATTAAACTTTGCAGGATCCCAACTTACGGTAATAGCCGGATTAGATGGAAAATTAGGATCCAACACCAAAGTTTGTGCGGAAAGATCCATTACAATTGGGGCAGCTTCTGGAGCTATGGTAATTAATTCTCTGTCTTCACAAGAACTAAGACCCAGAATCACGGTTGCCGCAAGTATAAAATTTTTAAAAATATTATTTTTCATTTTTTGTAAATTAAATAATTAGTAGCCAGGGTTTTGTACAAGATTCGGGTTTACTACCAAATCATTATTTGGAATCGGGAATAGATTGCGGTATTCTGCTACAGCAATTCCGTCTTTTACATTTCCTTTCCAAGGCCATAAATAAGCGGATGAAGTAAATTTACCATATCTGATAAGGTCTGTTCTTCTGGTCATTTCCCAAGATAACTCTCTAGAGCGCTCATCAAGGATAAAATCCAAAGTAAGAACAGAAACAGATGAAGCATTTGCTCTGGTTCTCAATGCATTTACATAACTAAGCGCGGTAGCCATGTTTCCACCACCACCTCTCAAAACAGCTTCTGCATACATTAGATATACGTCCGCTAAACGGTAAACTGGCAAATCTGTTTCAACCCAGTTATCATGAATTCCTGGTGTACCATCGCTCTTAAGGTTTTTGTATTTGATAAAAGCATATCCATCATTAAAATTTCCTAGATCGTTGATTTCAAGAGTTTGTCCATCAGTATAGAAACGACCTCTTTTATCACTACCTTCAAATTTCTGAACAAATGCTTTCGTGGTTCTAAGTCCACCCCATCCACCGTTCACACCGAAATCTGCAGCAACCATATCTCCCCCAATCGCTGCATGCACAAGGTAAGTGGTTCCACCATTCGTTTGTGTATTGGTTCCGTCATAAACAATAGAGAAAATATTCTCAGGATTGTTTACGTGGTTATCTGCTAAGAATAAACTTTCGTAGTTGTTTTTCAACGCATAACCTGCACCAATTACCTTATCGCAATACGCAATTACATCGGCATTTCTTTCTGTTCCGGTATAAACCTTTGCATTCAAATACAATCTTGCCAACAAAGACCATGCGGTAGCTTTATCTACTCTACCGTACTCATTACTTTTAGGAGCTTTCAATCCAGCTTCTGCTTCTTTCAATTGATTTTCTACATATGCAAAAACTTCTGCTCTTGGCATCTGCTTTGGCACTGAACCCAAAGTTGTTTCATCTACAAAAGGTACGTTTCCATAAAGATCCAATAAGTGATAATAAGCTTGTGCTCTTAGGAATTGTGCTTCAGCTCTCATCACTTTTGCTTCATCAAGATCCGCCCCAGAAATTCCATTTTGGCTTAATTTCTCGTCAGAAGTGTTTCTAATAAACTCATTACAGAAAGCAATTTCAGTATATAAACGATAGTACATCGCATTATTGAATTCGTTTGCCGGAGTCCAGATCATTTTGTGAAATTCATGCAATGAACCATCATTCCAGCCAATTACCGCTTCATCTGTAGTGATTTCTTGTAAAACGAAAAGCAAACGCATATAATTGGAAAAACCTCCATCAATGTCTGCTATATCTCCGTTTCCGTCACCTCCCGATTGACCTCCTACAGCCAAACCTCCATATAATTTAGCCAATAGGTTTTTATAATTTCCGAAATCTTTGTATAAACTTGCTGCTGTTACTTCTGTGATAGGCTCTTGTCTTAAATCATTCACACATGAAGTTGCGGTAAGGGTAAGTCCTAAAAGTGCTGCAGCTATAGTATTTTTTGTTATTTTGAAATTTTTCATTTTCTTAAATTATTAAAATTGAAAGTTTAATCCTAATGAATATACTTTAGGTCTTTGGTAGAATCCGTTATCGATATTTCCGAAAATTTCAGGGTCAACTCCTGAATAATCAGTGATTACGAAAACATTCTGAGCCATACCATATACTCGAAGGTTGCTTCCTTTATTGAAAACATCTCCAAAATTGTATCCTAAAGTAAGGTTATCCATTCTTAGGAAAGAAGCATCTTCTACGAAGATATCACTCCAATATTGTGGCGTTTTGAAACCGTACTCTGCGGTAACACTCGACAAGTTCATCAAATAATCGTTGGTTGCAATACTTTGTACGTTCGATTGTGATGCAAAGTTGTTATAAACATAGTTTCCTAATACCGCTCTCAAAGAAGTAGAAAGATCCCAGTTTTTGTAGTTGATTTTGGTAGAGAATCCTAAAGTCGCATCTGGTGTTGTCGATTTATACAGATATTTATCTTTAGTATCAATTTTTCCGTCTCCGTTTCTGTCAACATATACACCATCAAGTGGTTTTCCATTATTGTCATAAACTTGTTGGTAAAGCCAGAAGCTGAATGGGGTATTTCCTACAACATGTGCTTGTACGGTGTTACCAATACCTCCTGAAATTCCACCCTGTTGAATAACATAATCTGGTGCTACATCATCAAAATGAGTGATCGTTGGTTTGTAATGAGATGCATTGAAACTAAACTCCCAAGTGAAATTTTCCTTCTTCACTGGAATTACGTTAATGAGGAATTCAACACCTTCGGTTTCCATTTTACCGATATTTTTGATGTTTGTATTACTGAATTCTCCCGCAGGTACTTGTACTCTCGCTTGCAAATCGGAAGTATTCTTTTTAAACCAATCGATGGAACCGGTAATTCTGTTGTTCCAGAATCCATAATCCAATCCTGCGTTGATGGTAGCAGTAGTTTCCCAAGTCAAATTAGGATTATACTGTGTTGGACGGTACATAAAATAAAACTCTTCACCGAAGCCGTATTGTGCAGTTGCGTCTGAAACGTTGTAAGAAGGGAATGAATTATAATAACCTCCTACTTCTTGTTGTCCGGTTTCTCCCCAACCTCCTCTTAGTTTCAAGTCGGAAACTGCATTGACATCTTTTAGGAAGTTTTCACTCTTAATTTTCCATGCTCCGGAGAACGACATAAAGGTACCCCAGTTGTTTTTCAAATCCGTACCGTTATAGAATCTTGAGGAAGCATCTCTTCTTACAGATCCAGTAAGGATATATTTATCTGCTATTGTAAAAATACCTCTACCATAGAATCCTAATAATACCAGATTACCTTCATAATCTCTTGATGGAGCAGGTGCATTATAAGAAGGATCTCCATTGTAAGTTAAAGCTCCTGGTACTTTATCATTAAATTTTTGGTAGGAATAACCTGCCATCAAATCCAATTTGGTATCAATAGCTGAAATCTCTTTCACATAATTCAAATAAGTCTCTAATAATTTATTGGTTTTTTCTTGAGTATAATCTCTGCGAGTACCAAGATTAAAGAAAGTGCTTCGGTAACCTGCATATTCGGTCACTGCTCCAGTCCCTTTTTGGTAATCATATCCTAAGTTGATATTCCAGTGCAAATCTGGTAAAAAGTGGAATTTATAATCCAATTGTAAACCTGTAATCCCTCTGAATACAGTGGAAACATCTCTTCGTGCTTCCAATGAAGAAAGTGGGTTACTTGTACCATTCACATTAAGAGCTCCATTCGGCAAAAACCATTCCCAATAGTTTCCTACTTGGTCCCCTTGTGCAGAATAATCACGTACAGATTGGGTAGGATCCATTTGCTGTGCTGCTCCAATAACTCCCGCATTGAAACGGTTTTCAGTCATCGATCCTTTGAAGGTTGCTGTTACTGCTAAATGATTATCAAAGAATTTTGGAGTCAAATTTAATCCTACTGATGTTCTTCTAAATTCATTAGTTTTCACCAATCCGTTTTGCTCGGTATATCCTAAAGATAAACGATAAGGTAATTTTTTAATTCCACCTGATAACGACACATTATTATCTGTTCCCCATGCAGTCTGGAAAATCTCATCTTGCCAATTGGTATTCGATGTACCAAGCATGTCAATGTATTTCTGCTGGGTAGCATGCTTCATTACATATTCTCTGAATTCATCAGCCGTCAATACATCCTGATTTCCCATTTTGGTCGAAACTGACGCTGAAGTAGAGAAGTTCACTTTCAGTTTTCCTGCTGAACCTTTTTTGGTAGTAATCAAAATTACCCCGTTTGAAGCTCTGTTTCCGTAAATTGCTGCTGCGGATGCATCTTTCAAAACACTAAATGATTCAATATCGTTCGGGTTGATCAAAGCCAATGCATTTGATGCTCCTGAAACGCCTCCGAAATCCATAGGTAAACCATCGACAACAATTAATGGGTCATTGCTTGCCGTAAGCGAAGCCCCTCCTCTAATTCTAATCGTAGAACCCGCGCCCGGATTCCCTCCGTTTCCGGTGATGGTAACTCCCGGAGCCTTCCCTTGAATCAATTGATCTGCAGAAGTTGCCCCTCCGTTGAAATCTTTAGACGAAATAGATGCAATTGATCCCGTAAGGTCAGCTTTCTTTTGCTTCCCATATCCAATCAAAACAACTTGTTCGATATCAGCAGTTTTCACTGAATCCGCTGTTTGTGCGTGCAACATTGAACCCGCCAATAACAAAAAGGCCGGTGCAATTTTCAAAACTGTAGTATAGTTTCTCACAAAAATAAAATTTAAGGATTAATATTCTTTACTTAATTTCTTCACATCATGAAGTCTTGCAATTTAAACAAATATTCAATTATTCCTAAAATTTTATTAAAATTGTTAATTTTCTCTGATAATTATCATATATTAATTGTGAATATTTAAATGAACACATTCATTATCAACACCTTAACTATTTTATTGTCTCACCAGTGAGAATATAAACATTAACAAAAAGTTAAACGAATGTTTATCTTTTTTACGCTATAACTTCCCCCTTTTTCTATAACTAAGCAATGAATTATTAACTATTCAATAATTTTATATTAACATTCCTAACCCTTATCTTTGCAAAAATTAAAGAGATCAATTTATGTCAGCAAGAAAGATGATTACTGCGGCTTTGCCCTATGCAAACGGGCCCGTGCATATTGGCCATTTAGCAGGGGTATATATTCCCGCAGATGTTTACGCAAGATTTCAAAGAAGACTTGGTAAAGAGGTTGCATTTATCTGTGGCTCCGATGAACACGGAATTCCTATTACCATTAGAGCTAAAAAAGAGGGCGTTACTCCACAAGATATTGTGGACAAATACCACGGAATCATCAAAAAATCTTTCGCCGATTTGGGCATTTCTTTTGACGAATATTCCCGCACTACTTCCAAAAAACACTACGAAGTAAGTCAGGATTTTTTCACAACATTGTATAATAAAGAAAAATTCACCGAAGAAGTTTCAGAACAATACTTCGACGAACAGGCCAACGAATTTCTTGCCGACCGATATATCGTAGGAACCTGCCCAAATTGCGGCAACGATAATGCTTACGGTGACCAATGCGAAAAATGCGGTTCTACCCTTTCGCCTTCCGAATTGATCAATCCCAAATCAATGTTGAGTGGAAATGTTCCTATTTTAAAGGAAACCAAAAACTGGTATCTTCCTTTAAATGATTATGAAAATTTCCTAAACGAATGGATCATCGAAGGCCATAAAGACGATTGGAAACCCAATGTTTACGGACAAGTAAAATCATGGTTAAATGATGGCTTGAAACCAAGAGCAATGACCAGAGATCTCAATTGGGGTGTACCTGTTCCGCTTCCTGATGCTGATGGAAAAGTACTTTATGTATGGTTTGATGCGCCAATCGGTTATATTTCTTTCACCCAAGAATGGGCAGAAAAAAACGGTAAAAACTGGAAAGATTACTGGCAAAATGAAGAATCTGATTTGATTCACTTCATTGGAAAAGATAACATCGTGTTCCACTGTATTATTTTCCCTGCAATGATGAAGGCTCACGGAGATTACATCATGCCGAAAAACGTTCCGGCTTTTGAATTCTTGAATCTTGAAAACGATAAAATTTCAACTTCCAGAAACTGGGCGGTTTGGGCGCACGAATACGTGGAAGAATTCCCGGGTCAACAAGATGTTTTGCGTTACGCATTACTTTCTTCGGCTCCGGAAACGAAAGATAACAATTTTACTTGGAAAGATTTCCAAACCAAAAACAATTCAGAATTGGTAGGTATTTTCGGAAACTTCATCAACAGAGTTGCCGTTCTGATTCATAAATATTACGACGGAGTGGTTCCTGCAGGTGACGAAAATGCTGTAGAACTCAATGAAATCACAAAAGCTGCCACCGAAATCGAAAACTTCCTCGAAAATTTCGAATTCAGAAATGCATTGTCTGCAATGATGAATTTAGCAAGATTTGGAAACCAATATCTGCAAACAGAAGAACCTTGGAAAACCATAAAAGACAACCCAGAAAAAGCTGCAAGTTCCCTTTTCGTAGCTGCACAAATTGCGGTTGGTTTGGCTCAAGTTTGCGAACCGTTCATGCCGTTCAGCGCTGAAAAACTTCAGAAAATGTTCAATGTTCCTCAAATCAATTGGGAGCAACTGAAAAACAATAAGGTTTTAATTAAAACCGGAGATCAAATCAATAATGCGGAACTTTTATTTTCTAAAATTGAAGATGAAACCATCGAATTCCAAATTCAAAAATTAGAAAACACCAAAGCTTCCAACAAAAAAACCAACCCAAATGCCAATCCTATGAAAGACGAAATACAGTTCGACGACTTCACCAAAATCGATTTAAGAACCGCAACAATCCTTACCGCTGAAAAAGTGGAAAAAGCTGACAAATTGCTGAAATTCTCTGTAGATACAGGCGTTGACGTAAGAACCGTGGTTTCAGGAGTTGCCGAAAGTTTCACTCCGGAAGAATGTGTAGGAAAACAGGTGATGATTTTATTAAATCTTGCACCAAGAAAAATCCGCGGTATTGAATCTCAAGGAATGTTACTTTTAACCACCAAACCCGACGGAAAATTAGCGTTTGTAACTCCAGATGTTCCCGTAGAAAACGGCGTGGAAATCGGCTAAACAAACTTTCTTATTCATCATAAAAAAAAGATTTTGAGCTTATTCAAAATCTTTTTTTTATTTTTAATAATTAATTCAATCGCCATGAGAAAAATCGATCAGCTTTTCGCCGAATATGCCGAAAGCCATCAAAACCTCACCAACAAAACCATTCACTGGATTTGTGTACCGTTGATTTTCTGGTCTATTTTGGGATTTGTCTCGCTGATTCCGGCGCCGCACTTTTTCGTCCGATATTTTGGAGCGATCAGTTTGGTTTCTTTGGCAGCGCTGCTTTTAGTAACGGTTTTTTATTTCAGGTTATCGTGGCGCATTGCTTTGATGATGATTCTTATCATGCTTTTGATGGAACATTTGGTATATTTCATCAACATCAAATTTGAAAACAAATCCTGGATCGTTTTCCTCGCCGTTTTTGTAATTTCTTGGATTGGTCAGTTTTATGGCCATAAAATAGAAGGCAAAAAACCAAGTTTCATGAAGGATTTGCAGTTTCTTTTGGTCGGTCCGATCTGGCTTCTGCATTTTATTTTAAAGAAATGGGGAATTAAATATTAATAGAATCAATTCATCAAAAAAAACTACATCATGAAATCAATATTTATCGCTTTCTTGGCTATTTTCAGCCTAATTTCTTGCCGAAATGAAAACGAATTAGACACCAAAAATCTAGTCGGAAACTGGGATTGGGTTTCTACCTCCGGAGGAATTGGCGGACAAACAGAAACGCCCAATTCTACTGGGAAAAACATCATCCTGACTTTTACCGAGGACGACAGATACAGTTTTACGACCGACGGAACGGTGACGAACGAGGGCACTTTCAGTTTATACAAAGATGTTTCCGACTTATCGCATTACGAAGTTACTTTTTTGCATTTCTCCAATTTTTCAAACGATGTGGTCATCAACAAAAATGAAGATGGAGAACTTGTTTTCAGTGACGATACGAATGACGGATTCACCTACGTTTATCACAAACAATAACTATTTCCCGATCACAAAAACCGCCGGAATTTTATGAAGTTCCGGTTTATTTTTCTGCCATTCTTTAATGGTTAAAGTTTTAATAAATTCCTCATTTGGATCATTAATATTAGCAGCGATACAAAGTTTCGTATTTGGGGAAAGAAACCTGCACAAATCCTCGAAAAGCGGGTTATTACGGTACGGAGTTTCCATGAAAATCTGCGAATAACCGGTTTTCTGAACCTGATTTTCAAGAAAATGAATCTTCGTTTTCTTTTCAGTTTTATCGATCGGCAAATAGCCATGAAAGGTAAATTCCTGACCATTAAAACCACTTGAAATCAAAGCCAAAATGATCGACGAAGGTCCATTGATCGGAACAACTTTAATGTTATTTTCGTGACACCATTTCACCATTAAATTTCCCGGATCGGCGATACACGGAAGTCCTGCTTCGGAAAGCAAACCAAAATCTTGGCCGTTTTTCATCAGCTTTTGCGCTTCTTTTAAATTAACATTTGTGGAATATTTATCCAAAAGAAAAAGCTTAAGATCGGCCTGTTTTTTTTCGGGTGCGAAGAACTTAATCACCTTTCTGGCGGTTTTTTCGTTTTCCACAAAGAAATAATCGGTTTTAAGAATATATTCTTTAATCGAAGGTGCAAAATACTCAATGGGCGAATTTTCAGACAGATAAGCGGGAATTAAAAACAACATAAAAACAAAAGTTTGATGAAACCATTTTCCAGCTGATTTAAAACAAGAAACTCAACAACAGAATTTCCACCAGCCGCTTCAAATATATTGATTTGTTTTGAATTCCCTTTCCTGTTAATGGTTTTATTTATTAAAATGGGTAGAATTAAATGGAGTTTTTGAAAGGAAAAAAAATCCCGAAGAAAATATTTTCAAAGAAGGAGAAAAAAAATTTTGATACCTAAGAAAATTATACATAGATTTGTAATACATAATTTAATTAGGTATGAAAAACAATGCGCTTTACAAAGGCACACTCCAAAATATTATCCTGAAACTCTTAGCTTCGGAAGTAAAAATGTATGGCTATCAACTGACGCAGCGGGCAAAAGAACTCACCAAAGGAGAGTTGGAAATGACAGAAGGAGCCCTCTATCCGCTTCTTCACAAACTGGAAGCCGAGGGAATCATTTTCTCAGAAATTCAAACCGTGAACGGCCGCGACCGCAAATATTACCTACTCACCGAAAAGGGAAAACGCCAACAAAAAACGCAGGAAGACGAAATGAGAAGCTATATTTTTAACCTTAATTCCATTTTTGATTTATGATAACTTCGGAACAAGAGAAAAGGATAAAAAATTATTTGTTAGGATGCGGATTGGCAATCAATATCATGCTGGAAATAAAAGACCACATGATTGCTCAATTGGACGAATTAATGTTTAAAGGAAAAAACTTTGAAGACGCTTTTGACGAGGTAAAAAAATTATGGGAACCGGAATTGAAACCAGCAAGAATGTTTCTTTTCAGTGCAGGAAGAATGCCGAAAATCCAGAAAAAATTGATTAGTAAGGAATCCAATATATTCTGGATGAAAGCTCTGTTATTTTCTTTAATCGTTTTAGGAATGTTTATCGTTTTGGCAAAAACTATGAACAATGAATCATTTAGCTATTTTTACAAAGCTTATTATATTCTCGCTTTTGCTGTTGTTACTTACATTCTCATTTCTAATTATAAGATTTTTATTATAAAAAGAAAATTCCGACATCATAAAATTGCAACTTCACAATATTTAATATCATCTATTTTTACAGGACTTTTATATAATTTGTTGGAATTGCTAAGCTTTGATGACAGACCAGCAAAATTCTATGAAAACATCAATTCATCAAATCATATTTTATATGCTCCATTTTTGTGGATTATTGTAGCCAACGGATTTTTGGTTTACGGAATATTGGCATTCCTAAACTACAAAAAAGAGGTAAAAACAGTAGAAAACTTCTTAAAAACAAATTGATATGATAACCGAACCTCAACTCACCGAAATCCGCAATTATCTATTATCGAAAAAACTTCCGATTGACATCTTAATGGAAGTAGAAGATCATTTTATTTCTCAAATAAACAGTGAAATAGATAAAGGAAACATGTCGTATGAAGTAGCATTTCTTAAAACAAAAAATAGTTGGGCTGATGAGCTTTCGTGGGAAATACCTTTTTATATTTTAGCTAACAGAGCAGATGGAGCAATAACTAAGTTTGAAAGCAGGGTGCGAAGAGATGCTCAATGGAGCACATCTAAGGCTGCACTGTTTACTGCAGTGCTAATAATTGTATTATTGTTTTTTGTAACCAGAATGAATGGTGTTCAATACCATCTTCTTTCAATTAAAATATTTTTAGGGGTTTGCTATGCATTTGCATTTCTACCAATTCTTTATAATCTGATTATAAATTCGGCTGCTTATAAAAAGAAGTATCAAAAGTATAAATTTTCAGTATACCATGATCGCATTTTTTGGGTATTCAGTTTTGTATATTTCATGCTGATATATCTGAAACCATTTGATGAATGGCTTCCTGCATTTATCAATTTTGAATTCTCACAAACAATAATTCTGAAAATTTTAGGTTTAGTAGCTATTTATTTTGTACTTATTTATACTGGAATCTGGCAAATTAGATTTGCAAAAAAAATGAAGAAAATAAAAAAGTTTTTAAAACTTGCTTAGGCAATATAAATTTAGATTAAAATGTCCGATCAACCACAATCTGAAATCCGGAATTACCTACTCTCTAAAAAACTTCCGATAGATGTTTTAATGGAAGTGGAAGATCATTTTGTAACTCAAATTAATGAACTGCAAAATCATGAACAGCAAGATTTTAATCAAGCATTTGATAAAACAAAAAACTCATGGCAAAACGAACTAAAACCCTACTGGAACGGAAGTTTGAGTCTAGAAGATGTCTCAGATTTCATGCGTAAAGTGAGAAAAGAAAACGAAATATCAAACCTTCAATTTGCCTTAAAATGGAGCGTTTTACCACTGATAATGATTTTCACAGGCTTATTACTTTTTGACGCTGAAAAATTTGGAATTTTCACGATTTCCATACTCATCGCAATGGAAATAGCGGTTTTCATCAACTATCTTCATCATTATCAAGATTTTAAGCTCGTTAAAAAATACCCAAATTACACGCTAACTTGGCACCAACATTCAATTTTCATTTTCATCATAATCCTTTCACCAACCATAAATATTTTTGAAAGATTTCTAAATTCCCCAGAAAAATATCAAAACTTGCTTTTATTAAAAGGAAACATTTCCGAATTCATATTCACTCTTTTACCAATATTACTTTTAATTTTTGGTTCATTATTTTCCTATTCTTCACAGAAAAATTATTTAAGACAAATCCAAAAAGTAAAGCCATATCTTAAACACTTAAAATTAAGCAATTAGAAACACCTATGTCTCACTCTCTTTAAATATCTCTTCTCTTCTTTATTAAAGAAAAATAAGCCAATCGATTTTATACACTTCGGTTTGTACCTCACTCAAATTGCACAATTACATCAAAAACACAAAATCCACACAAATAAATTTATACTGCAAAACCACACCTTCCACATTATTTTCATATTTTTACTTTACATTGTGATAACAACACACTCCCTTCCGAAAAAACACTTTTTTCCACCTATTAATTCTCTCGAAACCACTTACAGAAAGCCAATCACAAAGGTTGAGCCGTACTTCAGCCATAGTTGAGCCGTACCAAAGCCCTATCTACTTGTAGTATACTTCATGTCTAGTTCAAGGATAAGCTATATTAAAGCAATGTGCCATCAACCGTTCTTCCGACAATACCGAAAGACTACGGAGCTTTTCCTTTACCCGCATAATATTTTAAATTCGAAGCTGATGATATTTAGAAAATAATCAAAAGACAAAAAAGACAATTTCCACTTAAGAAATCAATTTAGCCACAATAGAATCGGCTGCTTCGTCGAGTATTTGGTAAACGTTTTCAAAATCGGAAAGATCGCCCCAATAAGGATCCGGAACATCAGTTTGATCACCCGTGAAACCAGCTTCTTCTAAATAAAGAACTATTTTTTGGCGCTGATTTTCATTTTTTGCCATTGAAATCACCGTTTCGAAAACACTCAAATCCATACAATAAATCAGATCAAAATCTTCAAAATCTTGCGCTGTAATTGGTCTGGAACGTTGTTTGGAAATATCAAGTCCATGTTTTTGGGCCGTAGAAATGGAGCGTTGATCGGGATGTTCGCCTTCATGCATAGAAATAGTTCCGGCAGAATCTACGGTAAAATTTTCGGGAAGTTTAGATTTCAGTATTCCTTCTGCGAGTGGGCTTCGGCAGATATTTCCGAGACAAACGGCTAATATTTTCATAATGAATAAACAATATCGATGATGAGCAATATTACAAAAAATGAAGAATATCGCTATTCTTCATTCTATTAATTTTTATTAAAACCTCGACAATTTATTGCTTGATTTTCTCGGTAAGTTCTTTTACGTATTTCTTCAGTTCCTTGTCGATTTTGGAAACATCTTTAATCGTATCGCAAGCGTACATCACGGTAGAGTGATCTTTTCCGCCCATTTCCTCGCCAATTTTGGTGAAGGTGGCATTAGTAAATTCTTTTGCAAAATACATTGCAAGCTGTCTTGGCAAGGCAATTTCTCTTTTTCTGGTTTTCGATAAAAGCTGCTCTCGCTGGATTCCGAAATACTCACAAACCACTTCCTGAATATAAGGAATATTGATCACCTTTTTCTGGTTGGCTGCAATTTTATTGATGGTTTCCTTAAGAAGTTCAAGGCTTAAATCAGATTTATAAATCGTAGAATAAGCGATCACAGAATTGATAACCCCGATCAGTTCTCTAACATTGGTTTTCACCTCAGATGCTAGAAAATCGAGCATATCTTCTGTCAAAACGATTCCATCACGGCTTAATTTATCTACAATAATTTTTCTTCTGGTATCAAAATCCGGAGATTTTATTTCTGCAGAAAGTCCCCATTTGAAACGGGAAACAATTCGATCCTGAATATCTAAAATATCAACCGGCGCTTTATCGGAAGTCAAGATAATTTGCTTTCCGTTTTGGTGCAGATAATCGAAAATATGGAAGAAGCTGTCTTGAGTCGATTTCTTACCGGAAAGAAATTGAATATCATCGATGATCAAAACATCCACCATTTGGTAGAAATTTGCAAATTCTGTCTGTTTATGAGCTTTTGCAGCCGATACAAATTGCTGAATAAATTTTTCTGAAGATAAATAAAGAACTACTTTATCCGGAAAAGCATTTTTTACTTCCAAACCAACTGCATGTCCCAAATGCGTTTTCCCAACTCCATAACCTCCATATAAAAACAAAGGGTTAAATGCGGTTGCTCCTGGTCTTTTAGCAATAGATCTTGCAACAGTAGCAGCAAATTTATTGCTTTCTCCTTCTACATAGTTGTCAAAAGAAAAATCAGCTTTTAGATTAGAGTCAATATTTACTTTTTTCATTCCTGGAACCACAAACGGGTTGATCAGGTTTGCAGAAAATGAAGGTGGCAAAGTTTCCTGTACTTTTGGTGTAGGAATGCTTTTGCCCTTAACGTTCATGGTAATAGGCTGTTCCTGACCGGCCGGTTTATTTTCCATGACGGAATACCAAAGCTTTACGCCTTTACCTAAATTCTTTTTTAGGGCAGCAGATAATAAAGACAAATAATTGTCTTCAATATATTCTTTGTAGAAATCGCTCGGGACTAATAGCGTAAGATTATTGCTGACCAATGAAACTGGCTGCACATTATCAAAGAGTAAATCAAAAGAGTTTTCGAGTTTTTTCAGGTCGGTATTGTCTTCTGCTGCATTGAGGTTATCCCTCATGAACTGTAGACATTTCTCCCAGATAATAGTTAAATTTTCATTCATTTTCTTTCAGCTTTTTCCGGCAAATTTTATTTTTTGGACAGGAAGACAAATATCTAATTTTTAATTTTGATAAAAAAATTTTTGTGCTATTGGTTATTAAAAAATATATTTGTATGACAGATTAACCAATTACCATGATACACACAAAACACTCATTAAGAGTACGTTACGGAGAAACAGATCCCATGAAATACGTCTATTACGGCAATTACGCCGAATACTTCGAAGTGGCCAGAGTGGAACTATTTCGGGAGCTCGGAATGTCTTATTATGAGATTGAAAATCAGGGGATATGGTTACCTGTTTCGGAGTTCTCCATTAAGTATTTGAAGCCTGCTTTGTATGATGAAATTCTGGAAATCCATACCTACATCAAAAAAATTCCGGGAGTTAGAATTGAATTTGAATATGAAATTTATAACAGTTCTAAACTGAAAATTACCGAGGCAAAAACTACCCTCTTTTTTCTAGATTCCAAAACCAATAAAATCATAAAATGCCCCGATTTTCTGATGAGCCTCATCGAAAAAAAATGGCAAGAATAATTAAAGCGCTGTTCCCGGCTTGATTTCGTAAGGTTCTTTATTTTTTTCGAAAACTCTGGTCATTTCACTTCCTTCTACGGTGATTTGGCCATCCTTATTTCGAATCCAATTTCCTTCTCGCAAACCAATGACCTTAACATCATTTTGGGTTAAAAACTCTTTAATTCGAGTTTCACGGGTTTCTCCGTTATGTTTTAAATCCGGGTTGGGATCCAGATAATGCGCATTGATATTGAAAGGAACCAATCCCATACAATCAAAACTCGACGGATATACAATAGGCATGTCGTTCGTTGTTTTCATATTCATCCCGCCAATATTCGAACCGGCACTACAACCAAGATAAGGTTTTCCTTTTTCAATATTTTCTTTCAGTACCTGCATCAGATGTTCTTCATGTAAAGTTTTTACCAAAAGAAAAGTATTTCCGCCACCGGTGAAAAAACCTTGTGCAGATTCAATTGCTTTAGTTTTATATTCAAATTCATGCAATCCTTTTACCCTAATTCCAAGTGGGGCAAAAAAAGCTTTGGCTTTTTCGGTATATTCTTCATGAGAAATTCCACCAGGTCTTGCAAAAGGAATAAAAACAATTTCATCAATTCCATTAAAAAGATTTTTAATTTCCTCCGTGAGATATTCCAAATAATTGCCACCAAAAAGCGTGGACGTAGAAGCAAGAACAATATTCATAATGCAGTAATTTACACGCAAAGATACTTAGAAATTTCAGCACAAAAAAAGCAGATTCTTCATTTAAAATTTTGTTCATAACTTTACTTTTACTTAGAAAATCTTTTTATGAAATCCCGATTACTCATTTTTTCTTTGGTTTTATGGTGCATTCAGCTTGCTTTTGCTCAGCAGAAAACCTATTGCAATCCGATCAATATCGATTATGGTTACACACCCTTCGAAGTATTCGCCAAACAAGGAAAACATCGGGCTACAGCCGATCCGGTAATCGTGAATTTCAAAAAAGAGCTCTATCTTTTCTCGACCAATCAAGAAGGTTATTGGCACAGCGACGATATGCTTCACTGGAAATTTATTTCCCGAAAATTTCTTCGCGACAATAAATACATCCATGATTTGAACGCACCTGCAGTTTGGGCAATGAAGGATACGCTTTATGTTTATGGCTCCACTTGGGAATCTGATTTCCCGATCTGGAAATCAACCAATCCCAAAAAAGGAGAATGGAAAATTGCGGTAGACACCTTGAAAGTAGGCGCTTGGGATCCTGCATTTCATTATGATGAAGATAAAAACAAACTCTATTTATATTGGGGATCCAGCAACGAATGGCCCCTTTTGGGAACGGAAGTGAAAGTGAAAAATCTGCAATCCGAAGGCTACGTAAAACCAATTATAAAACTGAAACCGGAAGATCACGGCTGGGAAAGATTCGGAGAATACAACGACAATGTTTTTCTGCAACCCTTTGTGGAAGGAGCTTGGGTAACAAAACACAACGGAAAATATTACATGCAATACGGTGCACCGGCAACCGAATTCAGTGGTTATGCGGATGGCGTTTATGTTTCCAAAAATCCTTTGGAAGGCTATGAATACCAACAACACAACCCATTTTCTTACAAACCAGGCGGTTTTGCTAGAGGTGCAGGTCACGGCGCAACGTTTCAGGACAATTACGGGAATTATTGGCATGTTTCTACCATTTTTATTTCCGTTAAAAATAATTTCGAAAGACGATTGGGAATTTGGCCCGCTGGTTTCGACAAAGACGATGTTATGTACAGCAACACTGCATACGGCGACTACCCTACTCTAATCCCAGAATATGCGCAAGGAAAAGACTTTACCAAAGGTTTATTTACCGGATGGATGCTTTTAAATTATAATAAACCAGTATCGGTTTCCTCTACTTTGGGTGGATATCAACCGAATTTTGCGGTAGATGAAGACATCAAAACCTATTGGTCTGCCAAAACCGGAAATCCCGGAGAATGGTTTCAAACCGATTTGGGAGAAATTTCTTCCATTCATGCTATTCAGGTCAATTATGCTGATCAGGATGCAGAATTTATGGGGAAAACTTTAGGAAAAATGCATCAATATAAAATTTACAGTTCCAACGACGGTAAAAACTGGAAAGTTTTGATTGATAAAAGCAAAAACACTACCGACGTTCCACATGATTATATTGAACTAGAAAAACCTGTAAAAGCAAGATTCCTGAAAATGGAAAACCTGAAAATGCCCACCGGAAAATTTGCGCTAAGTGGTTTCAGAGTTTTTGGAAAAGGTGCAGGAGAAAAACCCGGAAAAGTTGAAAATTTCGTTCCGTTGCGTGCTGATCCAAAAAAATTTGGCGAAAGAAGAAGCATCTGGATGAAATGGAAACAAAACCAAAATGCCGATGGATACACCATTTATTTCGGCAAAACTCCCGACAAATTATACGGAAGCATCATGGTTTATGGCAAAAACGAATATTTTTTCACAGGCGCCGATCGAACCGATGCTTATTATTTTCAGATCGAAGCATTTAACAATAATGGAATTTCCGAGCGTTCCGAAATCTTCAAATCCGAATAATTCAAAATAAAAACCTAAGAAAAGCTGTATTTATCGACAGCTTTTTTATTTTTGTTGCATGAAAATAGCATTTCTCGGTCCGCAAGCCAGCTTTACACAACTTGCCTGTTCCCAAATTTTTCCCGCAGAAGAACTCGTTCCCCAATCGAGTATTTTAGATTGTTTTAATGCCGTGAAAAATAGCGACGCTGAAAAAGCCGTGGTTCCATTGGAAAATTCTATTGAAGGAACCGTTTCAATGACCCTCGATTATCTTTATCAATTTGATGAAATTTTCATCCAAAGCGAAGTGATAATGCCGATTTCCCACCATTTAATGATTCATCCGGAAAACGAAAATTTCGAGAAAATCATTTCGCATCCTCAAGCTTTAGCGCAAACTTTTCATTTTCGAATCAACAAATACGGAAATATTCCAAGCCAAGATTTTTCTTCTACTTCCGCTTCTGCCAAATTGGTTTCGGAAAATCCACAAGATAAAATCGCTGCGATTGCCAATCATTACGCTGCAAAATTATATGGTTTAAAAATCATCGACGAAAATATTCAGGATTTTGAGCAAAATCACACCCGATTCATTGTAATTTCTAAAAAAGACGAAACTTTACAACTCAATTTCAAGAAAACCTCTGAGAAAACTTCTTTATTAATCACACTTCCCGAAGATCACGCCGGAGGTTTGCATCAGGTTTTATCGGTTTTTGCCTGGCGAAAAATGAACCTTTCGAAAATTGAAAGCCGCACCCTGAAAACCGGACTCGGAAATTATTTTTTCTACATCAATGTCGAAGGAAATTGGGAAAATATTCTCTACAAAAATTCTCTGGAAGAACTAAAATCCATCGGTGCCGAAGCTAAATTTATCGGCCACTACAACGAATACGAACTGGAAGATTGATTATTTTAAATATCAAAAATGATTTAATATTTATCTTTCCACTTTTTGCGGAGCTGTTCGGCGATTTTATTTTCGGTGGAATTATTTCCCGGCTCATAGAATTTGGTTCCGGAAATTTCTTCTGGTAAAAACTCCAAATCAACGAAATTTCCTTCGTGAGAATGCGCATATTGATAATCTTTACCATAATCCAAATCCTTCATCAATTTGGTAGGAGCGTTTCTTAAATGAAGCGGAACCGGAAGATTTCCCGTTTTTTTCACCATCGCCAACGCTTCATTTATCGCCAAATAAGTCGAGTTGCTTTTCGGCGAAACCGCCAAATAAACCGCTGTTTCACTCAGGATAATTCGCGCTTCCGGATTTCCGATCACATTCACCGCCTGAAAACAATTATTAGCGATCACCAACGCATTCGGATTGGCCAAACCGATATCTTCGGAAGCCAAAATCAGCATTCTTCGCGCTATAAATTTGATATCTTCACCACCTGCCAACATTCGTGCGAGCCAATAAACAGCGCCATTCGGATCGGAACCGCGCATAGATTTGATGAAAGCCGAAATGATATCGTAATGTTGTTCGCCATTTTTGTCATAAAGCGCCATCGTTTCCTGCAAAACCTCCAAAACATCCTCATTGGAAATTTCTTTTTTCTTTGAATTTTTAAAATTATTCAAAACATTTTCTACAGAATTGATGAGCTTTCGGGCATCGCCACCGGAATATTGAATGAACGCTTCTTTATCTTTAATCTTAAAATCAGTTTGGGCGTTTTCGTTGTATTTTTTTAATGCAATTTCAGCCAATTCTTCGAGTTTTTCATAACTTAAAGATTTTAGGACATACACTTGCGAACGCGAAAGCAAAGCCGAAACCACCTCAAAACTAGGATTTTCTGTGGTCGCGCCGATAAGAACAATCCACCCTTTTTCGACGGCGTGAAGCAGCGAATCTTGCTGAGATTTATTGAACCGGTGAATTTCATCAATAAATAAAATGGGCGATTTTCCGGAAAAAAGATTTTGTTTTTTGGCATCTTCAATCACTTCTCGAACGTCTTTCACTCCGCTAGAAACTGCTGAAAGTTTAAAAAATTTCCTTCCAGATTTTTCTGAAATAATTTCTGCTAAAGTGGTTTTCCCAGTTCCGGGTGGTCCCCAAAAAATCAGGGAATTCAGCGTATCATTTTCCAGCATTTTCCTCACCGTTCCGTTTTTTCCGGTAAGATGTTCTTGTCCCAAAACTTCATCCAAAGTTTTAGGTCGCAGTAATTCGGCAAGTGGAATGTTAGAATTCAAAGTAGAAAATTGAAAATTAATGGATCAGAATAGACTTCACTACTAAGTTTAGCCATAAACTTTCAACAAAATTAAACTATTTCGTTATTTTTGCAACGCAATGTTCAACAAAATCATCACATTTCCTTTGGTTGTCCTGATAAAATTTTATCAGTGGTTCATCTCGCCGCTCCTTCCAAAAAACTGTCGATACGAGCCAACTTGTTCCCATTACATGGTGGAAGCACTTCGTGTTCATGGGCTTTTCAAAGGATTTTGGTTGGGAGCAAAAAGGATTTCTAGGTGCCATCCTTGGGGTGGCGAAGGCTATGATCCGGTGCCACCGAAATGTGAACATCAACATTAAAAAAATAAATAAAAAATATGGCTTCATTCTTATATATTACTTGGGATCCGTCGACAGGTATCAATTTAGGCCCGATCACGCTTCATTATTACAGTTTAATGTTCGTTTTAGCGTTCGGACTTGGCTATGCAATTATGACGAAAATTTTCAAGATCGACAATGTCAACCAAAAATATTTGGAACCACTTTTCACGTGGACTTTGGTAGGAACTATTCTTGGGGCAAGATTGGGGCACGTTATTTTTTACCAACCTGAACTTTTCAAGCAGGATTTTTGGTCGGTTTTTCTTCCGATCCAAACAAAACCTCAGCTCAAATTCACCGGTTTTTCAGGTTTGGCAAGTCATGGAGCTACCATCGCGTTGATTTTCACGACACTTTATTATTCCTATAAAATCATCAAGAAAAACCCTTTTTGGGTGTACGACAGAATCGGAATTGTAGTTGCTTTAGGCGGCGCTTTCGTACGAATCGGAAATTTTTTCAATTCTGAAATTATCGGAAAACCGGCTCCTGAAGGATCTCCGTTTGCAGTTCTTTTTCCTCAGCAAAGTTCTGAATATGGCGCGATTGTTCCACGTTATCCAACTCAACTTTTCGAAGCAACAGGTTACTTTTTACTCTTTATTTTATTGTGGGCTTTGTACCGTTACACCAACAAAAAGTACCAACAAGGTTGGTTATTCGGTGTGTTTTTCGTCATTCTTTGGGCGATCAGATTCTTTGTGGAATTTTTAAAGGAACCTCAAGGCGATGAGTTTATTACTTTTGCAGGTTTAAATACCGGTCAGGTTCTTTCAATTCCGTTTATGATTGCAGGTTTGGTGAGCATGTGGTATTCTAAAAATAACAAAATTACGGAAGAAGAAAACGGACAACCCGATTAATTTTTATTTAAAAATAATTCAACCTTTCAATTTTTTTGGAAGGTTTTTTTATGCTAAAATTTTGAAAACATTGCCCAATTCATCAATTAAATCTGAAGGCAACATCGCTTCTTTTGAATTTTTTTCGGCAGCAAAATCACCTGCTTTTCCGTGAAGCCAAACTCCAAAAACAGCAGCCTCTTCCGGAGAATAATTTTGTGCCAAAAGTGAAGTAATAATTCCCAAAAGCACATCGCCACTTCCGCCTTTTGCCATTCCAGAATTTCCGGTAATGTTATAAAAAACCTTTTGTTCAGGCGTAATAACTTGCGTGTGATGATCTTTAAGAACGATGTAAATCCCAAATTCCTTCGATTTTTTTCTCGCAAGTTCCAATCTTTCAAACGAATTTTCTGTGCTTCCGAAAAGCCTTTCAAATTCTTTAGGATGCGGCGTGATGATGCTATTTCTAGGAATCGATGACAAAATTTCGGTGTTCTGAGCAATTAAATTTAATGCATCAGCATCCAAAACCACCGGATTTTTATAGTTTTTAAGGAATTCAAAAAAAGATTTCTGAGTTTCAGAATTCGTTCCCAAACCGGGGCCAATTCCCAATACGTGATCATTTTCAACAGGAAAATCTGTAACGAAATTTTCACCAGAAACTTCCACCATCGCTTCGGGACAAACGCTTTGCAAAACAAAATATCCACACGCAGGAATTCGCGCGAAAGTGATTCCACTTCCCGATTTCAAGGCAGCTTTTGTGGCTAAAACGGCAGCACCAATTTTCCCAAAACTTCCAGCAACAATCGTTGTTTTCCCGAAATTTCCTTTGTGTGAAAACTGATTTCTTGGTCGATAAATTTTATGAATTTCAGTTTCATCAATTACAAAATAATCCGAATGTTCATTTTCAATAAATTTTTGGCTCAAACCAATTTCCAAAATATGAATATTTCCACAGAATTTTCCGGTTTCAGGATGAAGAAAACTCTTTTTCCAAAACTGAAAACTTAAAGTTTCATCTGCATTAAAAACGATTTGATTTTCTTCCAAAGACCGATCGGCAAACAATCCGGACGGAATATCAATCGAAATTTTCGGAAAACTGAGATGGTTGAGTTTTTGAATTAAATTTTTGACAGAAATTTCAATTTTCCGGTTCAAACCTGTTCCAAAAACTGAATCTACTAACACCGAATTCTCTTGAAAACCCAAATCTTCAATTTCATTAAAATCATAAACCGCAATTCCTGAAATTTCACGGATTCTTTTTAAATTAATTTCCGCTTCCTGACTGTATTTTGAATTCTTTTCATTAATGAAAACATTCACATCAAAACCTTTTGTATAAAGGATTCTTGCCAATGAAAAACCATCTGCACCGTTGTTTCCGTTTCCACAAAACACCTGGAATTCAGAAGTTTTGTTGAAGTGATTCTCGATCCATCTTGCACATGTTTCAGCTGCTCTTTCCACTAATTTAATGGGAGAAATCGGTTCATTTTCAATGGTAAATTGATCGCAATTTCTGATTTGTTGGGCTGAAAAGATTTTCATTTTTCAAGAAATTAAATATCCAATAAATTTAGTGAAAATTGAGAACTCAGCATCATTTATACTTTTATTATCAACGAATTATAGAATTTTTTGTAGAATTTTAAAAATATTTATTAAATTAGCTGAACTTAAAAACATTAAAAAATATAAAATTATGGGATTTGTACAAGAATTTAAAGCATTTGCTTTCAAAGGAAATGTGGTAGATTTAGCAGTCGGTGTGATCATTGGAGCTGCATTTGGAAAAATTGTTTCTTCTTTAGTGGAAGATGTAATTACTCCTTTACTATTGAATCCTGCGCTGAAAGCAGCGGGTGCAGAGAATATTGCGACTCTGACGTGGAACGGAGTTAAGTATGGAAATTTCTTATCTGCAATCATCAGTTTCCTATGTATCGCAATGGTATTGTTCTGGCTGATTAAAGCGGCTAACAAAATAAATAAACCAGCTGAAACAGCACCTGCAGGACCTTCTAACGAAGAAGTTCTTTTGGCTGAAATCAGAGATCTTTTGAAGAATAAATAATTCAAAATAACAATCATAAAAAATCCCGGAAATTTCCGGGATTTTTTGTTTAATATGTTCTTTAAATTTTATTGAATTTGCAGAATACTGCAAATTTGTTCTGCCAAAGAAAGCCCGATTCTGTCTTGCGCCTCCACGGTTGAAGCACCGGTATGAGGAGTAAGAGAAATTTTTGGATGGTTCAGAATATTTTTAGAAGGAGTTGGTTCATTGATAAAAACGTCGAGTCCTGCGAACGCAACCTTTCCGGAATCTAAAGCCGCAATCAGTGCATCTTCGTCGATGACACCACCACGAGAACAGTTTACGATTGCCACGCCGTTTTTCATTAAATCAAACTCTTTCTCACCGATCATATAACCGTTTTTCTGAGCAGGAACGTGCAAAGTAATGAAATCAGCATGTTTCAAAACATCTTCAATAGGTTCGGTTTCGATATCAACGTTGATGAATTGGTTATTGTAAAATTTCACTTTGATACTTGCGCGACCCACGTTGTTGTCTGCTGCGATAACTCTCATTCCCATTCCCAATGCGATTCTTGCAACTTCTTGTCCGATTCTTCCCATTCCGACAATTCCGATGGTTTTTCCGCGAAGTTCGATGCCTTTTTCATAAGCTTTTTTCAGTTTTGCAAATTCAGAATCACCTACTACAGGCATTTTTCTGTTGGAATCCTGCAAAAAACGAGCTCCAGAAAACAAATGTGCAAAAACAAGTTCCGCCACTGATTCAGAAGATGCAGAAGGCGTATTGATGACATGAACATTTTTGGAGCGAGCATAATCTACATCGATATTATCCATTCCTACTCCACCTCTTCCGATGATTTCGATACTTGGACATGCATCTATTAACTCTTTTCGTACTTGCGTCGCACTTCTTACAAGGATGGTGCGGATTTGATTTTCATTTATAAAATCTATTAAAGATTCCTGAGGAACTTTGTTGGTTATTACTTCGAAACCTTTTTCTGTAAGCGCATCAATCCCAGATTGGTCTAGACCATCATTAGCTAATATCTTCATCTATTAATCTTTAAATACTTCAATTGTTACTTGTTTTTCTACCATATCGGTAAATTTTCCTTTGAATCGCGTCGCTTTCACAAGGTGATTATCAATCCAGTGATAATTTCCACCTCTCGGCTTTCCGCACAGAACACTGTGATATTTAAACCCATGTTTATCGAGCCAGTCAATCGTAATCTGCTTTAGATTCTCGGTGCGCGACGTAAAAAAACAAATGATATGTCCCTGATCATACCACCGATTGATGGTTTCCAATGCATCAGGATAAGGTTCGCAATCAATCATTCTTTCCGGCTCCTCATTGGGTACATCATCGGTAATGGTTCCATCGATATCTATGAGGTAATTCTTCACTCCTCCCTTCAGTATTGGGCTTAGATGGTCTTTATGTTCTAGTTCCATTTCAAAAATTTTAAGAGGCAAAATTACAAATTTTGATTGGTTTAAAGCCTTTTAATTTTTCGGGTTTCTGAATTAAAAAACTGAAAGCATAAATTTTTATTAAAAATTTTACCAACTAAGTTTTAAAACTTAAATTTGTGAGATATGGAAGAACAAGTAGTTGTAGTTTCTGAAAATGATGAAATTTTAGGACTGATGGAAAAAATGGAGGCCCACGAAAATGGAATTCTTCATCGTGCATTTTCCGTTTTTTTATTTAATGACAAAGGCGAAATGCTCCTTCAGAAGCGCGCTTCCTCAAAATACCACTCCCCAAACCAATGGACCAATGCCGTTTGTTCGCATCCAAAAATCAATGAAACTTATTTGGAAGGCGCGCAACGTCGGTTGAATGAAGAATTGGGCATTAGTGCCGATCTTACGGAGAAATTTAGTTTTGTTTACAAAGCAGATGTAGGCCAAAATCTTTGGGAACACGAGTTAGACCACGTTTTTACAGGAAATTACGAAGGTAATTTTGTGCTGAATGAAGATGAAGTTTCGGAAATAAGATATATTTCCATGCAACAACTTGATGAAGAAATGAAAGAAAATCCTGAACATTTCACAGAATGGTTCAAAATCATTTTAAAAGAATACAAAGATCATCTTTAACAATAATCGAAATATAATCTAATTAATAAATTTAAAGAATGGAGAAAAGAACTGCGCTGTTTGACAAACATGTTTCTTTGGGCGCAAAAATGGTACCTTTTGCAGGTTTCGAAATGCCTGTACAATATTCCGGCGTTACGGAAGAACACTTTGCTGTACGTGAAAAAGTAGGAATCTTCGATGTTTCCCACATGGGGCAGTTTTTTGTGGAAGGACCTTCTGCAAAAGATTTACTACAATATGTAACGACTAATAATGTAGACACTCTGGAAGACGGAAAAGCGCAATATTCTTGCCTTCCCAACGGAAATGGTGGAATTGTAGATGATTTGATCGTTTATAAAATGGCCGATGAAAAATATTTCGTGGTGGTAAATGCTTCCAATATCGATAAAGATTGGAATCACATTTCAAAATACAAAGAAAAATTCGGTGCGAAACTCACCAATGCTTCGGACGAAATGTCTTTGATCGCCATTCAAGGTCCAAAAGCTACGGAAACGCTTCAGAAATTAACCGACACGCAACTTTCAGACATTCCTTATTATCACTTTACGATTGGGACTATTGCGGGAGTTTCCGACGTGATAATCTCCAACACAGGTTATACCGGAAGTGGAGGTTTCGAAGTTTATTTTAAAAATGAAAGTGCCGAAAAAATATGGGATTCTATTACCGAAGCTGGTGAAGAATTCGGATTGATTCCTTGCGGACTTGCTTCCAGAGACACTTTGAGATTGGAAAAAGGATTTTGTCTTTACGGAAACGATATTGATGATACCACTTCTCCACTAGAAGCTGGTTTGGGATGGATCACCAAATTCGATAAAGATTTTGTGGACAAAGAATTCCTAGCGAAACAAAAAGAAGAAGGCGTTACCCGAAAATTAGTAGGTTTCGAAATGCAGGAAAGAGCCATCCCAAGACATGATTACTTGGTTGTAGATGCCGATGGAAACGAAATAGGAAAAGTAACTTCCGGAACGATGAGCCCAATGAAATCAGTAGGAGTTGGACTAGCTTACGTTGCAAAACCTCATTTCAAAATAGGTTCAGAAATTTTCATTCAAATTAGAAATAAAAATATTCCTGCGAAAGTTGTGAAATTGCCTTTCGTATAAAACTGAATTCGTTTTATTGAATCATTAATTATAAAACCGCCTGAAATTCCTTCAGACGGTTTTTTTTACTCTGCGAAGAAACTTCGGAGCGCTTCCAGATTTTTTTTCTCGTTTCCGATGAATATCTCTTTGTCGGTCATAAAAACTGGTCTTTTCAAAAAGGTATAATGATCTAAGATCAATTCTTTATAATCGTCTTCTGTCATTGTTTTTAAATTGAGTTCTCTCAACTTGATTTGATTCGATTTCTTACTGAAAAGCGCCTCATAAGAACCCGCTAACTGATACATCTGTTCCAGTTCTTCGGTTGAAATCGGGTTTATTTTTATTTCGCGCAATTCCCAATCCTTTAAACTGAATTTTTTAAGAATTTTCAGACAGGTATCGCAGGTTTTTAAATAAAATACTTTTTTCATTTTTCAAAAATAGTCTTAATAAAAGGAATTTAAAAATTTTATCAATATCTTTATTCAAAATTTATGTAAAAAATGCAGACAAAAACCGTTTTTCAGTTTATTTCCGAACCCAGCGATGTAAATTATGGCGGAAATGTACACGGCGGAAGTGTAATGAAATGGATCGACCAGGCTGGTTATGCTTGCGCAAGCTCGTGGAGCTCCAGCTATTGTGTAACCGTTTATGTGGGCGGAATCCGCTTCTATTCTCCCATAAAAATTGGTCACATCGTGAAAGTTGAAGCGGAAGTAATCTATACCGGAAGTACGAGCATGCATATTGCCATCAATGTATTTTCCAGAAATATCAAGCGAAAAGATTTTGAAAAGAAAACCCACTGTATCATTGTTTTTGTGGCAGTCGATGATGAAGGAAATTCAGTACAAGTTCCAAAATTCGAACCCGAAACTGAAGCTGAAAAACAAATGGAACAATACGCCATAAAGCTTATGGATCTTCGAAAAAATATAGAAGATGAGATGAAGCCGTTTTTATAAAAATTATTTCAAAAAAAAACCTTCCTGGAAATCGGAAGGTTTTTATTATCGATAACAAGAAACTATCTTGCAATATTTACTGATCTGGTTTCGCGGATTACCGTTACTCGAACTTGTCCTGGATAAGTCAATTCATTTTGAATTTTTTCTGAAATATCATAAGAAAGTTGGGAAGATTGGTCATCATTTACTTTCCCGCTTTCCACCATCACACGAAGCTCACGTCCCGCCTGAATCGCATAAGCACTGGAAACGCCATCAAAACTTAGCGCAGCAGCTTCCAAATCTTTTAATCTTTGGATATAAGATTCCAAAACTTGGCGTCTCGCTCCCGGTCTCGCTCCGGAAATCGCATCGGCAACTTGAATGATTGGCGACAACAAAGAAGTCATTTCAACCTCGTCGTGGTGAGCTCCAATCGCGTTAACCACTTCTGGATTTTCACCATATTTCTCCGCCCATTGCATCCCAAGAAGCGCGTGTGGAAGTTCGGATTCTTGCTCCGGAACTTTTCCGATATCGTGAAGCAAACCTGCTCTTTTTGCCATTTTTACATTTAAACCCAATTCTGCAGCCATTGTTGCAGCGATATTTGCTACTTCTCTGGAGTGTTGCAAAAGGTTTTGGCCATAAGAAGATCTGAATTTCATTCTTCCTACGATTTTCACCAATTCTGGGTGAAGTCCGTGTACGCCTAAATCGATGACGGTTCTTTTTCCCACTTCGATGATTTCTTCTTCGATGTGTTTTTTGGTTTTTTCTACCACTTCTTCAATTCTCGCTGGGTGAATTCTTCCGTCGGTTACCAAACGGTGAAGTGAAAGTCTTGCGATTTCTCTTCTCACCGGATCGAAACATGAAAGCAAAATCGCTTCCGGAGTATCATCAACGATGATTTCAACACCGGTTGCAGCTTCCAAAGCACGGATATTTCTACCTTCTCTACCGATAATTCTACCTTTTACCTCATCCGATTCAATATTGAAAACTGAAACTGAATTTTCAATCGCTTGCTCGGTTCCGATTCGCTGAATGGTCTGAATTACAATCTTTTTCGCTTCCTGTTTTGCGTTAAGATTCGCTTCTTCCATAATGCTCTGAACGTGCGCTTGAGCTCTTGTTTTCGCCTCTGCTTTTAGGGATTCTATCAATTCATTTCTTGCTTCATCGGCAGAATAATTGGCGATTTTTTCTAGCATTTCTACTTTTTGCGAAGTAGCAATATCCAATTCATGTTGTTTTCTTTCAAGGATTTCGTGTTTTTTGCTGTAATCGGCGATTTGTCTGTCCAAATCCTTTTCTAGTTTCCCGGTTTTGCTCAACTCATCATTGAGTTTGTTTTCTTTGTCTTTAATTCTTTTTTCAGCATCCTGCATCTTCTTTTCTCTTGATTGAATATCGGCATCGTGCTGAGATTTCAGTTCCAAAAACTTTTCTTTGGCCTGAAGTTGTTTTTCTTTTCTAATGGATTCGGCCTGCACAGTGGCTTTTTCTATAAGGTTTTCGGCATTTTTCTTTGCATCCTGAATGATGAATTTTGCTTTTGCGTTGAGCGAGCTTTTAGAAAATAACATTCCTATAATAGCTCCCAAAACCAAGCAAACAATACCGATAATAATTGCGGTTGTTGTCATATATGTTTAGTTTAATGTTCCTTTATTTAAATGATTTCAAAGGTGGATTTTCCATTTTGAAATCGGTTTTGTTAATTGTTTTTCATCCACTTTTAAGATAAAAAAAAGCCCACAATAATTCAGTGATTTAGAGTAAACTCCTAATCAACACGATTTGAACTGATTTTCACTTTCTGTAATCCGAGCAAGTCGGCGCGCCATCAAGTGAACTTTCGTCCGGTAATTGTTTAGCGTTGAGTTTACCTTAATGTGTTAGAACTATTGTAGGCAGTTGTATTTTGGAAAAGAAAAATCTACTTTTCCAGTTCCTCCAGCAAGCGGTTAATCTGCATTAACCTTTCGTTGGAAGCTTGTATATTTTTTTCGTTGGAGATTGATGATACTTCTGCGTTGGTACCCAGTTTTAAGGCGCACATTGCCAAAGCATCTTGTTTATCCCTCACGTCAAAATTTTGTTCAAAATCTTTAATCATTGCTTCAATCTGTTTTCCCACTTTCCGAAGAGTTTCTTCTTCAGCGGCAGGTACATTCAGCGGATAATTACGTCCGGCTATGTTGATGGTAATTCTTCTTACTTCCATTACAACCCGCTGTTTTGAAGTTCAGCAATGCAGTTATCCACTTCTTTGATCAATCGGTTGATGTGGTTTTTCATCAATCGGTTGTGATCAGGATTTCCTGTAATGGCTGAATACAATTTTATGTTTTTTTGTTCTTCTGCTAAAACCTGGTTTTTTCTTTTTTCCTCGTCATATTTCTTCTTCAATTCGTCATGCTCTTTAGACAATTCTGCATACTTTTCGTCCAAATTCCGGTAATTCTTAGTTACACTCAGAATCTTTTTTTCTAAAACCGAAAAGTTATTTTCTAAATCTTTGAGCATTTTCAGGCTTAATTAATTCTAACTATTTAGCAAAAATATAAAATTTTAATTTGAATTGAGGAATTATTTCAACAATTTATTGAAATAAAAAAGAGAAAGCATTGATTTACTTTCTCTTTAAATTTTATATCTCGTTTTTTCCTTATTCAAATTTTAAAACAAACATCAATGCGCGGGTTTTTCCATTGGCGATGGCGGCGTTCCAATAAGGTGGTGTATCAGGATTGTCGGAAACCATTTCGTCGTTAATCATAAACGTTCCACGGAAACCCGGCGTAAGTTTGAATCTACTGAAATAAAACTGAATTCCAAGCTCAGCGGACCAAGCAAAATTGCTTGCGGTAGTTCGGAAAATTCCTTGTTGATTATCGTCGGTCGCTTTGTTGTTCGATTGCAAATTCATCATCCAATTCACTCCGGCTGCAGCATATGGACGGGAATTGTACCATCTGTCGCCATGAACTTCAATAAGCAACGGTAAATCAACATAAGTGGATTTTACGGTTCTTAATTTGTCGGCTTCGGTGAGCGTTCTTGGAATAAAAGGCGGATACGCAGTTGTTCCTGACGCATATTGATCATTCGATTGAGTATCGAAATACACTTCTCTTTCAACAAATTGTAATCCCGGTTCAAATCTTAAATCGAAATTGTCATTCAACCTCAATTTACCGATTAATCCGGCACCGAAACTATAAGAAGATTTGGTTCGTACGAGATTTTTATCCCCATCCATCCCAAATTTTGGATCCAAAACCAGTTTATAATCGAAATTGTTTCCGGCAAGATAAAAACCGTAGCTGAACTTTTGGTTATCAAATCCTTCCAGATTGTCCATTCGGTCTTTGGTACGGAAGAGTTGCGCATTCATCAATGATGCTACAAAAATTGCCGTAAGCAAATTGATTTTTAAAACTGTTTTTCCCATATTTTATTTGGTTGCCTTATAAATCGTTGCGATTCCTAAGCTTAGTTTTTTGTATTCTACTTTCTTGAAACCGGTATTTAGAAGAATGTTTTTCATTTTTTCGCCAAACGGGAAAGCGTTTACCGAATCTGGAAGATAAGTGTACGCTCTGTTGTCTTTGGAAACCAATTTACCGATTTGTGGCAAAATATTTTTAAAATAAAACATATAAAAAGGTCCCAAAAAGCCTTCAACCTTAGAAAATTCTAAAATATATACGCTTTTATTTTCTTTCACCACTCTTCTAAGTTCAGCTAAACCTTTCTCTAAATTTTCGAAATTTCTCACTCCAAATGCAACGGAAACTGCATCGAATTTATTGCTTTCGAACGGAAGGTTTTCTGCATCGCCTTTCTGCATCGAGATTTGTTCGTCTAAATTAAGTTTTTTAATTTTCTCGATTCCTACGTTCAGCATTTGTTGGGAAAGATCCAAACCAACTACTTTCGCCGAAGTTCCTTTTTGTACAGCAATTGCCAAATCTCCGGTTCCTGTCGCTACATCCAGAACTTCTTTCGGTTGGTCTTTCTGCATCCATTTTACCAAAGTATTTCTCCACAGCACATCTATTTTCATGGAAAGTACGTGGTTCAGTAAATCGTATTTGGGAGCGATATTGTCGAACATATCTTCAACTTCACTCTTTTTTCCTGCTTCAGTGTTGTATGGTTTTACTTGGTTCAAAATGTTGTATTTAAAATTGATAGTATTCTTTGTAATAATTCAGAAAGTCCTGTTTTCTGAAAATCTTGGTGCGCGATTCTACTTTCTGTACGTTTTTCACAATTTTATCGTAATCTTCGTCAATATTGAAATAGAAATCGTCGGTATATAATTTATTGAAATGTTTAGGCTCGTTGAGATAGTTTTTTCCATCAATTACGGTAGCTTTTCTGGCAGCAATCAATGAATCTTTATTAAGTCCGTAACCGTAAAATTGCTCATTGATATAATAATCCTGATGTGCAATATTCAGCAATCCACGATCTTTATTGACTACAAAACCAGAATCGTAGAGCATTTTTTTCTGTCCGTCGAAAACCTTGATTTGATTTTTCCCTTTCGATAAATCTACATGCAGTTTTTGTCCGGGAGCAATAATATTTTCACTACCATTATTAATTTTGAAATAAAAAGTGTTATTGGTAGGATTATCAACTAGGTAATAATTTTTTTTAGAAAGGAACAAAAAGTAAATCCCAAAGGCAAGAAGTACCGTGATCAACGAAATTACCAGACCTTTTGTGGACGCACTCATTTTCATATTGTTTGTTATAAAAAAACTTTTGCAAATTTAATAATAATTTTCATTCAAGCCGATACAATATTAATTCTTAACTTTGTCGGAAATTTTCTATTACAATATGCCCAATACAATCATTATAGGTTCAGGAAGTTATATTCCTACAAAAATTATCGGCCGAGAACATTTTATGGATTCCGTTTTCTATACCGATGAAGGTGACGAAATAGACAAACCTAACGAAGAAATCATTCAGAAATTTGTAGACATTACAGAAATTGAAAACCGAAGATATTTGGAAGATGATGAATTCAACTCCGACTTAGGGTACAGAGCCGCAAAAGAAGCCATCGCTGATGCGAATATCGACCAGGAAGAAATAGATTACATCATCTACGCGAGTAATTTTGGTGAAGTAGATAGAAATGGGATGACCAATTTTATGCCTTCCATGTCTGCACGAGTTAAAAATAAATTGGGAATACAGAACCGCACATGCGTGAACTACGACATGATTTTCGGTTGTCCAGGTTGGGTAGAAGCCATGATTTTGGCAGATACTTTAATTAAAGCAAAAAAAGCAAAACTTATTCTAGTTGTTGGTTCTGAAACTTTAAGCCGAGTTACCGATGCTTTCGACAGAAACAAAATGATTTTTGCCGACGGAGCTGGTGCGGTAGTAGTAAAAGCTACAGACGAAGAAAATGTTGGAATCATTGCTGATGCAACGTACTGTGATAACAATGTAGAACTGAATTATCTGGAAAACGCGCCATCTCTAAAAAAAGATGAAGATCGTAGACCGCTCTACATCAGAATGCACGGAAGAAAAATTTACGAGTACGCTTTAAAATATGTACCGGATGCCATCAAAGAAACCATTGATAAAGCAGATTTAACCATCGATGATATCGATAAAATATTAATTCACCAAGCCAATGCTAAAATGGATTATGCAATGATTTCGAGGCTGCACAAACTCTACGGAAAATCCGATTATGATCACGACATTGCTCCAATGACAATTCAAGAATTCGGAAATTCTTCTGTAGCTACGATTCCTACGATGTTTGATTTGATCAGAAAAGGAAATATGAAAGGTCACCAATTCAAAGACAAAGGCAATATCGTTTTCGCTTCAGTTGGCGCAGGAATGAACATTAATGCAATTGTTTACAGATTTCCTTAAACCTATTTTTCGAAATAAAATATTTAAACAAAACATAAGAAGCACAAAAAACCATTTTGTGCTTTTTTATTGAAATCTACTTATGCAGAAAAATTTTTTAATCATCACCGGAATTATTTTTATTCTGGAATTCTATGTTTATCAAGCATTTAAAACCCTCACCTCCAACAACTGGTTGCGTATTGGGTATTGGATTGTAACGCTTTTTGTGTACGGATTTTTCATCTACGAATTACTCAATTTCAAACGAAGCGACCGCGATCATCATCGGATACAAATCGTTTCTTCCATTTTTTTAATTTTTCTGCTTCCTAAGCTTTTCATTGTATTTTTCCTTTTAATTGAAGACATCGGAAGGTTTTTCAGATATCTTTTTACCTTTTTCGTAAAACCGGAAACCTATTTTCCAGAGCGAAGACAATTCATAAGCCTCATCGGTTTAGGAATTGCCGGAATTTTTTCTGCTTTAGTGATCGATGGAATTATCTTCGGAAAGTACCGCCACAGCGTAAGAAAAGTAAAATTGAAAATCGCAGGTTTGCCAGAAATTTTCAAAGGTTACAAAATCATACAGATTTCCGATGTGCATTCAGGAAGTTTTTTTCATCCAGAAAAATTGCAAAAAGCCATTGATTTAATAAATGAGCAAAAAGCAGATTTAGTCCTATTCACCGGCGATATGGTCAATAATTTCGCCAGTGAATTTGAACCGTTCGTTCCATTATTTTCTACAATTCAAGCGAAAGATGGTAAGTTTTCAATTTTGGGAAACCACGATTATGGTGATTATGCCGAATGGAATTCTGCTGAAGAAAAAGCCCAAAACATTCCTAATTTAATTAAATTACAAAAGCAAGCCGGCTTCGAAATGTTGAGAAATGAACACCGGATTATCGAGAAAAACGGGGAAAAACTCTATATTTTGGGAGTTGAAAACTGGGGCGAAAAACCATTTCCGCAATACGGCGATTTAAATAAAGCGTCCGCCGGAATTCCCGCTGATACCGCAAAAATATTGATGAGCCACGATCCTACCCATTTCGATGCGGTGGTGAAAAACCATCCTTCCAATGTACAACTCACGCTTTCCGGACACACCCACGGAATGCAATTTGGCCTTGATTTAAAAAATGTTCGTTGGTCGCCGGTGCAATATCGCTACAAAAAATGGGCAGATTTATATGAAAGTTCCGGCAAATATCTTTATGTAAACCGCGGTTTCGGTGTAATTGCTTTCCCGGGAAGAGTAGGAATTGAGCCGGAAATTACTTTAATTGAACTTGTTTAATTCTTTTTTAAACCCAATGATTTCATTTAAAAAAGCTATAAAAGCAGACATTCCGCAGATTCGGGAATTGGCAAATCAATCATGGAATGCTGCATATAAAAAGATTCTTTCGCAAGAACAAATCGATTATATGTTGCAGCAAATGTATTCACATGAAGAAATTTCAAAGCAACTCGAAAATCCCAATTATCAATATTATTTAATTCTAAAAGATAATATTGCAGCCGGATTTATCGGTTTTGAATTCCATTACGAAAAAAACACCACCAAACTCCATCGCATTTATCTTTTAGAGGATTTCAAAGGTCTTGGTCTTGGAAAAGCTGCAATTAATTTCCTTAAAGAAAAAACTTCGGAAACATCCAACAACCGAATCATTCTGAATGTCAACAAAAACAATTCAGCGAAGCAAATCTATGAAAAACAAGGATTTACGGTTTATAAGGAAGGGGTTTTCGACATCGGAAACGGCTATGTGATGGATGATTTTTTGATGGAATTGCATCTTTAATCATCATTAAATTTCTCATTTAATATATTTTGGTACAGTTTTAGAATGTCTCAATTCATAACATTAAAAAATAAACTTATGACACGAGCTAACTTATTTACCAAAATTCAGATTTTCGCATTAGCATTATTTGCAAATTTTGCTACAATTGCAGTTAAAGCACAAGATAAAGCTGCAGATTTAAAGGTTGATGTAGATGTAAACAAAGGAACGGATGCAATGGGTGCTGATTGGATGAGCAACCCAATAGTTTGGGTAATCGGAGCCTTAGTTCTTATCATTATTATCGCATTAATCACCCGAGGAGGCGGAAACAAATAATAAACAATATCAAAAAAAATCCCGAATGAAGTTTCGGGATTTTTTTTTGCTCTATAAATTGACTTTTTATAATGCTAAAGCTTTTTGGTAAGCATTTTCAATTCCATCTAGGTTTTTTCCACCTGCAGTAGCAAATCCAGGATTTCCTCCACCACCGCCTTGGATTTCTTTCGCTAAATCTTTCACGATATTTCCTGCGTGGTAATTGGCTTCCAAATCTTGCGAAACGCCTACCGTAATCATAGGTTTTCCATCAGCATCGGAAAGAATGATGATCACGGAGTTTTCAACCTCTTTTTTCAGTTGGAAAACGATGTCTTTCACACTTCCGGCATCCATTGAAACTTTTTTTACCAAAAGTTTTTTATCTCCACTTTCTGTAAAATCGTTTTTCCAATTAGCGGTTTCGCCTTTGGCTTTTTCTTTTTTCAATGATTCTACCTCTGATTTCAAAGCGGAATTTTCTTCCATTAATTTTTCTACTGATTTTGCTAAATCTTTGGACTTCAATAATGCAGAAATTTCTTTAATCTGAAGTTCTAAATTTTGGAAATATTCTGCAGATTTATCTCCAGAAATTGCTTCAATTCTGCGAATTCCCGCCGCAGTTGAACTTTCATTCTGAATTTTAAAATAACCGATTTCACCGGTGCTTTTCACATGAGTTCCCCCACAAAGTTCCCGCGAAGTTCCAAACTGAATCATTCGCACGGTATCGCCATATTTTTCACCGAAAAGCGCCATCGCACCTTTCTCCATCGCTTCTGCAATCGGAATATTTCTAAACTCCTGCAACGCAATGTTTTCTTTAATTTTCGTATTCACTTTTTCCTCAACCAGTTTCAGTTCTTCATCGCTCATTTTCGAGAAATGCGAGAAATCGAAACGAAGATAGTCTGGACCTACGAAAGATCCTTTTTGCTCAACGTGAGTTCCCAAAACTTCGCGCAAAGCTTCGTGCAACAAATGCGTTACCGAGTGGTTCGCTTGAGTATTTTTACGGTCTGTGGTGTTTACTTTTGCATAAAAAACGGCACCTGCATCTTTCGGTAAATCTTTAATTAAAGAAACGATCAAATTGTTTTCTTTTCGGGTTTCCAAAACCTCAACAATTTCGCTACAATTCGTAATATCAAAAACATCAGGGTTTGCGATATCAAAACCTTCAGTATAGCTTGGAATCAGGATTCCTTTGTCACCGATTTGTCCACCACCTTCCGGATAGAAAGGAGATTTCGAGAGTACAATTTGGTAAAATTCTCCATCTTTATTCTCTATTTTTCGGTAACGGGTGATGTATGTCTCAACTTCTGTTTGGTCGTAACCAACAAAAACTTCTTGTTTTTCTTCTAAAATAACCCAATCGTGAACTTTCTGAGCCGATGATTTTTTGGAACGCTGTTTTTGCTTTTCCATTTCTTCATCAAAACCTTTTTCGTCAACGGTTAAATTCTTTTCTTCGGCAATAATTCTCGACAAATCTGCAGGGAAACCATAAGTGTCATACAATTCAAAAACCTCGGCTCCAGGAAGTGTTTTTTCATTTCTGGAAAGAGTTTCGTTGATGATTAAATCGATTCTTTTCAAACCGTGTTCGATGGTTTTCAAGAAAGAAGTTTCTTCTTCTTTGATTACTTCGGTTACCAATTTTTCTTGCTTCACCAATTCTGGGAAAAATTCGCCCATTTCTTTCTTTAAAACCGCTACCAATTCGAAAAGGAAAGGTTCTTTCATTCCTAAAAATCGGTAAGAATAGGAAATTGCTCTTCTTAAAATTCTTCGGATCACATAACCTGCTCCACCGTTCGAAGGAAGCTGTCCATCGGCAATTGCAAATGCTACAGCACGAATATGATCTACCACAACACGAATCGCAATGTCTTTTTCATCTTCTAAAATCCCAGTGTATTTTTTCCCTGAAAGTTCTTCAACTTTAGCAATTAAAGGCGTGAAAACATCGGTATCATAATTGGATTTTTTTCCTTGCAAAGCCATACACAAACGCTCAAAACCCATTCCGGTATCCACGTGTTGTGAAGGCAATTTCTCTAATGAACCATCAGCTTTTCGATTGAATTCCATGAATACATTATTCCAGATTTCCACCACTTGCGGATGATCGTTATTGATCAAATCGATTCCAGGAACAAGCGCTTTTTCCTCATCAGACCTCAAATCAACATGAATTTCAGAACAAGGTCCACAAGGTCCGCTCTCTCCCATTTCCCAGAAATTATCTTTCTTGTTTCCGTTGATAATTCTGCTTTCGTCGATGTGGGATTTCCAGTAATCGTAAGCATCTTGGTCGCGTTCTAAATTTTCAGAAGCATCACCTTCAAAAATCGTAACGTAAAGATTTTCTTTTGGAATTTTATAAACTTCAGTCAACAATTCCCACGCAAAAGCAATGGCTTCTTTCTTGAAATAATCGCCAAAAGACCAGTTCCCAAGCATTTCGAACATTGTGTGATGGTAAGTATCGCGACCTACATCATCCAAATCGTTGTGTTTACCGGAAACTCTTAAACATTTTTGAGTATCGGCAATTCGGGGAGCTTTCGGTTGTTTGTAACCAAGAAAATAATCCTTAAACTGCGTCATTCCCGAGTTGGAGAACATCAAAGTTGGATCATCTTTCAGTACAATTGGCGCGGAAGGAACGATAAGGTGTCCCTTTTCTTTAAAATAATCTAAAAACTGTTTTCGTATCTGTTGTGAAGTCATAGTTGAGTTTTGCTTTTAGCGATTGCTTTTTGGCGTTTTTGTAAGAATGCAAATTTAGGAAATTTTAAGGTAAAAAATGAAGGCAAATTATAGTCTTGAAAATTAATCTTATATCTTGAAGAACAAAAGTTTATTAAAAAATCCGCCCCACAGAATGAGACGGATTTACATCACTTATTACACTTAAATAAAAAAAATTTTTTTTTATTTCTTTTCCATGGCTTTCACTAAGATCTGTAGGTTCATTTCATCTTTGATCAAACCATTCGCAACAGGCATTTGGAATTTCACTCCAAAATCTTCGCGATTTATATCTTTAGGTTCGGTTGCAATGCTTACAACACCCTCTTTTAGGGCAACATTTGCATTAAACTGAACCGGTTTTGTAATTCCTTTAATGGTAAGATTACCATCTAAAACGGTATTGTAATCTCCTCCGGAAGTATTTTCTGAAACCTTGGTAATTTCGTAAGAAGCCGTTGGAAATTTTTCTACTTCAAAGAAATCGCCACTTTTCAAATGTCCATTCAATTTACTCATTTGTTCGGCATCATCTTTTAAATCAACTGATGTTAGGGAATTCATATCAGCAACGAACTTTCCGCTTTCCAACTTGCCTTTATTGACCGTTACTTCTCCACTTTCAAATTTCAATGTTCCGAAATGACTGGTATTATCGGTTTTCACAACTTTGAAACCTTTCCATTCGATACGGCTGTTGAGCGTATCCAACACAAAAACATCTCCTTCTTTTGAAGTAGAAACCACGTTGCTTTCGCTGGATAAAGGTTTGTCTTTTCCGCAGGAAATCAATAAAATCCCTGCTATAAATGCTGAAAATATCGTAGTTTTGATTACCGTTTTCATTTAAAAAATCAAATTTTAATTGTTTTGCTAAATTAATAAAAAAAATTTAGATTATTTATAAAAATGTTATTTTCGCAATATGCTTTTAGAAATCAATCAATTATTTTTTTCATACAATCCTGAAAAAAAGCTTTTTCACAACCTCAATCTGCGAATCAGCGAAGGCAAAATCATTGCTCTTGCAGGTGAAAGCGGTTGCGGAAAATCTACATTACTGAACCTAATCTACGGCTTACTCGATTGGGAAAAAGGCGAAATCATCTTCGATGGAAAACCTATTTTCGGCCCCAAGAAAAACCTTGTTCCAGGTGAACCGGAAATGAAACTGGTGGCACAAAATTATGATTTAATGCCTTACGCAACCGTCGCTGATAATGTCGGGAAATTCCTGTCGAACATTAATTTGGTTGAAAAAAAGACAAAAGTGATGGAATTGCTCGCGGTAGTTGGTTTGGAAGAATACGCTTCAGTTTTACCTAAATATTTAAGTGGCGGTCAACAACAACGAGTTGCGATTGCGCGCGCGCTTTCGGTAATGCCTAAACTGCTTTTGCTGGATGAACCTTTCAGCAATCTCGATTTTTCACGAAAAGTAGAACTTAGAGAAAGATTATTTAATTATGTAAAGGAAAAAAATATCTCAATGCTGATTTCTACGCACGAGATTCAGGAAGTAATGCCGTGGCTCGATCAAATTATTGTGCTTCAGGAAGGCAGACTCATTCAAAACGATTCGCCTGAAGAAACTTACAAAAACCCTTATAATGAATATGTTGCGAAATTATTTGGTGAAGTAAATGTATTTTCTGATGATGAAAAAAAGCATTGGAATCTTACAAAAAACTTCTGGTTTCCACACGAAATTAAAATTTCAAATGGAGAAAATAATGACCAAAAAATGAAAGCTGAAGTTTTGGAAAGTCGCTTCGCAGGAAACCATTTCTGGAACAAAATTTCCTTGAACGAAAAAAAACTGGTTGTTTACTCTGAACAGCCACTAAAAAATACAGTTGATTTAGAATTCACCTGATATTTTCCCAACAATGAAAGATTTTCAATAGAAATCATTGGCATTATCTTTGAAAAAACTTAACTTTACACTTCCCGAATAAGGAAAATTTTGGTTAATTCTCTTTCCAACTTTAAGACGAAATTAGTTCGGTTCTCGAACAACCAAGTCCGGAAAAGAACCCTGTCCAAACTTTTCCTTTTTTTATGTCTTATCGACAAAAAAAAACACGCCGAAACGTGTTTAATATTGTTATTTGGAAAATTGCTTACGCTTTCTTTACAAACTCAGATTTCAAAGCCATCGCTCCGAAACCATCAATTTTACAATCGATATTATGATCAGAATCCGGTCTCAAACGGATATTTTTCACTTTTGTTCCAGCTTTCACCGGTTTTGGTGCGCCTTTCACCGGCAAATCTTTCATCACGATTACAGAATCTCCGTTTTGCAACTCGTTTCCATTCATGTCTAAAATTTTATCATCATTTGATGCTTCTTTCGGATCCCACTCGAGAAAACACTGGGAACAAACCATCAGATTATCCTGTTCATAAGTGAATTCAGATTGGCATTTCGGGCAGATAATAGTATCGCTCATTTCTTCTATTTTTATCATGCAAAAGTAATATTTTTTATCATTCCCGTCAAATCCTCATTTTCCTGAATATTTATAGATACAAGACCTTTAAAACTTTAAAATATAAATTCCGTATTTTTGCAAAAATTTTAGGATAAAAAACTAAAATTCAATTATTAAAATCTCCCAATGGAACTTATACACAGAAACCTCCTCATCGGAATTCACGATGCTTTGCAAGAAACTTTTTTTGAAGACAGAAAATACGCCGACAAGGTCATAGAACGACTTTTGAAAGCCAACAGAAAATGGGGCAGCGAAGACCGAAAAGTGGTTTCACAGATTTTCTATGACATCATCCGTTGGAAAAAACGCCTCGAATATTACATGGGAGAAGGCGCAAAACCGGGAAATATCTACAAAATGATTCTCGCTTATTGCCTTTGGACCAAAACGCATTACAAAAAATTTGAAGAGTTCGACGGAATTAAAAACGCCGATATCCTCAATAAACTCAAGAAAAATACGGTTCCTACGAAAGCTGTGGAATATTCGATTCCTGAATGGCTCGCCGAAACTTTGGAAAAAGAATTGGGCTCAAAATGGGAACGCGAAATGGAAGCTTTGAACGAGCAAGCTCCGACAATTTTACGAGCTAATACTTTGAAAACCAGCGCAAAAGAATTAGTTTCCGATTTGAATGATGAAAATGTAGAAAGTTTCCAAATTAGAAATTATCCCGATGCGATTCAACTCGCGGAAAAGAAGAATGTCTTTCTAACTTCGGCTTTCAAAGATGGTTTGTTTGAAGTTCAGGATGCTTCTTCGCAAAAAATCGGTGAACTTTTGGACGTTCACGAAGGAATGCGCGTCGTAGATGCTTGCGCTGGAGCAGGCGGAAAAACCCTTCACTTAGCGGCTTTGATGAAAAATAAAGGTCAAATTATCGCGATGGATATTCATGGTTGGAAATTGGCTGAACTGAAACGCAGAGCAAAAAGAGCCGGCGCTCACAATATCGAAACCCGAGAAATTACCGATACGAAAGTCATCAAAAGATTACACGAAAAAGCCGATAGATTGCTGATTGACGCGCCATGTTCCGGTTTGGGAGTTTTGAAAAGAAACCCCGATTCTAAATGGAAAATCGACCAAGATTTCATCGACAGAATTAAAAAAGAACAACAGCAAATTCTTCAAGATTATTCGAAAATCATTAAAAAAGGAGGGAAAATGATCTACGCAACTTGCTCAATTTTGCCAAGCGAAAACAACGAACAAGTAGAAACTTTCCTGAAAAACAACGACGGATTTTCTTTAATAAAAGAAGAAAAAATAATGCCGAGCGAAGGTTTCGACGGGTTTTATATGGCGCTGATTCAGCGGAATACTTAAATAAAAGTCATTAACGAAACGTAAAGCAGGCATTTGTCTGCTTTTTTTTTGAATTTTTTCCACCAGATTCTCTAAATTTCTCCTTTCAACTTAATTTTTTCCGCTTTAAAAGCTAATTTTAGTAAAATATTCTTATTTTGCTTAACATTATTTTGTTTTATAAACATTTACTTTATGTTTGCAGAACAAAATTAATCAATTATTAACAATTACTTATAATTATAAATCTATGTGCGGAATTGTATGTTTGTTTGATGCCAAACAAAAAACCGAAATCCTAAGACCTCAGGTTTTAGAAATGTCTAAGAAAATTCGTCACCGCGGACCGGATTGGAGCGGAATTTTTCAAGACGAAAAAGTAATTTTCTCTCACGAAAGATTGGCGATTGTAGATCCAACTTCCGGGAAACAACCTTTGTTTTCGAATGATAAAAAAATCGTTCTTGCCGTAAATGGTGAAATTTATAACCACAGAGAACTCAGAAAAGAATTTCCCGATTACGAATTTCAAACCGAATCGGATTGCGAAGTCATCATTCCTTTATTCAAAAAATATGGGAAAGATTTCGTGGATAAACTGAATGGAATTTTCGCTTTTTCTTTATATGATATCGAAAATGATGTTTATTTCGTTGCCCGCGATCACATGGGAATTTGCCCGCTTTACCAAGGTTGGGATCAACACGGAAGTTATTATGTAGCTTCTGAATTGAAAGCTTTGGAAGGCGTTTGCAAAACCATCGAAACATTTTTGCCGGGACATTTTCTTTACAGCCTCGATGGTTACGAGTTGCAGCAATGGTACAAAAGAGATTGGGAAGATTTTGAAAACGTAAAAGACAACACCACCGATTTAGTTGAATTGAGAAAAGCATTGGAAGAAGCCGTTCACAGACAATTGATGAGCGACGTTCCTTATGGCGTTTTGCTTTCCGGAGGACTGGATTCTTCGATTATTTCTGCGGTAACTGCAAAATATTCGCGAAACCGTATCGAAAGTGGCGATACTCAGGAAGCTTGGTATCCGCGTTTACATAGTTTTGCGGTAGGTTTGGAAGGAAGCCCAGATCTGGTTGCTGCACAAAAAGCTGCGGATCACATCGGCTCTATTCATCATGAAGTTCATTTTACCGTTCAGGAAGGTTTGGATGCGGTTCGCGATGTGATCTATCACTTGGAAACTTATGATGTAACTACCGTAAGGGCTTCCACACCGATGTATTTATTAGCAAGAGTCATCAAATCGATGGGAATAAAAATGGTGCTTTCGGGCGAAGGTAGTGATGAATTATTCGGAGGTTATCTTTATTTCCACAAAGCGCCAAATGCGAAAGAATTTCATGAAGAAAACGTAAGAAAATTAGGAAAACTTCACTTATACGATTGTTTGCGTGCCAATAAAGCATTGATGAGCTGGGGAATCGAAGGCCGCGTACCTTTCTTGGATAAGGAATTTATGGATGTTGCGATGCGCCAAAATCCAAAAGACAAAATGGTTACCGCGCACGAACCAAAAATCGAAAAATGGATGCTGAGAAAAGCTTTTGAAGATTTGTTGCCGGAATCCATCGCTTGGAGGCAAAAAGAGCAGTTTTCCGACGGAGTTGGCTATTCATGGATTGATTCTTTAAAAGAAGTTGCCGAAAAAGAAGTGACAGACGAGATGATGGTGAACGCAAAATTCCGATTCCCGCTGAACACGCCTCAAAACAAAGAAGAATACCGCTACAGAACGATTTTCGAAGAGCATTTCCCTAGCGAAACCGCAGCGGCTACAGTTCCGTCGGTTCCGTCGGTTGCGTGCTCCACACCTATCGCTTTAGAATGGGATGAAGCCTTTAAAAACGCCAACGATCCAAGTGGTAGAGCCGTAATAAGCGTTCACGAAGACAGTTATTAATTGATATTTAGATTTGAAAAATTTGAAATACCCCTTAAGAAGTTTAATCTTTTTAGGGGTGTTTTTTTATGAAGAAAATTTGTGATAGAATTTATAATTTTGAAACACGAATAATTCAAAGAAATCCATTTATCAATCAATGGAGAATTATTTTCAAATGGGAAAATGGAAATGCGTTTGAAGTTGAAATTTTAGATTATCATTAAATTGAAAAACATGGAAAAATTAAGAAATATAACGCCCGGAGAAATATTATTAGAGGAATTTTTGGTTCCGCTCGAAATTTCGCAATATAGACTTTCGAAAGATTTGGAAATTCCCCAAACCAGAATTTCAGAAATCATTAAAGGAAATAGAAGAATTTCCGCTGATACCGCAGTGAGACTAAGTGCTTACTTTGGAAATTCCCCAAAATTTTGGCTCGGACTGCAAGACGATTACGATATTGAAAATGAATTAAAAGAAAAATCGAGCGAGGTGACGAGAATTAATCGAATACGAAAAGAGAAAGAAAACGTTGCTTAAAATTCTAAATCCTGTGCTAAATCACAGGATTTTTCTAATTTTGTTTAATGTCTGAAACCATTAACACCCCAAATCCTTCTGTGAAAAAGTTCCTTCCGCTTATTTTGGCGACGGCGATTTTTATGCAGATGCTCGATTCTACCATTCTCAACACTTCCCTACCTTCGATAGCGAGAGATTTGAACGAATCGCCATTGAATATGCAAAATGCCATCATCAGTTATGTGTTGACTTTGGCTTTATTCATGCCGGTTAGCGGTTTTTTGGCAGATAAATTCGGAACCAAGAAAATTTTTATTTTCTCATTGATTATTTTCAGTGCAGGATCTTTGTTTTGTGCATTTTCTCAAAACCTGATGCATTTGGTAATTTCCAGAGTGATACAAGGTGTTGGTGGCAGTTTGATGACACCAGTCGGAAAATTAGCGCTCATCAAAACTTATCCCAAAAACGAATTGCTGAAAGCGATGAATTTCGCGATTGTTCCTGCATTAATCGGGCCAGTTTTGGGTCCGTTAGTCGGTGGTTATATGGTGGATTATCTTTCCTGGCATTGGATTTTTCTCATTAATATTCCTATTGGTTTAATCGGAATTGTTTTAGGACTGAAGTTCATGCCGAATTATAAATCTGCCGCTTCAGAATTTGATTTGAAAGGGTTTATCATTTTCGCTTCCGCGTCTTTATTGCTTTCCATTTCATTAGAATTATTTGGAAATACTACGCATACGACGCCGGTTTTGTTGATTTTCATCTTGGGCTTTTTGATGATTTATTACTATTACAAACACGCCAGCAAAACCCAAAACCCTATTTTCCCATTGAATCTTTTCCAAGTGAGAACGTTTCGTGTGGGAATTTTAGGAAATCTCGCTACTCGATTAGGAATCAGTTCAATTCCTTTACTTTTACCTTTAATGATACAAATTGCTTATCAGGAAACTGCGGTAATTTCTGGGTGGATTGTTGCTCCGATGGCTTTAACAGCGATGTTCGGAAAATCTTACGTTATTCATATTTTAAATAAATTCGGCTACCGAAAAACTTTGATGATCAATACGTTCATCATCGGTGCGCTCATTTGTTGCCTCGGAATTCCGGGAATTCACTCTTCTATTTTCTGGTTTATTCCGATTATTGCGGTGCTCGGTTTTTTCAATTCCATCCAGTTTACTTCGATGAACACGATTTCCATCGCCGATTTGCGAAACGATCATACAAGTAGTGGAAACTCTTTGCTTGCTGTAAATCAGCAATTGGCCATTGGTTTCGGAATCGCCTTTGGACTGATTATTTTAAAATCCTTCGAAGCAAAAGCTGAAAATCCACACCTTGCCTTTCGCTACACCTTTTTTGTAGTAGGAATCCTTACTATTCTTTCCGGTTTTGTTTTCCGACGTCTTCATACAAAAGATGGCGAAAATATGAAATCGGAATAATTTCAAAATCTTTATTTACAAAATCCACTGATTTACAGCGTGATACGTTCTTACCCTAGATCAATGTTTTTGCCATTTAGCTGAAGTACTTTTGTATCATCAAAATACAACACAATGGCAACTAAAAAAATAGAACTCATCGCAGCACCAAAACCTCCACATTTTGTTGGGGATGGTTTCAGAGTACATAATTTTATTCCGAGCGGATATCATTTGGATATGAAAAGAATGGATCCTTTTCTCATGTTGGATTACAATTCAAAATTCCATTTTTCCGGAACCGACACTCCCCGCGGAGTTGGCGTTCATCCGCACCGAGGTTTCGAAACGGTAACCATCGCCTACAAAGGTCGTGTGGAACATGGCGACAGCGCAGGCGGAGGCGGAATCATCGGCGAAGGCGACGTGCAGTGGATGACCGCAGCTTCAGGAGTTCTTCATAAAGAATTCCACGAAACCGAATGGGCAAAAGAAGGCGGAATTTTCCAAATGGTGCAACTTTGGGTAAATCTTCCGGCAAAAGACAAAATGAGTCCTCCGAAATATCAAGCCATTAAAAATTCAGAAATGAAAAAAGTGGATCTTGGAGAAAACGGATTCATCGAACTAATTGCAGGAAATTACCAAGAAGAAAAAGGCCCAGCTTCCGCGTTCAGCCCAATAAATTTAATGAATGCTAAATTGAAAAAAGGTGGAAAAGCAGACTTCAGCTTTCCGGAAAATTTCAATACAGCAGCTTTGGTCATTGAAGGAAGCATTATAGTCAACGGAGAAGAAAAAGTTCCAACCGATCATTTCGTTTTGTTCGAAAATAAAGGCGAAAATTTCACCATTGAAGCAACTGAAGACTCCATTGTCTTAGTAATCAGTGGAGAACCATTAAATGAACCTATTTATCCACATGGCCCCTTCGTAATGAATACTCGCGAGGAAATTATTCAAGCTTTTGATGATTACAATAGAGGAAAATTCGGCTATTTGGAAGATTAAAATTTTGTTAAAAACATCCATTAACGTTTTAACTGCAATTTTTTACACTAATTTTATTACAACAAACAATAACAACTAATTTTAAAATTTAAATAAAATGAAAATATCACTTATCGGCGCTACAGGTTTTGTAGGAAACGCCATTCTTAATGAACTTTTAGAAAGAAATTATCAGGTAAATGCCATCGCAAGGAATACAGATAAAATCACCATAGAAAACGAAAATCTTCAAAAAAATAACATCGACATTTTCAACGAAAACGATTTATCAGAAGCTGTGAAAGATAGTGACGCAGTTATCAGCGCCTATAATCCGGGCTGGACAAATCCCAATATTCACGAAGAATATTTGAAAGGTGCAGCATCAATTCAAAACGCGGTTGAAAATTCTGGTGTGAAAAAACTGATCGTCATCGGAGGTGCAGGAACTTTGAAAATTGATGGAAATCATATCGTTGACGGACCGGATTTCCCAGAAGAAATTTATCCAGCAGCAAGTGCAGTGAAGAAATATTTTGTTGAAAATCTTTCCAAAAACGAAAACCTCGATTGGGAGTTTTTCAGCCCCGCTTTAGAAATGAGCAGTTTCAGCGAAGACCAAACCAAAACCGGAAAATACCGATTGGCAACAGATTCGCCTGTTTTTGATGAAGAAGGACGCTCCAGACATTCCGTTCAGGATTTGGCAGTTGCGGTTGTTGATGAACTTGAAAACAAAAAATTCAAACATCAAATTTTCACAGCGGCTTATTAATTGTAACGGAAATTATGAAAAAGATCGAATTTGGCTTGATGACCTTTGCCGATATGGCTCCGGAAACTGCTTCCGGGAAAGGATTTAATGCACACCAAAGAATAAAAAATCTTTTAGAAGAAATAAAACTGGCCGACGATTTGGGCATTGATGTTTTCGGAATTGGCGAACATCACCGCCCAGATTATGCGGTTTCGTCACCAACCACTGTTTTAGCGGCGGCTGCGGCAGTTACAAAAAACATTAAACTCTCCAGCGCTGTAACAGTTTTAAGTTCTGAAGATCCGGTTCGGGTTTATCAGCAATTCGCAACGGTAGATGCTATTTCCGGCGGAAGAGCAGAAATCATGGCGGGTCGCGGTTCCTTCATTGAATCATTTCCTTTGTTCGGATTTGATTTGAATGATTATAACGAACTATTCGAAGAGAAACTCGATCTTTTACTCAAAATCAATAAGGAAGAAAAAATCTCATGGAGCGGAACTCTTCGTGCGCCAATTCACGATTTGGGAGTTTATCCAAGAGCATTGAACGGCGAACTTCCAATTTGGCTTGCAGCAGGCGGAACTCCGACTTCTGCGGTGCGTGCAGCAAAACTTCATCTTCCATTGATGCTCGCAATTATCGGTGGAATGCCAAGTCAGTTTGCGCCATTTATTAATCTTTATAATAAATTCGCTTTAGAAAATGGAGTAAAACCAGAAGATTTACAGGTGGGAATCAATAACCATATGTTTGTAGGAGAAGATGGCGAAAAAACTGCCGACGAATTTTTCCCTTATTACGCCCAAATGATGGATCGTGTAGGGAGAAGCCGCGGTTGGCAACCAATGTCCCGCGAACAGTTTGAGTTCATGAGAAGTCCGGAAGGATCACTTATGGTCGGAAGCGTGGAACAAGTAGTGGAAAAAATCATTTATGAATACGAACTTTTCGGTTTCACCCGATTTTTTGCGCAAGCAAGTATGGGTTTTGTTCCTCATGAACTCACAATGAAATCCATTGAGCTATTTGCAACACAGGTTATTCCGGAGGTAAAAAGAAGGTTAGGCGTCAACTAAATATTGTTGAGATTGTTTATCTTAGCATTGCTGTAACATTAAAAAAAACAATTCAATCATGTCAAACATCGGATTAATTATAGAAGAAAAAGCGGCCGACATTGGAAACTTTTTGGTAGGAAGACTGCTTCCTTTCAGAGAAAAACGTGCGGTAGGACCTTTTGTTTTTATTGACCACATGGGACCTGCCGCCCTGAAAGATTACCAGAATCTGGACGTGCCACCCCATCCTCACATCGGACTTTCTACGCTTACTTATCTTTTTGAAGGATCTATTCAGCACAAAGACAGTCTTGGAAGCGATATCGAAATAAAACCAGGCGCGGTGAATTGGATGACCGCCGGAAAAGGCGTAGCGCATTCTGAAAGAACTCCCGAATATTTAAGACATACAGACAAAAATCTTCATGGTTTTCAGATTTGGGTTGGTTTACCCAAAAATTTGGAGCAGAGTGAGCCCACTTTTCATCACACTGAAGCCGCCGATATCCCAGTTTGGAATGAAGGCGATTTGCAATATAAATTAATTGCAGGTGAACTTTTTGGGCATCAATCTCCGTTTCCTGTTCATTCAAAATTGTTTTTTTTAGAAATTAAAAGCCAAACTGCACAGAAAATAAGCATCGGGAAAAATCTCTTCGGCGAAGTGGCCATGTATGTTTTGGAAGGAAATGTAAATATCGAAGGAAATACTTTCGGCGGCAAACAATTACTTATTGCAAAAAATGCAACTTTATGTGAATTTGAAATCGGTGAAAACGCAACCATTTATCTTTTTGGTGGCGAACCTTTCGATGAGGAACGTTTTATTTTCTGGAATTTCGTCAATTCAGATAAAGAAATCATCGAGCAGGCAAAAGTCAATTGGCACGAGCAAAATCATGAAGCTTTCCCTTTGGTTGTAGGAGATGAAGAAGAGTTCGTGCCGCTTCCCAAAGCCATTTTAAACGGGAAACTATCAAAATAACAAACGCAATCTTCGTTTAATTCACCTGTCAGTTTATCTTTTCACCCAAAAATATCATAGAATTAGATAGATTGAATTTTATGAAGCTATTTTAATTTGTAACTTTATCTGACAAAATATTATAATCATGGAAGAAAAGAAAAAACTGACAAGACAGACCGGAGCGCCTGTGCCAGACAACCAAAACGTACAGACCGCGGGAGCCAGAGGACCCATGCTGATGCAGGACTTCTGGTTTCTGGAAAAAATGGCCAACTTCGACAGAGAAGTTATCCCGGAAAGAAGGATGCACGCCAAAGGTTCCGGCGCATTTGGAACATTTACCGTAACCCACGATATTTCGCTATATACAAAAGCCCATATCTTTAATGAAATCGGCAAAAAGACAGAAATGTTTGCACGGTTTTCTACCGTGGCCGGAGAACGTGGTGCGGCCGACGCAGAAAGAGACATTCGTGGTTTTGCCTTAAAATTTTATACCGACGAGGGAATTTGGGATTTGGTGGGAAACAATACTCCGGTATTCTTTTTCCGTGATCCGATGAAATTTCCTGATCTGAATCATGCCGTAAAACGCGATCCGAAAACCAATATGCGGAGCGCCAACAACAACTGGGATTTCTGGACTTTACTGCCGGAATCTCTGCATCAGGTAACCATCGTGATGAGCGACCGGGGAATCCCAAACGGTTATCGACACATGCATGGCTTCGGAAGTCATACCTACAGCTTTATCAATCATGCCAATGTCCGTCATTGGGTAAAATTCCATTTCAGAACACAGCAGGGAATTGAAAATTTATCAGATGAAGAAGCTGCTGAAATCATCGGAATGGATCGCGAATCTTCACAGAAAGATTTGTTCGAAAATATTGAAAAAGGCAATTTCCCGAAATGGAAAATGTTTATACAGATCATGACCGAAGAACAGGCAAAAACTTACCGATTCCATCCGTTTGATTTAACCAAAGTTTGGTCTAAAAAGGATTTCCCACTCATCGAAGTTGGTGAATTTGAACTTAATAAAAACCCAGAAAATTATTTTCAGGATGTTGAACAGGCGGCTTTCAACCCCACCAATATTGTTCCCGGAATTGGTTTTTCACCGGACAAGATGCTCCAGGGAAGATTATTTTCTTACGGCGACGCGCAGCGATACCGATTGGGCGTAAACCATTTTCAGATTCCTGTTAACAAGCCAAGATGTCCTTATCATGCTTTCCACAGAGACGGACAAATGCGCGTGGACGGAAATCACGGCGCAACAAAACATTATGAACCAAACAGTTACGGCGAATGGCAGGAACAACCAAGCGCGAAAGAACCACCATTGGAACTTTCCGGTGATGCTTATGCTCATAATTTCCGGGATGATGATGAAGATTACTTCACCCAACCAGGGGATTTGTTCAGAATCATCAAAGCCGATGGAAAAGCCGATGTTTTATTTAAAAATACTGCCGCAAATGTAGGTGGAGCCGAGAAATTCATCCAAATCCGCCATATCAGAAATTGCTACAAAGCAGATCCTGAATACGGAGAAGGAGTAGCAAAAGCCCTTGGACTGGATATGATGGAGGTTTTTGCTTTCGATATGTCCCCTTATGATCAATGGGCTCCCAAAAAATCTTAATGATTAAAGCAATAAAAAATATATGAGTGTTACGGTAAAAGCAATTTTAGGAACCGATAAATTCTACACCGAAGTTACTGCTGGTGAAAACAAAATTATCACCGACGAACCTTTGGAGAAAGGAGGACAAAATAAAGGATTCAATCCGTTTGAAATTTTGGCAACCTCTTTAGCAAGTTGTACAGCAGCAACTTTGAGAATGTATATTGACCGGAAAGGTTGGGACGTTCCGAAAATAGATGTAGAAGTAGAACTGGAAAATTATCCTCAAACCAAAAACGCGGTTTTCACCAGAAACATCAGTTTTGAAGGCGCAGATTTAGATGAGGATCAACTTCAACGCTTACAAACCATTGCTGAGGCTTGTCCGGTGCATAAAATTTTCCACGGAAACATTGAGGTAAATACCCGTTTCACAGAATAAAATTTTTCAAAAAATCATCATTAAAAAAACAAAAATATGGCGGAAATACAACATCACAACAACGAAAAAAACGGTGTATTCGAAATTTATGAAGACGGAGTAAAAGCCGGAGAAATGACCTACACTTGGGCCGGAACAGATAAATTCATCATCGATCATACCGGTGTTGATGAAGCTTTTAACGGAAAAGGATATGCAAAACAATTGGTTTATGCCGGTGTAGAATATGCCAGAAAAAACGGCGTAAAAGTGATTCCACTTTGTCCGTATGCTAAAGCAACGATTGCAAAAAACGCTGAACTACAGGATGTTTTGAGTTAACAAATTATCTTCAACTCGTTTAAAAAACTTCTCGGATTTTTTTCCAGGAAGTTTTTTTTTGCTGAATTTTTGATAGAAAACTCAAGCTGCTCCCAAATCTTAACAAAAAAACTATATTTGTGAAACTTTAAAACGAAATTTATGAATCCGATCGTGTTGTTGTGTATTATCATTGCTTATTTTGCGCTTTTACTTTGGGTCGCTTACCGAACCGGAAAAGGCAGTAATAATGAGAGTTTCTTTATCGGAAACCGAAAAAGTAACTGGATGCTCGTTGCTTTCGGGATGATTGGTACTTCGCTTTCGGGCGTTACTTTCGTGTCGGTTCCTGGTGCAGTAGGCACAGATAAATTCCATTATTTGCAAATTACCATCGGATATTTAATTGGTTATGTAATTATCGCGTATGTGCTTCTGCCATTGTATTATCGACTGAAACTCACATCCATTTATGGTTACCTTCAGGAAAGAATGGGCCAAATTTCCTACAAATCCGGAGCATGGATTTTCATCGTTTCGAGATTAGTTGGCGCAACGGCGCGACTTTATTTGGTGGTGAATATTTTACAATTGGCGATTCTCGATTCGCTCGGCGTTCCGTTTATCGTAACCACTTTGGTGATTTTGGCGATGATCATTTTATACACTTATGAAGGCGGTGTGAAAACCATCGTTTGGACCGATACTTTGCAAACAACCTGTATGCTTTTGGGGTTAATTATTTGCTCCGCATATATGCTAAACCATCTGAATTTAGGCTTTTTTGAAAGTTTAAACGAAATGAACAAATTGGGCTACACCGAAGTTTTCAATACCGATGCGAACAGCAAAGCATTCTTTTTTAAACAAATTCTAGCCGGAGCTTTCATCACGATTACGATGACGGGAATTGATCAGGAAATGATGCAGAAATCCCTTTCGGTAACTAAATTGAAAGATTCTCAGAAAAACATGGTCGTTCTTGGGATTATTTTAGTCGGAGTAATTTCGTTGTTTCTCTTTATGGGAGGGCTTTTACACCTTTATGGAACCACGGAACATGTGGCAAGTTTAGGCGATCAATTATTCCCGGATATCGCTTTGAATCACATGCCAGCTTTCATTTCGATCATCTTTATCGTTGCTTTAATTTCTGCACTTTTCCCGAGTGCTGATGGCGCGATGACGGCATTAACTTCTTCACTTTGCATTGATGTTTTCGGGTTGAAAGAAAAAAATATTTCACAAAAAGAACAAGAAAAATTCCGAAAAAGAGTTCACTTGATTGTCGCTTTTTCGTTTTTAATTATGGTGGTTATTTTTAAAATTATTAATGACAACTCCATGATTGGCTTAATTCTGAAACTCGCAGGATTCACTTACGGACCGCTTCTTGGCTTGTTTGCATTTGGAATTTTCACGAAGTTCAAAGTACAAGACAAACTCGTTCCTTATGTTTGTATCGCAGCACCTTTGATTTCTTTTTTCATTGATAAATACCAAGAAAATATGTTCGGCGATTTCAAAATCGGATTAGAATTATTGATTATCAACGGATTGCTAACTTTCTTTGGTTTATGGTTGATTCGGAAGAAATAATTCAGAATCCTCAGGAATTAACCTTGATAAAATTCTAAATACTAAAACATCCGAGCTCAAAACTCGGATGTTTTCATTTCCTTAACCCGCTAAAAATTTGTAAATTCGCGTGCAAATAAATCCTATAAAATGAGTAAAAGTATCGAAGAGCTGAAATCTCTTACTACACAAATCAGAAGAGACATTTTAAGAATGGTTCATGCTGTAAATTCCGGGCATCCGGGCGGAAGTTTGGGCTGTACTGAATTCTTCACAGCGCTTTATGGCAAAGTGATGAATTACAAATTACCCTTCACCATGGAAGGCAAGAATGAAGATCTTTTCTTCCTTTCCAACGGGCATATTTCGCCTGTATTCTATTCCACTTTGGCGAGATTTGATTTCTTTCCGGTTGCAGAATTGGCAACTTTCAGAAAATTAAATACCAGATTACAAGGACACCCAACCACGCACGAAGGTTTGCCGGGAGTTCGTGTGGCTTCAGGTTCTTTAGGCCAAGGACTTTCTGTGGCAATTGGCGCAGCTTTAGGCAAAAAATTAGACGGAGATCAAAGTTTGGTGTACGTTTTACAAGGCGATGGCGAATTGCAGGAAGGACAAAACTGGGAAGCTTTTATGTTTGCCGCAGCCAAAAAAGTAGATAACATTATCACAACCATCGACTACAACGGAAGACAAATCGACGGCGATACTGATGACGTTTTAGATTTAGGTGATTTGCACGAAAAACTAGAAGCTTTCGGATGGACAGTTTTAAACGAGAAAAACGGTAACGATTTAGAAGCCGTAATCGCTATTTTGGAAAGAGCAAAAGCTGAAACTGGAAATGGTAAACCCGTTGCCATCATCCTTCACACCGAAATGGGTTATGGAGTAGATTATATGATGGGATCTCATGCATGGCACGGAAAAGCGCCTAATGATGAGCAACTCGATACTGCTTTCAAACAATTGTATCTTGAAGCACCTGCTGATTACTAAAATTGGTAAAATTCGAAGTAATTCGTGAAATCAAATAAAAATAAAATGAAATATACATACACAGAAAAAAAAGATACAAGAAGCGGTTTCGGAGCCGGATTAGCTGAATTGGCTGATAAAAATCCAAATGTGGTAGCACTTTGTGCAGACCTCATCGGTTCTTTGAAAATGGAAAAATTCATTGAAAAAGCTCCGGAAAGATTTATCCAAGTAGGAATTGCAGAAGCCAATATGATGGGAATTGCTGCAGGTTTAGCAACCAACGGAAAAATTCCTTTTACCGGAACTTTTGCAAACTTTTCTACTTCAAGAGTTTATGACCAAATTCGTCAGTCGATTGCTTATTCTAATAAAAATGTAAAAATTTGTGCTTCTCACGCTGGTTTAACCTTAGGAGAAGACGGTGCAACTCACCAAGTTTTGGAAGACATCGGAATGATGAAAATGCTTCCGGGAATGACGGTGATCAACACTTGCGATTACAACCAAACAAAAGCCGCAACTTTAGCGATTGCAGATTTCGAAGGACCGGTTTATTTAAGATTCGGGCGACCTGTAGTTCCAGTTTTTATTCCGGAAGATATGCCGTTTGAAATCGGAAAAGGAATTCTTCTTCAGGAAGGAAAGGACGTAACCATCGTGGCTACCGGACATTTAGTTTGGGAATCTTTGGTGGCTGCTGAAGAATTAGAAAAAGAAGGAATTTCTTGTGAAGTCATTAACATTCACACGATCAAACCTTTGGATGAAGAAATCATTTTAAAATCCGTAGAAAAAACCGGAAAAATTGTAACCGCTGAAGAGCACAACTATCTAGGTGGTTTAGGCGAATCTGTAGCCGGAATGTTGGCGAGAAAAAGACCAACCCTTCAGGAATTCGTAGCCGTAAACGATACTTTCGGAGAATCTGCAACCCCTGCAGAATTGATGAAAAAATACAAAATTGATTCGGATGCTGTGAAAGAAGCAGTAAAAAGAATTTTAGCTAAATAAGCTGAAATTTAAAACCTATATCAAAACAAAATCGTTTCAGAAATTCTGAAACGGTTTTTTATTTTAGATTAATAAGTGAAAATATTTCATTTACTTAAAAAATTGCCATTTAGGAATGAATGCGAGTAAACCTACCGTAATATAGAGAAAAAGGTTGGTAACATCGGTATATAGAAACGTTGAAAGATAATAATTGTGCATCAAATAATGCATTAATACCGCAACCGGAAATATAAAAATACCAATTTTTCGGTAATAAAAAATGAGTACAATTCCCAAAATCATTAAGAAATCTACAAAAAAGATCATGTAGAAATACCATTCGGGAATGTTGAGATCTTTTTTTTGCAGGAATTCATCAGCATCGATTCCAATTCCCATAATACTAAACAGCACCAAAGCGCAAAGTGATAAAATAAATCCTAAATCTTTCTTCGGATTTTCGTTTGCAAATTCATCTTTCATAAGGTGTAAAATTAAAAAAACTTTCGAAAAGAATCGAAAGTTTTTGTTATTTAAAAAATGGTTATTTTCTAGATAGAAACCGCGTCGATAAGTCGGTTTTTATCAGAAATATATTCTTCCATGGAAATCATACTTTCGGTACGCATTACATCTTGGATATCATCAATCTGATAAATAATTCGTTTAGCGTCTTCGGTATTTTTAGCTCTTACTTTACAGAAAATGTTGTATTTACCGGAAATTACGCTAGCTTCAATTACGTTTGGAATGGTAGTAAGCTCCTTCAAAACGTCTTGAGTTCTGTTGGATTTAGTTAGAAGAATTCCGATGAATGCGGTAAAGTGATAATCTAATTTACCGTAATCTATATTAAGAGAAGATCCAAGGATGATACCGGCATCTTCCATTTTTTTTACTCTTACGTGAATGGTACCTGCAGAAACGTCCATTTGTTTAGCGATTTCTGTGAAGGGCATTCTTGTGTTTTCCACTAAAAAATCTAGGATTTTTTTATCTATTTCGTCAAGTTGATAGTTCATTGTTGAATTTTATACATTTAATAATACTCCGTGAATATTTTTGCAAATTTACAAAAAAATATTAAAGCGAAAAAATTTACTTAAATATTAACAACTTTTAACGTAAAATGAACGTTTAACAAATAATTCCTATTTTATTGTATCTTTTTTAATAGAATCTCTTATAATTTCAGACTTTGGTGTTTGATTTTTTTTGTCTTTTTTCTTTCTTTTGAATATTGTATTAAAGCTTTTACTATAAACTACACCGACTCCATAACTCTGGTTCGCACTTGCGTTACCTGCGGCCGTTCCGTTTAAGCCGATATTACTTGGTTTAGAATATGCTCTTAGCAATCGGGTTCCGTCGTTCTTTCTAGACCAGTCGTACTCTACAATTCCTTCTCCGGAAAGATATTCAGCATTGGTGTTTTCAGATTTCGAGATCGGAATTCCTAAACCTGTTTTCACTTTTATTCTTGGTGAAAGCGCAAAACTTACACTTGCATTCGCTCGATCGCCGCTGTTGGAATTGGTATCGCCTTTTAGATAATTCAAATCCACCTGGAATTCGTTGCTGATGGTATTCAACACAGAACCTAATTGCTTGAACAACATATTATAGCCCGAAGTTTCCAAAGTATTTCCAAGATTCAAATTTCCGAAACCAGCATTGGCTTCATTGAAACTGCTCAGAACCAAAACAGATCCGAATTGAATGATTTTCTCGTCCTCGTTGCTCATTTTTTGTGCAAGCGTTTCTTTTAAATTACTTGAAACATCAAGCGCAGAAACCCCTAATTCGATTTTCGGATTGTTGAGCGTTTGCGTAATTTTAGTAGAAAGCAAAACATTAATTGGCTGTAAATTGGACATTCCAAGGTAAGAGCCCGCATTGGTCACCGTTCTCAGATAAGTTGCATCGATATCGAGTTCCGGCGACATCGCATCGCCATCCCATCGAATGCTGCTTCCTTTGGTGATGTGGAATGTTCTATTGAGGATCGCCTTAGAAACAAAAGTTCCGTTATCTACCAAATAATTTCCATTCATCGATATAACTCCAGTTCTACCCATGGTAAACCGCAGTTTGTCGGAACTTCCACGCACTGTAATATCTCCGATGTCATCGCCCACTAAAACGTTCACCGTAGTTCCTTTATCGAGTGAAACTGTAAAGTCAATATTCATATTGGCGCTGGATTGTTTTTTTTCTTCGACAGATACTACACCTGCTTCATCTTTTTTCAGGAAGCGTAACATTTTAAATTCTTCAACATTGGATGTTGAGTTTGAATTAAACGTAAATACACTATTATTCAGCGCTTTCATTTCAGGTGTGGAAATATTCAATGCCGAAACCGGACCGTCCACATAAAGTGTTCCAGTACCGTAAATTCTTCCCCAGAACAAATCGAAATCTTTCTGAGTAGTATTCAGGAGCATCAAATTATCAGCTCTCATTACTAAGTTGACCCCCATAGAAGCCAAAGTTTCAAATTGAATCGCTCCGGAAATCGATCCTCGGGAATTGGTTCTTCCGTCTCGAACACCAATGTCGTTCAGTATCGCCAAACCTCGTGAAAGAGAAATCACGGTATCATCGAATGAATAATCTACTCCGGTAAAATTTAGTTTGAGACCCATATCTTTCATTGCAATATCGCCACTGTAGTCGATGTCGCTGAGTTTACCTGAAATTTTCAAATCACCAGAAGCTTTTCCTCTGAGATTACCAAAAACACCTTTTACAAATTCCTGAGCAAAAGCAATATTGAACTCGTTCATATCTGCAACCAAATCCAGCGTTGGAGAAGAGGTATTATTATTAATTGTACCTGTAAGGTGAAGGTTATTATCACCAATAATCCCCGCTGATACTACTTTGGCGTCTATATCAAAAACGTTGGGCGTATTGCTTTTTTTGGCTGAAACGATGACATTTCCCATATCTTTTCCATTCATCAAAATATTGGTAACATCCAAATCAATGAGTGGTTCCAGATTATTTTTATCCATCTTTATATCAAAGGTTCCGTTGGCAGTTCCTTGGATATCCATGCTGTTATCACTGCTGGTAAGGGCAAAAACTTTAGAAATATCCAAGTTTTTCACTTCTCCTACTGCGGAAAAATCTTTGGCAGATTTGAAAATCGCATCTTTTAAAAACAATTCACTGGCATCAGAATACAACCGCAAATTCTGAATAAGAAAATCAGATGTTTTCTTTCTGTAAGTAATCGAATGATTGAGTTCTGTCGAAGTATCCACACTCCAAGCTACATCATTAAATTTCACGGTAGTTGGTTCGAATCTGAATACATAATCTCCCACTGAATTGGTGGTTTGGTTGAGGTTTACAGCATATTCTTTCAAAGTTTGTTTCACCTCATCTTCGGGAGTTCCATGTTTGAAATTCGCAGCGATATGAAGAACTTTATTATTCTCGTTTTTCCCACTTAAGGTAATATCTTTCAGAATATTTTTATTGTACTCTACTCTATTTACTTTTGCGAATATCTGTTCATCGAGATTGGCGGTATTGATTCTTACCATTAAACTATCTACCATCGCGCTATCCCGAGTAATCTTGTCTCTTTCTGATATTTTGTAAGCCGGATTTGCAGCAGCCAAAGCCCTATCAGCATCGGTGATTTCCTGTTTTTTGGTCATTACATATTTTAAAGCTGCAGCATCGATATTTAAAACCAAATTATTGGAATTTCCATCGTATGAACCACTAACTGCAGCCCCTTTTGGAATTTGCAAATTGGGTTCGAAATAGCTTACAAGCCCTTGTTTCACATCAAAATTCATCACGAAATTTTGTCCACGATACAATTTTCTTGGCGGTGGTCCCACTAGAATTTTTCCAATTCCGTTTTGTATCATTCCGGTGAGATCTTCTAGATTATATTTCCCGGAAATTTGCCCGTTCACCGCACCTGGAGCATCTACAGAAACAATTCGGTTTCCGTTTTCAAAGAAAGCTTTCACTTTCGCGTTTGGAATAAGATACTTTTGTGCAGCATTGGCAAAGGTGACGTTTTGCAAATCGGCATCCAGATTCAAATCATTCAAATTCGTCATCGAAATTTTACCATCCACCAATCCGGTAACGACTTGGTTGCCTTTTGCTCCGGTGAAATAATTGATGTTTAAATATTTTACATTGGCATTAATATCGGCAAATAACTTACTGGTTCGGAAATCGACAAAACCGTCCACATCGGCTTTTGCCTGCTCATCGTTTACATTTACAATACCGCGATAGGTTTTATGATCAAGCAAACCATCAAGAAAAACATTATTGATTTCCTTATTCATAATCTCGATTTTAGAAATCTGAGATCGTGTTCTGAGCTTCATCGTGTTCACATCGAAACTTTGTCCTTGTAAATTAAATTTCCCAGAAATAAGCCCTACTTGCTTGTTTTTGGTAATAACAGAAGTATTCAAATCGTTTACTTCCGCATAGCCACGGTATTTTGGTAAATTCGAACTATAATCATCCAAATAAAAATTACTGATTTTGGCCTGACCAATACCGGTAATCAACTTAGCATTGGGCACAAAAACCTGTTTAGGAGTCACTCTTACTGCTCCATTATATTTTAATCTCCCGAAATCATCAGCAAAATTTTTCATTTTTGATGAGATGAAAGTCGGCATCATGTTTTTAAGTTCTTTATAAGTAAAATCAGTAGAAAGCGTGTTGGTTTCTATTTGAAAATTGCCTTTCAGCAGATTAGAAACTTTCATCGTTTGAGTTCGGATGTTGACCTGAGGATTTCTCAGCAGAAAATTATCGAGATAGAAATTATTCAAAGTTCCCGTCATTCCACCCGAAATATTAATCGGTTTATAATTATCCCAATTGGTCACAAAATAGCTGATGTCGTAGCCGCTGAGTTGGCTTCCCGGCTGCATTTTCATGTCCCATTTCACTTTATCAGCAAAATCTGCCCAAGAACCGTTGTTCAAGTTGAATTTCAAATCACCTTGCAACAACGAATGGTCAGTGTTAAGAGTTAAATCTTTTAGCAAAAGGAATTTCTTGGTTAAAGCCAGTTCCGTAGAAAAAGTATCTACATAATGCTTTTTTCCCCATCTTTCGGTGGTGAACCTCATGTTATTAATCTGCGCAAAAACATCAGAACCATTCACTTTCAGTTCCGGAACGACCAGATTTACATTTTTGGCAGTGAGCCATTTTCCTTTTTCGCCTTCGTTGTTTTGATTAACAATTGAGATACTTGAATTGGTAATAAAAACCCGAGATTTCAGCTGAAAAGGTTCTTTTGGTTTAGTCGCAGAAGGCTTATTGAACAAATCTACAAAACGGATAAAATTCGAGATACTGTCTCTTTTATAAGTAATCACTTTCAAATCGAGTTCTTGCAAAGAAAGCGACTGAAACTGCAAATTCCGGGAATTACTGATGATAGCCCACCAGTTGGAATCTGCATAAAGTTCTTTGGCTCGTAGAAAATTAAAATTTTTGTAATCTTTAATCGCTACTTCATGAATATGAATGTCGCCAAAATAGTTTACGTCCACACTTTTGAAAGACATTTGGGATTTCATGTCTTTATTCAGTTTTTCAATCACCTTTTGGGCAGCCCAGTTTTTGGTGGAAGGTAAACTTACAATCACAAAAAAAGATACCACCAAAAATAATGATACCCAGAACAAAACCAAGAGCAATTTCGCCCACCACTTGTAGTTCGTGACATCTTTCGCCGCTTGTTGCACAAACTCGCCCGCAGTTTCTACCGGATGATGGATGGCATCAGAAGCCAATTCCGTAGCTTCTTTTACCGTTTCTTTCACCGTATCCTGGACGTTTTCTACACCTTTCTGCACAGAATCTCCAATATTCTCTGTGAGCGATTTTTTGTTTTCGTTATCGTTATTATTCTCTAAATTTGCCATTGTTATGAGCGAATCAATAATTTTAGGGATAGAATCATCCTGCGACGACACTTCTGCTGCGATCATCAAAGGAAATAAAATTCTTTCAAACATTGCTGCCAATCAGGCCATCCACAACGATTATGGCGGCGTGGTTCCCGAACTGGCTTCCCGTGCACATCAGCAAAATATCATTCCTGTGGTTGAAAAATCCGTCAGCAAAGCAAATATACAACAAAAAGATATTTCTGCCGTGGGATTTACACGCGGACCAGGACTTCTGGGTTCTTTACTCGTAGGAACTTCATTTGCCAAATCTTTAGCGATGAGTTTGAATGTTCCTTTAATTGAAGTAAATCACCTTCAAGCACACATTCTAGCACATTTTATCGACGATGCAAATATTGCGCCGCCGCCGTTTCCTTTTTTATGTTTAACAGTTTCCGGTGGTCATACGATGATTGTTTTGGTGAAAGATTATTTCGATATGGAAATTATCGGGAAAACCATTGACGATGCAGCCGGTGAAGCTTTTGACAAAATCGGGAAAATTTTCGACCTCGATTATCCTGCCGGTCCAATTATCGACAAATTGGCGAAAAATGGCGATCCAAACGCATTCACTTTCAACAAACCTCGCTTAGAAAACTACAATTATTCCTTCAGCGGAGTGAAAACTTCGGTTTTATATTTCATTCAAAAAGAAATCAAAAAAAATCCGGATTTCGTTAAAGAAAACATCGAAAACTTAGCCGCTTCCGTTCAAAAAACCATCGTAGAAACCTTGATGAACAAACTGGAAAAAGCCGCAAAAGATTATAACATTCAGCACATTGCCATCGCCGGTGGAGTTTCCGCAAATTCCGGATTGCGAGAAGCGATGCAGAAAAACGCAGAAAAACTCGGCTGGAATATCTACATCCCAAAATTTGAATATACTACCGATAATGCCGCAATGATCGCAATGGTCGCAAAACTGAAATACGACCGAGGCGAATTTTCAGACCTCTCGGTTTCAGCAACTGCGCGCTACGATATTGAAGAAGGTTTTAAACAAAAATCCGAGTAAAATGAAGTTATTTTTTGGTGAAATTTTCCCTGCCGTTCAAATCAATGAAGAAGAACAGCAACATATCGTAAAAGTCCTGAGAATGCGCGATGGCGAAGAAATTTCCGTAACCGACGGAAAAGGAAATCTCGCCAACGGAACATTGGTTTTTGAAGGCAAAAAAGTTTCCTTAAACATCGATGAAATCAAAGAAAATCTTCCGGATTTTTCGCCAAAACTTCACATCGCAATCGCTCCTACCAAAAACATCGACAGAATCGAGTTTTTTCTAGAAAAAGCTACCGAAATGGGAATTTCTGAAGTCACTTTAATTCAAACCGAAAAAACGGAACGGAAAATCCTCAACATCGAAAAGCTACGAAAACAAAGCGTTGCAGCTTCGAAACAGAGTTTGCGATTTCATTTTCCGGTGGTTCATGATTTGACGAAATTTTCAGATTTCATTAAAAATTTAGATCCAGAAACCACTTTTGTTGCCCATTGCAACGAAAATTTGAAGAGAATTGATTTAAAAGAAATTAATCCGCAAGAAAAAATCACTTTCCTGATCGGTCCTGAAGGCGATTTTTCAGATAGAGAAATTCAGGTTTTAGCAGAAAAAGGAATCAAAGCTGTTTCGCTCGGAAATCAACGTTTGAGAACCGAAACTGCGGGCGTTTTTGTCGCTGCGTGGAATTATTTTAAGATGATGTAGATTGTTCTTTCAAGAATTTCTGATAGATTTCTTCGCCACTTTTTATGGAATTTTTCGCCCATCGAACCTTGAGCTCCCAAAGTTTTTCATCAGAAAGTTTGTAATCGAAATTGGATTTCACGAGCTTTTGTTTTAAATCATAAAAACAAATCGCCGCCGCGACCGAAACATTGAAACTTTTGGTAAATCCATACATCGGAATCGCCAAAGTTTCGTCAGCAAAATCTAGTATTTCTTCGGTAACGCCTTCTTTTTCCGTCCCGAAAACCAGCGCAACTGGTTCTTTCAAATCGTAATCGGGAAGCATTGTTGCATTTTTCTCTGGCGAAACTGCCAGAACTTTATAACCTCTCGCCTTGATTTCTTCTAAAGATTCTATTTGGTGAGGCATTTTTTCCACTTCCACCCAAGTTTCTGCACCTTTGGTCACGCGAAGATTCGGATTGAATTCGTTTTCGCTTTCTATCGCTACAATTTTATGAAATCCACACGCTTCCACAGAGCGTACAATCGCCGCCGCATTTCGAAATTGGAAAATATCTTCCATCACCGGCAACACAAAATCTGAACTTTCCTGAGCATAAAATTCTATTTTGCTGAGTCGTTCTTCGGTGAGAAATTGTTTTAAATATTCAAATGTTTTTTGTGAATTCATTTTTCAAAAATAAGAATTTTTTGCGGTTGGCGCGAGCGAAGCGAGCGCCAAAAAGTGTTGAAAGGTTGGGTTCGAAATCGAATTTTGTTGGTGAAAACCTTTCTTTTATTCGGAATCCGTACGCGCCCCAGCTTGAACGGAGCTCTTTTTGTGGAGCGAAGCGGAACAAAAAAGCGGGAGTGGAAGACGGAAATGGCGCCATAAAAAATCAAATCTTGCCATTCGACAAAGTCAAATTGGCGCCCAAATTATTTGAATTCAGCTTAAAAGATGTATTTTTGAATTTATGAAAAGAAAAGTACTTCTCATCTACACCGGCGGCACGATCGGGATGGAAAAAGATTATGAAACCGGAAGTTTGCGGGCTTTTGATTTCGGAAACATCTTCCAGAAACTGCCGGAAATGAAACTTATCGAATGTGAAGTTGACGTGCATCCGTTCAAAAAACCCCTCGATTCCTCCGATATGGGACCGAAAGAGTGGAAAATTATCGCCAAACTGATCGGGAAAAATTACGATCTCTACGATGGTTTTGTAATTTTACACGGTACCGACACCATGTCTTACACGGCTTCTGCTTTGAGTTTTATGCTCAAAAATCTAAGCAAACCCGTGATTCTGACCGGCTCTCAATTGCCGATTGGAGATTTGCGCACCGATGCGAAAGAAAACCTACTGACCACGCTGTACTACGCAAGTTTATACGAAAATGACAAAGCGGTAATTCAGGAAGTTACGATTTATTTCGAATACAAATTGCTCCGAGGAAACCGAACTTTGAAATACTCTGCAGAATATTTCGATGCGTATCAAAGTCCCAATTATCCGGCTCTAGGGCAATCTGGAGTTCATTTGAATATTGAAAAGGATTTTTTGTGGCGTTCGAAATCTGGTGAAGCTTTTAGCGTAGATTCCCATTTGTCTCAGGATGTTCTTTTTTGGCGAATTTTCCCGGGAATGCATCTTGAACATTTCTCGGAAATTCCCAACATGAAGGTTTTGATTTTGCAGGTTTTCGGTTCCGGCACTATTTTTAACACCAAAAAAACGCTGGATGTTTTACAACTCTTGCGCAGTCGCGGCACCGAAATCGTGGTGGTTTCGCAATGTGTTTCGGGCGGAATTTCTTTCGGGAAATATTCCAATTCGAATATTTTCACAAAAATTGGAGCCATCAGCGGCCACGATATGACCGCAGAAAGTGCAATTACCAAAGCGATGCATCTTCTCGAAAACCCTTATTACAAAGGAAGTTTTGCAGAAAACTTTGCTAAAAACCTTTGCGGTGAAGTTTCAGAAAACTAAAGTTTGTTTTTTTTCCAAATGAATTTTTAAATCTCACGAAAATACCCTATTTTTGCAGTCTTCAATTAGAGAGGTGTCCGAGTGGTTGAAGGAGCTAGCCTGGAAAGCTAGTATACGGGTAACTGTATCGAGGGTTCGAATCCCTTCCTCTCTGCTAAGAAAGTGCTGATTATCAGCACTTTTTTTGTGTTTTGTCTTAAAATTTATAGTTTCTGTAAACCAAACAAACATGAATAAAATAGATACAAAATACTCTTAATCTTCATACTATTTTCATACCAAGTCAAAAAACTTTTTTTGAAAAACTTAGCCTTAGCGATGATGCGTTGGTTTATGAAAAAGAAAGAAAAATATTCTAGCAAGCATTTATTTTTTTTACTTCCTCCACAAAAAATAATGACAAAACTCCAGTATCATCCAAATGACACGCTAGTATCATAGGTGTGATACTCTAGTTTCATAGGCATGATACTGAAGCATTATCTTCAGACTTGCTTTTGTGTTAAATAACGAATGATTTGATTTCAAAGAAATAGAGAATCGTCCTGCCTTGAACTCCTTGCACAAAGGTCAGGAGACTTTGTAGCAGAGTTGGAATTTCAAGGTGTAAACAAGAAAAGAAAATCATAAGATTTACTAAGAAAAAAGTGAAGAAATACTTCGCTTTTTTTTGATTTTATAAAATGGTTATTTCTGCCGTTTTTGCCGTTTTTTACCGAATTTGCCGAATTTGCCGAAAACGACCATTTTTGCCGAAAAGAGCACTTTTTGCCGATAGGAGGTTACTGCCTTTATGGTGGGCTAGGACTGGGTTTTGCCTAGGCTTTGACTGGGAGAAAACTAGGCTTTAAAAATGAGTTAATTTAACAATAGCTTCCACTTAAACATTCTACTGACTTTAAGCCCAATTAGGATTTAATTTCGGTATATAAACCCATTTTCTTGGGCGTGAACTAGCGATCATGTTTCGGCCAAATCATATTTTCTGTTTGGTACCCTAATTTTTTGGCTAGATTGAGGTATTTTTCTCGAATTTCGTTGGGAATTGTTTTCTCACGCGAAAGAATCCAAAGATATTTCAGATTATCACCTGCAACCAAAGCGTACTCGTAATTTCCGTCAATCGAAAGAATATTATAGGCACCCCAAAATGGCTTAAAAAAAGAAACTTTCAATCTTCCTATTGACTGACCTTCGAGAAATCGGGCCTCACCGACAGCTTCTTTCCACTCGTTTTCGGCGGTTTTGTAACCACGGTTGACCACTTTTATGCTTCCATCGGGATTTAGGCTGTAATTGGCTGTTGTATTGTCTAAACCCCTTTCAAAACGGAAATCAAATCGAGCGATTTCATACCATTTCCCCAAATATTTTTCGGCCTGGAAATTTTTAACCGGTTCCGCTCCCTCGGGAATTCCTGTTTTACAAGAATTGAAAGTGAGAAATCCTGCCAAAGCAACCATCGGAATTAGCAAAAACTTAAATTTTTTCATTGTATTTTTATTGATTTGGGCTTAAATTATACAAAAACTATGCTTTTTTTATTCAGTTTTGCTCCAAATTGAATCGCTTTAAATCGACTTCGGGAATTAGTGGTTGTTCAAACTCGATATGTTGAAATAATTCTTTCGCAAAGTAACAACCATTTAGAATTCCGCGGGCACCAAGTCCATTAAACATATAGAAATTCTGATGTTTAGGATGATTTCCCAAAATTGGTCTTCTGTCTTTCACAGTTGGTCGAAACCCGAAATTAACTTCCTCTACCTGAAAATCGTGAGGATAAAACTCCTGAAGTCCCGTAATAAGTTCTTCTTTTTTAAATTCGTCAATTTCTTCCGAACGGAAATTTGGATCGTAAGTTCCGCCATAATAGTAGAATTCTTCATTCAATGGAAATAAAAAATGTTTCTTCTTCAAAGTAAGTTGATGATTCAATTTTTCCGAAAGGCGAACTTTTAAATGATGTCCTTTGTTTGGGATTACCGGAATTTCACTAAAAAAAGGATTGTTTTTCACGCCAATTCCTTCACAAAAAACAATATTTTTAAAGGAAATATCACCATAAGAATGATCGTTGAGCGAATCATAATTGAAATTTTCTTGAATTAAGAAGTCATTCGTTTTTAAATAATGTTTGAAATCATTGAAAAACCCCTCCACATTTAACCTTGCAGATTGATCGACAGATGCGACACCAAAAGGATTTTTGATGGTTTCTAAAGTCTTAAATTCTAAATTCAGAAAGGGTTTTAAATCTGGGTTTTCACTTTTGCTCAGCCACAATTCTTTTTCCTTCTGATCATGAAAAATCCGATGGATATTCTCTTTAATTAAATAATGATTTCCAGTATATTTTTCAATCTCATCAAGCGTTTCATTGAGGCGATCAAGTTGTTCCTGAGCCAACCAAAATGTCGTGAATTTCTTCAAAACCATCGGATTTACAATCCCTGCAGAAACCTGCGACGCACTCTTTTTTCCATTTGAAAAAAGGACAAAAGATTTATTACTCTGAATTAATTGGTGCGCGAAAAAAAGTGCTGCGTAACCGTCGCCAACGATGATGTAATCTACATTTCTCATGATCATAATCTATTTTATCTTTCCATAAAAAAAACCTGAGTAAAGATACTCAGGTTTTTGTTGTATAACAATGGAATTTTAGTAATTCCACATATCATTTTCCATTTGTAAGATTTGCGCTTTGATTCTTTCGCTTTCTTCTAATTGAGCATCAGCATCACGTGGAATATAATCTTTGATCACACCGTTTCCTAAACCATTACCTGATTTGTAAATGATGGACGAAAATCTTCTTGCGTTAAGAATATCGTCAAAACTAATATCAGAAGCTAAGTTTTTGCTATTGAAAACCACAGTGTTTGCTAAAACTTCTCTTGCATCTGGATAAAATACCCAAAACAAGTCGATTAATTCATCTTTGGAAGCTAATGGCTGTCCGTCTGGTCCATATTGTCCCATTGTTGCAGGATCTTTCCCCATTGCAGCAATGCCAAGAAGTCGATACTTCATTTGGCTATCTCTTCTATCGATATACCACATTCCTTTTATTTTCAAAACCTTTACATTTTCAGTTTTGGTTTCGTAAACGTTGGTAAATTCTTTTTTCTCAGCTTCGGTAAGTCTACCACCATTTTCGTTCATTTTATTAATCCCTGCATCACTTAAAACTGCGTTTTTGATACGAGCTTGAATAGCATCAAGACTTAATTTAGTGAGAAACATTTCATCATCATAAACTTCTTTGATTCTACCATCGTTAATAGCATCAAAAAGAATTTGGTATAATGATTTGTTTTGGGAAACCAAACCGTCTTCATTATGATAGAAAGGCTGATTAAACTTATCATTCATATCAATAATTTCCCATACTACCATACTTTTCAGAATGTCTTTATCCTCGATATAGCCATAACTAAGTGGAGTAATTTTATTAGAAACTAAAGAGTCTCCTTTTTTTACTAGTCCAAGCTCACGGTATTTTCTGAAAGATTCAGGAGATTTTGCATTTAGAATTGACATCGAAGTGATAGGTTCATCCTGAACTGGTGTTGCATAAGCATTCACCAACGAATCGATATTCCCCATATCCGCATCCTCTTGAGTCTCAGTTTTTTCCTGAGCTGTTTTCGTTGTATTTGCTTTTATCTTTTTAACTGTATTTTTCTTCTTTTGAGCATTTAACCCTAGAAAACTTAACGCTAAAAATAGAAATAATATCTTTCTCATTTTTCTGGAAAATTATATGATATATATATGTTTTACAACGTAATTACTGTACGTTTATTATGATGTTCCCTATATTTTGCAATTGTTGATTGCCCAATCCTGTTGCGGTTGCTTTAATATTAAATATATATGCAATATCGCCGTTTCTAAGTCCTTTTGTAAGATTCGCTACAGAAGCCATAGAATTTCCGTTTACAAGCATTGCTGCTTTACCAGGAACCTTAAACATGAAACTGTTTACGGTGAAACTTACAGGAAAATCGAAATCGGGCATATCCGCAGTAACTCTTTGATTAGGAATAGAACTTGCAGGCATTGAAACGATGTTTTTGCCTTGAACCAGACCAATTGGCGGTGGAACATTTTTGATTCTGAAAGGGAAAGCCTGAGAAATAATACCTCCTTTAGGATCTCTTCCAGAAATCGTTAATGTCACTGTGCTTCCTGCACCAGGAGTTACAGTCCATTTTCCACCGCTTCCGCTTACAGAAGCACCGGCAGCAGAAAGAGAAATCGCCGACATATCAGCTCCTAAGATAGATCCCGAAACGGGGTTAGCTAATCCTCGGTATAGTACATTCATTTTATCAGCAGTTACGATTGCTCCTTTTTGAGCTTTAAGTTCTTGTGCACCTGCGATAACTTTATAAGTATGATCGTAAGGCAAAGAAATCACTTTACCGTTGACATCCGTAAATGAAATGGTACCTGCAAATTTATGCTCACCCAACGCACTTGTGTTAAGAGATGTTGTTCCTTGACCGTTTTGTACTGATAAACCAGGCATTGACAATCCCGGAACGTTGCTTGAATAATTTCCAATTGCAACAGAAGCCGGAGCAGCTTCACCTTGAATTACAGTAGAAGGTGCAGAAACGATTGCTTGATAAGCATCAAATTTGATATCAGCATCTACTTTTTCCTGAAGCATTACTGACAAAGCATCCCCTTGAATTCCTCTTGCAGAAGATTGAATTACTTCTAAGTTAGATAACGCCGCAATAAGAGGCTGATTATAGAACTTGTATTGCAACCAGTTTTTACCGTTTTGAGGTTTTGCAAATTCGGTGATCATTTGTTTGTTAGCTCTTGCAACAACTTCTTTCATCAATGGATTAGATCCATAAGTTTGGGTAACATAGGTTTTGAAAGTTTCAATTTTTGTTTTTAAATCTTGAGCCGATTTAGACGGTTTATTTTCATCACCACCTGCAAAAAAAATGTTAGTAGAAGGTTCAGTATTATTAAGAGCTGCAAAGCTTTCTTGAATTTCAGCGTTTCTGTTATACTCTGCTTCTTTGCTTAAAGTTGTTTTTAATGCTTCAATAGTTGTCACCAAATCATCAGCCTTCGCTTCTAAACCTTTGTAGCTATCTAAAGCCGCCAGAAAAGTCTCAGGAGTGTTTTTAGCTTTGGCTTCTAAGGTTTTCTTAAAGATTGAATTATTGTTTTCGGTGAGAACTCTGGTTTCTTCTAGAGATCCAGTGGTATCTTTATATGAGCGGATGATTTCCTGGTCGATTTGCATTGCAAGCATTGCAATGAAAACAAGATACATCAAGTTAATCATCTTCTGACGAGGAGTCTGTTTTCCTTGTGCCATTTTTAATAAATTTTGTTAATAATTATAATGGTGAGAAAACTATGATTTCATTGCGCTAAGCATTCCGCCGTATACTCTATTTAGATTGTTGAGATTAGAAGTCAATCCTGATAATTCTTCGTTGAATTTTTCTGAGTGAGCAACAGATTTTTGCATATCCTCCACATATTTTTTACTGTATTCGGATTGAATTTTTCCGTGCTCTAATTGAAGTGCGTAAAGCGCATTCATACTTTCTAAGTGGCTTGATGCTAAAGTCAATTGGTCATTGTATTTTTGAGTAGCACCCGTAACATCAACTGTTTTATTGATTTGATCAACAGAAGTTGAAAAATTGTCAATACCAGCTCTTAATCTTTCGAATAAACCTGCGTCTAATTTAGCATCAGCAAGCATTTGATCTAATTTATCAGATAAAGAAACTTGCAATTCTTTTACTTCAGCAGATTGCACACCTAAAGTAGAATGTTTTGGATTTGGTGCAGCATGTGAATCTAATAATTCTGGATATACATTTTCCCAAGCATAAGATTCCTCAGACTTCGGAGGATCGAATGCAAATATTGTAAAAATGATAGCTTCTGTAATAAGACCGACCGCCAACATCACATTACCAGAAAGTAGACCTAAACTCCAATGAGTCATTTTGAAAAGGGCACCAATAATTACGATTGCTGCTCCTATAGAATAAACGAAATTATAAATTCTTTCTTTAGTTTTAAACATACTAATTGAATTTTATTAGTTAATTATTAGTTTGTTTTCTTTTTATATTTGGCAGTTGATCCCTCTGGAATATCTTGCACCGTTCTAAACCCAATGTAGCTTCTAGCAGAATCTTTTCTTTCGTAATCTCTTGTTCCGGTCATTAATAAATACCCCACATCTTTCCATGAACCACCTCTCACAGATTTTCTTAGTTCTCTATAAGCTTGATTAGATAAATTGGGGTTTAATGTAGATACAAACTGATATGTTGAATTGTTGTAAGGAGACTCAGTCCATTCAGAAACATTGCCAGCCATATCATATAATCCAAAGCCATTTTTCTTGAATTGTTTTACTGGTGCAGTATACATGTAAGTCCCTTTCTTTTCATCCTCAATATAATTACCACGTTTTGGTTTGAAATTGGCAAGATAGCAACCTCTGTCATCTTGTAAATAAGGGCCTCCCCAGGGATAAGTGGAATTAGCCAAACCTCCTCTTGCAGCATATTCCCATTCAACTTCTGTTGGAAGACGGAATGCCATTGGTTTTTGTTTTTTCTTTTTCAGAGATTCGTTGTAATCTGATTTTCTTCTGGATCTGTAATTACAAAAAGCTCTTGCTTGATCCCATGTGACACCAACAACTGGATAATTTTTATAAGCACTATGCCAAAAATATCCATCATAAAGTGGCTCATTATATGCATAATTGAAATCTTTAATCCAAACAGTAGTATCTGGATAAATAGCGATACTTTCTTTTTTTAGGTATTTTGTACTGCGTGATTTATCTTTCACTGCAGATTCAATATCTTCCCAATTATAAGCGTACAATAATTTTCTGGAATCAAGAATTCTTTCGTTATTAATTCTCTCTGCTTTTGGCAAATACATTGATTCTAATACTTCTGCATATTGAGCATCAGGGTATTCAGAAGTTTTCCATTGCAAAGGGACAGACCAATCTAATTTTTTAAATGCACCATAGTCATCATATCCATTTCTTCCACCTTGAGATTCTATAAATTCTTGATAAGCATCTTTGGTATCTTCTTCTGTATTTGAAGCATAAGCAAAATTACCAATTGATGTTCCTTCTTCTGTAGATTCACCAGCAGCTTCAGCTAATAAGGTTCGTGCAATGGAATCTCTCACGTAATTAATAAAAAGCCTATATTCTGCATTGGTAATCTCGGTTTCATCCATGAAAAAAGAAGATACAGTAACCGTCTTTAGATTAGCTTTCTCAGGGGCATTGGTAAAATCCTGATCTGCTAATCCCATTACATAAGAACCGGCAGGTATTGCAACCATTCCGTATGGTCTTTCTACCAAAAACGAACTCCTTTTACTTGTAGAAATAAGCTCCCCTTTGGTTTTAGATCCTGGTCTTCCTGCAGATGCGCTTCCTCCTTTAGAACAAGAGATTACAGCTGACACCATTAATACTATAAGAAATATTCTTTTCATTTTATTTAAAGAAATTAAACGGTATATATAATTTAAAAGGAAATTACTTTTGTTAACGGATATTTGTTTTTATTATTTTGTAACTTCCAAATAATTATTTTACTCTACCGTAACAGATTTTGCCAAATTTCTCGGTTGATCCACATTTGCACCTCGGAAAACAGCAATATAATAAGCTAATAATTGTAAAGGAACCGAAGCAATAATTGGTGAGAAACATTCAGACGTTTCTGGAAACTCAATAATATGATCTGCCATTGCTGAAACCTGCGTATCACCTTTATTTACTAATGCTATTACTTTACCTTTTCTGGCTTTTATTTCTTGAACATTGCTCACTATTTTATCATAATGCCCTTGTTTTGGAGCGATGATTACAATTGGCATATTCTCGTCTATCAAAGCGATTGGACCATGTTTCATCTCGGCAGCCGGATATCCTTCTGCATGGATGTAAGAAATCTCTTTCAATTTAAGCGCTCCTTCTAATGCTGCAGGGAAATTATAACCTCTACCTAAATAAAGGAAGTTTTGTGCATCTACAAAATTCTTCGCAATTTCTTTGGTGATATCATTAGTAGTCGCCAATACTTCTTCTACTTTTTTAGGTAATGCATCCAACTCAGTAATCAATCTCATGAATTCTTGGTTACTAAGATGTCCTTTATGTTTTCCTAATTTAATTGCGATAAGAGAAAGTATCGTTAATTGAGCTGTAAATGCTTTTGTAGAAGCTACACCGATTTCTGGACCTGCGTGGGTATAAGAACCAGCATCAGTAACTCTCGCAATAGAAGAATCTACTACGTTACAAATTCCATAGATAAACGCTCCTTTTTCTTTGGCCATTTTAATTGCAGCCATTGTATCGGCGGTTTCACCAGATTGGGAGATTGCGATTACCACATCGTTTTCGTTAATAATTGGATTTCTATAGCGGAATTCCGAAGCGTATTCTACTTCAACCGGGATTCTTGCAAATTCTTCAATTAAATATTCTCCAATCAATCCCGCATGCCATGAAGTTCCGCAAGCAATGATCGTGATTTTTTGAGCTTGACTGATTCTATCAAGATGATCCCAAATTCCAGCCATTTTGATGATGCCTTCATCTACAAGTAATCGTCCTCTTAATGTATCATGAATCGATTTTGGTTGTTCGAAAATTTCTTTTAGCATAAAATGCTCATAACCTCCTTTTTCGATTTGCTCAAGGCTTAATTTTAATTCTTGAACGTGAGGAACTATTTTTTCATTGTCTTTAATGGTTCTGATATCTACTCCTTTTTCAAGAGAGATTGTAGCCATGTGACCTTCCTCAAGATAAACTGCTTCTTTTGTAAATTCTACAAAAGGTGATGCATCTGATGCGATAAAGTATTCATTATTTCCTAAACCAATTGCTAATGGAGAACCTAATCTCGCTACAACCAACACTCCAGGAAAATCATCATGCATCACAGTTATTGCATAAGCTCCGTATACTTCATTTAATGCAAATCTCACCGCAGTTGGGAAATCGAGTGAAGAATCGATATCCATAAAATACTGGATTAGATTAACGAGAATCTCGGTATCTGTTTCAGATTTGAAGGTAAAACCTTTCTCAGTAAGCATAATTTTTATGGTATCATAATTTTCAATGATTCCATTATGTACTAAAGCAATTTTACCGTTGTTGGAAAGATGTGGATGAGAATTCCGATCACTCGGCACACCATGGGTTGCCCATCTTGTATGTCCCATTCCTACATGAGATTTCCCAACAAGATTTTCTGAAATTGCGACTAAATCATCTACTTTTCCTTTAGTTTTTGCAACTTCAAAACTAGAGTTTTCTTTATCTAAAACAATTCCTGCACTATCATAACCGCGGTATTCTAATCTACGAAGACCATTGATTACCACTTCGTATGCATCTTGAAAACCTGTATATCCTACGATTCCACACATATTCTATAATTTTTTTAATTCTTAAATTTATTTTTTACCATAAGATATAAGGAGTTTTACCCTTTTATCATTAGCAGGATCACTGCCTACAAATACTGCCCGGTTAGGTGTATAAGCTCTTGTATTGAAGTTTTGTGCTCCTAAATTAGGGTAAGTCAATCCTAATAAATTACCTGAAGTATCCGTCGTATAACTTCCTACATTGAGAATCAAATCATGATTATCGGCTTCTTTTTCAATAATATTTTTGAAAGTTTGGGTTATTCCAATGTCATAATAAGCTGGATTTTTATCTAAATCATAGGTTTTTACTAAGCTATAATTAGCATTATATGCCAATGCACTCATATCCTCCAAGAAATCATCAAGATATTCTGGTTCGCCTGCCGCTGGTGTTAAATCTCTTTGTCTCACTACAAAATAGTTTGGCTTGGTATAATTGTTATCCCAATTGGTTTTATCGGTGTACAATCTTATTTTAGCTGAGATAATTCCTATTTTTTCGTTTTTATACAACTCTTTTATAGCTGCAACGGTAGCCGCAGGAATTCTCAATCCAATTCCTGGACCTCCTATTCCTTGTGCAAAAATTTTGTCATCACCATTCACCTGATCAATTGTCGCTAAAGCAGTTTCTGATGCAGTTCCTGCTCTATCGAATTTCACTTCATTAAAATGGGTATTGGAAGATCCTAAATCAAGAGTATAACTTGCTTCTTCACGAGTCACAATCCCATCAGCATCTTTTATACCATCATTTTTATAATACAAGTTTATTTCAACTGTGTTGGGATCGAAACTAAAGATATACCCGTCATTCTCATCTACAGAAATTTTTAAACCTTTAAAATAACGAATAAAAGAAGCTGCATCTGCCAATTCTGGCGAGGAAGACTTACTAATAATCTTGTTTTGGAAGAAAGCAGAATCCAACGGAATTCTAATATTTGCTTCTCTTAGATAAAGTTCACTGTTATCACTATCCTTTGTAACTTTAATGGAGCTGATATTACCATTGAAAACTTTGGTTCCTAACAAGGCACCTGTAGTGACAACTTTATTTGAAAATATTTTATCACTATTAGAACCAAGAAACTCTGTTACTTCATTTACTTTAATATTGAAAACAGTTTTCCCGCCATTCAATTTTGTTTTACCATATTTGGTAATGGGATAAGTCGTTACAACTTTTTTCGCAGCTACATTTCCATCTGGATAAATGTAATCTTCAACCGTAGTTGTAGTAACGGAATCCGTTGGATATGTTGGTTTAATCACCAAAACCGCAGAATCTAAAACTGCATTGGTTCCGAAATTCGGTTCATAAGAAGGCAATCTTACTTGGGAAACATAGGCTGATTTTTGAAGACCAAATTGCGGTTCGTTGAAAGCTCCTAAAGTAGCGGTTTGTAATCTGGAATTATCTGTTCGTACAGAATCTCCATTAAATACATTATAAGCGATTACATCATAAGGTGTTTCGGTACCTTCTGCGCCATTCTGAAAAAACTGAGATCCCAATTGATCTGCATCAGATTCGCAGCTCCATAAAATTAAACTTCCAATAACCAGTGATGCGGTAATATTGAATGTCTTTTTAATATTTTTTATCATTAAAATTAAATTGATTTAGTATAAAGTTTCGATTGATTGTGCATCCAAATACTCTGATTTTTGAGTTTTGGTTGTGTTAAAAGCTTGATCGAGTTTGTCCTGAAGAAATTCATCTCCTTTTACAACAACATCTACCATATCCATGCTCTCAATAACGAATTGCTGAAAGCTTGGTTTTGTAAACGCTTGAAGCGAGGTAATATTGTCGAAATTCATTTTTTCTTCTACCGTAGGCGAAAGCGGAGTATCCTCCTCATTATAAACGGAAAGTACTATTTTAGAATCCTTGAAATAGGAATCGGTTTTATAAAAAGTTTTAAGATAAATAGGGATAAAAGAAGACATCCATCCGTTAAGATGTATCACATCCGGCACCCAATTGAGTTTTTTGATAGTTTCAATCACGCCCCGTGCAAAAAAAATAGCCCGTTCATCATTATCCTCAAAAGCATTTCCTTCATCATCGGCATAGAACTGTTTTCTTTTGAAATACTCTTCATTATCAATAAAGTACACTTGAAGTCTTTCTCCCGGAAGAGAAGCTACTTTGATGATTAGTGGCTGATCCAAATCGTTGATAATAATATTCATCCCAGAAAGACGAATCACCTCATGAAGCTGAAACTTACGTTCGCTGATCTGCCCAAATCTTGGCATGAAAACCCTCACATCATTACCTTCTTGGTGCATTTTCAGAGCCATTTTACTCACCACTGCTCCCATGTTGGTATCTTCCTGATACGGAAACATCTCCGTGGTGACATATAATATTTTTTGGTTCGGCATATTTTCTTTCGTTCTTCTTATTAATAAAGCAGATTTTGTTCTGTTCTGCAAAATTACAAAATTTTGAGCGAATATTTTTTAATTAACATATTTTAATAATTATATTTCAGAACCCTTGGTTTTTCTGTAAAATAAATCAGTTTCAAGTAGGCTTTTTTTATCGGAAATTTCTATTTTTACACGGATAATTATAGAACTATGGAAATTTTTAAAAACAAGAAAACTTTACTCGATTTTATTGAAAGACAGAAAGAAATGGGAAAAAAAATCGGATTCGCTCCTACCATGGGAGCTCTTCACCAGGGCCATCTTTCACTCTATGCCCAAGCAAGAGAAGAAAACGATTTGGTTATTTCCTCCATTTTTGTAAATCCTACTCAGTTCAATAATCCTCAAGATTTAGAAAAATATCCGCGAAATATTGAAAAAGACATCAAAATTCTAGAAGAATCTGGTGATGTAGATGCTGTCTATATCCCGGAAATCTCCGACATCTATCCAGAAGCTTTAGAAAGCAAAAAATACGATTTCGATGGATTGGAAAATGAAATGGAAGGCAAATCCCGACCAGGACATTTCGACGGAGTTGGGACTGTAGTAGAAGAACTTTTCCGACAGGTAAAACCCGACAATGCTTATTTTGGAGACAAAGATTATCAGCAATTGGCAATCATTAAAAAACTCACTGAAAAACTAAAGCTCCCAATCAAAATACACGGAGTTCCTATTTATCGAGAAAAAAACGGTCTCGCAATGAGTTCCCGAAACCAGCGATTGAGCCCAGAACAAAAAGAAGCCGCTAAAATCATTTATGAAACCCTAATCAAAGTAAACGATTGGTTCCGAGTGATTACCATTCCTGAAATCAACCAGCGAGTAAAGGATATTTTTGATAATCAACAAGGAATGAAATTGGAATATTTCGAAATTGCCGATGAAGCGACCCTGAAACAGACCGATTTTTTCTATAAAGACAAAAGCTATCGAGCTTTTATTGTAGTATTCGTGGGAGATGTGCGCCTTATCGATAATATGCATTTGGATTAGGAGATGTTCCTAAAAACGTCAAAAGTCTTCCTAATGAGAAGACTTTTGAGCACCAAATCACAAAATATTAATATGAAAAAAAAATTACCCCGAAAGGTAAAAATTGTGACCCGGCTGGGATTCGAACCCAGGACCCATACATTAAAAGTGTATTGCTCTACCAGCTGAGCTACCGAGTCTTTCTAATTAAAAATTGAAATTAATAATTAAAAGATTTTTTCGAAATTACCAGAATTATTAATTCTTCGTATTTCTATTTAATTTTTTGCAGTGCCTGCGACTGGACTCGAACCAGCACATCCTTAGGAAACCACCCCCTCAAGATGGCGTGTCTACCAATTTCACCACGCAGGCAAAAAAAATCCGTAGGGTTACGGAAATTTTCACTAGTGACCCGGCTGGGATTCGAACCCAGGACCCATACATTAAAAGTGTATTGCTCTACCAGCTGAGCTACCGAGTCGGCCACTCTTTTAAAACCAATAATTAAAAAATTAGATTTAATAATTATTTTCTGTTTTTGAGTGGTGCAAAGATAGGCCTTTTTTTAAAATCTCAAAATTTTTTTGGTAATTTGTACAAAATTCAAACATGATTATTTCTCTGATAGGATACATGGGAAGCGGTAAATCTCACATTTCCAAAGTTTTGAGCCAAAAAATTAATTTTAAATTAATTGACCTCGATCGTCAAATTTCTGTGAAAAATAAAATGACAATTCCCGAAATTTTCGAAAAACGGGGTGAAATTTACTTTCGAAAACAGGAAAATCAAATTTTAAATAAAATCTTAGGTTCCACCAAAGACATTATTTTAAGTGTGGGCGGAGGTACTCCGGCTTATTTCAACAATATGGAAATCATCAACAAACATTCCGAGAGTGTTTTTCTGCAAAGCTCAGTAAAAATGCTTTCCGAAAGAATTCTTAAACAAAAAGAGAAAAGACCTTTGGTAGCGAATATTGCTGATGAAGATTTGCCTGAATTTATCGCAAAACATTTGTTTGAAAGAAATGTTTTTTATTCTCAAGCAAAATACAAAGTTATCACCGATGGAAAATCTCCAGAAGAAATTGCGGATGAAATTGCGGCATTATTTTAATCATCATTATCCTCCAATTCACTGAAAAAAAAGTCCCAATCGCCATCTTCCAAAGAAACATTATCGTCTCCGTAAACATATTCATCAATTTCTCTGCGGTCTTTCTTGGTAGGTCTTCCCTCACCTTTATTTCTGTAATAATCTTGTTCAGATTTCCGCAATTTGAGAATATCGTATTGTTGTTTATCGGTTTTATCTTCGATGTGCAACGGAACCAGCTTCGCTCCTAGTCTACTTTTGGGGATTTGCACAACTTTTATCTGATAATCAATTTGGTTTTTTCTTATTTTAATGACATCGCCGGGTTTCACCTCTTTTGAGGATTTCACGGTTTGTCCTCCAATCCCTACCCTGTTCTTTTTTATTTCGTCTGCAGCGATGCTTCTGGTTTTATAAAAACGAACACACCATAAAAATTTATCAATTCTCATATTTTATTTATACTTTTGCTGGATTAAAAAATTTTAGCAATTTAATGATAATATTAAAAATGAAAAAAACCATCTTATTTCTGGCTTTAGCTTCTATTGCCGTTGTTTCTTGTAGAAAGGATGATACTGAAGATACTGTGGAAGAAGTAAGTGTTGAGACCCAAAACAACTATGATGACCAAGCTGCAAAAAACTTTTTGGAAACTCATTATTTAGATGCAAAAGGTAATATAAAAGAGTTAACTGCAACAGACGCTGTTAATACAAAATTAGCTGATCTTAATCCTGTAACATTGCCTTCCGGGGTTATTTATATTATGCGTGCAGGTGCACAACCGGAACCAGGAGAAGCAATAGGAAATTACGATCTTATCCGCTTGATGGTTCGCGCGACGAATTATGTTGCCACAAAAACCGACAATGTAGTTTCTTTTTCTTCAGCGCAAACCTTTAAAAATACAATCTCCGGAGCGGGCGTACCAGAAGTCGATCCAGCATATTTCTATGTGAAAAAATCCGTTTTGGACAATGCAACAACTGATGCGACAAAACAAAGAAGTTATTACGAAATAGAAGGATTTCAAGAAGCTTTGAAGAAATTTAAAGCTTACGATATTCCAGATGAAAGCAATTACAACTTGCAAGGAGTTATTATTGTTCCTTCCAGAGCTGCGTTTGCAAGAGATTCTCATTATAATTATTCAGGAATTTCATTTAAAGACAGAAGCTTTGTATTCAATTTTCAGATTTATAAGACGACGCATTTCAACGCTGAAAGATAAAATTTATGTTTTTATAAAAATAAAAAGTTCCTTTTTTTCAAGGAACTTTTTTATGAATTTAAAGCTAAATTACTCGTAAATCTGCCGAAGTATTGCTAAAGAATTAGGGACATAGAATCCGGTAAAATGAAGATGATAATAGATCATCAAAGAATCGAGGAAAGCTGTTCTCTCAGTTCTTTTCAAGCGAATTTCATAAGGTTTTTGGGCGGTTAAAAATCGTTTCCAAAGCAGTGAAATTCCATCAGTGAAAATAGGATTACCAATTTCTTGATTAAACGTTCCAGATTCCGGATTTAAATATTTTTCTTCGCCCAAAAGTGGCGCAATTCCTATAATTTTAAGGAAATTAAAAATTAGGGAAATATAAGAATCAGGATTGGCAACAGACAACTCATTTCTGAAGATTTTAATTTCATCAAATGCCGCTTGATTTTGGTGTTCATTTCTCAAAATTTGGTGTAAAAAATCGGCTGCAAAAAAAAGAATTGTATTGATTTTAACCTCATTAAAATCATAGAAATCCGCAGCAAGTTCAATCTTGGAAACATTGGAAATCGACTGATGGTTGCTAACTTTCGAGAGCGTAATATTGAGTAAATTCAGCGGAAAAAGATAAGGCTTCTTTTTATTTTTAGATGAATAAATCCCTTTCGCAAATAGACTTTGATAGCCACTTTCCGCCGAAAAACAGTGTAGTATCGCGTCATTATCTCCATATTTCACATAGGAGAGCAAAAAGCAGGTTTGATTGAGCATTAATTTACTACAGCGATTTTTGCAGTAGCCGTATCAGTACCGTGGGCATTCGTCATCAACACAAAGTAAATTCCGGAAGCCACACGCACACCACGTTGGTTATTGAGATTCCACTCGTAATATCCACCTCTTGACACAGCTTGATGAACTAAGTTTCCGGCCGCATCTGTAATCCTAATATTAGTTTTCTCAGCCAAACCTCTGATATTGACATTTCCTTTATATTTTGAATAAACAACAGGATTCGGATAGATCAAAACATCACCAAAATTTTCATTAACATTCAGTACATCACCTTGGTACAGCATCACTCCATCTAAAGTCACAAAATATACTTTCCCAGAAGCATTATCCACCTTGATGTCGGTTACACTATTACTTGGAAGTGGCGAATTTTCTTTGGTAAAATGTTTTAAGGTTTGTTCGCCGGTAGAATTTAAATAAAAAACACCTCCTCCATCAATAGAAACCCATTTTTGGTTTCCGGCATCTACTTCAATTTGAAGAACATTGCTATCCCGAAAAAGTTCCTCGCCGAGGCCATTTTCTTCAATAATAATGGGATTTGCTTGCGGATTTTCTTCGGTAATAATTGATGAAGGATTACTGATGATCCGTAATCCATTTGCTGTACCAATCCACAAGTCATCATTTTTATCTAAATTAGAAGAAACCACTACTTCAGTAGGAAGATTATTATTTTTCCGAAGCATGATAAAGCGATCATCACCGGTTGATGAAGGTGTATTTTTGTAATCATAAACAAGTAGGCCTCCTCCTGTTCTATTTGAAGGAATATACAGAATACCAGATTTTGCAACAGGTTTTTGGGAATCTTTTGCATCAATTACACTCACCAACTGAAAATTATCGGCTGAACGATTGTAATAATAAAATCCTAGTTTCGGATTTGGCATATACGCTACCGACGCAAAAAGTTGACTATTTTCATCAAATGCCAATCCACCAACACGATTCAAAAACGGATCTTCCGTTGCATATTTCTTTACAAATTGGTTATTATCCATTTTATAAATACCTTTTACTCCTACGTCAAATGCATAGTTATAAAAAAAGATTTCTTCAGGTATGGAAGGATTTATTACAGCGTCTAAAACATTCAAATTTCCAGGGAAATTTATGAACAATTGTGGGTAATTCCATTTCGTGCCATCAAAATGATAATATCCTAAATTATGGTTGGTAATCGGATCTAAATTTTCATTTTTGCTACCAGAGGCAATCACAATCTGGCTTCCTTTTACATCAATTTTATATGAGGTATTATTGTAAGGTCCATCAGGTTTTAGCGAATCACCAGATTCGTTTTTCATCCCGGAAACTTTCGTTGCTGCGTATATTTTCGAATCGGTATAAAATCCACTATTCAAGGATTCTCCTGCGTCGTAAGATTTCACAAAGGCTCCTGAAATATTAAAAACTGATACCGAAGTAGCATCTGCAACAATGATGTTTTGAGCCGTAACAAGAACATCTCGAATATCGGAAAACCTTCTTGGCAAATTTGCAAAAGAATTTCCATCACCAAATTTCACCGTATTTGCATCGGCATAAGCGATGATGGTTCCTCCTGAAATTTGGGTAAAATTACCTGTTGCCACATTATTCCATGTAGAAAAAATAGGAAAAGTGACATTCATTTCATGGGATTTCAGTCCGGTTGCTGTCACAGCATACACGAAATTATCTTTAATTACCGCTTCTTTTGCTGTTTCGTAAACGCCATTAACCATGAAAAAAGATGAATCGCCGAATTCTTTTTTATCTAATTTAAAAATCGAAACTCCGTACCCCACAGAAATCACCGCCAAATTTCCTGAAATCGAAATATGATTGATTTTTTTGTTGCCGGTATAGCCCGAAGCGATCGGAATATCAACTACATAAGTAATTCCTTCCGGCGTAATCACATCCATCGAGCCATTTGCATAACCTACCAAACCAGTTTTCGTTTCCGGATTATAATCAAATGCCGAAATTTTTACTTCGTGTAAGCCATTTGCTTTGGAAAGTTTGCTCAGCTCTCCTGTTCCTGGTGTGTAATAGAAAATTCCGTTTTCAGTAGCAGCGATGAGTTTTCCGTTGTCTTCCCGAATCGCCAAAACATTATTATAAGAAAACAAATCGCTCCATTTGCTGGACGAAATCACTTGTGAATTAAGGCTCAGCGAAAATAAAATGAGTAAAAACGGTAATATTTTTTTCATGTGTTTATTGTAAACTTTGTGTGTTATCAGGTTGCAAACAGCTTTTTTTGATTTTAATTAAACTAAAATACCATCATCTATAACTTGATTATTCCACGAAATATTTTGCACTTTTTTGTTTTTATCGAAATAAAAATCGATTTTTCCTAAAAGCAAACCAGCCCAGCCAACTTGATTTACCAATACATTTTTACCTTTTCGGTTGGTGAAAGATTGCGGTTCCGGCAAGAAAGTGTGGGTATGGCCTCCTAAAATCAGGTCAATTCCATCGGTTTGTGCAGCAAGAATTTTATCTGAAATTTTCTTTGGATCATCTTTGTAATCGTAGCCGATGTGCGAAAGACAAATCACTAAATCGCATTTTTTATCATTTCTCAAAAATTCGGAATAATGTTGTGCAATTTCTATAGGATTTTGCCAAACAGTTTCATCATAACTTTTCTTTCCAACCAAACCTGCAAGTTCAATTCCTACAGCAAAAATTCCGACTTTAATTCCATTTTTATTAAAAATTTTATACGGAATCGTCTGCCCGTCGAGAATGGTATTTTTGAAATCATAATTTGAACAAATGAAAGGGAATTTCGCATTCGGCAACACTTTTTTGAAACCTTCCAAACCATTATCAAAATCGTGATTTCCCATTGTGGAAGCGTCATAACCCATCATCGACATCAGTTTAAATTCCAATTCGCCACCAAAGAAATTGAAATAAGGCGTTCCTTGAAAAATATCGCCAGAATCGAGCAAAAGAAGATTTTTCTCTTCCGATCTTATTTTTTGGATCAAAGCAGCTCTTCTCGCAAACCCTCCCTGATTGGGATTTCTGGTATAACTTGCATCGAAAGGTTCAATACGGCTATGTTGATCATTGGTGTGAAGGATCGTGAGTTTATTTTCGGAATTTGCCTCTAAAAAATTCAAATTTTCCGCGAGCAAAAGATTCGGAGCTAAAGTCATTGCTAAAGTTCCACCACCTATTGTTTTTAAAAACTGCTTTCTATTCATCAGTTTTATTTTTTTTATTTTTAAAATTTAATCTTACATCTTTCGGAGCTACGATTTCCGGATTTGCTTTGAATTTTTCAATAAATAAATCTCTCAATTTAATTCCGGTAGAAATAATTTCACCCTTCCCGAAAAACGCCATATTATCACCACCTAAAGCCAAGTAATCGGAGGTTGCAATGTAATAATCCTTGTGTGAATCCACTTTCTGACCATTAATTAACTCATTAGTTATCGCTCCATTATCCGTTTCTATAACCAAATGCGAAACTGGATTATTTTTCTGGGTTTTCAGGTAATATTCGAAAAGTCCTTTCAAATCCGAGCCTTTCATTTTTACGATCATCACTTCGTTTTCAAACGGCATTACTTCGTAAATATGTTTCATCAAAATATCTCCAGCTCCGATCGTAGTTCGAATTCCTCCGATGTTGATTACTGCAGCGTCAACTCCGGTTGCAATTCCATTCTTTTTCGCCCAATCATCGGCTCCTTCGAAAGTGAAATCTGCCAACAAATTACCCAAATTACTGTTGTCGCCTTGTTTATTAAGATCAACAGCGGTGTGGGAAATTTTGGTATTCATTTTCCCTTCAACTTCCTGTTTGTAGGGTTCGATAAAGTTTTTGAAATTTTGGTCTTCCTGTAAATCTTTGGAAACAGAAATGTTTTTTTCTGGTTTTATTTGAGCAACATTCAGTGGCGTTCTACACGAAGAAAGCGACAAAATTGCCAAACCAAGAACGAAAAATTTGGTATTCATTGAGATAAATCTTGTGTTGCAAATATAAAGATATGAATATTAACTAATGATTTTTTTGATAAATTCTTGCATTAAATTTTGTAATTTTGAAAATATTAATTTTATAAAAATGAGTAATTTAAAAGGACTTGGTGTTGCCTTGGTTACACCTTTCAATGAAGATTTATCGGTCGATTTCGATTCACTGACCAAATTGGTCAACTTCAACATCGAAAACGGAACCAATTATTTGGTTGTTTTGGGAACTACTGCGGAAGCTGCTACGCTTTCTACAGAAGAAAAAAAACAGGTAATCAATCATATCATAAAGGTCAACAATAAACGGGTTCCTTTGGTTTTAGGCATCGGTGGAAACAACACATTGGAAGTGAAAAAGCAAATCGAAGAAACCGATTTATCGGATTTCGATGCGGTACTTTCTGTTTCACCATATTACAACAAACCTAATCAGGAAGGGCTTTACCAACATTACAAAGCTTTGGCTTCAACCGGAAAAAACATCATCATTTACAATGTTCCTTCTCGAACTGGACAAAATCTTGAAGCGTCCACAACATTGCGTTTAGCAAAGGAATTCCCGAATTTAATTATGATTAAAGAAGCCGCTCCGAATATTTTGCAATATTTTGATATTTTAAGGCTAAAACCTGCGAATTTCAATTTAGTTTCCGGCGATGACGAATATACACTTCCGGTAACTTTAGCAGGTGGAAATGGCGTTATTTCGGTGATTGGACAAGGTTATCCGAAAGAATTTTCAACGATGGTTCAATTAGCTTTCGAAGGAAAAGTGAAAGAAGCTTACGAAATTCACAATAAATTGGTTGAAATCACAAGATTGATTTTCGCAGAAGGAAATCCAGCCGGAATTAAAACTGTTTTGGCAGAATTGGGAATCATCAAAAATTATTTGAGACTTCCATTGGTCGCAGCAAGCGCTGGTTTGCAGGAAAAAATCAAGGCAGAAATGGCAAAAATTTAATTCAAATAAAATAATTTTTAAAAGGACTTTTTCTTCAAAGAGTCCTTTTTTATTTGCAATTTTGAACCAAACTTTGAAAATAACTTTCGCACTTCGCAAGTCGGGTTCCGTACCAGGAAAATGCTTCACCATCTACCAAAAAAATTTTGGCGTCTGGAAGCTCTTTTTGGAGTTCATCAATATGTTTTTGCTGAAACGGAAACGGTTCCGAAGAAAGAAAAATATAATCCGCACTTTGTAAATCTTCCACTGAAATTTCCGGATATCTTTTTTGGTTTTTAAAAATATTTTCAAAACCTATTTTATCCAAAATATCATGAATAAAAGTATCGAAACCTACCGTCATATAAGGATTTCTCCAAATTAGATAAGCGCATTTTTTCTTTTTTAAATCCGAAAAATTAGCCAGAATTTCATAGATTTTCAAGTTGAATTTCTGAGCGATTTCTTGTTTTACAAGTAAATTCCCGAGCGTTTTCAGAAGATAATAATTGTCTTCCAAATTGGAAATATTCGTCACCAAAACTTTGAAATCTTTTTGCAATTCCTCGATTTGTTCTTTGACGTTTTCTTCTTTGTTAGCAATGATTAAATCGGGATTTAATGCTTTAATTTTATCTAAATTCAGATTTTTTGTACCGCCAATAATTTCAATTTTTTGAACCAAATTTTCCGGATGAATGCAAAATTTCGTTCTTCCAATAATTTCATTTTCACTCAACCCAAAATCGAAAAGCGCTTCGGTAATACTCGGAACAAGAGAAATGATTTTCATAGGACATTTTTAAAGAAGTTTCCCACTCAGAAGCAATCCGGCAACAGAAAAGTAGATCACCAAACCGGTAACATCAACCAAAGTTGCCACAAAAGGCGCGGAAGAAGTAGCAGGATCGAGATTAAATCGCTTCAAAACAAATGGAACCATCGATCCGGAAAGTGTTCCCCACATCACAATCATCATCAAAGAAATTCCTACGCTAATGCCGATAAATTCCCAATATTGACCATAATCGAACCAACCTGCGTATTGCCAAAGCATAATTCTGAAAAATCCCAAAACGCCCAAAAGTCCGCCGAGAACCATTCCGGTAACAAGTTCTTTTTTGATGACCAGCCACCAATCTTTCACAGTGATTTCTTGGAGTGCCATCGCACGTATTATCAGTGTGGCTGCCTGCGAACCGGTGTTTCCACCGCTGGAAATGATAAGCGGAACAAATAATGTGAGTACTACTGCTTTCTGAATTTCATCTTCAAAGTAACCCATTGCAGAAGCCGTTAAAAGCTGAAATAAAAACAAAAGAATCAACCAGAAACCACGTTTTTTGATCATTTCGAACCAATGGGTTTGTCGGTAAGGTTCATCCAGCGCTTCCATTCCCCCGAATTTCTGAATATCTTCGGTATTTTGTTGCTCAATTTGATCCAAAATATCATCAATCGTTACGATGCCGACTAAAACTCCGGCTTCAGTAACAATTGGAAGTGCGGTTCTGTCATATTTTTCAAAATACTGCACCGCATCTTCCTTGGAAGTGGTCGTGGTAATGGCTACAAAATGATTATCGGTAATTTCTGAAATTAGGGTATCTTCTTCGGCCAGAAGCAAGGATCCAATGGCGATGTCATCTATTAATTTATTTCTTTCATCTACTACATAAAGATGGTTCATGGTTTCCATCTTTTTACCAACTTTCTTAATTTGTTGGAAACATCTTTTTACCGTCCATTCTTTTCGAATTTGAATGTAATAAGGCGTCATCAAACGTGCGATAGAATCTGTATTATAACCTAAAAGTTTCAGGGCAATTCTTCTTTCCTGAGGATTGAGGTGATTGATGGAATATTTAATGAGTTCATCCGGAAAATCTTCGAACAGCGCGGTTCGGTCATCGGGAGTCATTGCGTTGAGGATTTCGGAAACCTCTTCACTGCCGATATTTCGTATGGTTTCTTCTTGAAAATCGGGATCCAAATGAGAGAAAACTTCGGCTTTGTATTGTTTCGGAACTTTCAGAAATGCCAAAACGCGCTCTTTAGCATGAAGCTCACTTAGCGTTTCTGCAATATCTGCCGGATTAAAAATAAGTTCCTGTGTATCCAAAATTCTTTGTTCTAGAATTGCAAAAATAACTCAAAACTTACAAAAACCGAATTAAATGATGTTTATAAAGGTGAAAAAAAATTAATTTTCCGTATTACCAAGAAAAAAGCTTTTGGATTTTTTGAGATTTTTTCCCATTCTATTCACTGCTCCGGAAGTGCCTATTTTAATAGAATTTTCAGCTGAACCAAGAATTCTCGCATTCTTTCTATAGGTATCGTAATCGGTTTCGGTAATGAAATTTCCCATAGAATCGTATAATTTCATACTGACAATCACTTGGTTTGAAAAAACGTATTTGCCAAAACCTACTTTGAAATATTTCACTTTAGGAATCACTGCGAGTTGTGCATTATTATTTTTACAATATTCTTTAATTGCATCAACATCTATGGAATCGAAAGGAATATTGGCATCAACGCGCAAAACTTTGTAATTGCGAAAGGGGCTGTTTTTTTCAGAAACGCCTGAATAAAAAGCCGTGTAAGTTGGCTCTTTGATTTCTTCAATATTTGGGAAAACTTCGGGATTGAAATAAATAATATTCTGCTTCTTGGATTCCTTTTGTAAGATGCCCAATTGAGCAGAAACTAGTTGAAAACCAGACAGTATAAAGATAAAAGAGAAAAGAAACGGATAGATTTTTTTCATTGGTATTTGTCTTAGCAAAAATACTGCCATTGAATGGATTGACAATGAAAATTTTAAGTTTTTTTTAACATTTAATTTTAATAAATCTATTTACTTGATAAATAATGTTTTTCAGGAAAGAAAAAAAGTTGTACTTTTGCACCCGTTACATAATAATCATTAAAATAATATTGGAATGTACTTAACAACTGACAAGAAGAAAGAAATCTTCGCAAAACACGGAAAGTCTGACGCAGACACAGGAAGCGCTGAAGGGCAAATTGCATTATTTACCTACAGAATCAATCACTTATCTCAACACTTAAAAGCCAATCGTCACGATTACAATACCGAAAGATCTTTGGTAAAATTGGTAGGGAAAAGAAAAAGTTTATTAGATTATCTTAAGAAAAAAGAAATTGCACGTTACAGAACAATTATCGCTGAATTAGGAATCAGAAAATAATCTTCGATTACAATTAAAAAAAGCAACTCAGAAATGGGTTGCTTTTTTTGATGAAATTTAGTTTAAAAATTTAAACCCTCCTTCCGGAAATAAGATTGATTACTGCCAGTAAAATAATCGAACCGACTGCTCCTGTTAAAATTTGACCAATTATCGCAGTTCCAAAAGTGGTACCCAAAAGATAATATCCAATCACACCACCAATAATTCCGACGATAATATTACCGATTAAACCGAGACTTCCGCCTTTAAAAATCTGCGCACCAAGCCATCCTGCAACTGCGCCAATAATAAGTGTCCATAAAATTTCCATAATTTTAAATTTTTAATGTTTGATTTTTTTATACATTAAATATGCCATTTTGAAAATTCAAACTCATTTTATAAGCTTGAAAACACTGCAAAATTCTCATTAGATCACCATTAAATAAGCTCAGGAATCGCCTCTCCGAAGGAATTAAAAAGGTAAATTCAGAGAAAAACCGTATATTTGCCATTGAAAATTTAAAACGATTAAATATTTAACCGCACTCAATACGGAGTGCCAAAGACGAGACCAATTTATGAATGCTCCACAAGCAATTATTGAAAAATTTCAATTAAAAGACGGCCGGGAGATTACCTTAGAAACAGGTAAACTGGCAAAACAAGCCGATGGTTCGGTAGTAGTAAAATGTGGCGGAACAATGCTTTTAGCAACTGTAGTAGCCAACAAAGAAGCAAATCCGGGAGTTGATTTCCTTCCATTAACAGTAGATTACCGCGAAAAATTCTACGCAGGTGGTAAAATCCCAGGAAATTTCTTCAGAAGAGAAGCGAGACCTTCCGATGAGGAAATTTTAACCATGAGATTAGTAGACCGAGTTCTAAGACCACTTTTCCCTGAAGATTTCCACGCGGAAGTTCAGGTGATGATCTCTCTAATTTCTTATGACAAAGAAGTAATGCCCGAAGATCTTGCCGGTTTGGCAGCATCTGCAGCGATTGCGATTACCGATATTCCTTTCAACGGACCAATGTCTGAAGTAAGAGTAGTAAGAATCGACGGAAAACTTTCCATTAACCCAAGTCTTGAAAATTTAGCGAAAGCAGATTTAGACATTATGGTTGGAGCTACAAAAGACTCTATCGTAATGGTAGAAGGCGAAATGAAGGAAATTTCGGAAGCAGAAATGATCGAAGCGATTCAGTACGCTCACGAAGAAATAAAAACTCAGATTGAAGCTCAGGAAAAATTGGCTGCAAAAGTAGCTTCTTCTTTAACCAAAAGAGAATATTCCCACGAAACTCACGACGAAGAAATTCGCGAAAAAGTGTGGAAAGAAACTTATGATAAAGTATATGCTGTAGCGAAAACGCCTTCTGCTAAAGAAGAAAGAGGCGAAAACTTCAAAGCAGTTTTGGATGAATTTTTATCTCAATATTCCGAGGAAGAACTAGAAACGGTAAAACCTTTCGCAAAAGTTTATTTCCACGATGTTGAAAAAGAGGCAATGCGCCAAATGATCCTCAACGAAGGAATTCGATTAGATGGTAGAGATCCGAAAACGATCCGCCCAATCTGGTCTGAAATCGATTATTTACCAGGAGCTCACGGTTCTGCAATCTTTACCAGAGGGGAAACTCAATCGTTAACAGCGGTAACTTTAGGTTCTGTGAAAGACGCAAATATGGTAGATACCGTAGCCATTAATTATGATCAAAAATTCTTTTTACACTATAATTTCCCACCATTCTCAACCGGTGAAGCTAGACCTTTAAGAGGAACTTCAAGAAGAGAAGTTGGACACGGAAACTTAGCGCAAAGAGCTTTAGCAAACATGATTCCTACAGAAAACCCTTACACAATTCGTATCGTTTCCGATATTTTAGAATCTAATGGTTCTTCTTCAATGGCGACCGTTTGTGCAGGAACATTAGCTTTAATGGATGCAGGTGTACAAATTTCAAAACCAGTTTCTGGAATTGCGATGGGATTAATTACTGATCCAAAATCAGGCAAATTCACGGTACTTTCTGATATTTTAGGAGATGAAGATCACTTAGGTGACATGGATTTCAAAGTTACAGGAACCGCAGACGGAATCACCGCTTGTCAAATGGATATTAAAATCCAAGGTTTAACAATGGACATCATGGAAACCGCGCTAAACCAAGCAAGAGAAGGAAGACTTCATATTTTAGGAGAAATCTTAAAAACCATCGATAAACCAAGAGTTGATGTGAAACCACACGCTCCGAAAATGGAAGTATTGGAAATTCCTAAAGAATTTATCGGTGCTGTAATCGGACCTGGTGGGAAAATCATTCAACAAATGCAGAAAGATTTCGATACCGTAATCGCAATTGAAGAAATCGGTGAAATCGGAAGAATTGAAATTTCCGGCGTAAGCAGAGAAAACATTAATGCAACGATTGCTGCCATCAACGAAATCACTTTCGTACCTGTTGTAGGCGAGGTTTACAAAGGGAAAGTAGTAAAAGTAATGGATTTCGGTGCTTTCGTAGCCATTGCGAAAGGAACTGAAGGTTTATTGCACATTTCTGAAATCGAATGGGCTCGTTTGGAGAAAGTTCCTTACAAAGAAGGCGACGAAGTAGAAGTAAAATTCATGGGTTACGATGATCGTAAGAAAATGAAACTTTCAAGAAAAGTACTTTTGCCAAGACCAGCAAGACCGGAACAAAAACCGAGAGAAGATAGACCGCAAAACAATCAGGAAGGTCAAAAGCCAACTGAAAACGCATAACAGTAAAACCACCGAAATTTTCGGTGGTTTTTTTTATGCTTAATGAAAGTTTGGCTTAAAAATTGAAAATGCTATTACCAAAAAAAATACATTATGAATCCAGCACTTTTAAGAAAAATCCTGATGTGGGTTGCACCAATCGCTATTGGCTATTTTATGAAAAAATACGAAGAAAGACAGGCTAAAAAGCAACAGGAAAAAGCAGCAACTAACGCAAACTAAACAAAAATACCGCATCATTTACGATGCGGTATTTTTTATTTAAAGATCAAAAGTATTCGCTTCTCGATATTCTTTCAGTAGATTTTCAAACACCTTTTCTACCGGCAATATTTCGTCGATTAATGCGGAAACTTGTCCAATTTCGAGTTCGCCATCTTCCAAATCACCTTCGAACATTCCGCGTTTTGCGCGTGCTCTTCCGAGGGTTTTCTTTAATGCTTCAGCATCTCTTCCTTTATCATAAAGTTCTTCTAATTCATAGAAAAATTTATTTTTAATCATCCGAACCGGCGCTAATTCCTTCAAGGTAAGTTGAGTATCGCCTTCGTTTAATGAAACAATTTTTTCCTTAAAATGATCATGAGAACTCGCTTCTTCGGTCGCTGCGAAACGAGAACCAATTTGCACACCATCGGCTCCGAGAATCATCGCAGCTTTCATTTGCGAACCAAGTGCAATTCCACCAGCTGCGATTAAAGGTTTTGAAATATGTTTTTTTACATTAGGAATTAAGCAAAACGTGGTCGTTTCATCTCGTCCGTTGTGGCCACCTGCTTCGAAACCTTCGGCTACAATAGCGTCTACGCCGGCATCTTCGCATTTCATGGCGAATTTTGTGGAGGAAACAACGTGCGCAACTTTTATTCCTTCTTTTTGTAAAGTTTCTGTATAAACTTTCGGATTTCCGGCGGAAGTAAATACGATTTTTACATCTTCTTCCAGAATAATGTTAATGATTTCCTCTAAATTCGGGTAAAGCAGCGCCACATTTACCCCAAAAGGTTTGTCGGTCGCAGCTTTACATTTCCTGATATTTTCGCGCAAAATATCGGGATACATACTTGCGGAACCAATCAGTCCTAAACCTCCATTATTGGAGACCGCAGAAGCCAATCGCCACCCCGAATGCCATATCATTCCGCCTTGGATGATGGGATATTTAATTTGAAATAATTGGGTGATTCTGTTTTGGTTTTCGCTGTACATTTTTTCTGCGATTCCGAAATGGATAAAATTGCTCATGAAGTAAATTTAAAAAAAATCTGAGAAGAATGAAACCTCTTTTAAAATAAAAAAATCTCCGCAGATTTTGCAGAGATTTAATATTTATTTAGCTTCAGATTTGCGCCAATCGGTTTTGAAAGCACAATCTTTGTACCGGTTGTTGATGGAGATAAATACGTCTGGTAATTTCTCTTTCACCCATTTTTCAACCATTTCGTTTTTCTTTTTATTAAGAGCCATTTGCTTAATTCGGTCGTAATCGGTAGTGATATCGAGTTGATGAGATGCGATGATATCATCCACTTTCACGATGCTTACAACTTTCTTGTCCTGCTGAATCGTATCTTGAAAAACATCGGTAATATCATTTTTATTAAGTCCTGCAATTTGATAAGAAACGGTAGGAGCAAGATTGAGTTTTTCAATTCTGTCGGAACCATCTTCTGAGGTAAGAATACCTGCATTGAACTTGGTTTTTTTGTCATCAGAGAATCGATAAGCTGCTTCTTTGAAGGTCAATCGGCCATTAAGAATCAAAGTTCTGATACTATCGAGTTCTTTTTTGGCGGTTGCAATTTCGGCATCATTAGGTTCTGCTTTTAGCAAAATATGTCTTGCATCGTAGTTTTTACCACTTTTTTTCACCAGTTGAATTAAATGATAACCAAATTCAGATTCCACAGGATCGGAAATTTCGCCTTCCTGAAGATTAAGTGCGGCAGCTTCGAAAGGTTTTACCATTTTTCCTTTAGAAATATTTTTGTACAAACCTCCATTGGCCGCAGAACCTGGATCTTCGGAGTAAATTCTCGCTTGATTTTCGAATGATTCGCCGGCAAGAATATCTTGTTTTATCTTGTTAAGCTTGGCAATAATTTCGTCCTTATGAGCATCTGTAAGCTTTGGATACATGATAATTTGTGACAAAGTCACTTCATCTTTCACCTCAGGAAGCTGAGATTTGTAAGTATTGAAAAAATCGGTTACTTCGTTCGGCGTTACGTCGGCTTTATCGGTGATTCTGCCGTATTTCATTTGCCCATAATAATTGTCGGTATCAATTTTTTCGATGGCGTTTTTCATTTCATACGAAGTTCGGAACTTGTAGGTAGAAAGCATTGTTTTTTCATCAGGAAATTGCCCAAGAATTTGGTTATATTTTTGGTTGGCAGTTTCTTTGATAGCTTCGGATCGGTTTTCGATCAGCGTATCTCTTTTAGCTTCGTAGATAAGTAATTTGTTATTAATAATGCTTTCAACAAATTCACATTTGTCAGATACCTGTGCACCTTGTTGTTTGGCATAATTTGCCTGATCTTCGATATCCGATTCCAAAATAATTTCGTTTCCTACTACCACTGCAATACCATCCACCAAAGATCCGGATTGCAATTGTGCATTTAATTTAACCCCAAAAAAGGCAAAAATCATGGTAAAAAGAAGCGCAAATTTTATTTTCTTGTTCATATTCATTTTTTAACGATTTGCAAAATTATCATTCTAAACGAGATAAACTGCATTTTTTATTATAATTATTTCTTAAAATTCTTTTCCAAATCTTTCATGAATTCCGGCTGAATCACAATTTTGGTGTTGGCTTTTTGCTGAGCAATAATCTCGGAAAGCTTCACTTCAGTTACCGCATCTTTCAGCATTTCTGCAGCTTCGGCTTCAGTCATTTGAGATGGAGGGAGAATCTTATCAATTGCGATCACCAGTGATCTTTCTTCCATTTTAGTTTGATGAACACCCGTTTTGAAAGGAACTTTGTATTTGGTAAACACATCCGCATCTTCCGACATTTCCCCTTTTTCGAAATGCACGAGGATTTGTTTCTTATCGTTGAGTTTGCCGTAATATTTAGCTTTCAAACTTTCCCAGTTTTTAGGATTCTTGATTTCCTTTTCAATTTCTTTGTTAAGTGTTTCATCTGCGATGATGGCTACTCTGCCGTCCGCTCTGTTTCCCCAAACGTATTTTTCTTTGTTTTTGTTGTAATAATCAGTCAGCCATTCCGGGTGTTTTGTGATTTCTTCATTCAAATATTTTGAGAAAATATAATCAGAATACAATCCTTTTTGGAAATCTGAAAGTTCTTTTTTAATCTCTTTTTGGTTGGTTAAATCCTGGCTATAGAACCTCATCACATCCTGATTATTTGCACCTTTCAATGCTTCACTCCAAGATTCCGGCGATAATTTTTCGGCCTCGCTTTTCTTATCAGCAATTAATTTTTTCAAATCACCGACTGTCGTTTTGTAATTTTTGTACTGGTAAAGAACCACATTATCTTTCGCCGTATTGAAAGCTTGGTAAGATTTCTTCACATTCTGAAATTCCGGAAACTCTTTATAAGTAGGATCCGATTTCACAAATGCAAGCATTTTATCCTGAAGATTTTCGCCATACAAAGCGCTGTTCATATCTTTCAAGAAAAAATCTTGGTTTTTATCTGTCAAAACATAAGGTTCAACATTATAAAGATTAAAAACAAAATAATTCTCCCCGAAAAGAATTGGTTCCGGTAAATAATATCCTGATTTTTTTCCTTTAAAAGCTTCATACACATCATCCGGAAGCGTTGGCGAACCCATCACTACTCCACCGTTTTCTTTTTCATGCTCGTTGGCTCCGTAAAGTTTAGCAACTTCTTGGAAGCTTTTTCCGGCTTTCAAATCGTTGTAAATTTTGGTTTTCATCGCTTCGGAATCGGCATTTTTCGGATAAGAAATGGTTCCGAAAATCATGTAACCCAAACTTGGCCTCGAGTTTTGAACTTTAGCAAAAGCCACATAATTCGGCGTATTTTGCAACTTAGTTAATGAATTATTAGGCAAAACCTTTAATTCAGAATACAAACTGTTATCAACGCTTCCGGGCTTGATGTAAATACCTTTCGGTCCGCTTTTCGTATATTTCGAAATCGCGTCTTCCATCGTCATTTTCCCGGATTTCACATCATCGTAAATCTGCTGATAATTATTTTTGTCGCCTTCGGCTTTTTGCACCATAAAAATCTGTACCAATTTCTCGGTTTTGCTATCCTTCATGTACTCATTCAGAACTGGGTCTACAACTTTTTTCGGGTAGAAAAACTTCGTTCTCAATTCACTTTCTTTATCCATCATCTTCTCGCGAAATGATGCAGTAGTATCAACCTGTTTTTGGGCCGCAAACTGTTGGAGAAGAATAAAATCTTCTGTCGCTTTAATGGTTTTTTCAATACCTGCATTTTGCAAACCATATTGGTATTCTTTTTTGAAATCGGCAAGCGAAATACTGTCTTTCCCAATTATCATATACTGTGCAGAAAGAGTGTTTCCCAAACCTGCCAACATCATGAAAGCAACTATTTTTTTCATACTTCGGTCTTCTGTTATGGTGAAGATTTTTAAAAAATTAAAAGATTGAATTTTCGGAAATAATTTAAACTTCTACTTCGAAAGTTGTTAAATCCTTGAAATCCTGAATTCTGGTCATCATTTCAGCCTCGGTAACTTCCTGTAATTTTTCGGTACCGAATTTTTCAACAGTGAAAGATGCCATCGCTGAACCTACGATCAACGCTGATTTCATGGTTTCGAAACTGAAATCGCCTTTTTTGGCAAGATAAGATGCAAAACCTCCCGCAAAAGTGTCGCCGGCTCCGGTTGGGTCGAAAACATCTTCCAGTGGAAGCGCAGGAATTGCGAAAATTCTCCCATCGTGGAAAAGCAATGCACCGTGTTCACCTTTTTTAATGATGACAAATTCCGGTCCCATTGTATGGATTTTTTTCGCTGCTTTTACCAAAGAATATTCGCCGGAAAGTTGGCGAGCTTCTTCGTCATTAATGGTAATAACGTCTGTTTTTGCAATCATTTGCATCAAAACATCCCAAGCAGAATCCATCCAGAAATTCATCGTATCGAGAATAACCAATTTAGGACGCTTGTTCATTTTTTCCAAAACAGAAAGTTGTACTCCCGGATGAAGATTTCCTAAAAGCAAAATCTCGGAATCTTGCATAGAATCAGGAATTTTCGGGTCGAAATTCTCTAAAACATTGACTTCAGTTGCTAAAGTATCTCTGGAGTTCAAATCGTTGTGATATTTTCCGCTCCAGAAGAAAGTTTTTCCGTCTTTTACGATTTCAATTCCTTCGATATTTACACCTCTGTTGATCAGCATATCCAAATCCGATTGAGGAAAATCGCCTCCTACAACCGAAACAATTCCTGATTTCACATTCAAAATTGAAGCTGCGATACCGATATAAGTTGCGGCTCCACCTAAAATTTTATCTGTTTTTCCAAATGGTGTTTCAATGGCATCAAAAGCGACTGATCCTACGACTAAAAGTTTCATTTATAAAGTTTTATTTTAATTAAAAATTATGTTTTTGTTGTTCTTTTTACTGATTATTTCCACTGAAAAGTATCGATTAAATGCAGCAAATCTTTTTTGATATATTCTACAGCCGGTGCTAAAGAATCTGGTTTCGGTCGGGAATTAAAATACAAATTGGCAGTTACATAATGCCTTGTGGAATCGGTGACAAAAAACTGAAGATTCGATGCAGTTGGACCTTTCAATTCATAGAAATTCCCGAAAACTCTTCGCTCCGGATAGCTGAAAGATTTCGTATCAATCGAGCTGGCTTTTATTGTGTGTTCGTAAACCATTTTCTCGGATTCTTTGATATGAAGGGCAAAATCGTTCTTCACCGGAAAATAAGTAATGAAAACTTTCGCTTTCATTTTTGGATAATAAATGTAATACCAACAAGCATTTTTGGCATTTTCAATTTTCGCAAAATCCGAATATTCAAAGGTGAAATTACACGGCGCGGAAAACGCCTGATATTTGGGTTTCGGATATTCCAAACGAAGTTCACCAGAAGGTTTCGGCTGAGTTTCCGGACTGCAAGAAACCAAAATAAATCCTAAAAAAGTGAAAATGAGTTTTTTAAACATTGCGCAAAAGTACAAATTAGATTTGAGATTGCGAAGTCGTTTTCTGAAGCATAATTTTTATCAAAAAAAACTTAGGAATCTCGTTTTATGTTATCAATCATTCAATTCTATGAGATTCCTAAGCCAGTTAAAAAAAGTTGAGATTTTTACTCAAACTTTATTTTTAGATTTCAATAAAACTATAAAGTTAAATGATTGTCAATCAATATTTTTCAAATAATTTTCCAAAGGTTTTGGAAAAGATTTCTGATGAGAATCTACTAGATTGGTGATTGTAAAGCCTTGTTCTTTGGCAAAATCATTCAGCATTTTTATCGTTGGCAAACTGACCTTATATATATGTATCGTCAAATTTTTGTGGGTAAGTTTATGCGAAACCGTTTTCATCGAACCAACATATCCCGAAAAAGATTCAGGGATTTCGACCGGAAATTCATATAATTTTTTCCAGATAAAATCTTCTTTCCTTTGTTTGATCAAAAACAAATCTCCGAAGTGAACGAAATAATATTTGAGTTCCAAATCCTGCGGTTTCACCTTCTTCGATTTCACCGGAAAATCCTGGATCTTTCCTAAATTAAATGCTAAACAATCTTGATTTAAAGGGCAAACTTCACATTTTGGATTTCGTGGTTTACAAATTTCTGAACCCAAATCCATCATCGCTTCATTGAAAGAACCAGCTTGTTTTTCAGGCATCATTTGCAAAGCCAATTCGGAGAAATATTGGAAAGCTTTAGAATTCGACACATCAAAATCATCAGCAAAAACCCGTGATAAAACCCGATAAAAATTACCATCAACCGCCGGAATTTTTGCTCCAAAACAAATACTTGAAATCGCAGCAGCCGTATATTTTCCAACACCTTTTAACTGTAAAATATCTTCATACTTTTCAGGAAAAATGCCTTCATGATCAATCATAATTTGCTGTGCGGCTTTATGAAGATTCAGCGCGCGCGAATAGTAACCAAGTCCTTTCCAATAGAGCAAAACCTCGTCGTTTTCAGCATTTGCCAAGGTTTCTATATCGGGAAATCTCGAGATGAAATTATGATAATGATTAAGCCCTTGTTCGATTCTAGTTTGCTGGAAAATAATTTCGCAGATCCAAATTTTATAGGGATCTTTCGTCGATCGAAAAGGTAAGTCTCTTCCGTAAGTTTTGTACCAAGCCAATAGTTTTTCACCAACGTGAAGAAAATCAGCATTTTGTTTTTTAGTTTTCAAAAAATGTTCTTATATTTGCACACCAAAAATATAAATAAATAAAGGAAATGACAAAGGCAGAATTGGTGAACACCATCTCAAATAAATTGGGAACTGAAAAGAATGAAACACAGAAAGTTGTAGAGGCGTTCATGCAGGAAATCAGAACTTCGATGTATAATGGCGACAATGTTTATTTAAGAGGATTCGGATCATTTGTAATCAAAACCAGAGCAGCAAAGACGGGAAGAAACATTTCTAAAAATACAGCAATTGAAATCCCAGCTCACAATATTCCGGCTTTCAAACCATCAAAAACGTTTGTAGAGAAGGTAAAAACCAAAGTAGCAATTAAATAATAAACAAAACGATAAGTTACAAATTAAAAATTTATAAATTATGCCAAGCGGAAAGAAAAGAAAGAGACACAAGGTTGCAACTCACAAAAGAAAGAAAAGAAGAAGAGCGAACAGACACAAGAAAAAATAATCTCTTCGCGATTTACAATATAACAATATAGTTGGTGTTTTTATATTCATAAAACCTCACCAACTATATTTTTGTTTTATCTAAAATTTGAAAGCAGCCTATTCATTATAGATTTATCTTAATGATAATCTGGCATTTCAAACATTCTTTAAAAAGATAAAACATCACTAAGTAATAAAAAAACAATTAAATTATTTTAAAAAATAGCCATAAAATCCAAAAGGTTTTTGACGACTATCCTACTAAATTTTTTAATTCCTTAACTCAACAATGAAGAAAGAACTGATTATTTCACATGAAGATGAGCACTCTAAAATTGCCCTTCTCGAAGACGGTCGGCTGTTCGAATTACACGAACAGGAAGACAAAAGCGACTTCGTGGTAGGTGATTTATTTATTGGTAAGGTAAAAAAATTGGCACCCAACCTCAACGCAGCTTTTGTAAGCATTGGCTACGAAAAAGATGCTTTCTTGCATTATCAGGATTTGGGACCGCAATTTCTCACGTATAAAAAATTTCTCAAAGACACTCTCGCTAAAAAACAGCAGAATTCTTCGCTGAAAAACTTCGAAATCCAGCCGGAAATCAACAAAAATGGTGTAATTGACAAGGTTCTCGCAAAAGACGACAGCGTAATCCTGCAAATCACCAAAGAACCGATTTCTACAAAAGGTCCTCGAATTTCCACTCAAATTTCTTTAACAGGAAGATTTCTTGTGCTGATTCCTTTCGACAAAAGCGTTTCGATTTCCAAAAAAATAAGCAACACCGAAGAAAGAGAACGTTTGCGTACTTTAATTGAAAGCATCAAACCAGAAGGATTCGGTGTGATCATAAGAACCGTAGCCGAAGGAAAAAAAGTTGCCGAACTGCACAATGATATGAATCTGTTGGTGCAAAAATGGGAAAATACCTTCAAAAATCTACAGAAAAACAAAGTTCCAAGCAAAATTTTAAGCGAAGAAGATAAAGCATCGGCGATTCTGCGCGATAATTTCAATGCAGATTTTGTTTCTATTATTTGTGATGACGAGCAAATGGTAAACGATATGGAAGCTTATATCGAAGTCATCGCTCCAGAAAGGAAAAACATCGTACAATTCTACGACAAACCAATTCCGTTAATGGAATATTACAACGTAGAAAAACAACTGAAACAAAGTTTCGGCAAACATGTGAATATCCCGAGTTCTAAAGGCGCATATTTGGTCATCGAACATACCGAAGCGCTTCACGTGATCGATGTGAACTCCGGAAACAACATTTCATCGGGAACTTCAGCGAGCAAAGAACATGCATTAAACGTGAATAAAATGGCCGCTACAGAAATTGCGCGCCAACTCAGACTTCGCGATATGGGCGGAATTATCGTTGTCGATTTCATCGATATGATCAATGCTGATCACCGAAAAGATTTATACGAACACCTGAAAGCAGAAATGAGCCGCGACAAAGCGCGCCACAAAATTTTACCACCAAGTAAATTCGGACTCATCCAAATAACGCGACAAAGAACGCGCCCCGAAAACCAAATTGAAACCAAAGAAGAAAACCCAAATATTGACGGCGAAATTCTAGCCCCAATTGTTGTGGTAGAACGTATGGAAGAAGTGATAAGAACACTTATCCAAAAGGAAAAAGGAAAAATTTTCCTTCACGTTCATCCGTTTGTGGAAGCTTACCTGACCAAAGGCTTGATGAGCACCCAAATGAAATGGTTTTTAAGATACAAAAAATGGGTAACCATTATCCCAAGAGATTCCTTTAAATACTTGGAATACAAACTAATCAACTCGAAAAAAGAAGAGTTGATGAGCTATTCAAATTAAATAAAATTCGGCAATGAACTGCCTAAATTTTATTAATCCAAAATTTACTCCCGATTTTTTTCGGGAGTTTTTATTTTAAGAAATCCTTAAAAAAATCGTCTAAAAAAGCTTTGAAAACAACTCAATTTTAACATCTATTTAAAACAAATTCCATCTTCAATTTACTATATTTGGAATATGGAATTATATGGTCGAGATTTACTAAAAAAGATACAAAACGCTGAACTTTTAGGCGAAAATGCCCACGCAATTTATTCGCCGCCTTATCGTCCTGTATTTTCTTATGATGAAATCCTTACCAAAAATCCAAAATTCGCAGCGGTAAACATCGTTCTTTATCTTAAAAACAACGAATGGTATTTCCCTTTGATGGTGAGAAGCACCAACGAGCGTGATCGTCACAGCGGCCAAATTTCGCTTCCAGGCGGAAAAAAAGAAGAATACGATCCCAATTTCGAAGCAACTGCAAAACGCGAAACCTCTGAAGAAATGGGAATTGGCGAACACTATATCCGAATAATTCGGGAAATGTCGCCCATTTATATTCCGCCAAGCAATTTTTACGTGAGACCATTCATTTCCTACACCAAAAAAAATCCGGAATTTATCTTACAAGAATCCGAAGCTGTTGAATTGATTGAATTTCCAATTTCATCCATTCTCACCCTTTCCGATCGTCCGGAAATGATGGTTTTGCCGAGTTCCAGAGGCATTGAAGTTCCGGTAATCAACTTCAACGGATACATTATTTGGGGAGCAACTTCAATGATTTTAAGCGAATTCAGTACATTAATGAAAAATTTGTAAATTCGCAAATTATGATCAACTGATAATGGCGAAGAAAAATATTTTCACGGATGCTTTTGGCAACCTTTATTTCCTAAAAAGACTCATCATTTTTATTCTGGGAATTGTATCTTACAGAAGATTTAATGGTTTTAATAAACTGAAAATTTCCGGTACTGAAAATTTGGTGGATCTTCCAGATTCCAATGTTTTATTTGTTTCTAACCATCAAACTTATTTTGCAGATGTAGCGGCGATGTATCATGCTTTTTGTGCTGTGAATAATGGTTATCTTAATTCCATTAAAAATCCTATTTATTTATTGAATCCTAAAGTAGATTTTTATTATGTAGCTGCCGAAGAAACGATGAATAAAGGTTTGATGACCAAACTTTTCAAACTTGCAGGCGCGGTTACCGTCAAAAGAACTTGGCGTGCAGAAGGACAAAATGTAAACAGAATGGTGGATTTAACAGAAGTTGAAAACATCATGAAGGCTTTGGATAACGGTTGGGTAATCACTTTTCCGCAAGGAACAACTTCAGCTTTTGCACAAGGAAGAAAAGGAACCGCAAAGTTGGTTAAAAATCAAAGGCCTATCGTAATTCCTATTAAAATCAATGGTTTTAGAAGAGCTTTTGACAAAAAAGGATTGAGAGTAAAAGTAACCGGTGTGAAACCTACCATGGAGTTCAAACCAGCTTTAGATATCGATTATGATAATGATGATGCACAAACCATTCTGAATAAGATAATGGTTGCCATCGAACAGACCGAAGATTTCAACCTTTTACATGAATATGATGAAACGTTGAAAGCTCAAAAATCTGAAGAAAAATCTCCTGTGAAATCTTAAAAATTGATCTATGAAAAAATTTATTGCGATATTCGTTTTTATAATTCTTGCCGCTTGTAATTCCCAGAAAAAATATTCGGATTTCGATTACAGCTATTCCCGAAGTGGCGGACTTTCACCAATCTATGAAAACCTTTTGATAAAAGGCAATAACGCGCACTATTCCTTCGAAGGACATGGTAAAAACATCAAAAAAGATTTCAAAGTTACTGCCGAAGAACGCAAGAAAATTGAAAATGTACTTTCGCAAAATAATTTCCGCATGATCCGCGAAGATTACCAAAAAGTTTACGACAATATTTCTACCAGTATCAACGTGAAAATCGGCAACCAATCGGGCAGCAAATCCGATGCTTCAATGATTATGGAAGGCGACAAAGACCGTTGGAACAACATTACCACAGTTTTCCAAGATATCATTAAAAATAAAATCAACGCCACTTCATAACTTTCCGAAATAAAATAATGACTTTTCCAGAAATTCTTCCATATTCTAACAATAAAACTCGTGTAGTACTTTATACATCGCAGTTTTCCATAGCAAAACTAGTCTTTCAAGTGCTCAATTTCTCAGGAAAAGAATTTGATTTTTTTCTAATAAATGGCGAAAATCAAGTTTCGGACAACGATTTTGTGATTTTGGAAACAGACGATGCCGAAAAAGCTAAAAATTTCGAACCGAATATCATTTTAGTTTCAGAAGAAATTGGCGATGAACATTTGGTTTCGATATTAGAAAACATTACTCCCGGCGGCGTTTTGGTTTATCCCGAAAGCAAAGAAGAAATTGTAGAAAAAGCAGAAAATTATTTCAGAAAACTAGCTTTTTCACCTTCAAAAATTAGCAAATCAGGTGAAAATTTTGTGCTTCATACCGATTTGGGAAACATTCCTTTAGTTTCTAAAGATGAAATTCTCTTAAAAAACGTCAATGGAATTCAACTTCTTTGTCAACAATTCGGCGTGATGGAAGAAGAATTTTATGAGCCGATGATGACTTTCGAATAAATTCAAAGGAATTTTTTTGTTTCAGTTTTAGCACATAACCTTCTGTAATTAAGGAAGAAAAGCTCTTTTCCATAAGATCAGGAAAATTTCATTAAATTTACGATAATTAAAAAGTAAATAAAATGAGATACCACCATTCCGGAAAGATACCTCAGAAAAGACATACAATTTTCAAGTCTGAAAATGACCAATTTTATTACGAACAATTGTTTGGCACCGAAGGTTTTCATGGAATTTCTTCCCTACTCTATCATATTCATCGTCCGACACAAATCAAATCGATCAGCAAACCCAAAGATGTCACTCCAAAAATTGCGGTTGAAAAAAATGTGACACCTAGAATGCTCAAAGGCATGAATGTAACGGCTGAAAACGATTTCCTCGACAGCCGAAAAGTGCTTTTGCTGAACAATGACCTGAAAATGGGTTTGGCAAAACCGAAAAAATCTACCGAATATTTCTACAAAAACGCCGAATGTGACGAGTTGCTCTTTATTCATGAAGGAAAAGGAACTTTGAAAACTTTCCTTGGAAATCTGGAATTTTCTGTGGGAGATTATCTCATCATTCCGCGCGGTACCATTTATCAAATCGAATTTAATGATGAGAATAATGTAATTTTCTTTATTGAAGCGCACTCTCCGATTTATACACCAAAACGTTACCGAAACGAATTTGGACAGCTCTTGGAACATTCTCCATTTTGCGAAAGGGACATCATTACGCCAACATTCGTCGAGCCAAAAGACGAAAAAGGAGAATTTACCATTAAAGTAAAAAAAGAAAACCAAATCTGGGATTTCGTGTACGCAACTCATCCTTTCGATGTGGTTGGTTGGGACGGATATTTCTATCCTTTTAAATTTAATATCAAAAATTTCGAACCAATCACTGGGCGAGTGCATCTTCCGCCGCCAATTCATCAAACTTTTGAGGCGCACAACTTTGTAGTTTGTTCATTTGTGGCAAGAATGTACGATTATCATCCATTGGCAATTCCTGCACCTTATAACCATTCAAATATCGATTCCGACGAAGTTTTATTTTATACTGAAGGTGATTTTATGAGCAGAAACCATATCGATTTGATGGATTTCACGCTGCATCCGGGCGGAATTGTTCATGGACCACATCCGGGAGCGATGGAACGCAGCATCGGGAAAAAATTCACCGAAGAATATGCAGTAATGGTCGATCCTTTCCGTCCTTTGAAACTTACTGAAGAGGCGATGAAAGTGGAAGATCCTTCGTATGCAACTTCTTGGCTTGAAAATTCAGATAATTATTTGGGCGATCGTTCTCAAGAGTAATCTTCATTTTTTTTAACCAAAAACATGACAGAAATTAGCGATAATTTCTCTAAAAACTGAGATTCCTCATTTCGGCTCTTAGCAGAATTAAGTAAATTTGAGAAATCAAACAATTGAAATTTAATTACACCAATATGAAATACGTAAGCGCAGAAGAAGCGGTATCACTCATCAAAAGCGGAGACAGGATTTTTTCACATGGCAGTGCATGTACTCCAAATTTTTTGATCGATGAACTAGCAAAGCAATCGTCACGCCTCTCCAATGTAGAATTTGTATCGATTACCCAACAGGGAAATGTAGAGATTGCAAAACCTCAATACAAAGATCGTTTTTTCATCAATTCCTTATTTGTTTCCACACCGGTTCGCGATGCTGTAAATTCCGATCATGGGGATTTCGTTCCGGTTTTTTTAAGTGAAATTCCTTTGCTTTTCAAAAACGGACATTTACCAATCGATGTTGCGATGATTACCGTTTCACCACCCGATCAACACGGATATTGCACCTTGGGAACTTCAGTAGATGTTGCCAGAAGTGCGGTAGATACTGCAAAAACAATTATTGCTCAAGTAAACCCAAAAATGCCGAGAACTCACGGTGACGGGATGATTCACGTTTCAAAAATCCATAAAATGGTTTGGCATGAAGAAGAACTTTTAACCGTAGATTACGGTGCAAAAGTAGGTGAAGAAGAATTGCTAATCGGTAAAAATGTTGCCGAATTAATCGACGACAGATGTACCCTGCAAATGGGAATCGGAACCATTCCTGATGCGGTTTTGAAATGTTTGAATAATCACAAAGATTTAGGAATTCATACCGAAATGATCAGCGATGGTATTGTAGATTTGGTAGCGAAAGACATCGTAAATAACAAGTATAAAGGCACTCACATGAACAGAACCATCACTAGTTTTGCCTTTGGAACCAAGAAATTATACGATTATATCCATGATAATCCTTCATTCGCTTTCATGGATGTGGAACATGTGAATTACCCAATCAATATCATGAAAAACAAAAAAATGGTGGCCATCAATTCTGCCATTGAAATTGATCTTACGGGACAGGTTTGCGCAGATTCTATCGGGACATATCAGTTCAGCGGTATTGGTGGGCAAATGGATTTCATGCGTGGTGCAGCACTTTCCGAAGGAGGAAAACCCATCATCGCGATTTCATCAAGAACAAAAAAAGGAGTTCCGCGAATTGTTCCGTTCCTGAAACCGGGAGCCGGTGTAGTAACCACGAGAGGTCATATTCATTATGTAGTAACTGAATTCGGAACCGCTTATCTCTACGGAAAAAATTTAAAACAAAGAGCAAAAGCCCTCATTGAAATTTCTCATCCTGATGATCGCGAAATGCTTGAAAAGGCGACTTTTGAAAGATTTTATCATTAAAAAAAAATGCTCCCAATGTTCTTGGGAGTTTTTTTGCATTTTTAATTACGAAAAAACTTACTTAAAGCTAAATTTTAGCTGTCCTAAAATTTTTGTAAATTGGCATATCTAAAAAAAGAATAAAATGTCAACACTTACTTTCGCCGAAAAAATAGCACAGGCAGAAAACTTTTTACCGATTAACGGTACCGATTATATTGAATTTTATGTAGGAAATGCAAAACAAGCAGCTCATTTTTACAAAACCGCTTTCGGGTTTCAGTCAGTCGCTTATTCAGGACCAGAAACCGGAGTTCGGGACCGCTCTTCTTATGTTGTTCAACAAGGGAAAATTCGTTTGGTTTTAACTTCTGGTTTAAAATCAGATTCTCCGATTTGCGAACATCAGAAAAAACACGGCGACGGAGTGAAAATCTTGGCACTTTGGGTAGATGATGCTTATGCTGCTTTCGAAGAAACCACAAAACGTGGCGGAAAACCTTATTTAGAACCTACCACAATCACCGATGAACATGGCGAAGTACGAATGGCCGGAATTTACACTTACGGCGAAACCATTCACATGTTCGTTGAAAGAAAAAATTATTCCGGAGATTTCATGCCCGGTTACCAAAAATGGGAAAGCAACTATAATCCATCGGAAGTTGGGTTGTTATATGTTGATCATTGCGTTGGAAACGTTGGTTGGGATCGAATGATTCCGACTGTTGAATGGTACGAAAAAGTAATGGGATTTGTGAATATTTTAAGTTTTGACGACAAACAAATTAATACAGAATATTCTGCGCTCATGTCGAAAGTAATGAGTAACGGAAATGGTTACGCGAAATTTCCGATCAATGAACCAGCAGAAGGAAAGAAAAAATCTCAAGTTGAAGAATACCTCGATTTCTACGAAGGTGAAGGCGTACAACACATAGCGGTTGCCACCAAAGATATCATCAAAACAGTAACAGAACTGAAAGCGAGAGGTATTGAATTTCTTCCTGCGCCTCCAAATGCTTACTACGAAATGGTTCCTGAAAGAGTCGGACAAATCGATGAAGACCTGAAAAAACTGGAAGAGTTAGGAATTTTAATCGACTGTGATGAAGAAGGTTACTTACTACAAATCTTCACCAAACCTGTGGAAGACCGCCCTACTCTTTTCTACGAAATCATCGAAAGACACGGTGCACAAAGTTTTGGTGCAGGAAATTTCAAAGCTTTATTTGAAGCTTTAGAAAAGGAACAGGAACGTCGCGGAAACTTATAAATCGAAATTAATCTCGTTCTGTTTTCATTAAATCATTTAAAATCATCCATGAAAAAAATAATTTTCAGCATCGTTTTTTGTTTTTCCACGCTTGGGTTGAATGCTCAGTATGGCTCTATCAATGCGATTATCCAGAAATTGGAAGAAAGACGCGGAATTAACCAAAACCTTTCCGATGTAAATATTGATGACAGAAAATTTATTCTGATAAAAGATTTTGAGGATCATACCGAACGGAGTTTCATCATCATTAAAGGAAATCTTGCAACTTATGTTGAAATGTTTGATGACAAAAAAAACGGAGAAACCTCTTCCAACGTTTTTTCCGGTGATATTGTTCGCTCGCAACACAACATTATTTCTCTGAGAGCCGACAAACTTGAAGGAAAAAAAATAGCTCTACCGGTAACGAAAACTTTACTCATGACGAAACAAAAAAAGTTCCTTTACTTGATCGACGTCAACACCAAAGAACGATGGATAGAGGAATCTGCCATCAATCAAAAATAAAATTAATCCATAATGAAGGTTCAAGATAAAATATATTTTCCCTTGAACCTTCTTTTTAAAAATACCCAAAAAGAATGAAGTCTTTTGTAAATTACGAACAAAACTCAGATTTTTCAATCCACAATATACCGTTCGGAGTTGCGGCTTTCAATAATGAATATATCGCTTGCTGTACGAGAATTGGCGATATTGTGATCGATTTGGCAACGCTTTACGACTACGGATTTTTTGATGAAATCGAAGGTCTCAATGAAAATGTTTTTGAAGCATATACTTTAAATGAATTTATCGAACTTGGGAAACCAGTTACCAATGCGGTAAGGCTTAAAATCCAAGAACTTCTTTTGGAGGATTCTAAAATTGACAATGATGAAAGAACTTTAGAAGAATGTTTTTTCAGTTTAGATAAAGTGAGAATGATGATGCCACTTCACATTCCGAATTATACCGATTTCTACAGCAGCATCGAACATGCGACTAATATAGGAAAAATGTTTCGTGATCCAGCAAACGCCCTGCTTCCGAACTGGAAACATCTTCCGGTAGGATATCACGGTCGCGCTTCGTCCATCGTGGTTTCCGGAACCGAAATTATTCGTCCGAAAGGTCAAACGAAACCTGCGGATTCCGAAAAACCGATTTTCGGGCCATCAAAACAGCTCGATTTCGAACTGGAAATGGCTTTTGTGGTGAATAGACATACCGAAATGGGCGAAAGTATTTCCACTTCGGAAGCTGAAAATGCCATTTTCGGAATGGTGCTTTTCAACGACTGGTCGGCGCGAGATATTCAAAGTTGGGAATATGTTCCGCTTGGACCTTTTTTAGGGAAAAATTTCGGAAGTTCCATTTCACCCTGGGTGGTGACCATGGAAGCTTTGAACCCGTTCAGAACTTCATCTCCGCAGCAGGAGCCGGAAGTTTTGGATTATTTAAAATTCTCAGGAGAACAAAATTACGACATCAATCTTGAAGTTTATTTGCAACCCGAAAATGGTACGGAAAACCTCATCACGCAAAGCAATTACAAATTCATGTACTGGAATATGTTGCAGCAATTGGCTCATCATACAATAAATGGTTGCAATGTGGAAGTGGGAGATCTTTATGCATCCGGAACAATTTCGGGAGAAGATCCAAATTCTTTCGGTTCCATGCTTGAAGTCACGTGGAGAGGGCAAAATCCAATCCAATTAAACAACGGGCAAGAAAGAAAATTTATCGAAGACAACGACACGATTATCATGCGAGGCTTTGCCGAAAAAGATGGAATTCGTGTAGGTTTTGGTGAAGTTTCAGGGAAAATATTGCCTGCTAAATAATTCTTTCAATTTAATTTCATCATGAAAACAATTTCACCAAAAGAATTAAATAATCTTCAATTGCAAACCCTTTTACAGACGGCAATTGCACCACGACCAATTGCACTTGCATCTACTATCGACGCAGAAGGAAATGTGAATTTAAGCCCATTCAGTTTTTTTAATCTTTTCAGTTCTAATCCGCCAGTGGTGATTTTTTCTCCGGCGCGAAGAGTACGTGACAATACCACGAAACATACTTTAGAAAATGTCTTGGAAGTTCCGGAAGTCGTGATTGGGATTGTGAATCATCCAATTGTACAACAAATTTCACTTGCTTCTACAGAGTACGGAAAAAGCGTCAACGAGTTTGTGAAATCCGGTCTTACAATGAAAGATGCAGAATTAATCCGACCAAAACTTATTGAAGAATGCCCTGTAAATTTCGAATGTAGAGTATTAGAAATAAAACAATTAGGTACTGAAGGCGGAGCCGGAAATTTAGTAATTTGCGAAATCATTAAAATTCATATTCACGAAAAATACTTGAATGGTGAAGGGAGTTTAGACCAGATAAAACTCGATTTGGTGGCGAGATTAGGAGGAAATTGGTACGCCAGAAACAATGAAAGCAATTTGTTTGAAGTTCCGAAACCATTGGTAACCAAAGGAATCGGTTTTGATTTATTGCCGAACGAAATCAAATATAGCAAAATTTTCACGGGAAACGATTTGGGAATGCTTGCCAACATCGAACAATTGCCAGAAGGAAATTGTACCGATAATGAAAATCTGCATCAAGAAGCTCAACAATTGCTTCAGCAAAACAACATTGAAAAAGCTTGGGAAACCTTGATATTGTAAACAAAAAAAAGAGTGAACAAATTCACTCTTTTTTTATTACTCGTTTTCTTCTTTTAGACTTAAATCTTTGTTTAAATCCGGGTTCAGTTTCAGGTATTTCTTCTTCTGATTGTTCCGGAATTTAATGTTGAGCATTTCTACCGCTAAGCTAAATGCAAGACATGAATAGATGATATTTTTACTTACATGCTGATGAATTCCTTCCGCAACCAACATCACACCGATTACCACTAAGAAAGAAAGCGCCAACATCTGTAAACTCGGATATTTATTGATAATTGCAGAAATTGGTCCCGCAAAAGCCATCATAATTCCGATAGAAACAATTACCGCAATAATCATCAATAAAACACTATCAACCAATCCAATAGCAGTAAGAATAGAATCCAGAGAGAATACCATATCGATCAGGATTATTTGAAAAACCACCATCGCCATCAGTGCGGAAGCGCCGGATTTTGGTTTTGGTGCATCATCGTGCCCTTGCATTTTTCCGTGAATTTCAAAAGTACTTTTTCCGATAAGGAAAATACCTCCGGCAAGAAGAATGATATCTTTCCAACTGAGAGAAAGTGGCAATTCCGAACCGGGCTCATTGAACCACGGTAATGTGATGACAGCTTCTTTTAAACCGATAATCCAGTTGATCATTAACAAAAGTGCTACACGGAAAATCATCGCAAATGCCAAACCGAGATTTCTGGCAAAACGCTGTTTTTCTTTCGGCAATTTGTCTGAAATTATTGATATAAAAATAATATTGTCTACTCCCAAAACGATTTCTAAGAAGGTAAGTGTAAGCAAACTGATCCAGATTTGCGGATCTGCAAAATTGGGTAAATCTATTACAGAAAGGAATTCCATTGATTATATAAATTTCAACAAAAATAGCAATTAAATACAGTATTGAATAAAAATTTTTACTTGTTTCAAAAAAAAATCACCCAAATAATTGAGTGATTTTTTGTGATTACCAGATCTTAATTCTTTCTTCTGGAGCTTTATAGAGTTTATCACCTGGTTTTACGTCAAATGCTTTATAGAAGGCATCTTGGTTAACAAGCGGTCCGAAACTTCTGAAATATCCCGGCGAATGCGGATCGGTTTTCACTTGATTGGTCATATATTGTTCGGTAGATTTGGTACGCCAAACCGTTGCCCAACTCATGAAAAATCGTTGATCTTGATTGAAACCACTGATTAAACCTGGATTTCCATGATCTTTCAAATACATTTGCAACGCGGTGTAAGCCACTGCTACTCCACCTAAATCACCAATATTTTCGCCGCTGGTGAATTTTCCGTTCACAAAACTGCCTTTTACCGGCTCATATTTATCGTATTGAGCGGCCAATTCTCCCACTTTTGCATCGAAATTTTTTCTGTCAGCTTCCGTCCACCAGTTGTTGAGGTTTCCATCACCGTCAAATCGCGAACCGGAATCATCGAAACCATGTGAAATTTCGTGCCCGATTACTGCGCCAATTCCACCGAAATTTACCGCTGGATCAGCTTTGAAGTTGAAAAATGGCGGTTGCAAAATAGCGGCAGGGAAAACGATTTCGTTGTTGGATCCACTGTAATAAGCGTTTACTGTTTGAGGCGACATTCCCCATTCGGTTTTATCCACTGGTTTTCCTACTTTATCCAAACTTTTCGCGTACTGCCATTCACTTACTTTCATGAGATTTCCGTAGTAAGTTCCGCCATCTTTTGGAGCGGTGAGCTGAAGTTTAGAATAATCTTTCCAAGTATCTGGATAAGCAATTTTCACACTAAATTTCGAGAGTTTTTCCTGAGCTTTCACTTTCGTCGCATCCGACATCCAATCGAGGTTATCGATATGTTGTTTGAATGATTTTTTCAGATAATCGATGTAAGTTTCCATTTGCTGTTTTGCACCTGCGGGGAAATATTTTTCTACATATAATTTACCAAAAGCTTCACCCAAAGTACCGTTCACCACGCCCAAAGCTCTTTTGTCCATAGAGCGTTGTTCTTTTTGGCCTTGAAGGTATTTGGAGTAGAAATTGAAATTGATATCATCCAATTTTTTATCGAGAGCTGTTGCATTTCCAGCAATCATTCGGGCTTTCATGTAGTCTTTAATCAACGGCAATGTTCGCGCATTCATCCACGAATCCATATTTTGGTAATATTTCAATTCGCTTACGATTACTTTGTCGGTTTTCACTCCGGCTGAAGAAAGATATCCTTTAAGGTCGATATTCTTCACCAATCCTGGAAGTTCAGCTACCGTTTTCGGGTTATATCGCAAGTTTGCGTCGCGGTTTTGCTCGTTGGTTAAAAGATCAGCTGCAAGACGTTTTTCGAAAGCAACCACTCTTTGCGCAGTTTGATCTGCTTTTGAATCACCTAAAACGGTGAAAAGTTGAGCAACATAATTTTTATACTCATTCAAAGTTTTCGTGTTGGCTTCATTTTCTTTTTGGTAATAATCTCTTCCCAATCCTAAACTTGGACCGCCAAAATACACCGCATTCATGTTTGAGTTTTTCATATCGGCTCCTACTCTCCATGCGTAAAAAGGATTGTCGCCGGTTTTGGTGGCATCAATTAAATATTTTTGCAATTCTGCAATCGTTTTAATTTGATCAATCTTAGCCAAATCTGCTTTGATTGGGTTGATTCCATCGGCATTTCTTTTATCCCAATCCATGAAAGATCCGTAAAGCGCCTGAATTTTTTGACCTTCAGAACCTTGAGTAAAATTATCAGATAAAATTTTATTTAAAATCTCCAAAGAAGCAACATCCACGTCTTCACGAAGTGCATTAAAACTTCCCCAACTCGATTTATCTGAAGGAATTTCTGCAGTTTTGATCCAGTTTCCGTTCACATAATTGAAGAAATCGTCTTGCGGACGCACCGAAGTGTCCATATACGAAAGATTAAGGCCTTCTTCTTTAACAGTTGCTGGTGTATTTTGCACTGCTGTTTCAGTTGTTTCGGTTTGAGTAACCTTGTTTGCCGTACACGAATTGAGGAATACAACTCCCGAAAACGCAAGAATGCTTATTGAAATTTTTTTCATTGGATAGAATTTAGAATTGATTAATAAATAGTCGAAGAATAAAGCAATTTGTTACCTTTTGTCTAAAATTATGAATAAAATGGCAATCTAACAAAAAAAATCACCTTGAGAATTCTCAAAGTGATTTACAAACTAAGTTTTGGGTATTTTTACCAGATTTTAATTCTTTCTTCTGGTTTTTTGTAATGTTTATCGCCTTCTTTCACATCAAAAGCTTTATAGAAAGCGTCGGTATTCACCAAAGGTCCGAACGCTCGATAAAGTCCCGGTGCGTGTTCGTTGGTTTTAATTTGGTTGATCAATGCTGCTTCTTTTTGCAAAGTTCTCCAAACGGTTGCCCAACTCATGAAGAAACGCTGATCTTGGGTGTAACCACTGATGTTTCCAGGATTTCCGTGGTCTTTCAAATACATTTGTAAAGCGTCGTAAGAAATATTCACTCCACCCAAATCCGCAATGTTTTCACCATTGGTAAAAGTTCCGTTTACGTGAGTCCCTTTCACAGGTTCGTAGGTATCGTATTGCGCTGCGAGGGATTTTGTAGCTTTTTCGAAGTTGGCTTTATCTTCAGCTGTCCACCAATCGACAAGATTTCCATCAGCATCAAATTGCGCTCCGGAATCATCAAAACCGTGAGTCATTTCGTGACCAATCACAGCGCCAATTCCACCAAAATTAATCGCTGCATCCGCTTCAGGATTGAAGAAGGGAGGTTGCAAAATAGCCGCCGGGAAAACGATTTCGTTGTTCAAAGGGTTGTAGTAAGCGTTTACAGTTTGCGGCGACATTCCCCATTCTGTTTTATCAACTGGTTTTCCGATTTTGTCTAAATCTTTTTGATATTGCCAAGCGGTATAATTCTGAAGGTTTTTATATAAAGTTCCGCCATTTTCAGCCGATTGAAATTGAAGTTTCGAATAATCTTTCCATTTATCAGGATAAGCGACTTTCACGGTGAAAGTATTGAGTTTTTTCAATGCTTTTTCCTTCGTTACCGGCGACATCCACGCTAAATTGGTGATGTGTTCAGAGAAACTTTTCTTAAGATAACCGATCAATTCCACCATTTGAGATTTCGCTTCAGCCGGGAAATATTTTTCAACATATAATTTTCCGAAAGCTTCGCCCAAAACTCCATTGATCAATTCGAAACCTCGCTTGTTTTGCGCTCTTTGCTCTTGTTGACCTCTCAAATATTTTCCATAAAAGTTGAATTTCTGCTCATCTAAACTTTTCGAAAGATAAGATGCGCTGCCGGAAAGCAAGTGAAATTTCATATAATCCTTAATCAAAGGAAGATTTTTTTGGTTGATGAATTGATCTAAATTTTTGTAATAATTCAATTCACCTACAATTACTTTATCGGTTTTCACACCAACTTCAGCAAGATATTTCGGAAGGTTTACGTTCTTCACCAAAGCCGAAAGTTCGGTCATCGTTTTCGGATTGTATTGCAAAGTTGCATCACGAATTTGCTCGTTGGTAAGATAAGTTTTCGCGATACTTTTCTCGAATTTCACGATATTCTGCGCAGTTGTAGCTGAATTTTTATAACCTAAAACATCCAACATTGAAGCCACATATTTGGTATATTCTGCCAAAGCTTCGGTGTTTTTAGGATTTTCTTTTTGATAATAATCGCGGCCCATTCCCAAACTGGCATTTCCTAGATAGACGGCGTTCATCTTAGAATCTTTCAAATCCGCATCAATTCCCCATGCGTAGAAAGGATTTTCGCCATTTTTGGTAGCTTCGATCAAATAATTTTGAAGATCAGAAACCGATTTTATTCCATCAATTTTCGATAAATCCGCTTTTATCGGGCTGATTCCATCAGCATTTCGCTTATCCATATTCATATAAGTTCCATACAAATCCTGGATTTTTTTTCCTTCACTTCCTTCTGCAAATTTCTCTGTCAGAAGCGAATTCAAGATGGTCATGGAATTATTATCGGTGTCTTCAGCCAATTTGTTGAAGCTTCCCCAAGTTGATTTATCCGAAGGAATTACAGCGGTTTTCATCCAAGTTCCGTTCACGAAATTATAGAAATCATCTTGCGGACGAACCGATTTATCCATGGTGCTGAGATCCAAACCTTTTTCAGGAGTTTCTTTCACAGTTTCCATAGGCGGAATTGGGGTTTCAGGAGTTGCAGCTACTGAGGTTTTTGCGGTACAAGAATTCAATGCGATGATTCCTGCAAAAGCAAGCACAGTTATGTTGATTTTTTTCATTGATGAAATATTATTTCTTGTTTAGTCTTAAAGAATTTTCAAATGTTACAATTATCAATAAAAAACCACTCTTGAAAAAGAATGGTTGTGATTTTTATTTGAAATTAATTTTTCCGCCGATGACGTTTTTCACTTTTCTATCGTCTGGATCTCCATAAATATCGATAATTCCGCCTGCTCTGGTTATTGCTTTCACCGAATCTTTTACATTTACTTCAGCAAAACCACCTGCGTTTGCGGTTACACTTGTGTTTTTCGACTTTGCATCTTGCCCGTAATATTTTCCTCCGGAATTCACTACAACATCCTGATTATCGGCTTTTCCAAAAATTCTCACTTCACCTGCCGAATTGGTTTTTACATTTAATTTTTCAGCATCCACATTCAAATCGATTTTCGAACCTTCGTTGGAAACAAGCGATAGCATGTTGGTTCCCATTTCGTCAGACGAAGTAATCGTTGAACCTTGGCTTGCCTGAATATCATTGAGTTTTTGATAATAAACTTTCACCGAAATTTGTCCGCCTTGAAGAATTTTTGCCGGCGATAATTTTATTTTCAGTTCGCCATTTTTGTTAATGGTTTCTACATCTGCATCTTCCGATTCGGTTTCTACTTTGTTTTCGTTGGATTCAATAAGTGTTACATTGAGCTTATTATAAACCTTCAATGAGGTAAATGAACCCACATTTCTAACCGATTGCGCAAATGATAACTGAAATGCCAGAATCAAAAAACTTCCTAATACTTTCTTCATAATGATATTGATTTTTTCTTTTAAGTAAACGTTTTCTCTATTGTTTTATTTCTTCTTAACCTTTAAAATAATCAGCTATTTTCTTTCACCAAAATCTCGACTAAATCCTGCAAAATTCGCTGAGAAACAAAATTCGCAAAATCATTTCGCTCTAAATGAGGAAGAAAAAGTCGATTGGATTGCTCAAAATCCCCCACCCGAATCGAATAAAAAATAACACCAATTTCATTATTAAACTTGTCCGAATTGGGTCCAGAAACGCCCGTTGTAGACAACGAAATATCGGTTCCGAACAATTTTTGGCAACCCAAACTCATTTCTTCAGCAACTTCTTGAGAAACTACCGTTTTCGCTGAAATTGTTTCAGCTGAAACGCCAAGAATTTTTATTTTTTGATGATAATCATACGGAATTATTCCGCCTTGAAAATATTTTGAACTTCCGGAAACCGAAGTAATCAATCGTGCAAGTTCACCACCGGTGCAACTTTCGGCCGTTGAAATAGTGAGTTTTTTTTCGATTAAAATTTCTTTTAAAATTTCTTGAATTTCATTTCCGTTCCACGAAATCACTTTTTCTTCAATAATTGGCCGAAGTTTTTCAATTTCATCATCTAATTGATTTTCAACTACTTTCAAATCATCTCCGACTCCAGTCAATCTCAATTTCACTCGATTTCCGATTGGTAAATACGACAAAGTAATATTTTCAGGAAGCTCCAATTCCCAATTTTCAATCGTAAGCGCGAGCAAACTTTCAGGAAAATTGACTACAGAAATGATTCGTGTAGCGATAAAATTTAAAGAAAATTGTTCTTTCAGATACGGAATAATTTTGTTTTGAATCAAAGGTTTTACCTCGTAAGGAACACCTGGAAGACAGATCGCTATTTTGCCATTTTCTTCGATCATTTGACAAGGAGCAGTACCATTTTCATTTTGAAAAATAAATGCTTTCGAAAGAATAACCGCTTGGTTTTTATTAATTTCCAACAAATGTTCGCGCTTTCTTTTTACCATCAATTTCCGAAGATGTTCGAAAGTTTCTTCATCCAATTTCAATTCATCCTCAAAAAAATCTGCAAAAGCCATTTTGGTTTTATCGTCTCTGGTTGGCCCCAAACCGCCGGTTGTAATAACAAGATTCCCGATTTCAAAAGCAGATTTCAAAGTAGTTTTAATGGTTTCAACATCATCTGAAATTGTAAAAATCTGTCGTACAGGAATTCCGATATTTTTAAGTTGAGCTGCGATGTAAGTTGAATTGGTATCGACCGTATTTCCAGACAAAATTTCGTCGCCGATGGTGATGAGAACTGCTTCCATATAAAGGTTTGAGGTGTAAATTTAGTAAATTTGGAAGGAATTCAACCTCATCAACCAAGAATTAATTTCTGCTTTACATTGCAATTGAAATGATTATCTCCCAAACCTAAAAAATTCAGTGAGCGGATGTTTTTTATTCTTCATAAAAGCGGAAACCATTGCCATTCCAGTTACGGAAAAAGTAATTCCGTTGCCGCCAAAACCCAATACAAAATAGGAGTTCTTAAATTTTTCATGTTTTCCGATATACGGAAGTCCGTCTTTGGTTTCACCGAAAGTTCCTGCCCAAGTAAAATCGGTATAAAATTGATATTCGGGAAGTAATTTTTTCAGGGTTTTTAGTATTTCTTTTTCCTTTTTCCCAATCATTTTGTCGCGTTTTTCGGGATCTTGAAAATCTTCATCTCCACCACCAATCAACAATCTTCCATCATCGGTTGTTCTCATATAAAGATAGGGTTCATCGGTGTTCCAGAAGAGAGTTTTACTCAAATTTTTGATGTTTTCCAAATCGATTTCCGAAACTGCTGCAAAAGTGCTTTTCAATTGTACGAAATTTTCTTTAATTAAATTTTTGCTTTCGTATCCGTTACAATAAACTATTTTTTTAGTTTTAATTTTCACGTTATTATTAAGAATCACTTCACTAAATCCAGAATGATATTTTACCGATTTTAATTCAGTTTTATCGTAAACTTTGAGACCTTTTTTAAGGTTAAAAGCCAAAAGTTCATGCGCAAAGACAAATGCATCGATGCTCGCGCCTTGATCTGATAAAATGCCGCCAAAAGTATTTTTCAGTCCGTATTTTTTTTGAATTTCATCAGATTTAATCCATTTCACTTTAAAACCAGCGGAAAGCCTAGTTTCGAATTCCTTTTTCAACCAAGAAACATCTTTCTTTTTTGAGGCAAAATACAATGATTTTTTCCTTTGAAAACCTGCTTTAGATTTGATTTTTTTCGAAAGATTCTCCAATATATCGATTGATTCTGAACACGCTTGATAGCTTTTCGCAGCGCCTTCTTTGCCAATCATTTCCGATAATTTGTAAAGCGGAATGTCAATTTCATACTGTAACATCGAAGTCGTTGCAGAAGTACTTCCGTTGGCTATTTCACGACGATCGATGAGGATGGTTTTATATCCATCCGCAATCATTTGGTGCGCCATCAAACTTCCAGTTATTCCACCTCCGACGATTAATACATCACAATTTTCATTAGATTTCAAAGAAGGATAAGAATTTAAAATTCCATTTTTCACTAACCAAAAAGGTTCATTTGATTTCAGATCCATTGAGTTTATTTTTTTCATATCAATCAAAAAACAAGCCCCAATTATTTAATTTCTATCTAAAAATTCGTTTAGATAGATTTAATAAAAATTTAACACAAAAGTCCTATGACAATTCCTTCAATGGTTTGAAAATTGTTTAGATTAGACAAGTGCATCACTTCTTTCTTTTCTTGATGCATTTCAAATTCAATCTCATTCAATAACACTAAAAAATATATTATTATGAAACCAGACTTAGGAATTACAGACAAAAATTTGACTTCCGTAAATGATCTTTTGAACCATGTTTTGGCCGATGGAAATGTGCTTTACATTAAATTACGAAAATTCCATTGGAATCTTTCCGGTGATAATTTCATGGAGTTGCACAAATTATTTGAAGAACAATATGATGCCGTAGCAGAAGCTATTGACGAAGTTGCGGAGAGAATTAGCACTTTGGGTGGTGTTGCAATTGGAACGACTTCTGAGTTTGCAGAATTATCGCTTTTGATTGAAAATCCAGGAAAAATTCCGACCAATCAGGAAATGATTAAGGAATTGGTTGCCGATCATGAAACAATCGTAAAATCGCTGAGAAAACATGTGGACGATACCGAAGAAAAATACGGCGACAAAGGAACTTCTGACTTCTTGACAGGCCTAATGCAAGAACATGAAAAAATGGCTTGGAAATTGAGAAAATATTTCAAAGGAAAATAATATTTCCGAGCATAAAATAACCCGGTTCAAGTTTTTTGAGCCGGGTTATTTTTTATTAAATATTTAGAAAAAAATCTTAGTGAATGTGTTTTTCCGCGTGATAAGAACTTCTCACCAACGGCGAACTTTCCACATGACGGAAACCGAGATTTCTCGCAAAATCGCCAAATTCATTGAATTCTTCAGGAGTAATAAATTTCTTCACCGGTAAATGTTTTTTGGTCGGTTGAAGGTATTGCCCAATCGTAATCACATCTACATTTGCATTTCTGATGTCTTCAATTGTTTGGAAAACTTCATCTCTTTCTTCGCCCAAACCAAGCATTAATCCGGTTTTGGTACGGTTTTGTCCTGCTTCTTTCAAGTAACGCAAAACCTCAAGACTTCTTTCGTATTTAGCTTGAATTCTCACTTCGCGCGTCAATCGTTTCACCGTTTCCATGTTGTGGGAAATCACTTCCGGAGCGACATCAACCAATCGATCGATATGTTTTGTGATTCCTTGGAAATCAGGAATTAAAGTTTCCATCGTGGTTCCGGGAGAAATTCTTCGGACTGCATTCACTGTTTCTGCCCAAAGAATCGAGCCCATATCTTTCAAATCATCACGATCAACAGATGTGAGAACGGCATGTTTAATTTTCATCAATTTGATGGATCGGGCTACTTTTTCCGGTTCATCCCAATTTACATCTAAAGGTTTTCCGGTTTTCACGCCACAAAATCCACAACTTCTGGTGCAAATATTCCCTAAAATCATGAAAGTAGCGGTTCCTTCGCCCCAACATTCACCCATATTTGGACAACTTCCGCTTTGGCAAATGGTGTTGAGTTTATATTTATCCACCAAACTACGGAGTTCGCGATAGTTTTTCCCGGTTGGAAGTTTTACGCGAATCCATTTGGGTTTTTGGTTTGGGTTTTCTATTGTGGTTTCGTTCATCTTTTTCTTTAAAAATAAAACACAAATTTACGAATTAAGAAATTGGTTTCATCAATCCTCAAACTCTTTGTTTTTCAATAATTCCGAGAGCACTTTTTTGGCGCGCATGATTCTCACTTTCGTATTTGCGATGGTCAATCCGAGTTCATCGGCAATTTCTTTGATACTTTTTTCTTCGAAAAATCTTAATTTAATGATTTCCTGATAGTTAAAATCCAGACTTTCGATAATGGTTAAAATCTGTTTTTGATCTTCTTCTGAAATCAGAAGTTCCTCCGGCGAACGCGCAAACTGGTTTTTAAAATCATCAAAATTATCTGTAGAATCTTCGTTTTCACGGCTTTTCTTTCGCCAATAATCGATTACTGTATTTTGTGCAATGGTCAGAATCCATGTTTTGAACTGAAAATTGGGATCGTAAAGATCTAATTTTGCTAAAACTTTAGAGAAAACGGAAACAGTAATTTCGTCCGCTACATTCTCGTCCTGAACTTTTTTCATCACAAAGCTGAAAACATCCACCCAAAAATAGTTGATGAGTTTGGTTTGCGATTTTTGGTTTTTATTTTTCGCAAGAGTAATCAGCGATAAAAGTTCGTTTTTATCCATCAGAATGACAAAGATAATAAATTTTACGCCTTTGAGTACAGAAAAAAACGAGCGAATTGGTTTGAAACACAGAGATTCTCAGCGAAATTCCGTATCTTGCAACGCTATAAATGTTTACTATGAAAGCGAAAAAAAAATATAAAAAACAGCTGCTGATTTTACTAAAAGAACTTGCAATTTCCGAATATGTTTCTCTGGAAACAATGACCAACATGATGCTTCTAAAGGAAATGAAAAAAAATAATATCTCTTTCAAAAAAGGCGATACTTTCTCTTTTGAAGACAATATTTTCGATTACAGCGAAGACAAAAACGTGAGAAAAATCGCAAAACTTCGTAAAAAAATGCTGAAAACCATCAATCAATTGGTTGAAAAAAATAAATTCACAGATAAAGAAATTGAGTTTTTAGCTTAATTTCATTTACCTAAAAAAAATGCTCACGCCACCGGAAAAACTTTCTGGAAGCGTGAGCTTTTTCTTTCTATTTTGTTTTAAAATCATTGAAATTGGTCTTCATCATTTAAAATTTCAGTAAATTTATCCCAATATTTTACCCTTGAAATTATGAAATTCGGACAAGTTGAAGACCCGTCATCTGTAGATTTTTCTTTACCAAAAGATCATCCCAGAACTTCTCAAATTTTACAAAAAAGTTCATCAAAAAAACTTGAAATATCTGTTGGTTGCGCGAAATGGAACAAAACCGATCTGAAAGGATTTTACCCAAAAGGAACTAAGGATGAATTGACATATTATGCAACTCAATTTAATTCAATTGAACTGAATGCGACGTTTTACGGCATGCCGAGTCCCGATCAGGTACAAACCTGGAAAGAAAAAACGCCGGCTGATTTTAAATTTTTCCCAAAAATCACCAATACAGTTTCGCACTTTCGTAGATTGCTGAATATCAATGATGTAGTAACACAATTTGCGACTGTAGTTTTAAATTTTGATGAAAAATTAGGAATGGTTTTTCTTCAGCTTCACGATAATTTCAAGCCGAAAGATTACGAGAGATTAGAAAAATTTATCCAAGATTGGCCACAAGAAATTCCGCTTGCGGTGGAACTTCGAAACGCGGAATGGTTTTCTGATGAGGAAATTTTAAACAAAATCTGTGATCTTTTCGAGAAATATTATATCACCAATATCATTGTAGATACGGCAGGAAGAAGAGATATGCTTCACATGAGATTGACGACTCCGGTGGCGTTTATTCGATATGTTGGCGCTAATGCAGAAAGTGATTACACGCGACTCGACGATTGGTTGGAACACATCAAAACTTGGAAAGAAGAAGGCTTGGAAAAACTGTATTTTTTCGTTCACCAAAATATCGAAAAGGCTTCTCCGCTTTTGTCAGCGTATTTTATTGAAAATTTGAATAAAGAATTCGGAACTTCTATTCATATTCCGGAAATGGCAGATGTGAAAACGAAATTTTAAGACCATTTAATCCCATAAAAAAAGCCGCAGAAAAAATCTGTGGCTTTTTTGGTTTTATGTATTTTAATTTAAGCTTCGCAAGAAGAGCAAGTCACAAAGTTGACCATTAATTCTTTCGAAACCGATGAACTTCTTTGATAATACAAGGTTTTTACACCTTTTTTCCATGCTTCTATGTAAAGATAATTCACGTCTTTCACAGGCATTGTCGATGGAATTTGCAAGTTCAAAGATTGCGCTTGATCAATATATTGCTGTCTTTGTGCAGCTTGGGAAATAATTTCCATCGGAGAAATTTCTCTGAAAGTTTTGAAAACAGCTTTTTCCTCATCTGTAAGCTCTTCCAAATGCTGTACAGAACCGTGGTTCAACATGATTGTTCTCCAAGTTTCTTCGTTGTCGAGACCTTTTTCCTGAAGCAACTTTGCGAGATATTTATTTTTACGCATGAAATTTCCTTTCGCCAAACCAGCTTTGTAATAATTCGATGCAAAAGGCTCAATTCCCGGTGAAGTTTGTCCTAAAATAGCGGAACTTGAAGTGGTTGGAGCAATTGCCATTGTGGTGGTATTTCGCATTCCATAACCTTTTAAAATTTCCGGTTCGCCGTAGATATTTGCCAATTCCTGAGAAGCTTGCAAAGATTGTTCTTTAATTTGTCTGAAAGCTCTTGCATTAAACTGAGTCGCCTCGAAACTTTCAAACGGAATCATATTTTTTTGAAGGTAAGAATGGTATCCTAAAACGCCTAAACCAAGTGCTCTGTGGCGCATTGCGAAATTTCTCGCTCCGGTTAAGTAATAATTCCCTTCAGTTTTTTCAATGAATTCAGACAAAACTGCATCTAAGAAATAAATGGCCAATTTTACAGCATTGGTATCTTTCCATTCATCATATAATTCAAGATTCATCGAAGATAAACAGCAAATAAAACTTTCATCTTTGGATGAAGGCAACATAATTTCCGAACACAAATTACTTGCATTAATCGGCAATCCGAGGTCTTTATAAACTTGTGGTTTATTTCTGTTCACGTTATCGGTAAACAAAATATATGGCAATCCTTTTTGCTGACGGCTTTCGAGAACACGCGCCCAAATTTTACGCTTGTCCATATCGCCATCGATCATATCTTGCATCCAATAATCCGGAACACAAATTCCTGTAAAAAGGTTCTGAATCGGGCTTCCGATATCTTTTATCGATAAAAATTCTTCGATATCACCGTGGTCAATATCCAGATACGCTGCGAAAGCTCCACGACGAACACCACCTTGCGAAACCACGTCCATTGCAGTATCATAGAGCTTCATAAAAGAAACCGCTCCAGAAGATTTACCATTATCTGTAACGGCAGTTCCACGATTTCTGAGTTCGCCGAAATAACCGGAAGTTCCGCCACCGATTTTGGTTTGCATGATTACTTCGCCCAGTTTATGCGTAATTCCTTCGATATTATCGGGAACATGAACATTAAAACAAGAAATCGGCAGTCCTCTTTGCGTTCCCATATTAGCCCAAACCGGCGATGAAAAACTGATCCATCCTTTGGTGATCATTTCTTCAAAAGCAGGTTGTAGTTCGGGTTTGTATAATCTTTTAGCAGCTGCTGTGGTGATTCTTTCGATGGCACCTTTTACGGTTTCACCTTTCAGAAGGTAACCGCGGTTCAGCATTTGCTCAGATTCTTCATTCAGCCACCAGATGTTTGTATTCTCTTCCATAATTTATATTTTCGATGTACGATGTAAAAAAGTACAATGTATTTTTTAGTTAAAACAAATCGTTTTCTGTGATACTTTTGTCGTGTTTGGTATAATCTACCGGTCTTTTAGCGAAGAAATCGTCCATTGAATTGGCGAATACTTCTTCTTCAAACCAAATCATCGGACGGTATTGCTCCGGTGAAATATTGTATCGGTTTTTCATGTTGATTTTCTTTAAACTATCATCAACACGGTATTTCATAAAATTCAACAAATCATTTTTGGTGAAATTATCAATTTCTCCCAACTCAAAAATCCAATCAAGAATTTCTTCTTCTACATCAATGGAATGATCTACCAAAGTATAAATATCTTCAATATCGGAATCGGTTAAAAGTTCCGGTTGTTCTTCACGGATTTTATTAATCAAATAAATTCCTGCATTAGCATGAATTTGCTCATCCACAGACGTCCAAGCGATAATATTGGATACGTTTTTCATGTATCCTTTGAATCTGGTAAATGAAAGTATGATGGCAAATTGCGAGAAAAGGGAAACGTTTTCAATTAAAATACTGAAAAGCAATAATGACGAAACATATTCTTTCGGAGTGGTAGAATTGGCGTGTTTAAGTACGTTTGAAAGAAAATCAATTCTCTTTTTTATAGCGGGAATTTCAACCACCTGATTAAAAGAATCATTGTAACCCAAGACTTCCAAAAGGCGCGAATAGGCTTCAGAATGACGGAACTCACATTCGGCAAAAGTAGATCCTAAACCATTCAATTCTGGTTTCGGGAGATGGCTGTAAAGATTGCCCCAAAATGTTTTCACAGAAACTTCAATTTGTGCAATGGCTAAAAGTGCATTTTTGATGGCATTTTTTTCGTGCGGTTCCAGTTGCGACTGAAAATCTTGTACATCAGCGGTGAAATCGACCTCCGAATGCACCCAAAAAGATTTATTAATGGCTTCTACGAATTGCAGAACCTCCGGATACTCAAACGGTTTATAGCTTACTCTTTTGTCGAAAATTCCCATATCTTAAAGTATATTTAAAAAATTAATGCTGTGATTATTGTGGAAAAATATTTTATTTCTATAACCTTCTGGTTATCATTATTTTAAATCATAAAATAATCCCCAATTATTTTCCCGAGTTTTGGTACTGTGGCTCACAAAAATAGAAAATTGAAGCTGATCTTGAAAGGTCTAAATATTAAAACTCTGACTTTAAGCCCTAAAAGTTTTCCACAATGACACAGACCTTGCATTGTTACTGAATTTCGCCGAGTCTTATTTAAAAACACCCTCTTTCCAGCGAATAATAATTAAACACCACCACAATAGACCAATAAAACCAGGCTAAAAAAACTAAACAATCTTATTTGAAAAAAGAAAAAAGCAGTATGTAACAAACAAATACATTTTCCTACTTATATTTAAATTAAATTCCACTACTCCATGTTAGTAATAAAAGACTTGCATAAATCATACGACACGGGAAAGAGTAAACTCCACGTCCTCAAGGGAATAAACCTCACAATCAATGAAGGCGAGTTCGTTTCTATTATGGGAAGTTCCGGCTCTGGGAAATCTACACTTCTCAACATCATCGGAATTTTGGATGAAAAAGATTCAGGAATTTATGAACTCGACGGAATTCCAATCGAAGATCTTTCCGAAATCAAAGCAGCGGAATACCGAAGTCAGTTTCTTGGTTTCATCTTTCAATCGTTCAACCTTATTGGTTACAAAACAGCTTTAGAAAACGTTGCTCTTCCGCTTTACTACCAAAATGTAGCACGAAAAGAACGCAATCAAAAAGCATTAGAATATTTGGAAAAAGTAGGTTTAGCAGAATGGGCAAGTCACCTTCCGAACGAGCTTTCTGGTGGACAAAAACAACGGGTAGCTATCGCAAGAGCATTAATTACCAACCCAAAAGTGATTCTTGCTGATGAGCCAACAGGTGCATTGGATTCCAAAACGACTTATGATATTATGAAGCTTCTACAAGAAATTAATGAAGAAGGAAAAACCATCATCATCGTAACCCACGAACCTGATGTAGCAGCCGAAACCAAAAGAAATGTTATCTTAAAAGATGGTCTCATCCAAAGTGACGAATTCATTGCCCAAAGAATCTTAGCTTAAAAAATAAAAGCGTTAAATAAAAAATATATGTTTGATCTGGATCGTTGGCGAGAAATTTTTGAATCCATTCGTAGTAATGTATTGCGAACGGTGTTATCTGGCTTTACAGTAGCGCTGGGTCTTTTCATATTCATTGTCCTATTCGGAATCGGAACCGGCCTTAAAAATGCGTTTACAGAGGGATTTACGCGCGATGCTGCCAATTTAATTACCATTTTCACAGGAAAAACTTCCATCGCTTATGGCGGATTACAATCGGATCGAAAAATCATTTTAAAAAATGATGATTACGAACAAGTAAAAGAATCTGATCCCTCAAAATTAGAAAATTCTACCGCAAGATATTCAACCAATATGACTGTGAAATACGGCAAAGAAAGCGGAAGTTATCAAATAAGCGGCGCCAATCCGGAAGAAAAAATCATTGAAAACCGAAAACTCACTGAAGGTAGATACCTGAACAATATGGACATGGAGCGCAAGCAAAATGTTGCCGTAATCGGGAGAATGGTACAGCGGGATTTAATAAAAAACGGAAGCCCAATTGGAAAAGATTTAGATATCAACGGAAGTTTTTTCAAAGTAGTCGGTGTTTTTTCTGATGATGGTGGCGACTGGGATGAAAGGATGATTACCGTTCCCATCACCACTTTGCAGCAAATGAAAAAAGGTTCAGATACGGTGAGTAACATTTTCATCACTTATGATTCCAAACTTTCACCAGAAGCAGCCATAAAATATGGTGAAAATATTCAGAAAGAACTTAAAGCAAAAAACAAAGTTTCGCCAGATGATGAAAATGCAATTGTTGTAAGAAATAATGCCAAAAATATGGGCGAAACCATACAGTTTTTGTTCATTATCACCTTGATTGTAGGTTTCATAGGAATGGGAACATTGCTTGCCGGAATCATCGGAATCAGCAACATCATGGTGTATATCGTGAAAGAAAGAACCCAAGAAATCGGCGTACGAAAAGCCATCGGTGCAAAACCAAGCTCAATCGTTGGATTGATAATGCAAGAAAGTGTAGTGATAACCGTAGTTTCAGGAATTATAGGAGTGGGATTGGGAGTTTTATCATTAATGTTAATTGGCGACAGCTTAGAAAAATATTTCATCAAAGACCCATCGGTTGGTTGGGGATTAATTATTGCAGCTTTTGTAAGTCTGGTGATTTCCGGTTTGATTGCTGGATTTGTTCCCGCCTACAGAGCAAGTAAGATTAAACCTATTGAAGCATTAAGATCAGAATAAACAAAACTTTCCTTAAAAATTTATTAGCAATATAAATTGGACGGTGAAATAAAAACTAACGATAATGAATATCATTTTCAAAATAGATACTTGGCAAGAAATTTATCATTCTCTTCGGAATAATAAGCTGCGTACCTTCCTTACCATGATTGGAGTTGGTTGGGGAATGTTTCTCTTTGTTGCGCTTTTGGGAGCTGCAAAAGGAATGGAAAATGGTTTCGACAAAATTTTTTCCGGGTTTGCTACCAATTCCATTTTTCTTTGGGCGCAAAATACCACCATTCCTTATGATGGTTTCCCAAAAGGAAGAAAAATGAATTTGCACTTGAGCGATATGGAAATGCTTCCCAAGAAAATTCCACAAATCGACTATATTTCGCCTCAAAACGCCAGAGGAAATTTCGGTTCTCCCGGCGAAAGCTTTTCGAGAAACGGAAAAAAAGCAACCTACACTTTAACCGGTGATTACCCAATCGGAAATAAAATTTCTCAGAAAAAATTAATCTACGGAAGATATCTCAACGATGCCGATATTTCCGCAAATAAAAACGTCATCGTTATTGGTGAAGAGATTTACAAAAACTTTTTCGATGCCAAAAAGAACGAAAATCCAATAGGAAAATCAGTAAACGTAAAAGGAATTTTCTTCAATGTCATCGGTGTTTTCCGAGTAAAAAAAGGCGGTGGAATGGAGAACGATCAATCTGCATTTATTCCCCTTTCAACTTTTACCAAAATGTATAATGATGGAGACAAAGTAGGATTTTTCGCAATCGTAAGTAAACCCGAAGCCGACCTGAACACCGTAGAAGAAAGCGTAAAAACTGAGCTGAAAAAAAAATATAATGTTTCCCCAGACGATACAAATGCTTTCGGAAGTTTCAACCTGGGGAAAGAATTCGGAAAGCTCACAGGATTCCTAACCGGAATGCAGCTTTTGACCATCGTTGTGGGAACTTTAACGATTTTAGCCGGTGTAATCGCGATTTCAAACATTTTATTAATCACCGTAAAAGAAAGAACTAAGGAAATCGGGATCCGACGAGCTTTGGGCGCGAAACCCGCTGAAGTAAGAAACCAAATTTTGCTAGAAAGCGTGGTGATAACACTTTCTTCAGGTTTGTTAGGATTTATTTTCGGGATTTTCTTGCTCATGATCCTGAATATTTTAACCAAGAATCAAGACGAATTTCCTTTCTATAATCCCACGGTGAATTATGGTGAAGTATTCGGAGCGATGGCCGTGATGGTAATTTTGGGATTAATCATTGGGATGATTCCCGCACAAAGGGCTGTGAGAATTCGCCCAATTGAAGCTTTGCGAAGCGAATAATTTTGAAAAAAATCAAAAAACGGCGAGTAATCTTATTTGAGTCATTTGCCATTAAAAAATATTAAAAAAGAAATAAACTATTCACATGAAAAAGAAATTCACTTTAAAAAAAGCAATTTATATCTTTCTGGGATTGATTCTTGCAGTCGCCCTAATTTCGGGTATTAGCTATTTAATTTCCTCCAACAGCAAGGAAAGCGAAACCTTCCTCACCAAAAAACCGGTAGTTCAAAATATGGATGACAAAGTGATGGCTACAGGAGATATCGTACCTCGCGAGGAAATCGAAATTAAACCAAATATGTCTGGAATTATCGATAAAATATTGGTTGATGAAGGCGATCACGTTACCGCTGGACAATTGGTTGCAACGATTAGAATTGTTCCAAGTGTACAGAATGTAAATGCGGCTCAGCAAGAAATCAACAATGCAAATTTACAGATTAGCAACGCGAGAATGAATGTCCAAAATCAGCAAAAACAATTTGCTATGCAACAAAGTTTGTATAATCAAGGCGTGATTTCTAAACAAGAATTCATCACCGCGCAACAACAATTGCAATCAACCCAACAGACATTAAAAAACGCTGTGCAACAACTGCAAACCGCGCAGAAAAACCTGCAAATCGCCAGAACTGGTGCTACTCCTGAACTTGCTAGTTTAGCGACTACACAAATCCGTTCGAAAGCCACAGGAACCGTTTTGGAAGTTCCCGTAAAGGTAGGTAGCCAAGTGATTGAAGCCAACTCATTTAACGCAGGAACTACGATTTGTTCCATCGCTGACTTAAATTCCCTGATTTTCCAAGGAACCATCGATGAAGCACAAGCTGGAAAACTGAAAGAAGGTATGGAAATGAATGTGGTAATTGGTGCCCTACAAAACAAAACCTTCCCCGGAAGAGTGACGATGATCGCACCTAAAGGAAAAGATGAAAACGGAACTATAAAATTCCCAATTGAAGGCGATGTGTTCAATAAAACGAATGAATACATCAGAGCCGGATTTTCTGCCAATGGCGAAATCATCCTCAGTTCTCAGAAAAATGCTTTGCTTTTGGATGAATCTTTAATTCAATACGAAAAGGTGAATGGCAAAGACAGTCCGTTTGTAGAAGTGAAACAACCCGACGGAAAATTCAAAAAAGTAAAAGTGAAATTAGGTGCAAGCGATGGAATTAATGTTCAAATCCTCTCCGGAATCAACAAAGATGCTGAAGTGAAAGTTTGGAACCCTTCCGATAAAGACAAAGAAGCTCTTAAAGAAAAGAAAAACTAACTTACACAGCGAAACATAACAAAAGCCCGGTATTTCCGGGCTTTTTTATTTTGGTTTCTTTAGTAAAAGTGCGATATTCAGAAAAAGCAGCAACAGATCCAACGTGAACCAAATTGCAGCTTTTACATTCTCTAATTTCAAATCTTCCACCATAGATTGCGCCCTTTCTGAGAGTTTTTGACTTTGAATGATGTAATTTCTTATTTCTAAAATTTGATCTTCGTTTTTATTAGGAACAGCATGCTGCGAGAAATACACTAAATTTTTCTTTCCCATGTAACCTACCACCCAAAATTCATCCGAGTTTTTCATGTCCAAATATTCGATTCGGTAATAATTGTTGCGGATATTTCCCAGATGCAGCGTTTCGAATCTTTCGCTCGCATTAGAATTATTAACCTGAACAATATAAAAATCTAACGGAAAAGGCAGAGTATTAATCAACTGTACAGTGAGCGAATCTTTGCGGAAATGGTTTAAACTTTTGTTTACAAAAAAGTACGTGAAAACACCTATCACCACCGCAACTACTAAAATCCTGAACAATTTTGCAGCAACGCGAAACCTTTCACTCACAAAAAAAGGGAAGATCAAAGCCAGACAAAGCGCTATAAACAGTAAGAAAAACAAATAAAACATGCGTAAAGATAAAGAAATTTAGGAAGTGTTGATTCTGGATAAAATGGATTTTCCTACAGAAACTTATTTTAGGGACTTTTATTTTTTTAATTAACGTTCCATTCTTTGTAGAATTCGTCAAGGAATTTCAGCATGAAATCGTGTCTTTCGGCAGCAATTTTTTTTGCAGAATCGGTATTCATTAAATCTTTCAAAAGCAGCAATTTTTCATAAAAATGATTGATGGTTGTTCCTTCATTTTTCTTGTATTCTTCTTTCGACATGTTCAGTTTTGGAGAAATTTCCGGATGATACATCAAATTATTTTTAAATCCTCCGAAATTGAAAGTTCTCGCAATTCCAATCGCTCCAATTGCGTCGAGTCGATCCGCATCTTGTACAATCTTCAATTCAATCGGCGGATTTTCAGGGCTTTCCCCTCGGTTTTTGAAAGAAATATTTTTAATGATAAACAAAACCTGAGCTATCACTTCTTCCGAAACATTCAGCGAATTCATCAATTCTTCAGAAATTTTCAATGCCAAAGTTTCATCACCATCATGAAATTTTGGATCAGCAATATCGTGCAACAACGCCGCAAGTTCCACCACTTCCCTATTTCCGCCTTCCTCAGCAGCAATTTTTTGGGAAAGTTTCCACACTCTTTCGATATGAAACCAATCGTGTCCGGCTTCCGCGCCTTCCAATTTTTGTTTTACAAATACGATCGTTTTTTGAATTGTTTCCGTCATTTTCCTATTATTTTTTCACTTCTACAAACTGATAAACCATTTGCGTTTTCGGGTTATAAATCACCGTACTCACGTTTGGGAAACGTTTTATTTTATAAAATTCGATGTTTTTGTCGTTTTTTATATCCTCAAGGAAACTAGTATCTATCGTACTCGCCGGAATAAATTTCTCTAAATAACCAATTTTTTCAATAATAGAAGAACCATCTACTTTTTGAAATTGCTTTTCCGACTTCGATTCATCGGTTGTCGTTTGTTCAACCAAAGTTTTTAACAGCAAATCTTTTTCGCTAGTTTTAAATTTAAAAACATAAAAAGGCGAACCATTTGGGAATGCTAATTTTTTTCCATTAAACTGTTCCAAAGCCAAGTTTTGTTGATTCGGAAATACGCTATCAAACTCAACCGTTTGTGCATTCACCAACTTGCTCAGTTGCGTGTTTACCGTTTCCTGAATAGTTTCCTGGGCTTTCTGTTGTGCTTTTTCTTTAGCAATGGTCACAGTTTCGTTCACGGTTTCTTCGATTTTATTACAAGAAACGAGCGCGAAAGTTGAAACAGCAACGAGAAATATTTTTTTCATTTTAAATTTTATTTGAAGATTACAAAATTCAACCTAACTTCGGTAAGAACTCACCAATTTATCAAGATTTAAACTTCTTGCGGAAGCATCGAAAATTTCGCGGTAAGTCCCATTGAAACTGATTAATTCATCATGGGTTCCGCTTTCTACGACTTCCCCTTTTCTCATCACATAAATTCGATCCGAATCTAAAATCTGAGAAAGCGAGTGCGAAATAATCACCACCGTTCTGCCTTCTTTGATAGCATCGAGAGAATTCTTTATTTGTTCGGTCGCAATTGCGTCGAGACTTGCTGTAGGCTCATCAAGGAAAATAATGGGCGGATTTTTCAAGAATAATCTGGCGATGGCAATTCTCTGTTGTTGTCCACCGGAAAGCTGTGTCGCATCATGCTGATATTTTTCCGGAAGGTCGAGAATTTGATCATGAAGATAAGCTTTTTTAGCTGCAATTTCGATTTCTTCGAACGTCGCGTTCATGTCTCCGTAGCGGATATTGTCTTCGATACTTCCTTGGAAAATGTGATTTTTTTGTAAAACCAATCCAATATCATCTCGGAGAAAAGTGTTGTTGTATTCGTTCAAATTCACGTCATCTAGCGTGATTTCGCCAGAATTCGGAAGATAAAATTTGCAAAGTAAATTGATTACAGTAGATTTTCCGGCGCCACTCAATCCCACCAAAGCAGTGGTTTTTCCTTCTTCGATCAACATCGAAACATTATTTAGTGCTTTCGTTCCGTTTGGATAAGAAAAATCAACGTTTTTCAGTTCAAATCTTCCTTTGATTTTTTCTTTTACAAAACTTCCGTTCGGTTCGTTTTCCGCATCAGCATTGAGAATATCAAAATAGCCTTCTGCATAAATCATCGCATCATTCATGTCATCATAAATCCTGTGCAATTGCCGAATGGGCGCAGAAACATTATTAAACAAAAGAATATGAAGCATAATTGCACCGATGGTCATTTGCTGATCGAGCACCAAATAAACGGTTAGCAAAATGATCAAAACCACCCCAAATTGTTCGATAAAAGTTTTTAAACCATCATAAATAAAATTGGTTCTGCGCGTAAACAACTGACTTTCCATCAATTGCATTTGGAGGTCAAATTGTTTTTCTCCTTCGAATTTTTCACGAACGAAACTTTTAATCACCATAATTGAGTTGATCAGGTTTAAAAGTCCAGAAGTTTTCTGTTCTCGCTGATTTCTGAGTGTCCGCCGAACTCCGGTGAGTTTTTTTGCTTGCAAAGCACTTACATAAAAATAAATTGGAACCACAATGGTCGAAACAATTCCCACATAAATATTCTGCATATACATGATAATCAGCGCAATAATTGCATTTGAAAACAACGGCAAAATATCAATGAAAAAATTCTGAACTAATTTCGTAAGACTTTCAATTCCCCGATCAATACGAATTTGCAATTTCCCGGATTCGTGGTTTTCATCATTAAAATAAGCAACTCGATACAACAAAATTTTGTCGATTACCGATTGCGCCAAAACGCTGCTGGTGTTGATTCTTATTTTTTCGCCATAAAATTTCTGTCCAAACTGAATGAAAATATTCAACAATTCCTTTCCCAATAAAATTGCCGAAATCACCACCAGCACGTGGACTCCCTCCTGCATCGGATCGGATTGTTTAGTAAGCTCAGTGACCTCATCCACGGTATATTTTAGAACCAACGGATTCACCTGAGCCATCAAAGCTCCTAAAAATGTGAGGAAAAGCGTTCCGTAAATCATCAAACGATAAGGTTTAATGAAAGGAATCAGTTGCTGATAAATGTTGTAAAGGGTAATAGTTCGGTTGAAAGGTTTGGCCATAATGTCAATATCTGTAAATATTTCATTTACAAAAAGTATGCTTTTTTATGCTACCCTTCGTAAGAAAATGTTGTTAGATAATGAAGTTCAGGTTTGCTGAGCGCTTTTGCAACGGCTTCAGCTTCATCTTTTTTATAGTTTTCAGAGATTTCTTTCTTCTGAAACAAAAAAGAATTATTGGCGTTTTTATCTACGATTTCATTGAAAATATATTCAATTTCCGAATTGGAAAGCGACGCAAAACTGATGTCTTCGAAACCATACATTACCCGAAGATTTTCTGCTCCGTCGAAGTTTTCGTTTACAAAATCTTGAAGTTGCTGTTTCGAATCGAAATTACCTGCCCAAATGTTGTAAACAAACGATTTTTTCTTTGGTTTGTTGAGAATATCCTGATAAACGAAATTTTCCCCCAAATATGCTTCCCGAACCATCGGATCATTCGCTAAATCATGCGGAAGACCTTCTTTCAGGATTCTTCCTTCGAACATAATGTAAGTTTTATGAGTAATTGCGAGGGTTTGTTGAACATTGTGATCGGTAATAAGAATTCCGATATTTTTATCGACCAAACTTCTCACAATTTTCTGAATATCTTCAACCGCAATTGGATCTACACCCGCAAAAGGCTCATCCAGAAGAATAAAATTAGGACTTGTAGCGAGGCAGCGCGCAATTTCCGTACGCCGTCTCTCACCACCGGAAAGAAGATCTCCACGATTTTTTCGAACATGCTGCAAAGAAAATTCTTCAATCAATTCATCGCATTTCATTTGCTGTTCGCGTTTTGAAAGTTTAGTCAATTGCAAAACTCCAAGAATATTATCCTCTACGGAAAGTTTGCGAAAAACCGATGCTTCCTGTGCCAAATAACCGATTCCTTTCTGCGCACGGCGATACATAGCATCATTGGTAATCTCCTGATTATCAAGGAATATTTTCCCGGAAGTAGGCTTTACCAAACCTACAATCATGTAAAAAGAAGTTGTTTTTCCGGCTCCATTTGGGCCAAGAAGCCCAACGATTTCACCTTGTGAAACTTCCACTGAAACGCCTTTTACAACTTTTTTCGGGCCGTATTCTTTAATTAAATTTTCTCCGCGTAGAATCATAAAGCAAATATAACAAAAATGCGGGAAGCGAAAGATTGTATATTGAAAGTCTGCACAAAAAATGAGGGTTTTATTTTTATGAAAAAAGATTGGTTTTGCGCACTATTATTAATCATTTCAGGCAAAAAAAATCATATATTCGCTACTTAAATCCGTATTGGCCTTGAGCAAAGAGCAAGAATTTTCGAAATTAGTCAAAGATAATCAAGGTCTGATTATTAAGGTTTCGCGGCTTTATACCAATTCTCTAGAAGATGAGCAGGATCTCTTTCAGGAAATCGTGTTACAACTTTGGCGTTCGTACGACTCATTCAAAGGACAATCGAAAATCTCAACGTGGATGTATCGGGTTGCTTTGAATACGGCTATTACGCTTTTCAGAAAAAAAACAAAATCGCCACAAACTGATGAATTGATGGATTTCCATCATAGTAATTTCATGGATGATGATGACGAAAAACAGGCGCAGGTTTCATTGCTCTATAAAGTTGTGAAAATGCTGCCCAACGTGGAAAGAGCGATTGTGATGATGTATCTGGACGATTTGCCCTATCGTGATATCGCAGAAAACTTGGGGATTACCGAGGTCAATGCACGGGTAAAAATGAACAGATTGAAAAAGACTTTAAAACACTTAATGGAAAAACATGCCTGAATTTGATTTAGATAATTTCAAAAAAACTTGGCAGGAGCAGATGGTTCAGCCAAAATATAACAGCACAGAAATCGAAGCTATGCTGAACAAATCATCCAGGAATTATGTGAAATATATCCTTTGGATTAGTATTGCTGAGTTTCTAGTGATTTTCTGTATGAATCTTTATTATGCATTTATTGGGGATGACACCAATAGCTTTATCAGTATTTTGGGGAAACTTGGGGTAAAAAGTACTACCGGTCTCGAAAATGGTTTTTCAAATCTTTATTTGGGTATGAAAACCATAAGTCTTGTACTTACTGCTTTTTTTGTTGTTAAATTTTTTCAGAATTACCGAAAAATCAATGTTGAATCGAATCTTAAAAAATTAATTCTACAGATTATTAATTTCAAAAAAACAGTAAATCTTTTCATTCTAGCTAATATTTTTCTCATCATTTTATTTACCGTGATACTTACCGCTTTCACTTTCATGATATTGTCGCAGCAAAATATTCACCTCAACAATCCGACATTAATTGGGTTTTTGGTAGGAACTATTGTGATGATGGGAATCAGCGTTGTACTCATTTGGGTATATTATCGCTTGGTTTATGGCATCATTCTGAAACGTTTAGGCAAAAACCTCGAGGAGCTCCAGAGAATTGATGAGCAACAACAATAAAAACAAAAAAGTCAGATTTCTCTGACTTTTTTTATAACTCTTTTCTTAATCTCGCTACCGGAATATTTAGCTGTTCACGGTATTTTGCGATGGTTCGCCTAGCGATATTATAGCCTTTTTCTTTTAAAAGTCCTACCAAAGCATCGTCGGTCAATGGCTTTCTTTTATTTTCATTGCTGATGACTTCTTGAAGATGATTTTTAATTTCTTTCGTAGAAACTTCTTCCCCATCATCATTGGTTAACGAGTCGGAGAAAAGACTTTTCAGATATACAATTCCGTTCGGTGTGTCGGCATATTTGCTTTTCACCACCCTTGAAATTGTAGAAATATCGAAACCTGTAATATCCGCAACATCCTTTAAAATCATAGGTTTCAAAGATTTTTCGTCACCTGTGATAAAATAGTTTTTCTGCAGTTTCACAATCGCGGAAATGGTTTGCAACAAAGTATTTTGTCTTTGGTTAATTGCATCGATGTACCATTTCGCAGCATCCAATTTTTGTTTGATGAAAAGCGCCGCTTGCTTATGATCCGGCGATTTTTTATCATGGGAATACGTTGTGAGGATATCTTTGTATTCTTCCGAAACCCTTAATGTTGGTGCATTCTTACTGTTTAACAAAGGAATTACATCAACCTGCCCGTTTTTAGTTTCTTTAATTTGAATGACAAAATCCGGGATAATTTCTTGGTTAATGGTGATGGTTTGCGTATCGAAATTTCCGCCAACTTTCGGGGAAAGTTTCGAAATCACTTCCAAAGCATCTTTCAAATCTTCTTCTTCGATATCGTATTTCTGAATGATTTTGTTGTAATGCTTATTCGTCAACGCATCAAACTGATTTCTCAGAATATTTCCTGCCAAAATCACCGCTTTGTCAGCGCTTACTTTTTTCTCGATTTGCAATAAAAGACATTCCTGAAGACCTCTTGCGCCAACTCCTGGTGGATCAAGTTTTTGAACATAGTTTTCAAGAATTTCGGTCACTTTTTCCTGAGTGGTGTAAATTCCTTGTGAGAAAGCTAAATCATCAACAATTTGTTTAATTTCTCTTCTCAAATAACCATCATTATCGAGATTTCCGATCAAATATTCGGCGATTTTCAAGTCTTCGCTATCAATACTGCTGAGATTAATTTGCTCCAAAAGATAATCATACAGCGACTGACCTTCTGTAAGAAGCGACTCGTTATCAAATTCCTCATCGTCAGCAGAATAGTTATTGGAAGATGTTTTATAGGCCGGTTCGTCGTCGAAAATATATTCATCCACATCAAAATCGGTGTTGATGGTATCAGTTCCTTCATCCTCATAACCTTCATCCAAAGAAGCATAATCTTCCTCTTTCGTTTCTTCCTGAACCTTTTCGAGTGCCGGATTTTCTTCGAGTTCGCGCTCCAATTCTTCTTCAAACTCCAAAGTATGCAGCTGAATCAGCTTCATCAGTTGAATTTGTTGTGGCGCTAGTTTTTGCCCGAGTCTTAATTGTAGATTTTGTTTCAGCATTTTGTGGAATTATTTTTTCCGTAGTTTTTAGTTATTTAACAGTTTTCTATGCTTTAATTTGGAAGGATGGTTAAGGTTTTTATTTAAGTTTTATTTTTCTAAAATTCAGCATTATTTGGTGTTCTTGGGAAAGGAATTACATCCCGAATATTCGTCATTCCTGTTACGAAAAGAACCAATCTTTCGAGTCCAAGACCGAAACCAGCATGCGGAACTGAACCGAATTTTCTGGTATCAAGATACCACCAAAGCTCGTGTTCATCAACGTTCATGGCTTTCATTTTCTCGGTAAGAACATCGTATCTTTCCTCTCTTTGCGAACCTCCGATAATTTCTCCAATTCCTGGGAAAAGTACGTCCATTGCCGCTACAGTTTTCCCATCTTCGTTGAGTTTCATGTAGAACGCTTTAATTTCTTTCGGATAATCAAAAAGCACTACCGGACTTCCAAAATGTTTTTCAACCAAATATCTTTCGTGTTCGCTTTGCAAATCTGCACCCCATTCATCAATTGGGAACTGGAATTTGCCTTTCTTGTTTTCTTTAGAATTTTTCAGAATATCAATCGCTTCCGTATAAGAAACTCTTTTGAATCTTTTCTTGATCACATTCTCCAATTTCTCGATCAAACCTTCGGAAGCTCTGTCTTTTTCAGGTTTTTGCTTTTGTTCTTCAGCAAATCTTTTATCCAAAAATTCCAAATCGTCTTTGCAATTTTCTAATGCATAACCAATCACATATTTCAAGAAATCTTCCGCCAAATCGATATTATCTTCTAGATTGTTGAACGCAACTTCAGGTTCTACCATCCAAAACTCAGCGAGGTGACGCGTCGTATTGGAATTTTCAGCACGGAAAGTTGGTCCGAAAGTATAAACTCTACCCAATCCCATCATTGCAGTTTCCACATTCAACTGGCCAGAAACCGTGAGATTGGTTTTTTTACCAAAGAAATCCTGTTCGAAATCGATATCACCGTTTTCGTCTCTTGGAATATTATTCAGGTTGAAATTGGTTACACCAAACATTTCGCCAGCTCCTTCTGCATCGGCTCCGGTGATAATCGGCGTGTTCATGTAGAAAAACTGATTCTGGTTAAAGAACTGGTGAATCGCAAAACTGATCGCACTTCTCACTCTGAAAACCGATCCAAACAAATTGGTACGGAAACGCAAATGCGCTTGCTCACGAAGAACTTCAAGCGAGTGTTTTTTAGGTTGAAGAATCGTTCTGTCTCTTTCTTCAGTAAAATTATCTCCTAAAATCTGAATTTTCTTAGCGATAATTTCGATATTTTGTCCAGCTCCTTGGCTTTCTACTACTTCGCCCACAATTTTCACGGAAGAAGCAGTACTGATATTTTTCAGAATACTTTCATCAAATTTCTCAAAATCCACCACAACTTGTAGATTATTAATCGTAGAACCATCGTTCAAAGCGATAAAACGGTTGGAGCGAAATGCCCTTACCCAGCCTTGTACGGTAATATCGTGATGCAAAAGTTTTTTATAATCTGAAAGTAATTCGTTAATCGTCGTTCTCATTGCTGACATTCAATTTTTTATATATCATTCGGAATTTTTAGCTCCGTTTTTTTTATTTAACAATAAATACAAATGTAATAAAATTTGGCGTAATTTTTGATGTTAGGCCTGGAATTTTTCTGAAATATTTAATCGTTTTTCATTAAAAAAGAGACCATTTCAAACAAAAATTCCGTCTTAAAAACATTATTCATCTTTCTTGGAAGGAATCAAGAAAACATCCATCAAACCTTCCGGCAAAGCCATTTTTAAGTATTTTTCTTCACGATTCAATTCCAAAATCCAATCTTTAATAATTGGGATAATAATTTGTTTTCCGGCAAGATTCAGATAGAAATAATGTTGCGCAGTTTGATCGTTGATGGAAACAATTGTTCCACAAGTTTTACCATCTTCTTCACGAATTTCAAAACCTACAACTTCATGATAGTAGAACTTGTTCCCTGTAAGTTTGGGCAAGGTGGACAGCGGAAGATAAACGTCTTTTCCCAAAGATTGATCAACCAATGCTTCGGTAGAATTTTTAAAGGAAATAATCAATGTATCGCCTTTGCTCCAGGATTGTTTGGCAACAAAAAAAGGCACCAACAAACCATTGATTTCTACAAATATAGAATTGAGTTTTTTATACATTTCAGGCTGATCCGTATCTAATTTAAGAAAAACATTTCCTTGAAGACCGTGTCTTCGGGTAATTTTTCCTAAGAAATAGCAATCTTCTTTTCTCATTTTTTTTAATAATTAATCAACATGTAAATTCATCGAAAGACTTGGAAAAAAGTCCGTCATTATTTTACATAATATGTTGCAAATATAAAGGGTTTTAAAATAACAAAGACGCCCAAAAGGCGTCTTTGCGTATTATTTTGTAAGATTTTACAGAATAAAATTAAGCTTGAGCTTCTTCAGTTCCTTCTGCTTCAGCAGCTGGTTCTTCGGTTGCTTCTTCAGCTACAGGAGCGTTTGCAGCTTCTGCTTCAGCCAATTTAGCTTCTTCTTCCGCTTTTGCATCAGCTTCTGCTTTTGCTGCCGCATCTAATCTTGCTTGATTTACTTTAGCTTCTGCTTCAAGAGCTGCTTTTTTAGCTTCTTTTTGTGCTTTAGTTAAAGATTCTTTTTTGTTGTTTACTGCATTTTCTTTTTCTTCTAACCAAGCAGCGAATTTTTTATCAGCTTCTTCGGCAGAGAAAGCACCTTTAGCAACACCACCTTGTAAGTGTTTTTTGTAAAGTGCACCTTTGTAAGAAAGGATTGCTCTTGCAGTGTCTGTTGGTTGCGCACCATTGTTTAACCATTTTACAGCCGCATCCACGTCTAAATTAATAACCGCAGGGTTTGTAATTGGGTTATAAGTACCAATTTTTTCGATGAATTTACCATCTCTTCTAGCTCTTGCATCTGCAACAACAATGTGGAAAAAAGGTTTTCCTTTTTTACCGTGTCTTTGTAATCTAATTTTTACTGACATAAATGTTTGATTTTGTGGGAACTCGTCCCGATTAATTATGAGGGTGCAAATATAATAATTTTTTCTATAACTCACTCACTTTCTTTCAAATTACGTTGCAATATTTCATCATCATTCTTGAATTAAAAGAAATTCATCATCAACCAATTGTTAATTTACTTTAAAATAAAAATATTAGTCTATAAATTTAGTAGACTAATAGAATAATTTTTATATTTGTTTTTTAAAATTTACAAATTATGGCAATAAGATTAGGCGATATCGCCCTCAATTTCGTGGCAGATTCTTCTGTCGGAACACTTAATTTTTATGATTTTTTAGGAGATTCTTGGGGAATTTTGTTTTCTCATCCTGCAGATTTTACTCCAGTTTGCACGACTGAACTTGGAATGACCTCCAAATTAAAAGCTGAGTTTGAAAAAAGAAACACCAAAGTTTTGGCACTTTCTGTTGATGATGCCAATGATCATCGAAAATGGATCGACGACATCAACGAAACCCAAAATACGGTAGTAGATTTCCCAATTATTGCTGATAAAGATCGGAAAGTTTCTGAATTATATGATTTCATTCATCCAAATGCTTCTGCTACGGCTACTGTTCGCTCATTATTGATTATTGATCCTGACAAAAAAGTAAGATTAATTATCACTTATCCAGCTTCTACAGGTAGAAATTTCAATGAAATACTTCGCGTTTTAGATTCTCTTCAACTAGTTGATTCACACAAAATTGCTACTCCGGTGAATTGGAATGATGGTGATGATGTGATTGTTCCCGCAACTTTATCAACCGAAGATGCGAAGAAAATCTTTCCGAAAGGAGTTACAGAATTGAAACCCTATTTACGCTTCACTCCGCAACCTAATAAATAATTTCTAGAATTTTAAAAAAAGTCCTTTTCACCAATGCTTGAAAAGGACTTTTTTATTAAACCAAATTCTTTTAACGACAAGAGTGAAAGCAATTGCCACCACCCTTCTCAATTAAAAAAAATTTAATCTGAATCTATAATTTATAAGTTAAAGTAAAATAATAATTTCTTGGGGTAATCGGATTTACCGAATAGTTTTCGTGTACATTGTAGTTTTCTGTATCGAAAATATTTCCGATTTTTCCTTGTAATGAAAACTTATTCCATTCATAACCAATTGTTGCATTTACAATGATATAATCTTTCAATTCGAAGGAGCGGGAAACGCCGTTTCTGGTGATTTCTGTGGATTTCGTATCATTCCAACCCGCCAATCGGTCTCCGATATAATATGCGCCGGCTCCTATTTTTAAACCTTTGACATCACCCTCGGTGAATTTATAGAAAACCGAAGCATTTGCCGTTGTTGCAGGAGTTCGAACGAGTCTTTGCTTTTCAATATAGCCTTTTTCAGGAGTGTCTAAATAAACCGAATTATTGTAAGAAACCCCTCCGATGATGGAGATATTCTTGGTCGGATTTCCGGTGATGTCTAATTCCACACCGCGGCTTCTCATTTTTCCGGCAAATTCTTTCAAATTAGCATCCGGCGTAACAACGGCTCCCGAATTATTTTGATACCAATAACTTTGATAATAATTGTTGTAATCGATTTGGTAAAGGGACAAATTAAATGCTAAAGTATTATTCCAAATATTTTTCTTTAATCCGATTTCATATTGATCGATGGTCGTCGGTTTTATTCCTTGTCTGGAAATACTTTGTACTTGTGCCAATACTTCCTCAGCTGTTCCTGTGGTATTGATTGTTGATATTTCTGAAGAAGTTTCCCCGGAATTTGCTGCAAACGAGTTGGTATAAGTCGCAAAAACCGACAAATTATCATTTGGCATATAAACAAATCCCACTTTTGGTGAAAATGCTTGTTCGGAAGTCGCGGTATTGTCGGTTAATTTCTTTTCACCAGTTACAAAATTGGTATTGATGGTCGGCATATTTTCGAAGTAAGTCCAACGCAATCCTGCGATCACTTTCCATTGTTTGGTGAGACTGATGAAATCTTGTGCATATACACCAATTCTTCGAGTATTAATTCGGTTTTTGGTATTTGCACTAGAAGTTGGCATCGCCACATTTCCCCAAGTTGAAGGATCATCCAAATAAAGTACATTGTTGGTTGAACTCAATGTGTAAGCATAAGAATCTGCCTGACTGTAATCCGCGTCCGCTCCGAATAATAATTTATGATTAATTTTTCCTGTGTTAAACTCACCATTAATATTCACCTGAGCCGATCCGTAATTTTGTTCGTTATAAGTTTTGGTAAAAGGTCTCACCCAAGCCAAACGAGTCGGATCTACAGATGGATTATTTTTAACATAACCCCATTGTACGCGCTCCGAAGAAAAATAATCTTTGGTATAATTCTGATAAGAAGTAACTGCATTCAAAGTCCAATTGGTACTTAATTGATGATTAAAAGTAATGTTGGTAGAAGCTTGTTCCACGGATTGATATTGCCAATCGGTTCCAAAAAAAACATTTCTTCCAACTTGATCGTTTAACGAATAGCTTGAATCCGGATGAGTAATTGAACCAACCCCAAAATCGGGAGTGAAATCATTTTTCAGATAATCTGCTTCCACAATCAACTGGGATTTTTCACCTAAATTGAATAAAAACGAAGGATTGAAATAATATTTTTCCGAAGAAACCTTATCCCTGAAGCTATCTGCAGTTTCGTAAGCTCCATTCACTCGGAACGCCACTTGATCCGAAAGCGGTCCATAAAAATCTACGGTTGGCTTATAAGAATTCCAACTTCCTGCACTGAAACCAACCATTCCTCCATAATTAAATCTCGGCTTTTTGGTAATCATATTAATAACTCCTCCAGCTGCAGTATTTCCGTAAAGCATTGCATTGGCACCTTTCAGCACTTCTACTCTTTCCAAACCGGAAACTTCAGGAAAAACTCCGCTGTTCACGCGAGTTCCATTCTTGAAAATATTATCATTTCCTAAAGCAAAACCTCTTCCACCAAAACTATCCTGAGAATTCCCTCTTGATGAAGTGATATACAAACCGTTCACGTTTTGCAACACATCGCTCAACTGCTTTGCTTGCTGCTGTTCGATAATTTCATGAGTAACAATGGCAATCGGCTGTGGCGTTTCCATAATCGAAAGATTCGATTTTGTTGACATCGGTTTTGCTACATTGGGATTACCCGTTTTGTGCAAGTTCACGTCCTCAATCAATTGTATTTTTAAGGTATCACTGATTGGTTCATATTTCATTTGAGCATTTATCGATATTGCAACGACAAGAAGACCTACAGATAGTATTTGCTTTTTCATTAACAAGTTTTTATTTAGAATGAATTAAAATAACGACGCAAATGTAGAAAACGCCTGCAATTCGTCCAAATTTATTTTTAATAATTCTAAATAAATCCTTGCAAAAGAATTTAAGTAACTGAAATAAAGAAGATTAATTGATAGTGATATTTATCAGTTTTGCTTTTTGAAGAAGAATCCCACAACAATAAAAACGATGGTTACTAAAAAATAAGACCATCCGTTCGGAGCAGTTGCCGTTCCGAAAAGCACTGTGAAAGTTCCCAAAATCGCAATTACAGCCATTGTAGCTTTGAAAAAATGATTTCCAGAAAAGACATTCTGTCTTACAAGCTTGAATAATCCGATGAAAAGCGCAGTATTAACCAAATAAATAAACACAATCGGAATTGCAGAAAGATCAAAATTTCGTTCTGTAAAATATGGATAAGTATTGGTTATATAATAAATAACGAGATAAAAAATGATGATTCCCAAACCAAGAAATGCACTGTTTACCGGCATTTTTGTCTTCGAATTAATTTGATTGAGATTCAAAAACTTTTTCGATTTTTCAAGATTTGCAAACTGATAAGGTACCCGAATCGTCGCCAAAAGCAATCCGTTGGCTGTTCCCAAAACCGAAATGATAATGAAAATCTGCATCAGCAAAGCTCCTGTATTTGATCCAATTTTTCTGGAAAATTCAGTAATATAAGTGTCTTTTAAAGTAATAATTTCATCGCCGCTCATTCGAAAAACAATTCCCATGTAATAAGAAATATAAATCATCATCACTGAAACTGTACCTATAATTAATGCTTTTGGAAGATTTTTACTTGAATTTTTTATTTCTCCAGAGATTTGTGTCGCCACATACCAACCATCAAAAGCAAACGAAATCGGGATAAAACTTGCCGCAATCAATACCAATAATGACTGATTTTCCTTTACATTTTTCGCAGCATAGGAAAAAGTATTGGCTTCATCCACATCTCCTTTCAGTAAACTGATAATCCCTAAAGAAGCAATCAAAATAAGTGGAAGAACCTTCAAAACCGTCGTTAACTGTTGAAAAATTCCGCTGCTTTTCGGTTTGTAAATATTAAAAACAAAAAAGATCAACAAATTCACAAATCCAATTAAAACAAAATGCAAAGTCGTCGGTTGAAATTGCAAAAATTCTGCTGCGAAATGCGCAATATAAATTCCCGATACCATGAATAAAACAGCGGTAAGCAAAGGATAAAACAAACTCATGTACATCCAACCAACGAAATATCCGGCGGTTTTACCAAATCGGTATTCTACATAATTTAGAATTCCACCATCTTTTGGGAGCAATTCGGCATAATTTGCCATTGAAATCGCACCGAAAATCACACTGAAACCGACGATTACGAAACCTGCAAGACCTGCAAAAATATTTCCTTGAGTAGCAGTGAGAACATCATCAACTTTGAAAAATATCCCGGAACCAATTACTTGACCGATAACCATCGAAATTGCGGTGAACAAACCATATTTGGCTTCGAGTTTTTGCTGATTTTCCATATTGAGAAAGTGATTATGTGAGAAATATTTTTAGTCTTGTAATTCTAGCCAGCGCATTTCCATCTCTTCCATTTTACCAGAAATAAGCTCCAATTCTGCCGAATAAACCGAGATTTTTTCGTAATCGGTTTCATTATTCAGTTTTTCCAGAATTACATTCCTTTCTTTTTCCAAAACCGGAAGTTCTTTATCGATCATTTCCAATTCGCGTTGTTCTTTGAAAGATAATTTTCTTTTAATCGCAGCTGGTTTTTCAGCAGAAACTACAGGAACGGGAGTTTCATTTTTTACAGAATCTTTTTGGATTTCCGGTTGGTTTTTACTGCTTTCTTGGCTTTTGTTCTCACGATATTCCGAGAAATTCCCTACAAAATCTTTGATGATTCCATCGCCTTCAAATGCCAAAACATGATCGACAATACGATCCATGAAATATCTGTCGTGCGAAACGATGATCAAAGAACCCTGAAAGTTCAACAGAAAATTCTCCAAAACCGTCAAAGTTGGTAAATCAAGGTCATTTGTAGGTTCATCAAAAATGAGGAAATTCGGATTTTGGTAAAGAACGTACATCAAATGAAGTCGTCTTTTTTCTCCACCTGAAAGTTTGGAAATCGGCGAATATTGCGTTTGATCATCAAAAAGAAACAACCTTAGAAACTGCGATGCAGAAATAGTTCTCCCGTTGGCTAAAGGGAAATTTTCACCAATTTCTTTGATGAAATCGATAACGCGTTCGTCTTCTTTATATTTTAAACCTTTTTGAGAAAAATATCCAAATTTTATGGTTTCCCCAGTTTCAATTTCGCCTTTGTCATAAGGTTCAAAGCCTTGAATAATATTAAGTAAAGTCGATTTTCCGGCTCCATTTTTCCCTACAATTCCTACTTTTTCACCACGCTGAAATTGATAGGAAAAATCTCTAATCAAAAGCTTTTCACCGAAACTTTTATTGATGTTTTTAAGTTCAAGAATTTTCTTTCCAAGGCGTTTCATTTCGAAATCCAGCTCCAGATTTTGTTTTCTGGTATCGGTTTTTGCCACTTTTTCGGTTTCGTAAAAGGAATCGATTCTTGATTTAGATTTTGTAGTTCTTGCTTTTGGTTGGCGGCGCATCCATTCCAATTCCTTTCGGTAAAGGTTATTAGCTTTATCGATGGTGGAATTCAAATTATCTTCGCGAATCATTTTGTTTTCCAAATAAGTCGCGTAGCTTCCGTTATGAACATACAAATTTCGGTCTTCCATTTCCCAAATCGTGTCGCAAACCGCATCCAAAAAATAACGATCGTGCGTTACCAAAAGTAGCGTTACCATCGCTTTTGAAAGGTAATTTTCCAGCCATTCCACCATATCGACATCGAGGTGATTGGTAGGTTCGTCCATGATCAAAAGGGTGTGGCGATGTTCGGCGCGGGTTTCCAATAAAAGTTTTGCGAGCGCAACTCTTTTTATTTGACCTCCGGAAAGCGTTTTCATTTTCGCTTCCAAATCAGTGATTTTTAGCTGAGAAAGAATTTGGCGCATTTCATTTTCCAAATCCCAAGCTTTATGGATTTCCATTTCAGCCAAAGCTTTTTCCATATCATCAGGATTTTCGGTATGAAGCGCGTGATGGTAATTTTTCACTGCCAAAATCGGTGCAGAATCCAGCGTCATCATGAATTCTTCCACATTGAGATCGCCTTCAAAATCAATTTCCTGATCAAACAAAACCACCTGAATATCTTTATTAATGACCACATTTCCGGAATCGGCGATTTCTTTGCCCATCAAAATCTTTAATAATGTAGATTTTCCGGAGCCATTTTTTGCCACGATTGCGATTTTGTCGCCTTCATTCACATGGAAGGTTATGTCTTGAAATAGGACTTTTAAACCATACGATTTAGTTAAATTTTCAGCGGAAACGTAGTTCATCAGAATTAGGAATTTTTGCGAAAGTACTGAATTTTGGGCACATTTCTATAGTTGTAAGAAGGGCAACCTCATATTGACCGATCATTACTCATTAAAAAAAGCACCCTTTTTAAGAAATAAACAACTAATCCAAAGTTAAACTTTTCAGTGACCAAAGACTTCCGTTATATACATTCAAATCAATTTTGGTATTGATACCGTACACGATTCCGTTTTCGGTAAATTGCCAAAAATCCCAAACCCCAGTCGGCGTGGGCTGCGGAACATCATTATAATTAGCCAACCACAATGGATAATCGTCGAATTCACCTTGCAAAAAGTCTTTGTGATAGTGATAATAGCTGTAAATAATAGGCTTCTCACCGAATTTTTCTTCTACGATTCGGCACCAGATTTTCAAATCCTCGATGAGTTTTTCGTTGGATTTTCGGCGCGGAATTTTTTCAATATCCAAAATCGGTGGCAAATCTCCTTCCTCGAGTTTTGCGTTTTCTAAAAAATTATTGGCTTGCATCACCGGATCTTCATCAGCACGATAAAAATGATAAGCTCCACGGATTAGATTGTGTTTTTTGGCAAGAGCCCAGAATTCATCAAAGTTTTTATCGGCGCTTCGGTTTCCCATCGTTGCTCTTAAAATCACAAATTTTATAGGAATTGAACGGTTTCCGATGCTTAAACTGTCCCAATTGATATCTTCTTTCCGTTGGTAATGCGACATGTCGATTCCAAAAGTTTTATCAACATAATCTTCCATAATTCTGTTGATTCGCTGCTCTTCGAATTCGGTATTGGAGAGTTTTTTATGCTCGAATTTATTGAAATACACCGCATAATAAAATGCAATTTTTTGTTTCAAATAAAACCCAGTTCCGAGGAGAGCTACCGCCAAAATGACGAGCAAAATCTCACGTCGCAAGAGAAAATGTCTTTTTCTAGCCTTATGAATTTTTCGAGTCGTCTTTTTTTTGATGGGTTTCTTTGCCATGGTTTGCAAAAATAGGATTTAAACACAAAAAATCGCACCTTCGGCACGATTTCTTGAAATTTTATATAAAAGTTGGAATTAATATCCTCCTTGCGCTTCTTCGTCGGATACCAAAGCTTTTGCTGATGATGTTCCGATTCTTTTCACGCCCAAAGCAATCATCTTTTCTGCATCTTCGGGGCTTTTTACTCCACCTGCAGCTTTTACGGAAAGAGAACCTGCGTTTTCAAGCATTAATTTGATTCCTTCAAAAGTGGCTCCGTTCGGTTTTCCGTTTTCTGTAGGATAAAATCCGGTGGAAGATTTCACGAAAATGTTTTTTAAATCTTCCTCTTTGAGGTTATCTTCCGCCCAAATTCTGATATTTTTAGTGATATCAACAATTTGTTCATCGGTAAGAGCGGCGATTTCGATAATCCATTTTACGACTTTTCCGTTTTCTAATGCAAGTTGAGAACCTTTCAAAAATTCTTGTTTCGGAGTTTCCAAATCTCCTTTTTTATAGGCTTCAAAATTGATTACAAAATCCAATTCATCCACTCCATCATTGATGGCTTGTTGTGCTTCGAATAATTTTTCTTCAACAGTTGCGGTTCCTTCATGAAATCCAATCACGGTTCCGACTTTCACATCGGAATTATTTTTAAGCAAATATTCTTTGATTTCTTTCACAAAATTCGGGCGAATCATCACTTCAAAAAACTGATTATCGATCGCTTCTCGGGTGAGTTCGTCAACTTTTTCTTTGGTTTCTTCTTCTGTTAACCCCGATTGTTGTGGTGTTTTAAGATAAGTAGAATCTAAGTAATTATTAATTTTCATTACACTTTCAGTTGTCGGTTAATACTTTGTTCCAAAGATATGAAAGTTTCAGTTCTTGTTACTCCTTTCAGTTTTTGTAATTTGTTAAGAATTTCCATCAAATGATCATTATCTCTGCAAAGAACTTTAAGGAAAATAGTATAATTCCCAGTGGTGTAATGAGCTTCTACCACTTCATTTACCTCTTTCAGTGCTTTTACTGCATCGTGATAATGACTTGGTTGATCCAAGAAAACCCCGATATATGAAACTACTTTATAACCAATTTTTCTAGGATTAAGAAAGGAAATTGAGTTTTCGATAACTCCCGCCTGTTCCAGTTTTTTTATTCTTTGGTGAACAGCGGTGGTCGAAATACCTACATTTTTGGAGATATGTGATAAAGAAGTTTTAGCATTATCCATCAACATATAGATGATTTCTTTATCCACCGAATCCAAATGATAACCTGTCTCTACTGCGCTTTTCATTTTTTATTAGTCGTCTTTTATATTATTATTTTTTAAATTCTACAATCACCGGAAAATGGTCGCTGTATCCTCCTAAATATCTTGTGCCTGCATAAGTGCGAAAAGGCCTTCCTGCAAATTTCTTATCATAATTACTCAGTTTTATATGATTGAAAACCTTCGCAGCAGCAAACTTTAAAGGAAAATCTGTAGCAAAAAACTGAGGGGAAAAAATTATCTGGTCAAAAAGCAAGCCATCTTTGTAATGGTATGTTGAAAAATTTTGATTTTGGTATAAATCCAGATAAGGGTTCGTCATTATTTTTTCGGAATTATAATCATATTGCAGTTTTATTAAATTATCATCAGTAGGATTTTCATTGAAATCTCCGCAGATGATCACTGCTTCTTTTTTCTCGGAAATAATATCCGAAACCTTCTGCCGCACATCATTCATGATATAATCGCGCTTAGGTTTATTGACATCTTTTTCTCTTTTTGACGGAAGATGAAGGACAAAAAGATTGATAATTTCTCCTAAATATTTCACCTTGCAAAACAATACATCTCTTGTTGTATCATAGTTTGCGGGATTATTGTCCTCGATTTCAAAGAAATAAGTTATAGGTTCAGAAGAAATAATTTCCACCTTGCTTTTGTCATAAAGTAACGCTACATCCACTCCTCTTTCATCCATAGAATCGTAATGCACAACTCCGAAATTTGAGTTGAAAGGTTCCATGGCGATTAAATCTTCCAAAGGTTTTTGACCTTGAATTTCTGAGAGTCCAATAAGAAAAGGCAGGGTGTTTTCAGCTTCTTGAATGAGTTGAAAAACGTGAGCAATCTTGAAAAGCTTGTTTTGATATCGTCGCTCATCCCAGTTTCTAAGACCAGATAAGGTTGGATCTAACTTATGAACCTGAGGCGGATCTGGAGAAAACAAATTTTCTACATTATAAAAAGCGATCAACTCTTTAGCATCCATATTTATCATCTACAAATTTGTCTTTCTGTTTTTATTGTATTGTAAATTTAGGAAAAATAATTAATTATGATTCATTTTAATCCAATAAGTCGGGTCTTTTTTCCTGAGTGATTTTTACCGCTTCTTCATGAAGCCATTCTTCAATTTTTTTGGAATTGCCGCTCATTAAAATTTCCGGAACTTTCAATCCTTTGTATTCCGAAGGTCTTGTATAAATTGGTGGTGAGAGAAGATTGTCTTGGAAACTGTCTGTAAGAGCGCTTTGCTCATCATTTAAAACTCCCGGAAGAAGTCGTATCACGCTATCGGCCAAAACACAAGCTGCCAATTCGCCTCCTGTCAACACATAATCGCCAATGGAAATTTCTTTGGTAATATGCAATTCCCGAACGCGCTGATCAATTCCTTTGTAATGACCACAAAGAAAAATTAGGTTCTTCTTAATCGATAATGAATTGGCAATTTTTTGGTTTAAAGTTTCCCCATCCGGCGTGAGATAGATTACCTCATCGTAATTTCTTTGAGCCTTTAATTCTGAGATACATTGATCCAAAGGTTCAATCATCATCACCATTCCGGCGCCACCTCCGTAAGGTTCATCATCAACTTGGCGATGTTTTCCCAAACCGAAATCGCGTAAATTATGAAAATGAACTTCTGCCAATCCTTTATCCATTGCACGTTTCAGGATAGACGTTCGGAACGGACTTTCCATCAATTCCGGTAAAACACTTATTATATCGATTCTCATTGTTCTGTATTATTCTTTTTGTTGGGGATGATGATGAGGCGCAGCGAGGAATCTTTGTTGACATAACTCCACATCCAATTGAAGAAAACCGCCAGTTTATTTCGCACCGAAAGAATGAGCATCAAATGTAAAAACATCCAAAAGTACCAAGCAAAAAAGCCCTGAAATTTAAATTTCGGCAAATCCACTACAGCGCGGTGTTTCCCAATGGTCGCCATACTTCCCTGATCTTTATATTCATATTCAACCCACTCGTTTTCCGATTTTTGGAGAAAGTTTTTTCCTAAATTTTTCCCTTGATGAATGGCAACATTCGCTACTTGAGGATGACCTTGAGGATAAAGTGGAGTTTCCATATAAGCGATATCACCAATTGCAAAAATATTTTTATACCCTTGAACACGATTGAAACGATCGGTTTTGTAACGATTCCTAACCATGATTTCGGGATTTAAACCTTCAATCACATTTCCGGTAACGCCCGCTGCCCAAATCACATTATTAGCGGGAATTTCTTTACCACTTTCTAAGAAAACGCGGTCTCCGTCGTAATCGACAACTCTTTCCCCACTCATAAAATCCACGCCCAATTCCTGAAGATATTTCTCCGACATCTTCTGTGCATCTTCGCTCATCACGCTCAAAGGGGTATCTGTAGAACTCACCAAAATGATATTCAGATTAGCAAAATTCATGTTCGGGTAATCTCTTGGCAGAATTTCTTTTTTCATTTCTGCAAAAGCACCTGCAAGTTCCACCCCTGTCGGTCCACTTCCTACGATAACGATGTTCCAATTTCCATCGTCGCTTCGTTTTTTTTCAATAATTAATTTCTCAAAAGTGAGCAAGATATGATTACGAATTGCGATTGCTTCCTGAGTGTTTTTCATCCCAAAAGTGAGGCTTTCCATCTTGGAATTTCCGAAAAAATTGGTTTTACAACCTGTTGCAATAACGAGTTTGTCGTAAGTAAATTCGGCTTCGGAAGTAATGATTTTATTTTGATCTGGGAGAATTTTCTGCACCTCAATCATCCGATACTGAATATTTCTGGAGCGCTGGAAAATTTTTCGAAAAGGGAAAGAAATATTGCTCGGTTCGATACGTCCGCAAGCAACTTGGTAAAAAAGAGGTTGAAACATGTGATGGTTTACCTTATCGATAACAATCACTTTTTTTCGTTTATTATTTAGCGTTTTAGCAAGCTGAAGACCTGCAAAACCACCGCCGATAACTATAATTTTCTCCCTGGTTTCCATGAGACAAAATTACTGATTTTTTTTACAGTAAACTCTTAGCCGAACCCTTCAAAAACCATTATTTAAAAAAAAATCCTTGAAAAAATCAAGGATTAAGAGTTTATTGTTTTACAATTTGAGTCACCTTTTGAGTATTGTCGCTCATCGTGTATCGCATCAGATACTTTCCAGGTTTCAGTTTATCCAACCGAATTTCACCGGAATACATATTTACCGCATATTCTGCCACTTGCATTCCTAAAATAGAATAAAAAGTGACCGATTTAATTTTTAAATCATTATCTCTTGATTTAACAATAATAAAATCTTTGGCCGGATTAGGATACGCAACCAACACTCCTTCATCAGATTTCTGAGATGTTGCAATCGGCTCTCTAGCAAAACTTTGCGCAGAAATTTTTTTCGAAAAAATTGTTAAACTACTTATAAAGATTAAAGAAAATAATAATTTTTTCACCTTATAGAACTTTATATTTATGGATATCCTTACAAATCTAAGAAATTGAAATTTATTTACCATAGTTTTTTAATAAAACTATAATTAAATTTGCAGGACATAACTCAAATACCATTCCAAAAATGATTATATACTCCAGAAATAGAAGATTGCGCATCAATGCTTCTATCAGAGCTTTAGTACAACAAACCGTTTTAACCACCAATGATTTGGTTATGCCAATCTTCGTAATGGAAGGTGAAAATAAGCAAGAATCTATCTCCTCGATGCCCGGAATTTTCCGAAGAACTTTGGATTTAACCGTAAAAGAATGTCAGGAATTATATTCATTAGGTGTAAAAGGTGTAAATCTTTACATGAAAGTTTCCGAAAACCTAAAAGATAACAAAGGAACCGAATCTTGGAACGAAAACGGATTGATGCAAAATGCCATTAAAGCCATTAAAGACGCTGTTCCGGGAATGGTTGTGATGCCCGATGTAGCCTTAGATCCCTACTCTATTTATGGCCACGACGGAATTATCGCCAATGGAAAAATTGATAATGATGCTACCAACGAAGCCTTGGTGAAAATGTCGGTTTCGCTAGCTGCAGCCGGCGCTGATATTTTGGCTCCAAGTGATATGATGGACGGTCGCGTTGCCGCAATTAGAACCGGTTTGGAAGAAGGTGGCTTCACCGATGTAGGAATTTTAAGTTACGCTGCGAAATATGCAAGTTCGTTTTACGGACCATTCCGAAGTGCTTTAGATTCGGCGCCGAAAGAAAATAATGACATTCCGAAAGACAAAAAAACCTACCAAATGGATTTCCATAATTCCCGAGAAGCGTTGGATGAAGTGATGAAAGACATTTCGGAAGGCGCGGATATCATCATGATCAAACCAGGAATGCCTTATCTCGACATCGTTGCCAAAGTTCGCGAAACCATCGATTTACCCATTGCGGTTTATAATGTAAGTGGCGAATATGCGATGCTGAAAGCCGCTGCACAAAATGGTTGGTTGGATAATGACCAAGCCATTATCGAAAGTTTAACTTGCATCAAAAGAGCCGGCGCCGATATGATTTTCACTTACGCAGCCAAAGAAGCAGCAATCTTACTTAATCAATAATCGAATTTCATTCAATAAAAAAAATCTTTCAAGCAGTTTGAAAGATTTTTTTTGTTTTTTAAAACCAAGCTTTTCGATTTTGAATATAAGTTTTGTCGAATTGTTCGTCGCTCATCGTGAGGTAAATAATGCCTTCAATAAAAGGAATAGCGGTTGCAATTCCGCAAGTTACGATATTCAGAACAATCTGAATAATTCCCTCATTAATGTATCCCATGAAAAATTTATTGGCTCCAAATGCACCTAATAAAATTCCCAGAAGTCCGGCTGCGAGTTTCTTTTCGGAACGATAATTCTGGTTGCTGTAATTTTGGTTTTGCTGAGATCCGGGATTGCTGTAACCGTAAGTTTCCATTTTTTTGATTTTTCTTGATTAATTGTTTCATAATCAGTCTAAATCATCCGGAAAAAGTTACATTTTACTTAAATTTTACCCAAATAAAATAATCCGTAGCATTTTTGGTTTTCCGCCAAACCGAGAAATCCGTCAAGATGTTTGATCATTCCAGGTGAGCTCCAATAGCAACCCACTTTATTCGCCGTGGAAGTAAGGTACATATTCTGAACCGCCATTGCCGTAGCCGCAATTTCTTCCCATTCCGGAAGTAAACCACTGAAATTGACTGAAATCGTAATGATTACATTCGTTTTCGCCACTTTTTCAATGATGTCCAGATATTTTTTTTCAAGAAAAACTTCAGGTGCAGTAGTGTTTTTATAAATCTCTGCGAGATGTTGTCCTAAAAAATCTTTTTCTTCTCCTTTAAAAACTTTAAATCTCCACGGTTTTGTTCGCTTGTGATTGGGCGCAAAATTGGAGGAATTTACAATCTCATCAAGAATATTTTGTTCGATATTTTCTGCTAAATAATCTTTAGGAAAAATACTTCTTCGGCCTTCGACAATCTCTTTTAATATTTCTGATTTTTCCATTCTCTGATGAAATTTTTGCTTAAAATTATATTACATTTTCTATCGTTTGCGCGATATTATTGAGAACAAACGAGTCTCCGGATTTCTTGCCAAACATGATTTTCGCCATAGGACTTTCTTCGGAAATCGCATAAAAACGGTCACCTTCAAAGAAAAATTCGCCCAAAGAAACCGAAATATAAAACCTAGCTTTATTGGTAAAAACCATCGATCCGAGCTGAATTTTTTCTGTTGGTTTATTCAAAACTCTAGTCATATTTCTTTGTAAATCTCTCAGCGCTGCCAATTGTTTTTGCATTTGGTAAATTTCCTCCTGCATTTCCTCGCGAATCGTATCGTATTTTGGCGTTTTTTTGATGTCTCGACTCGCATCCAAGGTAAACTCGATGAATTTTTCGAGTTTTTCTATTTTATTGAGAATAATTTCTTTCACGTGATTCCGAACATCACTTTTCAAAGCCGTACTCTTCCGCATCGTTCAATTTTTAATTTAAAGGTAAAAAATCTTTTCAATTCAAAACTGATGCTAATCGATGAAAATAAAAATCTAAACTGCGCTGTTTATCTTCTGACGAACCGCTTCATAAAGAATTGCTCCGCAAGCTACAGATACGTTCAACGATTGGGTTTTCCCTTCAATTGGAAGTTTTATTTTTTCATCAGAATGATGCAAAACCTCTTTTGAAATTCCGGTTTCCTCATTTCCCATCACGATTGTACAAGGTTGAGAAAAATCCACATCATAAATCAATTTATCCGCTTTTTCAGTCGCAGCAAAAACCTGAACGCCTGATTGCTGCAAGAAATCCACTGTATGAGCAAGATTTTTTTCTTTGCAAATTCTGATATTATAAATCGCTCCAGCAGAAGTTTTAATTGCATCAGAATTGATCGGTGCAGCGCCTTTTTCAGGCAAAATAATCGCGTGAATTCCTACACATTCGGCAGTTCTACAAATCGCCCCGAAATTTCTCACATCCGTTAAACGATCCAACATCAATAAAAAAGGAGTTTTTCCTTCTTCGAAAAGTTGCGGCAAAACATCTTCAATGCTTTCAAACGGAACATCCGAGATAAAAGCCACGACCCCTTGATGATTCTTTCTGGTAAAGCGATTGAGTTTTTCTACCGGCACATAATTCGGTCGAATATTATGCTTGGAAAGCAAGTTTTTTAGTTCAAAATAAATCTCACCTTGCAGTGCGTTTTGCAAAAATATTTTGTCGATGGTTTTTCCTGCCTCGATAGCTTCAATCACCGGGCGCAAACCAAATATAAAGTCGTCTTTCATTGTATTAATTGAATGAGAAATAGCCAATCTTTCGAATGATTATTTCTTTGTTAATTTTATTTTTCAAAATTTCTCGCCGATAATAGCTCTTTTCTGTGCCATTGCATAACCATAATGCAAACTTTCATGCATATTATTGAAGATGATTGCGTCCTGAATATTCTTCAAATCCAAGCCAAAACTTGTGGTATAAGGCGTGTAATCAGAGAAAAAATCGGCGTCGTAATCTTTCATTAAAATCTTAGAAGTTTCGGCAAGCAAAAATGCCAAATCATCCACTTCAGATTGCTCCACATTCAGGTTCGGAAGCGTTCCTTTTTTATAAGTTTCAATCCAATATTTATCAATCCGGAAAGGATTTCCACTGAGATAATAACACAAAAGCTGTTGAGTTGCAACAACATGCGCGATATTCCAGTAAATATTATTATTAAAACCATCGGGAATCAACATTAAATCCTGATGAGAAGTATTTTGCAGAATTTCCAGCAGATTTCTGCGAACCTGGCGGTGTGCCTGAAAATGGTAATTCATTGATGCTTAATTTTAAGCCTCAAAAATAGGTTAATAAACTGAACAAGACAAAACTACAGCACGAAAGCTGCAACTGATTTTGCCTTCTAACCATGGTTTTAACAAAACTTTAACTCAAAATTGGCACCAATTGTGTTGATTGATCCCCGTAATTATTAGAAATTTACACCTTAAATTTTAGAAAAGCTATGTCAGAACTACATCAGGCGGAAGATATCAGACAACTCACGGAAAAAGTAAGAGAACAGAATTACTTTTTTTCTCTTTTAAAACAAGAAATCAACAAAGCAATTATCGGACAAGAATACATGGTAGATCGTTTGCTGATCGGTCTTCTAGGGAACGGACATGTTCTTTTGGAAGGTGTTCCGGGATTGGCGAAAACCTTGGCCATTAAAACTTTGGCAGATGCGGTTCAAGGAGAATTTTCGAGGATACAGTTTACGCCAGATTTGCTTCCTGCCGATGTTGTGGGAACATTGATGTACAATATAAAAGACAATGATTTCACGATCAAACGAGGTCCGATTTTCGCAAATTTTGTTTTGGCGGATGAGATCAACCGTGCACCATCGAAAGTACAATCGGCTTTATTGGAAGCAATGCAGGAAAAGCAGGTAACCATCGGCGATGAAACCATGGAACTTCCGAAGCCGTTTTTGGTTCTCGCTACGCAAAACCCAATCGATCAAGAAGGAACTTACCTTTTGCCAGAAGCGCAAAGCGACCGTTTTATGCTAAAATGTACGATTTCTTACCCCGATTTCGAAGATGAAAGAAAAATCATGAAAATGATTGCTACAGCTCATCAACCCGAGATTAAGCCTGTAATTTCATTGCACAATATCGTTGAAGCCAAAAAACTGATCAACCAAATCTATCTCGATGAAAAGATTGAAAAATACATTCTCGATATGGTATTTGCCACTCGTTTTCCAGAGAAATATGGTTTGTCAGAATTGAAAAATTACATCAGTTTCGGTGCATCACCGAGAGCATCAATCAACTTGGCGATCGCAGGAAGAGCAATGGCATTTTTGAAAAATCGCGCATTCGTGATTCCGGAAGATGTGAAAGAAATTGCAAAAGATGTTCTTCGTCACCGAATTGGATTGAGTTTCGAAGCGGAAGCTGAAGAAATCACTGCCGACGAAATTGTAGAAAGAATTTTATCTAAAATCCAGGCGCCATAAAAATAATGATTAGAAAAGCAGAAAAGAAAGATTGTGAAGCAATGATGAAGCTCATCCACGAGCTTGCGGTTTTCGAAAAAGCCGGTGACGAAGTGGTTTTACCTTTAAACCAATTTATAGAAGACGGTTTCGGAAACAATCCGGTTTGGGGAGCATTTGTCGCGGAAATTGATGATGAAATCGTCGGAATGTCGCTTTATTACGATCGATATTCCACTTGGAAAGGGCGCAGACTGTATTTGGAAGATCTCGTAGTCACCGAAAAAATGCGCGGGAAAAACATCGGAAAACTGTTATTTGACGCCACTTTAGAACACGGAAAAGCCAGTGGATATTCCGGAATGGTTTTTCAAGTTTTAAATTGGAATGAAAACGCCATTGAATTTTACAAAAAATACCCTACAAAATTTGATGATGAATGGGTTAATGTAAGTGTGGAATTTTAAGAAAAACATCAATTATTTTTTAAAATTTCATCAAAAAATGTCGCCAAAAAATGGAGATTAAAGACATCATAAAGAAAGTAAAACAAATAGAAATCCGAACCAAAAAAAAGTCGGAAGCTACTTTGATGGGCCAATATCACAGCGCTTTCAAAGGGCAAGGAATGACTTTTTCGGAAGTTCGTCCGTATCAATTTGGCGACGAAATCCGCAGGATTGATTGGAACAAAACCGCAAGATTTCGCGAACCTTTCGTGAAAGTGATGGAAGAAGAACGCGAACTGACGATGATGCTTTTGGTAGACATTTCTTCCTCAATGGATTATGGTACAAAAACGCAACTGAAACGCGAATTTGTAGCAGAAATCGCCGCAAGTTTGGGCTTTTCCGCAGCGGGAAACAACGATAAAGTTGGCCTGATTTTGTTTGCAGACAAAGTTTACAAAGTGATTCCGCCACAAAAAGGAAGGAAGCACATTCTCGCAATTATCAGCAATATTCTCACCGCAGATTATGTTGCAGCGCCATCTAAAATTGATGTCGCTTTGGAATATATGATGGGCGTTTTCAAGAAAAAATCGATGGTTTTTCTTTTTTCTGATTTTCAGGACGATTTTGAGCAGAAAATCCTCAGAGTTGCTTCCCGAAAACATCAGCTTTTAGGAATGCGCATTTTCGATGAAAAAGACAACGAAATTCCAGATGTTGGTTACACTCTTTTTATAGATTCCGAAACCGGAAAACAAGTCTGGGCAAACACTTCCAATGCAAGATGGCGCTACGATTTTGCCGAAAAACAAAAATTAAGGATCAAAAATTTAGAAGAAGACTTCGAAAACTCTTCAGCGACTTTCATGAACATCAATACCGGCGACGATTATTCTAAATTCCTTTATCAATATTTCAGAAAAAGATAATGCCTTTTGGGGCTTTAAATAAACAGAAAATCATTTTGAAAAAAATATTTTTTATCCTATTCACCCTTCTAAGTGTTCTTGCATTTTCGCAAACCTTAGGTTCCAAACTCGACAAAAATACGCTGGCTTTAGGTGAAGTCGGAGTTTTCCGCGTTAATATTTCCAATCTTCAAGGCAAAGATGTGGTTTCTGCGCCGAAAAACGAATTGTTGCCATTTCATTTTGAAGAAATTAAGGACAGCATCAGCAAACAGCCCGATGTATACGAAAGAATCATTGAATTTCAGGTTTTTGAAGAAGGGAAATTCACCATTCCAGCGCTAGATTTCAAAATCGGCGGGAAGGTTTTTCATACCATCCCTTATGAAGTTGACGTGATCAATACCGCTCAAAAAGGCGATCAGATCAACGATATCATGAAAAACAAAGAGGTGAAACTCGAGGTGAAGGATTATTGGCAACTTTACAAATGGTATATTTTAGGAGTTTTAATTCTTCTCGCTTTAATTTTCGTTATTTATCAATTGGTGCAATACGCAAAACGCAGAAAAACCTCTCCAATTGTGACGACCAACCAAACATTGAAGGATTTAGAAAATTTAAAAAAGAAAAAATTCATTGAAAATGGCGACTATCGATCTTTCTATGTGGAACTGATTGATATTTCCCGAAAATTCATCACCAAACAATACAAAATCCCGGCGGATGTACTATTAACAGACGATTTGATTGATGTGATGAAACTCAATAACACGATTTCTCCGGAGAATGAAAAAATCGTGGAACACATCTTCCTTCGCGGAGATTTGGTGAAATTTGCCAAAACATTCCCCGATCAAGCGATGATGGAAAAAGATTATGAAGAAATGAAAAACTTTGTGAAAAGATCCTCCAAAGATCTGGAAGCAGAACAACTAAGAACCGGCGTATGACACTTGATTTTCTCAATTTCGAATTTTACAGCCCTTGGTTTTTGTTGCTGTTTTTGCTGTTCATTCCGCTGATTATTTTAGATATTCGGAAGAAAAAAAAACCAGGAATCCGCGTTCCTTCTACCCAAAACATGGTGGAAAACAAAGGGATTTTGTGGGTTTTATTTTTACTGAAAATTTCAAAATATATCATTCTTTCGGCAATGATTATTGCCATCGCACGTCCTCGGACATTCACAATTTCTCAGGATCAAGATGATAATAAAGGAATCGACATCATGCTCTCCGTGGACGTTTCGCTCAGTATGCTTGCAAAAGATTTGGAACCCGATCGACTTACCGCTCTCAAAAGCATTGCCAAAAGGTTTGTGGACAAAAGACCCGGTGACAGAATCGGACTTGTTGCCTATTCCGGCGAAGCTTTTACCAAAGTTCCTGTGACTTCCGATCACGCAGTTTTGTTGGAAGAATTAAATAGCCTCAATTCCCTTGAATTACAACCAGGAACGGCAATCGGAGAAGGACTTTCGGTAGCAGTTAGTCACCTTAAAAACAGCAAAGCCAAATCTAAAATCATTATTTTGATGACTGATGGCGTCAATACGATTGAAAATGCAATGCCTGCACAAGTTGGCGCGCAACTCGCAAAAAGCAACGATATCAAAGTTTACACCATCGGAATCGGGACCAACGGATATGCACTGATGCCGACCGCGACTGATATTTTTGGAGATTTGGTTTTCACTGAAGCTGAAGTAAAAATTGACGAACCTGTTCTTCGGGAAATCGCGCAAACCACTGGTGGAAAATACTTCCGAGCAACTTCTAATCAAAGCTTGGAAGAAGTTTATAACGAAATTAATCAACTCGAAAAAACGGAACTGAAATCGACCAAACTCTATAATTATCAGGAATATTTCCGAATTTTTCTGTGGATTGCTTTGGGAACTTTAATCCTCGATGCATTGTTGCGTTGGGTGTTTTATAAATTTTTAAGTTAAATAATATTTTGGCGCATAATTTCGCTCAACTATAAAATGAATTGGTATTTAGGAAATTACTGGTATTTACTTTTGCTGTTGCTTTTGCCACTGCTTGGAATCATTATTTTTCAATATTTAAAGTGGAAAAAACGCAAAAAAGAAGTATTTGCAGAATCGCGATTTCAAGAAGAATTATTTGAAAAAGAAAAAAGATTTTCGAAATTTTTGCCACTATTTTATTTGTTGGGAACTTTGTTTTTAATTCTTTCAATAGTTGATTTATTGGGCGGTTCCGAAGAAATTAAAACAAAACAGAAAATGAACAATGTGATTTTTCTGCTCGATGTTTCCAACTCGATGAATGCGCAAGATATTGAACCTAACCGACTCGATGAAGCCAAAAATATTATCGTCAACACCATCGGAAAACTCACCAATGATAAAGTAGGAATTGTGGTTTTCGCAGGAGAATCTACTTCAATTATGCCATTAACAACTGATTTCACCGCAGCTGAAACGTATATCGGTGGCGTAGAAACCAATATTTTGAAAATACAAGGCACCGACTTTTTAAATGGAATAAAAACGGTTTCGGATAAGTTTAAAAACATTGCCAAAGGTTCCAGAAAAGTAGTATTACTGAGCGATGGCGAAGATAACGAAGGAAACGAAAAAGCGGCAATACGACTTGCCAATAAAGAAGGAATCACGGTGATATCGGTAGGAATTGGCTCCGAAGAAGGCGCTCCGATTCCAGAGTATGTTTTTGGACAATTGATGGGCTACAAAACCGATCTTTCCGGGCAAACCGTAATTTCTAAAAGACAAAGCAATGCATTAAAAAATATCGCGTCCGAAACCGGTGGAACGTATGTAGATGGGAATAATTTAGAAAATGCAACCTCGCAAATCATCGATGGATTAAAGAAAAGCAACACCTCTTCCGAAAGCGTGGTAAAATCTCAAAATGCAATTCATTATTACCAGTATTTTTTGGGAGTTTCTATATTTTTCTTTCTGCTCATTTTCTTCTTTAACCCTAAAAAAGAATTCAATATTTAACTAATAATCAGTATTTTCAAACATATTTAACCGAATTTTAACAATTTCTGATTAAGATATTAACATATAATGGAATAATTTTGCAGAACATGAATAGGAATCTGCTTTTCTCGGTTTTTATACTTCTCATTACCAGTGTTTTTTTTCAAGCTCAGGAAAATTATAACACTTTGGTTTTCGAGGGAAATAATGCTTTTGATAAAAAAAATTACGAAACTTCTTCCTCTAAATATTTGGAAGCAGTAAAACTGAATGATAAAGATTTTACTGCTCATTACAATTTAGGAAATGCTCTTTATAAAAGAAAAATGTACGAAGAAGCCAAAGCGGAGTATGAAAAAGCGGAGAAACTTGCCATTACAATTCCCGATAAAGCTGCTGCTTTGTACAATTTAGGAAATGCAAATATGCAAACCAACAATTCCGAAAAAGCTGCCGAATTTTACAAAAAAGCATTAAAACAAGATCCTTACAACGAATCGATTCGCAAGAATTATGAAATAGCAATGCTGAAAGAAAAGGAAAAGAAAGAACAGCAAAAGCAAAAAAACAACTCCGGAGGTGGAGGAAAAGATCAAAATAAAGACCAAAATAACGGACAAGATAAAGGTAACACGCCACAAAACCAAGCCGGAAGCGGACAACAAAACAAAGGTGAAGGCGAAGGAAACGACCCTAATAAAAACAATAACGATAACGACGGCAAATTGCCGAAAGATTTAGAAAACTCCATCCTTAACCGTGTAGAAAACAAAGAAAGAGAGACTGCAAAACGGATTCTCAACAAAAATTCCTATTCGATGCCACAAAGCAACGAAAAGGACTGGTAATGAAAGAAAAAACACTTCACATATTACTTTTATTTTGCACCGTATTAACTTATGGCCAGGTCACTTTGGCCATTTCTGAAGTAAAAGATGCTAAAGTAAATCAACGGTTGAACCTTACTGTTTTGCTTGAAATTGCAGGTGAAAACATGCAACAAGAAACGCCATTGAGAATGCCCGATTTATCAAAATTCGAAATTCTTGGATCGGCTTCTGAGCAAAATACGGTAGTTTTAGATGCTAAAAAAGGGGACATTTTAAACCAGATGGTTTATCAGTTGGCGCTGAGTCCAAAGCAACCGGGGAAATTGAGATTCGGTTCCGTTTTGGTTACTGTCAACGGGAAAATTTATAAAACAGAACCTTTTGAAATTAATGTCCGCGATAGCGAAAAAAAATCGTCGGTAGCTGATAATGCTGCAGCAAATGATGTTTATCTCACCGTTGATATTCAGGATAAAGATGTTTACAAAAACGAACCTGCAGTGGCAGTTGTTCGCGCTCATAGCCGCAACTACGATAATTTTAGAAAGCTAAGTAAAATACATTTTCCGCATCAGAAAAATGTTCGGATAAAACCCGTGAGTTTCGCAAAATCTGAGATAGAAACCAGCGCAGGAACAGCTTCACAAGTTCTTGGCGTTTTCATGATTTTCCCTACGGAATCTGGAAAAGTGGAACTAAATCCCGTTACCACGACAATAACAAGTCCTACCAAAGAACATAAAATTTCGTCGAACCGAGTGGCTTTGAATGTGAAAAAACTTCCTTCCGGAATGCCTGAAAATTACAAAAATGCGGTGGGAAATTTCGATATTAGTGTAGCCAAAAAAAATGCAACGGAAACTCCAGAATTGGAAAAACCTGTTAATATTTCGTTGAAACTAAGCGGAACCGGAAACTTCGGTACTTTACATTTACCAAAAATTGTAAGTTCTGAAAACTACACTTCATTTCCTCCAAAAATCACCTCAAAAACTTCACCACAAAATGATCAGCTTTCGGGTGACATCATCGTGGATTATGTGGTGATTCCTAAAAAAACAGGACCTATTTCTGTAGATTTTGAAAACTTTTCATTTTTTGATCCTTCCGCAAAAAAATATGTCGATTTGGGAGCAAAATCAATTCTGCTGAATGTAAAAACTCACGAACAAATTGTAGAATCCAAAAGCACTTTGGAAAAGGTAAACGATTACACCAACACCGTTCTGGAAACAGTAAATACGCCGGTTTTGCAAACTCATAATTTAAAAATTAAAGATAAAAACAAAATCAACTGGAAAATTGTAGCTGGTAATTTGGCATTCATGGCAGCTCTATTTTCGTTATTTTTGGTGGTAAAAAAGAAGATCAAAACAAGCAAAGAAAAACCAGTAGTAGAACGAAAACCAATCGTCACCATTGCCGAAACCGAAGCTTTGCTAAGAGAAAAAATGAGCCATCAATTCGAGGATCATATTGAATATTTGAAAAAATTAGCGAAAGAAAAAGATTTCATCAAATTCTTTTCAACTTATGAGGAAATGAAAACTGATGTTAAAACTTCGCTTGAAATCTCTACAGAATCTGAGTTTAGAAAATATTTGGAAGAAAATAACGGTCATCCGTTAGCAGATCAATACAGAGCACTATCTGAAGAAATCCAAATTGAAAAGTATGCACCTTATCACTCAGAAGAGCAAATTGAGGAACTTTTGAAAAGAATAATTAGCATCTACACTGAAATTAGAAAATAATCATTTATTTTTTATATTTTTACGAAATTAATAATTCCTGTTTATGTTTGAATTTTTCTCCCTAAAAGAAACACTTACCGCCACAATGGTGCTATTTGCCGTAATCGACATTATGGGTTCGATACCGATTATTGTAAGTTTAAAACAGAAATTCGGTCATATTGAATCTGAAAAAGCAGCAATTGTTTCAGGAGTTCTTATGATTTGTTTTCTTTTCATTGGAAATAAAATCCTGAAATTCATCGGCGTTGATGTAAATTCATTTGCGATTGCTGGTGCTTTCGTTATTTTCATTATCGCAGTGGAAATGATTCTCGGCATTGAAATTCAGAAAAACCAGGAAGCCAAATCCGCATCAATCGTTCCTATCGCGTTTCCGCTGATTGCGGGCGCCGGAACCCTTACTACTACCCTTTCGCTGCGTGCGGAATATCATGATATTAATATCATTTGTGGCATCATCCTCAACACTATTTTCGTATATTTGGTGCTGAAATCAGCCAACTGGCTCGAAAGAAAACTCGGCGACGGAACGCTTCAGGTTTTGCAAAAAGTTTTCGGAATTGTTCTACTCGCGATTTCTATTAAGCTGTTTACTGCTAATTTTGCACAGCTTTTCAGCACTTATGTTAAATTTTAAAAATTCAAAAAATGCATCTTTTTTATAAAATATTTTTAGCACTATTCGTAATTTTCATCGGTTTCAACCTTTATGTAATGGAATGGGACTTAGGTTTTTGGCACGAAGAAAATGCTAAATTCATTTTATCAATTTCCGCAGGAATTATCGGAATTTTGGTTGTTTTTGTAATGCATACTTTGAGCAAATTTACCGAGAAAAAATAATTTCCCGGTTTTAAAATCTCATCACATCCTTTACTAAACCGTTGTTTTGGGTAAATTGTAAAAGTTCTTTTACGATAAATTCTTGTATTTTTTCGGAATCAGTATTTTCAGGAAATAAGAGATGAACATTCGCACCCGCATCCAAAGTAAAGAATAAAGGAAGATTATTTTCTTTTCTGAATTCCCAAATCTTGTTGATTACTTGCAAAGTTCCAGTTTTCATCAAAATAAAAGCCGGTTCGCTCATCATCATCATCGCGTGGAGTGTTAACGCTTCGTGTTCAACCAATTTTATAAAAGCTTCTAAATCACCATTTTTCAAAATTCCTTTCAGCGTTTTGAAATTCTCGTGAGCTTCCTGAAATCTGCGTTGTGCATAAGGATTAGTGTTCATCAAACCGTGTCCAACAGTGGAACTCACCGATTTTTCACCTTCGTGAATCAGCAAAACCCAATCGTTAAAACTTTTGAAAATTGGATGAATTTCTTCATTAGGATATTGTACCGCAAACAAATCTGAACTGTCCGCAACTTCTTCAGTTTTTCCCCAAACGACCAAACCGTCATACAGACTTCTACAAGCGCTTCCACTGCCCAATCTTGCTAAAAAACTCGCTTTTTTAAGCTTAAAATCTTCATCCAATTTCCCAGAAAATTGCTCATCCAAAGCCATTAAACATTTGGCAATTGCGCCAAAACCAGATGCCGAACTCGCAATTCCTGAACTGTGAGGAAATGTATTTTCCGTTTTAATGATATATTTTCCTTTCAAAATCCAAGGTAAATATTCTTCGATTTTTTGAAAATATTTTTCAATTTTTTGGGCAAATTTTAGTTCTTCATTTCCCGACAAATAGGTTTGAACACTGAATTTTTCATCAGCCAGAAACTCCATTTCCGTATTGGTTTTACAATGATTCAGCGTATAACTAATACTTGGATTTGCGGGAATTTGCGGGTCGTATTTTCCCCAATATTTAATCAAAGCGATATTGGAAGGGCAACTTGCCGAAACTTTTTGATTCGTAATATTGAATGGTTTATTTACTGAAAATTCGTTCATTTTGAAGCTTCTAAATTTTAATTATGATGAATACATTTGGTCGATCAATATAGCATATTTGTTGAGCACCACATTTCTTTTCACCTTTAAAGTCGGCGTAATTTCACCGGTTCCGATTTCAAATTCCGAAGGCATTAAAATAAATTTTTTCACCTTTTCAAAACCCGAAAGCCCTTTCTGAATTTCATCAATTTTTAGACGATAAAACTCTTTAATTTTTTCAGAATTGACGATTTCTTGCCAATTGGTGAAAGGAATATTCATTTTCTCAACGACCTCTTTCAAGGCATCAAAATTTGGGATAATCAAAGCGGTTACGTAAGGTTTTCCTTCGGCAACAACCATAGCTTGAGTGATATAATTGTTGTTAGAAAGCAGGTTTTCTATCGGTTGCGGAGTCACATATTTTCCATTGGAAGTTTTCATTAAATCCTTGATTCGGTCGGTAATGGTGAGATTTCCTTTCTCATCGATTAATCCGGCGTCACCAGTTTTGAACCAACCATCTTCTGTGAAAACTTTGGCAGTTTCTTCCGGTTGTTGGTAATAACCTTTCATAATCCCGCTTCCTTTCGCCAAAATTTCGCTGTTTTCGCCAATTTTCAGCTGTGTATCACCGAGACAAACTCCTGCGCTGCCATGTTGATATTGAATAAAAGGAAAAGCGGTGAGCGTCGCAGTAGTTTCCGTAAGTCCGTATCCAACGGTGATATGGGCGCCTAAAGCATCAAAAAAACGGGTAACTTCCGGCGAAACCGAAGCGCCACCACAAGGCATAAACCAAAGTTTACCTCCCATTTTATTTTTGATTTTATTAAAAACCAATACTTTAGCAATTTTATTTTTTAATTTTAAACCTAATGGAATATTTTTTTCCAATCGTTTCAATTCCGCGAGTTCGCTTCCGGTTTTGATCGCCCAATTGAAAATTTTCTTTTTTGTTTCGGAGCCATTTGCCACCATTTCGTTCACGCCGGCATAAATTTTCTGGTAAAATCTCGGAACAGCGCACATCATCGTTGGTTTTACTTCAGTTAAAGCATGTGCTATGAGTTTTGTATTTTCTAGAAAACAAACCTTAGCACCACCGTACAAGGAAAGCAAAGTCCAACTTCTTTCGAAAACGTGAGTGAGCGGCAAAAATGCGAGAGAAACTTCATTTTCAAAGTTTTTAAACTTAAAAAAATCGAAATGTGCCTGAAAACATTTGTGGAAATTTCCGTGAGAAAGCATCACTCCTTTCGGAACTCCGGTGGTTCCAGAAGTGTAAATAATTGTTGCCAATTCATCGTCTTCTTTGGAAACAATATCGAAAGTTTCAGGTTCTTTTTTAATGAAATCTTCTAAGTAAATGCTTCGGTCTTTTTTAATCCAAATCGATTTTTTAGCTACAATGATTTGTTGAAGTGATCCATTTTTACTTAAAATCTCGAAAACTGCATCGTATTGCTCTTGATTTCCGACCAAAATAATTTTCGAACCAGAATCGTTGATAATATATTCCGCTTGTTCGCCATTGCTTGTAGAATAAATCGGAACGGTAACCGCGCCCAAAGCAAGAATCGCCAAATCGAAAACGATCCATTCCGCAGAATTATCGGAATAAATCGCAACTTTATCATTAGGAGAAACTCCAGCATTTTTCAATGCATTGGCTGTTTTGAAAACCATTCTTCGGAAATCGCGCCAGCTCAAATCCTTCCATTTATCACCTTTTTTGAAGCCGATTGCTGGTTTAGAATTGAATTTTTCGGTATTGGTATTTAGAAATTCTACAAGATTCATGATTAACTTTTAATATTTTCGGAAGCATAATTTTTAAAATGAAAATCTACACTTTCCGATACAGGAATAAACTGAAAATCTAGTTTTTCAGTGATTTTTTTATTAGAAATTGGGGTCGTAGTAGAAACTGAATCTACATTGACTTTATTTACAATTCGAAGCGCCGGAACCAACCATCCGAAAAGAAAATTTAAAAGACGAGCGAAATTCAACAAAAATTGAGGAATAATTTTAGGAGCCGATTTTCCCATTTTTTTTCTGACTAAAGTTCCCATTTCGTGAAAAGATTTGGTTTCGGAAACCAGAATAAATCGTTCGCCAAAACTATTTTTCTCCATTAAACTAATAGCGATTTTGGCAACATCACGAACATCAACATAAGAAGTTCCACCTGAAAAAGTAAAGGATTTTGAAAGGTTTTCGAACAATTTTCCGCTGCTTCTGTCCCAATTTCCGCTTCCGAGAATCACGCCAGGATTGACAATAATGGTATTTAAACCTTCCGCCGAAGCGCGCCAAACTTCCATTTCGGAAAAATGTTTGGAAATCGCATAAGCCGAATGATGAATTTTGGAATTGTAATCGGAATTTTCATCGAGTTCGCGGCTTTCGTTTAATCCATCAAGAACCGCGATGGAACTTACAAAACAGAATTTCTTCACCGAAGAATCGGCGCAAGCAAACAAAAGATTTTTAGTTCCTTCAATATTGGTGTGATACATTTCGCGCTGCGAAGAGGGATGAAAATCAACTTTTGCAGCACAATGATATACTTCTTCAACACCATCAACTGCATTTTGCAAACTAAAAATATCATCAAAATCGGCATCGATCCATTCTATTTTTTCAAAATATTCATCAGGATTTTCGGTGTAATAATGAAATGATTTTCTTACTTCATCGATGTTACTAGAATTTCTTTTGGTAGCGCGCACTTTTTCGCCACGTTTCAGCAGTTCTAAAACGATTACACTTCCGAGAATTCCTGTTGCACCTGTAACTAAAATCATGAATATTTTTTAAACATTGCTATTTTTGAAGGAGAAAATCTTTCACCACAATTGTAAAATCTTTCGGATTTTCTGCCTGAACCCAATGTCCTGCATTTTCGACTTTCACCACCGAAGAATTTGGAAATTGTTGCTTGATGAGAAACTCATCTTGAGGCAAAATATAATGAGATTTTGCACCGGAAATAAATAAAGTTTTGCCGGTAAAAACGCCAAATTTAATCGCATTTGACACAAATTGAGCATATTTCTCGGATAAAGTTTTCAAATTAAATCGCCAAGCCAATTTTTTATCGTCATTCCAATAAAGATTTTTGGCAAGAAACTGAATGACTGATTTTTCGGGAATATATTGCTGAAGCACCTCTTCTACTTCTTGTCTCGTGTTTACTTTTTCGAAATCTACACTTTCTAGGGCTTTCAAAATTCCTTGATGATGAGGCGGATATGCTTTTGGAGAAATATCTACAACGATTAATTTTTCTAGTTTTAGCGGATATTTTATAGCAAATTGCATCACCGCTTTTCCACCGAGAGAATGCCCCAATAAATTGGCTGTTTCCAAATGATGAAACTCCATGTAATGTGCGATATCGTGGGCCAAATCGTCGTGTGACATTTCTTCGGAGTGAAAACTTTTGCCGTGATTTCTTAAATCAATTAAATGAACCGGGAAAAACTCGCCCATTTCTTTGCCGAAACTTCCCCAGTTATCGAGCATGCCGAAAAGTCCGTGGAAAACCAGCAGCGGTGTTCCGGATTGGTCTTCACCATATATTTTTGAGTGTAAAATATTCATTTCTTCTCGCTGATTTTTTTTTAATTAAATATTTAAAAGTTATTTACCACTTCGCCAAGCGCTTCAAATACGCTTGAACCGTGTTTTCTAAACCTAAATACAACGCTTCGGAAATTAAAGCATGACCGATGGAAACTTCCAACAAATTCGGGATATTTTCCGCGAAATATTTTACATTATCTAAACTCAAATCGTGTCCTGCATTAATTCCTAAACCGTATTTTGTAGCTTCTAGAGCTGTTTCGTAGTATGGTTTTATGGCAGATTCTTTATCTTGAAAATAGTTTTTTGCGTATGCTTCGGTATACAATTCTATTCTGTCAGTTCCGGTTTCTGCGGCAAATTTCACCATTTCAGGATTTGGATCTAGGAAAATAGAAGTTCGAATTCCGGCATTTTTAAATTCAGAAATTACTGATTTTAGGAAATCAAGATTTTTCTCGCAATCCCAACCTGCGTTAGAAGTTACTGCATCGTCGGCATCGGGAACCAACGTTACTTGTTCTGGTTTTACCTCTAAAACCATGTCGATAAACGGACGATGTGGATTTCCTTCAATATTAAATTCGGTATGAACCAAAGGTTTCAAATCATAAACATCTTTTCGGGTAATGTGTCGTTCATCTGGTCTTGGATGAATCGTAATTCCTTGTGCACCAAACTCTTGAAGCTTTATTGCAGCTTCAGTTACACTTGGAAATTCGCCACCACGCGCATTTCGGATGGTTGCAATTTTATTGATATTTACACTAAGTTTTGTCATAAATTTTAAATTTTAGCAAACTGAATCACTTCTAAATCAAACTCTTTGGAAGCGACCAGCAAATGATCGAAAATATCGGCCTGAATGTCTTCATAATTTCCCCATTCAGAATCGTTGGTGAAACAATAAATCTCCAGCGGAAGACCTTGTGGCGTATTTTCGAGTTGTCGCACGAGGATGGTTCCTTCCTGATCGATGTGCGGATTATTTTTTAGATAATTAAAAACATATTCGCGGAAAACACCAATATTAGTGAGTTGTTTCCCATTGATGAGCAATTCCGGATTGTCGATATGACTTCTTTGCTCGGACATTTCCGATTTTTTGAATTCCAGATAATCTTTAATTAAATTTACTTTCGATAATTTTTCAAGAATTTCTTCATTTAAAAACTTGAAAGAATTGATATTGAAAATAATAGAACGCTTGATTCTTCGGGTATTGCTTTCTGTCATCACCTGAATATTTTTGATCTCGGTGGTCAACAAATCGTAAGTCGGAATCGTGGAAATGGTTTTATCGAAATTTTGAATTTTAGTCGTTAAAAGATTAATATCCTGAATATTTCCTTCCAAATTATACTTCGGAATCCCGATCCAGTCGCCAACTTTCAAGTTTTTAGAAGTCGCAACGTGAAGTCCCGTCACAAAACCCAAAATCGTATCCCGGAAAACCAAAACGAGCACCGCAGTAATCGCTCCTAAACTTCCAACAATTGTAGTTCCGCTAATCCCGAAAATCACACAAATTGCAATGATTGCTGAAACAAAAGTTCCGAAAATTTTCACAGTTTGGGAAACGGCGTTCAGCGCCATAATTTTATAATAATCTTGTTGGATGATGAAGTAATTTCTAAATGCATTCAAACCTCGGTATAACATTCCCACAACTACAAAAACCATCGCCAAATAAACCATTCTTTCCAGAAAGGTAAAGCTTTTGGGATGCCTGTAAAAAATTGAAAACAGCGCGAAACTTCCGATGAGTAGCGCAAAAACATGAGAAATAGAATTGGTAATTCTCGATTGATAAATCGATTTGAAAACCGGATATTTATCTTTATTAAAAAATATTTTGAAAATTTGATTCAAAAGAAATTTCACGATAAAATCGGCAACATAAACCAGCGCCACTAAAAACAGAAATTTCAATATAATTTGCACCAACAAAACCCAGCTATCCGGCAAACTGTCTCTCACAGAATAGTGGATATAATCACTAATTCTTTGCAAAAAATCTTTGGTATCTTTCAACTCATCTTTCATTACAGCAAAAATAAGAAATCTGATTGTGTTTATAGGATTAATGCTTATTTTTAACAAAATTTATTACACATGAACGACACGCTCATTCCTTTAGTAAGCATCGTACTGCTCATTGCAGGAATTCTGGGAACATTTTTGCCCGTTTTACCGGGATTATTGCTCAGTCTTTGCGGATTATTGATTTATAAATTCGGGACAGAATCGTCACTTTCAATGGTTTATATTTGGATTTTCGTTTGCCTCACGCTTCTTTCCATCGTGCTCAACTATGTGATTCCTGCGAGAACGAACCGAAAATACGGCGGAACGCGTTGGGGAAGCATTGGCTCTGTAATTGGAACTTTAGTTGGAATGTTCTTCATTCCACTTCCTTTCGGATTTTTAATCGGAATGTTTTTGGGTGTTTTTGTGGGCGAATTATTACACGACGCGAACGACAAAAAAAAGGCGTGGAACTCCACCAAAGGAGCCTTTATCGGATTTCTCTACGGAACCGGTTTTAATTTCATTGTAGGTTTCGCAATGTTTTTGGTAGTTTTAATTGATATTTTTAAATCGTAATCCAATGATACACAAACAATTATTTATCGCGATCGGATTTCTAACTTTCACCGCTTGTCAAAAGCCAAAACCGGCAGAAAACCAAAACATTCCCAAAACGGAAGTGAAAACCGAAGTAAAAACAGAAGCAACTTCACAACCAAAACCTGAAATACCAAAACCAACAAAAACCGGCGAACCAGAGATGTCCGTAGGATTACCTCCTGATAAAGAGGCGTTGGAAACTGCCAAAAAAGAACAACAAAACACTTCAAATGTGATTTATTTTAAAGAAGGTGAAAATAAGTTTCTGAAAGAATACGAAACCAATGTTACTTTCAAACAGATCACCGAAGACAGCCGTTGTCCGAAAGATGTAAACTGTATTTGGGCCGGAGTTGCTACCGCAGAAGTCGAATTAATGGGACTTTATACACGACCTGTTACCTTAAAATTGAGCACCATCAATGACGCCAATAAAAATTACCGCAAAACCCAAGTCTTCAACGGATTTTCTGTTTCATTGGTAGAATTAAGCCCGGAAACAACTTCTGACAAAGGCTTCAAAGCATTGAAAGGAAGTTACAAAATTGGTTTAAAATTTAGCAAAGAAAATTCCGAAAACACAAACGGAACTACCACGAAATAGGTTTTAAATTTTTGCTTTTTAAATATTCATTAATTTTAGAAAAAGGTTTACTCCCAAAAAAACCTCGATACACCGAAAACGGCGATGGATGTGCAGATTTTACGATAAAATGTTTGGAGGAATCGATCAGTTCCTCCTTTTTTTGCGCAAAATTTCCCCACAAAACAAAAACTACATTTTCCTTTTTCGCTGAAATTTCTTTAATCACTTCATTGGTAAATGATTCCCAACCCAGATCTTTGTGAGAATTGGGCGAATGAGCCTTCACCGAAAGTGTGGCATTCAGCAGCAAAACGCCTTGTTCAGCCCAATCGTCAAGTTCAGTTTTCGTTCTTAGAATTCCTAAATCATCTTTGAGTTCGGTGAAAATATTTTTAAGAGAAGGCGGTGCTTTTACATTTTCAGAAACCGAAAAAGCCAATCCATTTGCTTGGAAATCATTATGATAAGGATCTTGCCCGATAATTACAACTTTAATTTCATCAAAAGGCGTCAAATCAAAAGCGCGGAAAATTTGATCTTTCGGCGGGAAACATTTTTCTGAAGCATATTCTTGATTCACTTTTTCCCAAAGAATCCTGAAATAATCGGAGTTTTTGAAGGGTTCTAAAACGGTTTCCCAATTCATTGAATGACAATTTTATTTGAATTTAAGATTCAAAAATACAAAAAAAACGGGGCAGATCAGATTATCAAATTATCACTAAATTTGTGCTGTGCAAATTACAAAAGACCAATTAGAAGAACTAGAATTTCCGGATTTGCTTGCGGAAATTTCGCCCTTTGCTTTTTCCCATAAGATCGCCACAAAAATTTCAGAATTGCGGCCATTTTCGATCGATGAAGCAAAAACTTCATTAAAAAAAGTATCCGAATTTTTATCGAGTTTCGAAAGCGATAATGCGATTCCGTTCAACGAATACGACGATATCGAAAGCGAACTGAAACTGATGCTGATCGAGAATTTTCGGCTAGAAAACAGTGCTTTCATCAAAATAAAAAGTTTAACCGAACAAATCGGTAAACTTCAAAAATTTTATCCGGCTTACGATGAAGTTTTCGCAACATTGAATGATGATGTGAAAGATCTGGATTTCCGGAAAGAAATTATCGAAAAAATTGACAAAGTTTTCAACCGTTTTGGAGAAGTGAAAAGTGAAGCTTCGCCGATCCTCAAAACCTTAAGAGCTGAAATTTCGCATGCGAGGAAAGCCATTCAGGAAAATTTCAACAGAACACTTGCATCGCTTTCATCAACTGATTTTTTAGATGATATCCGAGAAAGTATTATTGATGATCAAAGAGTTTTGGCGGTGAAATCGGCTTACAAAAAAAGAGTTTTAGGCAGAGTTTTAGGACTTTCAAAAACAGGTTCCATCACTTATATTCAGCCTGAATCGGTGGTAAAACATCAGTTTAAACTGCGCGAAGACATCGAAGAAGAAAAGAAAGAAGTTGATAAAATTCTACGAAAACTCACCGCCGAAATCGCGGAATTTCAACCTCAGCTTTCGTCGTATCAAGAGTATATTTTCGATTTGGATCTCACGCGAGCAAAAGCGAAATTTGCTGAAAAAATCGGTGGAATTTTACCGAAAATCAATCCTCACAAAACACTTCGTTTGGTTAATGCTTATCATCCGCTTTTGTTGATTAGAAACCGCGAAGAAAAAAAACAGATTTTCCCGCAAACTTTTACTTTAACGGAACACAACAGAATTCTTTGTATTTCTGGTCCGAATGCAGGAGGAAAATCGATCACGCTAAAAACGGTCGGATTGCTTCAACTGATGATTCAAAGTGGGATTTTGGTTCCTGTTCATCCGAAATCGGAAATGTTTTTCTTTGATAAAATTATGACCGATATTGGTGATAATCAGTCCATTGAAAACCATCTTTCCACCTACTCTTCTCGACTAAAAAAAATGGCCGGGATCATTCGCGAAGCCGATGAAAATACCCTTTTACTCATCGATGAATTCGGAACAGGTTCTGATCCTGAACTCGGCGGCGCTTTGGCGGAAAGTTTCCTAGAATTTTTCTACAATAAAAAATCTTTTGCGATTATCACAACGCATTATACCAACATCAAACTCGTTGTGGAACAGCTTCCGAATGCGCAAAATGCGGCAATGCTTTTTGATGAAAACACGCTGGAACCTTTGTATAAATTAGAAGTTGGACAAGCCGGAAGTTCTTTCACTTTTGAGGTAGCAAAAAAGAACAAAATCCCTGCATTCATCATTAATTCAGCGAAGAAAAAGGTGGAACATGACATTGTAAATCTCGATAAAACGATTGTAAAACTTCAGCAAGAAAAATTTGAAGTCGAAAAACTGAAAAGCAATCTTACCGAACAAAAAGAATCGACCCAAAATAAGAAAGAAAATCTGGAAAAACTCAACGAGCAACTGCAACAGAAACTCTTTAATTTCCAGAAATTATACGAAGATGAACACCGAAAATTACAATTTGGGAACAAGATTGAAGGCTTCATCGATTCTTATGTAAAAGGGAAATCTCGGAAAGATGTGGTGAAAGATTTTGTGAAAATTTTGGAACAAGAAAAATTCCGAAAATTGGGTTCTGACAAAAATGAAACCAAGAAACTTCAGGTGGTGAAACGGAAAATCACACAGCAACTGAAAAAGGAAAATGTTCAGGAAAAAATCGCTGAAACCCACGAAAAACTGGAGGACAAAAGACTAAAAGAACGTGCTGTGTGGCTGAAAGTTGGTCAGCGTGTTCGAATCTCAGGTAGCACAAGCGTTGGAACTATTGAGAAAATCGATAAAAACCAAAAAGTGACTGTGAATTACGGAATGTTCAAAACCCAAATTTCTGCGGAGGAACTGGAAAGAATTTAAACCATAAAACACAATAAAAAAGGATTGGAATTTATAAAACTCCAATCCTTTTTCTTTAAATAATGTTGAATTTTAGCGTTTTTCTTTCTGAGACCAACCAAATTGTAGTCCGATGATGAAAATCACTAAAAGAAGCTCACCCAAAGCCAGAAGAGTATCTCCCGGAACGCGCATCCATCTTAAAAAATTCATCACATCCGTTTGCATAAATTCGGCAGAACGTGCATACCAATATCCTTCCTGAATAGAAGCAACTGCTTGCATAATTCCTATCGGAAGTAAGCTTATCGTTGTCATTACAAACAAACCAATATTCGTAAGCCAAAAGGCCCAACCAATCAATTTATCATTCCACTGACGATCTGGATACAAACCTCTTAAAATAAATAGCATCAACCCGATTCCAAGAATTCCATATACTCCAAATAGTGCGGCGTGACCGTGGACTGCAGTGGTATTTAAACCTTGAATATAATACAAAGCAATTGGTGGATTAATGGCAAATCCGAAGATTCCGGCTCCTAAGAAATTCCAGAAACACATCGCAATAAAGCAGTAAATTGGCCATTTGTAAGCAGAAATCCATTTCGTGGTTTTGGTTAATTGATAGTTATGATACGCTTCATACCCAATCAGTACTAAAGGAACGATTTCTAATGCGCTAAATGTTGCTCCCAAAGCCAAAACAGCAGTTGGAGTTGCACTAAAATATAAGTGATGGAAAGTTCCTAAAATTCCGCCTGCTAAAAAGATTATCGTGGAGAACAATACGGAATTTGTAGCAGATTTTATTCTCAACAGACCTAATCTGGTAAACAAGAACGCAGCTACCACGGTGGCGAAAACTTCAAAGAAACCTTCTACCCAAAGGTGAACCACCCACCATCTCCAGTATTCGGCAATTGCCAAGTGAGTTTGTCGCCCATACATTAATCCAGCTGCATAGAACATTGCGATAGCAACAGATGCGATAACAAATAAAGTGAGCATGTGACGGTTTTCATCTTTCTTTTTCAAGGCAGGCATCAAAGCTCTTAGCATCAATATCAACCAAAGAATTAAGCCAACCAATAATAAAATTTGCCAAACTCTTCCCAGCTCAATATATTCATAACCTTGATGTCCCCAAAGGAAATTATCAACCAAACCTAGTTTTTGCATCACGCCCAACCATTGACCCGTCAATGAGCCAAAAACCACGACAAGAAGCGCTCCGAACAGAACATTCACTCCTAATTTCTGATATTTTGGTTCATATCCCGATACAGCAGGTGCAATATAAAGCCCGGTTGCTAACCAAGAAGTTGCGATCCAGAAAATTGCCAACTGAACATGCCAACTTCGGGAAACGGATTGAGGCAAAATTTGGTCTAAAGGAATTCCGTAAAATGCACTTCCTTCTACCCCGTAATGAGCAGTAACAACCCCTGCTAACATTTGTACAAGAATAAGCAATGCCACTACCCAAATATATTTCAAAGTAGCTCTCATAGATGGAGTTGGCTTCATATTCCTAAGCGGATCTTCTAGTGGAAGCTCTTCGCTTATTTCTTCTTCTTTGTTTCTAGCATGATAAAACACCAATAATCCAACACAGCCCAATAGCATTAAGATACTGAAACCAGACCACAAGTGCAGAGAACTCGAAGGGGTATTTCCTACCAATGGATCATGGGGCCAGTTATTGGTGTAAGTAACATCATCTCCCGGACGCTGGGTAATACAAACCCAAGTGCTCCAAGAAAAGAAAGCATTCATATCATTCATACGATCTTTATCCTTGATGGAATTTACAGGAATTGCATAAGCATCCCGCAGTTTTGCCATCGAGGGATCATTCATGAATAGTTTAGTATAATAAACCGCTAATTCCTTTTGCACTTTTGCTCTTTCCGGAGAAAATGTAATCGTGTTGGTTTGCTCATCAAAAGTATTGGTGCGAAGTTCTTTCTTCAGTAAAATATGATACTTTGCTTGGTCTTCATCGGGAAGTTCTTTGTAGATTTTCCCGTCTTTTTTTGCCAATTCATCTAAAAGAAGCAAAGCCTCACGATGCAGATAATCCGCATTCCAATCGGGAGCAATGTAAGCACCATGTCCCCAAATACTTCCCACGGTTTGTCCACCGATGGATTGCCATACATTTTGCCCATCTTTTACGTTCTGAGCTGTGTACAAAACTTGTCCGTCTGTAGTCATCACTTTTTCTGCAATGGGCGGAACTTTACGGTAAATATCAGCTCCGTAAAATATAAGAACCGCAAAAGAAGCGATCATTACGAAAGCCAACCAAGTCCATAGTTTTTTTGGTGTCATATTTTTGAGATTAAAAATTTAAACTGCAGCAAATTCTTTTTCCAGTTGGATGGATTTTGGGAAAAGAATATTATTTTCTAAATGAATATGTTTATGAAGATCGTTCTCAAAATCTTGAAGCATGGCAAAAGTTACGCGGTAAGTGTTGCAAGCATCTGCTGGAGGAATATAATTATTGGTTAATTGCGCGATTTTTTCAAATCGTTCTCCTTCTGTAGTATGCTCGTGCATCATCATATTTACAGGATTTTCTACGGTTCCAAAATGAGGCTGCAAAACATCTTCACCAGAAATTTTAGCTTTTACCATTTGCTTAATAAATGGAAATAGCACCAATTCTTCTTTCTTCATGTGTGCTGCTAAATCTCGGGCAGATTCGTTGAAAATAGCGTTAATTTCAAACAATTCCGGATGACGATCTCCGTGAACTTTGCAAAGTTTATCTAGAAATTGCTGAAGTATTGGTGTTTTTTCTTCCACATAACGATGATGCGTTTTCTCTACATAATCAGCAAGCAAGTCGATGGGGAAATTGTTAAAATCAATTCCGGAAGCATCGGTTTTAGGAAGACTTTCTAATTCAGAAATGATTTTTTCTTGATCAATATTTTTTTTCTCACATGCATCAGCGATGGTTCTACCGCCTTTGCAGCAAAAATCGATTCCATATTTTTTAAAAACAGCTGCCGTTCTAAAATCTTCTGCAACCATTTCTCCTATGAGGTCTGTTCTTGTATTCATGACTATTTTATATACAAATTTATTTAAATAATTGAAATCCAGCAACTTATTTTTTCAAAGAAAGAATATATTTTACCATTAATTTTGCATTATCAGGACTTAATCCCGCATGTGGCGTCATTGGGATATCGCCCCAAACACCTTTTCCACCATCGATGATTTTTGTTGCGAGTTTATCAATATCTGCGTCGGTATATTTTGCAGCAACATCCTGATAAGCCGGACCAACTAATTTTGCGTCAACTTTATGGCATGAAAGACAATCAGTACCTTCTACCAACTGTTTTCCTTGTTCTTCAGGGCTTAATGCTGCAGCTGCGGGAGTTGCTGCAGGAGCTTCTGTCGGTTTTTCTTCCAACATTACGTTAGATTCTGGTTGGTTTGCAGATTCTTGTGTCGCTTCTTCTTTTTTGGAGCAAGACATTATTGTTAAAACTGCTAAGGCTGATGTTAAAAAAAGCTTTTTCATTTTGATTAATTTTAATGATGAATAATTATTTGAGTTGATTTTTAATTGCGTTTACTGTTCCTTCGATATCAACGCTGATTCCTTCTTTTTGATGAGCCAAAACTCCGTCTTTTGAAAAAACACTGATGATATTGGAATGTGAAAATTCCATTGGGGAAATTTGTTTGTATTTTACGGCTAAAACATTGGCCAATTCTCTTGTATTGTCTTCATTGCTTCGAATAAATAGCCATTGTTTGCCTTCTAAATGATAGTTTTTAATGAATTCTCGCATTTTCTCAGGAGTGTCATTTTTAGGATCGATTGAGATTAAAACATAGCGTAGATCTTCAGGATTTTTGTGTCCTACTTTTGCTTCTATGACTTTCATATCGGCTGTTAATTTTGGGCAAGCCGTTTTACAAGAAGTGTAAACCATAACCATCGTGAGTACTTTCCCTTTAAGATCTTCCAATTGAATTTTGGTTCCGTCGGGCGTCTCCCATTTTGAACTTAAATTAAAAATAGAAGCAGGATCTATATTTTCGTTTTCTTGTTTTTTACAACTTCCCAAAACAAGAAGCGAAAGGGATGCAAAAACAAGGGTTTTTAAAATATTTTTCATAGTATTATTTATTGGGTTTTCCTTTGTCAGATCTTTAATTTTCAACTAAATCCTTTGCACATCGGAAACCGAGGTTATTGACGGTGTAGTTGGCTTTCATGCTTCCTCGCATTGCAAATCTTATAAATGCGGCATAATTTCTTAGATCCGAGGAAGTCACTGAAGCACCTGCGCAAAACAACGTTTCGTTCACCGTATTGTCTTTTCGAGATTCTCCGGTCATCATCACCGAATTGAAATCTTCCGTCCATTCCCAGATTGTTCCATAGAGATCATAAATCCCCCAAGCATTAGCTGCGTGCTGTTTCACCGGTTTTTTGTATCCATATTTCTGTTGATAAAGATTCAGAATTTCGGAAGTGAATTCTGGGTTTTCGGTCGCGTCTTTTAGTTTTTCGCTAGCTCTTGCGGCAAATTCCCATTCATCCACAGTTGGCAATCTTTTCCCAACACTTTCTGCGTAGGCTTTTGCGGCGTACCAAGATATATTGGTTACAGGCGCATCCAAACTTACATCTGCTGGAATTTCATAATCGCTTTTCCAAGAATGAAGGTAAGTACTGTCAGCAAATAGTTTCAAAACTTTGCTTTTGGTCCATTGGGGATTTTTCTTCAAAAATTTAAGATATTCCGCATTCGTAACAGCGGTTTCATCTATCAAAAAAGATTTCACAGAGGTTAAACTATCGCTTTCTTCACCTACAAATGGGCGATATTTTCCACCTTCAACTCTCACCATTTTTTTTTGGCAGGAAATGAATGTCAAATGAGGTTTTGCGGTGGTATTTTCAACCGTAATTTGCTTTTTACTACAAGAAAAAAGTAAAGTAAAACCTAATATGTACGCGAAATATTTCATTTTTAAAATAGAATTAAAATCCCCAAGCAGAACCAAAAACATTAAAAAAACTATGGATTTATTGCTTATTCGATTTGTAAACTTTCGGGTTATCGGCTCCTGTAATTTTTATTTTACCCAAAGCTCCTTTGTTGAATGCTCGGAAAAGAGCATGATCTACGATGACATATTCTCCCGGAACAGTCGCTTTAAACTCTACAATCGCAGCTCCTCCAGGAGGAATTACAGTGGTTTGCACATTTTCATTGATTGTGCTTCCGCCTTCAATATAAACTCTATCGAAAATCTCACCAATTACGTGGAATGAAGAAGTAAGGTTTGGTCCACCATTTCCAACAAAGAAACGAACGGTTTCACCAACTTTAGCCTGAAGTTCGCCTTCACCTAATAAAGATCCTGTTTTCCCGTTGAATACTACATATTCCGGATTTTCAGCAATGGCTTTATCCATATCAAATTCCTGCATTCCTTTGTCTCCAAATTTTCCTTTAGTATAGAAATCGCCTTGCATGATGTAGAATTCTTTGTCTACTTTTGGTAATCCGCCTTCCGGTTCAATTAAAATTAACCCATACATTCCGTTGGCGATATGCATTCCAACCGGCGCTGTAGCACAATGGTAAACATACAAACCAGGATTTAGAGCTTTGAAATTGAAAACGGCTTCTTTTCCTGGTGCTACGAAAGTAGCTTCTGCTCCACCTCCAGGACCATTTACTGCATGAAGATCAATATTATGTGGGAACGTTGAATTTTCGTTGTTTTTTAAATGAAATTCAACTTCATCGCCAACTCTTGCGCGAATGAAACTTCCCGGAACAGAACCTCCGAAAGTCCAGAAGTTATATTGTGTTCCATCTGCCAATTCGCCGGTTTTTTCTATTGTTTCCAAACGAACGATTACTTTTTTGGCGGCTCTATCCCCAATTGCTGCAGGTACAAATGGTGGCGAGGTAAGTTTAATTTCTTCCGCATTGCCAGAAACTGAAATTTTTTCGGTATCGGCAGAATTAGACTCTGTTGAACTTTTCTTACATGAATTTAAAGTAATAACTGTAAGCAAAGTAGCGAGGGTTAAAAAATACTTTTTCATAGTATGGGTATTTATAAAATTTTCTTTAGTTGTGAAAAACCTAATAAAAGGAGCAAAATGGCTTTAAAAGATTCTGCGTAGATAAAATAATCGTGCAGCGGAGTTGGTGGAAGACCTTTTCCTAACGCTAAAATGTTTGCTCTTTCATCCAAAATTGGCAACATCCAAAATTTCTCTAAAATCAAAATCAAAGCGAGCAAAATACTTGTAGATAAAATAGTTTTAGTGAGTTTCGATTGATCTAAGAATAAATTCAAAAAGACCAAAACCATCAAAACCAATTGAATACAGGTGGAAATCCTGAACATTGTTTTTCCTAATTGCAAAGCAACAGGCAGCGTGATGCCGGGAACCTGAAATTTCATCGGTGTTTCTATGAAACTAATCGCTAATAGTAATCCGAACCAGAAAAAACTGATAGCGAAAACCAATGGATATTTAATTTGATATTTCATTTTAATATATTAATACCTTTTTATATTTTATTAGAATAAAAAAATAGAATTCTTTGATTTATTTTTTTAAAAAAGCTTCATGAGCATCTAATCGATCCACAAAATCCCCTACTTTATTATTCTGCAACATCCTATACAAGTTATTTCTGATACTTTTAAATTCATGGTGAACGGGACACGGATGGGTTTCTGAGCATTCTTTCAGCCCTAAAGCACAACCCGTGAAAATTTTGTCACCATCCATTTCCTTTACGATTTCTGCCAAAGAACGATTAAGGCTGGTTTCATCTAAATAAAATCCACCGGTTGGTCCTTTTGCTGATTGCACAAAACCTTTGCGACTAAGATCTTGTAATATTTTAGCGATAAAATATTCAGGCGAATCAATTCCCACTGCAATGTCTTTGATTCCTATCTTTCCCCCATCTTTTGTTTGTTGGGTGATATAAATCAAAGCTCTTAAAGCATATTCGCAAGTTTTAGAAAACATATCTCTTTCTTTTTCTGATACAAATGTAAAATTATTTTTTAAATAAAAGACAAAAAACTCTTTTATTTAAATATGATTTAATTCATGTTTATTTTAAGGCCATTAATCTTTCCTAAAAATTAAATATTGAGAAATAAAAAACCACCTACATTTCTGTAAGTGGTTGAATATCAATTTTTTGTGGTTTCTCCAGGAATCGAACCAGGGACACATGGATTTTCAATCCATTGCTCTACCAACTGAGCTAAGAAACCGTTCCGTTATTGAGTGGTGCAAAAGTATAACCTTTTCCGTTATGATGCAAATGATTTTGTGAAAAATATTGCAATTAAATCGAAATTTATTGATTTTCAGTGGAATTATTTTCTTCTTTCTGTATTTGCTCACTCATTTCATCGAGTACAGGTTTGATTGTACTCTCCGGAAGTTCGCTGATTCTGATGTACATTAATCCATCAATTGCATCATTAAAACTAGGATCTACATTGAAAGAGATCACTTTTGCGTTTTGTTTGATATATTTTTTAATCAAAACTGGCAAACGCATTTCCGGCTCCAAATCGTCAATAATTTTATCAAGTTTGTTTAAATCCGATTCTACCTCATCGAAAAACAAATGTTTATCGCGATCTTTCAGTTTTATTTTAAATTCTTTTTTCGGATGGATGTATTGTGCAACGGCAGAATCGTAGTAATGCGACCTCATAAATTCAATCATCAATGATTTAGAAAACTCCGAAAATTTATCCGAAATACTCACTCCGCCCATCAAGAATTTGTGTTCAGGATTTCTCAGGCAAACATGTACAATCCCTCTCCACAAAAGGAAAAGTGGCAAAGGTTTTTGCTGATATTCCGCAGAAATATAAGCCCTTCCCATTTCAATTACTTTTCGGAAAAAAGGTCTCAATTCCGGATCAAATTCGAATAAAGAACTGGTGTAAAACCCATCGATGCCGTGGACTTTCATCACTTCGCTTCCCAACGCCATCCGATAAGCACCGACCAATCGCTGCGCAACATTATCCCAAAGAAAAAGATGATGATAATGTTCGTCATAATGGTCCAAATCAAAAGGCAAATTGCTTCCTTCTCCAATTTTTCGGAAGGTAAGCTCGCGTTGTCTTCCAATTTCGCGCATGATGGAAGGAATCTCCGAATAGGTTGCAAAAAACACTTCATAATTGCCGTTTCGGAACAGCATTTTATCTTTTTTGTAAAGCGACTCAATGTCTTTTATCAAATCTTCCTGTGGCGTTTCATCGATGATATTTTGTACTACATTTTCTTCTTTCAATAAAGGAAAATTGAGTTTTAAATTAGAAAGTTTCAGCTGTTCGGCGATAGATTTTCTTTTGTCGTAATACGATTTCAGCATGTAGATTTTCTTGCGCAGGAACTCTCCCATTTCCTCCACCGAATCATGATCTTCGAGAACTTTTACTGATATCTGTTTTCCGATTCTTATTCGGATCGGTTTTTCTCTTTTATGCATCATTTCTGCAGGGAGCATCAATGTTTGCAATTCCGGATGAATTTTGGAAACTTGATAAAAAAGCCGACTGTTTTTCGCATGAAAATACATCGGAATTACAGGAACTTTCGCCATTTTAATTAATTTCAACGCAGGTTTTTCCCATTGTTTATCGTGTATTTCTCCGAATTCATTGTTTTTATTTGAAACTTCCCCCGCAGGAAAAATTCCTACACAACCTCCGTTTTCAAGATGCTTCAAGGTTTCCCGCATTCCGGAAGCGCTGTTTCGGATTTCTTTTCGGTTTTCAAAGGGATTTACGGAAATCACGTAAGGTTCCATGGGTTTTATTTTTTCAAGGAGAAAATTTCCCATCACTTTAAAATCCGGTCGAATTTCACTGAGAATTTTCGTCATCAAAATTCCATCAATTGCACCCAACGGATGGTTAGAAACTAAAATAAAAGGTCCTGTTTTAGGGATTTTAGCAAGATCTTCTTCGAAAACAATATATTTTAGATTTCTTTCTCGCACGAAAGAATCGAAAAAATCTTTTCCGGTTTTGTCTTTCAGAACATCATATAATTTGTTCACTTCATTAATTTTCGTGAAGTACATGACTGCCGCTGCAACAGGATTTTTCAGAAATCCTAGACGGTTCAGACCCGACACTTTAATTAAATCATTTTTAGAAATAAGACTCATTGGTTATCAGTTAAATACAACTTGTATTGTTTTTTTAGAAATCTGCTCAAGCAAGATATTTTTCTTCTCGTAAAATTTATTTAGATCCTCTAATTTAGCGTTTCTCACTGTAAACAGCGATACATTTTTCGTAAGTTCGGTACTGAAAATTGTCTGCAATTCATGGTTCAGCTCGTCGATATTTCCATATTTGTCCTCAAGGCAAAGCGCAAGAGAGATCGCGGAATTCTGCATCAACGAAATTTTGATTTTAAATTTAGCCAATTGTGCAAAAATCTGGCTTAAATGTTCTTCTGCAATAAACGAAAAATCTCGCGTCGCAATGCGCATCAAATGCTGATTTTCCTTTAAAATATAAGATTCTTCTTGTTGATTTTCAGAAGCATTTCCAACTTTGGTCCCCGGTCTTTTTGGTTCCAAAAATGATTTTACATAAAAAGGAATATTCTTTTGTTTCAGCGGTTGCAAAGTCTTTGGGTGAATTACTGATGCTCCGTAATACGCCATTTCAATCGCTTCTTCGTAAGAAATATTTGATAAAAGATTTACGTTATCAAATTTTCGCGGATCGCCGGTCATCACTCCGGGAACGTCTTTCCAAATCGTCATTGCTTCCGCATTGAGGCAGTACGCAAATATCGCGGCTGAATAATCGGAACCTTCTCTTCCTAAAGTGACCGTAAAATTATTCGCTTCAGAACCAATAAACCCTTGAGTTACAAACGATTTACTAACATCCAACGTTGAAATATTTTTCTGGGTTTCTTCCCAATTGATGTTTCCTTCTCGGTAGTTGCTATCAGTTTTTAGGTAATCGCGCGCATCAAGCCAAGTATTTTTAAACTGAATATCATTCAAATATTCGCTCAAAATCTTCGAGGAAATCATTTCACCACAACTTACAACTTGATCGTACACGAAATTATAATTCGGCGATTTATTTCTTCTCAAGAAAGATTCAATATCATCAAAAAACAAAGAAATTTCAGCAAAAACGGGATGATTTTCTTTAAAAAGTCCGTTGGAAATTTCCAAATGCGATTGTTTTACTTTTTCAATTTCCGTTTGGTAATCCTGTTTAGCAAAATAATTTTCAACCACTTTTTCCAAAGCGTTGGTTGTTTTTCCCATTGCCGAAACCACAAGCAAACAATTCTCAAAACCCTGAGATTCCAGAACAAATGCTACATTTTTCACTCCTTCCGCATCTTTCACTGATGCTCCACCAAACTTAAAAATTTTCATTTAAATATTTAATAATCAATAATTTATACTCGAAAAACTTACATTAACTAAAAATTAATATTTATCAAAATTATTAATTTAACGCGAGATAAAAAAACTTGCTTTAATTTGGAAGAAGCTCTTTTTCAAATTCTGCGCTCAATTATCATTAAAAAATGGAAAAAAGAAAGCAAAAATCAGCTTTTTAAAACAATTAAAACACATTTAATTAAAAGAAAATTCCGAAATTTGTGAAAATGCAAAAACCCAAATAATGTCAGAACAGAATTTTCAAACCCTTGGTGAATTTATAATTGATAAACAGGAAGATTTCCAATACTCAACCGGTGAACTTTCTCGACTTTTAAGTGCAATCCGACTCGCCTCGAAAGTTGTAAATCGCGAGGTAAACAAAGCCGGAATTGCCAATATCATCGGCAAAGCGGGCAATGAAAATATCCAAGGAGAAGAACAACAAAAATTAGATGTTTTGGCCAACGAAATCTTTATCGAAGCGCTTTCTCAGCGGGAAGTTGTCTGCGGAATTGCCTCCGAAGAAAGTGACGATTTCATTGAAATTCGCGCCAGTTCGAATGCACATTTGAGCAAATATGTAGTGCTGATTGATCCTCTCGACGGTTCTTCCAACATTGATGTGAATGTTTCTGTAGGAACTATTTTTTCAATTTACAGAAGGGTTACCGAACCCGGAACTCCCGTTTCTCTCGAAGATTTTCTACAAAAAGGAGTGAACCAAATCGCGGCTGGTTATGTTGTTTACGGTTCTTCCACAATGATTGTTTACACCACCGGAAACGGAGTAAATGGTTTCACTTTGGATCCGAGTTTAGGAACTTATTACCTTTCCCATCCGAATATGAAATTCTCGGAAACTGGTAAAATTTATTCCATTAACGAAGGAAATTACATTAAATTTCCACAAGGAGTAAAGAATTACATTAAATATTGTCAGCTTGAAGAAGGCGATCGTCCTTATACATCGCGATACATCGGAAGTTTGGTTTCTGATTTTCACCGAAATATGATTAAAGGCGGAATTTATATTTATCCATCAACTTCCCAATCTCCCAACGGAAAACTTCGTTTGCTGTATGAATGCAATCCGATGGCGTTTTTGGCAGAACAAGCAGGTGGAAAATGCAGCGATGGTTTCAGAAGAATTTTGGAAATTCAGCCAACGGAATTACACCAAAGAGTTCCTTTTTTCTGCGGAAGCACTAAAATGGTGGAAAAAGCAGAAGAATTCATGAAAGAAGCATAATAAATGACAGCAGAATATCATCAATACATTCTCAATTTCAAGCGCCCGGGAGGAACTTCCCGCGGCGTTTTGCATACCAAAGAAACTTATTTTTTGAAAATTTCGGAAAATAACCAAACCGGAGTCGGAGAATGCGCCGTTTTCAGAGGATTAAGTTATGATGACGTTCCTGAATACGAAGAAAAACTTCGTTGGTTGTGTAAAAACATTGATGAAAATCCAGATTTTATAAAAGAAGAATTACTTCATTTTCCTTCGATTTGGTTCGGTTATGAACAAGCAATACTGAACCTTAAAAATGGAAATGAAATTTACTTTCCAAGTGATTTTACCGCTGGAAAATCTTCCATCAAAATCAATGGATTAATTTGGATGGGCGATGCAGATTTCATGCAACAACAAATCGAAGAAAAACTAAAAGATGGTTTCAATTGCATCAAACTAAAAATTGGTGTCGATTGGAATTCTGAGAAAAAAATTATTGCCCAACTTCGCAAAAATTTTTCGAAAGATGAACTTGAATTGCGCGTTGATGCCAATGGCGGTTTCAGTTTCGATGAAGCGAAAACGATTTTAAAAGAATTAGCAGATTTGGAAATTCACTCCATCGAACAACCGATAAAAGCTGGAAATTTAGCAGAGATGGAAATGCTTTGCAAAACAACTCCAACACCGATTGCTTTGGATGAAGAATTAATCGGAATTCTCGATTTCAATGCAAAAGAAGAACTTTTAGAAAAAATAAAACCGCAATACATCATCCTGAAACCTTCACTAATAGGTGGATTTTCAGGTTCCGACGAGTGGATTTCATTAGCAGAAAAGTTGCAAATCGGTTGGTGGATCACCTCCGCATTGGAAAGTAATATCGGCTTAAATGCCATCGCACAATATACTTTCACCAAAAATCCAAAAATTCCACAAGGATTGGGAACAGGTGGTTTATTTACTAACAATTTTCCCTCTCCACTTCGTTTAGTTGGTGACCAACTTTCGATAGAAAAAACTTAAAAACAGTACCGATTTTCAAGATTTATATTGAAGTTCAAAATGAGCAACTCATTTAGTATTTATCTTTTGCGAAGAATCCGTAAATTTGCCGATACAAGAATAGACAATGGAAGAAGAAAAAAAATCCCTCAATTTTATTGAGCAAATTATAGAAGACGATTTAGCCAACGGTTTCTCCAAAGACCAACTGCGTTTCCGCTTTCCGCCGGAGCCAAATGGTTATCTGCATGTAGGTCACACTAAAGCGATTTGCATCAATTTTGGTTTGGGCGAAAAATACGGCGCACCGGTAAATTTGCGTTTTGATGACACCAACCCTGAAAAAGAAGAGCAAGAATTCGTAGATTCCATTAAAAAAGATGTGGAATGGCTTGGTTTCAAGTACGATAAAGAACTTTATGCTTCTGATTATTTCGATCAACTTTACGCATGGGCGGTTCAGATGATCAAAGACGGAAAAGCTTACGTAGATGAACAATCTTCGGAAGAAATCACCGCACAAAGAAAAAACCCTTTCGAAGATGGCATCGAATCCCCTTTCCGAAATCGACCGGTAGAAGAATCTTTGGATCTTTTTGAAAGAATGAAAAACGGCGAATTCGAGGAAGGAAGTATGTCTTTAAGAGCAAAAATCGACATGAAATCGCCAAACATGAACATGCGCGATCCTGTGATGTACCGAATTTTGAAAAGACCGCACCACAGAACCGGAGACAAATGGAAAATCTATCCGATGTACGATTGGGCACATGGGGAATCCGATTATATCGAGCAAATTTCACACTCGCTTTGTTCTTTAGAATTCGAAAACCACCGTCCACTTTACGATTGGTATTTGGATCAAGTTTATGATGAATCCAAAGTGAGAAACAAGCAAAGAGAATTTGCGCGAATGAATGTTTCTTACATGATCACTTCCAAAAGAAAGCTACAACGTTTGGTTGCCGAAAATGTGGTAACAGGATGGGATGATCCGCGAATGCCTACCATTTCAGGAATGAGAAGATTAGGATTTACGCCTAAATCAATTCGAAATTTCATCGAAAGAGTTGGTGTTGCAAAAAGAGAGAATTTGATTGATATTCAATTGCTCGAATTCTTCGTAAGAGAAGATTTAAATAAAGTTTCAACCCGCGTGATGTCGGTAATTGATCCCGTGAAATTGGTGATTGAAAACTATCCTGAAAACGCTGAAGAATGGCTAGAAACCGAAAATAATCCGGAAGATGAAAACGCTGGAATCCGTGAAATTCCTTTCTCCAGAGAATTGTATATCGAAAGAGAAGATTTCAAGGAAGAAGCCGGTAACAAATTTTTCCGATTAAAATTAGGTGGCGAGGTTCGTTTAAAATCCGCTTACATCATCAAAGCAGAACGTGTTGAAAAGGAGGAAAATGGCGAAATCACGACCATTTATGCAACTTACGACCCGAAAAGCAAATCAGGAAGTGGCACCGAAGAAAGTTTAAGAAAAGTAAAAGGAACGCTTCATTGGGTTTCCGCAAACCATGCTTTACCGGTAGAAGTAAGAATCTACGACCGACTTTTCACCACTCCGCAACCAGATGCAGAGAAAGAAACTGATTTCTTGGAATTCATCAATCCTGAAAGTTTAAAAATCGTTCAAGGATTTGCCGAACCAAGCTTGAAAGACGCTGAAGTAGGAAAACCTTATCAGTTCCAAAGAATTGGCTACTTCACCAAAGATCCCGATTCTACAAACGAAAAACTGGTTTTCAACAGAACGGTCACTTTGAAAGACGGCTACAAACCAGAATAAAAACCAAAAAACCCTTTCGGAAATTGCACCGAAAGGGTTTTTAATTTAAATGACTCCATTTACAAAAACTTGATCTTTCACTTTCGAAAGCATTCGCAAATACCGGATCTTGAATTGTTTCATGCTCTTTTTCATGTGACATTTATTTTTTAAAAGGCCATCAATATTTAAGCCAAAAATTCATTTATTAAACATAATTAAGTTGTTTTTAAATATTTTTTCCTTGTTATTTATTTATAATTATATTCGCATCAAATTTCTCAGCTTCTATGAAAAAACTGTTTTTTTTAATTCTTATTTCTTTTTCCATCACTGTTTTTGCCCAGCAAAGCATCTATTTTCAGAACACAAGTTTCAAAGAGATCTTAGCTAAAGCAAAAGCTGAAAAAAAATTGGTTTTCATCGATGCATATGCCTCTTGGTGCGGACCTTGCAAAATGATGGAGAAAAATATTTTCCCGCTGCCTTCGGTTACAGAATATTACAACGCCAATTTCATCAACGCAAGATTTGATATGGAAAAAGGGGAAGGTCGAGAAATCGCAATGAAATACGGGGTTCGTTCCTATCCTACTTTTCTTTTTCTGAATGGTGAAGGTGAAGTGGTGATGAAAAACTACGGTTACATGGGAGAGCAGGATTTTCTGACCATCGCAAAAGAAGCCAACCAACCGAAATACAGAAATTCTTCCAACAAAGAATTATTTGAAAAAGGAGAAAGTGATCCTGAATTTTTACTCAATATGATGAGTTTGTACGCACAAAGCGATTACGAATTGGCAAAAAAAGCTTCGGAAAGATATTTCAAAGTGAAAGGCAATCAAGCTTTGACGAAAGACGAAGTTGGAATGTTGCTTTATTTCATTAAATCTCCAAGCGACCCCAATTATCAGATTTTTGTTGCTAAAAAACAGGAAATCACTACTTTGATGTCGGAAGATATTTACAATCAATTTGATACCAACATCAAAATTTCTAAAATTCTAGAAAATGCTTTGGATCAAAAAACCGGAACAATTAATGATGAAGAATTCTACAAAAACGCAATTCCATTGGTCGGAAAAACCGAAGCTGAAACTGCTTTGAACCGAATGAAAGTCATACTTTATCCCAATTACGGGAAATTTGCTGAATACGAAAAAGCAGCTTTATCATACTATCAAAACGCAGAAAACTTCGAATCCGAGGAACTTCTAAAAGCAGCTTGGATTTTCAGTGAGCACATCACCAAGCCTTCTTCACTAAAGAAAGCTGAAGAGTGGGCAGAAAAATCGGTAATGAAATCTGAAACTCCTGAAAACACTTATATTTTGGCAAAAATTTATTCGAAAACAGGCAATAAAGATCAGGCAAAAGCTTATGCCGAAATCTCGAAAAAAATCGCCAATGCTCAAGGCAAAGACGCCACACTCGCAACTCAACTTTTAGAAACTTTAAAATAAATCTGTTTTGAAAAAACTTTTATTGGCAATCGCAATTTCATTTGCAGCGCTTTCTACTGCTCAATCGCAAGATTCTCTCACAACCAAAAAACTTTACGTGAAAGCCAATGCGCTTTTCCTTCCGATTGGAATGTTGAACGCGGGTGTTGAATATCAATTGAACAAAAAATGGACGCTTCAAGGCGACGTTTTCATTTCTCCGTGGAAATCTTTTGCCGGAAAATATGCACAAGTTTATATGCTCGGTTTTGACGGAAGATATTATTTTAACGAAGCTTTTAAACATTGGTATGTTGCTGGAAACATCTCTTTTTCTCGCTTTATTATTCAAAAATATAATTACTGGAGCAACAGTGATTACCAGTATACTCCAGAATCGCCGATTTATACAACTTCAGATTTGTACCAAAACGGTTTCTCTTTCCTCATTGGAGCAACCGTCGGTTATCAGTTTGAATTGAGCGAAAATTGGAATATGGATTTATACGTCGGTGGTGGTTCAATACAAAGTTATTACAAAGGCTATCATAAAGAATTAGGCGTTCGTTACGATACCGATCCGACCAGAGAATACAACAGAAGCGGAGAATGGCTTCCGTACAGAGGTGGAATTATGATTTCATATAAAATAAGATAATGAATATAAAAAGTAAAAAATTCGCTGTAATCGCTGTCATCACTTTCCTGATTCTTTTCTTAATGAATTATATCGGAAATGATCTTCCAGACAAGTTAGAACGCGCTTTGATGACGGCTGTAGCCGGCGTAATCGGATTAACCATCGGAATGTGGTTCGTTCTTAAAAACTCAAAAGACGACACGCATCATGATTTTGATTGAAGCTTGGTTATAACATAAAAAAACAGATCTTTTTCGGATCTGTTTTTTTTTTATGAAACTCAAAAATACTATTCTTGAAAATTAGTATCTTTAATAACATGTCTTACCATTCGATAGTTTCCATCCTTGTCATGATAAAAGAAAATCACAACTTCATTAATCCCATCAATCAAAAAATCATAATCGTTCCCAGCATCACTTTGCACCTGCATTTCGTAAAGCACTTCTTTTTCATCATAATCCCAATCTTTAATAGTATAAACAGAAGTCATACTATTGGTAATATGACGGAAACTGGACAGATTTTTATCAAAATTAAAAACCGTGAGACCTTCTTCCGTAGACGTAATATCCCAAATCATCTTGTCCTTGTTCCAAACCCCATCTTCGCGTAGATTGGTTGTAACTGTCAGTTGAGCCTGAACAAAAGAAATCCCCAAAAGAAACAATGTCAATAAAAATTTTCTCATAGTGTTGTTTTTAGATAATAAAATTACTAATATTTTAATAAAATAGATACATTTTTATAAAAAAATAAATAATATTCAAAAACACCTTAGAAACAATCAAAATAAAACATTAAACAACAAAATCAAATTCATTAAAAAAAACCAATTCCTCTATCATTCAAAAAAATAGTATTTTTGCACCATGATAAAAATCGGAAATATAGAACTTCCTGAGTTCCCACTCCTTCTTGCCCCAATGGAGGACGTTTCGGACCCTCCTTTTCGCAGACTTTGCAAAATGCACGGCGCCGATATGATGTATTCCGAATTTATTTCATCCGAAGGTTTAATTCGTGATGCCATGAAAAGCCGCAAAAAACTCGACATTTTCGATTACGAAAGACCGGTCGGAATTCAAATTTTTGGTGGCGATGAAGAAGCAATGGCGATGTCCGCGAAAATCGTAGAAACCGTTAACCCCGATTTGGTCGACATCAATTTCGGTTGTCCAGTGAAAAAAGTCGTTTGCAAAGGAGCCGGAGCCGGCGTTTTAAAAGATATTGATTTAATGGTTCGCCTCACCAAAGCGGTCGTAAACTCTACACATTTGCCGGTTACCGTAAAAACCCGTTTAGGTTGGGACACCGAAACGATTAACATCATGGAAGTCGCTGAAAGACTGCAAGATGCAGGAATCAAAGCGCTAACTATTCACGCCAGAACACGATCTCAAATGTACAAAGGCGAAGCCGATTGGGATTATATTTCTAAAGTCAAAAATAACCCGAATATCGAAATTCCAATTTTCGGAAACGGCGATGTAGATTCTCCCGAAAAAGCTCTGGAATACAAGCAAAAATATGATTGCGACGGTATCATGATCGGCCGTGGAGCGATTGGTTACCCTTGGATTTTTAATGAAATCAAACATTTTTTCCAAACTGGAGAAAAATTACCTGAACCTACGATTACGGATCGTTTATTAGCCGTTCGCCAGCATGCAGAATGGAGCATGGAATGGAAAGGCGAAAGACTAGGACTCATCGAAATGCGCCAACATTACAGCAATTATTTCCGTGGAATTCCGCATTTTAAAGATTTCCGGAGAAAATTCCTCGAAGTTTTCACTTTAGAAGAAATGGATCAGGTGATTGCCGAAGCTGCTGATTTTTATCGCGAACATCAATTTTCAAATTAATTTTCTCAGATTCCGTAAGAATCAAATCTGTGTAGATCAATAAAATCCCACTGATATATAGCGTTCCTACGGAACGCTATTTTTTTTGACACCTTACCTACCCAAAAAAGGAAATCCCAGAAACCTTATCCGAATTTTCTCCCAAAATTCCGTAACTTTCCAAAGTATTTTTATACTAATCCTTTCAAATAATCATCTTCATGCTGAAAGCAGAAAACGTCACCAAAACCTACAACGCCGGTAAAAAACTCGCGCTCGACAACTTCTCAATCAATGTTCCCGAAGCCAGTATTTATGGACTTTTAGGACCCAATGGCGCAGGAAAAACGACATTCATCCGAATCATTAATCAAATTACTCAAGCTGATTCGGGAGAAGTCTTCATCAATCAACAAAAACTCAATCCGGAGCACATCAAACAAATCGGTTATATGCCTGAAGAACGCGGTTTGTACAAAAACATGTCCGTCGGAGACCAGATTTTATACTTCGGCGAGCTGAAAGGAATGAGCAAAAATGAAGCATTAAGTCAGGCAAAATATTGGTTCGAGCAGCTAGAAATAGATCAGTGGTGGAAGAAAAAACTCAGCGAACTTTCCAAAGGAATGGCGCAGAAAATACAGTTTGTAGTCACCGTTTTGCATCGCCCGAAACTGCTGATTTTGGATGAACCTTTTTCTGGTTTCGATCCCGTGAACGCCAATTTAATTAAAGATCAAATCCTGAATTTGAAAAACAACGGAACCACAATCATCCTCTCCACACACCGAATGGAAAGTGTGGAAGAAATGTGCGATTATGTTGCTTTGATCAATCAATCAAAAAAAGTTCTGGACGGAAAAGTATTCGATGTGAGAGAAAAATTCAAAAAAAATATCTTCGGAATCACGCTTTCAGAAGTAGATTTGGAAAAATTTGAAAACTTTAGAAAAAAATTTCACATCAACGAATTCGATACTCAAAACCAGCTCGTTTCTTTCGAATTGAAAAATGATAACGACCAAAATTTATTGCTGAATGAACTGATGAAAATCGGAAAAATCCGTTCGTTTGATGAAAAAATCCCAAGCATGAATGAAGTTTTCATCAATGCAGTTGCGAAATAAGTTGTAGCGATTTCATTAACAAAATTCACATCAATAAAAACTGAAAAAATTCCATGAAAAATATATTTTTAATCACGAAAAGAGAATATCTCACGCAAGTGAAGAAAAAATCTTTCATCATTCTCACGCTTCTTGCGCCGATTTTAATGATTGGTTTCGGAGCTTTAATTGCGTTTATGTTTAAGGCAAATGAAAGTTCCAGCACCTTCAATGTAGTTGATAAAAGCGGACTTTTCGTGGGAAATCTGAAGAGCGATAACACCATAAAATATGTTTTTGTTCCCAAGGAAAATGAACGAGCGCTCACTTCGACTTTAAAGGAAATGACGGGCATCGAAGGGCTTTTGATCATCCCAGAATTGAAAAACAACGATTTCGACGAGTTGGAGAAAAGCACCAAATTACTCATCAATAAAAAAATCGGTTTCGAAACCAAATCAAGCGTTTCTGCTGACCTTTCTAAAGTCATTAAAAAAGAAAAAATCAAAACCCTCGGTCTCTCGGAAGACCAACTTGTAAACCTTGATAAAAATTTTGATCTAAACACCCAAAATGTGGTGGACAATAACAAAGCTGATTCTGACCTTGATTTCGGTGTAAAATCTGGTCTCAGTATGATTTTGATGTATGCTGTTTTCATGTTTATCATCATCTACGGCGTTCGCGTAATGCGAAGCGTTTTGGAAGAAAAAAACAACCGTGTGGTCGAAATTATCATCTCTTCGGTGAAGCCTTTTGAGTTGATGATGGGGAAAATATTGGGCGTAACTTTGGTAGCGCTCACTCAATTTGTAATTTGGATTACGATGTCGGTTATGGGAGCAATCTTCCTGAACACGGGCTTTCAAGCAATGCAAAAACAAATTCCTGGCGGTGAACAATCTGCAGAAATGATGCAGAAATTCGACATCGCAGAAACTGCTACACAGGTTTCACACATCCTTTTAGATATGAATTTCCCGTTGATCATCTTCGTATTCATTGTATTTTTCTTGATGGGATATATTTTCTACAGCTCAATGTACGCAGCAATTGGATCAGCTGTAGACAACGAAACTGAAACGCAACAATTCACTCTTTTTGCAATTATTCCGCTGATGTTGGGAATGTACGGAAGTTTCACAATTATGAACAATCCGGAAGGTCCGCTTGGTTTTTGGCTTTCAATCATTCCGTTTACATCGCCTGTTGCGATGATTGCGAGAATTCCGTTTGGTGTTCCGGCTTGGCAAATTGCACTTTCAATGGCATTGCTGATTATTTCAACTTTGTTAATGATTTTCGTGGCAGCAAAAATCTATCGAGTAGGAATTTTAATGTACGGAAATAAAGCCACAGCAAAAGAACTTTGGAAATGGATTAGAAGCTAGATTGAATTCAATTTTAAACAAAATAAAAATCCCATCAATAAAATTTGATGGGATTTTTTTATTTATTAAATGAAAATTACTGGAAAATAGGGCAAAGTCCTACTCAAATTATTATTTCTCTGTTATTTATTAACAAATTATAAAAAAACGTTCCGCAAATATTACGGAACGTTTTAATATTAAAGTTATATCAATCTTATCCTAAAACTTTAGCAACTGTAGAACCAATTTCAGCTGGTGAATCTACCACGTTGATACCGTTTTCTCTCATGATTTCCATTTTCGCTTGTGCAGTATCTTCAGCACCACCTACGATTGCACCTGCGTGACCCATTGTTCTTCCTTTAGGAGCAGTTTGTCCTGCGATGAAACCAACAACCGGTTTTTTAGAACCGCTTTCTTTATACCATCTTGCAGCCTCAGCTTCCAATGAACCTCCGATTTCACCGATCATTACAACAGCATCGGTTTCTGAATCGTTGATGAACAATTCCAAAGCTTCTTTAGTTGTAGTTCCGATGATTGGGTCACCACCGATTCCGATTGCTGTAGAAACTCCGTAACCAGCTTTCACTACTTGATCAGCTGCTTCGTAAGTTAAAGTTCCGGATTTTGAAACGATTCCTACTCTTCCTTTTTTGAAAACAAAACCTGGCATAATACCGATTTTAGCTTCGTCAGAAGTGATGATTCCTGGGCAGTTTGGCCCGATCAATCGGCAATCTCTGTCAGCAATGTAAGATTTTACTTTTACCATATCTTCTACAGGAATACCTTCAGTAATACAAACGATTACTTTGATACCTGCTTCAGCAGCTTCCATAATCGCATCAGCAGCAAATGCCGGCGGAACGAAAATGATAGATACATTAGCACCCGCTTTTTCTACGGTTTCTGCAACGGTATTGAACACCGGTTTTCCTAAGTGCTCAGTTCCTCCTTTTCCTGGAGTTACCCCACCTACAACGTTGGTTCCGTATTCAATCATTTGACTTGCATGGAAAGTTCCTTCGTTTCCGGTAAATCCTTGTACGATTACTTTAGAATCTTTGTTTACTAATACTGACATTTTATATTTTTTAAATTTGTTCTTTATAATTTAATTCACTACAAATTTAATTATTCTAGTCCGGAAATCGGGGCATTTTCAAAGAAAAATGGTAAAAATTTACTGATCATATTTTTTTTAGAAGAGCATAAAGATCATATTAATTCAATCTATTATAATTAATCTTCTCGATCAATGGAAATAAATCAGCCCTATCTGCAAAGAATTCCTTGAGTTTTTTTATCCTAAAGATTTTTCAATTTCACCTCTTTTCTTAAATATTCTCTAAATTCTTCCGCCAACTGTCCGAAATAGGTTTTCCCGCCTTCCAAGTCTTTATTGACGCCGGTTTTGCCTAAAAGAACTGCTCCTTTTCCCACACGGTTTCCAGAAGCCATTCCCACTTGTCCCCAAACCGTTACCTCATCTTCGATGACACAACAACCTGCAATCGCAGCAAGAGAAGCAATAAGCACTTTTTTTCCGATGATGGTATCGTGGCCGATTTGTATTAAATTATCTAAAATAGAACCTTCGCCAATGATGGTAGAATCCGTAACGCCGCGGTCGATGGTACAATTGTTCCCGATTTCTACATTGTTTTCAATAACGACATTTCCCACAGAAATCAAGCGATCGAAATTTCCGTTCAGTTTTCTGTAATAAAATGCGTCGCCGCCCAAAACAGTTCCGCTCTGGATAATCACATTATCTCCAATTACGGTTCTGTCGCCGATTACTACATTCGGGAAAATATGGCAATTTTTACCAATCTTCACTTCGTTGCCGATCACAGCAGTTGGATGCACGAAAGTTCCCTCTCCCACTTCCAAATCGTGAAGTTCCTCGGTGAAATTATAAATTCGGGTAAAATGAGTGTTGATTTTATTAAAATCTCTGAAAGGATCTTCTGAAATCAGCAAAGCTTTTCCTTCCGGACAAGCGACTTCTTTATCGATAAGAATAATCGTAGCGTCGGAATTCAGGGCTTTGTCGTAATATTTCGGATGGTTTACAAAAACGATTTCTCCATTTTTGACCATGTGAATTTCGTTGGTTCCCAAAACCGGAAAATTTGCGTCGCCAATCATTTGGGCTCCGATAATTTCAGCGATGGATTGGAGGGTCTGAGGTTTTTTGAAAGTCATTTTTCTGATAAATGCGAAATAATGGAGGAAAGTTGGGTTCAACAATCCCCCTGAATTTCAATAAATAAATTGGAATTATTTTACTCTTTCCAAGTAAGTTCCGTCTTCGGTATTGACTTTAATTTTGTCGCCAGCTTCGATGAACAAAGGAACCATCACTCTCGCTCCGGTTTCTACGATCGCATTTTTCAAAGCATTGGTTGCGGTATTTCCTTTTACACCTGGATCTGCTTCGATTACATCTAAATATACTGTTGGTGGAATCTCAGCAGAAAGTGGAGTTTCGTCAATATCTTTAAGGATAATAGTTACTTCTTCACCCGCTTTCATAAATTGAGCGTTTTCGATCATTTCTTTATCAAGATACAACTGAGAAAAATCGTCGTTATTCATAAAGTGGTACCCGTTTTCATCGTCATAAAGATATTGGAATTTTCTGGTAATCACCTTTACTTCGTCAATTTTATGTCCTGCAGAAAAAGTATTATCAAGAACTTTTCCATTAGTCACCGATTTCATTTTGGTTCTAACGAAAGCCGGTCCTTTTCCTGGTTTTACGTGAAGAAATTCAATAATTTTGAAGATATCGTTGCTATACTCGATACACATTCCTTTTTTGATATCGTTGCTTGTTGCCATTTAATTAGTTTGAATATATTTATTATTTTGATTCTTTATTCTTTTCCGGTTCCGTAACCTTTCACAATACCGCGCGGAGAATTTTTAATAAACTCTAAAATTTCATCGCGTTCGGCGGTAGGAAGCATTTCTTTTTCAATGTAACTTGAAGCTTGGGAAACATTCATTTTCATTTGGAAGATAGCCCTATAAATTTTCTGGATTTCAAATATTTTCTCATTCGTAAAACCTCTTCTTCTTAATCCTACGGAATTAATTCCTGCATAAGTCATAGGTTCTCGCGCTACTTTTACGTAAGGTGGAATATCTTTTCTTACCAAAGTTCCTCCGGAAATCATCACATGTTTACCAATTTTTCCGAACTGGTGCACTGCGGAAAGTCCTCCCATTACGGTAAAATCACCGATTTCTACATGTCCAGCGATTCCACAACCATTGACGATGATTACGCCATTTCCGATGATGCAATCGTGAGCGATGTGCGAAGTGGCCATAATCAGACAATCGTTTCCGATCTTGGTATAACCTAAAGCTTTCGTACCGCGATTGATAGTAACCGATTCGCGGATAGTGGTTCCGTCGCCGATAATCACCTGAGTATCTTCACCATCAAATTTCAAATCCTGGGGAATTGCAGAGATCACAGTTCCAGGGAAAATGCGGCAGTTTTTGCCGATTCTAGCTCCGTCCATGATGGTCACATTAGGACCAATCCAAGTTCCTTCACCAATCTCCACATCACCTGCGATGGTGGTGAAAGGCTCTACAATTACGTTTTTATTAATTTTTGCCCGTTTATCTACGGCAGCTAATTGATGTACCATTTAGTCCGGTTTATTTTTTGCAACTTGTGCCATCAGTTCCGCTTCTACTACTACACTATCGCCTACATAACCATAACCTTGCATATGAACAATCCCTCTTCTAATCGGAGAGATGAGTTCTATTTTAAATATCATGGTATCGCCAGGAACTACTTTTTTCTTGAATTTTACTTTATCGATTTTGATAAAATAGGTAGAATAATTTTCCGGATCCGGCACACTCGCCAAAACCAAAATTCCACCGGTTTGTGCTAAAGCTTCTACCTGCAAAACTCCAGGCATTACAGGCTCTTTTGGGAAATGTCCTACGAAAAACGGTTCGTTCATCGTCACATTTTTCAATCCAACGACATGAGAATCTGAAAGTTCCAAAATTTTATCAATCAACAAAAACGGTGGACGATGCGGCATCAATCTCATGATTCCGTTAATATCAAATACCGGTTCTTTGTTGATGTCGATATCCGGAACGTTTTTCTTTTTCTGAAGTTTCCATTGACGGTTAAGCTTCTTGGCAAACTGAGTATTTACAAAATGTCCCGGTTTGTTGGCGATCACTTTTCCTTTAATTTTCACTCCTACCAAAGCCAAATCACCAATCACATCAAGTAATTTATGACGTGCAGCTTCATTGGGATAATTTAAAGTAAGATTATCTAAAATTCCATTCGGACGAATCGAAACATCGTCTTTTCCGAAAGCTTTTTTAAGTTTATCTGCAGTATCCGCAGTCAATTCTTTATCCACATACACAATCGCATTCGATATATCTCCACCTTTGATCAAGCCTGCATCCAATAGCATTTCCAACTCATGAAGGAAACTAAAAGTACGGGCAGAAGAAATTTCTTCTTTAAATTCAGAAATATCTTTTAAAGTGGCATTTTGGGTTCCCAAAACCTTAGTTCCAAAATCGACCATGGTAGTCACTTCGTAAGTATCGGAAGGGATAATCGTGATTTCAGATCCTGTAGCAGCATCGATATAATTGAGAACTTCTTTCACAACGAGATATTCGCGGTCAAAGTTTTGCTCTACGATTCCTGCCTTTTCGATAGCTTCCACAAAAAATTTAGACGATCCGTCTAAAATGGGCGGTTCAGCACTGTTCATTTCGAGAATAGCGTTGTCGATATCACAACCTACTAAAGCTGCCAGAACATGCTCACAAGTATGAATTCTTACACCAAGTTTTTCTAGGGTAGTCCCTCTTTCGGTAGTAGTGACATAATTAACATCAGCTTCCACTTGCGGGTGACCTTCCAAATCGGTTCTTACGAACACAAATCCGGTATTTTCTTTTGCAGGTTTAAGAGTAAGAACAACTTCTCTTCCGGTATGAAGTCCGATCCCTGAAAGAGAAACTTCTTCTTTTAAAGTTTTTTGTTTATCACTCATTAGGGTTATCTTTTGAGTTGTTTTCTAAGTTATTGATGCGTTTTACAATCTCGGTAAAGTTGCGGAAATGAACATAATTCCTTCTGTATTCGCCGGCATTGATCGCAGGTGAACCATAAAGAATTTCGCCATCTTTGGTATTGGAATTCACTCCACTTTGTGCCTGAATTTTTACCTGATTTCCAATGTTGATATGTCCTACAATTCCAACCTGACCACCGATTTGGTTCCAGTCGCCAATCACGGTAGATCCTGCAATTCCTGCTTGTGCTGCAATCACATTATTCTCCCCAATTTTTACGTTGTGGGCAATTTGGATCAAATTATCAATCTTGGTTCCCTTGCCAATTACCGTAGAACCGATGGTTCCGCGATCGATACTGCAATTGGAGCCAATTTCCACGTTATCTTCCAAAACTACATTCCCAAGTTGCGGAATTTTCTGGTAACCATCCTTGGTCGGCTGAAATCCAAATCCATCCGAACCTATTACGGTATTGGAATGAACCACGCAATTGTCACCAATGACGCAATAATCGTAAACCCGAACGCCACTGTACAAAATACAATTCTTTCCGATTTTTACATTTTTCCCGATATAAACATGAGGATAAATCTGGCTTCCGTCACCTATTTTCACTTTTTCAGAAACACAAGTAAAAGCTCCTACATACACATTCTCGCCTACTACAGAGGTTTCGTGGAACACCGCACCTTGTTCAATACCGGTTTTGCGGCCCTGCATCTCCATATAAAGATTCATTAGCACCTGAAAAGAAAGATAAGCATCTTCTACAGCGATAATGGTAACAGGATAAGAGTCTTTGGTTAATAATTTTTCTGAAACAATGAGAACGGAGCATTTTGTGTTGTAGATATGATCTGCAAATCTTTCCTGGGCAATAAAAGACAGGTGATTATGTTCACCGCTTTCTATCGGCGAAACCCCTGTAATAGTGGTGTTTTCGTCGCCAATAATTTTCCCGTTGATAAAAGCTGCAATCTGCGATGCTGTAAATTCCATATCCTGCAAAGATAAGAAATTATGAATTACGCAATACTTTTTTGAAAATTTTGATTTGAAAAAATAGAAAAAACTGTAATAAAATTTTCAATTGATCGTTTCATCAAGAATAGCTTTGAAACGATATCTTGATAAAAGTCAACCTATTACACAACAGTAATTTACAATATTTCTCTCGGAAAAGACAGAATATACTTCGTATTTGGCTGGTTGATGTAAGAAGAAAGAATTTGGTTTTCCGAATTTTCAAGCGTGATTTTTTCACCATTTTTCAATAATAAATAAATCGGTTGCTTTTCGGTATTATAAGGCAAAAGACTTCGGGAGATTTGATCTACAAGCTGATCTCCATTATCAATCCCAAAAACAGCATTGGTTTTTTCAATTTTTTCATTAATAAACGCAGCATCAAACGGCTTCGAAGAGATCTTAGTTTTCAGAAAATTCCTTTGAATCACGCTTTTACAAAGGTAAGAAAGTACGAAATCTTCATTCTTGGACCAGAATTTCATCGCCTGAATCACATCATTATCATCCAACTCCGTAAATCTTCGGATATCCTCATCCGAAGCGGTTTCGAACTGGTTTCTGGTTAAAAAATATTTCAAATTTTCAGAAGCGGGCAAATCTTTTCCTTCAGAAATTAAGAATTTCGCACGATCCAAAATTTTCACCAAAAGATGCTCCGCCAAAGCCGAAGTTTTGTGGTAATAAACCTGCCAATACATGAACATTCTCGCCGTTAAATAATTTTCGATGGAGTAAATTCCTTTCGCATCAATCACCAATTCATCATCCGAAACATTCATCATCGAAATAATTCGCTGCGTGTTTACATTTCCTTCAGAAACGCCGGTGTAGAAGCTGTCGCGTTTCAAATAATCCAACCGATCCACATCCAATTGGGAAGAAATCAGTTGATTAAAAAACTTCCGATGATATTTCCCCTGAAACATTTCCATCGCCATGGATAAAGCACCACCAAACTCTTCATTCATTTTACTCATCAGCAATAGCGACAGTTTTTCGTGATGCCAATCGTCCATCAACATATTTTCCAACGCGTGAGAAAACGGGCCGTGACCAACATCATGAAGCAAAATAGCCAACATCGCCGATTTTTCTTCTTCTTTGGAAATCTCAACTCCTTTCAATTTCAAAGTTTCCAAAGCCGTAAACATCAAATGCATCGCACCCAATGCATGATGAAACCTCGTGTGGGTAGCTCCAGGAAAGATAAGATTCAATAATCCGGTTTGGGAAATACGCCGCAAACGTTGAAAATAACGATGCTCAATGACATCGAACAAGATTTCATGAGGAATTTTGATGAAACCGTGTACCGGATCGTTGATGATTTTGAATTTGTTGGTCATGAAGTGAAAATTGAATGATTGCGTACAAATTTAAGGATTTCTATGCTTAAAGAAATTGTAAAACCCATTAATTTTCGGTCATTTGAGATTTAAATTTAACGGAACTTTAACTTGTACTTAAAACAAAATTGGCAATCTTTGGTTGTATTTTTGGACTTCTGAAAAGCAGTTAAGTATAAGGAAACTGCATCTTTTAAAATTTAAATTTATTGTATGGCAAAATTGATATGGATTGATGATGAAGTAGATTTACTGAAACCTCATATTGTATTTTTAGAAAACAAAGGTTACCAAGTAACCTCCGTAAACAACGTGAATGAAGCGTTGGAAATGATCGAAAAAGAAAACTTTCAATTAGCTTTACTCGACGAGAATATGCCCGGAATCTCCGGTTTGGAAGCCATTCCGATGATTAAAAATATTGATTCAGCGATTAAAATCGTGATGGTGACCAAAAACGAAGAAGAACGAATCATGGAACAAGCCATCGGTTCCCAAATCGCCGATTATATCCTGAAACCGGTAAATCCCAACCAGGTTTTATTGTCTTTAAAGAAAAATCTTCAGGAAGAATCTTTGGTGGAACAGCAAACCATTCAAGAATATCAGCAGGAATTCCGCAACCTTTCGATGGAACTTTCTTACCTGAAAACATATCAGGATTGGGCAGAATATTACAAGAAAATCCTGAATTGGGAAATCAAATTCGATAAAGTATTTGATAATGAATTTTCAGATCTGCTCCAATCTCAAAAAGAAGAAGCAAACATTCAGTTTTCTAAATTCATTGAAAACAACTATGAAGATTGGCTTCATACCAACGAAAAACCAATGATGAGCCACACGCTTTTCAAAGAAAAAGTGAAAAATGAGGTGGAAAACGATAAAGTGCTGCTCCTCATGATCGATAATTTGCGTTACGATCAATGGAAAGTCATCGAACCTTTGTTTACCAAATTTTACAACAAAACCTCGGAGGATTACTATTTCAGTATCCTTCCGACGGCAACTCAATATGCGAGAAACTCTTTCTTCGCCGGACTTTTACCTTCAGAAATCGAGAAAAGATTTCCACAATATTGGTTTAATGACAATGAAGAAGGCAACAAAAACGAGCACGAAAGAGATTTCCTGGAAGATCAAATGAAACGCCTCGGATTATCTGGAAAATCGATGAAATACCTAAAAATTTTGAATGCAGATTTCGAGAAAAAGGTATTGGAAGATTTCAACCAACACAAAAACAACGATTTATTGGTGATTGTATACAACTTTATCGATATCCTTTCCCACGCGAAAACCGATAACGTCATCGTCAACCAATTGATTCGGGATGATAAAACTTTCCGATCATTAACGTATAACTGGTTCGAAAATTCATCGCTGCTTAAAATCATCAAACAAGCTGCTGATAATGGTTTCAAACTGGTTATTACTACCGATCATGGGACAATTTATGTAAAAAAACCAAGCAAAGTGGTCGGCGACCGCGAAACTTCAACCAACATACGATACAAAACCGGAAGAAGTTTAACCTACGAAAACAGTGATGTTTGGGCGATTTCAAACCCTGAAAAACTATTTTTACCAAAAGGAAATCTAAGTTCAAAATATATTTTCGCCAAGAACAATACTTTTTTAGCATATCCGAAAAATTACAACCACTTTGTGAATTATTACAAAGAAACCTACCAACACGGCGGAATTTCATTGGAAGAAGTGATTATCCCGATCAGCATTATGGAGCCCAAATAGTTTTTTTCATAGTTTATTTAATTTGGGTTCCAATGGGCGGAAGAAACGTAATGTTTTTTCCGCCTTTTTTGTGGGATAGATTTCGGTCGAATCAAAATCGCTTTTGTAATTTTGGAAAAATTTAAAAAGATTCAATGAGAATTATATCATACAACGTGAACGGAATTCGTGCTGCTTTCACCAAAGATTTCCTCGGCTGGCTGAAAATCGCTGATCCAGACGTTATTTGCATCCAAGAAAGCAAAGCCGGAAACGACCAAATCGATATCGAAAGTTTAGAAAAAATCGGCTACAAAAGTTATTGGCATTCTGCGCAGCGAAAAGGGTATTCCGGCGTAGGAATCGCCTCTAAAATTGAACCTCTTCATGTAGAATATGGTTGCGGCATCGAGCGTTACGACAGCGAAGGAAGAGTAATGAGAGCTGATTTCGAAGGTTTCTCTGTCTTTTCGGTGTACGTTCCTTCTGCTTCCAATATCGAAAGATTAGGCTTCAAAATGCAGTTTTGCGAAGACTTCTTGGTGTATATTAATGAATTAAGAAAAACCATCCCAAACCTCATCATTTCAGGCGATTTTAATATTTGTCATCAAGCGATTGACATTCATAATCCTGAAGGTTTGAAAAACACTTCCGGATTCTTACCGATGGAAAGAGAATGGATGACGAAATTCATCAACGAATGTGAACTGATCGACAGTTTCCGGTTTTTTAATGATCAGCCCGATAATTATTCCTGGTGGAGCTATCGACAAAATTCTCGGGAGCGAAACAAAGGTTGGAGATTAGACTACAATTTTGTTTCCTATACCCTAAAAGAAAAGCTTTCTCGAGCGGTTATTTTAAAAGAAGCTGTTCATTCGGATCATTGTCCTGTTTTGGTGGAATTAGAATTTTAAAATCTTAATGGACATATTTTGTGTCGACTATGTACTGAATTCGGAAACAAAGAAAGATTTAAAGGACATCTCAAAACCAATCTAAGAAAAGAGGTTTAACTACGAGAGCAACTCTAATAAAAAGCACAGAAAGCTCCCAAACTTGAAAAAACAGTACATCCGACTCAATCTTACTGGTATAGATTTTGTTAAAACCAGAAAACCAATTCACAACATATTAATATTAAAAAATTAAACATTATGGCAAAGACTACGACAAAAGCCGGCTCCTCCAAGTCAACGGCTGCTAAAAGTTCCGCTGCAAAATCCACTACCGGAAAAGCTGCTTCTACAAAAGCATCATCTACGAAAACAGCTGCAAGTACGAAAAAAAGCACAAGTTCCAAAGCTAAATCCGCAAAAACTTCTACCAAAGCAACCAATAAAGTAAAGCCTGCAAGTGATGCTGCTGAAAACTTAAGAGAATTCTTAATGGATGGTTTAAAGGATATTTATTGGGCTGAAAAAGCATTGGTAAAAAACCTTCCAAAGATGGCTAAGAACGCTACTTCAAAAAAACTTACTCAAGCAATCAATAAACATTTGGAAGAAACCCAGAACCATGTTGCAAGGCTTGAGGATGTGTTTAAAGCGCTAGGCGAGAAAGCAAAAGCTGAAAAATGTGATGCGATGGACGGTTTGCTGAAAGAGGCTGAAGGCATTTTAGAAGAAACAGAACCAGGTGCGGTTCGGGATGCCGCTATTATTGCTGCAGCGCAAAAGGTAGAACACTACGAAATTGCGTCTTACGGAACCTTAGCTACATATGCTAAACATCTTGACGAGCCGGAAGCAATGGAATTACTTGTGGCCACGCTTAACGAAGAAAAAAACTGTGATGTAGATCTAACAGAACTCGCAGTATCAGAAATTAATTTAGATGCGAAATAAAAGTCTAAAATAAAAAGCCGTCCCAAAAATTGGGACGGCTTTTTTTGTTTTCCTTAGTGGATCTTAATCGACAATTTCGTATTCAACTGGCATCGTGCCTCTGGCGGTATTTCCAATTGAATCGAACGCTGCTTTGGATAAATCCAACGCTCTGGAGGAGTGGAACGGACCGCGGTCGTTGATTCTCACTTCTACACTTTTCCCTGTTCTCAGATTCGTAACCTCAATTACGGTACCGAAAGGAAGCGTTCTGTGCGCTGCGGTAAGTTTCTTGTTACTGAAAATCTCTCCGCTTGCTGTTTTTCTACCATTAAACTTATCGTGGTAGAACGATGCAAAACTTGTTTTGGCATCATTGGCATTATACTTGTTGAAAGAATAAATACCAAGTGTTGAAATCATCATTATGATTACGAGAATCGCTCTTTTCATCATTTTGAATTATTTTAATTGGTTTTGACTCTGCAAATTTATCCCGAAATCATTTTTCACCACAACCAAACTGTTAAACTCTGTTAATAAATTCTTAATTTTATGTTAAAGACTCTTCCAATTGCCCTATTTATGGGAATCGAGAAGATTTGTTAAAAAGTGTTAAAAACAAGGTTCAAAAGTTAACGTAATTAACAATTCATTGCATAGTTTCGGTTTTCCTAACCATTCATTCAATTAATAATCAACACTTTAACAAATATGTACTTTTTTGAAAATCTGCGATAACTTCTTTAAAACATCATCAAACCATTAACAAAACAAAAAGGGTGATAATTCAATAAAAAGAGCAACAAAATCCTTCTGAGCCTTTTATTGGTGGTGATTCTGCTCTTCCCACTTTTAGCAGACAAAGTATCTAAGTTGTATTTTTATCTAAATTTTAACAAAAATTTAAAGTGCAATTCTCATGAAAACAAAAAAACCAATGAAATTCACTGGTTTTTTATTCTTTATAATTCTGATTTTAAACGAGTTCACCGTACAAATCAAACTCTTCAGCTGAAGTAATCTTGATATCTGCAAATTCTCCGATCGATAAATAAGTGTTTTCTGCGGGTACCAAAACGGTATTATCAACGTCCGGAGAATCAAATTCGGTTCTTCCCACGAAGTAATTTCCTTCTTTTCTATCAAAGATACATCGGAACGTCTTCCCAATTTTCTCTTGATTTTTCTCCCATGAAATCTGCGATTGTAACTCCATAATCTCTTCTACACGGGCTTCCTTCACTTCTTGTGGAACATCATCTTCCAAAACAAAAGCAGTCGTATTTTCTTCGTGAGAATAGGTAAAACAGCCAAGTCGGTCGAAACGCTGAGTTCGAACCCACTCTTTCATTTCCTGGAATTTCTCTTCCGTTTCTCCCGGAAAGCCTACAATTAAAGTCGTTCTAATCGCCATATCCGGAACTTTCTCACGGAATTTATCCAATAAAGCATTGGTTTTTTCATGCGTTGTTCCTCGTTTCATCGCCTTCAAAATATCGGAGTTGATGTGCTGCAAAGGAATATCAATATAGTTACAAACTTTAGGTTCGTTTTTAATGATTTCTAAAACATCCTCCGGAAACCCTGTTGGAAACGCGTAATGCAAACGAATCCACTCAATTCCTTCTACTTTTACCAAACGCAAAAGCAAATCGCCTAAAGCTCTTTTTTTGTAAAGATCAAGCCCGTAATACGTTAAATCCTGTGCAATAAGGATGAGTTCTTTCACTCCTTTTTTTGCCAATTTTTCTGCTTCAATCACCAAATTTTCAATCGGGGTGGAAATATTTTTACCTCTCATCAAAGGGATTGCGCAGAAAGAACACGGCCGGTCGCAACCTTCCGCGATTTTCAAATAGGCGTAGTGTTTTGGCGTGGTCGTCATTCTTTCACCCACCAACTCATGTTTATAATCTGCACCCAGATGTTTGAGCAAAATCGGCAAATCTCTGGTTCCGAAATACTGGTCTACATCGGGAATTTCGCGGACCAAATCCGGCTTATACCTTTCAGAAAGGCAACCGGTAACGAAAACTTTCTCTACTTCGCCACGATTTTTGGCTTCTACATATTCCAAAATCGTGTTGATGGATTCTTCTTTGGCATTATCGATGAAACCGCAAGTATTGATCACCACGATATCGCCGCGATCTTCGTGTACAACCTCTTTTCCGTTGGCTTGCAACTGTCCCATCAGAACTTCGGAGTCATAAACATTTTTGGAGCAGCCTAAAGTGACGATATTGATTTTCTTTTTGCCGACGGATTTTGTACGCATGGATGTATATTTTAATAGAAAAAACAGATTAATATTTCAGGGTGCAAATTTAGGAATAAAAAAAGACTTTAAGGTTGCGCTTAAAGTCTTTCTAAATATTTCATTTAAAATGGTTTATACGATTCCTTTCAAATAATCGCCATAACCGCTTTTACCATATTTCTTCGCAGATTCCAAAAGTTGCTCTTTATTGATGAAACCTTTTATATATGCAATTTCTTCGATACAAGAAATTTTGAAACCTTGTCTTTTCTCCAAAACTTTCACAAATTCAGACGCTTCGTGTAAAGAATCGAAAGTTCCGGTGTCCAGCCAAGCGGTTCCGCGAGACATCACGCCTACTTCCAACTGTCCTTTTTCAAGATAAATCTTATTCACATCCGTGATTTCAAGTTCACCGCGAGGAGATGGTTTAAGGTTTTTCGCAATTTCAACCACTGAATTATCATAAAAATACAAACCAGGAACGGCAAAATTAGATTTCGGATCTGCTGGTTTTTCCTCAATAGAGATAGCTTTTAAGTTTTCATCAAATTCCACAACGCCATATCTTTCCGGATCGGTAACCTGATACGCAAAGACACATCCGCCTTTAACATTAGTTTTACTCTCCAATAATTTCGGCAATCCGGCGCCATAAAATATATTATCGCCCAAAACGAGTGCCACAGAATCATTACCGATAAATTCTTCTCCCAAAATAAAAGCCTGCGCTAAACCATCCGGTGAAGGCTGCACTTTGTACTGAATATTACAACCAATCGCAGATCCATCGCCTAAAAGCTTAATGAATCCTTCCTGATCATGAGGTGTGGTGATAATCAATATATCCTTAATCCCCGCAAGCAACAATGTGGAAAGCGGATAATAAATCATCGGCTTGTCGTAAACCGGCATCAACTGCTTACTTACCGCAATCGTCAATGGATAAAGTCGGGTACCGGATCCTCCGGCGAGTATAATTCCTTTCATTTTTTTATGCTTTAGGCTATAGGCAAAATGCTTTAAGCCGGATTTAATCTAATATTAAATGCTTATTGTTTGCTGCGTTCTGCATATTGCTCATTATAATAATCCTGATAAGAACCACTCGTCACATTCTCCAGCCATTCTTTATTTTCGAGGAACCAGTCAATGGTTTTGCTTAATCCTTGTTCGAAAGTTACGGATGGTTTCCAGCCCAAGTCTTTATTGATTTTGGTAGCATCAATGGCGTAACGCTTATCGTGGCCTGGACGGTCTTTCACATAGGTAATCAGTTTTTCGGAGTAGCCCGCTGGTTTTCCTAGTTTTTCATCCATCTGTTTGATGAGTTCTTTTACTAAATCGATGTTTTGCCATTCGTTGAAACCTCCGATATTGTAGGTTTCCCCGGTTTTTGCTTCAAAAAACAATTGGTGAATCGCTTTAGCATGGTCGATAACGAAAAGCCAGTCTCTGGTATATTTTCCGTCACCGTAAATTGGAAGCGGTTTTTCATTAATGATATTCGAAATACAAAGCGGAATCAGCTTTTCCGGGAAGTGATTGGGACCGTAGTTATTGGAGCAATTGGACACCATAAACGGCATTCCGTAAGTGTTTCCATAAGCTCGAACCAAGTGATCGGAAGCGGCTTTACTTGCAGAATAGGGCGATTGTGGATCGTAAGCGGTAGTTTCTAAGAAAAATCCTGTTTCACCTAAACTCCCATAAACCTCATCGGTAGAAACATGGTAGAACAAATTCCCGCGTGGTCCGTCCGGGAAATTTCCGTGGGAATGTTCGGGATTTAAGGTCCAGAATTCTTTACAGAGATTCAATAAATTGGCAGTTCCTACAACATTGGTGTTAATAAATGCATTAGGATCGGTGATGCTTCGGTCCACGTGGCTTTCTGCAGCTAAATGAACAACTGCATCGGGTTGGTGTTTCTCAAATACTTTACGAAGTTCGTCTACTTTGGTAATATCTGCTTTTTCGAAAACGTAGTTGGGTTCGTTTTCGATGTCTTTTAGGTTCTCAAGATTTCCGGCGTAGGTTAATGCATCAAGGTTGATGATTTTCTTGTCCGTATTATTTTTAACAAATTCTCTTACGACGTGGGAACCGATAAATCCGGCACCTCCGGTGATGATGATATTTTTCATTTTTTATGGTAAAAAAGTTAAAAGGTTAAGGGGTTAGAAGGTTAAGTGGTTAAGAGGTTATAATGTTTATTTGGTTTTGTTTAGACTTATGATAAGTTTTGACAGCATGTTTTTAATGTAGAATATTCTTTTGATTATATCTTCTCTTTTTTCACAAAAATTAAGCATTACGGCGATATCTAATTGAGTTTCTAATTCGCTTAAAGAACCCAAAGAAATATACAAAAATCTCATAAATTCAGCACCACCCTTTCTTCCGCCGCCTTCTGCGATATTGGATGGGATTGAAATCGCACATCTTTTCATTTGCGAAGTTAATCCGAAAAGCTCATCCTTTGGAAAAAGAGCCACTAAGGAATAAACATCTTTCACCAACAGCAAAGATTCTTGATAAACCTGTAAGTCTTTGTGGGAGGTCATTCTTTTGGGGTTAGAAGGTTAGAAAGTTAAGAGGTTAAGTAGTTAGAGGGTTGGTGCAATATTTGGAAAAAAGGTTGTGTAGGTTAAGTTAGGCGGCTTGGTTAGGTCTAATAGGGTTAGTCGAGTTTGGCTACTCACTAAATTGGTTTTCAGTTAATTTTCTTAAAACAAATATGCTTTCTAACTATTTAACCTCTTAACTTTCTAACCTTTCCTCAAAAATTCTTCTCCGCGAAAGTAGGCAATTGGCTGTCTTTTTCAGAAAGAAGCACCTTATCTGCTGGTAATTTCCAGTCGATATTGAGGTCTTTATCGTTCCAGATAACACTTCCTTCCGATTCTTTATGGTAGAAATTATCGCATTTATAAGAAAAAATTGCAGTTTCACTCAATACGGAAAAACCATGACCGAAACCTCTAGGAACATAGAGCTGCAATTTATTTTCCGGAGTCAATTCCACCCCGAACCATTGTCCGAAAGTTGGGGAATCTTCTCGCAAATCTACCGCAACATCGAAAACTTTCCCTTCGAGACAAGAAACCAATTTTGCCTGTGCATGTTCGCCTTTTTGCAAATGAATACCTCGCAAAACTCCATAAGAAGATTTGGAAATATTGTCCTGCACAAAATGGCCATTCATTCCGGTAAGCTCTTCAAATTTTTGCTCATTGAATTTTTCATAGAAATACCCTCTTTCGTCTTCGAAAATTGTGGGTTCTATTATGTAGCAGTCTTGGAGTGGGGTCGGTTTTATTTTCATTGATCATATCGTTTTTCACTTTTGCAAATATATGCAATTTTCAGAAGGTTTTTCTTCCTGTGGTGCAATTTGCGCCGGCTCAATTGTCATTATAAAAAATAACATCTTCCATTTCGTTCCTCGGGAGCCCAAAGTGTGTTACGAATTCGGTAACGGTTACACAGTGGTGTTTTTCTTTTCCCAAAGTTTTTCTTAGCGTGGCGAGAATCCGGGAAGCCTGTCTTGGGCTGATTCCAAAAATGAGTGCGACATCTGCGGGTTTAACAATCTTTCTCATCGTTTACAAATTTTTAACAAAGATCCGGCGATCGATGCAAAGGATTCAGGACAAAACAGGACTTTTGAGCGTCCCAAACAGGACTAATTACCCTCCTTAAATCGGGACTTCCCTGCCTTGCTTCTTCCACCAGACCGGGAGGTGGCTGCAGCGTACCGAGGTGTGCACCACCCCTCTGTCCGTATTGCAGCCACCAGATAGCTACTATGTACTCAGTATGTACCCTTTATCTACCTACCATCCTTACCGAAATCTCTTCTTCATCCCTTGCCCCGCCTCCATATCCGACCCCTAAAAATACCTGGAGACTACTCATCAGTAATGTTCTTTTACCTTTTTAAGTGTTGCCACCGGCCATGCCGTAGGTTATGGCATAACAAAAGGGAAACACCGCAAAAGCGGTGTTTTGTATATTTATTAACAGTATGGTCAGGCGGCATCGAGGTATTTTTGCAGCGTCATTTCGTACAGCTGTAAACGTTTGGGCACTGCCAGTCGGTTCATGGTTTTAAACTGGCTCCAATATTCTTTTTTGCGTGCGGTCCAATGGTTGTACCATTCCTGGAAACCGCTCATACCAATAATGATTAACCGCTCCTCAAAGAATTTTCGGTACAAGAATGCGATATCAGAGATGGAACTGCAAAAGTCTCTGTGAATGGCAGAAAATTTTTCAAACGCCTTCCGTGAACTGAAGATCCAGGCAGGATATTCTCCACTGTTTTGCGCTGCATCTGTGTCCTCCCCTTTTGGCTCTCCTGCGGTGCTTACCCCGTCCGTAGCTTCTTTAAAGGATTCTAAAAAATCTCCCACCACATTCAGCATGTGCGTCAGCAGACAAAGGAGGCTGTCGAGATACGGCCTTTGGCCTTCCAGTTTTTCAAATGCAGACCATTGTGCCTGTATTCCTTTGAGAAGGGCATTAAGGATGTTCACCGCAGATAAACGGTACTCAGGAGATGTGACCGACAATGCATGGAAACCAGCAAAGGCTTTCCAGTGGTGTTTTTTAAGAATTGCGCTCACGATGCTGTCAAAATTTTTGACTTCATTCCTTACAAACACTTCCATTAGCAGATCACCGACAATTTCCTGTATCTGATGCTGCGCTGCTTTCCAAATCGTTTCTAGAGTATTCTTTTCCCCTGAGAACCAGAAGGAATTCCACATCCCCACACCGAGGAACTGCTCCACTGCGTCGCAGTAATCACTGCTTCTTTGCTTCAAATCCTCGGCATATCCACCGATTTGGGCAGTTGGTATAAAATACTGGCTGTTATCCTGCAAAAAGCCGTTGGTAGCCTTTTCAAGTTTTTGCGCCATCCTTTTCGATTCATCAGCAGATGCTGCTACTGCCCCGCTGATGATTTCAAGTGCTTTCTGGAGTTCTCCGGAAGAAACTAAAAATTTCATATTCAATGCGTTATATGATTCATTTCTACAAAAATGAGAAATTATCCTGACATATAAAAACAATAGAAGTTCAAGTGTGTGTGTAAGCTCCCCATTTTCAGTACACTTCAAAAGTAGAATTTTTTCTTGATATTTTACTGCTGTTGTTGTCGGATGTGGAAAAGCGGGCAGGAAAAGTGCTTGCCTTAGCATGGGCTTGCTGTCCATT